>CAWCST010000001.1:0-1936316 GCA_963798305.1 uncultured Verrucomicrobiae bacterium
ATCATACCGCCGCTCGGCTCGCTCAGGCAGAAACCGCTCTACAGGGCGTAGCGCGCCTGCGGCCAGACGCCCCGAAACGCACCTGGCCCGAGCTTCGCACTTGTATTTTGCTCTCCGTGATTACAAGGCAGCGTTGGCCGAACTGGAGATTGCGCGCCGCGGCTTAGCGAACGATCCACGGATTTACGAGCTGACCGGCTACATTCTGCGCCGGCAAGGGGAGCATGAGGAAGGGCTGCGCGATTTGAAGCGCGCGGTGGAACTGGATCCGCGAAATCCGTTTACTCTCGCTCAGCTTGCCCTCAGCTATCAATTTCTTCACCGTTGGCCGGACATGGCTACTGTGCTTGATCGCGCTTTGGCGATCACACCGGATGACATTGAGACGAGAATGCAGCGCGCTCTGGTTGATTTGTGCTGGAAAGCCGATCCTCGGCCGTTGCATCAGGCTATCGAACGAGTGCGGGCAGAGCAGCCTGCATCGATCGCTCATGCGGCTGACAATTGGTTCGTCCGTGCGTTGGCAGAGCGAGATTGGGCTGGAGCGGAGCAGGCTCTCGCGGCACTAGGTGACAATCCCTTCTGGGGCGATGGCACCGTTTTGCTTGGCCGGCATTTCGGTGAAGGCCTTCTCGCCCGTGCGATGCATGAAGATGGAAAAGCCGCCGAGGCCTTCGCCGCCGCTCGTCTCGAGCAGGAGCAGCTCGTGGAAAAGCAAAAGGACTACGCACCGGCGCTGTGCGCTTTGGGATTAATTGATGCCGGCCTTGGAAAAAAGGAAGTCGCCTCGACAGAGGGAAAACGGGCGATGGAGCTCATGCCGGTAGAAAAGGATTCCATCAATGGCCAGAAGATGCAGATATACTTCGCGATCATCGCGGCTTGGGTAGGCGAGAAGGATTTGGCTTTGCAACAATTGGCCCTGGCCGGTCCAACTCCTGGGGCATCCATCGTCGCCAGTTACGGTTCGCTAAAACTGCTTCCCTTCTGGGACCCGCTCCGCGGCGATCCGCGCTTCCAGAAAATCGTCAATTCTTGCCCCAAAGTAGTTTATGCAAAGGCTGGTCACTCGTCAGCGCTTTGACTCCGCATTCTGCCGATGTGACGCTTTACGATTGATTCGCTCGCTCCCACTCTCTCACCCTCGCCCCTCGGGTTATGCAATCTATGTCGCTCGATCCCCGTCGCTCCATTCAACGCTTCAACGCGGCGCCAAGGCGAACCGATCCCAACGTCGTTAGGAAATGTGGAAAGTGAAGATCAGACCCCATTCCCGGCATTTCTCGCCGATCTCCCGCATGGCGTTGGTGGTTTCTGTGATACTCGGATTATTTCAATTGTTAGCCCAACCAAAAGGAAAGGAACGTCCCATGGAACACCTGACTTTTTATCGCACGACACAAATCGATGGGCTCTCCGTCTTTTATCGAGAGGCCGGGCCGAAAGAAGCGCCGACGCTTCTCCTGCTGCACGGACTGCCTTCTTCATCGCGGATGTTTGAGCCTCTTTTCGCCCGGCTTTCCGATCGCTATCACCTCGTCGCGCCCGATTACCCGGGCTTCGGACACAGCGACTGGCCGGACCCGAAGAAATTCGCATACACGTTCGATCACTACGCCGAGATCATGAATCATTTCACCGAAGCGCTCGGGCTCTCGCGCTACACGCTTTACATGCAGGATTACGGCGGCCCCGTTGGTTTTCGCATGGCCTTGGCCCATCCGGATCGGATCGAGGCTCTCATCGTCCAGGACGCCGTGGCACACAACGGAGGTTTGGGGGCGAATTGGAAAACGCGGCGCGCCTTTTGGGCCGATCGCGCACCTAACGAAAGCGCGCTTCGCACAAATCTCCTCTCGTTAGCTACAACGCGCACCCGTCATGGCGGGAACGATCCCAACGTAGAACGCTATGACCCCGATCTCTGGACGGACGAGTTTTACTTTTTGAATCAGCCCGGCCAGGCCGACATTCAAAGCGACCTCTTCTACGACTACCGCACGAACGTCGACGCCTATCCCAAGTGGCAGGCATGGATGCGCGAGAAGCAACCTCGGCTTCTCGTCCTCTGGGGTAAGTATGATCTGTCGTTCGACCTAGGGGAGCCGGAACGGTACCGCAAGGACGTACCGAAGGCCGAAATCCACGTCCTCGATGCGGGCCATTTCGCGCTCGATACCGCAGCGGATCAGATTGCGCAGCTCGTCCGGGACTTCATGAAGTAGCGGCGGCGACCGACGACCAAGAATTGTTGAATCCAATGCGACGTGTCACGGCGTCGAATTGATATGAAGGGGATATTTGTCGTGGTGTTAACCGCGACGATGGCAATCATTGCAGTTGAGGCCGGGTCGCAAGGCGAAGTTGCGCGTGCGCGTGAGATTCTCGAGACGTCGGCCAAGGCCTACAAAAACGTCGAGGCGTTGCGCGATACGCTTTCATATGTCGTCAACGCGCCAGGTTCGGAGCAGGAGACAAAGACGCAGGAGTACGGATTTGGTCCCGGCCGTCGCTCGCTCGTAAAGAACGCTCTGCTGGAAGCGGTCGCGCTGGATAAAACGTTCTATCTCACTCAGAGCGATGTGCCCGATAAATACGTGTCCGCCAGTTACGACCGCGATTTCGGCAGCATTCTGCGGAGCGTAGCCGGCGCCGGTTCTCTCTTCGAACCGCCACCACTAGCCATGCATGAAGGGAAAAGCCTTGATGCCTGCGTGGACACATTTCGTTTCAATCTTCTCGAGCCGTTGCGCATCGACGGATATCGGCGGGTCACTAGCGACGACAAAAAGCCGTACGATGAAGTCCACTTTGTCGCCAACAATGGGGAGCTGAATGCGCGCATCAATCCGGAAACTCATTTTCTCGAGAGAATTTCGTTTCAAGTAAAGCCGCCCGGCGCACCGGAAGGATTTCTTGTTCGCGTGAACGGCACATTTTCGCCGCGGGCATCAGCCGAACCGCCAATTACTTTCACCGCCGGTTCGCGCAGTGTCGTTAACAATCTGACTGAGCTAGCATCGAAGCGACTCGCTTTAGGTTCGGCCGCGCCCGATTTTGCACTCGAAACCTTGGACGGGATAAAGATAGCGCTGCAAGATCTCCGCGGTTCCGTCGTGCTCCTGGATTTTTGGGCGACATGGTGCGTGCCGTGTTGGAAGGCGCTGAAAGAAACGCAATCGGTCGCGGACTGGGCCGCCGGAGAAAAATTACCGGTCAGAGTCTTCGCTGTGAACACGCTCGAGCAAGGCTCGGACACAAGCGAAAAATTGAAAAGGGTGCAGGCGTTTTGGGGATCTCAAGGCTTTGTCATGCCCACACTGTTCGATTCCAATTCGGAAATGTTCAAGGCATACGCTAGCCCGGGCCTTCCAAGCATGGTTCTAATCTCTCCTTCCGGCAAAATTTTTCGCTGCCACGAAGGCCTGTTTCCGGAGATGAAAGAAACATTGAAGCGGGAACTGCGGGACAGCCTGGCCGAAGCCAAGTAGCGCGCAGGACAGAGGACAGCCGCCTTCGTCCCGCGGTCGCGGGATTACGGCGCGGCAAACGAGGATTGGATGAGCGGATTGCATCAGTTGCTCTGCGGTGACCGGTTTCTGCAAAAACGTTAATTAAGTAAAAGTTTGTAACCACGAGACCTGGAATCGGTCTTCACAATGGAATGTCGGTGCTCTCTGCTGCTCTCTGCTCTTACTGGTGGTCAGATGCAGCAAGCGCGGTCGTGTCGGAGCAGGCCTCACCGCGCGACCATTCGGCGGATCGTTATCAGCCCCAATTTGACGGATTGCGAGCGCTCGCCGTGCTGACGGTTATGGTCGATCATTTCAGTGCGGATGTTCCCAATTTTCCGTTGCCGGATTGGATTCATCTCGGCGCGACGGGAGTGCGGCTTTTTCTCGTTTTGAGCGGTTATTTCATCACGGCGTCGTTGCGCCGTGCCCGGGGACGAATGGAGGCCGGCGGTTTGTCAGTCGGAAGAGTGATTCGCGCATTTTATTGGCGACGCTTCCTGCGAATCTCGCCTGCGTATGGGGTGTATGCGGCAATTGCGCTAATTCTTGGTCTCGGCACGATCCGGCACAATTGGCCATGGGTATTTACAGGCACGGTTAATTGGCTCATTGCCTCTGAAAACGAGTGGCCGCTAGCAATCTCACATCTTTGGTCCATTTGCGTGCAGGAGCAATTCTATCTGCTTTGGCCGCTGCTCATTCTGCTGTTCCCGCGTCGATGGATGCTGCAAATAATCATTGCCGTTGCCTTGGCGGGAGTCGCGTTTCGAATTGGTTGCGTGATTTTCTCCGTACCGATGATTGCCCGCTGGGTTTTGCCTTTCGGCAGCCTCGACTCTCTTGCGGCAGGCGCGGCCCTCGGCTGGTGCGGCGGACGGTTGCGGCCAAGCCGCGCCGGTTGGTTGATCGCGGCAATTTGTTTCTCAATGCTCGCCCTGGCCGCGATCTGGCGGATCGGCGACCCGACGCGGTTAAGTTCGGTAATGGTGGAGCCGCTGGAAGCCGGCGCTTTCGTAATGTTAGTAGCGCGAACGGCGACCGGATTTCATGGCTATATTGCCCGTTTCCTGACTCTTCCCGCGCTCGTCTTTGCCGGACGGATCAGCTACGGACTGTACATTTATCACATCCTGGTTGCGATGCTCTTTCAGCGCTGGTTGCCACAGCCGATGCAATGGCTGCTGACGATACCGTCGGTGCGGTTGATCGTACTCGGCATTGCCACGCTTGTAGTCGCGGCTGTGTCGTGGCAGTTACTCGAACAACCCGTGAACCGCTTTCGCGGCAAAAAGACCCGGGCCGCTCTGGGCCCCGTGCCGAGCGAAGATCAAGACCTCTGTCCTCCTTCTCTGACGCCCCTTAACGAGGACGACGATGTCTATCCTTGGCGAAAACGAGTGCTCTCGTCCTGACGGAAGAAGACGTGGTCTGATCTTCACATTTAACGTTCGTGTTGTGTGGAGCAAAACGGGCCGTGCTCTTCCCTCGGAATACACCGCTTGGAAATTGAGGGGGTCGTTTCCGGTAATGAGGTTTTGCTTCCCAATTGACTGACTCTACTGGCCCCCGACCGCCGTGGTCTCTGGGCAACTGGGGGTTCTCGCTACCGGGCGTCAATTGGTGATGCCGAAATGTCGAATTAACCGTGAGTACGTCGCTCGGCGAGGAGTTTGCGGGATCACCGCGTCGCATTATTTGTCGGCGGCTTTCGGCCCGCTCGATGCGAGTTTCTCGAAGCGCGGATCGTTCCGGAGCGGATCGAACATCGGATCGAGCCGGAGCAGCGCAGGAGTAAGCGGGAGGTTCGAAGCCTGTGGGCCCGCGTACGGTATCGAAAGTAATTTCTGTAACGCGGTGATGGCGCGGTCGCGCTCTCCTAGCTGCGCCGCTACCCGGGCGAAAACCTCGAGCGGAGTGGGACCACCTAACGCGTCCTTCTCGATCGAGATCACGGCCATCGCCCGCTCCGATAGCGCCAACGCGGCCGCTCTGTCACCAAGGCCCATATTGGTCAGCGCGAGATCGCCAATCAGAGCCGGATTTTCCGGCTGTTCTTTGAGGAAAGGTTCCAGTTCGCTGCGCGCCTGTCGCCAACTTTCCTGCGCGGCGGCATGGTCGCCGGCGACTTCTTGCGCCCAGCCTAACCAAAACCGCAGTTCGCCATTGAAATAACCCAACGCTGGGTCAGGGTTGGCAAGTATTTCCTCTAGTCGAGGGATGAGTTGTGCAGGGCGGCGCTCCAAGATCGCTTGGTAAACTTGTGTTCCCAAGGCGATGGTGTCCTCGGCGCTCGGGTGGAGTGGAGCGAGAAGCACTGAAGCACGCGGCAGGTCGCCCTCGGCTTGTGCAATAGCCGCCTTTTCCGCAAGGGTATCAACGTCGTCCGGCGTAATATCGAGAACCTGATCAAGCTTGCGCAACGCCTCGGGGAAGTGTCGCAGTACAATGGAGGATGCTGCGTGCGAGGTGAGTAGGTTAATGTTGCGCGGGTCGAGCCGCTCGGCTTCGTTGAAGTATGATTCGCTCCGGTCCCACTGGCCTCGCCTTCGTTCGACATAGGCCAGCGATTCAGGAATCTGGCTGCTATTGGGCAGGAACCGACGCGCTTGCTCAAAGTAACGCACTGCGGTGTCGTAATCTTTTAGGCAGGCGTAGTGGTAATATCCCTTGGCCACTGCGGCCTCACCAAGGTTGGGCTGAAGATTGAAAGCCGTTTCGGCTGCCTGTCGTGTCTCTTCATGCAGGGCGACCGTTGGTTGAAGAGTCAGTGTGAGGTAGCCGAGCGCATCGACGTATGACAGCAGCGCCCAACTAAGGGCGAACTTCGGGTCTAATCTCACAGCTTCTCTGAGATATTTCTGTGCACCAAGGGCGTTGGCGGGTGTGTCGCCAGTCTTAAGTGTATAAGCCAGACCGCGCAGGTAGGCATCGTAAGCTTCAGGATTGTCTGTCGGTCTGGCAGCGATGACTTGCTCTTCCCGACCGGTCAGGTGCGCTCGCAACTGCTCGGCGATGGCTTTGGCTACCTCACTCTCGACCGAAAAGATGTCGGTCAGTTTGCGATCAAAGGTATCAGCCCAGAGATGTGAATCATTCGCGGCTCGGATCAATTGCACATTGACGCGCACCTGATCATTTGTTTTCTGGACGCTGCCTTCCAGGAGATTAGCGACGCCGAGTTGGTTGGCAATCTCAGAAAGACTTTGAGATGTGTTCTTATAACGCTGCGTTGACGTGCGCGAGATCACCTTCAGATCGGCGATCTTGGATAAGCGCGTCAGGATCTCGTCCTGGATGCCGTCGGCAAAGTAGGCGTTAGATTTATCTTCGCTCAAGTTTTCGAAGGGCAGAACGGCGATGGATTTTTCATTTGGTGATGGCGCCGGAGCGACGAAGAAAAAAGAGTAGGCAAACGCCGCGGCCGCCAAGATCGCGGCCGCCAGGGTGAGTAAAACGCCGCGCTTGTGACCTTTGATTTTGCTGACGATGGATCCGCCACGCGCTTTGATCTGCGGCGAGGAACTTTCCGCTTCCCCTTTGAGATTGCGGAGGTCGGCGAGCATTTCCTTGATCGTCTGGTAACGCTCATCCCTGTTTTTGCGTAGAGCCTTGTGCAGAATGGATTCGAGTTTGAGCGGAACAGCCGACAACACGCCCGATAAAGGTGGAGCCTCCGTCCTCAGGATGGAGGCGATGCAGTCGCTCGGCGTCTCGCCCCGGAACGGTGGGATCCCCCCAACCATCTCGTAGAGCACCACGCCGAGGCTCCAGATATCCGAGCGCGCGTCCACCTTCTGGCCGCGCGTCTGTTCCGGAGACATGTAGCGCGCCGTGCCTAACACTAACCCCGGTCGCGTTTGTAGCACCGCCGTTGTTCCGAGCTCATAATGGTCCGATGCCGGCCTTTGCTCGGTCAGTTTGGCAATCCCGAAGTCGAGCACCTTCGCGTATCCGTCCGGTCGCAGCATGATGTTCTCCGGTTTGATGTCGCGGTGCACGACGCCGGTTTCGTGCGCGGCAGCCAGTGCCGAGGCCACTTGCACGGCAATTTCCAGCGCGGCGTGCAGATTCATCCTCCCGCACGCGAGCGAAGCGCGCAGCGTCAGGCCTTCGATAAACTCCGTCGCGATGAATTGCCGGTTTCCCTCCGCCCCGATCTCGTAAACCGTCAGAATGTTCGGATGATTTAATGCCGAGGCGCTCCGGGCCTCGGTTTTGAACCGGCTCAGCTGCGTCTCGTCTGCTGTCAAGCGCTTTGGGAGAAGCTTGAGCGCGACTTTGCGCCCGAGTCGCTCATCCCGCGCAAGATAAACCTCGCCCATTCCGCCGACGCCGATAAGCGACTCGATCCGGTAATGACCAATCAATTCTCCAACCAATGCGCCGGCCATGTCGTTAGGCAGAAGCTCGGGAGCGATTTCGAAGGCCGGTGATTCGATAAAATTCTCCGCCCGCTCGTGAGAGGCGAGCAGAGACTCAACCTCGCGGCACAAGCCTTCGTCGCCATGGCAAGCCTCATCGAGAAATGTGGCCCGCTCCTCGGGCGCACGCTCGGAGGCTGACTGGAAGAGATCGTTGACCTTTTGCCAGCGCTCAGCGTCCATCAGGTTTCTTCCCCGCTCAGCGCCCGGTAAAGCCAGGCCTTGGCCATGTTCCATTCGCGCTCCACCGTCCGCTGAGAGAGTTTCAGGAATTCAGCCGTCTCTTCGACCGTCAAACCGCCGAAGTAGCGCAGTTCAACAATCTGACTCTTACGCGGGTCCTGCACGGCCAACTTTTCCAATGCTTCATCGAGGGCGAGCAATTCCTCCGATCGCGTTTCCGTCACTAACGCAGCTTCATCCAAGGTTACTTTCAGCGCGCCGCCGCCACGCTTGAGCGAGTGGCGTTCACGGGCATGGTCAACCAAGATGCGCCGCATCAACCGCGCGGCCGCCGCGACAAAGTGGGTCCGGTTCTGCCAGAGCGGCTTCGTATTATCGATCATCCCCAAGTAGGCTTCGTTGAGGATCGCGGTGGTTTGCAGAGTGTGGCCGGCGCGCTCCCGGCTCATGTAATGGTGGGCCAGCCGGTGCAATTCGGGTTGAACCAGCGGGATCAACTTCTCTAGCGCTCCCTCGTCTCCGCCGCTCCAGTCGCCGAGCAGTTGGGTGACCTCTTGTTGCGCGGCTGAGGGCGTCGTCATACAGGCTACTCGACGCCGCAAATTCTAACACCATCGAGGGATTTTTACAGCACGGCGGGAGGCGATTTAAAAAGAACTGCGCAATCGTGGCGGGTTCCAGGCGGGATTTCCGCTTTAGGAGGTAGAAGCACATTCATGCCGGCACGAAAAAACAGATGCGCCGGACAGATGTCGCGACCTGAAAAGGAAAATTATGGAAACAACTTTTGAAGCGATGATGCTGCCTCATCTTGATGCATCGCACAATTTAGCAAAATGGCTGCTTCGCAACGAACAGGATGCGCAGGATGTGGTCCAAGAGGCGTTTCTGCGCGCGTTTAAATCGTTCGGTGGATTCCACGGCTCCAACGGCAAGGCCTGGTTGCTGACGATTGTCCGAAACACCGCCTACACGTTGCTAAAAAAGAACCGCGTGGCCGATGTCACCACCCCTTTTGACGAAGAAATACACGCGTCCGACAACGAGTCTGTGAATGCCGCGACGATTCTGGAGCGTAGTGAAGACGCGGAACTAATTAGGGAAGCAATGGACGAATTGCCTGCGGAATTCCGTGAGATCCTGACGCTGCGACACCAAGAAGGTCTCTCTTACAAGGAGATAGCCGACATCGCGCAAATTCCGCCTGGAACGGTCATGTCGCGGCTCGCCCGCGCTCGGGGGAAGCTCAAGAAATGTTTGGCGGCTCGCATTGGTAACGAGAAATAAGATGAACTGCGAAGAAGCTACCAAATCCCGCCTTCGCCGAGGCTGCGGCGAGCCAAGGAAGACGGCGGAACAGAAGTCGGAGGTCAGAGATCAGAAGTCAGCGGTCAGAATCGCTCAATCATGGGGAACAAAAAGGCAGGAGCGATGACGTTAACCGTCGCGCAGAATTACATCGTGTATGTGGAGCGAATGCTCCAAGCTCGGCTGCGCGTAGAGGGTGAATGGAATGAAGTATCGCTCGAACCAACTGGGGGTCGCCGCGCTGCTGCTCAGCTGTGTCGGGCTGCTTGTATTCTTTGAATTTATTCGGCCATTCCGTAATCCAGCTATCGATATCCCTTTGTCGCTGGCGGCATGGGGCATCGGAGCGGTGCTCGCGATCGTTTCTCTTTTTCTTTCGGGGAGATCGCGTGTATTATGTGCGGTCGGGATTCTGTTTAACGTGCTGCCCCTGCTTGGTGCGCTTGCCCTGCTGTGGTTTCTGAGCCACAGCAATTTCGCCTGGCATTGAATTGGTCACGAAGCGGCTGCACAAGAGCTCAGCCTCGCAATGCTTGGGTGAAGCGAACTAACTCGTTTGCCACTCGTTCGATGCGTTGGGTAGTTTTCTTGTCGGTAATGTTCTCGCCATCGAAGGCCTCGCTCGTGGCAAAAACGAACCGCGGAATAATCACGCAACGGAAATCGAGCATCAGGCTGTTGGCGTAGGCCAGCACCGACATGTAACTCGCTATCCCGCCGGCGGCGCAAAGAAACCCAACGACCTTGTCTTCCCACACGCTGCCCGTCAGCTCGATCATGTTCTTGGCCGCGGCTGCGACATCATAATTATATACGGGCGCCGCGACCAGGATCCCATCCGCCGCGTCGATTGCGGCGCTCAACTTTTTGGAGCCCGGCATCCCATAACATTTGTCCGCATCGCAGAGCGGTAGGTCCATCTCACGGATGTCGATCCAGTCGCAATCGACTTTTTGCTTTTGCAGGTGCGCGAACGCCGCGCGCCCCAGGCGCCTGCTGTTGCTGTCGAGATTACCGCTTGTGCTAATAACAAGATATTTTGGCATTTTGTTCGCTCGTAAAGAAACGTGAACAAAGGTCAGTGGTCAGACGTCGGCCGACGCGGCGAGGGCGATTTGCACGCCGGCGACGGCCATGCCGCCTTCGCCCACTGCAGCGGCACAGCGTTTTACGGAACCGGACCGCACATCGCCTGCTGCAAAAATGTTGGGAAGGCTGGTCTCGAGCGGGCCGGGCGCGCGCTTGTTCTCTTTCCAAGCCGGCGCGTTCGCTACGACTGATCCGGTTTTGATGAATCCTTTGTCGTCACGCTCGATCTCGGACGGAAGCCAGTCGGTGCATGGGTTGGCGCCGATCATTGAAAAAATCGCCGGTGTTCGAACAACGCGCCGCTCGCCCGTCTTCGTATTTTCCAGCTCGGCTTCTTCGAGCATTTTATTCCCAAACATTTTCCGGATTTGGGTGTGAAAGAGAATCTCGATGTTTTCTCGCGCTTCCACCCGCCGGGCAAGATAGCTCGACATGTTTTTGGAAAGATCGTCACCGCGGATTGCGAGCAATACCTTGGCCGCGCCGTCGGAGAGGAACATGGCGGCTTGGCCCGCCGAATTGCCGCTACCAGCGACGACGACGGTTTCCCCGCGGCAAATCTGACCTTCCAGCGCAGTCGCAGCGTAGTAAACGCCCATACCTTCAAATTGTTCGCGCCCGTCCGCATCCAGTCGCCGGTAATCCGCGCCGGTAGCAATCAGGACGCTCTTCGCTCTCAGCACGGCGGAGCAGCCTTCGATTTGGAGACAGGCGCGGTGTTCGTTGGAGCCGTTATTGTAATTAAGCGAGAGAGCTTGCGCTGGCGTGGAAAATTTCGCACCGAATCGATACGCCTGAAGCTGTGCGAGCCAGGTTAGATCGCCGCCGCTAATCCCGGTAGGGAAACCAAAAAAGTTTTCGATCAAAGAGGAGGAACCGGCCTGGCCACCCGGCGCATAACTTTCCAAAACGACCGTGTGCAATCCTTCGGACGCGGCGTAAACGGCTGCGGCAAGGCCGGCCGGGCCTGCGCCGACAATTGCCAGGTCCGACATAATCTCGGTTTCGTTCTCGAGCGCGAGCGGACGGAGCAGACCGGCCACTTGTGCCACTTCGCGCAATGAAGGTCGACGCAAGGGAGCGCCTGCTGCCGTTATCAGCGCGGGCAAATCGCGACTGGTCAAGTGCAGCCGTTCGCTGAGCGCCTGTCCCTGTTCGCTTTCAAATTCGATGAGCCGATGCGGGATATGATTTTTATCGAGGAAATCATCCAGCTTATTTCCTTCGCGGGCGCCCCGCGTCGCGAGAACGCGCAACCCGGCAAATTCCCGATCGCGTCGGAGCCGTCGGCGACGCATGATGAGTGCGTTTACGATGGTGGCGCTCACGCCCGGCAGTTCGGCGAGCGCGCGCCGGAGTTCGGCTGCGGGCACTTCGAGTATCTCCGCTTGCGGCGAAGCCACGCGGGAATTGGCTAAGGCGGATGTGCCCTGCAACATCGCGACGTCGCCCATGAAATCGCGCTCGTGCGCGGTGGCGAGAATTTGTTCGGTGCCATCCCGCGACTCGAAAACTTCGATCTCGCCGCGCAAGACGACGGTCAGGCCAAGATCGCGCTGCCCGGCCTTGAAAACCAGCTCGCCACGCGACACGGCGCGTCGTTTCCCCAATGGCTCAAGCAAAGAAAGCTGGTGGTCGTCCAGCTTCGGAAAGGCGATGCTTTCCGTGTCGCGGTAGAACTGTTCGTCGCTCTGTTGGTCCGGCGCCATTTTGAACACTTTACGCGCGGGAACGCCGGATCAAAACGCGAATTGGCGATCAGCATCCACGCCGAACTTCGACACAAACGCGCTCCGCTAACGCGTCAGTAATGCAAACGTATGAGTCGCGGCTTTTCGTCAAGAATGACGACAAATAGATTGTCATAATCGTTTTCCGCGATGTTGATTGGCGCTGAGATGCCCAGCGCTCTGATCAGGTCGGGAATCGTATCTCCGTGACCGACAACGAGCATATTACCATTCGAAGTCAGCAATTTTGCCGTGAGGGTGGCGAGGTCTTTTGCCGGAAGATTCGTCACGCTGATGCCGAGAGCTTTCGCCAACGGCGCGGCCGTCTGTTGGGTGCGCTTGAACTCGGTCCCGTAAATCGCCACGACATTTGCGTCCTTCAACGTTTTCGCCAGCGCTTCGGCACGGGCGCGACCCGCTTCCGACAAGTCTGGGTCTTTCCCAGCGCTGGCCGCTTTTTCCGCGTGGCGCACGATAAAGATAGTCGATTGCGCAGCCGTAGCAGAAAGGCAGACTGCGAAAACGAAAAGAAGAGATAGGAAACGTTTCACAGCGGAAATCCGGTTACGCTTTCCCGCCGAAGAACACATGATCGTCGAGATCGAGATAATCGAACCACGTTTTCACATCCTCGCGGGTTTTACTAATGCCGCCAACTTGGTTGGTGAAAAATTCAAGCGTTTCCACATCGCCATCGGGGCCGCGTTCGTTGTGATAAGCACTCCACTGTTGGATTTCCCATGGCGTGCGTTTGTTCGGAGCGTTCTGCTCAATCCACGTCAACATTTCGCCATCGCCTTTTCCGGTCGCGACTTCGGCCTTCAATGCCTCGGCCGTAATTCCCGTGAAACGGAACCAATGATGGTCGATTGGATTGTTGTACTTGTATTCGCCAGCGGTGCCCGCGTTTTCGGCGCGGCCTTTATCGAGAATGCGGGCGAGGGTGACGTAACCGCCGAGACGCACGCGTGGACTGCGTGGAGGACGCTGACTAAGATTTGGAGCGTGATTCAAGACCGCGTTCATGCCGGAACTTACACCTGTCCGTATGCATGCGCCTGATTGTTTGCACGCGATGAGACCGCGCAAATTTGGCAGCGCGATCTCTACGCCGAAGAGGCGTGGCAATCTCTCAGGAAAGCAGGAATCCAAGAATAACAACATCGGCAGATTTGTTCCTGGTTCGTGATTTCCTTAGATATCTCCGCTGGCCTGACTCAAGTAATTCCTCTGTGTCCTTCGTGCCCTCCGTGATTAACTGCCGTCATGAAAATTACCAAAAACATCGGAATGATTCTGCTCGCGGTTTACCTGATCGTCGACGGCCTTTTAGGCTTTGGGCTTAACATCGGACCAGCCATCTTCCTGCTCTACATTGTGGCGCTGGCCGCCGGCATCTTTATTCTCATCGGCAAATAGGTGCGAGCCGCACGGGCACCGGACTGGCATTGTTGAGTTGTTGATTCGGCCTTCGGACGTCGCGGCGACCTTCAGCTTTGCTGGTTGCGATTGTAAGGGAAACGTGAACAGGGGTCAGGGGACAAGAGGACGGAACGACGGATAGCAGCAAACGTCCAACGCGCAAAGCCCAGTGTTGAAGTCAAAAGAGACTTCAGGGTTGAGATCACCTGCATCAGCCGGGTCTGATTAGGTTGCGCGGCGCGAACGCACTTGTATATGCTCGCGACCATGTCGGAAAGAGCGAAGTCTGCGGTACGACCGGCGACGGGCTTTGCCGCGTTCATTCGCTCGGATTACCCGCTGATCATCGGGGTCGGAACCGCGGCAGTCTTTCTCGCGCTCGGGAGCTCGGCGGTGGAAAATGTCGAGCATCCCTTCGCGCTAGCCGGTGTCTTCGTCTGGCTGTTTATCACTGTTCTCTGGTCAGCAATCTCGGTCGTGCGGCATGCCGACTGTCTCGCGGTGAAGTTCGGAGAGCCCTACGGGACACTCATCCTGACGCTCTCCGCAATTAGCATCGAAGTAGTGATGATTTCTGCCGCGATGCTCCATGGGGCGAATAATCCAACGCTTGCGCGAGACATGATGTTTGCCGTGATCATGATCGCGCTCAACGGCTTGGTGGGATTGTCTCTTCTGCTCGGTGGGCTGCGGCACCACGAGCAACATTACAATCTCCAAGGCACGAACGCCTATCTCAACACCATCATGGCGCTGGCGGTGCTTGGTCTTGTGTTACCGAACTTCACCACTTCGCTATCCGGCCCAAGGTTTTCGACGGTCCAGGAGATTTTTTTGGTAGTCACGTCGTTGAGCCTTTACGCGATTTTTCTGCTCATCCAAACGAAACGGCACAGCGAGTATTTTGTGGAATCGCAGGGCGCAATCGCGCCGGCCGATGCCGGCCATTATCACATGCAAATGCGGTCCACCACCTATCACGGCGCGATGTTGTTTCTGTATCTAATCGCGGTCGTGGTGCTGGCGGAGAAATTCGCCATTCCACTGGATAACGCGATTGAGCGCTTTGGCATGCCTCAAGCGTTTGGCGGAGCGATCATTGCTGGCCTGGTGCTCGCGCCGGAAGCATTAAGCGCCATTAACGCTGCCATGCGAAATCATTTGCAACGTTCGGTCAACATTCTGCAGGGATCAGTGCTCGCCTCCATCGGGTTGACTATCCCAGCCGTCCTCATCATTGGAATGGTCACGAAGCGATCGGTAACGCTCGGCGTTGAAGGCGGTAATCTTCCACTGCTTTTGCTCACCCTGGGGGTGAGCGTAGTCACGTTTGGCAGCGGCAAAACGAATGTCTTACAGGGCTGTATTCACCTGCTGCTGTCGGCAGTATTTTTACTGCTGATATTTTGCCCATGAAGTTTGCTTGAATGTCGAGCACGGCATCTTCTCCATTGCGTGCCTTTTGCATTGCAATCAGGTGAAGCCATTCGAGAACCTGCATGACGCAAACAGAAGGCGACCAGCGCAGCGGAACGCAATATTGTGAACACGCGTTTGTTGAACGCGCCGCGGGAGCTTGTCTTTCGTGCGTTTAACGAATCGGAGCGCCGACTCCGAACCAGATCGCGCGATGATACAGCTCATCCATCTGTTCCGGTGAGGGCGACATGCCGTGATGAATCCACCATGACAGCAGCGATATGAACGCGCCGGCAAAGCCGTGAGCCAGTGCCGCGCGTTGCCTTGGCCCAAGATCGGGCTTGAACTGGATGAGGCGCTGCTCGATGCCGCGAGCGAAATATCCCTGTCCGAGCTCCAAGATGTCGTGCAATCTTCCTGAGGCGACCATCGCCGCATAAAACTCGCGCACTTTCCCGATGTGAGTAAACATCTCGCGCACCGGTGCCACGCGATTCGAACGCTCGCCCTTTAGCGAAATTTGAAACGCCATCATCTCGAAGAAATCTTCGGCGTCGCTCAGCAACAAATCGTTCTTGCCGCTGTAATGGGTGTAGAACGTGGAACGGCTGATTTGAGCGCGATCGAGCACATCCTGCACGTTGATCTCGGCGAACGATTTCTCGTGCATGAGCGCGATCAAGGCATCGCCCAATGCGTCGCGCGTCCGACGAATGCGACGATCCAATTTCGGTCGCGATAGCGTGCTGTTTCCGGACATAGAGGCGCGTTTTGTCCGGTTTTCGCGAGTCTTCTGCAAGCGAGTCTTGAGCGTTTTATGTCTCATTCCTAGAGTCAGACCCGTTATGAGTGAAAATGTTCGTGTAAATGGGTGGGCGCTGATCGCCGGATCGGTGGTTGCGGTAATAACCCTTATCTTTCATCCAACTGAGCGCGGATTGTTCGATCCCACTCAGGTTGAGTCGGTGGTGCGGGCAATGATCACTGTGCATTCGCTGGCGCTCGTTGCTTTGCCGCTTTGGTTTATAGGCGCCTATGGTTTGTCACGGCGCGTTAGTCCGAGCAACTCGCTCGGGGCGGTGGGTTTGGTCATATATGGATTCGCTCTCGTCGCAATAATGAATGCGGTCGTGATAGATGGTTTGGTCACACCCGGTTTGGCGCGGGCCATCGTAAACGCGGCGCCTGATAAGACGACAGGATGGAAAATTGCTTTCAACCATAACGTTCTCCTGGATCAGGCATTCATGAGCGTATTCCTCGTTGCATCCTCGGCGGCGATTGCCCTTTGGTCATCGGCCATCGTCTACAGCGGGAAGCTAGCCCGCGCACTCGGAATTTTCGGCTGCCTATTAGGAGCAGCGACTGTTATCGGCCAACTTGCCGGATGGCTCGGCCAACACCCACACAGTTTTGCGATGATCCTGATTGGTCAGGCAATCTGGTTCTTCAGTGCCGGGGTGCAGCTCTGTCGCAGCAAGACAACTTCAGTCGCATAAGGCATCTCAATAACAAGCACCTGACCGTGGTAATTCTCGTGAATGAAATCGGCAGGCTTTCGAATGCGCGACAAGAGGTGTATTAATAGAAATGTCCGATCCCCGAAACGTTGCCCACAAAAAGAAAGTTATTCAGGAGAAACATCATCAAGAGGCAAAACCCGCGCCGAAACCTCCAAAAGGAAAGAAGCCGGCCGATGCATCGCAGAATCCGTCTTCTGAGACGGCGCCAGCTCCGAAAAACACCGAATCCGCGAAAGGGCAGCCCGGCGATTTGGAAAAGTCTCTGGCCGTTCTCTCCAAGCTCAAGGACTTGGAATTTCATTCCCGTGCTAATATCGAGACGCTCGCTCAACTAAGTTTGACGGTAGAAGAAGAACTAAAACAGCGAGAGTTTGCCGAGGCGATCGGCGCTATCTATTCAGCGCAGGACGCCTTTCACGCAAAGATCGCGGCGTTCATCGAGACTTACCATGCGAGATGCGAAAGTCTTAAGCCGCCGGCGTGAGGACGGAGAATTGAGGACGGATTTAATCCATTCGATCCTGTGAATCCTGTCTATTTTTGCAAATATTTGTCGAACCACCCGACTAGCCGATCCATTCGATCGGTCTGGTTCGCCGGTTGCAGGAAGAGATGGCCTTCGCCGGGATAAACGATGAGTTGTGTCGGTACACCAAGCGTGCACAAAGCGTGCCAGAATTCGTAGGACTGTGGAGCCGGGCATTCCGCGTCCCGCTCACCGACAATGACGAGGGTGGGGGTCTTCACGTTCTTGATGAAGTGAATGGGAGAACTCTTCTCGTAAACGGCGGGATCATCGTAGACCGATGAACCGAAGAACGGAATCATCCATTGGTCGATCAAGTTCTGGCCATAGTAACTTTGCCAATTGGCGACGCCGGCACCCGTGACTGCCGCGCGAAAACGATTGGTCTGTGTGACAGTCCACATGGTCATGTAGCCGCCGTAACTCCAGCCGGTCACGCCCAGATGCGCAGGGTCGATGGGATACTTTGCGATCGCAGCGTCGACCCCAGCGAGCACGTCCCGGAGATCGCCGCCGCCAAAGTCTTTCACATTGGCGCGAGTAAAATTCTCTCCCTGGCCGTAGCTTCCACGAGGATTAGGCATCAGGACATAGTAACCTCGCGATGAGAGGGCGCCGATGATTGCCTTCCACATTCCGAAGCTGGCCGGCCATGCCGGCATTTCTGCGCCTGAGGGTCCGCCATGGATCAGAACGACCATGGGATATTTCTTGCCGGACTCCACTTGCGCGGGCGGGAGAAGCCATCCCTGAATGTTGAACCCGTCGTTAGTCCACTCAAGATTCTCGGCTTTGCCCCATCTCACGGATAGACCGGAGTTGTTGTTGGTCAACTGGCGCCATTGACCAGTTGGTCCGGCCCAGATCTCGGGTGGCGCTTCATAGCTGCTACGGGCCACCGCGGCGAATTTGCCATCTTTGGAAATGGCAAAATTAGGGAAATTGCCGAAAGCGTGAATATTCTCCGCGCCCTTCCAGATTGTTCCCACCGAGTTATTCGCGAACGTCAATTCAGAGATGGCGCTTCCGCCGCCGACTATTTCCGTCAGAAGAATGCGGTCCGGCGTCTGCCAGAAGAGTGAGCTCACCGAGCTTTTGCGATCTCGCGTGCGGTTCTGTGCGTCACGGCCACTGGCAGAGACCGTGAACAAGCCGCCACCATGAAATCCTTCGTCGCTCATCAAGCCTTCAATAAAGGCGACCGACTTACCATCCGGAGACCAGCGTGGAACCGCCACTTGGAGCGAGGGCTTGTAGATGGCTGTGGCGTTACCCTTTGCAATGTCGATCGTGTAAATCTGCGCGATCCACCAGTTGTTGTCGCCCGGCCCTGGAGCAGCCGTTGTCACGAACGTCTTGTTGTCGGGGGACCAATCGTAATCGTAGATATGGAGATCCGGCGGCGAAACCTGGCTTAGCTGGCCCGTGGCAACATCGAGAACGGCAATCCGCTGGTTATGGATGGCGGTGTCGATTACGCCAGTCGTGGCGGGTGCGGCCATTAACGGGCCGCCGCCACCGGCGCCCTCTATATATAAGAAGGCGATCTGCTTGCCATCGTGCGACCAGCGCGGACGGGCCGCGTATCCCTTCAGATGTGTAAGTTTTTGCGGATTGGAACCGTCAGCGTTCACCGTCCAGAGCTGGGCCTGGTTTTTCTCTCCGGCAGTGGAAAAAACCGCGAGCGTTTTGGAATCGCGAGACCAGGCGGGATTGGAGTCCGTCCTCTCGCCGACGGTTCCGATATTAACCATCGTTTCCGGCGCGCTTCCCGTCGTTCCACGAACATAAGTCTGCTTTGATGTTGTTGCCGCGGTGGACTGCACCCATGCCATATGTGCGCCGTCAGGAGAAAGAGCAATGTCCTCGTACAGGACGGTCTTCCCCAGCTGTTCAGTCAACTGCATGCTCTGAGCTGTTAACAGTGCCGGAAAGAGACAGGCCAGAAAAAAATGCTTCATGCCGTGATCCTGACAAAGCTCCGACGGAGCGACAAGGAGACAGAAATCGGATCCGGGCCAGACTGGCGGTCGAGCCAGACTGGCAGTAGCGAATCGTTCCAGAAATCACTAGGGTAAACATTCGTGAGCCGGATTGTTTCGCTCTTGCCTGCTGCGACCGAGATCGCGGCCTCGCTCGGGTTGATGGACGACATAGTGGGCGTTTCGCACGAGTGCGATTTTCCAGATGAAGCGAATATGCGTCCGCGGGTGACGCATTGTGCGATCCACAACGCTGGTCTAACGAGTAAGGAAGTGGACGAATGGGTGCGGCGGGCGTTGCGCGAGAGCGGCACGATCTACACGCTCGATGAACCGCTTTTGCGCAAGCTGCGGCCGGATGTGATCCTCACCCAAAAATTGTGCGATGTCTGCGCGGTCGGTTACGGCACGGTCGCGCGGTTGGCCGAAACGTTGCCCGGCCCGCCGCAAGTGGTGAATCTGGAACCCACCAGTCTCTCGGACATCTTCGACGATATTCGCCGCGTGTCAGACGCGTGCGGCGTGACGCAACGCGCGGATGAGTTGATCGCGAAATTATCAGCGCGCGTGGAAACCGTGCGTGAGCGCGCTACAAAAATTTCACGTCGGCCACAATGTTTTCTAATGGAATGGGTTGATCCGCCATTTTGTTCCGGTCATTGGGGACCGGAACTGGTCGAGATTGCCGGCGGGCACGACCCGTTAGGCCGGAAACATCAGCCATCGAGGCAAATCGATTGGCAAGATGTGCTCGACGCACGTCCGGAAGTCATCGTGCTAGCGCTCTGCGGTTATGATGTTGATCTGGCCCGGCGCGATTACGAATTGCTCCGGCGTTTTCCAAATTTCAATTCGCTTCCGGCTGTCCGTACGGGCGCAATCTACGTTGTTGACGCCAGCGCTTACTTCGCTCGTCCTGGCCCGCGGATTGTCGATACCCTAGAAATTCTCGCCGGCATTTTACATCCGGAAAAATTTCCGGAGTTCGCAAGGCCGTCAGCAATTAAATCAAACCCGGATCTCAACCAATCATTTCCGCGCGCGTTACCTCGACCGCGTGCTCGATGAGTTTCTCCACGGCGAATGGAGCGGGTGGGGCACCCGCGACATAGATCACACAGCCCGAGGGGCGAGGGTGAGAGCGCGGGATGCGATCGAATCAATCCGTCGTCGGGCGGATAAGAGGTCGAGGAAGAGCTTGCGAGAATGGAGCAGTCGGGGCGAGCGACATGCTCCGGGCGTTTACGACGCAGCTGGAGATGCACAGGCCACCGCCGCGATCAGGCCCCGGGCTCACTCTCGCCCGGCGCGAGCAGATGACCGAATAGCCGGCCGGCGATGAGGAAGATGATGCCGGCTGTTCCGCACAGCGCCGAATGCAATAACCAAAACTGCGTGGCCGGCATTTTTTCCAGAAACCCGCCGATCCAGCCGACCAGATTGTTGGCGGCAAAGAAGGCCAGATAATAGATACCAATGATAGTGGCGGACAAGGCAGCGGGCGCGACCCGTGCATAAAGTGCGAGCGAAACTGGGAACACGTTTGCAAAGCCGATGCTGTTTAGGACATGAAAAGTAATGAGCCAACCAATTGGAACTTTTCCTCCCGAACTGGCGGCAATCGCTGCGCCCATGGACAGAGAGAGGAATCCGGTCACCGCAACAAGGCTGCCGATTCCGAGCTTGGTAATTTCGGCCGGCTCGGGAAACTTTTTAGACCAGAGCCGCCAGAACACGACCGCGCCGGCAAGAAAACTAACCGAGACGATTGAATCGAGGGTGATCAACCACGTCGTTGGCATTTTCTTTCCGAAGAAGATGAGATCGGCGCTGCGTTCGGCCCATACGAGATAAGCATTGAAGATCTGTTGATTGCCGATGACGGCAATCGTTAGCACCGGCAAAAGCACGAGCAGCGCGACGATCCCCATTTTTTCGCGGCGAGTCAGGCGAGGTTTAGCCGCTCGCTCGCTCTTGGTTACAATCGGCGAATCGGGTGGCAGCCATTTTCGGCCGAATAAATAAATCGTAAGACCGATCAACATGCCGACGCCGGCGGCGCCGAATCCCCAATGCCAGCCATAAACCTCGCCGAGCGTACCGGCGATCAACGGCGAGATGATGACGCCGCCGTTGATGAACAAATAATAAATCTGAAAGGCGTCGGCACGCCGGTTGTCGCCAGTTGCGTAAAGCGCCCCGACCTGGCTGGCCAGGTTTCCCTTGAAACAACCGACGCCGATGAGCAGACAAGTCAGCGCGAGGAGGAAGCTGAAGTCGAACGCCATCAAAAAATGCCCGGCCGCCATGAGGAGCGCGCCAATTGTGATAGTGCGGGTGCGCCCGAGAACGCGGTCCGCGACAAAACCGCCGGCAATCGGTGTGAGATAAACGAGACCGGTGTAGAGACCGAAGATGGTCGAGGCGAGCGCCTGCACCGAGAGAGGGCCGCGAAAGATCTCGATCAGGTGCCGAAATGGGCCGAACCCGGCAATGTGCTCGATGTGTCCGGGATGCAACAACCGGTTGATCATGTAGAGAACGAGCAGTGATTGCATGCCGTAGTAGGAAAAACGTTCCCACGCCTCCGCGAATGCGATGTAGGCGAGACCGCGCGGATGTCCGATGAAGCTGCGATCCTCAGGATTGTGCATGACCGCAGAGTGTTGCGTCCGACTTCCTTTGGCAAGCAGATCGGTGGGTTGGCGATGTCTTGAGATCAAAGGTCGAGGAAAGATCGACAAGGTGATTCAGGCGGAGCACTATTGATCCCATTATGAAGCTTAAAACTCTCCGGAAAAAGATCCGTCGGCTCGAATCGCGCCTGCAAAAGGGGGCAACGAAACTGGCCAAGCTGAAACAGAAACTTAAAGCGGCCGCGACAGCAGCCGCCCGTAAGATCAAAAGGAAGTCGGCCGCTCGCGCGGGCGGGACTCGCCGAAGAATTAAAGGTTCGGCGCAGACCCAAAAGAAGAAAAGCCGCGTAACAGCAAAGGCTCCGGTAAAATCGGCGACGGCGAAAACGCGACGCGCAGCCAAGACTGTGAAAAGAAAACTCAATCTCTCACCCGAACGTCGTGCGCAACTCGCCGCTACGATGAAAGCCCGATGGGCTGCCAAGAAAGCTGCTGCCGAAGCGAATCCACAAAACACCTCGAACGATCGAGATTTTACAGTCCAGGAAGTTCCTCAAACGCCGTAGGACCGAAGGTTCGCGCTCGCCACGGGACAAGTCCGTGTCGTCGCGGCAACCGCCCCCGACTGGCAATTGAGCAGCTTAGTTTATCAGCTGTGCGCGCTTCGTGACTTGCGCCGCGGCGCGCCGCCCAGTTCCGCATGTCGCGGACAGGTCATGAGGTGATCGTTGACCATGCCGGTCGCCTGCATCAATGCATAGCAGATCGTCGAGCCCACGAATTTGAATCCTCGCCGCAATAAATCGCGGCTCATCGCGTCGGATTCCGCCGTGCGTGCGGGCAGCTCTGCCATGCTCCGCCAGCGGTTTTGCTTTGGTTTGCCGCCGACGAAACTCCATAGATAAGCGTCGAAACTCTCGAACTCCTTCCGCACCGCGAGAAACATTTTCGCGTTCTGGATTGTAGCGGCAATCTTCAATCGGTTCCGGACAATCCCGGCGTCGCCAAGCAACCGCTTTACATCGCGCACGCCATAGCGGGCGATCTTTTCCGCGCGAAAACCATCGAACGCTTTCCGGTAATTCTTCCGTTTCTTTAGAATGGTGATCCAGCTCAGGCCCGCTTGTGCGCCTTCGAGGATGAGGAACTCGAAGAGCATCCGATCGTCGTGCAAAGGCACGCCCCATTCTTGGTCGTGATAGGCGATGGCGGGTTCAATACTGGCCCAAGGACAACGTGGCACCCGCCGAGCATGCGCCATTGCCACCGCCGGTGACCAGCCAAGAAGCGGATTTTAAAGGTCTTTTCTTGTCGCCGAGTTACGCAACAGGGGAGGCTACGGCTGGACAGGGCTGATAAGTTGTTGAGTTGTTGATCTGGTTTCGGACGACGCGGCGATCTTTAACGCTGCCGGTTCCGATCATACGGAATAATATTGTCCCACTCGTCGGCAGACGAGCGGGCAACGAAGGCCACGACGGGTTCGGTGTCGCTCATATTGAAGACTTCGTGAGGCACGTCAGGTTTTATGCAAATGAAATCACCGGCTTCGTTCTCCAAAACCTGCTTGAGCCCGGGACCGAATTCGTGGCGCACTTTTCCTTCGAGGATGTAAAGGATCACCTCGAACCCGGCATGAATGTGGGCATAGGCGATGCCACCCGGAGGTATCGTGGCGATGTTGGCCGATAATTTGGTCGTGCCCACATTTTTGGCGGACATGCCCTGTTTATAGTGAATGCCGTTCCAATCCCTGCGGGCCCCGCCGCCGCGAATAGTCAGTATCCCATCGTGATCTTCTACTGCGCTCAGCTGGATGTTGCCTTTGTCGTCGTTCATAACGCGTGATCTTGAATTCTAAAAGATCGTCGGGTTTGAGTGTCATGCGAATCTAATTCCGTCTTTAGCTGCGTCACGAAATCTCGAACGCTTGATCCCTTTTTCTAACACAATGAGCGTGGATTCCGCCGGGAATACTGACCGGCGCCGCTAGAAACTCGACACGGTTACTTGGCCGTATACGTATAGCTGTTCACTTTCCAGGAACCGCTGACTTCGGAGCCCAGTGACACATAGATCGTGCGCCCATCAGTAGGAATATTATTTACAGTGGCCGAGAGGCCGTGCACTACGCCCGAGTTGTAAATGTCGGCGCCATTCGGCGAACTGCCAAGGAAGAGGAAATAGGCAGTGGCGCTGCCGGCGCTCCAGTTAAACGTCACGGTTGAAGAACTAAACTTAGATCCCGGAGGCGGGCTAAGCATCACTGCTGGGCCGGTCGTAGGTGTGGGAGTGGGAGTAGGCGTAGGGGTCGGCGTAGGCTTCGGAGTTGGAGTTGGGGTCGGGGTGGGTGTTGGTGTTGGTGTTGGAGTCGGAGTGGGGGTTGGTGTTGGAGTAGGCGTTGGTGTTGGAGTAGGCGTTGGAGTCGGAGTAGGCGTTGCGGTCGGTGTAGGAGTTGGCGTTGGCGTACCCGAGGAATTGAAGGCCGTATAGGTATAGCTTTTTGTAGTCCAAGCACCGCTAACCTGGGAACCCAGTGTCACATAAATGGCGCGCCCGTCAGTGGGAATATTCTTTACAGTGGCCGAAAGGACGTGCACTACGCCCGAGTTGTAAATATCGGCCCCATTTGGCGAACTGCCCAGGAAAAGGAAATAGGCAGTGGCGCTACCGGCGCTCCAGTTAAACGTCACGGTTGAAGAACTAAACTTAGATCCCGGAGGCGGGCTAAGCATCACTGCTGGGCCGGTCGTAGGTGTGGGAGTGGGAGTAGGCGTAGGGGTCGGCGTAGGCTTCGGAGTTGGAGTGGGAGTCGGAGTGGGAGTTGGAGTTGGGGTCGGGGTGGGTGTTGGTGTTGGTGTTGGTGTCGGAGTGGGGGTTGGTGTCGGAGTTGGGGTCGGGGTAGGCGTGGGTGTTGGCGTAGGGGTTGGTGTCGGAGTCGGGGTTGGTGTGGGAGTCGGGGTTGGTGTGGGAGTCGGTGTTGGTGTTGGTGTCGGAGTGGGGGTTGGTGTCGGCGTTGGCGTCGGAGTCGGCGTTGGAGTGGGAGTTGGCGTCGGAGTAGGTGTTGGCGTCGGAGTCGGCGTTGGAGTGGGAGTTGGCGTCGGAGTAGGAGTTGGCGTCGGCGTTGGTGTGGGAGTCGGTGTAGGGGTAGATCCGCAGGTAAAATTAAAGAGGTAGGCCGCGCCCGTGCTGGAAGGGTTGCCCTGAGATCCGATGGCCACTCCGTTGCCGCTGATCCCAGCTGAGCTACCGAATCCGCTATTCTGCGCGGCATCGCTGGCAGTCAATTTTTGCAGCTGTCCCCAATTTTCGAGGCCGCCCTGATTACGCTCAAAGATGTAGGCTGCTCCGGTGGAGGTGTTCTTGGCAAGGGCTCCAAGGACCACGGTGTCGCCCCTGATCGAAGCTGAGAAGCCGAACTGGTCACCCTGTGCCGCATCACTAGCAAGCAGCTCCTTGACCTGCCCCCAGAGTTCGGCGCCGCCCTGGTTGCGTGCAAAGATGTAAGCCGCTCCGGTGAAGGAGTTCTTGTCTGGCGCTCCAACTACTGCGATGTCTCCGCTGATCCCGACTGAGCCACCGAAGAGGTCATTCTGCGCAGCATCACTTGCAGTCAGCTTTTTGGATTGTCCCCAGAGTTCGACGCCGCTCAGGTTGCGCTGAAAAACGTAGGCCGCCCCTGTGTTGGTATTCTTCTTCGGAGCGCCGACCACGAGGGTGTCGTCGTTGATTCCAACTGAAGAACCGAACTGGTCACCTGTTGCGGGATCACCAGCAACTACGCTTAGGACTTGTCCCCAGTTTTCAGCCGTTCCGCCCTGGTTACGCTCAAAGATGTAGGTCGCTCCTCCGCTGGAGTGATGGCCCGGGGCCCCGATCGCTACGGTGCCGCCGCTGATCGAAGCTGACAAGCCGAACTCGTCGTTCGGTGCGCCACCAGTGGCAGTTAATTTTTTCACTTGTCCCCAGTTTTCAGCCGTTCCGCCCTGGTTACGCTCAAAGATGTAGGCCGCACCGGTCTTGGAGGTCTTGAAATCAGCTCCCACCACGACCGTGTCAACACTGATCCCAACGGAAGAACCGAACGCGTCACCCAGCGCGCCATCACTGGCAGCCAGCTCCTTGACCTGTCCCCAGCCATCGGCGCCGCCCTGATTGCGCTCAAAGATATAGACTGCGCCTGTGGAGGAGGTTTTGTCTGGGGCTCCGACTACGACAGTGTCGCCGCTGATTGCAATTGAATTACCAAACTCGTCACCCTGTGCGCCGTCATTGGCTGCTTTTTCTTTTGTCTGTACCCATTGCCCGCACTGATTTTGAAATACATACGCCACTCCGGTGAAGGAGGTCTTGTTTGGGGCTCCGACTACGACGGTGTCATCGCTGATCGCAACTACAGAACCGAGCACGTCGTTCTGCGCGCCATCGCTCGCAGTTAGTTCTTGCACCTGTCCCCAGCTATCGGCGCCGCCCTGATTTCGCTGAAAGATGTAGGCTGCTCCCGTGAAGGAGTTCTTGTCTGGGGCTCCGACTACGACCGTGTCGCCGCTGATCGCAGCTGAGCCAGCCGAATGCGTCACCCATCACCGCATCACTGGCAGTTAGCTCCTTGACCTGTCCCCAGTTTTCAGCGGTTCCGCCCTGGTTGCGTCCAAATATGTAAGCCGCGCCCGCGCCGGAGTTCTTGGCGTTAGCTCCGACTACGACGGTGTCGTCGCTGATTCCAACTGAAAAACCGAACTGATCAGCCAGCACCGCATCACTGGCAATTAGCTCCTTGACCTGTGCCCAGCTTTCAGCCGTTCCGCCCTGGTTGCGCTCAAAGATGTAGGCCGCGCCCGCGCCGGAGTTCCCATTTGGGGCTCCGACTACCACAGTGTCGTCGCTGATTCCTACTGCAGAACCGAACGCGTCACCCGATGTGCCATCACTGGCAGTTAGCTCCTTGATCTGTCCCCAGTTTTCAGCCGTTCCGCCCTGGTTGCGCCCAAATATGTAGGCTGCGCCCGTGCCGGAGTTCCTGTTACTAGCTCCGACCACAACGGTGTCGTCGCTGATTCCAACTGCAGAACCGAACGCGTCATTCGCCGCCGCATCACTGGCAGTCCGTTCTTTTAGCAGTCCCCAGGCTTCGAGGCCGCCCTGGTTGCGCCCAAGAATGTAGACCGCGCCCGCGCCGGCCGCGCCGGAATTCCTGTTACTAGCTCCGACTACGACCGTGTCGCCGCTGATCCCAACTGAAAAACCGAACTCATCATTCACTAATCCGTCACTGGCATGCACTTTTTGCACCTGTCCCCAGTTATCGACGCCACCCTTGTTGCGCTCAAAGATGTAGGCCACCCCAGTGTGGGAGTTCTTATCTGGGACTCCTACGACCACGGTGTCGCCGCTGATTGCAATTGAATTACCAAAGCTGTCGCCCTGTGCAGCGTCACTGGCGGATAATTCCCGGGTCTGGGTGAAGGTCGGATCGATGCGCAAGGGATAAGTCGCATCGGCGTCGTCAACCACGAGCGAGATTTCTTGCCCAAGAACCTCGAGCTTCGCCGGCAACTGGCGACCTCTGGCATCTACTGCTACTAAATGATCATAGCGCAGCCAGGGCTGACCGTCTGCGCCTCTTAGTTCCACTGCGCTCCCGGAATCAGCCGACGCGACCTTGACATTCCCACTCACGCTCATCCTCAGTCGCAGCTGGGCGTGAGCAGGCCGCTCGGTCGGCGGTTCCTCCAGGCTAAAGCCCTGTTCGATGCCGCCCTTACTATTGAGATACCACTCTGTAATTTGTGCCTGGCTCGATCTGGCGAGTTGTTTGCCACTGGATTGCAAAGAAGGCGCCTCTTCGGTTGTTCGGCTGATCTCGACGCGGTTGCCAGCGACCCGGGTGGACGCCGGCGCTGGGGCGAGCATTTTTTTGCCGTAGCCATAACCGCGCAGTTTCAACACGGCTTGCAGCTCTTCTTTTCCCTCACCTCGCAAAGGCGCTAGCCGCACTTCGTCACCACTGAACCGCGCGCTCAGATTCTGCGCGGGATTGCTTGCCAGATACACTTCCGTGCTTTGACCGGCTGCGAGAGTGGGGGCTGCTCCCGGCTGGGGCGCGCGTTCAAGTTCATACTCAGTTGCCTCGATCGATGCGCGCAACCGCTCGTAGGCGCCCTGTTCCTTGAGATACTCAACCGCTGCCTTGCCTTGAAGACTTGTGGCCGCTTGGCGGAAGGGGCCAGGCAAAGGCTTCTTGCGCAGGAATGGCCTGGTGAATACTCCTCCAAGGATCGCCACAAAGGCGATCAACGAAAAGCAAACAATGATGCGATTGCGCGTTCCTGCGACCCGTGGCAGGAGTGAAGTATCCATTTAGAAGAGGCCGATTGTAGCAGAGGCGCTCGTGATATGCGACATATTTTTGAGAAGAATGCACAAAGCGTCTCCGCGGTGGGACAACAAGCGCGAGAACTAGCGCGATTTGCACGTTCCAAAGCTCTACAATCCAGACGATTAGCTCGCGGAGTTACAACAGGCTGAAGCTACGATCCGTGCTGAGAAACCAACGCAAGAAGCCGCTTACGCCGTACCGTCGAAAGTGACGTGATCGTCGAGATCGAGTAGATCGAACCAGCTTTTCACGTTTTCGCGCGTCTTATTAGAATGGGCGATGCGCTTGGCGAATATCTCGAGCGTTTCAACGTCGAGCCCACGAGTTTTGATCCTCGCTGCAGCAGATCGCGGAGGCGGCCGTTCGATCGGCCTTAAAGGGCAATAAATTTTATTTGCATTTGATTTAATCCTCGGTAAGATACTTAACCAGATGGTTAAATATTCGCCCAAAATGCTCAATCGAACATTCGCCGCCCTGGCCGATCCCACCCGAAGGCGCATCCTGGCGCATCTCGCCCGGGGCGACCGGTGCGTCACCGATCTGGCCAGGCCGTACTCGATGTCGTTGCCGGCTGTCTCCAAACATTTACGGGTACTGGAAAAAGCGGGGTTGCTCCGGCGTCGCCGCTACGGACGCGTCCACGAGATGCAGTTGGAAGCCAGGCCGCTGAAGCAGGCCGCCCAGTGGGTCGAAGAATATCGCAAATTCTGGGAAGGATCGCTCGATCGGCTGGCCGAGTATTTGGCGAAAACGAACAAGCAGGCCAGCAAGAAGGGAAAAAAGTAACGCGATGTGTCCGGTCTGCCTAACGAACGTAGCCTTAATCGCAGCCGGCGCGACGTCGAGCGGCGGACTCACCGCTTTTGCCATGACCAAGTTTTGCAAAAAGAAAAAAACAAATCAACCAGAGGAAAACAAAATGAAACTAAAAGAGATGGAACGCGAAACGGAAGGAGCGAAATGAATCGCTCCAGAATCGTGTCACCGCAGGAGTGGGAGGCTGCACGCCAGCAACTGCTTGTGAAGGAGAAGGAGTTGACCCGTGCCCGTGATGCGCTGGCCGCCGAGCGTCGGCGGATGCCGTGGCTGGCCGTGGAGAAGGAAGTACGATTTCGACGGGCCCAAGGGCAAGGCGAGCCTGCTCGACCTGTTCGAGGGCCGCCGTCAGTTGATCGTCTACCGAGCCTTCTTCGAACCAGGCGTGTCCGGGTGGCCCGAGCATGCCTGCGTCGGCTGCTCAATGGTGGCCGACCAGGTCGCCCATCTGAACACCCGCGACACCACGCTCGCGTTCGCCTCTCGCGCGCCGCAGACGGACATCGAGCGCGTGAAGGCGCGGATGGGCTGGGAGATGCCCTGGTACACCATCACGGACGACTTCGACAAAGACTTCGGCGTGGACGAATGGCACGGCACGAACGCGTTCATCCACGACGGCGACAGCGCGTTTCGCAGCTACTTCATCAACAACCGCGGCGACGAGCAGATGGGAAACACTTGGAACTACCTCGATATCACAGCGCTCGGGCGCCAAGAGAAGTGGGAGGACTCGCCGGAGGGCTACCCACAGACTCCGACATATGAGTGGTGGATCTGGCATGATGAGCCAAACAAGACGGATGAAGATCGACCCGGCTTGGTGCAACTCCGTGCCGCCCGGGCCTCCTCGAAGGGCGGCGACGCACGTGAGGAAAAGAGAAAACCGCACAAAGGAAGGACAAAATGAAACTAGCGGAAATGGAATTGAATCGAGAAGTCGTGACGGAAGCAGAATGGCTCGTGGCGCGCAAAGATTTGCTGACGCGAGAAAAGGAATTCACGCGGCAGCGGGACGCGCTGAGCGCAGCGCGACGCAAAATGCCATGGGTTAAGATCGATAAGGAGTACGTTTTCGATGGACCAGACGGCAAAGAGACGCTGGCCGATCTCTTCGACGGGCGCAGTCAATTGATTGTCTATCACTTCATGTTCGGCCCAGGCTGGGAGGAGGGTTGCAAAAGCTGCTCCTATCTGGCTGATCATTTCGACGGCGCGAACTGGCATCTGCCGCATCGCGACGTGACGTTGGTAGTTATATCGCTAGCGCCGCTGTCTGAGTTCGAACCATACAAAAAACGCATGGGCTGGCGCTTCAACTGGGTGTCATCGTACGGCAACGACTTCAACTTCGACTATCACGTGTCCTTCACGAAGGACGACGAGGCGAAGGGCAAAGTTTACTACAACTACGGAATGGGGGAGTTCATGAGCGACGAACTTCCTGGCCTGAGCGTGTTCTATAAAGATGCCAACGGCGACATCTTCCACAGCTATTCGACTTACGCGCGCGGGCTCGACATCCTGGTTAGCGCGTACAACTTTCTTGATCTGGTGCCAAAAGGCCGCGACGAAAATCCGGAGTCAACAATGGATTGGGTCCGGCGCCACGATCAGTACTAACCGCTCAAGAGAATTCTAAACGAAAGGAAGAATCTTATGCCGCGCGTCACTCACTTTGAAATTTACACCGAGAAGCCGGAAGCGGTGCAGCCATTTTACCGGGAGGTGTTCGGCTGGAAGTTCGACAAGTTCGAAGGCGGCCCGGTCGAGTACTGGCTGATTGACACCGGCAGTGATAAAGAACCGGGGATCAACGGCGGCCTGACACGTCCGCGAGAAGGTCAACGCCCCGGCACCTTAAACACAATCGCGGTTTCGTCCCTTGATCAAACGATGAAGAAGATCGAGCAGCGTGGCGGAAGAATCTGCGTACCGAAAATGGCGATCCCGAAAGTCGGCTGGCTTGCCTACGTAGAAGATCCGGCCGGCAACGTGTTTGGAATCATCGAGCCGGATACGAAGGCCAAGTAATCAAAACATCATGACTACGAAAAATAATGTGGCGGAAGCGGTGGTGGTCGAGCGAACATTAAACGCGCCGGTCGCGCGAGTTTGGAAAGCGCTCACTGATGTGGAGCAGATGCGACACTGGTACTTCGACCTTAAGGAATTTAAACCTGAGGTTGGCTTCGAGTTCGAGTTCGTCGTCGAACACGAAAGCAACCGCTACCATCATCTTTGCCGCGTCACCGACGTTGTCCCGGAAAAGAAGATCGCCTATACCTGGCGCTACAAAGACGAATCGGGAGATTCCTTGGTAACGTTTGAGTTATTCGGCAGCGGAGAGACAACACGAGTGAAAGTGACGCACACCGGAATCGAGACGTTTCCAAAAACGCCGGCCTATGCGCGGAAGAATTTCGAGACCGGTTGGACACAGATTGTCGACTCGGAGCTCAGGCAATTCGTTGAACAAAAACAGAAAGCATCATCATGACTACCAAAGCACCAGACAAAACATCGCTCGAAATCAAACGATTCATCAACGCACCGCGGAGGCGGGTTTACCAAGCTTGGACCGATCCGGCACAGTTGAAACAATGGTGGGGACCCGAAAACGTTGAAACGCGCAACTTCGTCACCGACGCGCGGATTGGTGGCAAATATCGTTGGGACCTGGTGAACCAGGAAGGCGAAGAGATGAGCGTGTTCGGCGAGTACCGCGAGCTTGTTCCGGGAAAGAAGATTGTCTTCACCTGGAAATGGGACGACGACGAGAATTGGGAAGAGCACGACAGCGTTGTCACGGTGGAATTCTCCGATCGCGACGGCGGAACCGAAGTGCGTCTAGTTCACGAGAAATTGCCAAGCGAAGACTCGCGCGATCGTCACAATGACGGCTGGAACAGCGTTCTGGATCGCCTGCAGAAATTCTTCGACAAGTAATTGTCGATCTTAAGAACAACGGAGGAAATATGAATACTGAACAAGTTGCAAAGAAAGTGGTGGAGTTGGTTCGCAAACAAGCGTGGCACGAAGCGCTCGACGCGCTCTACGACAAGGACATCGTGAGCGTCGAAGCGCGCACCATGGACGGCAGTTCGCCGGAAACGCGTGGCATCGGCGGCGTGCGCGGGAAGGCCGATTGGTGGCTGGACAACATGCAGGTCCACAGCTTTAAAGCCAGTGGGCCATTCGTTGCGCACGATCGGTTCGTCGTGCAATACGATGCCGACGTGACGGACAAGAATTCGAAGAAACGGTTCCAACTCTCGGAGGTTGGCGTTTACACCGTGAAAGACGGTAAGATTGTGCGCGAGGAGTTTTTGCCCTGTGCGGGCAATTAAAGAAAGGTTAAAAGGGCGAAAGGTTAAGACGTTAAAAGGTTGAGAGTTGATTCGCTTTCGGTTGCGGCGGCGCCCGGAACCGCAGCCGGCGGAAGTTGTCGTCGCGATCGAGTTGGGCCGCAGCTCCCGTGAACTCGTCGCGAAGATCGAGGGCAAATTGTAAAGTAGAAATCAGGCAGGACGATCCCTTTCCATCACGACAAGCGCGATTCCGCCTAAGACTGCGACGGACGCGAACAAATAGCGCAGAGTAATCGGTTCGCCGAGCAAGAGAATCCCGCCGGTGGCGGCCAGGACTGGCACGCTAAGTTGAACGGTGGCGGCGCTGGCTGGTCCGAGCCGGACTGGCATCGAATCCGACAACGCGGTATACCAGACGACGTAACCAACTCCGGAAGCGATCGCTCCGGAAAGCACGGCGTAGCCGATTCCCGCGCGATCGAGGTGCATCCTCGAGATTGAAATGATGCTGACGATGACAGCGAACGGCACGGCGCGCAGAAAGTTACCGGCAGTGGCACTGGCCGGATTTTTCTCTGCTTTCCCGCGGAGCGAATAAATGCCCCAAGCGAGACCGGCTGCGAGCATTAGTATCGAACCGCTCAATGGCGGAGCGGAAAGACCGAGGAACAGAAGCACGACAAGGCCACTCACGGCCACGATAAGGCCGGCAATTTGGATTCCACGTAACCGTTCGCCTTTGCCCAACCCCCAGGAAATCATTGTCGCCTGGACGGCGCCAAAGAGAAGTAATGCACCGGTTCCGGCGGAAAGACTGTTATAAGCAAACGAAAAGGCTGCGGCATAAGCGAAGAGCGCCAGCGCGGACCACCAATTTCCCTCTTCTTTCCACGGAACGTTGCGAACCTTCATGATAAGCCAGAGCGCGGCGGCGCCGGAAAAGATGCGGACGAACGTAAAGGTAGCGGCGTCGATGCTGGTTTGCTTTAGCGCCGCGCGGCAGAGCAGTGAGTTGCTCGCGAAAGCGATCATCGCCAGCGTCGTCAAAATGAACAGTCGCGTCGGTTTCACGGCCTCTTAATTAAGAAGAAAGAATGGAGCGAAGAAGCACGAATTAAGAGCCCGGTCTTAAAACGCTACGGCTGATTCTCCGCCGGGCGCGCTGAAACTTCTCGAGAGCCGCCGATTTGATGCGTTGATCAGCGACATCGGCCTTCCGGACGGCAACGGTTATTCCGCGGCGACATGGGCACCTCGTTCGGCGACGGAGCGTTTCATCAGGAGAACGAGGAAAGTGAGCGCAACTGCTAACACGGCGAAGACGAGGAAGGTGTCGAAGTAGGCGAGCGCTGATGCTTGTTGCTGGCGCAGGTTATCAAGAGATTGCAAGGCCATTTGTTTTGCCGCCACCGGGTCGCCGGTCTGCTGAAGATAGTTGGGCTGGACTTGCGCGAGATAAGAATTTACGGCCGTGCGAAACGCGTGGAAAACCCGCGGAATGATGACAACAATGATCACCAGTCCCCCAAGGACAATCAGCGCGGTGCGCACTTGGCGTTTTCGTCCTGCGAAAATTCCCGCCAATTTCGACTGAGGTGCCGCCGCCGCGGGCTGATTCGACGCCCCGGAAGCTGATTCTTCCCCAGACATCGAAGTTCAAGTCACACGAGCTGGCTCGGGACGGAAGCGAATCACGGCGACAATGCCGAGTAAAATAAACAGCGCCAAGACAACAAGCTGGGTGTGCTTGAAGGGCGGCTCAGTTTGGGTCGGCGCCATAGCGTGCAACGCCGGAATTTTTTCGAACGACTGCACTACTGCGACGAAGACATTGAAATAGAGGGCGGTTACGGCACAGACCACGTAGATCCAGCGCCAATGGCCGGCGAGCCGGCGCGAGCAGCGCGCAAAGATCGCAATCGCGAGTACGAACAGCGATATAATTCCAAGCGCGATGGCCGGGGTGAACCCATGGAATGGGAAGAAGAATCCAGTTACGCTCGTAAGGACTGTGGTTATCAGAAACCATTTGGTCCAACCGTCGAGCCGTTTCCCCGCCAGCATCCCGAATAGAACCGCCAAACCTGTAAAAATTCCGACCAGGCTGATGAGCACGTGAACCATCGTGTAGAGTTGCAGTATCATTTTTTTCTCCCTTTGGTGGCGCTACGCTTTGGCGTCAGGCGCGGGCTGCGGCTGCGGTGGATCAGCTTGCGGTGCCGTTGTCTTTTCTTTTTGCCGATTGGAAATCCGCTCGATTACATAAAACGTTACTGGGATCAGAAAGATCGCGATGCCCGAGGCGGCGATCATTCCGCCGATGACAGTGGATCCGAGCACGCGACGGGCGACAGCTCCAGAACCGCTGGCAAACCAAAGCGGCAAACATCCGAAGATGAATGCGAAGGAAGTCATGAGAATCGGACGCAAACGCAAACGCGCTCCTTCCAGCGCGGCATCGAGCAGCGGTTTGCCCTTTTCGTATTCATCCTTGGCGAATTCGACAATCAAGATCGCGTTCTTCGCGGCGAGACCGATTAGCATGATCAGCCCAATTTGCGTGTAGATGTTGTTTTGCATTCCACGCAGCCAAAGCGTGAGGAAAGCGCCGAACACCGCGACCGGTGTACCGAGCAACACGCTGAATGGCAATGACCAGCTTTCATACAGCGCAGCGAGAATCAGAAACACGAACAAGAGCGACATTCCAAAAACCAAAGTCGGCGGAACGCCTTGTTGCGCTTTCTTTTCCTGATACGAAATGCCGAGATAATCGTAGCCCATTTCTTTAGGCATGGTTTGTCGAAAAACCTCTTCGAGCGCCGCCATCGCCTGATTCGAGCTATAACCAGGCGCGGCAGCGCCGTTAATTTGAGCGGAGCGATATTCATTGTACCGCAACGTGAATTCTGGGCCGGCGATGTCTTTCACCGTGGTGATGGCGTCAAGCGGCACGGGGTCGCCGTTCGAATTGCGAACGAAAAACTGACCTACATTCTTCGCATCGGTGCGGTACATCGCCTTCCGCCTCAATGTAAGTTTGCCATGTTCGGCCGAAGCGGTTGAAATAGTTCACAAAAAATCCACCCATGAACGTCTGCAGCGTTTGATATACCGAGGTCAGATCGATTCCCTGCTTGATCACTTTGTCGCGGTCGACGTTCACAAAAACCTGCGGCACGTTCGGTTGGAACGTAGGAATCAGAGTGCTGAGCTCGGGCCGCTTGTGCGCGGCCTCGAGAAACGTCTTCATATTCTGCGCTAAAAAGCCGACATCTTTTCCCGCGCGATCTTCCAATATGAATTGGAATCCACCGGAAGTGCCCACGCCTGGAATCACCGGTGGCGGGAAGGCAAACGCGATGCCTTCACTCAAACTGGAGAGATATTTATTCAGTCGCCCCTTGATCGCGTCATATTGTTCCTCCGGCTTCGTTCGTTCGCTCCACGGCTTGAAAGTGACAAAGAAAAACGCGTGATAGGTGTCCGAGACCAGGCTCAGCAGACTAAAGCCGACGACGCTGGTGGTATATTGCACGCCCGGTGTTTTGCTCAAAAAATCTTCAATCTCTTTACAAACCTTGTCCGTACGCTCAAGCGAAGCCGCGTCGGGCAATTGCAGCGCCAGAAAAACGTAGCCCTGATCTTCTTCCGGCAAAAAGCCGCTCGGTAATCTGGATCCGAAAAAACCCGCGCCGACCGCGAGCACGGCGAGCAACGCAAAGCTCAGCACGGCCTTTCGAATCGCGGCCCGGGACCAGTTCACGTAGCCGCCGGTAGCGCTGCCAAAGACGCGATTGAACTTGTCGAAGAACCACGCGAGCGGCCCACGCGATTTCTTGCGCGGGCGGAGTAACAGCGACGCAAGTGCAGGACTAAGTGATAATGCGTTGAACGCGGAGAAAATGACCGAGATCGCAATCGTTAGGGCAAACTGTTGATACAATCTCCCGGTGATGCCGGGCAGAAACGCTGTGGGAACGAAAACCGCCGACAAGACAAGCGCGATGCCGATCACCGGTGCGGACACTTCACGCATGGCCTGAAGAGTCGCGTCGCGTGAAGACATTCCTTCTTCGATGTGACGTTCTACAGCTTCAACAACGACGATCGCGTCATCAACAACGAGACCGATTGCCAAGACGAGGCCGAATAGTGAGAGCGTGTTGATGGAAAACCCGAACAACGGGAAGAGCACAAAGGTGCCGACCAACGAAACCGGCACCGCGCACAGTGGAATCAGCGTTGCACGCCAGCCTTGCAAAAAGATGAAGACGACGAGCACAACGAGCGCGAGCGCTTCGAGCAGCGTTTTCACAATTTCCTGCATGCCTTCGGTGACGGCGAGTGTCTGATCGAGCGAGATAGCGTAATCGATGTCGGCCGGAAACCGCTGCTTCGCTTCCGCCATTAACTTACGCACACCTTGTGCCGCCTTAACCGCGTTGGTTCCCGGCAGTTGATAGAGAGCGAGAATTGCCGAAGGCTGGCCGTTCAAACGGCTCTTCAAATTGTAAGTCTGAGCGCCGAGATCAATTCGTGCGATGTCTTTCACCCGCACAAACGAACCGTCTGGATTCGCCCTAACGACAATTTCGCCGAATTCCTCCGGCGTTTCCAATCGGCCCTGCGCGCGAACCGTGTAGGTAAACTTTTGCCCGCTCGGAATCGGTTCCCCGCCCACTTGGCCGGCCGGATTCACATTGTTTTGTTTCTGCACCGCCGTGATGATGTCGGGGACAGTGATGCCAAGCTTCGCCAGTTGATCCGGCTTCACCCACAAACGCATCGCATATTGGCCGGCGCCGAAAATCTGAACATTTCCAATTCCCGGCAGGCGCGTGAGTTGATCGAACAAATTAATGTAGCCGTAGTTCGCGAGAAAGACTCCGTCGTAGGTCCCCTTTGGCGAATAAAGCCCGACGAGCATCAGCGGCGCTGTCGTCGATTTTTTAACCGTCAGGCCGTAATTGATCACGTCCGCGGGCAACTGCGATTGCGCTTGCGACACTCGGATCTGCGTCAGGACATGATCAATGTTCGGGTCGGTCGCGACGTCGAAATCCACGATCAATCGGATGTCACCGCTATTGGCATTGATCGAGTACATGTAGTTCATGTTGTCGACGCCGCTCATCTGCTGCTCGATCGGTGCCGCGACCGATTGCTCGATCGTGAGCGCGTCCGCTCCGGTGTAGTGCGTCTGCACTTGAATTTCCGGCGGCGCGATTTGCGGATATTGCGCGATCGGCAATGCGAGAATGCAAACGCCGCCGATGAGCGTCATCAGAATGGCGATGACGATGGCAACGATCGGCCGCCTGACGAAAAACTCAGACATGATCGATCAAGGCTTCTGCGGACCAGCCGATGCGTTCGGAGTAGGGGATTGAGCTGGCGGAGGCGTCCACTCCTTCGGCGTCACCGTAGAACCCTCGTGGACTTTCTGCCAGCCTTGAACGATCACTTTGTCGCCCGGTTTCAATCCGTCTGTCACTTCCCACTGAGAATCGATCTTCTCGCCCATTTTTACCGGGCGAAGGCTCACTTTGCTGTCTTGATCGACAATTGCGACTTGATAATTGCCTTGAAGCTCGTTGACGGCCTCTTGCGGAACGACCATCGCGCCTTTTTTCATATCGGCGACAAAGCGCACCTTTCCGAACTGTCCCGGCCGCAAAATATTTCCCGGATTTGGAAACGTCACGTAATAGCGAATCGAACCAGTCTTTGTATCAAGGCTCCGATCGAGCGCGTAGAATGTTCCTTTTTTCGGATACAACTCGCCGTTGCCGAGAATCAATTGGAAGTCGAGGCTCTTTATGTACGCCTCGCGCTCCGTCGCATCGGGATGGCGCGAAACGAAATCGGTAAACGGCCCTTCGCCCGCGGTGACGATCGCTTTTATGGGATCAATCTGCGACATGGTTGTAAGTGGTCCCGTACTTGGCCCGACCAGATCGCCGACTTGATTGTTGGCAAATCCAGTGACGCCATCAATCGGCGCGATAATTTTCGTGTAGCCGAGATTGATCTCAGCCTGTTTCACCGCCGCTTCGTCGGCTTCCACATTTGCTGTGGTTGAGTCGGCGGCGGCAACGGCTGTATCTCGCTCCTGATCGCTGATGACTTTCTTATTAAACAGATCGATGGCGCGTTTTTTGTCCGCGTCAGCTTTAACCTGGTTGGCTTGGTCTTTTGCCAAAGTGCCATGTGCTTGCGCTAAGGCAGCCTCGAATGGCCGCGGATCGATTTGAAAAAGGAGATCGCCTTTTTTGACGACGCTGCCTTCCTGATAATCGCGCGACACAATGTATCCTTGCACTTGCGCGTTGATGTTCGCGTTGATGAAACCGTCGAGCGTCGCCACGCGTTCGAGCACGCGCGGCACGTCGCGCGGCGCAACGGTTGTCACCAAAACTTCCGGCGCGGGCGGACCGGTTTGCGGAGCTTTCCGCGAACAACTGGCAACAAACAACGCACCAACCGCGAGAGCGGTGACAACAGCGGACCGTTTCATAATCTCGTTATCGCGGTTTGCGCCGACGTGTCGAGCCCTGATTTCGTAGCTGTCTGTGCTGATTGTTTCGCGCGCGCGCGTATTCGGCCCGCCAGATCGCTTAGCGCTTCAACGTCGCGCAATGTAATCATTTGCTCGATGTCTTTCGAAAAAAACAGATCGAGCGTCCAACCGACCATTACCCGCAACTTTTTCTGAAGGCGCGGGAGCTTCATCAAATACACGGTCCGCCAAAAGCACCAGGCGAAGAAGCCTGAAAACTTTACTCCAAATACCATTGCCACTCCGGTACGGCGTCCGATGCTGGCCAACTGTCCCAGTGTCGTAAAGGTGAAGGACTTGAAGGGCCGATCCAGAACCACCGCCGCAATGTTCTTCGCGACCACGAGGCCTTCACGTAAACCGTGCTGCGCAGTTGGCGGATGAAACTCTTCGGTGTTTAAGACGGGCACCGCCGCGCAGTCGCCCGCTGCCCATAAGCCAGGAACGCCGGTCACCGCCAGGTACTCACTTACTATAAGTCGCCCGTGTTCTTTCTGGCAAGGTAATGGTGCAATGACGGGACTCGGTTTCACGCCCGCGGTCCAAATCAGCGTTGCGGCAGGAATTGATTTGCCGTCAGTCAAAGTGACGAGCGAACCATCGTAGCTCGCAACGCGCACACCCTTGATCACATCGACTTTTCGCTCGCGCAATTTGCGTTCGGCGTAGTTCCCGAGTTCCTCGCCCAGCTCGGGCAGCAAAAATTTGCCCGGGTGAATGAGAACGACACGGATCAACTGTGGATTCAAGTCTGGGTAGTATCGCACCGCCTCGCGCACAAAATCGTTGACGGCGCCGGTAGTCTCGGCGCCAGCAAAACCGCCGCCGGCCGTCACAAAAGTGAGTAATCGTCGGCGCGCCGCAGCCTCGCTGTGTAAATTTGCCTCTTCTAGCAAAGCCACCATACGATTTCGCAGCAGCGCCGCGTCACTCATGGTTTTCATCGTCACCGCCCATTCGCTGACGCCCGGCAGATCGAAAAAGTTCGTTTCGGAGCCGAGAGTGAGAAGCACATGATCGAACTCGAGATCAAACTCGGCCCTTTCAATCCCACCCACACAGCGAACTCGCCGCGCCGAGAGATCGATTGCCTGCAGCTCGGCCTGGATAAATTTCACATGGCGAAGAATGCGACGAAGCGGATTCACGATGTCTCCGGGGTAAAGATCTCCCGCAGCTACTTCGTGAAGCATCGGCGTGAACAGAATGAAGTTCTCACGGCTGATAAGCGTCACGTCAGCTTCAGCACGGCGGGCCAGCGTTTTATCGAAATACATCGCCGCGCTTAAGCCGGCAAATCCGCCGCCGGCAACGACTATCCTGGGTTTCCTAATGCCGTTGGGATTCATGAATCAGTCGTGCAAGCATGCCGGCCACCGCTGATGCTGAGGCAGGCATCGCCATCTAACTGTTGACGCTACGGTGAATGAGTCGGGAGTTCGAGTACCTCTTTCGGGTGAGCCGCCCTCCATCGCGCGCCTTAGTTATACGCCCTTGTAAACAAGTTTGGCAAAGAAGTCGCCGCCGATAACGATCGTCTCCTCGAGTCAGCTTTTGATGAACGCAAGCAGGTCGGAGTTGATCGTGTCCGCCTGGGTAGTGGGCATGCCGTGTGGAAAACCTTTGTAGGTTTTCAGCGTCCCATTCTTTAGCAGCTTGGCGGACAATGGCCCGGCGTCGGCGTAGGGAACGATCTGATCGTCGTCGCCATGCATCACGAGAACCGGCACGGCGATCTTTTTTAGGTCTTCGGTGAAATCGGTCTGGGAGAAAGCGACGATGCCATCGTAATGCGCCTTCGCGCCGCCCATCATGCCCTGTCGCCACCAGTTCTGAATGATCGCCTCCGAAGCTTTCACGCCCGGCCGGTTGAATCCATAGAAGGGCCCGGCCGGCAGGTCGCGATAGAATTGCGAGCGATTCGCCGCCAGCTGCGCCTGCAAATCATCGAACACTGATTTCGGAAGACCGCCGGGATTTTTTTCCGTCTTCACCATCAACGGCGGCACCGCACTGATCAGCGCAGCCTTCGCCACCCGGCTTTCGCCATGGCGTCCCAGATAATGCGCCACCTCGCCGCCGCCGGTGGAATGACCAACGTGCGCGGCGTGCTTCAGATCGAGATGCGCGGTCAAAGCCGCAAGGTCGTCGGCATAGTGATCCATATCATGGCCGTCGCTCGTCTGGGTGGACCGGCCGTGGCCTCGTCGGTCATGGGCGATGACGCGATAGCCGTGTTTGAGGAAGAACAGCATCTGCGTGTCCCAGTCATCGGCCGACAGCGGCCAGCCATGACTGAAGACGATGGGCTGTCCTTTCCCCCAATCTTTATAGTAGATGTCGATGTTAACTGAATTCTCTTTTCCGACGGTGATGTAAGGCATTGTGATTCTCCTTGTCGGTTAATGGTTCAATTTCGACCGCGTTTTATCTCCGATAAAAACCATGTCCGGCGTTCCGTTTCATCGATCCAAACTTCGATCAGACTCGCTGTGGCGATGTCACGATGCTCGTCACACACGTTGTGCGCCTCGCGGAGACGTGCGGCCAGCGTCTTGTTGTCATCCGCCAACTCAGCGATCATGTCCAAAGGCTCCACATATTCGGCATCGTTATCGAGCACGCGCTGAGTGCGGGAAATGTGGCCGATCGACTTGATGGTAAGACCGCCGATCTTTCGAATTCGCTCCGCGATAGGATCCGTCATGGCGAAAAGCTGGTCGCCGTGTTCGTCGAGAAGTAAGTGGTAATCGCGGAAGTGCGGACCGCTCATGTGCCAGTGAAAATTTTTGGTTTTCAGGTAAAGGGCGAACACGTCCGCGAGAATTGCGTTCATCGCGCCAGCGATGTCCCTGGTGGCCGAACGTGTGAGATCGGTCGGTGTTGCCAATGGAGCGTCGCGTCTCTGCCGAAGCTCTGCAGTTTTTGTCGAACCATTTTTACGCATATTTATTTTTCCTTTGTGTGGTTTGCTTTTGTTTTTTCTGAACAGTTATAAACCGAGTTCGCTTAATCCAGGATGCGCATCCGGACGGCGCCCTAGCGGCCAGTGATACTTAAGCTCCGACTCTTTAATCGGGAGATCGTTAATGCACGCGTACCGAAACCGCATGAGACCATGATCATCAAATTCCCAATTCTCATTGCCATATGAGCGGAACCAATTCCCAGAGTCATCGTGCCATTCGTAAGCGAAGCGCACTGCAATGCGATTGCCGTTGTAAGCCCAGAGCTCTTTGATCAGCCGGTAGTCCAGCTCTTTCGCCCACTTGCGTTTCAAAAATTGGATGATTTCCTGCCGTCCATTTGGAAACTCAGCGCGATTTCTCCAGCGTGAGTCGATTGTGTAAGCGAGGGCCACCTTTTCCGGATCACGCGAATTCCAGCCATCTTCTGCCAGACGAACTTTTTGAATGGCGGTCTCGCGAGTGAAGGGAGGGACAGGAGGACGTGTCGCGATGTCTTCTCGGCTGTTTGGTTCGGCAACCTGCGTCTGCTGATTACTCACAAGCGTCTCCATTGGCGCATTTTGTTACGCCACGATGCCGGCAGGTCAGGCGTCAGCCATCGCGCGTCCGCGGGATTCTGTATTGCCACTTATGAGGTGACGCTCGCTCCCTCTTTGGAGATAGAACAGTGCTCGTGCGCGGTACCGCTACGGCGAAAGCGCGGGATTTCGCGATCATCCCTGCCTCGAGGTAGACAGCGCGTCTGCGTCGTCCTCGGGCAGCGATTCTAGAAGAGACGGCTGCCGTTTGGTACAACGCGATCGGGGCTGAACAGGACCACTGCGCCTTTCTCATCAGGAAAGCCGAGCGTCAGCACCTCGGACATAAACTTCCCGATCTGTCGAGGCGGGAAATTGACGACTGCTGCGATTTGCCGCCCGATAATATCTTCGGCGTTGTAATGTGCCGTGATTTGGGCACTCGACTTCTTCCGGCCGATCGTCCGGCCAAAGTCGATCAGCAACTTAAGAGCCGGTTTTCGCGCTTCGGGAAACGGTTCCGCTTCGACGATCGTGCCAACGCGAACGTCAACGGCAAGAAACTGCTCGAAGCCGATGAGCGGCGCTGGTGGAGTTTCCAGAGAATGAGATCCGTGCATTGTACCTCCTCGTTGATATCATTGACCATCCCGGTGGTCAGTTTAATGGGTGTGGCAACTCTTCATAAGCGGTCGGCGTCAGCGAGCCGTTCATTTCGCTTCGTGACCGTTCAGAACCGGGTTTTGCCAGCCTTCAAAGGGAGTAACTCTCTCCACCTCGGTTGGCCCCCAAGTGTTCGGCTCGTATTCAAAAACTTGTGTTCCGGCATGCAACACTGGGTCGACGATCCGCCACGCTTCTTCCACGTAATCTTCGCGCGCGAAGAGAGTGGCATCCCCGGCCATCGCATCTCCAAGCACTCGCTCGTAAGCCTCCATCTCTTCCGCACGCGGTAGGTGTCCCCAAGCGATTTCCACAGGTTCGTTCACTGTTTCATCGTCCGCGGCGACGCTATTCATGGAGATCGCAAATGCGACGCCCGGACTAATTCGCAACCGGCAGTGATTCATTTTTAGATCGAACCCTTCATACATCGTTGGAGGCTGGCGCAGCCGGACAATGATTTCCGTACAGGTCACCGGCAGGCATTTTCCAGCCCGGATGTAGATGGGAACTCCGCGCCAACGCCAGGAATTGATCTCCAGTCGCAAAGCCGCGAATGTTTCCGTATTGGATTCCGCGGCCACACCGGGCTCGTTTCGATAGCCACGAAATTGTCCGCGGACAAGATTCTTTGCCTCTAACGGCAGGATTGCTTTCAGCACCTTCACCTTCTCATCACGAATGGATTCGCTGTCGATCCGGACCGGAGGCTCCATCGTCAGGTTGGCCAAAACCTGGAACAGATGATTTTGTATCACGTCGCGGACAGCCCCGGTTTGATCGTAGAACGCGCCGCGACCTTGCACGCCGAAATCTTCCGCCATCGTGATCTGCACGCTCTCTACATTGTGCCGATTCCAAAACGGTTCCAGCAGCGCATTAGCGAAGCGGAAGAACAGCATGTTATGCACGGGTTTCTTTCCCAGATAATGGTCGATGCGGAAGATTCTGTTCTCTTCGAACGAGCCGAGCAAAATGCCGTTGAGCCGTCGCGCGCTGACGAGGTCAGACCCGAACGGCTTCTCCACAATGACGCGCGCTCCGCGCGTGACACAACCGGACTTTCCAAGCTGCTCCACTACGGTGCCGAACAGCGCTGGCGGAATTGCTAGATAGAATGCCGGTTGCTTAGCCGAACCGAGTGTCTTTCGGATGGCCTCGAAGGCGGCGGGGTCGTTATAATCGCCGTCGACGTAGCGCAGCAAGCCGCTCAATTTTTCGAAGGCGACCGAATCAACTCCGCCGTGTTTCTCGAGACTCTCTTTTGCCCGGGCTTTGAGTTGATCGAGATTCCAACCTGACTTGGCAATGCCGATGACGGGCACATCAAGGTTCCCGCGCTTAAGCATCGCCTGGAGCGCGGGGAAGATCTTTTTGTAAGCCAGGTCGCCCGTGGCCCCGAAAAAGACGAGAGCGTCGGAACGGGTTTGGCTCACGACATTTTAGCTACCGGTTTTTCCAGATGGCCGCCGAAACCGAAGCGCATCGCAGAAAGCAATTTGTCCTGGAAAGCTGCCGCCCCGCGCGACGTGAACCGCTCATAAAGCGCCGTCGTCAGCACTGGCACCGGCACGTCTTCGTCAATCGCAGCTTTGATCGTCCAGCGACCTTCACCGGAATCGGAGACCCGGCCCGCGAATTGCGACAATCTCGGATCCGCCGCCAATGCATTTGCCGTCAGGTCCAGGAGCCAGGAGGTGATCACACTGCCGCGCCGCCAAACTTCAGAGACGTCCGTTAGGTTGAACTCATATTGATAATGTTCGGGATCGCGCAACGGCGTCGTCTCGGCGTCGGCTTCGTTTTGCTGTTTTCCGGCGCAGGCCGCCTTCAAGACACCGAAACCTTCGGCATAAGCGGCCATGATGCCGTATTCGATACTGTTGTGAACCATTTTGACGAAGTGGCCAGCGCCGTTGGGACCGCAATGCAGATAGCCTTGTTCGGCGGTGCCACCAAGTTTCTCGCGGCCCGGAGTGCGCGCGATGTCGCCAATTCCCGGCGCCAACGTCGTAAAAATGGGATCCATGCGTTGAACTACATCTGTTTCGCCGCCGATCATCATGCAGTAACCGCGTTCAAGACCCCAAACGCCGCCACTCGTTCCGACATCAACGTAGTGAATACTACTCGCCGCGAGTTCCTTTGCGCGCCGGATGTCGTCGACGTAATAGGAGTTGCCTCCGTCGATGATCGTATCGCCCGGTTGGAGAAAAGGTAGAAGATCGGTAATGGTTTTGTCCACGACCGCAGCGGGAACCATCAGCCAAACTGTGCGCGGCTTATCCAGTTGCTTTGCTAAATCTCCAAACGACGTGGCGCCGAGAGCTCCTTCTTTGGCCAGGCCTTCGACTGCTTTCGGAAATAAGTCGAACACGGCGCAGCGATGTCCCCCTTTGATCAGTCGCCGAACCATGTGGGCGCCCATTCGGCCGAGGCCGACCATTCCCAGATGCATTGTGGTCTGTTCTTTCATAACTTGTTCTCCATTGGTTGAGCTACATTGTGGAAGTGTTCTTCACCGTCGAAGCTTCGAAAATGCTCTCGATTGCTTTGTCGAGCACGGCGTCAAATTCGGAATTGGATTGCCGCGCGGAGAGCCCTTCGAGCAACGCGCGCGAAAAGCTTGCGATTATGCCGCGGTTGCGACGCAGTCGATCATTAGCTTCTTCCCGCGAATAACCGCCAGAAAGCGCGAGCACCCTGATCACATTCGGATGAGCGACGAGTTCTGAATAAAAGCCGTCCTTTTCCGGCAACGTAAGCTTGAGAAGGACTAGGTCGTCTGCGGCTAGCTTGTTGAGTTTTTCCAGTATGCCAGCTTTGAGCAACTCCTCTGCTTTTGCCTTATCAGGACACTTGATACTAACTTCCGGCTCGATAATCGGCACCAAGCCGGCCGCGATAATTTGCGAAGCCAATTCAAACTGTTGAGCTACTATCTCTCTTATTCCATCTGCATTCGCCTGGTGGATGAGCGATCGCATCTTTGTTCCAAAAATCCGACTGCCTTTCGCCTTATTCAGCAAAGCGGCCAGGCTGGGGATAGGTTTCATTAGCTGCACGCCGTCCTTTTCTTCCGCCAGGCCTTTGTCCACTTTCAAGAACGGAACAACGCGCTTTACTTCCCAAAAATAGTCTGCCGACGGCTTCCCGTTGACGTTCCTATCCATCGTACCTTCAAACAGAATTGCGCCGACGATCCGGTCGCCGGTGAAAACGGGGCTAGTCATGACACGCGTGCGCATCTGGTGCACAAGCGCGAACATCTCGTCGTCATTTGACCACGAGCCCTGTGGAATGCCGTAAGCAGCCAGAGCCTTCGGAGTACTGCCACCGCTTTGGTCCAGTGCGGCGACAAACCCGGGCCGGGTTTTCATCGTTCGCAACTGCTCGTCGCTCAATTCAAGTCTTTTCATGACTGTAGTTTCATTTTCCGGTAACGCCGGATCAGGTTGTTGGTTGAACTGTCGTGCTTGAGCTTGGGAACAGCCTTGCCTTCCAGTTCGGGAATGATGCGCTGCGCCAGCGCCTTGCCCAGCTCGACGCCCCATTGATCAAACGAATCAATGTTCCAGATCACGCCCTGCGTAAAGACGCTGTGCTCGTAAAGCGCAACGAGCTTCCCGAGAGTTTCTGGAGTGAGACACTCAGCGAGAATCGTGTTCGACGGACGATTGCCTTCGAAGACGCGATGCGGCACCAACCAGTCTGAGGTGCCTTCAGCTTTGACTTCTTCGGGCGTTTTGCCGAAAGCCAGCGCCTCGGCTTGAGCGAATACATTCGCCATAAGAATGTCGTGATGCCGGCCCAATCGCGTGAGTGCCTGGGCGAACGCGATGAAGTCACACGGGATAAGCCGGGTGCCCTGGTGGATCAACTGGTAGAAGGAGTGCTGGCCGTTGGTTCCAGGTTCGCCCCAGTAAACGGGACCCGTTTGGTAATCAACTTTCTTCCCGTCGAGCGTAACGTGTTTGCCGTTGCTCTCCATCGTCAACTGCTGCAAGTAGGCCGGGAATCGTTTCAAGTACTGCTCGTAAGGCAAAACCGCCACAGTGTGGGCGCCAAGGAAGTTGTTGTTCCACACCGATATGAGACCCATCAACACGGGCAGATTTTTCTCGAACGGTGCCTTGCGGAAATGTTCGTCCATCTCGTGAAACCCCTTGAGCATTGAACGGAAGTTGTTCGGCCCGATGGCCAGCATCGTCGAGAGACCAATGGCTGAATCCATTGAGTAACGTCCGCCGACCCAGTCCCAAAAGCCGAACATGTTTGCCGTATCGATGCCGAAGGCGGACACTTTTTCGGCATTGGTCGAGACGGCCACGAAATGTTTCGCCACAGCGTTTGAATCGCGGCCGAGTCCTTTAAGCAACCAGTCACGCGCGCTCTGGGCATTGGTCATTGTCTCCAGAGTTGTGAAAGTTTTTGAAGAAACGATGAGGAGCGTCTCCGCAGGGTCGAGATCATGCGTCGCTTCCACAAAATCAATGCCGTCCACATTGGAAACAAAACGGAAGGTGAGACTGCGAAGGCTGTAATGCTTGAGCGCTTCGTAAGCCATCACCGGTCCAAGATCAGAACCGCCGATGCCGATGTTTACGATGTTCTTGATGCGCTTGCCGGTATGCCCTTTCCACGCGCCACCGCGAACGCGTTTTGAAAATCTTTCTATCTTGTCGAGCACGGCGTGAACGCCGGGCACGACGTTCTTTCCGTCCACCAGAATGCGTGCTCCTTGGGGTGCACGCAGTGCGACGTGCAGCACGGCACGATTTTCTGTGACGTTAATCTTCTCGCCACTGAACATCGCTTTGATGCGCAAGCGCAAACCAGTTTCATCCGCCAGCTTCAGCAGAAGTTTGACCGTTTCGTTTGTGATGCGGTTCTTCGAGTAGTCCAGAAAAAGTCCGACGGCTTCGGCGGTCATACGGTCACCGCGTTTGGGGTCCGCGGCGAACAATTGCCGCAGATGCAGGCCTCTGATTTTTTTGTGATGCGCCGCGAGGGCTCTCCAAGCCCGTCGCCCCATCAGGCGTTGGTTTGCTTGTCTCATATCATATTACTTCTATTTGTTGGTGACGCTTTCAATGGATTTGATTTTTCGGGTGCTACATATCTTCAAGCGGCTTGCCCTTCGTCTCGCGAACAAATTTCACAACAAAGAGGATCGAAATGGCCGCGAAGGCCGTGTAAAGGCCATAGGCGCCCCCGAGACCGAACGAGTCAAGGAGAATCGGGAATGTCATCGTGATTGCGAAGTTCGACATCCACTGGACGAAACCGCTCACCGACAGGGCCGCTCCGCGAAATTGATTCTGAAACATTTCGCCGAGCATTACCCACATTACCGGGCCCCAGGACACACCGAAGCAAAAGATATAGGCGTTAGCAGCAATCAAGGCGGAAAGCCCGGCGGAACCCGTCAGCGCGAGCTTGCCATTCTCGTCTAGGGCAGAAGAAGCAAAAATCCAGGCCAGCGCGCCGAGGGTTAACGTCATGCCGATCGAACCGAAGATCAGCAGGGGCTTGCGGCCTAACCTGTCCACCAACGCTATCGCGACAAAAGTCGAGCCAATGTTGACCCCGCCGCTAATCACGTTTTGCAAAAGAGCGTTGCCCTCTGAGAGTCCGGCCGCTCGCCACAGGACTTCTCCATAATAAAAAACCACGTTGATTCCGACAAGTTGCTGAAACGCCGCTAAACCGATGCCTACCCAAAGAATCGGACGAATTCTTTTCGCGACGGGATCGTAGAGATCGCTCATGCGCGGTTTGTGGCCGGTCCTCAATGTCTCCTGAATTTCGCGGACCTTCTTGCTTGGATCGGGATGGCCTAACCGCGCGAGCACGATGCGAGCGGATTCCGCCCGGTCCGCGGCTACCAGATAACGAGGTGATTCGGGAATAAAAAGGAGGCCGAGAAGAAAAATCGTCGCAGGAATGAGCTCAGCCCAGAACATCCATTGCCACGCTTGAAAGCTCCACCAGAAAGAATTCCCTGCCGCACCGGCTGCGCCGGCGAAGAGATAATTACTGAGAAACGCAAAGAATAGGCCTAAAACGATGGCCAGTTGCTGCAATGAAGATAGACGCCCGCGAACCGCCGCCGGCGCGATCTCGCTAATGTAAGCCGGACAGACAATGCTGGCCGCGCCCACGGCAAGGCCGCCCATTACGCGGTAGAAAATAAACTCCAGCGATCCATGCGCGATGCCCGAGCCCCATGAGCCCCAAATGAAAAAGATAGAAGTGACAATTAGGACCGAGCGGCGTCCGAATTTGTCGGCAAGGGTTCCGGCAAGAAATGCTCCGACCGCGCATCCCAACAGAATGGACGCGACATTGAACCCGGAACCAAAGCTGGAAGAATGAAAGGCTGTCTTGAGGGCGTCCACGGTCCCATTGATCACGCCGCTGTCGAAACCAAAAAGAAAACCACCGAGCGCCGCCACCACGGATATCCCGAGTATATAGAGATGATTGCGGGTATCGCTGTCGTGCGGAGTTTCTGGTGGAGGTTCGGGCATGGTTTGGATCTTTATCGAAGAACCGGTGGCGATTGCGAAAGATGTAAAGGCCACCGAGCAAAAAGATAACGAAAAAGATGGTTCCTGCTATGCGTAGAGCCGGAAGGCCATCAGGATTGATCAGTGCCAACATTGAATTCCTTCGACAGTTGAAGACTTAGGATTCAATATTGATCTCTCCGGCGTTTGATATTGGTTCTCGCAATTCCAACGAGCCTGGGTTGGCCGAACCCCGCCGAACGGGGGCGACTGCTCGAGAGGCTGTTCGTAAGACTGACACGATGGGACGTGCCGTCGAGCAGCCTGGCGCGAACGAGGTCGGCTGTCAGATGCAGGGCATCGCAAACGTTCAAAAACGAGTACGGCCAGGAGCGATCGTTGGAGGCGATCCATTTGCACGCGTCGGTGTAGAGGGCACGGCGCATCCAGCGCCGTTCGTATCGAAACTTTTGCAGATCGTTTGCCGCCTGACAAAAAACGGCGGCGGCCAACTTCCGCTCGGGGCGAACCTCGCTCAACCTGTAGTGGCGGCGCTCCGACTTGATGGGGCGTTGGCTTTGCCGCGGTGGAATTTTGATGTCCAGCCTCGGGAGCAAATCAACGGTCGTTTTCATCCCATAAGTATTTTTTGCCAGCAGATCTTTGCTACTGCACAGGCGTGGGATTTTGGACTGCCTCTCGCGAGGGGGTTGCTCCTCCCTCGTTCGAGATAACGAGAGTTAGCTGAGTCTAAGCAAACCAGCTCAACTGAATTGAAGAAGAGACGGGCGGCTACAACTGAATTAAGCCGCGTCGCGTCGCGCTTGCGACAGCTTCGGTTCGGCTAATGACATTCATCTTGGCGAAGATGCCTTTCACGTGGGACTTCACTGTGCCTTCGCTAATAAAGAGGGCGGAGCCAATCTCCTTATTGCTTTTTCCCTTGGCCATTAGCTTGAGGACATCGATTTCGCGTTCGCTCAAGGTTTCACCGCTAATTCGTTGCGCCAGCTTCGCCGCAAGGTCCACAGGAACGCAGGTTTCGCCGGCGTGCACCCGGCGAATGCAATCCATGAGCGCTTCGCGAGGTGCGTCCTTCAGGAGATATCCTTTTGCCCCGGCCTGAATGGCGCGGTAGATATCTTCATCTCCGTCGAATGTTGTCAGCACAATAATGCGTGCTTTCTCATCGCCAGCTCGAATTTCCTTGATCGCACCGAGTCCATCGAGCTCGGGCATGCGCAGGTCGAGCAGAATTACATCGGGCCGATGTTGCTTCCAAAGATCGACCGCTTCGCGCCCATTGACCGCTTCGCCGACCACGATCATGTCTGACTTCCGACTGATCAGCGAAGCCAATCCTTCGCGGACTACGCTGTGATCGTCGGCGATGACCACAGTGATACGAGGCTTTTTTGATACGCTCTTCACCTGAGCAGTTGCTGCCTTCTTCGTACGGCGAGGGGATTTGGAGACAACCTTTTTCTTGCGTTTCATATCAATATTCGCTCCTGGTAAGGCAGGACAACAACGATGTTTGTCCCCTCACCGCGCAGACTCTTAATACTTAATGTCCCGCCCATTTGTTCGACGCGCTCACGCATTCCGGTCAGACCCACACCGTCATGTCGATCTTTAACTTTGAATCCATCGCCGTCGTCACGAAATTCCAGGCGAACTCCTTCGCCATTGCAGCTTAAATGCGCTCGAAAATTCTGAGCATGCGCGTACTTGAGAGTGTTAGTCAAAGCTTCTTGCCCAATATGCAAAAGGTTCTCCTCCCAGAATCGGGGAAGCTCCGGAGTTTTACCCTGGGTTTCAAATGTGGTGTGAAGCGCGGTGCCAACAGTGGTGTTCTTAATAATACCTTTGAGTGCGTCCCAGAAATTGTGTTCTTGCAAGGCGTGGGGGCGCAACGCGTGCACGGAGCGGCGAGCTTCGCTCAGACTCCGCCGGGCCAATTCGCCCACACGCTGCAAATGTTCGTCCGCTTCCTTGCGCCAGCCGCGGGAAATCGCGTCCTCGGCCGCTTCCAATTGCACGATCACACCCGTAAAACCTTGCGCCAGAGTGTCGTGAATGTCCCGCGCCATTCGATTTCGTTCTTCGAAGACCGCGGTCCGCTGACCTTGCTCGGCAAACTCATTGAGTTGAATGGCGAGCATCACTTGATGGGCAAGCGCCTGGGTTAATTCAATCTCCTCCGGCCGATAAGACGCCTGGTCGGTATGGTGGATTCCGATAAATCCCCGGACGTGTCCGCCCACCAAAATTGGAACTGCCAGAAATCGTTTGGTTCCTTTCTGCTTCAAATAGTTGCGCCACTCACTGTTAATGCGCGGATCAGTCTCAATGTCTTCGCAAACCACTGGACCGGCCGTGAGGAGCTGTTCTTGAACTACCGCGTTCTCCTTCCAGAACAAGGGGTTCTTGATGAATGGATGCTCTGGATCTGGCGCGACCAATTGCCCACCATCCGACGTCGAGGAGCGTAAAATGAGTGAGTCGCTCAATTCGTCGAACAACCACAAGCTCACGCTTTGCGCATTCAAGAGACGGCCAATTGTACCCAGCATCTGTCCAATAAACTTTTGCGGATCTGGTGCGGTCGCCAAGACGTCCAAACTCTGCGCCAGCGCCTCCACTTGTCCGCGCGCCACCTGCTCGGAAGCGCGTAGCGCATCTGCCGCCCGCTTGCTCTCGGTAATATCCATTGAGATACCAATGTATTCGTTAATCTCGCCGGATTTTTTCACGACGGGACGACCGATGGATTTGAAGTGCTTAACTGATTCGTCTGGAAGGACGACACGATATTCCATCGTGTACTCGCGCCGTTGGCTCGTTGCGTCGTCGAGGATCTGTTTGACCCGCACTCGATCTTCTGGATGGACCCTTTCGAAGAACAACTCGAGCGTCGGTTCAATCTTAGCGAGATCGAAGCCAAGCATCCGGGATTGTTCGTCCGACCAGATGACCTCCCCAGTGGAAAGATTCCAGCCCCAGCTTCCGGTGTGGCTGATTCTCTGACCATCAGCGAGAAAACTTTCACTCCGCCGTAGCGCTTCTTCGGCGCGATCGCGTTCAATCGCCACTCGGGCAAGGTGCGTCGCCATCTCAATGAGTCCGAGATCATGCGAGCCGGGAGTCCGTTTTTCACGAGCATAAAGACAAAACGTTCCCAGGACTTTTCCTTCCGAGGAAAGGATTGGATTCGACCAGGACGCGCGCAATCCATGACTTAATGCCGCCGCGCGATGTTCCGGGACATTCCAGAGCGGATCTGTCGCGATGTCTGAGACGATGACAGAGGAACCGCGATAAGCCGCGGTGCCGCAAGAACCGGCGCACGGCCCGATCGGCAGACTTTCCATCTGTCGAATCCATTCTTGGGGAAGACTCGGCCCTGCGACCGAATCGAGATGAATGCCGTCAGGACGCAGCAACAAAACAGAAGCGAGAGTGTCGTTGCGGTACCCTTCGATAATCAGGCAAAGGCAATTCAGGATTTCTTTAAGCGCCGCGCCGGTGGCAATCATCTCGAGCACGCGTTTTTCACCGCTGAGCAACGCTTCTCCGCGTTCGCGTTCCGCGCTCAGTTCCCGCCTTTCCTCGCCTTCGCGCAACGCGCGTTTCACCGAAGGCACAAGCCGCGAGAGCCCTGTCTTGGAAACGTAATCGGTTGCGCCGATCTTCAGCGCTTCAATCGCGACTTCTTCGCCCAGAGTTCCAGCGACAAAAATGAATGGAACATCCGGCCAGTTTTGTCGGGCGATTTTCAACGCCGACAAACCATCAAAGGAGGGAAGGGAGTAATCCGCGAGAATCAACCCAAACTGATTCTCCTTCAGTGACGCGACAAAATCAGTCTCGGTTTCAACCCGCGTTACCTCACAGGCAAGGCCGCCAGCCTCCAGCGTTTCCTGAACCAACTCGGCGTCCCGGGGATCATCCTCGAGTTGCAGAATGCGCAAAGGCGATTTCATGCAGCTCAGGTTTTTTTAACGCTGCCCGGCGGCGGCTCGTTGACGAGGGCCCAAAAAATCCCGAGTTCCTTAACGGCGTTGACAAACTCGTGGAAATCCACGGGCTTTACGACATAGGCGTTCACGCCCAGCTTATAACTCGTGACCATGTCCCTTTCTTCGTGGGAAGATGTGAGCACGACTACTGGGATTAACTTGAGCTTCTCATCGGATTTCATCTGCTGCAGAACTTCCAACCCGTCGACCTTAGGTAGTTTCAGGTCGAGCAGCAGGACGGCGGGGTTATCAGTCGAGCGCGTCGTGAAGTTTCCCCGGCGGTGAAGATAATCGAGAGCCTCCTCGCCATCACGAGCGACAACGACCTCGTTGGCAAGTTTGTAGTCCTCCAGAGCTATTAGCGTCAGCTCCACGTCTTTTGGATCGTCTTCAACCAGCAAGATACGGCCTAAGTTACTCATAAGTTAAACTCCCTGTGATTTGGAAAGTGAGAAGTAAAAGGTTGCGCCGCCATCCACCAGACCTTCAGCCCAGACCCTGCCTCCATGTCGATGGACGATACGCTGCACAGTGGCCAGCCAATACCGGTGCCTTCAAATGCCTCAGGCGCGTGAAGACGTTGGAACACGCCGAATAGTTTGTTCACATATTTCATATCGAATCCGACACCGTTGTCTTTGATCGATACAACTATCTGATCTGGATTGTGGTTCGTCGATGCTATTTCGATCTCGGCTTGCGGACGCGTCCGCGTGAACTTAACAGCATTCGAGATCAGATTAATAAGTACAAGTCGTAACATGGAACGGTCTCCGTAGCAGGCGGGCAATTTGCCAATCTTCCAATTGACATTGCGCCCGTCGGTCTCCTGCGCCACTTCGCTTTGAGCTTCTTGGACGAGTTGCTGCAAGCTGACCATTGTCTTGTGGGCCTCAGCACGGCCGATTCTGGAAAAAGCCAGAAGGTCGTCGATCAGGTTGCCCATCCGTTTTGCCGATTCCAGGATCATGGTCGCATGTCGTTGGCTTCGCTCGTCGAGAACTGAAGCAGCATTCTTTTGCAGAAGCTCCGTGAAGCCGGCAATATGGCGAATGGGTGCGCGCAGATCGTGCGATACGGAATATGCGAATGCTTCCAGTTCCTTATTAATGGCCTCAAGCTCGCCGGATCGTTTTTCTAGTTCTTCGTTGAGGCCGCGACGCACCACTACTTCTTCTCGAGTTCGTCGCGGGACTGCAGAAGGTGTTGCTCTACGCGGCGCCGGACGGCGCTGAACCAGATGATCAGTAATAGGAACGCCAGGAAAACGACAAAGCGAGGAACGTCCGAACCCGTGACATAGAGTGTGTAAAGAGGTTCCGTAAAGAAGTAGTCAAAAAGCGCGCTGGACAGGATCAGGGCGACGACCCCGGGTCCAGGTCCTGCGTACCAGGCGGTTACGGCGACGGCCAGCAGGAAAGGAGTGAACTCGGCGCGGAAGTTGTAGCGTTCCAGGAGAAGCGCCGTGCCAAGCGCGACGGAAACGGAAAGAACCGCAAGGCCATAACGTTGAATTGCAGCGAGAATGTTCTGTAAATGGGACTTCGCCCGCTGTGAGGTCTGTCGCGCATCGACACCGGAATTCTCCATAGTTTCCTTTCCCGATGTCATGACATCGATTCTCCGTTACATGGCAATACCACAATCACTTTCGTGCCTTTGCCGCGGGAACTCGCAATTTTCAATTCGCCGCCCATTTGCTCGACCCGCTCGCGCATTCCGGTGAGACCCACTCCATCATGTCGATCTTTAACTTTGAATCCGTCCCCATCGTCACGAAGTTCGAGGCGAAGTTCCCGTGCCTTGTAGGTTAATCGTGTTTCGAAGTTTCGCGCATGGGCGTACTTGAGCGTGTTGGTCAATGCTTCCTGTCCTATATGCAGAAGGTTTTCCTGCCAAGGGCGGGGAAGGTCAGGCACTGCGCCTTGGGCTTCAAATTTTGTGTGAAGCGCCGTACCAACAGTCGTGTTCTTGATAATGCCTTTAAGCGCGTCCCAAAAATCATGTTCTTGCAAGGCTTGGGGGCGCAACGCGTGTACCGACCGGCGCGCTTCGCTCAGACTGCGCCGAGCCAATTCACCAACACGGTGCAAATGGTCGTCCGCTTCCTTCCGGCGCCCGCAGGAGATGGCATCCTCGGCTGCTTCCAACTGCACGATCACGCCGGTGAAACCTTGCGCCAGAGTGTCGTGAATGTCCCGCGCCATTCTGTTTCGTTCTTCGAAGACCGCAGCGCGCCGGCCTTGCTCGGCAAACTCATTGAGTTGAATGGCGAGCATGACTTGATGGGCAAGCGCCTGGGTTAATTCGATCTCCTCCGGCCGATAAGACGCACGATCGACATGGCGAATGCCAACAAACCCTCTGACCTGTCCACCCACCAAAAGCGGCACTGCGAGAAACCTCTTTGTACCGTTTCGTTTCAAGTGCTCACCCCACTCGCCGTTAACCCGCGGATCAGTCTCGACGTCATCGCAAACCACCGGACCCGCCGTGAAAAGCAGTTCCTGAACTACTGCGTTCTCTTTCCAGAATAAGGGGTTCTTAATAAATGGATGCTCCGGATCCGGCGCGGCCAATTTTCCGCCGTCCGACGTTGAGGAGCGCAAAATGAGTGAGTCGTTCGAGTCGTCGAACAACCACAAACTCACGGTTTGCGAGTTCAAAAGGCGGCCAATCGTACTCAGCATCTGGCCGATGAACTTTTCGGGTTCCGGCGCGGTCGCCAAAACATCCAAACTCTGTGCCAGCGCCTCAACTTGTCCGCGCGCCACTTGCTCGGAAGCGCGCAAGGCCTCTTCCGCGCGCTTTCTTTCGGTTACATCGATGACCGTGCCCAGAAATTCCGCAAGATTACCACACTCGTCATAAACAGGATGACCGACTGCTTGAATGTCCTTGATGCCGCCGCTCGGGTGAACAATTCGGTATTCAGTCTCAAAGGCCTCCTTATCGCGAATGGCGCTTTCAAAGAGTTCCCTGACTCTCACCTGGTCATCGGGATAAAGGCGCTGAAAGAATGCTTCGAATCGAGGCGGGCCGGCCTCCGGATCGAAACCGAGTACCCGATAGGTTTCCTCGGACCAATATCTGATCTCTCCCGTTGCTGGTGCCCACGCCCAACTCCCGGTATGGCTCAGGCGTTGTGCTTCCGCCAGATAAGCTTCGCTCTCTTTTCGGGCCGCCTCTGCCAGCTTATGTTGAATGGCGGCGCCGGCGAGATGAGTAATGTGTTTGATCGTTTCTTGCTCGCGCTGGCTCGGGCTGCGCGGCTTGCGATAGTACATGGCAAACGTCCCGATCACTTTGCCTTCAGAAGAAAAAATAGGTGTCGACCAGCAAGCGCGTAGCTCGTGCGTCAAAGCCAGGTCGCGAAAATCAGCCCACAACGGATTGGTAGCAATGTCGGAAACAATTACCTGCTCGGCGCGGTAAGCGGCCGTTCCGCATGAGCCCACAGAAGGGCCGATGAAAGCTCCGTCGATCGCTTTCGTGTAAGCAGCCGGCAAATTCGGCGCCGCGCCGTGCCGTAATTGCTTGCCATTGGGATCCATTAATAAGACGGAAGCCAGGACGCCAGGGGATAGCTCTTCCACCAGTAGACATAAGATATCGAGTATATCGGCAAGGGAATCTCCTCTCGCCACCATCTCAAGAACCCGGTTTTCACCAGCCAAAAGCGATTCACGCCGCTTACGCTGGCTAACGTCTCTGACAATCGCCTGCAAGTATTGGCCGCGGAGGGTTGACAGGGAAACATCTACCGGGACGACATCACCGTTTCCGCGCAAAAACTTCCTCTCAAATCGCAAGGAGCCGTCCGCTTTGAGGTTCTCGATTCGTTGACGAAATAGATGGATCTCTTCCGGAAGGTACGACCCTGTAATTGAAGAGCCAATGAGTTCGTGTTCCGGACGGCCAGCCAGTTCAACGCCTGCCGGGTTCGCCAAAATGCATTTGCCATCGGCATCGACAACGTAGATCGCGTCCGGCGAAGCGTCGATGAGATCGCGATACTTCTGCTGGCTTATGCGCAGTGCTTCATTGCTCCGGCTGAGGTCCGCCGTTCGCTCTTTGACTTTGCCCTCCAGATCATCGCGTGCTTTCCGAAGCTCGTATTCGCTTTCGCGCAGCGACGCCTCGGCTTGTTTGCGGTCAGTGATGTCAGTACAGGTCCCAAACCATTTCTCTATGTTACCTTCCTCGTCGCGAATCGGAACGCCACGCGTCTTGAACCAACCGTAAACGCCGTCCTTTCGTTGGACGCGGTACTCCACATCGTAGGGCGCGCGCCCCGCGACCGAATCCGTCCAGAATTTTCGGGTCGGCTCGCGGTCATCGGGATGCAGCACCTTCATCCATTGCCAGCCGAGCAGCTCGGCTTCGGGCACACCGGTGTAGTCCGTCCACTGGGTACTGAAGTAGTCGCACGCGCCATCCGATGTCGCTCCCCAGACGAGTTGCGGCAGCGCTTCGGTCAATCCGCGCCAGCGTTGCTCGCTTTCACGCAGGCGATTCTCGGCGCGTTTGCGGGCGGTGCTCCACGAGCTAATGACCAGCGCTGCGAAAAGAAATGCGACGGTGTGTGGAATATCCTGAACGCCTAATTGAAATTGGTGCGGCGGCTCGGTGAAGAAGAAATTGATAGACAAAGTCGACAGCAAGACGGCCAGCAGCCCCGGGCCTGTGCCGCCAAACCATGTGCTCAACAGGACAGCCGGAAAAAAGAGGGAGGTTCGTACCCTGAAGCCTTCGAGCGGAATCGTGACAGCAATGGAGATCGCGACCGACAAAACGGAGAGGCCGTACCGCCAAACGGCTGGCGCAACTCGTCGTAAACCACGATCTGACTTCGACATTATCTTGACTCCAAAAGTCTGGGTGAGGCAATCAAGCCGATCAAAGCCTAACAATCCAAAGCTCGACACGCCACTCTTCTTTGCTCCCCCAAAAGAGGCACTTCAAAATCCCACGACTGCTTGGTGGTGACAGCCCGGGGGCCCGCTACCGTTTCGGACATACGAAAATAACAATGAAAACCAAACAACGTGAAAACAATTTCAGAAGCACGCTGCGCAGGGTCTTTCGGCGGCGCGCAGGCAGGCACGACCCCATGCTCGTGCTCAACATGTCGATCTTCAACTTCACTGATGGCTGGCGCCGCACATTTTCAAAATATGAGTACGGGCGGTTCTACGCTTAACGGATCCGTCTCTGCGGAGGCTACGGCGCGACAGGAGCAGATGCCAAATAAGGGGAACAGGCCGCTGGCAATGGATGCCGCGGAGGGCTCGATTGTGGTCAACGCGCCAGTCGCCGATGTCTACGAACGCTGGCTGGCGTTTGAGGATTATCCAAAATTTCTCACAGTGATCAAACGCGTCCGAAAATTGGACGCCACCCATTTTGTCGCGTCGCTCGGATTCAACGGAAGACAATATGAAACGACACTCGAGATGATGCTGCGCGTTCCGGAACGGAGACTGGCCTGGCGAACTCTCGCCGATCACCGTGCTCCCGATCATTTCGCCGCCGGAGTGGTTTCTTTCGCGTCGGTTTCGGATCAGAGCACATGCGTGACCTTAAAGCTAACCTCGAGCTTCGGCGGCGCCGTCTCAAATCGAGTCGATAAGTATTTGCACAATTTCAAACGGCTAATTGAGACAGAGCGAGAATGAACATGAAACAACCGATCAAAATCAACGAGGCAAATTTCGAGAGCGAAGTTTTGAAATCCAGCCAACCTGTGCTGGTCGAGTTTGCCACTGGCTGGAGCCTTCCTTCCATGATGACGAACGGAGCGATGGCCGAGATTGCGGCTGAGTTTGTCGATCGTGTGAAGGTCGCCCGCGTCGAACTCGATCGCAGTCCCAATCTCGGGCTGTGGTACGGAATTCGATGCCTCCCGACAATATTGTATTTCAGCGAGGGCGAGGTGCGCATCGGCATTTTTGGGACTACGAGCAAGGAAGCAATTATTTCTCAGTTGAAGCCGGTTATTAGCTCGCGCGACAATTCCGACTATCTATGACGCCCCATGGAGGCAGCGGGCTTGTTGACCTGCCGAGCAATCACTCGGTGGACGCAACGGTCGAGAAACTCAAGGGGATTCTCCAAGCAAAGCAAATCACCCTGTTCGCGCTGATTGACCACAGCGGAGAAGCGGCAAAAGCGGGACTGAAAATGCAACCCACGAAGCTGGTGATCTTTGGGAACCCAAAAGAAGGCACGCCTGTGATGCTGGCGGCGCCTAGTAGCGCCATCGATCTTCCTCTCAAGATTTTGATCTGGGAAGGTGCTCAGGGAAAAGTTTGGGTTACCTACAACAGCCCGGTTTATTTGCAGGAGCGGCACAACCTGCCATCGGAACTCTTGCCAAACATCGCGGTAATCGAAACGTTGGCGAAGAAGGTTGCGGAACAATAAACGAAATGCATGAACTCCAAACCATGAGCGGCACCGCGCGAGCCGTGGGCGCATTGGCCCTGGGTGCAATTGCAATCGGCGCGCTGGCGATCGGTGTTTTGGCCATCGGCCGACTGGTCAGGTCGCGCCAGAATCCGGCGACTGGAAATTGACGAACTAATTGTTCGGGAGCGCAACTGAGTAGTCCCGGGGCCACGATCAGTTGTGGATCTTGCCAAAGCAGGCCTGCTGGAAAGATCATGCTCGGATGAAACTCTGGGCTTGGGACAAGAAGAATCTTCCTTCGATAACACATGCGGTTCGCACGGCCATCGCTGCAACCGTGTCGGTCCTGATCGCGCGGCTCGTGCAGATGCCCGAGGCGTACTGGGCTGCGATCGCGACATTGGTCATCATGCAATCCACCCTCGGCGCTACGCTGACGCTCTCGATCGAGCGAATCGTCGCCACTGCCGTGGGGGCGTCAGTTGGAGCACTCGAGGCAAATTACTTCAGCGCAAATCTGGTCGCATTCGCGGTTGCGATCTTTCTCCTCGGATTGCTGTCGATCGCGTTTCGTTTGGAAAAGACCGCATATCGCTACGCGAGCATTACCCTCACTATCATCGTTCTGATTCCACGCTTGGCAGCACCATGGACCATCGCTTTGCATAGATTCCTTGAAGTCTCTGTCGGAATCATCGTTGCTCTTGCGGTTGTGGCGCTGTGGCCGGAACAGCGACGGCTTTCACCTGACAGCACCACCGGTTAGGGTGGGGGAGTCTCCATCGCTTCCGGCCTAACGAAAAAGATTAACTTTTGCCAGATCGACGATTTCATCGCCGCGTCCGCTCAGAACAGCTTTGAGCATAAATACGCCAAAGCCGGTTACCTGCTCGAACGTAATCGTCGGCGGCATCGACAGCTCCTGTCGATGAACAAGCACATCGATCAGCGCTGGTCCATCGTGCTCGAATGCTTGCTCAAGCATCGGCTGCACCTCTTGCGCTGTTTCCACTTTTAACCCGAGCAGGCCGGCCGCTTGGGCGAGCGCAGCGAAATCAGGGTTCTTGAGCTCGACGCCAAAATCCAGAAAACCGCTCGCTTTCATTTCCAATTCAACAAAGGCAAGTGAATCGTTTCTGAAGACAACGACTTTCACCGGGAGGTTCAGTTGGCGAAGAGTTAGCAAATCGCCCATTAACATCGATACACCGCCGTCGCCCGACATCGAAATGACTTGTCGATCTTGGGCGGCGAGCTGCGCACCGATCGCTTGTGGCAGTGCGCTTGCCATCGATCCATGCACGAACGAGCCGAGCAAGCGCCGTTTACCATTCATTTTGAGATAACGCGAAGCCCAGATCGTTGGTGTGCCAACGTCGCAGGTAAAAATTGCATCGTCATGCGCGAGGTTGCTGATCTGGCGAGCGACAAACTGTGGATGACTCCCGCTGCGCTCGGTTCCTTCAGTCGCGAGCTCATCCAATCCTTTTCGCGCTTCGCGATAATGTTCGAGACTCAACTTCAAATGTTTGTCACCGGCGTTTTGCTTCAACTTCGGCAGGAGAGTCTGAAGTGTCGCCGTGGTATCGCCGACCAATCCGTACTCGAGCTTCGTGCGCCGGCCCAGTTGTTCTCCGCGAATGTCGATCTGGATAACGATCGCGTGCTTGGGAAAGAACTGCTGATACGGGAAATCGGTGCCGATCATCAGCAAAGCGCTGCAATTCATCATTGCGAAATAACCGGAGGAAAATCCGAGCAAGCCGGTCATGCCGACATCAAATGGATTGTCGTACTCGATGAATTCCTTGCCACGCAGGGCATGGACGATTGGAGCGTTTAACTTGCCGGCGAGCGCGATCAGCTCGGCATGAGCACCGGCACAACCGGCTCCGGCGAGAATCGTGATCTTCTCGGAATCATTAAGAATTTTTGCTAATCCTTCGATCTCATCATGCGCTGGGCAGACGGTCGGTTTCGGCGGCGGGAAATGGAGCCGCGGTTCTTGCTCGACCGCGTGACGCAACGCAATGTCGCCCGGCAGCGCAATCACTGAGACTCCGCGCCGCGCGATTGCGGTTTGCATGGCAATCTCGAGTACGCGTGGCATCTGCTCCGGCTGTGAAATTAGTTCGCAATAATGACTGCACTGCGCAAACAGATGTTCCGGATGCGTTTCCTGAAAATATCCGCTTCCGATTTCCTCGCTCGGAATTTGCGCCGCAATCGCAAGCACAGGGACCCGGCTGCGATGACAATCGTAAAGGCCGTTGATCAAATGGAGATTGCCCGGCCCGCAACTTCCCGCGCACACGGTCAATTGTCCGGTCAACTGCGCTTCTGCGCCCGCGGCGAACGCCGCCGTTTCTTCGTGTCGGACCGGCACCCATTGTAAATCTTTCCGCGGACGAATCGAATCGGTCACACCGTTAAGCGAATCTCCGACCAGCCCGTAAACTCGCTTCACGCCCGCCGCGACGAGCGTGTCGACCAGCACATCCGCTACTCGCTTTTTAGCCATGTCTTACTCGCAGCCGTATTTGCGCGTTCGGGCCTGAAGTTCCTTGCAACAAACCTGGATGCGCACCCAACGTTGCCGTTTGTCCACTTTAATGCGCTCATCGCTGGAATCGATTCGATTTGTTACCCGATTTCAAATCGAATCCGAACAGCAAAAGTCAACGTGAAGATGATTACGATTCGGAGACATTATAACACCCGAAAAATATTCGTCTGTAATTGCGCTGCCATAACGCAAGGGTGGGAATTGGTACTCCCTCTTTCGGGGCGTCACACGCGCGTGATTCTTCCATCGAGGATTGCCCTCCCATCGTTTCACACTCCTTCTTCCATCAACGAACCCCGCCGAGGTGTTCCAGCTCTTGCGTTGTTGATTCGTCGAGCTTGAGGAGGGCCGCCGCAGTATTCTCCTCCAAGTGCGCAACCTTCGAAGTTCCGGGAATCGGGAGCATCACCGGGGACTTCCGAAGCAACCATGCGAGCGCGATCTGCGCCGGCTGCGCGTTGAGGCGCTTCGCTGCGCGCGTCAGTGGACCTTCATGTTTCGCGAGTTCGCCGGTGGCGAGTGGGAACCAGGGGATGAAGCCAATGTTTTCCCGGGTGCAATACTCAAGCACGTCCTCAGAATTTCTATCGACCAGATTGTATCGATTCTGCACCGAAACGATCGGGGTGATACGACGGACTGCTTCGATCTGCTTTACGCTGACTTCAGACAATCCGATATGGCGAATCTTGCCCTGGTGTTGAAGATCGACCAACGCGCCGATTTGATCTTCCATCGGAACCTTCGGATCGATCCGGTGGAGTTGTAACAAATCGATTCGCGAAAGATGCAGTCGATGAAGACTACCTTCGACTGCTTCCCGCAGATGCTTCGGTCGACCATCCTCGACCCATTTGTTAGGCCCGGGCCGCTGAAAGCCGGCTTTGGTTGCGATCAAAAGGCCGGCCGGATACGGATGCAGCGCCTCGGCGATGAGACACTCGGCGACTGCGGGCCCGTAGGAGTCGGCGGTGTCGATGAGATTGATTCCCAACTCCACCGTGCGACGCAAGACTGCGACCGCCTCGGAATGATCGGCCGGTTCTCCCCAGACGCCATCGCCGGTGAGTTGCATTGCGGCGAACCCGAGTCGGTGAACAGAAATATCGCCAATTAAAAATGTTCCGCTCGCTTCGGCCGGACGCGCATTGGCCAAGCGAGATGACTGTCCCGCACCTGTCGATAAAGTTGAGTTGGTCATACGTTCCTCTTATTACCGACTTGCGCTAAGTCCAACGCGTTCGATCAGGCAACCGACTTTTGTTCGCGCGACTGAAAAAGGTTGAGCAGTTCTACGAAGCGCGACTCGTACGACTCGCAAGTAGGACAATCCCCGTTTTGCTCGATCCATTCCGGATGCTGCTCACGCAGGGCGTCGTGAATCTGGTGCTGAAGTTGAACGTAAGAGCCACTTTCGCCGGAGCTGCTCGCAGACCTGTTCATTTTCATAATCCGAAAGCATCAGCGGCTGCGAGACGTCGGCTATTGCGCGTGCGTGGGATTTACCAGTACTACTATAGACGTAATCCGTAATCCCTCGTTCGAGGGAGAGAGTCTCCGCCCAGAACTGCTGATATTGTAAAATGGAACGCCTCCACACTCACAAGAGAAGATTGCTATGAGAACTACGTTGATGGTGCATCATAACGAACACGTCAGCAGCCGATCGTTCGATGAGGTCGTTCGCGCCTTTGAGGCTGCCGTAGGATCCGTTGAAAACATTGGACTTGAAGCGCTCTCGACGTCAACGAAAAGCGCCGAGGAGTTCGAGAGCCAGGTAAAATCCCGGGAGAGCACGAGCGGTTTCATGCGCTTCTTCACCGCCGATCATGGCGTCTGGATGGCGCGCGTCGGATTGAACGCGAGGGCCAGGATGTACACGATCGGCAATCCGTTGATCGCTCGGACGATGCTCGAACACGATATTGCCGCGGGATTGAATGTTCCGGTGCGATTGATGATCTATGAAGAGCCGGCGAGCCGGACAACTCGGTTGGCCTACGATCTTCCTTCTTCACTGATGAGTGGATTGAAGAATGAGAAGGTTACCGCAGCCGCGAAAAAACTGGATGCCAAACTGATTGCTCTGGCTGTTCACGCGACCGGCGCGGAAGCCTAACGAGTTACAAAACATTCAAGATGCCTATGCGGATCCTTATCGTCGGCGTCGGTGCCGTGGGTGGTTACTTTGGTGGCCGGTTGGCTCAGGCCGGGCGCGACGTGACTTTTCTCGTTCGTCCATCGCGCGCGAAACAGCTCAGCCAAGATGGCCTCCGAATCGTCAGCCCGCATGGTGACGCGGTCCTCACTCCAAAGCTGGTAACGACTGACAAGATCGATACACCTTACGACGTTGTCTTCCTAAGCGTGAAAGCCTACGCGCTTGAGGCGGCGATGAACGATTTCGCCGCGGCCGTTGGACCGGAAACGATGATCTTTCCGGTACTCAACGGCATGCGCCACATCGATCTTCTGACGAAACGATTCGGAGAACGTGCGGTCATCGGCGGCGTCTGTCTCGTCGCGGCCGAGATCGACGATCGGGGTCGCATCGTCCAGCTCGCCGGCTTCCAGCAACTTGTCTACGGCGAGAGAAACGGCGAGACGACACCTCGATTGCAAATGCTCGACGCGACGCTTCAGGGAGCGGGATTCGACACCCGTCTGTCGACGGACATCATACAAGCGATGTGGGAGAAATGGGTCCAGCTCGCCAGCCTCGGGGCGATCACCTGCCTGATGCGCGGGACGATTGGCGAGATTGTGGCCGCACCTGGTGGAGCCGACCTCTCGTTAAAGATGCTGGACGAATCCGCTGCGGTCGCCATTGCTTGCGGCAATAAACCGTCGGAAGCCTTGCTTTCAAAACACGCCGCCGCAATGACGGCGCCCGGATCATTGTTGACTTCCTCGATGTATCGCGATTTGCGCAAGGGCGCCCCCGTCGAGGTCGATCACATCCTGGGCGACTTCATCGAGCGCGGCGCCGCGTGCGGAGTCGAAACGCCATTATTGAAAGCCGCCTTTGTCAATCTCCGGGTCTATCAGGCGGGGCTCCCGAAGCGTTGAGATGCACCGTCACCCAGGGATAATTATCATTTGAGAATGCGAATCCGTGTTCACGGGATCGCATGTTGTTCCTCGAAGCATGATTCCAAATTCTTGAGGTTTACCGGAACACGGGCCTGTGCGCCTTTTGGGGCAGCTCTCAGATATTGGACAGGCCAGGAAATTGATTGCTCGAGTTGATGGGCCGCTCGCAATGGCCAATAAGGATCGCGCAGGAACTCGCGGGCCATAAGGATCGCGTCCGCCTGTCCGGTTCCAATGATCTGATCTGCTTGAACTGGAGAAGTGATCATCCCAACCGCACCCGTCATGATTTCAGCTTCCCGACGAATCCGCCGCGCAAACGGCGTCTGGTACCCCGGGCCAGCCGGAATTGTTGCATGAGGCACGCTGCCGCCAGATGAACAATCAATCAGGTCCACTCCTATTTGCCGAAGTCCCCGAGCAAGCTCAATCGACTGTTCAATATCCCAACCGCCATCGACCCAATCGGTGGCGGAAATGCGCACGAACAAGGGTGCGCGCTCTGGCCAAGAGGATCGAACCGCAGCGACAATCTCGCGACATAAGCGGATACGATTCTCGAATGAACCTCCGTAGGCGTCATTCCGTTGATTACTAAGCGGCGAGAGAAATTCATGAATGAGGTAGCCATGAGCAGCGTGAATCTCAATTACCCGAAAGCCCGCTTCGCAGGCGCGACGCGCCGCGTTCGCGAAAGCAGCAATTATTTCCTGAATGCCATCAGGTGTGAGGGCTTGCGGCAAGGGATAGTTATCGGCGAAAGGAAGTGCGCTAGGGGCCATGACATTCTTCCAACCCCCTGCGTTTTCAGGAACCGTTCCCTGACTTTCCCATGGCCGATATGTACTGGCCTTGCGTCCGGCATGCGCCAACTGCATACCGGCGACACTGCCTTGTTTATGAATGAAACTGACGATCCGAGCCAGCGGTTCTATGTGCCCGTTACTCCAGATACCAAGATCGTGCGGACTGATGCGGCCCTCGGGAAGAACGGCCGTTGCCTCAGTAAGCACCAGCCCGGCGCCGCCCACTGCTCGGCTGCCCAGATGGACGAAATGCCAGTCGTTGGCGTAACCATCGCTGCTGGAGTACTCGCACATGGGCGAGACGAATACGCGATTCGCAAACTCGAGATCTCGAATCGTGAGTGGATCAAAAAGGTGAGCCATAAAGTTTACGTTGCCTCTCTAGATCTCTTCTTTAGCAGATGTTAAAGGTCATTAAAATTGGATTTCAGCGTCCTGCGTTTTGTTTAATTTTCCAACGTCATCACACGCGCGTTCATTCCTCCATCGATGACACTTGTCGTGAGTCGGCTTGTGCCGGTTATGCGATCGTGTTCGCTGTATTTGCCCACTCGAATACCTTCGATGGCGGCTCTTGAACGGAATTACCACGGACGAACTTTTGCTCTTGATGCCGCGGTTCATGGCAGCTGTATGATCAGCATTTGATGTTTCCAGAGCTGGCTCGTTTCACCGACGTCGCGCTTCTTCTTTTACGCATCATGGTTGGGATCGTGTTCATGACGAGTGGATGGAAACACTTCCAGGACCCCGCGGGACGAAGCAAGGCCATTGAAATGAGCAAAAGCTTCACGATTTTTCTTGGTGCCGTGGAGGTCGCCGGGAGTCTCGGAGTGATCTTTGGCGTTCTCGCGCAACCCGCTGCTATTGGTTTGATTTTGATAATGCTCGGCGCGATCCAGAAGAAGATTTTCGTCTGGCGAACAGGCTTCTGGGGTAAATCAGAAACAAACGGATGGAGCTACGACACCATGCTCCTCGTAATGAATCTCGTTATCGTCACTACCGGAGGTGGGAATCTCTCTGTGATGAAGTGGTTCGAGTAACCTTGCTGTAGCGACCGCACGACACTATCCCCTAAAAGTCAAAGCTCGCGCAGCGAATCACCGTGGCACTCTCATGGGAGTTACGGCTGGAGTTCGCCGCCCTTCTCGTCTGCCTCGGCTGCCCGACGCATTTGATCGTGCTCCGCTTCGTTGATGCCTTCTTCGAACATCTGCGCACTCTCGCTCCGTCCCTCGGCATCTTCATCTTCTCCGAGTGAGTCTGCTGCTTGCCGGCCTGTTGAACCCGGCAGGGGATCCCAACCGTCCGATTCGGGTTGGGATCCGCGGCTCTCTTCCCGCGAATCTGTTTCCGATTCTCCCGTCAGCTCGCGTTTGGCCTGTTGGTAGTCAGCCTCGGACGGTTCGGAAGAACGCCGACCGTTGATGGCGGCTAATTCGCGCGCACGAGCTTCAACCATCGCATGCGTCACCGTCCCGATCCCAGCTGCGTTCTCCATTATAATACCTTTGTTTAGGGGATTTTTTCTCATGCTTTTAACCAGTTCCTATTCGTATTTGCGTTGAGTTTCGCGACGAGCATTCAGCTGCGCGTGGTCGGGAACATCATCCACGATTCGATCGATCTTGTCTTCATCAAATTCAACCCGAGTTTGGTCCAAATGCGCCTCCGCTGTCTCAGACGCGAGGGCGGTGCGCACGAGAGGAGCAACGCGCGTCCCGAGCAGCTCGATCGCATGCATCAGTTTGGCGTGCGGCAACGCCGCGACGCTCATCTGGAATGTAAGGCGCGAGATGCCGCCTAACGACTCGTTCACGCGCAGGATTTTTTCCGCGACGGTTTCCGGATCGCCGACGAGGAGCGCGCCGGTCGGTCCGAGCTGGGCGTCGAAGTGCGCGCGAGTCATAGGTGGCCATCCGCGCTCCCTGCCAATCTCAGTGAAGCTTTGCGCATAGCCGGGAAAGAACTCGTTTGCAGCCTTCGTCGAACTGTCGGCGACGTAACCTAACGAGTGAATGCCCACCTTGAGTTGATCTGGAGAATGGCCGGCGCGCAGGCCAGCTTCGCGGTAAGCTTCAATCAGTGGTCGAAAACGATGCGGCTCGCCGCTGATGATCGCGACCATTAGCGGCAGACCGAGCGTGCCGGCGCGAACGAATGAACCCGGCGTGCCGCCGACACCGAGCCAAACCGGCAGCGGGTTCTGCAGCGGGCGCGGGTAAACGCCCTGCCCGGTGAGCGGCGCGCGGTGTTTGCCCGACCAGTGAACATGCGTGTGCTCACGAATGTTCAGAAGCAGATCGAGCTTCTCGGCAAAGAGCGAATCGTAGTCGTCGAGTTCCAGCCCGAAAAGCGGAAACGCTTCGATGAACGAGCCGCGCCCGACAACGATCTCCGCTCTTCCGTTCGAGAGCAGATCAAGCGTCGCGAATTCCTGAAACACCCGCACGGGGTCGGCTGCGCTCAATACCGTGACGGCACTCGTTAGGCGGATACGGCGGGTTCGGGCCGCGGCGGCGGCGAGAATCACCGTCGGCGCGGAATCGAGGAATTCGCGCCGGTGGTGTTCGCCGATGCCAAATACATCGAGGCCAACCTCGTCAGCGAACGTGATTGCTTCGAGTAACTCGCTGAGATGTCGCGCGGGATCGACGGCCCGACCGGCCGCGTCAACGGTTGCCGCCACGAAACTGTCTACGCCGATTTCCATTTGCTGGTGGTCCTTATTCACGCTGCAACGCGCTGTTGGAAAAGACCGGCGAAAGCGGAGCGGACGCTCAGGAACACGACGATCCAAAGCACGGTCACAACGGTCGCCAGAGGCAGACCGCTCGGAAGCATCAATATGTGAATGAGCAGAATATTGACGATAATCGGCGCGAGTAGCGTCAGCGCGATTGGGACGTAGCGATTAACCAGGAGCAGAACGGCCGAAATGACTTGGAGCAGAAATATCGGGACCAGATAATGGGAGACAAAAAGCGCCCCGACGAACTGGCCGGCGGTTCCGGAGGGCGGAGAGCTGGGAATGAAGTGGAGGAAGCCGTTCAGTCCGAAGACGAGAAAGATGAAGCCAAGAAGGAAACGGGCGATGACAGTAATGATTTTCATGTTAGTTTAGTTTGTTTGATATACATTATATTGACATCAATATGATCTATGTCAAGATAAAAATGAAATGAAACGGAAAAGAACAACTCCAGGGCAGGACTCCACCGGCGTGCATGTCTGGCTCGTTTTTATGAAAGCCTTTCAAGCGCTGATCCCGCACGCGGCAGGGAGCATCAAGCGGACGAAACTGGGCGACTCCGATTTCCGCGTCCTGGAAGCGCTCCTGCATAATGGCCCGCTCCCGGTGAATACCATCGGCCCGAAGGTTTGGCTCACTCCCGGATCCATCAGTGTGGCCGTCGATCGGCTGGTTAGAAAAGGGCTCGTTTCGCGCAAGAATCACCCGGACGACCGCCGGGTGCGCCAGGTTGAACTGATCGCGAAAGGACGGGCGCTGATTACCCGGGGTTTTGGCGAGCACGCCGCGGCGATGGAAGCGGTGGCCGGCGTCCTTTCAAAAAACGAACGGCTGATCTTGCTGCGGCTTTTGAAGAAATTGGGCAAGCACGCAGCCGAAACTCGCAAGTAAACCAATCCGAAGGTACGGTGGGCCGCATTAATTGGTTAGACCGGCACCTGTTCGGGCACCACTAGTGTTAAAAGTGAGGACTGACCCCATTCTTTCTACTCGTATGAGCACTAATTTGGACCGCTTCAAAAAAGATCTTGAGAAACTGATAAACACAGGCCGTCGCCTCAGAATCGCGATGCAGTTTAGGTGTTTCCCAGAGAAGACGAAGGCAGCCATAGAAAAGGAGCTTGGCGAAGGAAGTGCCGAATTCATTAAGGAGCTGCCCAGCTTCTCGGAGAAGTACCAGCGCTGGTACTCAGAAGCGCTCGCTTTGCTCCGCCAATTGTTGCCCGAACGGCTGGCGGATTTTACACGTCACTACGAAAAGCCGAAGGGTCGCAAAGACATCACATATGCAAGCTATTGTGTTGAAGACTATCTTCAGGGTCTGAATGTCACGCGCACACAGGGATTGCAAACCGATACGATAGTTGGCCCTGATGCCGCCATCTCTCGGTTCGAACAGCAGTTGGCGATTGTGGAGGCAGCACAGGCAAGGTTCGACAGCTCGTTGTTTGAGATACGGCAATTAGTTCAGGCTGATCTACTCGACTCCGAACTCGCGGCTGCCGAGGAGCTCGCGAAGTATAAATTCATTCGGCCTGCTGGGGCACTCGCCGGCGTAGTCGTCGAGCGGCATCTTGCGCAGGTATGTCAGGACCATCAAGTCACACTCTCGAAGAAGAACCCGACTATCTCCGATTTCAACGATTCGCTGAAAAGCGCTGGCGTCGTCGATCTGCCGCAATGGCGATTTATTCAGCATCTAGCCGATATTCGTAATCTCTGCGATCACGGCCGGAAGCCGGAACCGACCGCAGAACAAGTCGAGGATTTGATCAGCGGTGTTAAGAAGATCACAAAAACTGTCTATTAATCTCCCCCTCACTAGGGCGCGGTGATTTTCAACAAACACACAACCGCTGAAGGAATTTAAAAGTAGAAGTAGAAAGCAAAAACGTCGTTTCGGGAATCAAAGACAATGTCGTCAACATCACACGGCGCGAGCTCCGAAGGCATTCGCCCGCCGCGGCGGGCACGCTGAGCAGGCAGCGGAATTGGCGCGGCCACGTAAGCTTCGCACGTGGCAAGTACGCGGCGCGAAGGTTCTGGTTGGCGCGCGCGGATTGGATCGGCTCGAGGTTCTCGCTCGTCGGATCGCGGGAGCGGGTGGCGAGGTCGCCCGTTCATTCTGGCCTGGTCCTCTAGGTGCCGGTTCATAATGATAATAAGATAACCGCCCTTGCGCCGGCGCCTACACATAGTCAAAAAGCGTCATGAACCCGTAGTCCATGTGCAGTTGCTGGTGACAGTGGAAAAGCGTCAGCCCTGGATTATCAGCAATAAAGTCTACCTCGGCTTCCTGGTATCCGCCCAACATCAAAACATCTTTCAAGATTCCAGTTGTCGGCTTTCCGGCCAGGCTCGTCAGCTCAAAGCTATGGCGATGGAGATGGATTGGATGGATATCGTCGCTGGCATTGCGCATACGAATGCGATAGCGCTTGCCTTCTTTCAGGTGAAATGAAGCCGGGATCATCTCGTCGCTCATGGGGAAGGCCACGCCATTGATGGTCCATCGGTTAAAACCTTCCTCCGCGGCATTGTCTTTCGCAAAGATCATCTCGATCGTCTCGTCCGGCGAAGGGGCGGTTGCACCGGCCTTCGCGAATCGCGCGTAATTCCAGCGAAAAGGCGCGGGTGCGATCCATTTCGCTTGTCCGCGGCGACCACCGTATTCAACGACACTTCCCATGCCGTGTCGGCGATCATCATCGGCGAGATCGCCCATGATCCAGACACCCGGATGATTCATTTCCACAATGGCGGAGATACGTTCAGCCGTGCCCAGCCATAGGACCGGCACCTGCGCCGGATTCGGAACAGGATTGCCATCGAGTGCGACGACTTGAAATGAATGGCCCGGCAACGCAAGGCTGCGAATCTCGGTAGCGCTTCCATTCAGGATATGAAACAGGACGCGTTCCCCGTGCTTCACACGAATCGGCTCCCCGTAACCGAGCATGCGTCCATTGATCGTGAACGATCCGTAGCCGACTTCATACCCGTGCGGCATGCCCTTCGCGATCGAGGCCTTCATTGCGGACTCTCCGGTTTGTTCAAGCGACTTGACGCGAGTCGCTGGGGGCAGGAAATCCATGGCCATGTCGCCGCCGCGACTGAACGTGGGCTCGAATTCTTTTAGAACAAGAAACACTTCGCGATCGTATATACCCGGTTCCTGTCTCGGCTCTATATACACCGGCCCCGCTTGTCCGCTGTACTGTCCAGCCGCGAGATTTGCGCCGGCGCGGTTGTGGGTGTGATAGAACCGCAAGCCAGCGGGCCTCGGCGTGAACACTATGCGCCGCTTACCGTGCGCAGGAATGAACGGGGTCCCCTCCTCGGACGCTCCGTCCACGTCGGTCGGGACCTTCTGACCATGCCAGTGCAATTGCTCCGGCGTATCGGTGTCGTTGAACACGTCCACCGTGGCCTGCTGACCTTCCTTGAACCGAAGCAATGGCCCGGGGAATTGCCCGTTGTATGTCGTGACGGAAATGATTCGCTTGGGCGCGATCTCAACTGGAGACGTTTCGATATGCAGGGTGTAGTCTGCGGCAGCGGACTCGTTAGGCGGAACCGCTGGTTCACTGTGCTGAATTTGCTCCTTCTTCTGAGCAAGGATGCCTCTCGGACAGAGCAAAAATCCTCCGGCGATAGCGCCCGTGGTCTTCAGAAATCCACGCCGCGACTTTGCAAAGTCTCTCATTTCATTCTCCGCACAGCATTGGGCAATCCGAAATAGAGGGCCAGGATTTCTTTTTATCCTTTCGTTGGTCTTTCGACCGCTCGCAGTGACATCCGTTTTTGCCGGTTCATTAGGTTTTACGACGCCTAGCTGTTGCATCAGCGAGAGATTGTCCTCGAGGTGCCAGTTGTCGGAGATTTGGCCGTTCTTGTGTCCGGGCACCGACGCGTTAGATGAAGCGACCCGACCGACACGCACTAACAGGCGGGCGATTTCAAAGAGCCGTAGCCGCGCTTGTCACCGACTCCGCAAACTCGGGAAATGCCCGGATCGGCTGCCATAGCGGTATCCGTAACCGGGCCGACCATAGTAACCGTATCTGCCGTATCCATAGTAATCGTACGGGTAATAGCCGTAGCCGTAATATCCGTACGGATAGTCCCAGCCCCACCACGACAGATACCCGAAGCCGCCGATGAAGACATTATTAGAGAATCGGTCATGGCGCCAGTTGCCCCCACCAAAACGGCCACCGCGAAAGCCAGCGCCGTGGAAATCGCCACCGCCGAAACGTCCCCCACGGAAAGCGCCACCGCGGAAGCCTCCTCCGTGGAAACCACCACCACCACCACCGTGGCCGCCGCCTCCGCCCCCGCCGTGGCCAAATCCTGCCTGAGCAAGCGCGATCGAGGTGATACCTATTAAACTCAGTAATTTAAACCTTCTCATAACCTAAGATCGTTACTCTTCGGTTTTGGAGACATGGCGCATCCGCGGGATTTTGCGGTCCTCCTTAAGAGTTGATCCTCACTCCCTCCTTTGAGATGGAAGATTGAAACGGTTCAGCCACGACACTGGCACTAGCTTAAGAATGGTGCCCAGTTGGTCGCTCGTGTTTCGAAGAGGGAAAAAAGTGTGAAAGTAGAACCGCTCTCAGGCTGGGGCTTCACGTGTTAGGGTTTTATGAGGCCCAACTGTTGCAGCAGCGACAGATTGTCCTCGAGGTGCCAGTTGTCGGAGATTTGCCCGTTTTGCACGCGATAGATGTCGACTGCGCGGAAGCTAACCGCACGACCATCGCCTTTCACATCTTTGAAGCTGCCGGTGAAATGTCCCATAAAAGTGTATCGAACAACCGCGCGATCGTTCACGACCAACAGCTCCTCAATTTCCGCTCTCAGATCGGGAATGGCAGCGCGAAAATTCTTCGACGCCTCGAGCACGCCGTCAACGCCTTGCGGACGTCCTGCAGGGAGAGTGCGATCAACGAAATTCTGCGCGAGCGCCGATTCCGCGTAGCGTGTCTCGCCCGTATTCCAGAAGGCCGCATACCTCCGGGCGGCAAGGATCACTGGTTGCGCGGCCTGTTCCTTTCCGGCCGTGAGTATGGTGCTCCGCGGGGTTGGCAGCGTCTCCTCGGCAGAAACTGCCGTCCAAGCCAAGACGGCGACGAGCGACAGCGAGCTGACGAGTGATTGGGGCCGGATCATATGTAGTTGTACTTGAAATGACATCAAGTCTCATGAGGGACGTTGGGAGCTGATAAAGCCCACTTCGCAATCTCGTCCTTGCGCATGAAGACGACGCCCTTCTGTTTTTGAGCATACTTGATAAACTCCTCTAACGATTTCACTCGTCCGGGAATGCCAGAGATGCGGTCATGTGCGCTGATCGACATCATCCGGCGCCGCGTGGCAGCCTCGGCATAGAGGATTTCGAAATCATCCTTCAGGTCCTGAAAGTAGGCCGCATTGGTCGTAGCGGGTGAATCGAAGCGCACGATGTCATTGTTGCGAATAGTGTAGGGAACGACGGCAAAGGGCTTGCCGTTCACGGCCACTGTAAAAGGCTCGTCTCGGCTGATATCATCAATGTGATAGATGAAACCCAAGTCCTGAAGGATGCCCAAGGTGTTCGGCGTACCGCGAAGCCAAAACGCATTGAAACCGATCGGACGCGTGCCTGTAACTCTTTGAATCGTGTCGATGCTTGCCTGATAACCGGCCCGTTCCTGCTCCGGGGTCATGGAATATTGCGGCTCCCAAGTCTGTCCGTGTCCGGTGGCTTCATGGCCACGGTCCACAATCTCCTTCGCCAGGGCCGGGTGCTTCTCGACCGCTTGACCGACCATGTGAGAGCTCACCTTGACGCCGACCCGGTCCCACAGGTCGAGCAAGCGTGGAATGCCTTCCTTGAAACCATAGTCGTACCATTTTTGCACGGGCAAGTCAGGGTATTTCAGATCAATAGGTGGAAAGGGACTACCGGCTCCGCGTTCTGGTTGAGCGCCAGTTTCAAATTGCATGGAAACTGAGATGACGAGCCGTGCCTTGTTAGGCCAGAAACCCTCAGCCGGTGTCGGCCGCGGTTCCCTTCCTTGAGCGCTTGTGGTAAAAATTTGGCTGGCTCCGAGGCCCACAGCGGCCGCGGTACTTGTGGTGATAAATGTTCTTCGGTCCATTTTGGTTTAACTCATCAGTGGTTTGAAATTAGGAGACTACTCCATCGTCCAACGTCACCGTTTTTTTGCCTGCATTACAAGGTTTTCTACCGAGCATGCAAAGCAGCTTCTTCGTCGCAGGCGTCTCTGTGGGGCGGACTACAGCCAATCGGTGGCGCATCGATTCGCCGCCAGTGAGCAGCACCGCGCTAATGTTCATCAAACCCCTTCAGGAATTCGCGCCGTCGAACGGAGCGTGCCATCCGTCAGAATTCGAGCGCGCAATCCACCGCGGCCCTTCAGAAATTCTTCCGCACCCGGCGCGACGGCGCGGTCCATCCAGTAACACGGGTGGCATTCCTGCGTGCCATGAAAATGGACGCCTTGAATTTCAAAATCCTGTCCGATCAGTTGGTTAAGATCGACATCGCGGGTGATCACGTTCCTTCGAAACAACGATGGCGAGCAATCCTGAATTTGAAGTGCACTACAGAGTTTATCGAAAACTTCGAGCGAAAAAAAATGTGATCTGCCCTTTATAATTGTCCTTGAAACCGAAGTAACGATCGCCGCAAATGCCGCGCCCAGCCACACATTCGATCATCGGAACCTCAATTGCCCGATGCGTGTCCGGTTCACGACCGTGATGGCCGACAAAATTATGGCCTGGCGAAATGTAAAGATGACAGATTTCCATTAACGTTCTTTAAGAAGAGTTTTTCAAAAGCAATGCGCCCAAAAAGCTCACATGTGATTATCCCGGCTTTTTAGCGTACGTAATTCTCACATCTTTTAACCCTGCGACCATATTCTGTAGCTAAGCCAGCACATCAGTTGGTGAGCCGCGCTCAATGAGCCGTCCACGCTCCAACACCAACACTTCGTCGGACAGCGCGACTAGTTCGCCGGCGTCATGCGTGACATAAATGAGTGGAATTCGAAATTCGTCGCGAATGCGCAGAAGAAACGGAATGAGCCGTTTCTTTAGCCGTGAATCGAGGCTGCTCATCGGTTCATCCAAGAGAAGCAGACGAGGCGCCGAAAGGATGGCGCGCGCGAACGCGACACGCTGCTGTTCGCCGCCGGAGAGGGTGGTGACGTTGCGTTCGAGCAGCGGCGCGATTTCCATCACTTCGGTGACGTGCTCGAGCGTGAACAATTCGTTGTCCATGACGGCCGATTGATAACCGTACATAAGGTTGGCGTGCACGTTGAGGTGCGGAAAAAGGGCGAGGTCCTGTGGGACGTAGCCGATGCGGCGGAGACGCGGCGGAAGATTTATACGAACGGCAGTATTAAAGACCACCTCATCGTCGAGCCGCACTGTTCCGGCGACCGGTCGACGAAGGCCGGCTATCAAATCCAGCAGAGAAGTCTTCCCCGCGCCGGATGGACCGAAAATTCCGGCGATTGGTTGGTCAAATATTGCGTCCACCTCCAATGCGAACTCGGCAAGCGGTAGCCGGATATTACGAAGTTGCAGGCTCATCGGGGACGTTTGTGCATTGAGATAATTTGACCGCAGAAAACAGTGATGAAGACGATGCCGATCGAAACGAGCAAGAGGGGCAACGCGGCAGCGTCATGGCCGAGCTGAATATTTTGATAAATCGACAATGAAATCGTCATCGTCTTGCGCGGAATCATGCCGGCGACGACGACGGTGGCTCCGAACTCCCCCATGGCACGCGCGAAGGCGAGCACCGCCCCGGCAACAATGCCACGCGCGGCCAGGGGAAGGCTGATCGTCGCGAACACGCGCCACTCGCTCGCGCCGAGGGTCCGCGCGATATCCTCGAAGCGCGTGCTCACTCCTTGAAATGCAGTCTGGGCAGTGCGCACAAGCAGGGGAAAGGACATTACCGCGCACGCGAGAACAACCGCGCGCCATGTGAACACGATTTCCAGGCCAAGACCGCGTTGTAGCATTGAGCCGAGCGGGCCGCGGCGGCCGAAAAGCATGAGTAACACCAGTCCGGTCGCGACCGGCGGAACGAACAACGGCAGCATGACCACTGTCTCCACGACCGCTTTTCCGGGCCAATCACGCCGCGCGATTAACCACGCGATCGCGACGCCGAGCGGGAGAATTAAAAATGTGCTAAGCGCCGCAACCTCGATCGTGAAAAAGACGATCTGCCATGCTTCGGCGGTCATGGCGTTGGGTCTACTTCGCGAAGGTAAAACCGAATTTTTCGAATACCGGCCGCGCCATCGGGCCGGCGAGATACTCCGCAAATTTCTTTGCGCGGTCCGGCTGTTTGGACGATTTCAGCACGGCGATGGGTACGAAATCTTTGGCCCTTCCACGGCAGGGATTTCGACCGCAATCTTCACCTTCTTAGAGATCATGGAATCGGTTTTATAGACGATGCCCGCTTCGACATTACCCGATTCGACCGCAGCCAGAGCCGCTCGGACGTTCTCCGTCGGTACGACCTTATCCTTTACGGTATCCCAAAGACCGAGCTTCTGAAGATACTCACGCGCGTAGATACCGGCTGGCACCGTCTGTGGCTCAGCGAGCGCTAGTTTCTTAAATTCCGGCTTCACCAGATCGGCAGCTGATTTCGGGGCTGTGCTCGCGTCCACAGGAACGACGATGACGAGCAAATTGGAAAGTAAGCTGTGGCGCGTGCCCGGCAGTAGCAGATCCTTCTTCTGTAGCGAGTCCATCTTTGCCTCGTCGGCGGAGAAAAACAGGTCGGCTGGCGCGCCTTCTTCGATTTGCCTCGCCAGCATGCTCGATGCGCCAAAATTGAATCGTAGTTTATCGCCGCTCTGCTTTTCGTAAGCGCGGCCAATTTCATTCATCGCGTCGCTTAAACTGGTCGCGGCATGCACAGTCAGTTCGGCGGCCGAAATGCTGGTTGCGATCAAGAGGCTCAACAAAAGCGTGAGTATTCTCGTTTTCATTGAGTGACCGATCAGGACTTAGCTGCGTCGGCGCAAGGAGACGTTCGTGGCCTTGATGAGGACAAAGATGTCGTCGCCGTTCTTGAGCTTCATTTCTTCAACCGAGTGGGTTGTGATGACCGAGACGATTTCACCGATGCTTGTCTCAACGATCACTTCACTGAGAACTTTGTCGGAGACTATGCTCTTAATTGTGCCGGGAAGCTGATTGCGGATGCTTTGTTCCATAATTATGAGTTGCGCCGCCCTCGTCCAATCTTTGCAGTTGTTCGGCCGTGGAAGGGCGAATCCGTGGCGCGATAAATTCTGTCAAATATATCGCTAGTTGAAGCGTGTTCCAATACCCATCGCGCGATTTTCATCTTGTGGGTTGAGCTAAAACAACTGCGTGACGCTCTTGCGTGACGCAGCAAAAATACAAGCTTGTCGTGGGTTCGCTGTTCCCTCCGTGATTTTTCCTTCCCTGATCCATCGAGGATAAACTTCGTTTCGTTTCGCGAATTCGCGTTCGAGTTCGCGGATTACTTACACCTTTTCCCATTTCACCGCTACCGAGTGTGCGATGCAGCTTCTTCGATCAGAGCTGCAACTTCCTTCGGCCTGGAGACGTAGACCGAGTGGCTGGCGCCCGAGACTTCGACCTTGTGACTGTTGGCTCGTGCAGCATACCAACGTTCGAGGTCGGGATTGATGGTTCTGTCTTTTGTCGCCACCAACATCCAGCTCGGTTTGCTTCTCCACGCAGGTGTGGTGATGACCGCTTTGAAATTGTCAGCTGCGTTGAGCACCTGCGATCGCGCCATGAAAGCGGCTTGCTCGGCAGACAGGTCGGCTGCGAAGTACTCATGAAACTGCGCAGGGTCGAGGTAAGTGAAACCGTCTGCCGTCTTCTTTATCGCAGTAGACTTGCTGAGGTCACTTGGGAAGCGTTTTCCGTCATCAGCCTCATTTTCGCCCGCATCTGGCATATGGGCCGCGATGTAGACGAAACCGGCAACAGATGGATCCGTCCCAGCTTCGGTAATCACCGCTCCTCCGTAGCTGTGAGCGACCAGAATGCAGGGTCCATCCTGTTGAGCAAGGACGCGCTTGGTCGCGGCGACATCTTCTTTAAAGGACGTTTCCGGCTCTTGGACGATGCTCACGTTGTAGCCATCCTTGACCAGAATGTCGTAAACCCCTTTCCAGCCGGAACCATCTGCCCAGGCGCCGTGAACCAGAACAATGTTCCGAACGCGAGGCGCTTCGTTCTGCGCTGAGAGCGCGGAGCAGGTCAGCAGCGATAAGACGATGCAGAGGGACTGCGACCTTGTTCGTAATACTCTAAGACTCTCCATTTAATTACTCATGTTGTTCAGATTTGGGTCATCCCGCCGTCGACGAAGAGCTCGATGCCAGTTACGTAGCTACTTTCGTCGGAAGCGAGGAAGGAGACTACTTTGGCAACTTCGTCCAATGTTCCGGTGCGACCGAGGGGTATTTTGTCCACGACGCTGTCCGCGTATTGTTTGATTTGTTCTTCCGTCATGCCCAGGGAATTGCGGTAGCCCGGAGAAGGAATCACGCCCGGACTAACAGCGTTCACCCGGATTTTGCGGTCTTTGAGATCCGTGGTGAAGGTGCGCGCGAAGGAACGCACGGCGGCTTTGGATGCGCTATAGACACTGAACGCCGGCGACCCTGTACTGAGAAACAATCGACGCATTCAGAATAATCGAGCTTCCATCCTTCAGGAGCGGAAGCGCCTTTTGTACGGTGAACAGAAGACCCTTGACGTTGGCGTTGAACGTTTTGTCGAAATGCTCTTCGGTGATTTCGCCGAGCGGAGCAAATTCTCCGGTGCCAGCGTTGGCGAAGAGGATGTCGATGGTGCCCTTCTGTTGCTTTACGGTTGCGTATAACCGATCAAGATCGGCCAGATTTGAGACGTCGCCTTGCACCGCGGTAACGCTCTTGCCGATCTGCTTTACTGCTGCATCGAGCTCGCTTTGACGACGGCCTGTAATAAAAACGTACGCGCCCTCCGCAACGAAGCGTTGCGCCGTGGCGAGGCCGATTCCACTATTGCCTCCCGTGATGACGGCTACTTTTCCTTCCAGCTTAGTCACGACCTTTAGCGCTTCCTGTCGAAGTTGTGATGCCTGGTTGCGCATTCATCTTGTCGGAAGGCTAGCGTGCTGCGCATTCGCTGCCGTCGCGCATCCGCCAGGTTTTGTGGTGCCACCTATGAGGTGATGCAGGCTCCCTCTTTGGAGATAGAGAGTGACCGATTTAAATTGGAAACAAGCATAACAATGCGTCAACCTGGAACTCACCGTGAAGAAGAAGTAAAATTCCAATTATGCCTCAATCTTCTAAAGGAACTGTTCTCGTCACCGACCTTACAGAAGTCGGCGCAGTTATTCTGGCGGCAGGCGCTTCGACGCGAATGGGCACGCCGAAGCAATTGCTTCAGTTCGGCGGTCAGACACTGCTTCGACGCGTCGCATCCGCTGCACTTGTGGCCGGATGCCGGCCGGTAGTCGTGGTGACGGGCGCGAACGCCGCAGCGGTCAGAGAAAGTTTGCGTGGACTCGACGTGCAGGAAGTTGAGAATCAGCAATGGGAGTCCGGCATGAGTTCGTCAGTCCGCGTCGGCGTCGAAGCCGTTGTCACGGTGGATCCCCAAATCGCCGCCGTCGTCTTGATGCTTTGTGATCAGCCTTTCGTCACACGGGAGATCATTGTCAGACGTGTCGCGGCTCATCGCCAGACAGGTTGTTCGATTGTTGTTTCGAGCTACGGCGGGAGCCATGGCGTGCCGGCGTTGTTCGCCAGCGCTTATTTCGCTGAACTTACAGCACTGAAAGGCGAGGCGGGTGCGAAACAGATCATCCAAAAGCATCTCCGAAAAGCTCACTTACTGCCTTTCCCCGGAGGCGAGATCGACGTGGACACGCCCGGCGATTTCGCGCGGCTGCAAGCAATGAATTATTTGGGTGCGTCCAAAGGCTCGGACTTGAACTAAGCGGCTTCTCCGCCTGCCACTGCGATGCTCGTGTGAATATAATTTCTGCGTTCACGCAGGAAGCCGCCGCGACGGCCCGAAAGGACCGCGGCAATCTCGGAAACAATCGAGAGCGCGATTTCTTCGGGCGCTTCGCTGCCGATGTCGAGGCCGGCAGGAGCGTACAGGTTTCTGACACCAGCTTCGAATTCCAACGGTCGATATTCGCTGAGCCGCGCCAGCAATTCGGCATGACGTTTTCTTGGCCCGAGCAATCCGACATATCGGAGTCGGAGCGGCAAAAGACGATCGAGCGCGAGGAGATCGCGACCGAAATTGTGAGTCATTACCAGAGCGGCGGTCTGCGCGTCCGGACGAAAATCTTTGGTCAGCTCCGACGGGTGGTCGAAACGCTCGATAACCCAGCCAAGATTTCCGGCGAATTGAGCCATGGGCTCGATCTCGGGCCCGGTACCGAAGAGTAAAAGTCGAATAGGAAGCGGCACCGTATCTATTAAGGCACCGCGTTGCTCGACCAGAAGGACATCTGGCGGAAGCGACTCGGAGCCGAGTGTGTCGCCCTCGAAGAAAACTCGGACTCGGCAAACTTCGCGATTGCGGAGCAATCGACCAATCTCGGCGATGAGATTGCCGTGCTGTCCCGCCGCGGGAAGCGGCTCGACCAAAATCTTCAACTGACCATCACACCCGTAGAGACGCTTCGTGTCGAAGGACAACAACACCGGCAAAGCATCGTCGATCACCTTTCGTCCGTGTCGGCCAACTTCCTCTTCCAAACAGCCGCCACTCAGGACACCTAAAGTGCCGCCATCCGAATCAACCAAAACGCGAGCGCCCGGTTTGCGATAGGTGGAACCTTCTGTTTGAACAAGCGTGGCCAGAGCCCACGGACCCGATTGATTTTCCACGACACGCCGGATGATTTGCTGCAGCGCTTTCACATCTTCAACTCAAGACGGACGAGGTCAGCAGATGCTCGATCTTGATCGGCAGTTCGCGCACACGAACGCCTGTCGCATGATGGGTCGCAGCCGTGATGGCGGCGGCGATGCCGGCCAGCCCGATCTCGCCAATTCCGCGAGCGCCAAGTTCGTTAATCTCTTTGTCCGGGAAATCGACGAAATGCACGTCGAGCTTTGGAACATCCGCATTCACCGCCATGATGTAGTCGGCCAGGTTCGAATTAATCGGCGCACCGTTTTGCGGGTCGTAGGTGGTGTGCTCCAAAAGCGCCATGCCGATTCCCATCACAACTGCCCCTTCGATTTGGTTGCGTCCCGCGAGTGGATTGATAATGCGGCCCGCATCGATGACAGTCACGACCCGGTTGACACGCAACCGGGCGATCTCCGGCTGCCATGTGACTTCGACGAAGTGACAGCCGAACGAGTGGGTCGAAAACTTCGGCTTCGGATTACCAAAGGTCCCGTCGGATTTACCGCTGCCTGTGACCAGACGGAGATTGGCGCGCCGGAGTAAATCAGCGAATTGCACGCCGCCAGCAGGACCATTCGCTTTCACGAAAACCTGGCCGCCTTCGAAGGCCAGCTCGTCCGTTTTGCGTTTTTCGAACGGCGATCCTGACGTTGTCGTTGCGATCGTCAGTAGCGACGCGATCGCATTGTCAGCCGCGGCAAAGACGGCTGGGACTATCGATCCAGTTACCATGGAACCGCCTGAGAGCGGGCCTTCTGGAAGCGACGTATCGCCGAGAGCGACTTCGACTTTATCGAGCGGCACTCCAGTTTTCTCCGCTGCCAACTGGGCGAGAATCGTATACGTGCCGGTGCCGATGTCTTGTGTGCCGCACGCCACGCGGGTAGTGCCATCGTCGCGGAGCTGCACATTGGCCTCAGCGGGAAATCGTGCCGCGATCCACGCGCACCCGGCCATTCCCCAACCGAGTGTCAACCCATCGCGCTTCATCGAGCCAACCTCGGGCGTGCGCTTCGACCAACCGAATTTTTCTCCACCAAGCTCCAGGCACTCCAGGAAATGGCGTGACGAAAACGGAATGCCTAAAGACTCGTCGATTTTCGGCTCGTTGAGAACGCGGAGCCGAACGGGGTCGATCTTGAGCTGATCGGCCAGTTCATTCATTGCTGACTCGGTCGCGTAGAGCCCGGGCACGGCGCCGGGGCCGCGCATTGGCGTCGGCGAACCGACATTTCGTCGGGCGCGGCCGAACTCTACTCGAAGGTTCGGCACACTGTAGTGGAACGGCGTCGCCTCACCGCAGTCTTCGAGGTAATTATCGAGGATTGCGTGGTGGTTGACGTAGTCGTGCTGGAGCGAGACGAGCTTTCCGTCGCTGGTGGCGCCGAGGCGCACACGTTGCTGGGTGCGGGGACGATGACCGACCGACTGGAACATCATCTTGCGGCTGATGACAAGTTTGACCGGCTTGGCTAACTGCCGCGCCGCAGCGACGGCGAGCGCACAATGTGTCCATGGGAATAGCTTGCTGCCGAAACCCGAGCCAACGAACTTGGTGATGACGCGGACGTTCTCCTTCGGCAAGCCGAACATTTCCGCGAGTACGCCCCGGAGATTGAAGACGCCCTGCGACTCCTCGTAGATCGTCAACATTGAGCCATCCCAGATCGCGATCGTCGCTTGCAGCTCGATCGGGTTGTGGGTGTGCGTCGGTGTGACATAAGTCTGGTCGAGCTTGACTGGCGCGCTTGCAAATCCCCGGTCGGGATCTCCGCGTTCGCTTTGCAGGCGATGGACCGGAGCGAATGACGTATCAACGACATCCGGCTCGTCGTCGGCTTGGAGGTCGGTCGCGACGTTCGGTTTCACCTTGGCGTACGTCGCGCGGACGGCATCGGCAGCGGCTTTGGCGCTTTCAAATGTGTCGGCGACAGCGAGCGCGATGTATTGGCCGTAGTAGCGAATGATATCGTCTTCAAACGGCGGACGACGTTCATCGACGATGCCTTCGAGCCCTTGTCCCTGCGTGGAACGAAGAATCTTTCCGATGTTCCCGCGATGAAAAATTGCTCGCACGCCGGGAATTTTTTCGGCCACGCTCATATCGAGCTTTTGAATTTTGCCATTCGCGATCGTGGCTTCGACCGGAACGGCATACAACATTCCCGGAAAGTGGAAGTCGGAAGCGTACTGCGCCACGCCACTCACCTTCAGCGGACCATCAACACGGGGCTGTGGTTTACCGATTACGGACATCTGTGCGGTTTCGGGCATAGATGAAATGTCGATCTTGTCGTTAGGCAGTTTCAGTCACGAGCTTCAGCGCGTGCACCAGGCAGCGTTTGGCCAACTCGATCTTGAAACCATTTTCACTCTGAGGCTTCGCGCCTCGCAGCGCGGCATCGGCTGCCTTCCGGAAGACAGCTTCTCTGGCCGATTGGCCTGTTAGTTCGCCTTCTGCCTCAGTCGACCTCCAAGGCTTTGTCCCGACGCCACCCAGCGCAATGCGAGCGCGAGTCAGTTTTCCATTTGCGACAGTGACCACCACTGCGGCGGAGGCGAGCGCAAATTCGTAGGACGCGCGGTCGCGCAGTTTTAAATAGAGAGATCGGCTGCCAGGTGCGGGCGGCGGAAGCGTGACATGAGTAATCAGGTCGCCCGGCTCCAACACTGTCTCGCGTTGCGGCGTATTCCCAGGCAAAACGTGGAAGTCCGCAATCGGAATACTTCGCTCGCCCTTGGGCCCGCGTACGTGGATCGTCGCTTCGAGTGCGGCCATCGCCACGTTCATATCCGACGGATTCGTTGCAATGCAGTGTTCGCTCGTTCCGAGAATGGCCAAACTACGGTTGGCTCCAGTGATCGCTGCGCAACCTGACCCAGGCTCGCGTTTATTGCAGGGCATATCGGTAGCGCGGAAATACATGCAGCGAGTCCGTTGCAGCAGATTGCCAGCGGTGGTGGCCATATTGCGAAGCTGGGCCGAGGCGCCGCTGAGAATGGCTTCGGAAAGAACGGCGTAGTTCTTACGGACGAGCGGGTGGAACGCGAGATTCGAGTTGCGAACTACAGCCCCGATTGTTAGGCCGCCGTCGGGAAGCGCTTCGATTTTGTCGAGCGGCAGCCGGTTGATGTCTATCAGCGTCTGCGGTTGTTCGACATTCAACTTCATTAGATCGATCAGCGTCGTCCCGCCGCCAATGAAGCGAATCTCCGCGCCCTGCTGCGCCGTAGTCGCTTTCGCCGCAGTGGCAATCGCTTGAGCGCTATCGCTGGCCCGCGTGAGTTGGAAAGTTCTCATGCTGGTTTCTGCGGCTTAGTGTTTTGCCGCACACTTTGAATAGCGGCGACGATGTTGGGATAGGCTCCGCAGCGGCAAATATTGCCGCTCATGAACTCCTTCACCTCCGTATCCTCCGGTCCGCACGGTTCCTTCAAGAGCGCCACCGCCGACATGATCTGCCCCGGTGTGCAATAGCCGCATTGGTAGGCGTCGCACGTAACGAACGCAGCTTGCACCGGATGCAAATTTTCCGGCTGGCCGATGCCCTCAACCGTCGTGATTTCGTCGCCCTCGTACATCGCGGCGAAGCAAAGACAGGAATTCACGCGACGACCGTTGATATGCGCAGTACAGGCGCCGCATTGTCCGTGGTCGCAACCTTTTTTGGACCCGGTCAGATGCAGATGCTCGCGAAGACAGTCGAGAAGGGTAGTGCGGGGATCGATCTGGAGATCGTGCTTCTTGCCGTTGACATGAAGAGTTACGGAAATCGCGTTCACTTTTCCACACTCTGCCGGGACAGCGCGCCTAGTAAATGCTTAAAATCGAGCGTCCCGTCGTAACGTTCGCCGTTGATAAAGAACGTCGGCGTTCCGTTCACGCCGCCTCTCACACCACTCTTGAAATCTTCGCGAATGCGCGACGCGTAAACGCTGGAAATGACTTCCCGGATCAATCGCGACTTATCAAGACCGAGCTCGACTGCGTATCCGGCGAGGTCCTCGTCTTCAAGTGCCGCCTGATTCTCGAACATTGTATCGTGCATCGCCCAAAAGTTTCCCTGTGCACCGGCTGCTTCTGCCGCCTCGGCCGCGTGTTCGGAGTGCGGGTGGATTTGCGTCAGTGGAAAATTGCGGAAGGCGAAAAGTAAGTCATCGCCCAATCGTCGCTGGACTTCTCTTACGATCGCGTGAGCTTCACCGCAAAACGGACACTCGTAGTCGCCGTATTCTAACAATTTAATCGATCCGTCGGGCGAACCCTGAATGTGGTCGCGTTCGGGATCAGGGAGTGTCAGCGGGATGTGTGCACTCATTTTGCCGCAGAGGTAGCCTCGCTCTTCTCCTTAAGATCTTCGAGAGCGGACAAGATTCCGTTTGCTCCGGGATTGACGCCGATTGGGGAGACGTAGCTCCAGTGGATGATTCCATTGGGATCGATGACGAACAGAGCGCGTTCGCAGGTACCATCTTTTTCGTCGTAAACACCGTAAGCGCGCGCCACCGATCCTTTCGGTTGGAAATCGGACAGAAGGGGGAAATGCAACTTGTTCTGCTTGGCGAACGCTCCGTGACACCATGCGCCATCGACAGATATGCCAACGAGCTCAGCTTGGAACTCCTGAAATTCATCCAGCATTTCGTTATAGAGCGCCATTTGATCGCCGCACACCGGACTCCAGTCGGCAGGGTAAAAGGCGAGGACTACCGGTTGGCCGCGCAACTCACTCAACGATACGGTTTGGTCCGGCGTACATCGCAATGTGAAATCGGGAGCCTGGCTGCCAGGGCCAAGGGCGGACCTGTGACTTTTTGGCTCGGTCTGCGGGTTCCTGGCGGTCGTACTCATATATATATGTATATCGAAACAAAGGCGTCGGTTGCCCGGATGGGTTTTCCTTGGCCTGAATATCGTGTGTTTTGATCAGGCGGCCGACTTGCGTTCGTTCGACTGAAAAATGTCGAGTAGTTCTGCCAAACGTGACTCGTACAGACTCGCAGGTAGGGCAATCTCCATTGGGCTGGACCCAATCGGGATGCTGCTCGCGTAGGGCGTCGTGGATCTGGTGCTGAAGTTGAACGTAAGACTGGGTTTCACCAGAACTGATGGCAGGTGTCTTCACTTTCATTTCCAACGGTATCGGTGCTCGACAGATTGCGGCCATTGCGCGTCCGTCAGATTTTGCGGTACCACTTATGAGGTAGCACCGGCTCCCTCTTTCGAGATAGAGTGTCCGGGCAAAAGGGCAGGGGTATCAAGTTACGCGATTCACCGGCTGACCCTGTTTTCCTTGCTCCGCTAAGACCGACGTGATCGACGTCGACGCTCTCGAGGCCTCTGGAACAGAATCTTGGTTGAACGCAGATTACGCTGGGGCTGCGCCTGGACCGCGAACGGCCAGCGAAAGCATAAACCTTGAGATACCGCTAAACATCAGGCTGATTCCTACTAACGTTCCGATCACCCAGCCGGAACTCGATGGCCACTGCGTCCAGATTAAAATCCCAAGGATGAGCGTAACGATACCGTCGAACAAAACCCAGCCGGTGTGACGGACCCGGCGAATGCGGGAGTAAAGAGCGAGCTCCAAAACTCCCTCGAAAAGAAGAAACGCCGCCAGGAGCAGTGTTAGAGAAACCACGCCCAAAAGCGGGTTCATCAGCATATAAATTCCGGCGGCCCCATAAACTACTGCGAGGAGCACCTGCCAAAGGAATCCGCCAACGCTGTGAGATTGGAAGGCGAAGATGAGGTGACAAATTCCCGCGAAAAGAATTAACCAGGCGAGCAGAATGACAATTCCAATCGAGGACGCCAGAGGCACGCTAATGGCCAGAATTCCACAGATAAACATTAGGATACCCCAGAGCATCGACCATCCGCTGGCTTTCCTTACTACTCCGACAGTTGTTTCCGCGTTCATAAGATTCTCCTTCTGTAAAGATTCGGCAGCCAAGTAACCAAAACAGGACAGTGATAGCGAGCTTTTATCGCGCTTCGAGCACGCGAAATGGGGCCGGCTCACTATTGTCTCCTTGAACTGAGCGATCAATCAGGCTTGCCTTTCTTGAGCCTCCGTGATCAATGCATCGTGTTGTGCTGAGTGGAAACGGCGAGATCGCGTTGCGGCTGGGCGCGGCGCTTATACTCGGAAGCGCGCTCGGTTTAAACCGCGAACTGCACGGCAAGCCGGCCGGCTTGCGCACGCACGCTTTGGTCAGCCTCGGAGCGGCCGTGGCCACTATCGTCTCGCTCGGGTTTCCAGGCGAATCGAAATCGATAGATCCAAATGCGGTTAGCAGAGTCTTGCAAGGTATCCTCACCGGGATCGGTTTCCTCGGCGCGGGCGTAATTCTGCGCGACCCTACTGGTCACGTGACCGGCCTAACGACCGCCGCGACCATCTGGATCTGCGCCGTGCTTGGGATTGCCTGTGGTCTGGGCTATTGGCCGGTTCTCGGAATCGCTGTTGGTCTAACCGTAATCGCGCTGGCCTTCGGTAGACCGGTCGAGCATCTCGCCGAACGTTTGTTTAAACGGAAACGATCCGAGCCGCCAGACCCAGCGTCTAGAACATAGTTGAGAGTTAATAGTTGATGGTTGAGAGCCAAAGGCGCAGAGACTGACGGTGTAAACTTCCGGCGAAACTGGCGGTTCAATCTTGGGTTTACATCTCGCGCGAAAATTTGAAAAAATGCGCGAGGATTCTATCCAATGGAGCCGACGCCCTCCCATCCATCGACCGCAGACCGCCGTGCCAGCGCCACGGCCAGTGTGTGGCGACCGCTACGGGGACAAACGTTCCGTGATTTGTTGATCGCCGACATCTTTTCCGACGTTGGCACATTCATGCAAAGCGTTGGAGCGGCCTGGTTGATGGTGTCACTCAAGGCCGGACCGATGTATGTCGCGCTCACCCAAACCGCGTCGGCGTTGCCGTTCTTCCTATTCGCTTTGCCGGCAGGCGCGCTGGGCGACATCTGTGATCGCCGCAAGCTGATTCTTTTTACGGAGATCTGGATGGCATTCGTAGCAGTCGCATTGGCCGTACTCGTGATCACGGGATTCATTTCGCCGTGGCTGCTTGCTCGCCCTCACGTTTGCGTTGTCAGCCGGAGATGCATTCGAGACACCGACGTGGCGGGCTGTTTTGCCCGAGCTGGTCGCGACAGAGGATTTAGAGGCAGCATCCGCGCTCAACGGAATTGAGTTCAATCTGGCTCGCGCGATCGGACCGGGTCTGGCCGGAGTGCTCATTGCCGCCTTCGGGGTTGGAACCGCGTTCGTTGTCAACGCAGCATCGTTTATCGGCGTGATTTTTGTGGTGGCGCGCTGGAAGCGGCCCCATCGGAAACGAACCGCGCCAGCGGAAAGAGTGGTCGGCGCAACGATGGCCGCGTTGCGATATGTCCGCTACTCAACGGCGGTTCGGGCTTTGATAATCCGGGCCGGCGCGGTCATGTTCTTCGCCAGCGCGTTGCTGGCGCTCTTGCCGACGGTGGCCCATAACGTGAGCGGAAGTCCAATTGCGTTTGGCTTGCTGCTCGGTTGTTTCGGAGCCGGTGCGGTCCTTGGGGCGTTCGTCTTACAACCGGCGCGCGCCCGATGGTCGACAGAAACTGTGGCGTCAGCCGGCGTGGCAATTCTGGGCATCGCAACGATTGCCGTCAGCATCTTGCATGAACTGCCGGCGCTTAGTGTCGTTATGCTCATAGGCGGGGCCGCCTGGATCGACTTTATATCGCTGGTCACTGCGTTGGTGCAGAAGCTTGCCCCCGATTGGGTCCGCGCTCGTGTTCTGGCCGTGTTCATGTTGGTGTTTCAAGGAGGGATGGCCGCGGGAAGCGCGGTGTGGGGTGCGGTCGGCCAACATGCCGGCGTCCCGACCGCGCTGATGTGGGCGGGTCTTGGAGCGATCGCGACAACCGGACTCGGATTGCTGTGCAGGCTGCCGGACACGACGATGGATGTGACGCCATGGAACCATTGGCGCATGCCGGTGATCCCGGATGATCTGGAGTTGGGCCTCGAATCAGGTCCCGTCCTTGTGACGGTCGAATACGTTGTAAATCGCGACCATGCTTCCGATTTCCTCAAGGCGATGCATCGTTACGAACGGATCCGCCGTCGCGATGGAGCGTCGCGCTGGGGAATCTATCGCGACACCGAACATCCGGACCTGTATGTGGAGACTTTCATCGTGCGCTCGTGGGCGGAACATCTTCGCCAGCATGAACGTTTCACCCGCGCGGACCACGCGCTCGAAGAACGAATCAGCAGCTACACATTAAAAGAGCCAAAAGTAAGGCATTTCATTTACGCCACGCCGAAGCCCTAGATGGCGCCTTTTCTGAGAAAGATTCAAACGTAGATTCGCCTTTCGCCAATCTGGCACAGTTGCCAATTTCGCCACCAGCGATCAAGCCGAGCTGGACTTACAGAAACAGCACCAGAGTCAGGCCCTGTCTTTTGGTTGTTGCCATAAGCGAAAGCCGCCGAGAAACGCATTGTTGTTATCACCGGCACGGGTGCCTGAAGGTAGTTTCTTGAGTTTCTTTACGTTACCTCCGCCAAGGACTACGTCGTCCGGTTCAAGGGCGGCAGCCAGACGCTTCACCACATCGGCGACAAAGCTCCGCCATTTTTTCTTGCCGTACTTCTTCAATCCTCGGATGCCAACGTAGTCCTCAAAGGTCGCCTTCTTGTAAGGCAGGTGACCCAACTCCATCGGCTCGACTATGCCATCCACAATCATGGCGGACCCAAGGCCGGTTCCGAGTCCGAGGAACAGCATCTTGCCACCTTTGTAACTCCCGAGCGCCTGCATCGCTGCATCGTTCACGACCTTGACCGGGTATTTAAAGGCTGCTTCGAAGTCGAAACCGGCCCACCCTTTTCCAAGATTCCACGGCTCCGAAACAGGCCTGTTCCGAAGGACTGGCGCCGGAAAGCCAATCGAGATGGCTTCATACTTCCAATCCGCCACCAGCTTGCGCACGCCGGTAATCATCCGCTTTGGTGTCAAGGCCGGGCCGGAATCAAATTCCCGGTGAGCGCTTTGACCCGTCGCAAGGACTTTTACGTGGGTCCCGCCCACGTCGATTACCAGCACGCGCATGAAAGGCTTCACGACATTAAGCGTTGCCTTGGCGCAGGCCTCTTGGAGTTGATCGTTTCATTGATTAAGCGTGTCATATTCGTTCACCAATTAATTTGCGCCTTCAAACCGTTGGAATCGTGCCGCCGTCGATCACAAACTCGGTCCCAGTGATGGCCGAGGCCCTGTCCGATGCGAGAAAGGCCACGAGTTCTGCAACCTCGTCCGGCCTGTTCGGACGGCCCAACGGAATTCCGCCAAGCATATCCATCAGCTTTTGGCGGGCTGTTGCGTAATCGCTTTTGTCTTTGTCCGCCATTCTTTGAATCATTCTCGTTGCGGCGTCTGTTTCAATGAAACCAGGGGAAACCGTATTGACCCGGATCCCCTTGGGACTGACTTCGTTGGATAATGCCTTGCTGTAATTGGTAAGGGCAGCTTTCGCGGCGGCATAGGCAAGGGTTGAATCGTATAGCGGCAGCGTCGCCTGGATAGACGAAATATGAATGATTACGCCGGAACCGCGCTCGATCATTGATGGGAGAAGGCCGCGATCCAGGCGAACCGCAGGAAACAAATTTTCATTAATATTCTGCTGCCAGATTTCGTCGGTAACTGTAATAAATCCGCCGCTGGGCGCCGATGATCCGCCTACGTTGTGGATGATGACATCGATGCCATGAAAGCGATTCAAAATTTCGTTGATTACTTTCGTCGTGCCTTCGGCGGTTGAGACGTCCGCCTGAATAAAATTCGTTTTTTCTTCCGGTGCGGACCGCGCGGTTATGATGACCGTAGCTCCTCCTCGCTGGAAGCGTTGGGCAATCGCATTACCCGCGCCCTTTGTGCCCCCGGTCACTAAAACGCGCTTGCCATCAAACTCAGTTACCTCGGAAGGGTCTTTTGATGATGCACTCCTGGATGAAGCTCATTGATGCGCTCCGAGCGCACCATCTCTGCTGAGTCATTTCAAGAAGTCCGTGACGAGCTTAACGGTGGCGGCCGGATTTTCTTCCATTACCCAATGACCCGAATGCGGAACGACGGCCTCAGTCACGTTGGTGGCCGACGCTCGCATGACGGTTGCCATCATCGGGCCGAAGGACTTCTCGCCGCCAATGGCGAGTATCGGCATCGTCAGCTTGGCCTTGGCTAAAAATGCTTTGTTGTCGATCGCATCTTGATCGAAAGCCTTGAACTGCTCGAAGCCAGCGTGCATCGCGCCCGGCCGCGCATAGAGTTTGGCATAATGTTGGCGCGAGGCTTCATCGAACATCTTGGGATCGTCTGAAAACTCGTTCCAGAAACGATCGAGATAAATACGCTCGCGGCCCTTCACCAAACGCTCGGCATCCGGACCCCAAAAGGAGAAATGCCAGAGTGCATGGCTGCGCGTGATCTCTTCCCACGGCCCGACGCCGGGTAGCGGCGCGTCTATGATGACGAATTTTGTGATGAGGCCCGGATATTCTGCGGCGAGCGCATAGCCGACCATATTGCCGATGTCATGGGTGACGAGGTCGGCGTGCTCGATTTTGAGCGACGCAAGCACTCCTTCGATGTCATGACCCTCGGTCTTCTTGTCGTAACCGCCGGTCGGACGTCCCGAGAGACCCATGCCGCGCAGGTCAGGCACGATGACAGTGTGATCCTTTACCAACTCGGCGGCGAGGGGCTCCCACATATCACCGGTTTCGCCGTAACCATGCAGCAGCACAACCGCCGGGCCTGTGCCACCAACACGAACATAAATCTGCGCACCGTTCGTGGAGATCGTTTGGGTCTTGAAGGTCGCCGGAAAAGGATGGACTTCAGCATGCGTCGATGATGCCAAGAGCATGACGAAAGCGAAGGGCAGCAGTTTTCGCATTCTTGTTTTCCAATTGAACGGCATTGGAATCTTCACTACTGTTATTGGCTTACTGGCGGCCGCGCTTTATCTCCGATAAGAACCAGGTTCGCCGCTCGGTTTCGTCGATCCAAACTTCGATCAGACTCGCTGTGGCAACATCACGATGCTCGTCGCACACATTGTGCGCTTCGCGCAGACGGGTGGCCAGTGTCTTGTTGTCGTCGGCCAATTCAGCAATCATGTCCAAGGGTTCGACGTAGTCCGCATCGTTATCGAGCACCCGCTGAGTGCGGGAAATGTGGCCAATCGACCTGATGGTAAGCCCGCCGATCTTTCGAATTCGCTCCGCGATAGAATCGGTCATGGCGAAAAGCTGCTCGGCCTGTTCGTCGAGCAGTAAGTGGTAGTCGCGAAAGTGCGGACCACTCATGTGCCAGTGGAAATTCTTCGTTTTCAGATAAAGCGCGAACACGTCTGCCAGAATGGCGTTCATCGCGCCAGCAATGTCTTTGGTCGCCGAATGGGTTAGATCGGTCGGTGTTGCCAATGGAGCATCGCGTCTCTGCCGAAGCTCGACGATCTTTCTCGAATTAGATTTCTTCATGATTTCCTCCCGGGTGGCTTAGGGCCGTCCGGCAACAAACTAGCGGATTTGGGCAATTCCACGCCTTCCAACTTCCCTTGTCACGTGTCTTTTTAGTTATGGAAGGCTGACTCGGTTCAGTAGCCGGATCAGCAGCGCGGCGCCGAGTCCCCAAGCGCCGTTCAGCAGCAGCCCGCCGACGATGATTTTCGGATCCCAGCCGCCAGCGGGAGCCATGCCCTTGATCGGCAATACTACGAACCATGCGACCAGACTTGGAGCCAGCGCACCGATCACGAGTGCCTTGATCCAATAAGCGCCACCACCCGAACCACCGATCAGCGCCCACAACACGATTGCCCACAGGCCGCCCCAAAATGCCAGGGAAATTACCGCAGGTATCTTGAGCGGCAGCTGATAGCTTCCGGGTCGCCCGTCACTCGGGAGCAAGCGGGAAGGTTAAACGCCGGCACCTGCATCACTATTCTGCCTGATGTGCCGCACTTAGAGCAGCAAGCGATCCCACGTGCCGCCGTACCTAGTTGCACGAACCATTTCTCTCTCGTAAATACTCTGGGGGAATCCGAGCTGGATTCGGCTTGCTCCATCGAGGGATTTCAATTGTTCGGCGGAGAGTTCCAGATCCAAACTGGCGAGATTGTCCTGGAGTTGAGATACCTTCCGCGCTCCAATGATCGGGATTACTGGCACCGTTTGGTGGCGCAGCCATGCGAGCGCGACTTGCGCCATGCTGCGACCAACTTGTTCGGAGACCGCCTTCACCGCCGAGATGATCCGCGTCGCACGTTGTTCCTCGGGAAAGAATTCCTTCATTCCCTCATTGGTCATCCGCCCTCCGTCCGCCTCACCCTCGCCGTGATACTTTCCGGACAACACGCCATGCGCCAAGGGCGACCAGGCCAGAACCCCCACGTTCAAAGCTTTCGCCATGGGAATCAGTTCGCGCTCGACCGTCCGCTCAATGAGGCTGTACTCGATTTGCAACCCGATGAACTGTGTCCAGCCTCGAAGCTCCGCCAGAGTATTTGCCTGAGCGATCCACCAAGCGGGAGCGTCCGAGATGCCGACGTGGAGAACCTTGCCTTGGCGAACGAGATCGTCCAGGCCGCGCATGACTTCTTCCACTGGTGTGATCTCATCCCAGATGTGCACCCAGTACAGGTCGATGTAGTCGGTTTGCAATCGCTTCAGACTGGCTTCCACTGCTTGCATCATGCTTTTGCGGTGATTGCCCGCCGCATTCGGATCGTTGCTGGCCACGGCAAGGGAGTATTTCGTGGCCAAAACGACGCTCTCGCGATGTCCCTGCATGAACTCACCCAGGAATTTCTCGCTCGTGCCATTGGTGTAGAAATTCGCCGTGTCTATGAAGTTTCCGCCTGCCTCGCGGTAGGTCTCATAGACTTTCTGCGCTTCAGCCTTTGGTGATCCCCATCCCCACTCGTCACCGAAGGTCATAGCGCCTAGCGCCGCCTCGGGGACCCGCAGTCCGCTCTTGCCGAGTAATCTGTATTTCATAATCGTGCTCCTTTCATGCAACTCAGGAATTGATTCCGCTCTTTGCCATCTACAGTCGGCTGTCGAAGCGCCCATCTTCAAAAACCGTTAAAACAGTGAGATGTCGCCATTTCTCGGCCTCGCTCGCTCGCGCAGCTTCCACTTGTTGCACGCGCTTTTCCGCATTTACACCGCGCACGGCTGCCTCATCGCGTACTTCCAGTGCGCCCGCCGAGGCATTACTTCGCTTGGGCGAACAACCCAACGATAATGAAAGGCACATGAGGGCGGTGATGAGGACGATCAATTTCTTCGTTAGGCAATACGTCGTTGGCCGGCGGCTGCGTGTGCAGGCAGACTTCGTTCAATGCCTGCGACCAACTCTGGAATGCTGATCGCTTGGCCAGAAATGGATGCCCTTGGATCTCCATGCCCGCTCTTGCCTCCGCTTTCGTCACCAGACCGGTCAGAAAGACGACCGGTGTTCGGTGCAATGCCGGATCGGATTGAATCTGCGCGGCGACTTCGCCGCCATCGGTTTCCGGCATCGCAATATCAAGAAGAATAAGATCGGGCTTAACCCACTGCGCTGTTTGATGAGCCCTGGCCGGTTCGTTCTCTTCCCAAACAGAGTAGCGCCCGGTCCTCTCCAGCCCGAGTTTGGCAGAGAGAGTAAAATCACGGTTGTTGTCGACGATTAAAATGCGCGGTTTTTCTTTGGCCTCTTCAACCGCTGTTGGCAGAAAATCCGCCTCTATAATTCTATTCATAATATTCGATTTCGTTAGGGTGGACTAACGAGCTGGAAGTGAGCGCCGCTATGGACGCCCACCTCCATTGCTCCCTTCTCGGACCAAGTTTCGAATGCGGGATTGTCATCAAGTCATTGCGGATTTGCTGTCAGCGGTAGAACAAGAGAAGGGCGAGAAAGCCCACCAAAATCCCCAGCACCGGGCTGAGAACGGCGAACCAGAATGGGACGTCCCAGCCCGAGTCGGTGATGGCATCAGATTTTGTGTTAGTCATACTCTTGGTTTCCTCGTTAGTTGGTCGCTACTCGTGGCAATCCCAAAGCGTGCAGCGTGTCCTGATTAAGACTCCCGGTTACGCGCAAGCCCTTGTCACTTTGATATTGCATGATGGCGCGACGGGTTTCCGGGCCGAAGACGCCGTCGATTTCTCCCCGGTAATAACCGTCTCGCGCTAACTGGTCCTGGGCACCGGCAACAGTCGAGTCGGCAGATTGATCCGAAGAACCGTAGACGCCCTGACCATAGTAATCGGTATCGTCTTGGTAGGCGCCCCCGTCATACCCGTAGGGGTAATAATCATACCCGTACTCGCCATAGGGGTATCCGTAGGGATACCAATAATCGTAGGGATAGAATCCCGCATCGAATATAAACCATTCGCCGTTAACGAAACGGCAACGATGCCCATGCCACCAATGGTCCTGATTCCGGTTCCAATCGCGGTGCCAATCCGCCGAACGTTGCGCAAAGACATGATCGCGCGCTCCATTAGCGCCGCGGTTTTCGAAACGATTTCCGGAACTATTCCCGTTTCGAGTGAGACCGCCTTGTCGATGGTTGAGTGTTCGAGGCGCATCGAAGCGACGATTGGCCGTTCCAGCTGCAAACTGGCGACTGCCCGCAAAGCCGCGATCAAAATTGCCAACGCGCTGCTGACGAAATGCCATCGGCGCGTGATACGATGAAAAGCGCGGCCCTGACGCCATGAAGCGTCCGCCGCCAAAGTTACCGCTTGGACCGGAATAGAATCCTGGGGCTCCACCAACACGTGCTCCACCTCCGCCGTGCGGAGCAGCGAAGCCTCCTCCTCCGCCTCCTCCCCCTCCGTGATAACCGCCTGCTTTCGCTTGAGCGATCAAAGCCGCGCTCGCCAGGAGCGCGACCCAATAGAATTTAGTTTTCATAATTTTGGTTTCCTTTGTTTTTAGTTTCTTAAAATCATTTGCTAACTTGATTAACGAAGACCTCCGGTGACACGCAGCGCTTCGCCGGTGATCCACCCGCCGTCCGAAGAAGCGAGAAAGACCGCAGCCGGAGCGATATCGTCGGGTTGACCGATGCGACCGAGCGGCGTCTGCGCAATCATTTGCTCCTCAAAATCGGTTCCTGGTAATCCCGAAGCATGAAAGCCTTCGGTCTCGACTCCGCCCGGATTGATCGAATTCACCCGGATTTTCTTCGGTCCAAGCTCCTTCGCCAACACTTGCGTAATTACATCCACCGCTCCCTTGGTAGCCGTGTAGACGACGGTCATCGGCGACGTCGACACAGTCGCGTTGGAACCAATATTGATCACGCTGCCGCCTTCCGGACCAAAGTGCTTCACCGCCTCCTGCGTCGCCAGAAGCAGACCGAGAACGTTCGTGTTGAACTCCCGATGAAATTCATTCTCGGTTACCGCTTCGAGAGGTTCGAACTTGTACACGCCGGCGTTGTTGACCAGAATATCGAGTCGGCCGAATGCTTTCTTCGTCTCGGCAAAAAGGCGTTCGATGTCGATCTTCTTAGCGACATCGGCTCGGACGGCGATCGCCTTTCCGCCGCGTTTTGTAATTTCATCCACGACCTGGTCCGCGCCCTCCTTTGAGGATGCGTAATTGACGACTACTGCTGCGCCTGCGGCAGCGAACTGTTTGGCGATGCCGGCGCCGATTCCCTTCGATGCACCGGTTACTACCGCGACTTTCCCGTTAAGCTTTCCATTTTTCATTTTCGTTTCTTTCATTTTTGGTTTTTACCGGAAGGCCCGTATGCCGGTGGTTCAGCTGAAGGCATCCTTGGGCGAATTGTTTTCCGCCGCTACGGTGCAAGCGGGGGAGTTTTCGGTGCCTCCGATGAGTTGATGCTGGCTACCTCTTTGGAGATAGAGGAATCGCTCGCAGTGAGGTGTTCTCATTTTACAGTTTCTCCGCCGGGTTGGGCTTCCTTTGTGTTGATGCTTTTTTGCGTTTCGAATATGCCGCCGGGCATCCCATTTTTATCCGGAACGCCCTGAGTCGGTGCCCCGCCGGTCGACGCGTTGAAATTCTTCATTTCCTGCTCCTCTTGCAGTGCGTGTCGCGCCTGGAACCGTTCGATGATATCGATCACGTTATGTCGTTTCATAGGTTGCCTTGTTGGTTAGGATTGTTTTGAAGGCTGTGTTGGATTTTCACTTCAGTGCCCTCGCGCAATGAGTCGCTCGGATTCGCCATCTGATCGGGCGAAAGGCCGGTGTATTGCCACACAACGGTCACGACCGGAATATCGATCTCGGGAAAAATGTCCGTCGGCGTCGTCCTGATCGACGTGAAGCCGAGCAACAAAATGAGCAACGCCATCACCACGAAGGTGCATGGTCGCCGGAGCGCTAATTTAACTATCCACATAAAGCGAGAGCTGGTTGGTAGGTTGGCATCTCAAGGAAGCGATGCGGGACTGAGACATCGTCGTGTTTTGTATCTGCGGGTTGGAGACCGAGGTTGGCGACATGCGCCTCGACCAAATCGGGAAGAAACAGATGGGGGAACAATGATAGCTCCCACGCCTTTGCTTCCTCCTCCTCAAGAACGAGGTGAATAATTTCGCCCAAGCCTGGATAAACCTGTTCGTAATCTTGGCTTAGTTTTTGTTTCAGCTGCGTAACCGCGGCCGACACCGTCTGGAGGAAAACTGCTGCTTCTGGTTGCTGGTCAGTTTGCATGAGGTTGATTCTATTGGTATTTGTATTTGACTAGTCGTCTATAAAATTAGTAAAAAAAGAGAGGTTACGACCTCGCCGCGTGTACGGTTTTCACGCCTAGAACATCCATTGCGACCCGTTTGAAATCGCGGAGCAACTCGACGTCGTTTTGGATTCTCGCTTGAGCGAGCGTGCCGTGGTAACAGGCGAAGAGCGCCCTCGCCTTCGCTTCAGGATCCGGCGCCACAATCAATCTTTGCGCATGCGCGTCCCGGATAGCGGACTCGAAATACTTTATCTTCCGATCCCAGATGCGGTCGACGATATCCCGCACGCCCTGGTCCTGTGTGCTCACTTCGCTCCCGATGCTCAAGAGAGGACATCCGAGGATGGAACCGCACGCTTCTTGAAGTTCGGCCAGGCGGTCGTGCACATGATCAAAATATCTCTCGAACCGTTCCAGCGGGGGAATGGTTGGCGAAAAAAGAGCGTCCATGTTCGCTTTGTTTTTATTCCATTCTGCCTCCAATGCAGCGACGGTGAGTTCGGACTTCGACTTGAAGAAATAATAAAAACTTCCCTTCTTGGCCCCGGCCCGCTCGCAAATCGCGTCCACTGAAGTAGTGCCGTAGCTGTTCTCCCACATCAAATCCAACGCCGCGTCGGTCAGGCGCTCCTTCGTATCACTCACTTTAGGCATACTCCACGTTTGCCTATGTAGACTAATCAGTCAAGTATTTTATTGAAACTTTTTTTGCCCCTGTTTTTCCCTTCGTCGTAGCGTCGGCAAAGGTGTCCGTCGCGACGGTTGAGAGTTTCTCGCTGAGGGTTGAGAGTTGAAACAATGGCGGAGCAAGATTTAAATGCGATCGCTTTTCCGAAGCTCGATCACGATCAGATTGCAAAGCTGGGGCATTATGCCGGCGCGCCGCCGAAGCAGGTTCGCACGGGGACGCCCTATTTCGCGCGGGCGATCGCGATCCGAAGTTCTTCGTCATCAAGTCGGGTGAGATCGAGCTTATCGACGAGACCGGCGAAAAGCCAAAGACGATCAGGGTCCTGGGTGCAGGAGAATTCACCGGCGACGTCGGACATTTGACCGGCAGTCCAAAGATAGTGAGCGGGATCGCACGAACGAACTGCGAAGTGTACGAAATGTCGGAGACGGAATTGCGGAAGATTTTGAATCAGGATCCGCAGTTGAGCGATCTCATCCTGCAAGCATTCATCGCGCGTCGGCAATTAATGCGTGAATCGGGCGAGTTCGTCGGGCTGCGCGTGATCGGTTCCCGCTATTCCCGCGACACCTTTCGAATCCGCGATTTTTTAGCAAAGAATCGAGTGCTCTTCACCTGGCTGGATTTGGAAGGCGATCCGGCGGTGAACCAGGTTCTTCAGCAATTCGGTGTAAGCGAAGCCGATACGCCCGTGGTCGCGTGCGCGCACTGTCTGCTCTTGCGTAATCCGTCGAACCGCGAGTTGGCCGAGGCGATCGGTATTCGCCGCCCTGTCGAACAGACTGTTTACGATCTGGCAATTGTCGGCTCGGGACCGGCCGGATTGGCCGCGGCAGTATATGGAGCTTCGGAGGGATTGAACACCGTGGTTCTGGAGCTGTACAGCGCCAGGAGGCCAGGCCGGCAGCAGCATGCGAATTGAAAATTATTTGGGATTTCCAACTGGAATCACCGGAAGTGAGCTGGCCGATCGCGCCGTTCTCCAGGCCGACAAGTTCGGCGCGCACGTTTCCATTCCGACGCCGGTGACGAATTTGACGTTCGACAAAGTGTATCCGGTTCTTGGATTGGAAGGCGGCGAAACTGTCGTCGCTAAATGTTTGCTGATCGCGTCGGGCGCGAAATATCGCCGCCTCGGCGTGGAAGGTTGTGATCGGTTCGAAGGCTGCGGTGTTTATTATGCGGCCACGCCTAACGAAGCACAGATGTGTCGCGGGTCGGCTGTTGTGGTGGTCGGCGGCGGCAACTCCGCTGGACAGGCAGCTGTTTATCTTTCCCAGAATGCGCGCAAAGTGTTCCTCTTGATCCGGAGCGATGATCTTTGCAAGAGCATGTCGAGTTATCTGGCCCATCGGATTATGAACACGCCAAATATCGAGATCCTTCGCTGCACCACGGTCGAACGTATGCTCGGCGATGGTCATCTCAGCTCGGTTGAGACCGCAAACAAACTCACGGGCGAAAAGCGGACTCTACAAACGGCCGCGCTCTTCAGTTTCATTGGCGCGACGCCGCGGACAGAATGGCTGCCGCCGGAGATTGAAAAGGATGAGAAAAACTTTGTGCGAACCGGGATCGCTTTATCCGATTCGCCCTATTGGAAGTTGAAGCGGCAGCCGTTTTTGTTGGAGACCAGCCGTCCGGGCGTGTTTGCCGCTGGAGATGTGCGCTCGGGCTCAGTCAAGCGCGTCGCCTCCGCTGTCGGCGAAGGTTCGATGTCGGTCCAATTCGTCCATGAATTTTTGAAAGGGATGTGAATCGATGTCTGACGGAAGTTGCACTCATCTTTCGGCGATCACGACGGTGAAACAGGCGCGGCGTCGCGAGTGCGCTGAGTGCGTAAAGATTGGCGCTCACTGGGTCCACTTGCGCACGTGTCAGCAATGCGGGGCGACCCTTTGCTGTGATAGCTCGCCAAACCGCCACGCGAGCAAACACGCCAGCGAGAGCGGACACCCTGTGATTGCGTCGGCCCAGCCTGGCGAGCGCTGGCTCTATTGCTACTCTGACGACGCCTTTGCAGAATACTGAAGAAGGGACAGTGACGCCACTTCCACTCATCCACCAACGTCGAAGACTTGCGTCGCCTGCAATAACACCCCAAGCCCTCGCCTGGCATAACAACGCATTGTGGATGGGGTCGCGCGATCTTCGCCGGATCTATGCAATCGACGTGAAGACGTGGACCGTGTTCGAAGAAACGGAAGCTCCGGGAATTCCCTGGGCGGCGGTATCAACCGGCGACGCCCTTCGATTCACGATCGGTGAAGGTCCGGAGGACGATCGGTATGTTCATGGATACGTTCCCAAATCGGGATTTTCGAAAACAGGCCGAATCGCATGCCCGGAGTTTACCGGCTCATATCTTAGTTACGACGGCGACCACGTTTATCTGAGTCAATGGTACAAGCATTGCATCCTAAAACTGGATGCTCACGGAAACATTCTGCGTCTTATGGATCTTGCCGCTGAGATCTGCGGGCACGTATTTGTCGATGGATCGATCTACGTGTTGCGCGGAACGGAGCAGGGGAGTGAAGATTGGCGCATCGCGCGTCTCGATCCTCGGCAGCAAACGGCGAAGGTCGAAGACCTGGCCGATGTCCCTTTTCAGTGCCGTTCGCTCACTTTCGATGGCGCGAACTTTTGGACAAATCACCGGGCCGCCAACGAGATTGTATCATTCGAACTGCCGGTCTGAGCTCTTTATTAATATGATGTGCAGAGGTGGATTTTTGATCATCGCTTTTTTCGTAAGCGCGTTTTTGCCGGGGTTCGATGCTCGGGGCGATGAACTAATCTTTACCAGCAAGACCACCACGACGCATCTCATAGAACTCTTCACCTCTGAAGGGTGCAGCAGTTGCCCGCCGGCGGAAGCGTGGTTGGGAAAGCTGAAAGGCGATGAGCGGCTGTGGCAGCAATTCGTTCCGATCGCCTTTCACGTCGATTATTGGGATCGCCTCGGATGGAAGGATCGCTTTGCTCAACCTGAGTGGACCCGCCGGCAGCGCGCTTATACAGATCGATGGGGCAGCTCTTCGGTTTATACGCCGGGCGTCGTTCTGGACGGCCGCGAGTGGCAGGATTGGGCGGGGAAGCTGGAATTTTCGACGAAAGAGAACGCGGGGCTGCTCGAGGTTCGCAGCAAAGGCAGCACTGTCACTGTGAGTTTCCAACCAGGGGCGACCTTTAGCGGTGGCTCAGCGCACGCCGCATGGCTCGGCTTCAACCTTCTCTCCAATGTGCGAGCGGGCGAAAACACCGGCCGTTTGCTCCGCCACGATTTCGTAGTGCTAGACCATGCAACCGCGCTGCTCGGGGCCGAAACGAACGGATTATGGAAGACCGAACTCAGGTCGAGCACGGACCACGGAGAAGCTGGCGCAATTGCGTGCTGGATTGAAAGCAATGGCGTCCCGGTCCAAGCAACGGGGGGCTGGCTTTCGGGCGGACCGAAGAAGTAAGCGCGCTCTCAATCAAAGCGCCTTTCTTTTCTTCCTGCCTGATCACGAGCTTTTATTACCGGATTGCTGGTCGGTTAATCCGCAATCGCCTCGAAGCCGGCAAACATATCATTCGCTTCCGCGAGAGTTTTGAGCGGCACGCATTCGCATGCGCCGAAAAACTTGTCCCACATCACGAGGACATTCGGGTTCTTGTGCGCGGCATCAATCGCTTCACGCGATTTCCATTCCGAAACCTCCACAATCGTACCTTCGCGCGAGCGCATGATCGTCGGCGCGCGTTCGGTCACCAATCCCTCTTTGCGCAAGGTCGGCACGCGGCTGCGAACAAGCTCCAAAAGCTCGCGCTCTTTTCCCGGTTTGGGCCGGTAAGCCACTACTGCGATAACGGCGCTCATATCAGGTTCATATACACAAGTGCTACGACCCGGTCACGTGCGAAACGAAATGTCGCGCTTTTCAAGAATTCTTCACCAGTCCGGCAAAGGCGCTTCGATATTGCCAGAGCAGGAAGAGCGCGAGTGCCGACAGGACAAGCGCGATTGGAAGACGAGTGCGATCGAGGAAAACGTGGAAGAATACAATGTTCACGATCACCGGGCCGAGCAGCGTTAGACCAAGCGGAACGAAGCGCCCGATTAGAAGCAGTAAACCACCGACGACTTGAAAGGCCGCGATAACGTAAACGTAACCGCTCTCGAAGAGCGCTCGAAGAAAATCGCCCACGAGACCTTGCGGTAACGGTGGCATGGAAATGAAGTGAAGAAACGCGTTCGAGCCGAACACGACGAAGACTAATCCGAGAAGAATGCGGACAATGATGGTAGCGATTTTCATGGTTCGCCCATACTTCCGTGGGCGCCGCGGCTAGCACAGCAAATTTTTCGCGATCATCTGGTCGCAGGCGGATCTGTAGAAGGAGACTCGATCTCGATGCACAGTCGGAATCCGGCGTTGAATGGACAAGATCGGTATCTTTCCAGCAAGGAAGGAGCAGGCTTACTCGGCGTCAGTCGTCTGAACTGTCACCGGCGATCTGCTGCTGCCGGCGAGCGCGAGAATGACATCGGTCTTGGAAATGCTGCCGATGAGCCGGCTGTCTCTCGAGTTACTCACGACCGGGAGACGTTCGCCGTCGTGGTGGACGAATCGTTCCATGGCTTCGGTCAATGATGCTTCGGGCCGCACCACCGGGAAGCGGTCGTGCACGATGTCGCGAGCAATGACCAGCGCGGCCAATTCCGGCGTGTTGAGATAGCTCTTAATGTCGTGCAAAGAAATTGCGCCGATGAAGCGGTCGCCTTCCGTGACGTAAAGATAGTTGACGCGCGTGGCGATGAATTTCTGGCCGATCTCAGCGAAACGGGCCGTGGACGAGACAGTCAGCGGGTCCGTTTTCATGAGATCGCGGACGTGAAGCTCAGCCAGTTGCTGGCGATAATCGCCGGCGCCTTTTCGTCTGAGCGGCTCGGCGTAGATCGAGTGTTTCTCAATCCTGACCGAGGTGTAATAGGCAACGACGCAGGCGAGCATCAACGGCAGAATGATTTGATAATCGAGCGTGACCTCGAAAATCATAATGATGGCCATGATCGGCGCGTGAGTAGTCGCGGCCAGGAATGCACCCATGCCGACGAGGGCGAACGCGCTCGAGTTGATGAGAAAATGGCCGGGAAAATATCTCGCGGCCTCACCGAAAAGAAAACCGAGACTCGCACCGATGAAAAGCGTGGGCGTGAAGACGCCGCCGACCGCGCCCGAACCGAAGGTGGCGCTGGTAGCGAGAACTTTAAAAACAAGAATGACCGCGAGGGTCTCCCAAAGCCATTGTCCGCGCAGGATCGAATTCACCGCGCTGTAGCCGTTACCGCAAACTTCCGGGTGCCAAACGGCGAGCGCGCCCACGATCAAACCGCCGATGCACATCTTCAGATAAACGGGCGCGGGAATCCGCGCGGCCAGGGTTTCACTGGCGCGCAAAAGACGAATAAACCACGGCGCGATCGCACCGACGCAAAGACCGAGCACGAGATATGGGACAATCTCCCAATTTCCGTTCAACTGAAACGGCGGAATGTCGTAAAGCGGGCTGCCCCCGAGAAAAGCGCGCACCGTCAACGTGGCGACGACAGACGAGAAAACGAGCGGCCCAAAAATTTCCATGGCGACGGAGCCGAGAACGATTTCCGCGACAAAAAGCGCCCCGGCGATCGGTGCGTTGTAGGCCGAAGCGATTCCGGCGGCCGCGCCACAACCGACGATTAATCGCAGGCGCGGCGTGGACCATTTTTGAAAACGCCCGGCCAGCGAAGCCACCAGCGAAGAGAGCTGAACCAGAGGACCCTCGCGACCGATCGATCCCCCAGAGGCGATCGTGAACAGGGCCGAAAGGCATTTCACCAGGCTGCGCCGCGCGGAAATTTTTCCGTCTCCAAGAACAACCGCTTCCATGTAATCAGTCGTGACGACCTGGCCGTGCCAGCGCATGCCGAAGTAGAGGATGCCGCCTGCGATCAGGCCGCCGAGCCCGGGAACACAGAACCGGAGGAGAGGAGGAAGATGCGCGAAACTTTCGGCCAGACCTGGCTCCGAGCTTCCGGTCATTAATTTGTGAACGACGCTGGTGGCAAAACGGAAAGCGATCGAGCAAACCCCGCCGCAAAAACCGACTATGCCCGACCAAAAAAGAGTGACCTGGAGATCGCTCGGATGCGCACGTTCCTTAAACCACACCCAAAACTTGAGACGCCGGAGCAACCTGGGCTCCGAGCCCCGTTCATAAGTCACGTCGCTCTTCTGCACCAATTACGCAGTCCGTGCGACGCGGCTGGCGTCAAGCACGTTTGTACTCCGGTAGGAGCAACACGCGGAAATATCTTTGTGCCTTTCGGAAATCGAGGATGTCTCAAGGTAAAATTGGGGCGATGGTTCCTTGTCGAAAGGCCCGGTGAAAGACGGAACGAGCATGAGCCTATCAATTACTGGACTTCATCATGTGACTGCGATTGCGAGCGATCCGCAGCGCACGCTGGATTTTTATGCCGGGCTTCTCGGCCTGCGTTTCGTTAAACGCACTGTCAACTTTGATGATCCGAGTTCGTATCACTTCTATTTTGGCGACGCGCGCGGAACACCGGGAACGATCCTGACATTTTTTTCATGGCCGGGGGCGCGCCGTGGAATTCGGGGCACCGGGCAAGTAGAGGCGACCGCTTTTGTCATTCCACCAAACTCGGTCGGCTACTGGCTTGACCGTTTAAAAGAGCAACATGTTCCGGCCGAAAAAACATCGGCGCGGTTTGGCGAGGACGTTATTCGGTTTGCCGATCCTGACGGACTCTTGATTGAATTGATCGCTTCGATTTCTACTGCCGGCTTCGAATTGTGGACCGATAGCACCGTGCCGGCCGAGCATTCACTTCGTGGGTTCCATGGAGTTTCAGCTGCGCTCGAAGGCTACGAACAGACAGCCAAGCTACTGACCGAAACCTTCGGCTACCGTTTGGTGGAGCAATCTGGCAATCGCTTTCGATTCGCGGCGCCGGGCGAAGGAGGAGCCGGCAGGATTGTCGATCTTTTATGCATGCCCGATGGTTCTCCAGGGCGTGTTGCCGCCGGCTCTGTCCACCACATCGCATTTCGTGCCCGCGATGACGAAGAACAACTCACGTGGCGCGAACGTCTCGTCGATCTCGGTTACAACGTAACTCCAGTGATCGATCGAACTTACTTTCACTCGATCTACTTCCGTGAGCCGGGCGGCGTGCTTTTTGAAATCGCGACCGACCCTCCCGGGTTCACATTGGACGAAGACCTCAAGGAATTGGGCAACCATTTGCGCCTTCCGTCGTGGCTCGAGCCTGCGCGTGGGGAGATCGAAGAAAATCTTCCCGCCATCAGAGTTCCCGTCCGGCAATGAACGCGAGGCCCGATTTCATTCACGAATTCGTGCCCGGTCGTTCGAAACGGACTATGCTCCTTTTGCACGGCACCGGCGGAAACGAGCGCGACCTTATTCCGATCGGACGCGAAATCGATCCGGCTGCTGCAATTCTCAGCCCGCGCGGCAAAGTTCTCGAAAATGGAATGCCGCGATTCTTCTGCAGGCTCGCCGAAGGGGTTTTTGATGAGGAAGATTTGAAGAAGCGCACGAATGAGTTGGCGGATTTTGTCGGCGCGGCCGCGAATGATTACGAATTCGCAGCCGAAGAGGTCGTTGCAGTCGGCTACTCGAACGGCGCGAACATCGCCGCCAGTTTGTTGTTACTTCGGCCGGAAACGCTTCGGGCCGCCATTTTATTTCGGGCAATGGTCCCACTGGTACCTGAAAAACTACCGGACCTGTCGTCTGTGCGCGTTTGGATTGGCGCCGGAAATCAGGATCCGATTATTCCAACATCCGAGACTCAGCAGCTCGTCGACCTCCTTCGCAGCACGCGGGCGGACGTTGCGATTCGTTTTGTCAACGCCGGCCACGGCTTAACGAACAATGAAATTGAAATTGCGCGCGACTGGTTGATGAATTTGAAATGATTAAAGGAAGCGAAGTTCGAAAGGCAGATTTTCCCATTGAGCCGCTGCTGCTCAACCGCTGGTCGCCCCGGGCCATGTCTGGCGAGGAAATCTCGCGAGACGAATTGATGCGACTCTTTGAAGCAGCCCGATGGGCGCCGTCCTCATTCAACGCTCAACAGTGGCGAGCTCTTTACGCCCGCCGTGGCACCGAGCGTTGGACGACCTTCTTCGAGCTGCTGGTTGAGGGGAACAAGTCTTGGGCGAAGAATGCCGCCGCTCTCGTCCTGTTCATTTCGCGAAAGACATTCGATCACAATAACGAACCATCGATTACCCATTCCTACGACACCGGAGCGGCCTGGCAGAATTTCGCGCTCGAAGGTTTTCGGCAAGACCTGGTGGTGCACGGAATGGAAGGTTTTGATTATGAACGCGCAAGAATCGAGCTGCGCATTCCCGAGGAGTTTCAAGTCGAAGCAATGGCGGCAGTGGGCAAGCCCGGACCGAAGGAATTACTTCCCGAAAGGTTGCGAGCGCGCGAAAGTCCGAATGATCGCCGCGTGGTAACGGAAAGCGTATTTTGAAGGACCGTTTCCGTCTCAAACAAAGTAATAGAACCGCGGTGTCATCACGAAGATCGCCGCAGCGGCCGAGTTAGGTCGTTAACCCGCGATTCCGGTGAGACCCAGCCGTGCAGCGTCTGACTGGAGCGCGGTGATAACGTTTGCAATCACATCTTCGAGCGGAATTCCTAATTCTTGCGCGCCGCGAACTATGTCTCCGCGGTTAACCGCGCGGGCGAAGGCTTTGTCCTTCATCTTCTTTTTCACCGCAGCCAGATCGACTTCGTGAATGCTTTTTGTTGGGCGGACGAGCGCGACTGCGATGACGAACCCGCTTAACTCATCGACCGCGTAGAGAGTTTTCTCGAGCGGCGTCTCGCGCGTCACGCCCGAATAATCCGCGTGACAAAGGATCGCGCGGCAGATATCTTCGCGCCAGCCGTTCTGGCGGAGCCAGGCCACGCCGACAAACGGATGGCCTTCGTTTGGGCTCTGTTCCAGATTCGGATGCCGCTCGTAATCCATGTCGTGCAAGAGACCAACCGCTTCCCAAAGATCGGCATCTTCCCCGCGCAGTTGAGCGAAATGTTTCATTGAATCCGCGACCGCGTAGCAATGTTTTCGCAGACTCCCAGATTGGACCCATTCGTGCAAAATGGTGAGTGCGCGATCAGCGAGAGGCATACAAAAGAATCAACGGTGAATCAGAAAACGTCCAACCCGCCTACGCTGAAAGTGCCGGCGTGGCAAGCGCCCACCTGTCTCGCGGCGACGACCGAAGGAGGAATGCTTCAACAGCCGATGTTGAATTGCGAGACACCGGACCGCATTCGAATGCGAAATTCGGATTGCGGTCGGCCCAAAGATGGGCGAACTGCTGAGTGAAGTCGATGAGACGAACGTTCATCCTTGCGACGATCGCTTTTATTGCGGTCCGTGCCGAATCGGGCGACTTGGCCGCGCAACCGACCGGAAAGAAGTTGGTGCACGCGGTTCTGGCGAAGGAAAACGCGACTGAACCGACAACTACATTTCCATCCGACACGTCGAAGATTCGTGCGATCTGGAAGGGCAATGCCCTAAAACTTGGCGACGTCGTGGGTGCAGTTTGGATCGCCGAAGATGTCGGCCATGCCGCGCTCAAGGACCGTGAGATCACCGAAGCTACTGTTGTCGCTTACAAGCCGGACGACGACGGGGTTTTTTCGTTGGCGCGGCCCAAGGAAGGATGGCCGGCCGGCAGATATCGATTTGAGATTTACGTCAACAATAAGCTTGCCGAAAGTCTCAGTTTCACGATCGAACCGGGCGTTACCATCGAGACACACTGAACAGTTACGAACGTAAGCTCGCGGCCTCTGTCGGGGCGCACTTTCGGACTCATCGCAATCGCGCCGGGACAATCGGCTCCATAACTTCCGCCATTCGGAATTTATAAAACGCGGCAAGAATCGGGTGGCAAAGAGTTCTCGATTAGCGACCGTCCATTAGATGACAACCGAGCGCGATTACGTTCTAGGCACGCACGACGAGGAACTGGCGAGACTTGGATTGCAACATCGCGTCTGGCGCCCGGTGGTTCTGGAGTGCTGGAAAAAGGCCGGGATCAAGGCTGGCAGCCGCGTCCTTGATGTCGGCGGCGGACCCGGCTATGCGACTGTCGATCTTGCAGAGATTGTCGGGCCCGCCGGCGGGGTCGTTGCAATCGAGCGCTCTAATAAGTTTGTCCGGGCGATGGAGCAAGCGTGTCGCGAACGTTCTTACGCGAATGTGCAGATTCACGAGCTCGATCTGATGACTAACGATTTGCCGAAGGGCGATTATGACTTCTCCTGGTGCCGATGGGTTCTGTCATTCGTATCCGATCCCGCGCTTTTGATCAAAAAACTCGCCGGTGTGATGCGACACGGGAGCGTCGCGATCTTTCACGAGTATGCGCATTACGAGACTTGGCGTTTTTTTCCTCCTCTTCCAAAGCACCTCCGCTTCCGGCAACATGTGATCGAAACCTGGCGCGAATCCGGCGGCGAACCGGATTCTGCGCCGGCCTTACCGGCGCTTCTTCTCGAGAACGGCTTTGTCATTCGCTCGGCAACGGCGCAGATCTTTTGCGTTCGACCAACTGACCCCATGTGGCAATGGCCGGCGACATTCGTCGAGACATATCTTCCTCGCTTACAAGAGATGGGCCGAATCGATCAGAAGTTCGCCGACGAGGTTCGTGCCGACCTGGCCGACGCGGAAAAGAACCCAAATTCCCTGATGATCACGCCCCTCGTCTTGGAAATCATTGCAGAAAAACTGAAATGACAGAACTCTGCGCAGTCTTCCTCTGTATCCGTGTGATCCGCGGTTAATTCTGAATATCAACGCGAAGCAAACCGGTCGCACCTTCGCGCGTCATCAAGCCGCTTACCCAGCCATCGCCAGAATAAAAATATTGTTCGAATCGCCAGAGCATCTCCAGTTTGGCGCCATTCTGTTTCTTCCAGTTGAGCCGGTAATAAAGATGCCGTTTCCATGATGGTGATCGGCCAGTCATGAAATTGAAATCGAACAGGGTAGGCCAGCTCAGAGCGCTGCGGCTGGTTGCAATGGTAGCGTCGTCACCTGTTGTCGGTCCGGCTGCGAGATTGTCGGCGAGGTTTTCCGATCCGGAACGCAATGGGCCAAAAGCAAAGACCTTTCCGCCAAACGATAAAGCAAGCTGTTCGTCCTTGGTTGTGCCAATGTTCGGAGACGGACTTTGTTGATTTGGCGTCGCCAGACTTAAGGCCAGATCGTTAAGCTGAAGAAAGCCGCCAACGCCGTTGCCTTCGTAGGAAATCGATTTAATCGGCTGCGAACCTGTCTCAATCGTCCCGAACCGATCGAGAAACAGCGAGAGATAGCGCCCGGAGAATATCCACAAGATCGAGATCGTCACGATGAAGACGACAACGATGGCAGCCGTGATAAAGATTCTTCGCATTTGCTGTAGCCGCCCCGCTCAGCCTGCCGCGCCGAAATCCATGAAGGCGGTTCGGGGAGTTCAGATAATACACGGCGACAGAGCGCCGTGACTACAACATTGGCTACGCCTTCTTGCGCTGAATATAATCGTTTACTTGTTCTTCGAGAATCTCCAGCGGCAGCGCGCCGTTTTTTAGCAAAGTCTCGTGAAATTCTCGCTGGTTGAATTTGTCGCCCAGCTCTTTCTCAGCCCGCGCCCGCAATTCCTGAATCTTGAGCATTCCAACTTTGTAAGCGCAGGCCTGACCGGGCGCGACAATGTAACGCTCGATCTCCGCCTTCACCTCTTTCTCGCCCATCCCGGTCTTCTCCAGCATGTAAGCGATCGCTTGTTCGCGTGTCCAATGTTTGGCGTGAATGCCAGTATCGACGACCAAACGCACCGCGCGGAAGAGCTCCGCCTGTAAGCGGCCGAGATCGCCGAACGGATCGTTGTCGTACCAACCGACCTGTTTAGCCAGCCATTCGCAGTAAAGCGCCCAGCCTTCAGCATACGCGGTGAACGGAATAACTTTCCGAAATTGCGGAACGCCTTTCAGTTCCTGCGCAATCGAAATCTGCCAGTGATGCCCTGGGATGCCTTCGTGATAAGCCAGCGTCGGCATCGTCCACTTCGGCACTTCATTCATGTCCCGCAGGTTCGCGTAAAAAATTCCCGGTCGGGACCCATCCATCGCGCCGCCTTGATAGTAGGCGCCCGGCGCGGTTGCTTCTTTGAACTGCGGGCACTCGTCGAATGTCGATCTTCGCTTTGGGAAACGTGATGAACAATTCGCTGCAATGCGCCGTCGCGTTGTCGAGGAGCCGTTTATAGTCGGCCAGCGCGGCTTCCCGGCCCTTGTCGTCGTTTGAATAAAGGAAGCGCGGATCTTTGCCGAGCTTGTCCATCGACGCGCCGATCGGTTGCCCGGCGAACCCGTTCGCGTCGAGGAGGGTGCGCATCTCGCCCTCGATCCGCGCCACTTCGCGCAAGCCGAGATCGTGCACTTCATTTGGCGGCATGTTTGTAGTCGTGTTGTCGCGCAGGATGTAGGCATAAAAGGCGTCGCCGTCCGGCAATTTCCAGACACCATCGTCGGTCGTTGTCTTGGGTTCGAGTTCCGGAAATAATCGATCAGCTTCTGATAAGCCGGATAAACCCGGCTCGTGATGGCGTTTTCCACGCGCGCCTGAAAATCTGCTCGTTGCTGTTCGGTCAACTTGTCGATCTTGACCGCGCGCGTTTTGAACGACGTTGCCAGAATATTTTCCGAAGCCGGCTTGGCGATGAAATCGCTCATTTCTTTTACCACTTCCTCGACTGACAAACCGCGGCGGCAGAATTTGTTTTTGCTCACGGACCTTGAGGCCCTCGAGCGTTTGATCGAATTTCTTCGGCAGCGCGTCGAGGCGCATGATGTAATACTCGCAATCCTTCGGGCTGAGCAGCCGATGCGAGTTAGCCATGAACGAGGGAAAATTGGTTCTGCACTCCAAAGAGCTGATTGACCGGGTAATTGTGAAACTGCCATTTCTCGCCCTCCACCTGGTCCTGCAAAAACCAATCCAATACATGGGTCGAAAGCTTTTGCGACGCCGATTGTCGATCTAACGGATACTCGCGCAGCTGCGTGAGGTCCTTTCTCCATCTCGCAAAATCGCGTCTGTTGATGCGACGGCGACTCGTCGTCGAGTTTCCCATTGTGACCGGTGATCCCGAATTGCTCCACCAATCCGAGTTGATGAGAGCAGTTCCGGATGATCGAAGATGACTTCCGCGAAAACCTTAGCGTAAAACAGATTCAGGCTCCACGGCCGGAACCAAATCAGATTGACCAAAAAAACCGCCAGCACGATCAGCACGAGGGCGACAATCCCGAAAAACCATTTCAAGATGCGCTTAAACATGGACTGACATGCAGCCGCTTAATCGACGGCAGGTCAAATCAAAATTCGCATCTCGGCGAACGCTCGCGTCTGGGGAGCGCACGCGGCTCGCGTGCACTTTTCGGCGCCTCTCCGAAAAACTTAACGCATAGCGACAATCCGACTTAAAACCACTCATTCCTTACTTCCTACTTTCATTTTTGGTTGCAGCGATTGGTTAGATCGTTTTGGTGGGTTGTGAATCGGATCGAAGTGCTCGAAATTCTGAGACCAAAGAATGCCACGCCAGTAATCGCAGAACTCCTGGGCAAGGGTCTCCATCGCAAAACGGCGGCGCGGATCTTTCAACTGCGGACGAACGAGCTGAAGATGCCCTAGTTCATGCAGAAACACGTCGTATAGCATGAAGCGACGCACTGCTTCCTCTGGCCACTGTACGCCACGCTGTGCTCCGAACTGCGCGGGCGATTGACGACGTACCAGAAAGCGCGTAAGACTGACACGAGGTGGCAATGCACAGATGGCTATCTCGCGATGGCCCATGTTGACATAGCCAAGCCTGCGAGCACCGCGGCTCTGGTCGTTGAAATGCACGTGTCGGAGACGACTGTACGTCTCGAACGGCAGGCGCGACAACAGAACCCGAACGTCATCTTCGCTGAGGTAATGGCGCCGGTCGCAGTAAGGACGGGACGTGCTGAACTTAATGGCTTTCATCGCGAGGTGCGCGCAACGATCTAACAAGGTTTAGGCGGAATTATTCCGGCTATTCAGATTATAGACGGTGTTCGCGTGACGGCCAATTCCTGCTATAGCGAATGCGTGCCGGAGGAACGTAATCACATTGATAAACCGGAGCCGCGCTGGCAAGCGCTCCTGGCGTTTCTGGCTGTGGGTGGAATTTATCTGGCATTGCCGCCGTCGCTCATCATTGGTCCAATCTGGTTGTTGCCGACTTTGATTGTCGTTTTGCTTGTGCCAACCGTCGTCAGCCATCGCACCGGAAGACGCTCACTCAATCGCGCGCTCGGCGTGACGATTAACGGCATCACGACCCTGGCGCTGATCGGATCCGTGTTTTTACTGGTGAAGGCGCTGCCGTCGCACAAGGAAGGGCCGCTCGAGCTCTTGCGCTCAGGCGCTTTGCTTTGGTTGACGAACGCGATCGTTTTCGCGCTGTGGTACTGGCGACTCGACGGCGGCGGGCCCACCTTGCGCCAGGAGCGCAAGGAATTCGGCAGCCGCAGTTTCCTTTTCCCGCAAATGCAAATCGAGAAAAGCGAGCGCGGCCGATTTGCCTGCGAAGGATGGCGGTCCGCGATTTGTCGATTACGTTTTCGTGGCCTTTACCCAGAGTTCAACCTTCGGCCCGACCGACGCGCCGCTTCTGGCACGATGGGCGAAAGTCTTCGCCATGATTCAGATCTTTATCTCGCTCAGCATCGTGATTCTGCTGATCTCGCGGGCCGTCGGCGTGTTGTAGCCAAGGCGCTCCTTGGCCCGCCGTAGTTCGAAACGTAGGCGGCTGTCGCCGTGAAATGCCAGTCCGGCTCGGACTACCTGCCGATTAGGATGAGGATTCCAGCCGCGAGCGCCAAGACGCCCATAACTATGGGCGGGATGGCGATCGAGGAGATCAGCGCCATGATGCCAGCAAGGATGAGATAGATCGAGAGTAGGAGCAGGCCGAGATTTTTTTGGAAGTTCATGATGTGAGCCTTTCGTTAGGTGACGATGCCGATCTTTCACAAGCCGTTAGCATCTGTCGATTAAAAAGTCCGAGGCGGACTGGCCTTAATTGGTGGATGCCCGAACAACCGCTTATTGTTTTTCGCTAAACTGTAAGGGCATGCCGAACTATCAAGCAATCTCGCGCCGGCCGATCGCGACGGCGTTTCGCCGGACAGCGGAAGGAACGACGCAATTTTGCGTCCGCTCAGGAATTCATCCCGATGCGATTTCGTACGCGTCTATCCTCGCAGCGGTGGTGGCCGGGATTTGTTTTTGGAAATCGGGCCAGACTCCGTGGCTGTTAATTGCCGCACCGTTGTTTTGTTATTTGCGGCTTTGGTTCAACATGCTCGACGGCATGGTCGCGCTCGCCGCGGGGCAAGCGAGCCCGCGCGGAGAAATCCTGAACGATTTGCCGGATCGCGTCTCGGACGTCGTCATTTTCGCCGGTGTCGCGCACAGCGGCTTGATGAATCCATTCCTCGGTTATTGGGCTGCAATCTTCGCTGTGCTGACTGCTTACGTCGGGATTTTCGGTCAAGCGGTTGGAGTGCAGCGCGAATTTAGCGGGATGATGTCGAAACCATGGCGGATGGTTGCGTTGCACATCGGCGCATGGTTCGCCTTTGCCTATCGATGTTACGATGCATCGATCCAATCGATAGCTGGATTCACGATTTTCGATTGGACGTGTCTCGTCATCATTGCAGGCTGTCTGCAAACGATCGTTGTGCGCTTGAAACGAATCCTCGCTGCCCTTCAAACTAAACCAAAATGATGTCGCCGCCGATCGCGCTGCGCGATCCAGTTTTTCGCACCTATCTTTGCATCGTCCCGATCTCGCTCGCGATCGGCGGCGCGGTGCTTGGTTTCCTTCGCTTGGGCTTGAAAAAAGAAATCGCATCAATGTGGAGAACCTATTGCTCGTGGCTGATCATGGCTCCGATTGCGTTGCTGGTTGTTTTTGCGGGGCGCGTTCCGACAATCGTCGGGGTCACCCTGCTCGCAATTTTCGCATTCCGGGAGTTCGCCCGCGCTTCGGGATTGTATCGCGATTGGTGGATGACCTGCGCGGTCTATGCCGGAATTATCACGGTTGCGGCAGCGTCTCTGATGTCGCATCCGCGCGGGCTCGAGCCCGGTACGGGTTGGTACGCTTTTTTCGTCGCCGTCCCAGTCTTCGCCGTTGCGTTGATTCTTTTGATCCCGATTCTGCGGAATCGCGCCCGGGGCGAATTGCAAGGGATGTCGCTCGCCATTGTGGGCTTTGTTTACATCGGTTGGATGTTCGGGCATCTCGGTTTTCTTGCCAACGCGATTAATGCTTACGGGTTCATTTGCTACATCGTTTTCGCGACGGAATTAAACGACGTGGCCGCGTTTACGTTTGGCAAATTATTCGGGCGCCATCCGCTCCGCAGCGAAATCAGCCCGGGCAAAACGTGGGAGGGCGCGCTCGGCGCGTTGGCGGTGTCGCTGCTGCTGCCGTGGTTGTTTCGGTTTTCGTTTCCGTTCTTCGGCGTGCGGCAACTCATTCTTACCGGTTTGATTATCGGAATCGGCGGACAACTCGGCGATCTCTCGATCAGCGTGATCAAGCGCGACATTGGAACCAAAGACATGGGCGCGACCATCCCCGGACACGGCGGAATCCTGGACCGGATCGACAGTTTGATTTACGTCGCGCCCTTGTTCATGCACATGGCGGGTTACTATTATCCACTGCGATGAAGAAGTGGCGCTACGATTCGGCGAACGATCTGGACCAAACATTGGTCGAGCGATTTCGACGGTTTCCGCGCGAACCGGACATGCTCGTGTCTGGAGTACGCTCGCTCGCAGCGCTGATCATTCGCGCATGGCTGCGCGCTTATCATCGTTTCGAAATTGTCGGTCACGAAAATCTTCGAATGAATCGCGCGCTTGTCATCGTCGCAAATCATTGCAGTCATCTCGATACGGCTTGCCTGCTCGCGGCATTGCCGTTGCGCAAACTGCACCGTGCCTTTCCGGCCGCAGCCACGGATTATTTCTTCCAAAGTATCCCGCGTCTTTGGGTTGCTGCCGTGGTTGTTAACGCTTTGCCTTTCGCGCGCCAGGCGCGTGCGCGGCAAAGTCTCTCTGTTTGCGGACAACTGCTGGCCGATCCGGCAACGATCCTGATCATTTTCCCGGAAGGCACAAGATCGACAACTGGCGAGATTCAGGAATTCAAATGTGGAATCGGCGCCCTTCTGGCTGGGCGCGATGTCGCTGTCGTGCCATGTTTTATCGATGGATCTTTCCGTGCGTGGCCTAAAGGCCGGCGGTTGCCGCGACCAGGAAAGGTCCGCCTGATCGTCGGCCAGCCCCGCAACTATCGCACGCGCAGCACGGATAAGATCGACATCGCGGCGATCGCTGCCGACTTACGCGATGCGGTAAAGGAATTGCATCAAAAACATGGAAGCCATTGAACATACGATGACGAGTTGGGACGGCGCGAATCTGTTCTATCGGGCGTGGATTCCTGCAAAGATGACAAACAAGGCGCTGTTGCTTTTTCATCGCGGCCACGAGCATTCCGGCCGCTGGCAGGAAACGGTGGACTCGTTAGGCCTGGACGACGTCGCTGTGTTTGCATGGGATGGGCGCGGTCATGGGCGCTCGCCGGGCGCGAGCGGCGCGGCAAATAATTTCGCGGTCGTGACCAGGGACGTGGACGCATTTGTGCGCCACATTTCGCGGTGGCACGGCATCGCGCTCGAAAACATGATTGTGCTCGGGCACAGCCTTGCTGCGGTCAGCGTGACGGCGTGGGTGCACGATTATGCCCCACCGGTTCGGGCGATGATTTTGGCCACGGCCGCATTTCACGTGAAACTCTACGTGCCGTTCGCCATTCCGATGCTGCGGCTGAAACAGAAATTGTTCGGCCCGGGCTACGTGAAAAGTTACGTGAAGGCGAAGATGCTCACCCACGACAAAGAGCAGGCCGCCCGTTACGATGAAGATCCGCTTATCTTCCGGCAGATCGCTGTCAATGTTCTTGTCGATCTTCACGATACGGCGAAGCGGCTGCTCGCCGACGCCGGCGCGATTCACACGCCTGTTTTGATGCTCGGAGCGGGCAAGGATTGGGTCGTCAGCCTGGGTGCGCAGCGCAAATTTTTTAACCGCCTCTCATCCTCCGTGAAACAGATGCACGTTTCCCCCAGCGCATATCATGCGATTTTTCACGAGACAAATCGCGGCGAAATCGTGGACCGCGTGCGCGGGTTTGTCCGCGAACGTTTTGCCCAAGCGCCATTCGTTCCTTCACTCCTCGAAGCCGATCGACGCGGGCACACCTGGGAGGAGTACGAAGGTTTGAAACTGCGTCGACGAGTCAAATTCGCGGTTGCGCGCGCCGGACTAAAAACCGCCGGCCGCCTGAGCAACGGCGTCGATCTTGGCTGGCGACATGGCTTCGATTCCGGCCTGTCGCTTGATTACGTTTACAAAAATCAGCCCCGCGGAGCGATGGGCGTTGGCCGATTGATCGATAAATCGTATCTGAACAGCATCGGCTGGCGTGGAATTCGACAACGCAAAGGCAATCTCGAACAAGCTTTGCAAAGGGCAATGACGAAGGCGAGCCGCAAGGGTTCGCTGGTGCGGATTCTGGATATTGCGGCCGGCCCGGGACGCTACGTGCTCGAAGCCGTCCGGGCGCGCCCCGAAATTCCGGTGAGCGTGACGTTGCGCGATTACAAACAGGAAAACGTCGATGCCGCGCGCGCCTTGGCCGCGGAATTCGGGCTCGCGGATGTAAACGTGGAACGAGGTGACGCTTTCGATCGAGATTCGCTCGCATCGATCGAGCCCCGCGCGACCATTGGGATTGCGTCGGGACTTTACGAATTGTTTCCGTCGAACGACGCAGTGCTGAACTCGCTGGGCGGACTGGCCGATGCAATCGAGCCAGGTGGTTATTTGATTTACACCAATCAACCCTGGCACCCGCAAATGGAATTTATTGCGCGCGTTTTACGCAATCGCGAAGGCCAGCCCTGGATCATGCGACGGCGCACGACCGCGGAGATGGACCAACTGGTCCGCGCCTCCGGCTTCGAAAAGATCGACATGGACGTGGACCAGTGGGGGATGTTCACGGTGTCGATCGCGCGGCGAGGTGGATCGAGCGGTCCGTCAAATGCCGGTGCGGCTCGCACCGATACTAAAGAAATGCGCGCTGCCGCGCGAAATATTTAACATCGCGCAAGGCATTGCGCGATCCACCATGCGCCTTAAAGCTTTGAGAATCTCGGTGGGCCTGTCTGTTCTTTTTCTTGTCGTTTACGGCGGCTGCAATTGGATCACGGCGCGGCGCGGCGACATCGGCGTTTTCTATTTTCAATGGGAACGGGCCATTCCGTTCGTTCCGTTCCTGGTTCTTCCGTACATGTCGATCGATTTATTTTTTGTCGCCGCGCCGTTTCTTTGCCGGACCGATCGGGAATTGTCGATCTTCGCCAAACGGATTGTGACCGCGATCCTTATCGCCGGAACTTGTTTCCTCCTTTTCCCGTTGCGCTTTGCTTTTCCCAGACCGCACCTGAGCGGCTGGACCGGCGCGCTCTTCGATTGGTTTCGGACAATGGATGCGCCCTACAATCTTTTCCCGTCGCTCCACGCCGCGTTCTGGTTGCTTCTTGTGGACCTTTATGCCCGCCGGCTTCGCGGCATTGCGCTGGTTGGCGCGATGATTTGCTTGGCATTGATCGGCCTGTCGCCGGTGCTGACTTATCAACATCATGTCATCGACATCCTCGGCGGATTCGCGCTCGCCGGTTACTGCTTCTACTTTTTTCGTGAATCGACCGCCCGACTGCCAGTGGTCGCGAATCGCCGGATGGGATTCTATTACGCGGTGGGCGCGGTAATCGTTCTAGCTTTGATACCGACCTTCTGGCCTTGGAGCGGGGTGCTTCTTTGGCCTGGCCTCGCACTCGGTATCGTCGCCTGCGCCTATTTCCGAGTTGGGCCGATTATCTTTCACAAACAACACGGCAAATTGCCCTTAAGCGTCAGATTTGTGCTCGGCCCGTGCCTCGTCGGCCAATATTTGTCGCTGCTCTATTATAGAAGGCAATGTCGATCCTGGGATGAGATCACGCCGCGGGTTTGGATCGGCGGAAAGCTCGGTCGAGGCAAGGCCAGGAGCGCACTCCAAGCGGGAGTAACCGCGGCGCTCGACTTGAGCGCCGAGTTTTCCGAAACGAAGCTGTTTCGCGCAATCTGCTACCGGAACATTCCGATTCTGGATTTAACAGCGCCGACAAGGAATCAATTGCGCGAGATGGGCAGATTTATCGTCGACCAGTGCGAAACCGGCATCGTTTACGTCCATTGCAAAATTGGCTATTCGCGGAGCGCAGCCGCGGTCGCCGCTTATCTGATAATGAGCGGCAAGGCGCGCGACGTCGAAGAGGCGCTCGGGATCATCCGGCGAGCGCGTCCATCCATTGTCATTCGGCCTGAAGTGATTTCCGCGCTGTCCGACTTCGAGTTTCATTTCCGGCGCTCACGTTCTCGAGAAGAATCTTTCTCCTCGCCTCAAGCGGTCACGACTCATCATAATCGCGCGGCAAGCCTATGAACTACAACGAACTGATTCAGCTCTATTTCGAGCGCTCGACCGCGATGCAAGCTTATTGGAACCTTTACGTTCTGATTGTCGGCGGACTTCTTGCATTTTCTTCGATCCGCAAGCGGCCGGGCGCAATTACGACGGCACTGGTTTCAATCCTGTTCGCCTTGTTCGCGTACAAGAACCTCGATGCGATGTACGATACGACCGCGCAACGATTCGCCACGGTGCAAGCGATCAAACAATTCGATTCGAGCGGCGCGACCGTGCCCAGCTCGAAACCAGTCCGCGACCTGCTCGAGCCGACTCTGACGCCGGCCACTTACGGAAGCGTGCGCGCCACCCATGTCACCAGCGATATTCTTACGATCGCGGCACTTTGGGCGATGGAGTTTCGCAGAAGAAAGCTGGGCCAGGCAGGGACCGCTTCGTAGGTCACCAAAGCGATCTTTCACGCGCGCTCGCGAATGCCACGACGAAAGTGCGGCTGAGTCGACTTGAACCAACCGCGGATTACGCGGATAACACTGATACGAAGACGATTGATTTTTCCATTATCCGCGACATCTGCGTCATCCGTGGTCAACAACAGTCGTTTCGTTTCGAATGAATCTTTGGATTGGAACTTCGGGTTTTCAATACACCGCGTGGAAAGGGAATTTTTATCCCGAAGATTTCCCCACGAGCAAAATGCTGCCGTTTTACGCGGAGCGATTCTCGACCACGGAGATCAATTACACCTTTCACCGTATCCCTTCGGCGAAGACAATCGAAAATTGGTCGCAACAAACGCCGGCGCATTTCAAGTTCACGCTCAAAGCGCCTCAAAAGATCACGCATTGGTCGAAGCTGCGTGATTGCGCGGACACGCTTGAATACTTTTGCAAAATTATCTCGGGTTTAGGCGAAAGACTCGGACCGGTTTTGTTTCAGCTCCCGCCGAATTTCAAGAAGGACGCCGACGTATTGAATTCATTCCTGCGCGAACTGCCATCAATCCGGGCGGCTTTTGAATTTCGGCACGACTCCTGGTTTGATGACGAGATTTTCGGAACCTTGAAGTCGCGCAATATCGCCCTCTGCATCGCCGACACCGAAACGATCGCGACACCGAAAAAGATCACGTCCGATTACGGCTATCTCCGGCTCCGGCGCGAGGACTACAAGAAAACCGACATCGAACACTGGGCCAAGTTTGTGCGTGAGCAAGGATCCAACTGGCGCAATGCCTTCATCTATTTCAAACACGAAGAGAGCGGCATCGGTCCGAAATTGGCAAGGCGGATGATGGAAATGCTCGAGTAAACCTGAGGCGAGCACCAGCGCTTAAGTCTTTCCGCCGTACTTGTGAATCAAGGCTTCGAAGCGTGGGTCTTTGCGGATCGGACCGACGCCGGGCTGAACGACCGAGCCGGCTGCCGTTAGGCGCGAACGATGTGAATGTTAAAGTGCGGCGTGCCAAACTTGCCCCAAAGCCGTATCCAAAGCGCCAGATACATTTCGGTTCCCCGCGAGTTGGAGATGTCGCCAAGGTCGACAATGTTCTCGCGTTTCCAACCGAAATTGTCTGCGATGAACTGCGCCACTTTTGCTTTAGCCGCGACGTCGTTGCCGCAGATGAACAAATTGTGGTCGCCAGGCGCGACCGCCGGATTTGACCATCACGTCGCAATTTACCGTGTTGAGTCCTTTGACCACGAATCGCCTGTGGAAATTCGCGCTGGATGCGTTCGCCTAACGAGCCTGTGTTGCAGAACGTCAGCGTTGGCGGCTTTTGCGACATGTCGAGCGGGTTGGAAACGTCGATCACGACTTTGGCACGCAGGTTTGCTTCGCCGGCCTGACGAAGGGCGGCGACCGAGTTTGCGCCGTTTGTGCAACTAATGATCATCTCCCCGAACGCGGCTGCGTCCGCGAACGTTCCGATCTGTGCTTTGCCGTCAACGGACTGTAGCCATTTTTGGCCTGCCTCGCTATCGGCGGTGCGTGACCCCATCATGACTTGATGACCGACTTGAACGAGTTTTGTGGCAAGCGCGTTGCCCACCATGCCGGTTCCGAGGACTGCGATTTTCATAGGATGTCGATCTTGGGATTTGTTTTCTTCCTTGGATTTAAGGAACGGTGAATCCGCCATCGAGCGCGAGCGCCTGACCAGTCGTCCAGGTCGCATCGCGACAGAGCCAGAGCACGGCTGACGCAATTTCCTCCGGCGTGCCGGTGCGGCCCATCGGATGCATATTCTCGATGTTGCGCATCAACTCGGGATCTCTGCTGACAAAACGCTCATACATCTCAGTATCAACAGCGCCTGGACACACCGCATTCACGCGAACGCCGCGTTTTGCATACTCAAGGGCGGCCGATTTCGTTAGGCCGATCACGGCGTGCTTGCTCGCGATGTAGAGTTCGATTTGTGCCATGCCGATCAAACCCGCGACGGACGAATTATTAACCACGCATCCACCGCCAGATTTTTCGATCAGCGGGATTTCGTGTTTAAGACCGAGCCACACTCCCATTACGTTCACGTCGATAATGCGCCGGTAATCATCCATTGTTTGATCTACCAACGGCGTTGGAAATTGCTCGACGCCGGCATTGTTGAAAGCGAAGTGCAATCCGCCAAACGTCTCCGCCGTTTTGGTGAGTGCATTGCGGACAGTAGTCTCGTCAGTCACGTCGCCGGCGAAATCGAGCGCCTTCGCGCCTGTCTTCTCGATCTTCTCCCGCGCTGCTGCGTTCTCGTCGCGGCGCCGACTGAATATGGCGACATTGGCTCCTTGTTTGGCGAAGAGCAACGCGGTCGCGAGCCCGATGCCGGAATTTCCGCCCGTAATGAAAATGGTTTTGTTATTCACGATTGCGACGGTACGGCGCTGACGTAATCTGACAAGAAGGCACTATTTTGTAACGCGGTATGACAAAAGTAACCGAGCTCGGTCACTGTTCGGTGGAGACAACTCTTGGCGTCGTCGTCGGGAAATGGAAACCGCTCATCCTTTGGCATCTTGGCGAGGAGGTTTGGCGTTTTTCGGAATTGCAACGACTCATTCCCGGAATCGCGCGCAAAATGTTGACCCAACACCTGCGCGAATTGGAACGCGACGGCGTCGTCGCCGGAAAAATTTTCAACGAAATGCCGCCGGTCTGGCTCGGACTGTTGTAGCGGTGCTTGTGCCAAGCACCGAAGTAGAGAAATAGTAGGCGTCCGCCGCGGCGGACGCCTCTACAACTCATGAGTTCGATCGCAGAAAACCTCGAACGCGTTCGCGAACAGATTGCAGAGTCTGCGGCGAAAGCCCGTCGCGCGATTGATGAGATCGAGCTCGTCGCGATTTCGAAGACGCACGATTCAGCAAAAGTGCGCGAAGCGGTTGAAGCAGGTCAGATTCTCTTCGGCGAAAGCCGTGTCCAGGAAGCGCGAGTAAAAATTCCGGAACTGTCTTCAAGTTTGCGCTGGCATTTCGTCGGACACCTCCAAAAAAACAAAATTCGCCACGCCCTGCCGCTATTCGAACTCGTCCACAGCATTGATTCGCTCGGGCTCGCGCAAGACGTGAACCGGATCGCGGAAGAGGAAGGATTGCATCCGCGAGTGTTGCTGGAAGTGAATGCGGCAGGCGAGGGGAGTAAGTTTGGATTTCAGCCTAACAAGCTGCGCGAAGAAATGGAAACGCTGCTCGCCTTGCCGCGATTGTCGATCCTGGGTTTGATGACGATCCCACCGCTGGCTGAGAAGGCGGAGAAGTCACGGAGATTTTTCGTGCAATTGCGAAAACTGCGCGATCAGCTGCAAACAGAATTTAACGTCGATCTGGCACAGCTTTCGATGGGAATGACGCAGGATTTTTCGGCCGCAATCGAAGAAGGCGCCAGCCTGGTGCGGGTGGGGACTGCGATTTTTGGCGAGAGAAGTCGGCCGAAGCGCGAGTGATTTGTAGCCACGGAGCTCCGTCGCCGTGAACTGCCAATCCGGCCCGGATCGCCTCGACAGAGGGAGGCGGCTACAGGTTCAAAGATTGCTCATAAGACCGACATCATGCTAGAATCGATAACCCATGCGTCTGGAACCTGCCAACATTCAGCAAATCGGAAATGAGCTTGCCATTCAATGGAACGACGGGGTGGAATCGTATTTCGACCTCGAGTTTTTGCGTCGCGCTTGTCCCTGCGCGGCCTGCGGCGGCGAGCCCGACGTGCTCGGTAATATTTCGCGGCCGAACGTGAGCTATGGCACGGGTAGCTTCGAGCTGGCAGGTTTCGAAATCGTCGGAGGCTACGCCTTACAACCGCGCTGGCGCGATGGTCACGGAACTGGCATTTATTCTTTTCAGTACTTGCGCCGCTTGTCTTCCGCGGTGACCAAGAAATGAACCTTTTTGCGCGCATTGCAGTTGTGACTTGTTGTCTTTGCTTGTGCGGAGGCGCTGTCGTCATTGCCCATCTTCCCGAGGAAGGAGATGGAAGCGGCGATCGCCGCGGCGGACCTTTCGGCGTGAATAGCTTGACCGGCGATTACAAGCATGTCGCGACTAAGTCGACGGCAAAATTCGATTTCAGCGAGCTTGAGTCAATTATTCTACGCGATCCAAGCGCAAAATCGCATCGTGCTCGAATCGAATTTGGCTCGGCAAAAATCGAGGGTGGAAGCGCGCTGGTCGAGGTCCTGTTCTTCGCGCCGGACGGCCGAATGCAGCCGTATCTCTACAAGCTGACGCCAGAGAAGAAGTCTTGGAAGGTTGCGAGCGTTCAGCGAATGTGGTTCGTGCCGCGATCCCGTCTTCTGCGCGGGGTCCGCGTTTAAGTTGTAGCTGCTGCCGTCTCTGGCGGCAGATTTAGTAGTTCTGTGGCGATTAGTTCCGTACCGGGGCCTATTTATCGGGCTGTAGCCTTGCGGCGGAAGAGGATAACCGCGCGTTCATGGGTTACGCGCGGGGTGCGCGTTTAATGAACGGCCTCCCAAGCCGTAGCCCTGGCGCGCACACAAGATCTAATAAAAAGCCCGCCTACGTTTTACGTCCGGCGTGGCAGCCATCACTTTACGCTGGCGCGCCAGCGAAGGCTGGAATTGTCACGCGCAGCAGCGTCGTTCCTTTGGCCGCCGGCTTCAATTCTCGGTCTTCTAACGACGCGGGGACGAGAAAGAATTCACCCGGCGCAAGATCGACGTCGGCGCACCGAAGCGATCCGCTCAAGCAACAAACTATCGCGAATTGACCGCGCGCCGTCGCCTCACGCGGTTGTTCAAGACGCCATTTTTGGATTTCGAACAGGCGGTGCCTAACGAGTAATTCGCCCTCCGGCGCGATCAACTCCGGCGCGACGTCACTGAAGTCGATGCACTGGAGCGCCTGGTCGACGTGCAACTGTCGCGGCTTGCCTTTGTCGTCGACCCGGTTCCAATCAAAGACGCGATACGTGGTGTCGCTATTTTGCTGGACCTCGATCAGAAGATTGCCCGCGCCGACGGCATGGAATCGTCCGGCGGGCAGAAACATTGCGTCGCCCGGTTTCACCCGAACGGCGTGCACATGCTCGGTAACAGTTCCTGAATGAAGAGCGTCTTCGAATTGCTCACGAGTCATTCTTTCTCGCAACCCGACGAACAGGTTGGCGCTTGGCTCGGCCGCGGCAACGTACCAGAATTCGGTTTTCGGTTGGCCATCTAACGTCGTCGCGATTTCTTCCGGCGGATGAACTTGCAACGAAAGTTTTTCGCTGGCGTCGAGAAGTTTGATCAACAACGGGAAGCGCTTGGGGAGCGGTCGCCGCGGCGACTTGATTTCCCCGGCCTCGCCGAAAACCTCTTCGCGATGTTCTATCCAGAGCTCGTGTAATGTCTTGCCTTGGAGCGGGCCGTCGCGGACGACGCTCTGCGCCTCGGGCCGATCGACGATTTCCCACGATTCGCCGACGCGCGTATTCGGCGGCAATTTTTTGCCGAACTCAGTTTCGATCCGGCGGCCGCCCCAGATTCGTTCCATGAAAATGGGTTCGAACGTGAGGGGAGATGCGATTATGGGTTCGAACATGACTGCGGAAACGTCCAACCCGCCTACGCCGAAAGCTTCGGCGTGGCAAGCGCCCACTTGTCGCACCGTAGTGCGGCGAAGGCGGAACGCCCAACGCTCAATTCAGAGATTGTAGGCCGTCTCTGTGAGACGGCGGTATAGATTAGTTTTGTGTCTGGCGAACGCCGGTCTACAAACGAATGCGCTCTTTTCTAGAATATTGGCTGCCGATCTTAATTTGGCTTTGCATAATCTTTATCGGCTCGACCGATATTTTATCAGCCGAACACACTTCACGATTTCTGATTCCATTTCTGCGCTGGCTCGATCCGAACATTTCTTTTGTGACAATTGCGAAGATCCATTTTGCGCTGCGCAAGATTGGTCATCTTACCGAGTATGCGATTCTGGCTGCGCTGTTTTGGCGCGCTTTGCGCAGCGGAACGCGTTTTCAGGCGAAGATGTCGATCTTGTTTTTGCTCGCCTGGCTGGCGGCGGCGATTTTTGCGATAACGGACGAATTTCACCAATCGTTTGTCCCAACACGGACCGCTTCACTTAAAGATGTGCTGATCGATGTATGTGGCGCGCTAATCGGCTTGGCGATTTGTTTAGCCTTCGCCGGACGCGCCAAGCGAAAATCGGCAATCGAAAATGCGAAGACTGGGCCTGACTGGGCTCGAACCAGTGACCCTGCGCTTATCAAGCGCATGCTCTAACCAACTGAGCTACAGGCCCGCGCTATTGCGGAAGTGAAAGTGATTGGTGACCGGTGATCAGTCAAGCGGCGACCGCGGTTCCTTTTTTTCGCTGTTCAGCCGCCTCTTTGATTGTGAGGCGAGATCGGAATATGGGCCTTGACCGACTCCGTTGGTCTGTGCAAACTCGCCCCGCACCCGCGTTACGCACGCACGTTTAAGTCCGAAAAAAACAGAAATCATATGCCCAACAAAAAGAAACCCAGAGTGAAAAAATCGGGAATTGCGGTGCGGGATTTGCCGCCGCGAAAGGATTCCAAAGGCGGGATCGGTGCGCCCGTCAAGAGTTCGCCGGTAGCGCTTCCAATTCCGCCACAGGGATTTATCGCCTCCTCAGGTGATTCGAAAGCTGGGTGACGATTTGCAGAGACGGCTAGCGATCGGGCTCTGCAAAAGCGATTGGTCAAGAGTGTCGTCGCGCGAATTCGCGACCTGAACCACTTTTCAAATACTTCTCGAAGGAACGTGCTTTCGCTTCCGACGTAAATGCCACCGCGGTCTCAATCCTCCATGGTTTATGTTTCGCCGTGTGCGAACATTCGCCGCGGTTGTGCTTCAATACCCTGGTGGACAAGTCTCGTGTGATACCGGTGTAATGAATTGACGAGTCGGCGTCGCTAACAAGAACGTAAACGTAGAAGAAACGTTCCATAAAATGGCCTGCCAAGCCGTAGTCTTGGAGCGCTGTAACGAATGTGTCAACACGAGCCCGCCTTTGTTGCACTCCGGCGTGGCAGACCTTCCCATTTCCTCTGCGCTCCAAGCGAAGGTCTGGAGGCAAGGGGATTCGAACCCCTGACTTCCAGCTTGCAAAGCTGGCGCTCTACCAACTGAGCTATGCCCCCGTTTCGATTTCGGATTTCGGAAAGCGGATTGCGGAAAGGTGTCGAGAAACGACTCTTTGTCGACTCTTTCCTGTCTTCCTAGTTTCCTGATTTGTCTGATCGATCGTCGATAGCAGATTGCTTATTTCAAGAAAGTCTTTCCTGTCTTGCCCCCTGCCTGATTCAAGATTGATCTGCTGAATCCGCGGTTCGAACCTGCAGTTTACCAGATCCGCGCGCGCAGTTCGGGTGCGACAAACATTTTGTCGCCTGGCTGCACTTTAAACGCGTCGTACCAAGCGTCGATGTTTCGCGTCGGGCCGATGACCCGAAACTGCCGCGGTGAATGGGGATCGCTCACGACCTGTTTTCGCACGTAATCGTCCGAAACCTTTCCGCGCCACGCCTGCGCCCATCCGAGAAAAACACGTTGGTTGCCAGTGTAACCGTCGAGCACGGGCGCCGGTTGTCCTTTGAGCGACGCGCGGTACGCATCGAGCGCTAACGTCAGGCCGCCGAGATCAGCGATATTCTCGCCCATCGTTAGCTCGCCGTTGACGTGCACTCCTGGCAGCGGTTCGTATTTTGAAAATTGGGCTCCGAGCATGTTCGCGCGCGCGTTGAATGTTTCCGCGTCTTTTGCTGTCCACCAATCGCGCAACGCGCCCGACGCATCGATCTTGCGACCCTGATCGTCGAACCCGTGAGTGAGCTCGTGCCCGATGATGCCGCCAGCGCCGCCATAGTTAACCGCGGGATCTGCATTCGGATCAAATACTGGCGGCTGGAGAATGCCGGCCGGAAATACGATATCGCGAAGGCTTCCGTTGTAAGCATCGTTCGTTTGCGGCGTCATACCCCAATCGGATCGATCGACCGGGCCAAAGAAGCGACCAGTGTAAAAATCCCAATCAAGCGCGGCGCAGCGTTTGACGTTACCGATTAAGTCGTCGCCGCGAATAACGACCTTGGAATAATCGCGCGGGTGATCAGGATAACCGACCTTGATCGTGTAGGTGTCGAGTTTCTTGAACGCCTGCTTTTTCGTTTCAGCGCCCATCCAATCGAGCTTTTCGATTCGAGCGCGGTACGCGTCTTTCAAATTGGCAACCAGCGATTGAATTTTTTCCTTCGCTTCGGGTGGAAAATATTTCGCGGTGTAAAGCTGGCCGACGCCAAAACCCATTGTCCCGAACGTGCCAAAGCGATCGCCGACGCCGAAGTCGCCGCCGCTCACGGTCGTGATCGCGCGCTTCCAGCGCGTCTGTTGCTCTTTCTGCCCGGACAATGTTTTGGCGTGAAGTTCGAAGTAAACGTCGGTGAAGGCCTTTGAAAGATACGGCGCGGCGTTATCCGCAAGATGAAATGTTTGCCAGGCCCGGATGGTTTCGATCGGCGCTTTCGCGTATGCGTCGACAATTTTTGGAAACGCGCTCTTCTCGGCCACGATGACGCCGGTTAGTTTCGGCATTTTTGCTTCAGCGAGGAACTTTTCCCAGGGGAAGCTAGGAGCGAGCTTCTTCAACTCCTGGATCGACATCGGATTATAAATCGCGACCAAGTCTCGCTGTTGAGCCTTGGTCCAGCTTGCCTCGGCAATTTTCGTCTCGAACTCGATTATGTCTTTCGCGCGCGCGTCGGCTTCCGGCCAGCTCAGCAGTCGTAGAATCGTAGCGACATAATTCTGATACGATGCTCTTTGGGCAGCGAAGTCCGGTTTCAGATAGTAATCGCGGTCCGGCAAACCGATTCCAGCCTGAGTGATGTAGAAGGCGTAGTGGTTCGGATCCTTCAGATCGACATCAATCACGACGTTGAATAGCGAAGATTCGAAATCGGTTGTGGTCCGTCCCATCAGCGCGGCAAAACCGTCCCGCGTCTCGGCATTTTTGAGATCGTTCAACTCCGGTTCGATTGCTTTGGCGCCGAGCTGCTCGACCCGCGCCTCATCCATGAACGAGTGATAAAACGCGCCGACTTTTTCTTCGAGAGAGTCCGGATTGTCGTTCGGTGTGGCGCCGAGCGCTTCCATTATTTCACGGAGGCGTTGCTCGACGAGATCGGTCATCGCGAGCCGGAGCGAGTAAGCGGGCTTGTCCGGAGGAATTTGCGTTTTATCGATCCAAGTGCCGTTCGCGTAGCGAAAGAAATCGTCACCAGGTTTGGTGGAAGTGTCGGCACCAGCCGCATCAAATCCCCACGCGCCGTATTGCGGTTTGTTTGGAGGTGCATCAGCAGCGTAGGCGAAGGGAGCAGAAAACGAAGCGAGGAGCAGGAGCGATCGAAAAGTAGAATTCATGAATGAAATCGGATTGGAGCGGGAGCGTAAGCGAAACCAAAGACGTTGAGAAGTTGAGTTGTTGAAACCTTGAGAGTGCGGCCGATACCGCCGCCTCTACAGAGAACATCCGCGCTATCCGCGTAATTCGCGGTTCCTTTTCCTGTTGTTCCTGGTTTCCTAATTCGTCTGATTAACTGCGGATTGCGGAATTGCAAATTCGGTGGCCGCTTCGGCTTCCGGACGCAGGCTTATCGCCAATCTCCGAGGCCGTTTTTGGCTTCAACGACGACAACATCGTATTTCTCAATCATCGGCATAAGTTTTTGTTCGAGTTCCTCTTTCCACAGTTTGCCTTCGTAAAATTCGTCTCGCATTCGTTCACGACTCTTCAGATCGGGAAAAGCGCGCACCCAAAAAAATGTATCCGCGTCTTCGACTGACAGGAATGGTCCTAGGATTCTCATTCCGATTTTCTGATGCTCAGGCACGCTCTTCGATTCGAAGATCTTCAGAAATTCCGTTCGCGTGTCCGGTTTGAGTTTGTAAGTACGCATTTCGATGGTCATAGACGAAGTTGGCATCGCAATTTGAATCGAACAAGAGGCGCGCCCCTACGAGTGGCGCGAGGCGCGTTGATTTAGAGCGCCATTCCGCAAGAGTCTCTGTAAATACAAACGAACATGCCGGATATTGAGACGATCGCCATCCGGCACTTCGTGTGTTTCTCCAACGCCGGGATCGCTAATTCCCGTTAGCCGGGACAGCCAGAAACGCTCGTCTCACCCCTGCCGCATCAATCGATCGCCCGGAAATCTCGCCGGCTTCGTTGATGTCTTTGGCTTGTTCGAGCAGTGCGGTGTAGCTGACGGGTCTGAAATCGTTGAGATCTCGCATCACCCCGTTTTCCCAGATGAAAGCGCGGCAATTTCCATCCGCGTCACAGGAAAGCCCCACCACCTGGCGCTTCTCGTTGATTCCATAGGCTTCGCTGTGGACATCGCCGGGTAAAAAGCCGAGGGGCTGAATTCCATCTTTGGCCGTCCAGATGAATGCCTGGAGGAAGTTGCCGTCGGGGTCATTAGGCGCGCCGGCAAAGCCGACAACATCGCCGCGCTGATTAATATTCGTCGGTGTGTTCCACCACGGCGCGCCGAGATTGCCAAGATCGACAACTTTGCCATTGTCCCAAAGCAACGCGTGTTTCGCCGTGTATCGTCCGACGGATTGATCGCAAATTCCGGAAATGCCGACGGCTTGACCTTGCTCGTTAATCGCGGTCGCGGCGCCGGAAGTATCGCCGGTGAATAATGGGAACTCGGCGATCTGGTTTGCTTTTGGTCCGTAAACAACTGGACGGAATTGGAGCTGCTGTGGCGGCACGCAGGTGGGATCGTGAACCGAATTCTCCGTCCAACCGACAATCTGGCCGCGACTGTTCGCGCCAGTCGCGAAGCCGTTGTTGCCGCCTAACGTCGGCAGTGCGCGCATCGTTCCATTTTCCCACGCGAATCCAAGATTGATGTAACCAGTGCCGGTCGCACCGGGATAAAAGGCGGCGCTGCTCCAGGCTTCGCCTAGCGGGTCGGGCGTGGCCGTTTGGGCGATGCCGGCGATAAGTCCCGAGTTACTTTTGACCGACCAGGTCACCGCGCTATTCGGTCCGCCGAGCGTGCCGAGATCGGTTAAGGCACCGTCTCGCCAAAGAGCGGCATGCCGGTTTTGGTTTCCGGCCAAATTAGAGTAACCGGATACCCAGGCTCGATTGTTGATACTGTTGCCACGACTGTTGGTACCGCCCAGCGATGGGAGGTCAGATATGGTGTACTGCTGCGGTGAGGCAGCAGACAATCCGCAGCATACGGCTATGATGAAGAAGGAAAAGGCGCAAGTGACTCTGACGAGTCCGAGTTGAATTAATCTTTGCTTTATTGTTTTCATGAGGGAATTTTGCAGATTGATTTCCCCGATTGAAATAGCCACTTAGTCCGTTTGCCACAGACCACTTCCCGCTTTAATTCGTGACCAAATCCAAGCAGAATAACGAATATCTAATGACGAATGACGAAATAAGCCGGAATGCTTAAATAACGAAATTAGAGTGAGCGAACGATGGTATCATTCGGACTTAGACATTCCTTCGTCATTGGTCATTCGCCTGCCACGCTGAAGCTGAGCGAAGGCGGGTGCTTCGTCATTATCTGAGTTTCGCGTTTAGCGCTGCCGCAAACTTGCCCAGGCCTTCTCGGATTTGGGCGCGTGACCACGCCGCAAACCCGAAAGTGAGCGCGGGATTTATTTGCTCTTTCATAAAGCAGGATGAAAGCGGTGTCGGCCTTATCCCAATTTCCGCGCAAACACGCGTGATCAACGGCAGATCCTTTCTTCGCCGCAGCCAGGCGACAAAATGTAATCCGGCTTCGGGAATTTGCAGAACGAAATGCTCTTTGAGAAGCTTGTTGAACTGTTCGATAAAAAATTCTCTTCGATCAGAATATAACTTCCGCATTCGCTTGATGTGGCTCAGGAAATATCCCTCGGTCAGGAAGCGGGCCAGCGTTGCCTGATCAATGGCGGGCGAATGTTGATCCATCACGGCCCGGATCTTGATCATGGGCTCGACCAACTGCTCCGGTGCCAGGATGTAACCGAGGCGTAACGAGGGATAAAGAATCTTGCTCATGGTGCCCGCGTAGATCACCCGCCCGGAATTGTCGAGTCCCTGCAAACAAGGGAGCGGCGGACCGGTAAAACGAAATTCCGAGTTGTGGTCGTCCTCGAAAATGTAGGCGTCGTGCTCGCGCGCAAAATCGATCAGGGCTGTCCGGCGCGACAGACTCATGGTCATGCCAAGCGGAAATTGATGAGAAGGTGTCACGTAAATTATTTTGGGCGGTCGTTGCTTCGATCTCGGTGCGGTCACGATTCCCTCCCGATCAACCGGGCGCGGAACCACCGTTGCCCCGGCAAAAAGAAAAGCACGGCGGGCTTGATAGAATCCCGGATCTTCGATCCACGCGACTTCGCCGTCGTTCACTAAAGCCATCGCGCTGATCATCATCGCCTGCTGCGTGCCGGCCGTGATCACGATCTGATCGGCATGACCGCGCGCCCCTCTGTAATCGCACAGATAGGCCGCGATGGCCCTTCGCAGCTCGGGATCGCCCCGGCTCGAGGCATACTGAAGTAAATGAGCTCCTTTTTTGGCAAGGACTTGGGCCCTGAGGCGCTCCCAGATTTCTATGGGAAATTCGTCGAGCGACGCAACCGCTGGGACAAAAGAAACACCGGGCGGCCCTGCGATTCCGAAATCGAACTGCTTTCCCGCGCGTTTGTCCGGAAGATTTTTAACGCGATCGGCCAGACGGGGCGGACGTTCCATCAACAATCGCGTTTTCGGCCTGCCCGAGCTGAGGAATGTTTCGGGCAAGGACTCAACCACAAACGTCCCCGATCCGACCCGGGAACGAAGGTAGCCTTCTGCATGAAGCTTGGAGAAGGCAAGGTTGACGGTGAGTCGCGAAACTCCCAGGTCAGTTGCCAGCGCTCGAGAAGAGGGAAGCCGCGATGCATTGTCGTTAAAGCTGCCGGAAATCAATTCGTCGCGAATCTGGCGGTAAAGTTGTTGATGAAGCGGTTCGCCCGCCATTCGGTCGAGCCGAATCATTTCGAAAGCGATGATCGAACGGCGACGCCGCTTCTTGGCGGGTCTCTTATCCAGAAGTGGTTTCACAGCTCAGGAGGCTGTCCCGCAGACCGAGAGAGAGATCTCCCGCAAAAAAGGAATAAGGACCTTACTTGATAATGTCGGGGCATTGCTGATTCTTTTCTCAACTGGTGCTGATGGCAAGCCCACTGCGAAAGTGGTATGCCCCTTTCGCTTTAAGTGGACCGTTGACACTTTACCACAAGCCGGGAAGCTTTTCCTCGAATGAAAACTCAAATTCCTTGCAGCGATTACCGCGAAACAAAGGGTCTGATCTACTTTGCCCGAATGCTCGACAAGATCCGGCTATACGCTGCCGGTCGATTGCCGGCCGACTATTTTGTCGGGGTGGAGGATCCGAGTTTCTTCGACGCGCGTTGCACCAGATTTTTGGGAGTCAATTATGATGATCTGGTAAAGCGAACGCTTGAGGGAGGGTCGGACGAGGAAATTTTGGAATGGTGCTTTGCGCAGGGCCGAAGACCAGGCGAAGAGGAAATCGAGATTTGGAATGCGTTTCTGCGCAAACGCGGGTGGCGGGATGAAGGGAGCGCCGACTTGCAAGCGGCCAAAGAGCGGTCGGACTGGGGCGATCGCGGCGATATTCAGACCTGGACGGATCTGCACGACGCGGAAGAGGGCAGAAGGCCGCGGAAGTAACGACAGGAAGCACAAGATGAAACGTGATCTCCGAGCCCGCTGATCATAACGGCGCGGAGCGTATTCATTTTGCATCGACGTGACACCGAGACGCGACGGAGCGTCCCTCGACGAAGAAAAATGCCGGATGTCGATCTTGCGATTCGTCACCCGGCATTTAGTCGATAGCAAAGACTGAATTGTGCGTTACCGTCGTTTTCTCTGAGCCTTGGTTTCTTTCGATCCCGAGGGCTTCACGGCATCTTCAAGCTCCGAAGAGCCTGAGCTTAGCCGTCGACCTGTGCTTACGCGCGCGATTTCCGGAACTCGATTTCTCGATTTTCGAATCTCGGCGCAAAGCATTTCTCCTTAGAAAGGAGGTGATCCAGCCGCAGGTTCCCCTACGGCTACCTTGTTACGACTTCATCCCAATCACCATCCATACCTTCGGCGCCTTTGAGGGGCGACTTCGGGTACAAACGGCTTTCATGATGTGACGGGCGGTGTGTACAAGGCCCGGGAACGTATTCACGGCGCCGTAGCTGATGCGCCATTACTAGCGATTCCGGCTTCATGAAGTCGAGTTGCAGACTTCAATCCGAACTGGGCCCAGTTTTAGGAGATTTCCTCCACCTTGCGGTCTCGGATCATTCTGTACTGGGCATTGTAGTACGTGTGCAGCCCTGGCCGTAAGGGCCATACTGACTTGACGTCGTCCTCACCTTCCTCCCCGTTTCACAGGGCAGTCTGAACAGAGTGCTTCCGGCTCACGCCGGAGTGGCAACAGTTCACAAGGGTTGCGCTCGTTGCGGGACTTAACCCAACATCTCACGACACGAGCTGACGACAGCCATGCAGCACCTGTGCAAATTGTCTCTTTCGAGACTCGCCGGCTTTCACCGGTTTAGAGATGCATGTCAAGGCCAGGTAAGGTTCTTCGCGTTGCATCGAATTAAGCCACATACTCCACCGCTTGTGCGGGCCCCCGTCAATTTCTTTGAGTTTTAATCTTGCGACCGTACTCCCCAGGCGGCACGTTTAACGCGTTAGCTCCGGCGCAGAAGGGGTCGAATCCCCCCACACCAAACGTGCACCGTTTACTGCCAGGACTACCGGGGTATCTAATCCCGTTTGCTCCCCTGGCCTTCGTGTCTCAGTGTCAGGAACTGTCCAGAGACCCGCCTTCGCCACTGGTCTTCCTTACGATATCTACGCATTTCACTGCTACACCGTAAATTCCAGTCTCCTCTCCAGTCCTCAAGCACCGCAGTATGGAATGCAGTTTCGGAGTTAAGCTCCGAAATTTCACACCCCACTTACGGCGCCACCTACACACCCTTTACGCCCAATGAATCCGAACAACGCTTGAGACCTCTGTATTACCGCGGCTGCTGGCACAGAGTTAGCCGTCTCTTCCTCTTCTGGTACTATCAACGGACGCACAGTAAATACGTCCGCCTTGTTCCCAAATGACAGGAGTTTACAACCCGAAGACCTTCATCCTCCACGCGGCGTCGCTCCTTCAGGGTTTCCCCCATTGAGAAAAATTCTCGACTGCTGCCACCCGTAGGTGTCTGGGCCGTGTCTCAGTCCCAGTGTGACTGGTCGTCCTCTCAGACCAGCTACCCGTCATAGCCTTGGTGAGCCGTTACCTCACCAACAAGCTGATAGGCCGCGGGCTCCTCAAAAAGCGGTACCTTGCGGCACCTTTGATGTCGGAGAGATGTCTCCCCTGATCATATGCGGTATTAATTCGGCTTTCGCCGAGCTATCCCCCGCTTTAAGGCAGATTGCCCACGTGTTACGCACCCGTTCGCCGCTAGAACTTTTTCGGTATTGCTACCAAAAAAGTTCCCGCTCGACTTGCATGTCTTATCCACGCCGCCAGCGTTCGTTCTGAGCCAGAATCAAACTCTCCGTTAAAAACGGTGATCCGGCTGCTGCCGGATCAAAGTTTGCGTCGCATCCGGCGGCTGCCGGACCGACAAAATCTGACCATCTTAAACCTGAATCTTCGCTTCGGTAGCGGCGGTCTACGACCGTCGCACTTCTACGGGACTCAGGGCTCGTCCGATCTTTTCAATCTTTTAGTCAAAGAAAATCAACGAATAACGCACAATTCAATTTTTGCTGACTTTGCTCTACCACATTCCGAATTTCGTTCCGAAATTCGTCACGCCGTAATCCCGCGACTGCGGGAACGTAGGCGGATCGATATTTCCGTCGTGATACCAAAATCCGAAACCAAACTGTCAAAGAACCGTTCTTTTGTTCCGGTACACGGCAAAACCCGCTCTCAACTGCCGAGAATCGGCTCTGCCTGAGCCCGGAAGAACATCCCGCCCCACGCTTGGGGCTGGACCGCGTATCTGCGGGTCACAAACTTATCCGGATCACGGCATCCGTCAAACACGATTTCGCATTTCATTCAACTTTTCTGAAATGTTGAATCGCCACGGCCCCGACAGCGACGTTCAAATGTGGCGAAATTGCTTTGATCATGGTATCAATTTCGATTATGAAAAAACTGATTTCCGCATTCGCTTTGCCGCTTCTCGGGATGATTCTTTGTTCCTGTGCGTCTGAACAGCCCGCCAGCACGACCACCACGACAACCACGACTCAGCAGCGCCAGACGACGCTGCCCCAGAATACCAATAATCCCTCCGGAATGACGCACGGCGGTATGTAAGCGAAATGGCAAAATGGGTCGCCTGGTCGACTTCGGAGTAACGCTGTGAAGGCGGATCAACTACGCCAGTCCGGTCCGCCAATTGGACGGACTCGTCCGTGGCAAGCTCGGACCAACGCTTCATCGCTTCAACCTTCCCAAGATCCTGATCTTTAAAGACACTCCCCGGGCACCCCAAATACGAAAGGCAGATGTGATCGAAGAACGCATCCAAAAATCCCAATCAGCTGTGGAGACTGCCGGGAATATTTCGCCCGAAAAAAAAGCGGAACTTCTGGGCCTGCTTTCCAAGTTGGAATCGGCCATCGCGGAAGTTTCGCAAACCCATCGTGAGGACGCCCACAGTGTCGCCCGCTTGGTCGAGGCTTCCACACACGAGGCCACTCGGGCAAAGAAAAAGCCCGAACTGACCAGGACGGTTTTGCGTGGGCTAAAACAGTCCGTTGGAGACTTCGAAGCGTCTCATCCGCAGCTCGTCGCCCTTATCAATCAGTACGCCACAGTGTTAGCCAGCATGGGCCTTTGACGATTCTGCAACCGGCATCGCGAGTTCAAGCGCGCCTGGACGAACTTCTATCAACCGAAAATCTTTCTGACGAAGCCCGACCGCTTGGTCAGATGACCGCCTCGCGCAAAGGCGACACCTTGGCCAAAAGGCCTGTCGCGCCGTAGCCTTGGCGAAGGCGGAACTCATACAACCGGCTGCCCGCTCAGATACGAAAAGCTAATGGACCATGATAAAATCACTCCCTGGCGTCATTTGCGCCGCAGCCCTTCTTATGGCCGCGCTCGCCCACGCCCAAACATCCATCGCCGACCCGAAAGCCGGAGCAGAAATGACCGGTACTATTAAAGAGTACACTCCCGGCAGTTCGCTCGTCCTGGAAACACTGGCTCCGAGCGAACCGGTCCAGTTCAAGTTAAGCAAAAACGTCACCTACGCCGATACCGACGGGAAGACGATCGAAGCGGCGGGGCTAGCCACGAACCAAAAAGTCCGTGTCCACTACACCAAGATTGGCGCGGACAACGTGGCGGACAAAGTGACCTTGATCGGCAACTGATCCCAAACACGAGAACAAATCGCTATGATGGAACCAACACTCACCCAAAACAGCGCGCTTTACTTCGCGCAACATAAAAGCTCAAAACAACGCGAGGCAATTTTCCGGAAATTAGGTGCTCTCACCAGAAAGCGGCCTCCGGGTATTAGGCGGCAGCAGCCGCGCGACGCCTTATTCCTCTGGCCACGACTTTGTTGGGACAGCCACTGATGTGCTCGGTACCGCCTAACGGCAGGGTATCCCCAACGTAAGTGCACGTCCGGCGGACACAACGTAGCGGATGAAGTGACCCTGATCGGCAACTGATTGCCCTGTCGGTATTGCACGATCAGTGCTCAGTACACTGTAGCGGCGGTCTATGACCGCCGATCTTCGTCAGATCGTGTCTAGAGAGCGACCGCCGATCTTAACCGCTGCTCGCAAAAAGTCTGGCCAATCGTAAAACGCCTGGCCATACTCGGCAACTTTCTGCGGGGCAAACAACGGAGGAAAAATTATGTTTCATTTAATCTGGTACATTATTGTTGGGCTGATCGCGGGGCTAATCGCAAAATCGGTCATGCACGTGCACATGACGCTTATGTGGACAATCGTGCTCGGCATCATCGGATCGATCATCGGCGGCGCCGTTACCCACATCTTTTTGCACCCCACAAGCGGACGATTCCATCCGGCCGGCCTCATTTTTTCCACCCTTGGGGCGATCCTGGTTCTTTACATTTGCTACAGGTTTAACATTCGTCTTCCCCACGTCCAACCCCGTTAGCGGAGTCAGGATCGATCTGGCTAACGCCAGCGTGAATTTCGCGAAGCTGCGGCAGCTTTGCGCGAGGGAAAGGGGAAGAAAGCTGGGGTAAGCTTCAGTTCGCGGCGACTAACCGTCGCTCCGGCCGATATGGAAATACTTCCGGAATCTCGCCCTCTCGAAGCTTCCGTTGCACGCTACGCCAGAAATCCGGATGAAATAAATCCGCGTGCTGTTCGAGCAGCGCGGCACGCGCCGGTCCGGGCAGGCGGAGAAAATTGGGAAATTCTTCGGGAAACACGTCATTCTCGCGCACGGAGAACCACGGCTCGGCCGATATTTCTTCCTCGTACGTGCTGGCCTGCGGCAGATCGCGAAAATTGCAATCGGTTAGAAAACAAAGCTCGTCGTAATCGTAGAAGACGACCCGGCCCCGCCGGGTGACACCGAAGTTTTTGGTCAACAGATCGCCCGGAAAAATGTTCGACACGGCCAGATCCTTGATGGCCTGGCCGTAATCGCGAGCGGCGGCTGCACTCTGAGTTGCATCGGCTTCGGCGAAGAAAATGTTAAGCGGACGAATGCGACGTTCGACGTAAGCATGAGCGATGACGACATCGTCGCCTTCCAGCCGCACTGTCTTTCCGGCTGCGCGGAGCAAATCTTCGAGGAGGGCCGGCTCGAATCGCTTCCGTCGGATGCGGAGGTGCTCGAACTCGTGCGCTTCCACTAAACGTCCGGCGCGGTCGTGCTCGAAGACCAGCTTGTAACGGCGCATCACCTCGTTTGGAGTGGTAATCCTTGGGAGGATCGAATCGATCCTTGATCACCTTAAAAACGACGTCGTAGCTGGGCAAAGTGAAGACGAGCATGACCATTCCGGGCGTGCCTTCGGCCGTTTTGAAACGGTCGGCCGAGGCGTTCAGCTGCGCGACGAAATCGCGATAAAACTCCGTTTTGGCATGTCGGTTAAAACCGATTTCGTTGTAGAGATCGGCTAAACGTTTGCGCGGCATCAGCTGCCGCAAGGAATGCGCCAGAGCGTGCGGACAATCGGCGTTTACTCGGAAGTACGCACGCGTGTATGAGAAAAGAATCGACAGATCCGCTTCGCCAAAGAGCACGGCATCGAGCGTGATGCCGCGTTCACCTTCAGAGCGCAGACACAAGGCCAGAGGCAACCCGATGCCATCGCCACCATCGCGAATCGCCCGACCGACAAGGTAGGCGCCGTGGCCCCGATAAAAAGCGCTGTTAATCATTTCGAGACGCACCTTGGAATCCCTCTGGCCGGCACCGGGAAATTCCGCCTCGATTCGCTCCGCCGCCCGCCGCACCGAGACACCCAGCTCGTTCCAGCATTCGGCTGCGAATCCGCCCGCTTCGGGGTCGGTTAGCGCCACCGAGATCAATTCCGCAAGGGCTGCTCCGGAATAAATTCGACGAACGTCGAGAGGAGAACTCGTGGGCGGCGCATCGAAATCGGAATCGACAAATTCGATTGCTTGATCCACGCCTTCGGTTGCGAAAACGCGCCGGGTGAGGGAGTTGAAAAAACTTTCACCAATCTCCCAGGATCGAGATTGCGCGACGAAAGAGGAATAAACGGCTTTGATCGCAGTCCAGACGTTGCGTTCGCGCAAGCGCGGGCCCATCAGATCCGTTATCTGCGTCGTTAGGTCCGCCAGCACGTTGCCATAAAGATGAAGCCTCTCAGCCGAATCCGCGTAGCTTCCCTTCAGATCATGAGCCAGAAAACGCTCGCGCGCGCGGCGAGTAATTTCATCAAAACGCCTTTGGTAATTGGCGAAGGCGTCCCGTGCGGCCTCTGCGCAAAGCGCGGCCAGGCGGCTGTCGGTTAAAACCGCAGACGCCGACGAAGCCGTCTCTGCCCGGTTCAATGAAACTGTTCTTGTTCGGTTGAACCTCGCAACGCCGTCGTGGAGGATAGTCCGGCGGCGATGACCTGGGCGACGTCGTCGAAGTAGCTTGTGCCCACTTCGTGCTGGTGCTTCGTCGCACTGTATCCACGCTTTTCGGCGGCGAACTCCGCCTCTTGCAGTTCCGCATACGCCTCCATTCCGCGATCGCGATAGCCTTGCGCGAGTTGAAACATGCTGTAATTGAGCGCGTGGAAGCCGGCCAGGGTAACGAATTGGAATTTGTAGCCCATCGCCCCCAGTTCACGTTGAAATTTTGCGATAGTTCCGCTATCGAGTTTTTTCTTCCAATTGAATGAAGGAGAACAATTATAAGCCAGCAGCTTTCCGGGGAACTTGTCGTGAATTCCCTCGGCGAACTTTTTTGCTTCAGCCAGATTTGGCTGCGAAGTCTCGCACCAGAGTAAGTCGGCGAAGGGCGCGTAGCTAAGTCCGCGCGCAATCGCCTGATCCAGCCCTGAGCGTACGCGAAAGAATCCTTCGACCGTCCGCTCGCCGGTCAAAAACTCGCGGTCGCGCTCGTCGGCGTCGCTGGTGAGCAAGGCGGCCGCGTTTGCATCGGTCCGTGCCAGAATCAGCGTGGGAACATCACAAACATCGGCGGCCAGTCGTGCGGCAATGAGGTGTGCGATGGCAGCGCGTGTCGGCACCAGCACTTTTCCCCCCATATGTCCGCATTTTTTCTCGCTCGCAAGTTGATCTTCGAGGTGCACGCCGGCCGCGCCCGCCTCGATCATAGCTTTGATCAATTCAAAAACGTTGAGCGGCCCGCCAAAACCAGCTTCGGCGTCGGCCACGATCGGCACGAACCAATCAATATCGTCTTTGCCTTCCACATGCGCGATTTGGTCGGCGCGCTGCAAAGTTTGATTGATTCGTTTAACCACAGCCGGCACGCTGTTTGCCGGATACAGACTTTGATCGGGATACATTTGGCCGGCGAGATTGGCATCGGCCGCCACCTGCCATCCACTGAGATAGATCGCCTTCAGTCCTGCCCTAACTTGCTGAAGCGCCTGGTTCCCTGTGAGCGCGCCGAGAGCGTTGATGAAGGGTTCAGCCTGGAGCAAGCTCCAAAGCTTTTCCGCGCCGCGCCGCGCCAGGGTCTGTTCGATAATTACGCTGCCTTGCAGGCGCTGAACATCGCTGATCGAGTAATTACGAGAAATCCCCCTCCAACGCGGATTATTGGCCCAATCGTGATCGGCTTTTTTCATTTCGTCCGGGTTCTTTCCGATACCGGACCTGCCTTTCCCTTTTGCTTTGCTCGTCACGCTCATCTTTTTTGGGATTGCCGATTAGCCAAGCGTCGGCCGGCGGCGCCTGGTCGGCCGCGGCGGGTGTCAGTCGAGTTTCTCATAGCCGGGTAAGGTAAGAAATTCGGCAAACTCGTCGTCAGTCGTAATCCGGTCGAAGAGTTCGCGGGCCACGTCGAATTTGGCATCGGCGAAACGTTTTTCTCCCATCTCCGTTTTGATTTTCGACAGCTCTTCTTCCAGCACGCTGCGAAACAACTCCTTCGTCACCTTCCGGCCATCGTCGAGCATGCCGCGAGGATGGCGGATCCATTGCCAGACCTGCGCGCGTGAAATTTCCGCGGTGGCTGCGTCTTCCATCAGATTGAAGATCGGCACAGCTCCACTGCCCCGCAGCCACGCTTCAAGGTATTGGACCCCAACACTGACGTTGGTACGCAAGCCTCGCTCGGTGATTGGTTCGCTCGGTCCGAAATCGAGGAGGTCTTTGCTCGCGACATTCACGTCATCGCGTTTGCGATCGATTTGATTTGCTTGCGGCATGATGGCGTTGAAGGCGTCGAGCGCGAGCTGGACCATGCCGGGATGCGCCACCCATGTGCCGTCGTGGCCGTCGCGCGCTTCTCGCTCCTTATCGGCACGCACTTTGGCAAAAGCTTCTTCGTTCGCCTTGGGGTCGTTTTTGACCGGAATCTGTGCAGCCATTCCGCCCATCGCGAAAGTTGCGCGCCGATGGCAGGTCTTGATGCAAAGGAGGGAGTACGAATGCATGAAATGCGTGGTCATGGTGATCAAGGCGCGGTCGGCCAGCAGGAAATCGCGCTTGTTCCGGAACCGTTTAATACACGAGAAGATGTAGTCCCAGCGGCCACAGTTGAGCCCGGCCGAATGATCGCGTAACTCGTATAGAATTTCGTCCATTTCGAAGGCGGCCGGAATTGTCTCGATCAAGACCGTGGCACGAATAGTCCCGTATGGAATGCCCAGCTCTTCCTGCGCGAGCCGAAATACGTCGTTCCAAAGGCGCGCCTCGAGGTGGCTCTCCATTTTGGGCAGATAGAAATAGGGACCGCTTCCACGCGCGATCAGTTCCCGCGCGTTGTGGTAAAAAAACAATCCAAAGTCGAAAAACCCCCCGGCGACTGGTTCGCCATCGATCAGCACATGCTTCTCCACCAGATGCCAGCCGCGCGGCCGGGGCATAAGCACTGCGACTTGCTCATTGAGCTTGTACTTTTTTCCTTCGGGATTGGTGAAATTAATCGTGCCTCGAATGGCGTCGCGCAAATTGATTTGACCTTCCACCATGTTTCTCCAGGTCGGTGCGTTCGCGTCTTCAAAATCCGCCATGAAGATCTTTGCACCGGAATTCAGCGCGTTGATGACCATCTTGCGGTCGGTCGGCCCGGTGATTTCGACCCGCCGGTCTTGGATGTCGCTTGGGATCGACGCACACTTCCAGTCGCCTTCGCGGATCTGTTTCGTCTCGGGCAGGAAGTCGAGCCCTTGGCCCTGATCAAGTCCTCTTTGCCGTTCCTGCCGGCGCTCAATATATTGCTTGCGGCGCGCGCCGAACCGACGTTGGAGCTTTGCGACAAAAGCGAGCGCTTCCGGAGTTAAGATTTCAGAGAAAGCCGGCGTCATCTCTCCCAAGACCTCCACGCCAGAGGGTAGGGGGCTGCGACTTGCCTTGGCCATGGTCGAAGGAGTGGTCATAAAGATCGAAACATTACCACAATTCGCGGCCGCCGATACTTTCGCGTGCGGCGTCGCCCCGCCACTGCGATGGATGGGTGTACCATACACAAACAATTCCTACATAGATATTCTTTGACTTACTTTTAGAATGGAGTAACACTATACATTATGAATCCAACATCTAAAACCGACACCGTGTCATTCACTGTAAAAGGGCAGGTGGTGATTCCGCGTTGGCTCCGAAAAGATTTCGAAATCGACGAGGGGACACGCGCCGTGGTTTATAAACAGAACGACCACATCGTTCTCAAGCCGTTGACCGCGCAACATTACCGTCGGCTTCGCGGATCGCTGAAAGGCACCAAAGCAATGGATGTCTTTATGTCTGAGCGGAAGCGCGAACGGGAACTCTAATTATGGCGACACTGGTTTTGGACGCGCACGCGCTGATGGTCTTGTTCAACGACGAACCTGGCGCCGACGAAGTGGAAAATCTTCTTCTGAAGGCCGAAAGCGGAAGTCCGAAGTTGCTGATGAGCGTCGTAAATTGGGGCGAGATTTACTATTCAATCTTGCGCGGCGCATCTCCGGAGATGGCGGAGTCCAAATCTCACGAGATCGCCGGTATGCGGATCGAGATCGTGCCGGTGGATGGGCGTGATTTAGAACTCGTTCGACAGGCGGCGGTTTTCAAAGCGACCAAAAAAATGTCGTATGCGGACTGCTTCGCGGCGGCATTAGCAAAGATCAACAACGCCGAGCTAGTGACCGGAGATCGCGAGTTCAAGGTTGTAGAAAAGGAACTGAAAAAAGTCAGATGGCTGAAATGACATCCCTGTCGCGGTCTCCCATTCGGTGCTCAGTACCTGTAGCGGCAACACGGCGTGCTGGGAAGCCGCTGGGTGGACTGTATAGCCCGATGGGAATTCGGGTGAGCGTCTCTGGAGAGCGCGAATCAATCTGCGACCGTCGATCTTCGTCAGATCGCGCCGCTGTCTCGCGAAGGCTTTCGGAGTAGCGAGCAAAGGCGGATCAACCAATGCCAGTCCGGTCCGCCAATTGGGCGGACTCGTCCGTGGCGAGCTCGGACCTCGTCATTGGTCATCCGTCATTCGTCATTTCGACATCGCGGCTTTCTCCAAAGCCGCGACGTCGATCTTCTCCATTTCCATCATGGCTTTCATCGCGCGCTGTGATTTCGCGGTGTCTTCATCCAGGAGCAACTCCATCAGGATCCTCGGAGTGACCTGCCAGGAGAGCCCGAATTTATCTTTCAACCAGCCGCATCGCGACGTCTCGCCGCCATCGGCGGAAAGCTTCTCCCAGAAATAATCGACTTCGTCCTGGGTCTCGCAATTCACCACGAACGAAACTGATTCATTGAACTTGAATTCCGGCCCGCCGTTTAGCGCCACGAACTGCTGACCCTCAAGCTCGAACTCCACCGTCATGACTGATCCTTTCGGCCCCGGCCCGGCATCGCCGTACCGCGAAACGTTTAGAATTTTCGAATTCTTGAAGATGGCGATGTAAAACTCGGCAGCATCCATCGCCTCAGTGTCGTACCATAAAAAGGGTGTGATCTTCATGTGGTGTTATTTGCTCCTCGTTTCTTGATCACGGCGTAGCCCGCGGCAGGCCGAAGTGAAACGAAGGCGGCTTGGCTAAGGCGGATCTTCGGCCTGATCATCAAAAGTGCGGTCGACATCTCGTGTTGTCCGAGCATAGTCAGCTCAGCTGCAAGCAATCTCCCCGATGCCCGAAAGTCAAACCGCTAGTGCCTTACGAACGCTGTTGGTCAGTGGCTACATCGTAACAAGCGTAAACAGAATTTCTCAAAGGGCTGCAATCCTGTCCGTTCACCGACGCGATAGACTTGGTGGTCTCGCTGCATCCACAATTCTTATGGCGGACGCGCCTTCGGCCAATGTCGTGGAGATGCTTCGTCGGACGGCAGAACAAAATCAATCCCAACCGCTCGCGATCACGAATCGCAAACTGTCCGCCGTTCCCACGTTAAAGCCCGAAAGATTCTTTGAGTTGTTAGGGGGCGAGATTCGATCCGATCGGCTAATCCGCGACGATTTGCCCGAGATCTTAAATGAACTTGGTCATAACAAATTGCCCAAAGACTTTGCCGGGACCCCAGAGAATTTGCTGGAAGCTTATGTGAAAGAGGGGCTCGAATTCCTTTTGGAATCTCGTGGTTGGCATTATGGCCAGGATCGTCTGTTCGAGTCGGTTCCTGATGGCATAGTACTTGGCAAACTAAACTTATATTTCGACGGCAAAGCGTACAAGGGAGGATACCATCCCTCAGCGGACGACATCAAACGATTTGCCGGATACGTTACCGAGTTCAATGAGCGCTACGCTGCTTCTGTCGGTCGGATACACTCTTTTGTTGTCGTCTCTGGAAGTTTTACTGCAAAGAAGAATGCTCTCGAAAAAAAGGCGGCAGACTTTTATGCGCGATGCGGCACGCAGCTTTGCCACGTCACTGCGCTGAACTTTGGTCAGATCGTAACGGAGGTACGACTCAAATGTACGAATCGCTCCGCCATCAAGTGGGCAAATGTATTTTCGCAATTGCGGATTGAGCCAAAGTCAATTGCTTCAGAGCTCCGACGAATCGTAAAAGATAGGGTCATTGACTGATGGGTACGTCCGTAAGCCATCCTTCTCCTAAAACAACGATTTGGCGTGCGGTCAGCACGTGCTACGAATCGGACCAATTGCCGATCGATCGAACCGCTGAGGAAATCTGGCATGCAGCAACAGCCGAAACCTCCACGATTGAATCACAAATCAAATCACCGGCGGTGTTCGCTTGCTATGAACTTGCGCGAGAAAAAGTTCCACCTGATCAAATCCAGGCCGCTCTGTCAAAAGTGGCGTCTGAGTACGGCAACTCAGTGGTGGTTGAGTATGCCAAGCGCGCAACCCTAATTGCGTCTCAAAAAGCAAATCCTGGCGAGCAATGGCCCAAACTCTTCTTTAGAGAACTAACCGGCTACTTCGTTTCTCGGGATGCATCTGGTCATGTTGGCCCCGCATCTCGAAGTAAAACCGTCGGCGAACTCATCGCTCTCAAGCGATCAGTCGGCAACGATGTCGAACGAAAGGTTGGCAACCTTGGACTTGCGCCGAGAAGCGCGAGTGATTGGTCGCGCGACGCCAACATCGCTTTGGCCGCTTTGCGAAAAAATAAATAATGGACGCCCTGCTAAATACTTCGTCACCGGGAGCGCCATCAAAGCTTACGGTAGGCAAAAACATATCTGTTGGTACACAGCCGTTGCAGAAACGATTCGGCCCACTGACGTCGCTGGAAACCGACCTCTTGAACGCAGCCAGTGTGATTTACGCCGCCGATCTCGCTGTAAAGAGAAATGAGCGCGAGGATTTCGTTCGAACAATTGAACTAGATTTGCCTGTCATAAACCTCGCTGCTTTCAACGGCGTCAAGGTCGAGCTCGAACAGATTCTCCGAGTTTTGAGCTGCGACAATTGGACTTTGAGTTTTCAAGCAGCTGTTGGAACGCCAGAACCCAATCGCAAATGGCCAAAGACGAAGGGAACTACACTGCTCTTCTCTGGCGGACTCGATTCGTTTGCTGGTGCTTGTGAATTACTCGAGCATGGGGAAGAAACTTTTCTTGTCAGCCACATCACCCGCAATCGACCGGTCGCGGATTCGCAGAAGAAATTGGTTTCTGAAATTGAGCGCTATTACCGAGTGATCACATCACACATGCCGCTGATGGTCTCTTGTAGAACCAACCGGAATTTTCCATTTCCTCAAGATTCACTACGGGAAGAAACACAAAGGACTCGATCGTTTTTATTCGTCGTAATAGCCGCTGTTGCTGCGCGAATGAACGGATCGCGTCGAATCTTGGTCATGGCGGAGAATGGCCAATTCGCTATTCATCTTCCATTAACTGCAGCGCGGGTAGGCGCTTTCTCGACTCACACGGCCCATCCCGAATTCCTGCGAAGTATGGAGACGGTCCTGCGCGGCCTGCTCTTGTGTCCCGATCTCACTCTTCGGAATCCCTTCGAGCACAAAACCAAAAGTGAGGTCGTCGAACTCGTTCCCGCCAAACTTAGACCGGCGATAGAGAAATCTATTAGCTGCTGGATGACAGCGCGACTAACTCAATACACTCATTGTGGCGAATGCATCCCATGTATTTCTCGAAGACTTGCCCTGGAAGCGCAAGGGCTGAAATTTAAGGAGTACAAGCGCGACATGTTTCGCGCGGATATAGGAAGTCTTCCACCTGACGACGCCGGTAAGCGCAATCTTACAGATATGTTGGAATTTATCGCACGTTTTCACGGACCTCACGCCATCAAGAACGAACAAGACCTTGCAGTGGAATTTCCCGAGCTCTTCAATCGTTTTGTGAATAGGGACAAGACAATTGCGATGTATCGGCGTTTTGCCAAATCGGCCACGCAGGTCTTGACGGCCTATCCAGCGATAAGCGGATTGCTAAAGTGAGACTGCGTTTGTCGGAACTCGAACGCGCGCGAAAGCGCCCGAAAGTAATAGCCGCGGCGCAGTTTCAGTCAGCTAAGGGAATAAGGCCCACATTCGGTGGTTATTGGGTTTTAGCGGCTAGGTTATATCACAAACTATTCAAAATGAACGACGCTCAATGTGTGCAAAAAGCGCATGATTATTTTCTGCAACATTGTCGAGCGAAGTTGATGAAGCGTGCGGACTTCGATCGTGAGATCGCGCTCTACGCGGGAAGATTGGATGACTACGTCGCGGACTATCTGAAATTAAACCAACCTGTGGTCCAAACGAACAAGCGCGTTCAGTTTAACAAGATCGCTGGCCACTTAGTGTCGGGTGCGATCGGCCGTTTGGATATGATTCCAACGGGAGGATTTGCCGCTACGAATTTTGAGCTCAGGGCGTCCAATTGGAAATCGCAGTTGCGTACGCCAATCATTCAGCAAGCGATTGCTGACGAACTCGGTCGGCCTCCGTCCGAAATTCGCGCGGGCATGTACTGTATTGCGTCCGGCGACCATGAATATGTGACTCTGTCCGCCACTGAGATTCAGAAGGCGATTGCTGAATTAGAAAATGTTCTCAATATGGTTGAGACTGAGGTGAAGCGACTAAAACGTTCAAAGCCGTGATCGACCGAGATCGATTTGCCGCGCTGAATTCTGCGAAGGCGAATGAATGTCGAAGTCAGACGCATTAGACCGGAGCGGTCGCGATTTCCCATTCCCATCGTCCCTTTTCCCGCTTGGTCCTGGCGACTGACATCATCTTGAACGCGTGTTATCATGGCACTTTGGCGCTCGACCCGTTCAGTTCTTTGCAGCGGTCCGTTTTCATGAGCGGACGTGGGTTTTCTTATTTCGGGGAAACACCGGGATTGGCGCTTTCGCTCAAATGCATGGCCAATGGTCGCGCGCTTTACAGAATTCCCGGTGCGGAATTTTCGGTCGATGATGGCGGCCACCTGATCTTGAACGACCGGCAACCGTACTCGATCGTATCTGCGATCCGTCCGAATAGGGGATCGGCCTAGCAGTTGAGAGTTGAACGTTACGAGAAAAGATTGCTCGCGTTTCTCAGGTACTACCTGATTCCTTCCTCTCGGCAGGGTGCAACGCATTCCATGAACAAAAGACCGACTTCCGTAACCGTGATCGCCTGGATAATACTTGTCGCCAGCGCGTTCTCTTTGGTGACAAGTGCCGTTGCGATCAATAACCCGATTGCTCAGGAGCTGATGGCCAAGAATCCGATTCCTATAGCGGTGCAATACTCGATGCTTTTTCTGGGCCTGCTCATCTCCATCCTATGCGCCATTTTCATGCTGAGAGGGGCCAACTGGGCGCGTATGCTTTACATCGTTTGGGGCGCAATCGGCTTCCTGATCAGTCTTCTCACGTCGCCGGCCAAACTAATGTTGATCCCGGGAATTTTGGTCTACGCGATTTTTGTATTTTTCCTTCTCCGCCCGAAGGCATCGGCGTACTTCACTGGTTCGGCCAATGTCCAGAGCGGTTAGAAATGTCTCCGGCATCATCGCGTGGGCGTTTTCCGGGTTTTTTCTCTACGCCCTGAACCTCCTCGCCTTCATCAATCAACCCGCGTGGCCTGTTAAGGTCATCATCATCGCGATGTTCGCCGTTCCGGCGATCGTGTTTCTCATAATCGCAGCTTTCTGCAGGGGCTTTGATAAGGTCCGCCGCGATCTGGGGATCGTTTTGCTAAGTGCGGCAGGCATGAGTGGTCTGCTAATCCTCTTCTTTGTGTGCATGATGGCCTCCCCGGACATTGCGAAGTTTTTTCCACCGGACGGCATTCAAATGTTCAGCGCCGTTTTATCCGGTTTTGCATGCCTCGCCCTCTACCTCCTGGTGGGACTCGGCTTAGTTCTCACGCGTCGAAAGAACGGGCAGGAATCAAATCCCGCCCGTCCGTAATCGATTGGCGCAAGGGATTCAACGAATTATGACGTATTTTGAGAATTCGCTTCCCCAGAATGTCACCGTCTCGACATAGCGCAGCCCGGTTTTTTCCAGTACCCGCACCGAGGCGATGTTCTCTGGCATCACAAGGCCGATGATCCGTTTGAGGTCGAGATCGGTGAACCCGAAACGCACCGAGGCAAGCGCAACTTCAGTCGCCAATCCCAGGCCCCAGTGAGTCCGCATCAGGCGGAATGCCACGTCGACCTCGCCCAATTCTTCGAGATATTTCAACCCCGCAAACCCGATCTGTTCGCCCGTACTTTTGAGGATGCAGGCGCCACGGCCAAAGCCGTATTTCCGGTAGTCGGCGATCGGATGATCGATCAATGTCTGCCGGGCCTGCTCGACATTGAGCAACCGCTTATCGGGAACGAACCGTAACACTTCCGGATCGCTATTCAGCTTAAAGAACGGCTCCGCGTCCTCTTCCACATATTCTCTCAGCAGCAGCCGATCCGTCTCGAGAATGACTTTCATGCTAAGAGAAGTAGAAATTAGAAAGTAGGAAGTAGAAGACGGAACCGCGGATTACGCGGATTTCACGGACATATAAATGGAACAGAAAAGGGAACGGGTCAGAAGCATTGATCAGCGTTATCCGCGTAATCAGTGGTTAAAAATTTCGGGCGCATCGTAGCGGGTCGCGGTTTCCCATTCCATCGTGAAAAGCTGAATGGAGCGAATGGGATGAGCGACATAGAAGGCAAAGTTGCAAGGGTAGCAATGAGCGAATGTGGGAAATGAGCGAGTTTCAAACACTGAAAACCGAAATTCAGAAATCAGCGGAAGTCGGCCTCATTCTTTTGTAAACTGAGGCCGTGGACCGAGAGCCGCTTCTGAATGTTGCTGATTACGCGCGCGCGGCGCGGGGCGCGCTCCCGAAAGAGGTCTTCGATTACTACGAAGGCGGAGCGTTGGATGAGATCACGCTCAGGGAGAACACCGCGGGCTGGGAGAAACTGAAGCTTTATTATCGGGTCCTGGCCGGAGTCGGGCCGCGCGATTTGAGCACAACTGTACTTGGGCAGCCGGTTTCCATGCCGATTCTGGTCGCGCCGACTGCTTTCCACAAACTGGCGTGCAAAGATGGAGAGGTCGCCGCCGCAAAAGCGGCCAAGGCTGCGAAAACCGTGTTCATTTTGAGTTCGCTGTCGAATACCGCAATGGAATCGGTATTCGCTCAGGCGACGAGTCCGCGCTGGTTTCAACTCTATATATACAAGGACCGCGAGATTACCCGCGAACTAGTCAAACGCGCGGAGGCGGCCGGAGCGGAGGCGATCGGTACTGACCGTTGATGCTCCAGGGCTGGGCACCCGGGAGCGTGACATGCGCAATAACTTTCGGTTACCCGATGGCTTGGCGGTCGAAAATCTTGCGCCGCTGGGTAAGGGGAGCTTCCCTGAAGTGAAAGGATCTGGTCTGGCCGCGTACGTGCGCGCCAATTTCAAAGAGGATCTCGGGTTCGACGATCTAGATCGGTTGTGTAATTGCACGAAATTGCCGGTGGTGGTGAAAGGCGTGTGCCGCGGCGATGACGCCCGGCGCGCAGCCGAGCATGGAGCGAAAGCGATCGTGGTGTCCAATCACGGCGGCCGACAGCTCGACACTGCTCCAGCCACGTGCGAAGTGCTTCCTCACGTGGTCGACGCCGCGGGAGATCTTTGCGAGATCTACGTTGACGGCGGGATTCGGCGGGGGAGCGACGTGCTTAAAGCGGTCGCGCTCGGCGCCCGAGCCGTGCTGCTCGGCCGGCCAATTCTCTGGGGCTTATGCGTCGCCGGCGAACAAGGCGCGATGCACATTTTGGAAATTCTGCGGCGTGAGTTGGACGAGGCCATGCTTCTTTGCGGCTGCTCGAAGCTTAGTGATATCGATGGTTCGCTGCTAAAGCCATAGCGCGCAGTCAAAGTGGAGTCAGATCTATACACCTTTTGAAATGCTGAAAACTGAAATCAGCAATCGTGAGCAGAGCGCGATCGCGCGTGCCGAAGTCAGGTGCACTAGACCGTAGCCCGCCACGGTCGCCACGGCGACCAGGACGGGTAAACTCCGAGTTGCTGAGCTCGGAATCCAAGAAACGACCGCACAAGCGCTATGCCACAGTCGTGACATTTTCCCATTCGGCGGTTAGCTGTGCGAGGTGGTGAATTACGGAAGATAGTTCACGGTTGATCGACACGGCGCGCCCGCCGGGTTCGTAGACGGCTGGATCTTCGAGAGAGGCGACGAGTTCCTTTTGCTGTGCTTCCAACGCTGCGATTTGCGTTTCGATCTCGTGCAATCGCATATCTTTTTCACGCTTGGTCCTGGAGATCGCGTTGCGTGCTTCCGCCTCGGCGCGTTTCTGGCCCTTATGTTTTCTTAGCCCGCCCGCTCCTCGGGCGGCGTTATCGGTTATTGGCTGTCCGTTATTTGCACTTGAGCCGGCCGTAAGCGCGACCCGGGCGGACGTGGCTTTCGATTTATCCAGGTAGTAATCGTAATCGCCCGGATAGAACGTCAGTTTACTACCCGTGCGGTTCGCACCCTGATTGATGTGCAGGACGCTGGTGGCAATGGCGCGGATGAAATGGACGTCGTGGCTGATGAAGATGAGCGTGCCGTGATATTGTTTAAGCGCGCCGATGAGGGCGTCGATCGAGCCGACATCGAGATGAGTCGTCGGCTCATCCATGAGCAGAAGGTTCGGTGGATCGAGCAACAGTTTGACCAGCGCCAATCTCGATTTTTCGCCCCCGCTCAGGACCGCGACCGATTTAAAAACATCGTCGCCGCGAAAAAGGAACGAGCCGAGCACAGTGCGCGCTGTCTGTTCGGGCACAGGTTTCGGCGCGTCCAATACGCTCTCAAGGACGGTCTGTTTCGGATCGAGCACATCGATCCGGTTCTGCGAGAAGTAGCCGACGCGCGCGTTGTGTCCGAGCTCGCGCGCGCCGTGTTGCACCGGCAATACTCCGGCGAGCAATTTGAGAAGAGTTGATTTGCCAGCGCCATTCGGGCCGACGAGCACCGTCCGTTGCCCGCGTTCCGCGTGATATTGCAGTCCGCGATAAACGACGAGATCGCCGTAGGCATGATCGATATTTTTTAGCGCGATGACGCGCAGACCGCTTCGGGGCGGCTGCGGGAAATGGAACTTGATCGTTTTGCCGCGCGCGACCGGTGCCGCGATTTTTTTCATCCGATCGATCTGCTTCAGCTTGCTCTGCGCTTGTGAAGCCTTGCTCGCCTTGGCGCGGAAGCGATCGGCGAACAATTGAAGCGACGCGATTTCTTTCTGCTGATTTTTGTAAGCGGCGAGCTGTTGTTCTTCGCGCGCGGCTTTCTCTTCGACGTAGTTGTCCCAGTTGCCGCGATAACGAATGAGTTTCGAGTGCGCAATCTCGACGATGCTGCCGACAAGTTGGTTCAGGAATTCGCGATCGTGCGAGATCATGACAATTCCGCCCGGATAACTCCGCAGATATTCCTGGAACCACTGAAGCGATTCGAGATCGAGATGGTTCGTCGGTTCGTCGAGCAGAAGGAGGTCGGGCTCCATCACGAGAAGTCGCGCAAGGTGCGCGCGCATGACCCAACCGCCGCTCAGCGCACGCGCTGGCCGATCGAAGTCACTCTCGCGAAAAGCGAGTCCCGCGAGCACGCGCTTCGCTTTCGGTTCGAGCTGCCAGCCGCCGTGCTCGTCGAAAACGTGCAAGGCGCGATGATACGCCGCATCGGCACCGGGATCAGCGATCCCGGCTACAGCTGACTCATGTTGCTTGATGATTTTCTGCGCATCAACAAGCTCCGGGGTGATCGCTAATGCCAGCTCGAGCACGGTTTCATCTCCCGCCGCGGCGGTCTCCTGCGGAAGAAATCCAATCGTGGCGCTCTTTTCGATCGCGATCTGACCACTGTCGGGGGACGTCTCGCCGAGAATCAGTGAGAACAACGTTGATTTGCCCGTGCCATTTGGGCCGACTAATCCGATCCGGTCGCCGCGATTGACTTGGAGCGAGACTTCGTCAAAAAGCAGCCGGCCGCTAAAAGATTTGCTGAGTTGAGAAACGGTGAGCATTGCGAGAGCGCCCAGTGTTCACCTGCAGCACGTTCCGCGCAACTCGGGGTCCGAGGTGCGAGCCGCACTTGCACTGAACTGGCGGTAGTCGAATTGACTACGGCGCAGCGTTGATGCGCGGGAGGCCGGCAGCTTGTAGCTCGTTGTCCAGGGCCGGAACGTCTTGCGAGGTGATTTTTGGCCAGCGTTCCTTGAGCGAAGTTGCCTGGAGCCGGACTTCGCCAACGGCAGCTTTGACACGGTCCGTAGGCGGCGCATCAACACCTTGAATTTCGTTGAACAAGTTGTTCGTCGAATCCAAGGCACGCAAAGAGGGCGGCGCGCCGGGTCGCGGATTCGGAGGTCCTAGCTCCTTTAACTTGCCGTTTAAGGCGTTCAACTTGTCTTCGACACTCTTCGGCAACGACTGTTCTTTGAGCTTCAGTAGCTGCTTGACTAACGAATCAAAGGTCTTGCCGATCGGTTCGAGCGTCGCTCTTATCTCAGAGAGTTGCTGCGAAAGTTCCAACTGCTCTTGCAGTTCGGGCGCAGACACCTTGACCCGCGGATCCATCTTGACTGTCAATGGCTGCGAATAGCTCTTGCCGCTGGCAGTCAGCACGACCGTATAATCTCCCGGCATTACCCAGGGCGAGGTTGGCGCCGGTGGCGTATCACGGTAAACCGCGGCCATCGGATACTCCGGCTCAACACCCGTTATCGGAGTGTAATGCATGTCCCACAGGAACCGGTGGATGCCGCGCTGCGCGGAAAGCGACTCTAGCGGACGTATCCAGTACCGTGGAATCTTTAGCTTTGTGACGTCGGGTTGCACCGGTGTGTCATTGCTGGAATAACGCCTGACCAAGTTTCCTTTCCTGTCTTTGATCTCGAGCGTTATTGGCTCCGAAGAATTTTCCGCCAGAAAATAATCGATCATCGCGCCATCAGGCGGATTTTCGCCTGCGGCTCGTCCGGTGGGAGAGGAGTATCGGTATTGAGACTCCAACGAACACGAAGTGCGGTTTGCGGTTTGAACAGGACAGTCTCGCGTTGATCTTTCGTGATCTGGCGCAGCGGAGTGATGTTATCAAGGATCCAGAAGCCGCGCCCGTGCGTCGCGACAGCGACATCGTCGTCTTTAATAATGAGATCCCGGACCGAGGTAGCGGGCATGTTGAGCCGGAGCGATTCCCAAGTGTCGCCATCGTCAAATGAGACATACACGGCGCGCTCTGTTCCGGCAAAGAGTAGACCTTTCCTTTGCTTATCTTCCCGGACCGCGTTGACGGTTTGGCCATCGGGGATTCCGTGCACGATTTCGGTCCAGGTTTTGCCGGAGTCGTGTGTGCGGTAAATATGAGGGCGCACATCATCAAGCCGCAGTGTGTTGACCGCCGCGTAGGCGGTGTTGGCGCCGAAGTGGCCGGCGTCGATCAGCGAAATCTTCTGCCACGCGGAGATGACGGGAGGCGTCACGTCCTTCCAGCTTTTCCCGCCGTCAGTCGTTAGGTGAATCAAGCCGTCGTCTGTTCCACACCAAATGCGATTCACATCCAGCGGCGAAGGCGCCACCGTGTAGATCACACCGCGTTGTTTTACGCTTGCGGTCGGATCAGTGCGATACTTTCCGATACTCGCCGGCAGATCGTACGTCTTCCGAGTTAAGTCCGGACTGATTTGTTTCCAATTCTTACCGCCGTCGCGCGTCTGCCAAAGAGTATTACCGGAAAAGAAAAGCAAGTGCGGATCGACCGGAGAAAAGACAACCGGCTGGGTCCGCAGCGTTCGAAAATCCGGCGAACGCAACGGTATCGGCAAAATACCCTGCGCCTGGCCGGTTCGACGATCGTAGCGGGTTAGTTTGCCGCCGTAGATGATATCGGGATCAAGCGGGTCAGCGACGACATAGCCGTACTCCTCCGCCGCAACAGGATGCCAATCGCGAAAGGTGATGGCGCCGTCGCCGCCGCGGCTGGCGATCCCAACGGAGCCGCTCTCTTGTTGCCCGCTATACAATCGATAAGGAAATGCGTTATCGGCGCTGACGTGATATAGCTGCGCGGTCGGTTGGTTATACCAGGAGGTCCAGCTTTGGCCGCCGTTAACAGTGACAATCGCGCCTTGATCGCTCCCGAGCAGAATGGACTCCGGATTTTCGGGATTGATCCAGATGTTTTGGTAATCGTCGCCACCGGGTGCGCCGCGCCAGCCGTCCCACGTTTTGCCGCCATCGATTGATTTCCAACAGACGACGCTCGCCGAATAAACGATCGCCGGATTTTTCGGATCGAACTGCACGACCGGGAGATCGCCGCCGCCGATACCCGCGGCTGGGCGAAGATCATCCGTCGTACTAACCCATGATTCGCCGCCATCGTCGGAGCGGTAGAGCCTGGATATGATCGGCGTCCTCACGGCAGCCAATATTGTTTTGGGTGAGCTCGGTGCGATTGCGAGGTTCGCTTGTGTGATTTTGTCAGGCAAACCTTTGGTCAGTTGCTGCCAAGTCTTGCCGCCATCGGTTGATTTGAAGATGCCGCCGCTGGGGCCGTTCCACGTGCTGTTTTCCCACGGTCCTTCTCGTGACTCCCAAAGCGTGGCGTAGACGATGTCGGGATTTGCAGGATCGATCTGCACGTCGCCGCCGCCGGTATTCTCGTCCCGGTAAAGAATTTTCTCGAATGCCTTGCCGCCATCGACCGAGCGGAAGATTCCGCGTTCTTCGTTAGGCCCGTAGGGATGACCGGCTACGGCGACGAAGAGTCGATCGGGATTTCGCGGATCAATCGCGAGTTGCGCAATTTGTTGTCCATCGCGTAACCCCAAATGAGTCCAGCTTTTTCCCGCGTCCGTTGATTTGTAGATGCCGTCGCCAATGGACAGATCCTGCCGATGCAAACCCTCGCCGCTGCCGACGTAAATCACGTCCGGATTCGAAACCGACACCGCAATAGCACCGACCGAACCGGTCGGTTGATCATCGAAGATGGGCTGCCAGGTCCGACCGTAATCGGTCGTTTTAAAGACGCCGCCATTGACCTGAGCCATATAAAATACATTTGGCTGAGAGGGGACGCCGGCGATCGCGTGCGTTCGACCGCCGCGGAACGGTCCGATGTTGCGCCATCGCAGTGCCGAATCAAAACCCGCGTCAGCTGATACCTGCCAAAAAGCGGCGAGAGCGAAGAACAGAATAGTCGAACGACGGACAACAGATCGAACAGATGGCATGGAGAAGTCGCAACCCTCAGCTGCGCTCTTCTGGAGCGCAAGGAACATGGTCAAACTTGGCGAACCGGCGTCTGACACGGACGCCCTACAAGAGCGAACAAGTTTGGATCACCAAAGCGGAGACTTCGGCCAACGCTTCGCGAGATAGCTGTCGACTCCCCACACTCGACCGGCGCGACCGAGGAAAACGACGAGCGCGATAAAGAAGACAGCCGCGTCTTCACTGTCCGGCGACCAGAACATGCGGCCCTTCGCCAACATGTAATTCAGGAACAGAAACATGGCGACGGCACCGCCGACGCGCGTCATCGTTCCAGTGAGAAGCGAAAACGCGGCGACCGCTTCGCCAGTCATCACGAGGTAACTGAATAGGCTGGCATGCGGGATGACCACTTGTTGCAGAAAGTGCAGGTAAGGCGCGGACGCGCGGCGCGTTGCGACGCCTCGAAGAAAGCCAAGCATCTCCGTCGCGAATGGGTTGTCGCGTGTCAGCTTGCCGAGATTGGTGACGAACAAAATCACGCCGAGATAGACGCGCAAGATGACGAGCAACGTCCGCGGGACGGTCCGAGCTCGCCACGGGACGAGTCCGTCCGATTGGCGGACCGGACTGGCATTGTTGCATCCATTTTCTTCAGCCTGCGCGAGGGTCACTGTCGATTCAGGCGGTGCGTTCATAATATTTATGCATCCGTCATTTTGGGGACGACACGGAGGTCGTCCCTCCATTATTCATTGCGTTGCAGGCTTGGGCTTTAATTCCCAGAGCACATTGATGATTTTCCATTCGCCATTAAACTTCGCAACTTCGAGATAATCGATCCAATCGGACGCGACGATTTTAACAACGGCAGCATTATTGTAACGATCAAGGATCGTGACCTCTTTCAGTTGTCGATCTAGCGGCGTCCTTTTTCCGCCACCGTCCCGCGTGTGTTGGACAAGCGCCATCGCGCCCATGTGATTGAATTGGCTGCGCCCTGTTTTCGGATCGGTCGAGATCATGCGCTTGGCCAATTCGGGATGAAGCGCGCGCTCCATGCGGGTGGCGTCGCCTGCATACCAACCTTCGATGTAATCGAACGCCGTCTTCGTGATTGCGGCGCTCTCATCCGGTGAGGTGGTCTGTGCGATCACAACGCTGTTTAGAACGAGCACTGGTGTGATTAACCAAATTAGTTTCTTCATCTGGATTTCTTACTCGATTGCCGGCCGGGACGTTTCACGCCGCGGGTGCTTCGGAAGTGGTGACGGCACTGTCCCGGTGCAATTTTTAATGCCCGCTGAAAGACGTTACGCATCGAATTGACGTTCCCGAAGCCGCATTCGCCGGCAATCGTTTCCATGCTGTTCTGACTTTCTTCGAGTCGCCGTCGAGCGACTTCAACGCGCAGGCGTTCAACAAACTTCGCGGGGGTCGTCTTCATCTCGTTAGTGAAGACCCGGGCGAAATTGCGAGGACTCATCGCGACCCGCGCCGCCAGCACCGGGACGGTGAGCGGTTTGTTCAAGTTGTCGAGCACCCATGACTCCAGCTCGCGCAACGGTTTTCGGTCGGTCAGTTGCAAGGACAGCGCTGCGCTGAATTGCGATTGTCCTCCTGGCCGGCGCAAGTAGAGCACCAGGTTGCGAGCTACTTGCAGCGCCAGCCGCGAACCATGGTCTTCTTCCACGAGAGTCAGCGCCAAATCCATTCCCGCTGTGACCCCGGCGGAGGTATAGACATTTCCGTCGCGGACGAATATTGGGTTGGGATCGACATGCGGCGCGCGGGGCGCGTTTGATGAGAATCTCACACCAGTTCCAATGAGTGGTCGCCTGGCGGCCGTTTAACAAGCCGGCTCGAGCCAGGAGCATTGCGCCGGTGCAGACCGAGCCGATTCGCCGAATTCGACCGGCGATTTTTCTCAGCCATCGCACGACTTCAGGATTTATCTCGTCGCGCTCAATTGCGCTTCCACCGGCTATGAGAAGGGTGTCGATTTTCCCGTGCACTTCCCGAAACGTCTTATGCGCGGTGATTCGCAGGCCACAGTTGGTAACGAACGACCTCCGCGGAGAAGTGGTTATGACTTCAACGGAATAGATTGGCGGCGATCCGGGATTTTGTTTGCTGAACATTTCGGCAGCGCGAGCAAAGACTTGAAGCGGCCCGACCAGGTCGAGAATTTCGGTCCCCGGCGCGACAACGAACACGACACGCCGCGATTCGGTCCGAGCTGGACAGGCGGTCCGAGACGGACGGCCATTGTTTCGGAGGTCGGTCATAGTTTTTTGTCACTGGCCGTAATGCCAGTCCTGCTCGGACTCACAGTTTCTTGTCGGCATCCGCAAATTTATCGGGCGCCGCGTCGAATGTTGCCTTATCGTCCTCGGAACAGAAATAGTAAGTCTTGCCTTTGAAGACAGACTTGGGAGCGGTCTCCGGGTCGACGTCCATTCCGCAAACCGGGCAAAGTGGATGTTCGGCCGTTGACACGGGCTTGGTGGCGTAAATCTGATTTGAATCCGCGTCCATCCAGCCTTGTCCCTGGTATTCCATGTTGTAGGCAGTTTTCTGGGCGACCTCGCGGCCGTAGTAGCGCTCGACCACGCGGAGCGCGAGATCAATGCCGGACGAAAGTCCGCCGGCAGAAGCGAGATTGCCATCCTCGACGAATCTGGCTCCGCGCTTGAGCTTGATGTCCGGGAACTGCATCGCAAAAGATACAAAGGCTGAGTGAAATGTGGTCGCGGATTTGCCGGACAAGAGTCCGGTTTTCGCCAGAACAAATGCGCCGGTGCAAACCGACATCGTTACGTCGGTGTTTTTTGTCGATTTGCGAATCCATTCCAGCATCGCCTGGCTTGGTGCACTTTGAGCGGGGATGACGATGACCTTCGGCGCAGGAGCGTTGGCAAGGGTGTAATCCGGGATGATCTGCATCCCGCCGCTTGCGTGGATAGGGGAAGTCGAGTCGGACACGGTGTAAAGACGGAACGGATGATCCATGGCTGCCAGGAATCATGACGTCTTGGAAAACTTCCCATGGTCCAGAGAAGTCGATCATGACTGCGCCTTCCGAAATAAGAAAGGCAACAGGGATGCTGCCTTCGGCTGGAGGCTTGAGCGGATTTGCTTTGGCCGCCGATTTGTTCGCATTGGAAGCGCTGGTTGCTTCTGGTGCGGCTGCGCTGGCGGAAAGTTCACCGAGAAGGAGAATCGCGATTGCGACCCGGAAGCCGACTTCCACTGCTCTTTTGAGTAATTCAGATCCACTTATTCTGATTGTTCGTGCATTCATGACATCTAGCTTCCGGAGGTGACGGTCTGGCAGCAATGACAAGTATCATCAGATTTCTGCCAAGTGCATCTCTTCTTATATTTTGATTTTGAGGGCCCGATCTCCAGGCAACGATTTGCCACCGACGACGATATTCTGGGACCAAGCCACAACCACAGCGGAAGGCACTCCATTGAATCCAGGCGGCGGAACGTTGATCGGTTGCTGCGCCAACTGCCAGATCGCGATGAGCGGGCCCAGGCACAAGAGCGGGTAGATTATTATCTCGAGCAGGTTGCGGCTCTTTTCTTCCGAGCGAATCAGAAGCGCGTAAGTAGATTCGTGCTGGTTGTCTGGTTGAGCTGTCGTGTTTGTTCTTTCATTCATGACCTACGTTCACGGGGCAGGCGATTGGCAGCGATGACAATCATCATCAAATTTCTGCCACGCGATATCGGAGAGATAAGACGCTCCGACTATTGTTTCGGCGCGAGCGAAGAGACGATTTTCTCGAAGCGGGGATCGCCGCGGAGCTGATCAGACGGCCGGCGTCGAGGCTTCAGCCTTCGCATCAGCTCCGGCCCGACGAGACGGCGCGGAAAGCCGGAAGCTCGCGGCGGCGAAGCAGCGAATAGAATAGCGAACTCCTCATTTAAGAAAGAAAATGTCAGCCCGCACGAGCCAGGCGAACCCGACCAGGAGTACAATGAAGAATGCTGTGCCGAGCGTTGTCGCGGCGACGCTGAAAGCTAAAGAGTGCGGAACGTGTTTCATCAATTGGTGGACGCTGATGCAATCGGTTCAGCGGGCGTCGGAGGAGGAGGCAACCGACCTTCGAGAGTCTTACGTGGCCTCGAATTCTTGAAGCTGAGCCGCGAAAGAATCTTGACCAACGGTAAGCTCGGTTGCCGATGTTGCACCTGATAAAGGGCGCCATTTTGCGTAATTGTCGGCTCCTCGGTCTTGTTATGTTTGTTTATTGCGGAGCTTAGCGGGCCCGAATTCTTCTTCCGACGTGTTCGCATCTCTTAACATGACCGCTGGCGAACCGGATTGGTTACATACGATTTGGTCGGAGCTCCGGACCCGCCTTCGCCAAATGCTCCGGCGTGGCAAGCTGGTTAGATTGGACTTGAAAAAGCCGCTCGCGCACCTCAATCCGGCGTGGTTCGCGCTAGAAGCGAGCCTCCCGCTGTAAGCGGCGCGTTTTTATTGGGTATTGGTTGGTTCCGGCGTGGGAGCTGCCGGCGGCGACGCTGGTTTGGTGCGGAGAAGATCGAACACGAGCAGACTGGCGGCGAGCAGGGCGGTCGTGACAATAAAAATCGTAAACTTCCGGGGACTCCAAGATGGGAGGACCTGGATCTCTTCCCGCGAAACATCCTCGGTACGTTTTAGTCCTTGCGGCGTCGCTTCGAAGGCCCAGGAAATGTATAAAATCATGGCAAAGCCGACGATCAGGAACACCGCGAACGCCTTTATCACCCAGCTCGGTGCTTCAAGGATGGGAAGTAAAATCGACGCTACTTGAATCAACAGCCACGCGACAACCGCGTAGGCCACAGCAACTTTGTAAACATTGCGCCGCTTGAGCTCGGCGAAGAAGGTCTTCGAATTCATTGATTTGTTGTTTTGCCACACCGCAGTCCTGACAGCAAGATATCCATCGCACTGGGCAGAATACTGACCGTGGGCGCCTGGGGTTGTGTTTGGGCCCGTTCCCATCGGGGCCAGACAGTTGAGGCGGAACTAGTGTTGTTGAATCCACCGCATGGCGCCCCAAGTCAGAGCGCTGTGCATTTCATAACATGGGCAACGAGCAGCCTTCGCCAGGCACGACACGCGTGCCCTGCAATTAAGGAGCAGCGTGGATTGTGAGTTTTCGGTTGTCAGCCGTCCGTTGTCAGGACGCCTTGTCGTACACTGCGACGTTCTTGACCTTCTTGCCCTTCATGCCCGTTCCAGTCGCGGTGACGGTGCGGCTTTTGCCATCGGCGGAAACAATAATCCGCCCATTGATAGTGACCTTTCCGCCTTTCTTAGAGGTGAATTCCATCGTGCGGTCATCAATCTTTGTGTACGACCGCATGTCTGATGTCGGGTCGCCGGTGACGGCATAATCTTTCCCGTCGAAGTTACCCGTCCACTCGTTGTGCGTAGGTTTACCCTTCGCATCTGTGCCGTCGATCGTTACTTTCGTTTTGAAAAGGTTGGATTGATACACAACCGTGTTGTTCTTTCCTGCCCCGGAGGCAAGTTTCGATTTGGCTTCATTCAGCTTCCATGTGCCCATCTGCGGGTTCGCAGCAAAACAGACTGCCCCTGCTAAAAAGCAAAGCGCCAGCGTTAATCCAATCGTTTTAGTTTTCATGGCGCGATGAAGACCGGATTTTGATTTTCCGTCAATGTTTTTTTCACCTAACGACCAGCAAACGAGGACGTTCCAGAGCGGTTCAGGCAAAAAGTCGCGGTCGGGTTCGCGATTCCGAATCTTGGAGCGCGGCCACGCGAGTATCAGTTGCAAAATCGCACTGAGGGAAGTCGAACTAAAGCAGTTGGGCGTTTAAGCATTACATCGGACAATCACGACGCGGGCGACGGGTATCTTCCGCCTTTGCGCAAGGCTTTCACGTTCACCCGGTACCGCGCGATGCGGCAGGGCGCGACGCAGGAGAGCTAACGGCCGAAGCGCGAAACGCGTCCGCTCGAATTCTCGTAAGACGCGCCCACGCTGATGTGAAATTTATCGTCTCCCACGTCGCCGATAATATACCCCTCCTCAACCGAGCCGCCGAATTTGCCGGTTGATCTCCCGTACAAAAAGCCCATCTCGCCGGTTGCGTAATCAAGAAGATTGGGCCGCCGCACATCGACGACCTCTTTGGATGAATCGTTGGGCAGCGTTGCAGAAGCATTCGCTCTGTGCGGTTTTGCCGTCGTGCTTAAGGCCGGAAGAAAATCGGGCGTCGTCGCTTCCGTCCAGTTGAACGCGCTCGAGAAGGAGAAAAGCTGTGCATCTGAGAGCGTCAACGATGGGAGACGAAGCGAGGAATTATTTAGCGCGCTGAAGATGTCCGGCCGATCTGCCTGCTGCGCGAACAAGGGAAGGCAAAGACTAAGAAACCCCGCAACCGCACAAAGCCCCCGTTTAGCCATGGAAGAATCTTCCGCTAAAAAGTCGCGAGCGCGAGCAAAATCTTAAGGCGAGCATTTTTATCGAACGAGGAGCCACCGGTAGGAAGTGTTTGATGTTTGGTGTCCGATGTTTGATGTAAGCATGAAGTCACTCCTCAACTCAAAATGAAATCTCGCTACGATGTGATCATTCTCGGCGCTGGTCACAACGGGATGGTGGCGGCGGCTTATCTTGGCCGCGCCGGATTGAGCGTCCTTCTCCTGGAGAAAAACGATTACATCGGCGGGGCGACGACTTCCCAGAAAGTTTTTCCCGATTACAACGCCTGGCTGTCGCGTTATTCGTATCTCGTCAGTTTGTTCCCGGAGAAGATCATTCGCGATCTTGGGTTGAAGCTCGAACTGCGCCGACGGGCGACCGGGTCGTTTACGCCTTATATAAAGAATGGTCATCAAGCCGGGTTGCTCATCAGCAACATCGATGAAGAGAAGAGCCGGCAATCGATTGTCGATCTTACCGGAAGCGACACTGAGTACGACCAGATGAAGAAGTTTTACAATTTGTCGCGCGTCTTCGCCGAACATTCGTGGGACTCGATGCTGGAGCCGCTCGTTGCCAAAGAAGAGTTCAAGCGACGCTTCGACGAAGACGACACTTCGCGTGAAGCGTGGCGCAGTTTGGCGGAAGAACCGCTGGGATGCGCGATCGAACGTTATTTGAAAGACGATTTGGTGCGCGGCCTTGTCCTGACCGACGCCAAGATCGGCGTCTTCACCCGTCCCCACGATCAGTCGCTCGTACAGAACCGGTGTTTCCTTTATCACCTCGTCGGCAATAAGACGGGCGAATGGAAGGTGCCAGTCGGCGGGATGGGCACGGTGGCGCGCGAGCTGGAACAGGCCGCACGCAAAGCCGGCGCCGAATTTTCTACAAATGTCGATCTCGGCACGCTTGACCTGAACGGGAAGAAACGAAGCGTTGAGTTCGAGATCGACGGCAAACGGCAGACAGTCGATGCACGATTTGTCTTGGTAAACTTTGGCCGCAACGTGCTGGCGAAGTACACGGCCAGTTCCTATCGGCCAGCTCGGACCGATGAAGGGTCGGTGTTCAAGATCAACATGCTCCTGCGCCGGTTGCCGAAGTTGAAAGCGAGGAAATATCCAGCGCCGGAAGCGTTCTGCGGGACCTTTCATAGTGATGAGGGTTACAAGCAAATGAATGCGAGCTACGAGCAAGCCTTGAAGGGAAAGTTGCCGGACAAGACGCCATGCGAGGTTTACTGCCACACGCTCACTGACGACAGCATCCTTGCGCCGGACCTGCGCGAAAAAGGGTTCCACACTATGACGCTGTTCGGACTCGATGCGCCCTATTCGTTGTTCGAGAAAAACAACGACGTGATGCGGCAACAGGCGCAAAAGAAATTTCTCGAGAGCATGAATCAGTGGCTCGAAAAGCCGATCGAAAATTGCCTCGCTGTTGCGCGCAACGGCAACCTCTGCATTGAAAGCAAGAGCCCCGTCGATATCGAGGACGCGCTCGGAATGTATCATGGAAATATCTTCCAGGACGCGCCGACGTGGCCGTTCGCAGAAGCAAAAGAGCAGGCTGGCAAATGGGGTGTCGAAACGGAGTTCGAAAACGTATACGTCTGTGGTTCCAGTGCGCTCCGCGGCGGCGCGGTCAGCGGAATTCCGGGGCACAATGCGGCGATGAACGTGCTGGGAGCGATCAAGAAAAACTAGACAGGATTTCAGGATTCAGCTTCCCAACTCAGAAAGCTTTTCATCCGTCGCTCTGGGGAGGTGAGGCGCTCAATTTTTTCCTTTGCGGTTTTTTCGCCGCCTTTTGTGGCGATGCAGATTCCGACAGCTGATCCGTTCGCCTTTGATGTTTGGTGTCGAATGGCTGCGGCGGTTGCGGATGCGCTTCGCGATAATATTTTGCGCCAACACCAAGAACGAATGCGGCGAAGACGAAAACGATGACTTTCTTTTCCTCGCGGGTGAGGATGAACCGCTGGCGAAGTGCCGCCAGTTTTTCGCGCCAACCGCGCCGTTGCCGCTTTATTGTCACATATGAAAGAAATTGAAAATCAGCAGTTAGCACGGCGGCGCGCCCGCCGTCGAGCAAAAGCGATCACCGCCCGAGCGGCGTCGTCACCTCGGTACCGGGCGGGGAAGTAAATTGAAACATCGACGCAGGGATCTGCGCGCGCGTTTGGTTTGAGTAAGTCGTGGTGATGCGATCGCCGTTTGGCTGCAGCATTTCGGTACGCTCAACGAGTAGGTCATTGTTAAGGCGAAGATTGAACCGTTGAAACATTCGTTTCATCGACGGCGTGCGCGGCAAGAGCTGTAATTCATAACCCGCTTCCGGCTCGTCGATCTTCGCTCCTGTGACTTGAAATGTGTTCTCGACCTTATCGAGATTCAGCGCGGTATTAATGGCGGCGATTGCCGCATCCACCGGCGAGCGTTTGCCTAACGAGTAGTGCTCCGCCGATTTGAAATTCGGATAATAAATCCAAAGCTGCTGGCCATCGCTCACGGTCATGCTTGGTGAGTTACCTCGCACTTCACGGCGAAATTTGTTCGGCGCCTGGAACCAAACTTTGCCGGAGCTCACGATCGGTTTGTTCATGAGACGAATCACTTTCTCTTCTTGAAAGTCGGCCTGGACGTGAGGTGCAGCGGCGCGCTTGTCCCGAATCCGGGACAAAAGGTTTTTCACGTCGGCTGGCGAAAGCGGGTCGCAATCGGCAAACGAAGCCAGTGAAATTAAAACAAAAAAGGCGAAGATGGCTCGGTTCATGACTGTCGATCTCAGGAGGACTCGCTCTTATCTTCGCGCCAGGCCTTCGGTTTAGCCGCAGCCATTGCCGGTAATGTGAAAAAAATCGTCGCGAGCAGGCTCCAAAAAATGCCGATTGCGCACGCAACACCTAATCCGCTGAGCGATGGATTTCGCGCCCACGCCAACGATCCGAACCCGCTGACCGCCGTCAAACCGGCGAGCACGACCGGCTTGATTACACCCGCAACGTCGTGCTCGAGTTGGCGCGTCTTTTGCCAGACGAGGACAACGTAAATTCCGTAGTCCACGCCGATTGCGAGAACGAGACGAAAAGAAAGGACGTTGAGCAGGTTCAAGTGAATCCGGAACAGTTTCATCGAAGCGACCATTGCTCCAATCGCGAACGCGAGCGTAATCACTTGAATGATCCAGAGGCGCAGGTCGCGATATAAAATTGCGAGGAGCGAGATGTCGAAGATGGCCATCAACGCGCTGATAATGAGGAGTTGCCGGTGTGACCAGGGCAGAAGATCGGCGAGCGCATAACTCCAGCCCGAGAGAATCATCGGCACGCTCGCCACGGGAAGCTCGAGTCCTAACCTTTCGCGTTGTGCGTGGGTGGAGACCGGCGCGTCGCTCGTGGCAAATCCTGTCGTCAGCAACGGATCCTTGGCAAAATAACGATCGACCAGGAACCACCAGCTCGATGATTTGGGAAGTTTCTTCCGCCAATCGGGCAACGGTGCGCTCGGATCGACAAGCGCTCCCAAGTCATCGAGCAACTTAAACGCCGGCCCGAACGATTCGCGACTGAATCCCTCGGCCGTAATTGTTTCCTCAAGCGTGCGCCGCGCCGCGGGGAAATCGATCGCGCGCAAGCGCTCCCGATTCTGCTGCGTCAGCAATGGCGAGAAACAAAGCGCCGCCGGCGTGGAAAAGCCCTTGATTTTGCCGGCCTCCTGAAGCGCTGTCCAATGTGCGGAAATTCTTTGCCAATAATCGTGCAACTCTTGGGCATCGCGTCCGTGCACGATTGCGAGCACCGGCTCCCACCGCGTGGGCATTTTGTCCATGATTTCTTGGAGGGCGTGGCCGGCGCGGCTGTTTTTCGGCTCAAGCGAGCGCGCGCTGGCTTCGAAGTGCAGCGGAGGGATGGGTGAAAACCCGATCGCGCTTAACACTAACAGGACCACGCTGGAAAAAATCAGGATCGGCCCGGGGCGTTGGACGCTCCAACGCACGTATTTTTTAACGACCTCGAAAACCCAGTCGTGACGCATCGGTGGCTGTCGCGGACGGACAAAGAGAAACAAAATTGTGCACATGAACAGACCGGCAAAGAAAATGCCGATCGCGATCAAGACGCCGAGCTGAGAAAAGCCCATTGAACCGCTCATAATGAGCGCTAAAAAACCAACTGCGGTCGTGAGCGCGCCGAAAAATACCGCCCGGCCGAGTTTGGCCACCGAAGTCGCAATCGCTTGTCCATACTGCTCGCCATCAATTCGCGCCTGTTGATACCGTCCGAAAATCAGGATCGCGAAATCGACGCCGAGCCCTACCAGAATCGCGCAAAACCCAACCGCCACCATGCTAAGCTGGCCGAAGATGAGCAGGCCGAGGGCAAGCGCGACGAGACACGAAAGCAAAAGCGAAAAGCCCATGCCGAGCAGTGGCATCCACCGCCGGAATCCGCCAAAAAAGATCACGCCGACGAGAAGAATCGAACTGGCGAGCGTCACACCGATGTCATAGTGCATGCTGCGCGAAACCTCGTCGACATAGGCGGAACGTCCGGTCACAAGAACTTCCATCGGACCGCCGTCCCAACCGTCGCTCGCTTGGGCGCGGAAGAGCTCTACCTGGCGCATCAGGCGCTGGCACTCCCACGCGCTGATAGACGGCTGATTCGTAACCACCAGAAAAATGCGCAGCGTCCCGTCCGGAGAGGTGAGCGGTTGCTCTTGTTCGATTGCGCTGCCATCGGCGAAAGGTTTAAGCGCGGGAGCGACGATACCGAGTGGATCCAACGCGAGTTCGAACTCTGGCCGCGGCGAGCCTGCTTCGATTTGTTCCCGCAACCGATGCAGTCGCTCCCGAATTTTTTGCGGCTGCAAGATCGACATTGTCTCATTGAACGATGCCGGATCGAGATTCAAGAGCAGCGGCACCGCGATTGATTGCAAATCGCGGATTCCATCCGGGGTCTCCGTCGGCGAACCTGCGAGCACGCGTTCGCACCACGTTTGTTGTCGCAATTTTTCTGCGAATCCGGGCGCAAATTCTTCCAGTTTGTCCACATCTTCTGGCTGGCAAAGGAGCGCGAAGGTCAATTCGCGGGTCTGCTCGAAATCGCGATCGTAGATTTTTAATCCTTGGACCGAGCTAAAGCCGGTGGGAAGCATGTTGATCACATCGGAGTCGAGCTGGATGCGGGTGACAAGAATTGCGAGGCAAATTGCGGCGAGCATAGTTACGCCACACCAAACCAGAGCGCGCCGTTGGGTGAGTAGCCGCGCAATAAAATCACTGATCCGCATAATTTGAGGCGATTAAAACGCGACAGTCGCGTTTCAACTCTCGCCGGTCAAAAGCGGAAGAGAAAGCTTTCCGCGCCGGCTACTTGACGCACCACTTGGCGATCTTGCGAGCGAACAATTTTGTCGCGCAATTGCAACCACCCGTGGAATTGTGGCGGGGCCTGTCCGACCGGTCCAGACCAGCCCCGCCGCGCAAGCGGGCCTTTGATTTCGGCGAAGTGCGCGTCTTGTCGCAACGACAAAAGCACAACACCAGAACCTTTGAAAATGTGAGCTCGAAGTCGCCGCTTTTCGAAAAGCGCACAACAACGTCCCCGATGAGCCTCGTATTCGCCGTTCGATACATCAGTTGGCCGCTGCGCGACTGCCAATTCCGCTCCGGCTCGGCATACTGATGTTGCGGGATCGTTGCGCAGGCCGTCAGATTGAGAATCAACAGCGCGGCGAAAACACCGTACGCGATCCTTCCGATGCGCGCGTTATAGCCGCCGGTCCGAGCCGGGCTGGGATTATCTCTAGCGGCAGAATTTAGGAACTGCCGCCGAGGACAGCGGTAGTTACAACCTCTCATGAAAGTGCGCTGACAGTTTCCGGCGCGACCTGCGCGTCGTCTTTTTCGGGACAAGTGTCAACCGCGGCACGATTGGATAATATTTTTGCAACCAAGCGAAAGCCTCCGCCAATAATCGTGACGTCATAGATGCTGATCTCGTCCATGCGGCGGTTAGGGTATGGGAAAGTCGATCTCCTTTCCAGCTACAGATCAACACGGATGAAACACGGACCAGGAACGGAAATTCAGGCTTTGATAATCTGTGCTAATTTGTGGCGAAACCTTTTTGTTCTTCCACTGAGACATGAAGCTAATCGACAAGTTCGTCAGTCGCGAGTTGCTCGTGAACGTGCTCTTCGCAATCGCCGTGCTCAGCCTTGTCCTCGTGGTTGGCAATATTTTCCGCAAGCTCCTTCCGCTCCTGGTGAATCACGACGTGCCGGTTGAATATCTAATCGCGTTCATCGCTTACGTTTTCCCGTTCTCTCTCATCTTCACCATCCCGTGGGGATTATTGACCGCGATCCTGCTCGTCTTCGGCCGCCTCTCTGCCGACAACGAATTGATCGCGTTGCGCTCGAACGGCGTGAGCGTTCCGCGCGTTTGCATTTCACTCGCTGCGATTGCTCTTGTTTGCACCGCGATTTGCCTTTGGCTTACGGTCCAGGTCGCGCCGGCGACCCAGAAAAAATTGCGGAGCACGATTTTCGACCTCGCCACCCGCGATCCGATGGCTCTCTTCGGCAGCGACCAGGTGATCGATGAATTTCCCGGCCGAAAAATTTATGTCGGCAAGAAAGAAGGCAACCGGCTCGAGAACATCACTGTGTTCGAACTAAATGAACATTCCATGCCGATGAAAGTGACCTTCGCTCACAGCGGCATGCTCGAGGCCGATCTCGAAAACAAGCGTATCCTCATGCATCTTTACAACGCGCGTTATCAGCAGCGCGACGAAAACGACCCGACCGATCTCCGCAAAATCCGGGACGGCATCAACATGGCCGAGGGGACGCTCCCGATTAGTCTCGACGAACTTTACGAAAAAGAAAAAAAGCGGCCAAGCCGGTCCGCGTTGTCGCTGCAACAACTGATCGAGCAATTGAAGAGCGAAAACACCCGCGAACGCAGCGCCAGCCGCACCGAGATCAATAAACGTTTCTCATTTCCGTTTGCCTGCATTGCCTTTGCAATCATTGGCGTGCCGCTCGGCATCACCGCCCATCGGCGTGAGACCTCCATCGGTTTTGCAGTCGGATTGATGGTTGCCGTCGCTTATTTCCTTTTCGTCATCATTGCCGACACCTTGCGCGGCAATCCAAAAGTGCATCCAGAACTTCTCATCTGGATCCCAAACATTCTTTTCATTGTGCTCGGCGCATTCTTGTTCCGGCGCCTGGCGCGGCAATGAACGCCTGGCTGGGCTTAGGCCGAATTCCCGGCTTATCTGGGTTTTAGACTGCACTCCCTTTGGGTTCGCATAAATTATTCCCCGCTTGTTCCGAAAGTAATGGTCAGCTCGACCGTGTCACCGACGGCGATGTGGATATCGCGGAGTTGAATATCGCCGAGGAGAAGTGAGTTCAGCGGAAAAGTTTTTCCTTCGAGCTTCTGAAGAAATGGCTCGAGCGCGCCGCAGGCGAGTGAGCCAATCGCGCCCTCGCTCTTGCATTTCAGCTGCGAAATCTTGGCGACGAAATCGTCGCCGATGTCGAGCTGGCCGTAAATGTCGATCTTAGTGCGCAAAAGAAATTTGCGCGCCTGGACTCGAATGTCAGCGGCGAGCGAGCGCGCGCCGCGTGCGCGCATCGCGAGGCGGAGTTGCTCGATGATAATTCCGTGCCGATGCGCTTCGCGGCCACCCATCTGCGCAATTGCGTTTTCAAGATCCAATTGCGCGGTGGAAATAACGATGTGCCCATCGCACGCCTTTTGGACAATTAAGACAAGCTCGCCGTTTGCATCTTCGCCTTTGTGAAAAACGACGTCGCGCGCTTCCATTCGTAAATCGAGCGGTACGCCGCGCACCGAGACATTTCGTGCGCTAAGCGTGACGAGAGCCGCTTCGCAGGCAAGCTTCGTCTCCCCGAGGACAGCTGGCGGCGCTGGTGGCGGCGAATCGAATTTTGCGCCGTCAAAATTGATCGCGATCTCGTCAAGATAGGGAAACACGCGCGAGTGGACATCGACAAGAGGGCTCGATTTGTTGGCCAAGCTGCGAAGCGCTTGATCAATCGCCTGGGCGAGCTCGTCTTTCGAAGATGGAAATTGTTTCCGATGAAGCGGGATCATTCGTGGGATGTTTGATGTTTTGAGTCCGAGCCGGACTGGCATATCCGATGTTTGATGTCAACGCGAGAACGCGGAGCGACGGACGCGCCCCAAGCAGAGCGGCCGCTACAACGTCCAAAAACGAGTTGAAGTTTCCGGGTGTTCAACTAAGTTCCGCGCTCCAGTTATGGCGAAGACATCATGGATTAATCGCAACCAGCGCAAGCGCGCGACGGTCAAGAAGTATGCCGCGGTCCGGGCCGAGCTGAAGGCGAAGAAAGATTATGCCGGCTTGGCGCAGCTCCCGCGGGATGCCAGCCCGACGCGAGTGGTGAACCGCTGCGAGGTCACCGGCCGCCGCCGCGCGTTTATTCGACGCTTCAAAGTCTCGCGCCTCACGTTCCGTGAGCTCGCCTCGCAGGGATTGATCCCTGGCGTGACGAAATCGAGCTGGTAAATTACCAGAGGTCGATTTTCGGGTGCGAAGCGCGCGCCCGTGAAATGAACTCTTTGTTATTTTCTTTTTTGGCGATGTTCCCATTAGCGGACGCGCCGTTGACCCACTGGGATACGCCAGGGGTCCTCATTGGCAAACTGCTCGTGATCGCGGCGCTGGTGGGAATGAACGGCTTCTTTGTCGCATGCGAGTTCGCCATCATCAAGGTGCGTGCCAGTCAGCTCGACGAGCTGGTGGAGGAGGGGGACGCGCGAGCGCGGTTTGCCAAATACATTCGCGGACATCTCGACGCCTACCTCTCCGCGACTCAACTCGGGGTGACAGTCGCGAGTCTGGCTCTCGGCTGGCTTGGCGAAGACTTTCTGGCTCATTTTCTCGAGCCGTTCTTCGCGCTCGTGAACATTCATTCCCATGCATTTGTCATTTCAGTGTCGGTCGCGCTGGCGTTCGTCGGCATCACCTTCCTGCACATTGTCTTTGGCGAACTTGCGCCGAAATACACCGCGATCGCAAATCCATTGGCCGTGTCGCTGCGCCTGGTCCGGCCGCTGGCCGCATTTTATTTTTTGTTTAAGCCTGCGATCTGGGTGCTGCACAAATCGTCGAATTTTCTTTTGCGAAGAGTGCTCCGGATGCAGCCAGTTGCTGGAACGGACCTCGCCCACAGTGAAGAAGAGTTGCGTCTCATTTTCGAGCAGAGCGAGAAATCGAAGGAAGTCTCGCCCCTTGGTCGGAAGCTCTTGTTCAACGTGCTCGATCTTCGTGAGCGCGTCGTTCGCGACATCATGACTCCGCGCGGCGACGTCGTTTATCTCGATCTGGAAGACGATTTCGAAACCAACGTGAAGAAGGCGCTCGACTCGCGCCACACCCGATTTCCGCTTTGCCGGGAAAATCTCGACAACACCGTCTGCCTCATTCACATCAAGGAATTGGTGCCGATGATGCGCGATCCGAATCCGGATTTGCTGCGGATCAAACGGGAACTGATTCCGGTGCCGGAAATGATGCCGTTGGAAAAATTGCTCAGCCTCTTTTTGAGCAAGCACGCGCATCTCGCGATCGTCGTCGATGAATTCGGCGGCACAGTTGGAATGGTCACACTTGAAAATGTGCTCGAAGAATTGGTTGGCGACATTCAGGACGAGTTCGACACTGACAAAGAGGAGTTCCGCAAAATCAGTGCGAACGAATTTACGGTGGACGGCGCTCTTGGGCTCTACCAGCTGAACGATCTCGCCAAACTCGAGTTGGAAAGCGCGGATGTGAGCACGATCGGGGGGTATGTGACGCATTTGCTCGGCCATCTGCCGAAGCAAGGCGAACAGGTTAAGATCGATAATTACCTGGTGACGGTTTCGCAAACGGACGCTCGCCGAATCCGGCAATTGCATTTCCAAAAATTAAGCGACGCGCAAACGGCCGCGCCGGCGACGAAACCAGACGTCGCCCTTTGATTTGTTCTAGTTGCCGGTCCGAGCCCGACTGGCATTATCTCAGCGGCAGATGATCTTTATTCATTGTTTTCTGCCGCCAGCGACGGCCGCAGATACAACGCCGAACATGGAATTAATTGTTGAATCGGAAATTACCTGTCCGCATTGCGGGGAAATCTTTTCGCTCCAAATCGACACATCGCAATCGAAGCAATCGATCATCGAGGATTGCGCCGTTTGCTGCCGGCCAATTACCTTAGCCGTCCGCTGCAAGCCGGGCGCGATTGTTGATCTGAACTGTAGCGGCGGTCTGTGACCGCCGATCTATTTAGCTTTGAATCGCTACGCCACCGCGGTTTCCAATTGCGCCCGCAACGCCGGGCGCCGGCGGAGCTGCCGGGTCAATGCTTCGATTGCTCGAAGCGTGGAGACGCTAATGTGATGTTCCATTCCTTCGACGTCATGGTGGATAACGCGCTCATTTACACCAAGTAGTCGCAGAAAGTCGGTCAGAAGCTTATGCCGCCGCGCGATATTTCGAGCTACCGTTTCACCGGCCGGAGTCAGAACCAAACCCCTATACTTTTCGTACTTGAGCAGCCCGTCTGCATCGAGCCGCTGCACCATGTTAGTGACGCTGGCTTGCGAGATTTTCAAGCTGGAGGCGATATCGACAACGCGAGCATACCCTTTTGAATCGATCAGTTCGAGGATCCGCTCGAGATAATCTTCGACAGCGGTCGAGCTGCCAAACGCGAAGCGAGCCTTTTTCCGGGTCACAAGGCGCTCATGATAGCGAACGATTAGAGATAGTCAAAGGAATAAAAAATTGCTCATTGACAGAATTATTGATTCAAGCAAATAAGTTAGGTCAACCTAATTTACGTGTCGGGGACGCTTATCATCTAAATTGTGAACCAGCTTCATCAGGCCGCATCGACGCGCTCGGGAGTCGGCTGGCGGCGCCCAGCCGGGCAAGTTTCGCTCGCCGAAGTTCATCGCAGCATTGTCGTGCCGACGACGGCGTCATTTTGGAAAAAGCTGCTCGCTTTCTCCGGGCCGGGTTTTCTGGTCGCTGTCGGGTATATGGATCCGGGCAATTGGGCGACCGATCTCGCCGGCGGCGCCAAGTTTGGCTACCAGCTCTTGTTTATCGTCATGCTTTCCAATTTCATGGCGATCCTGCTCCAACACCTGTGCATCAAACTCGGGGTCGCGACGGGACGCGATCTCGCCCAGGCCTGTCGCGACCATTACTCGATACCGACAGTTTGGTTTCTTTGGATTCTTTGCGAAATCGCCATTGCTGCGTGCGATCTGGCCGAAGTGGTCGGCTCAGCCATCGCCCTACAGCTTCTATTCGGTATTCCGCTGGTCTGGGGTTGCGGCATCACCGCGCTAGATGTGCTGGCCGTTCTTTACCTACAGCAAAAAGGTTTCCGTTACATCGAGGCGCTGGTCATCACCTTGATTGCCACGATTGCCACTTGCTTCGCTGCGGAATTGATCTTCTCCAAGCCGGACCTCGCCGGCATTGCGCTAGGGTTTATTCCCGGTCCGCACATTGTTACCAACCAGGCAATGCTTTATGTCAGCATCGGCATAATTGGGGCGACGGTGATGCCGCACAATCTCTACCTGCACTCGTCGATTGTACAGACGAGAAGATTCGAGCAAACGCCTGAAGGCAAACGCGAAGCGATCAAATTTGCAACTATCGACTCGAGTGGCGCGCTTATGTTCGCCCTTTTCATCAACGCCGCAATCCTTGTGCTCGCCGCCGCAGTGTTTCATTGGTCGGGGCATCAGGACGTAGCGGAAATTCAGGACGCATACAAATTGCTGACCCCGCTCCTCGGGGTGAGCTTGGCGAGCATTCTGTTTGCGGTCGCCTTGCTTGCTTCCGGACAGAACTCAACTCTCACTGGGACGCTCGCCGGCCAGGTGGTGATGGAAGGGTTCCTGAACATCCGCATCACGCCGTGGCTGCGCCGGCTCATCACACGAGGCATCGCAATCATCCCCGCGGTCTTCGTCATTGGCATTTTCGGCGAAGGCAAAACCACCCAATTGCTCATCGCCAGCCAGGTGGTCTTGTCGATGCAACTGGGCTTTGCCGTCTGGCCGCTGCTTCGGTTCACCGATGAAAAGGCGAAGATGGGCGAATTCGTCAACCGGCTCTGGCTAAAAATTCTTGGCTGGACGACTGCGGCGATCATTATCGTGCTCAATGTGAAATTACTCTTTGACACGTTTATGCCTGCGCCGGTGCTCAACCAGTTTTACCAGTTTCTCCATTTGCCCGCGCCGACGCAGTAACAACGGAAATGACGAACGACCAAATGACAGAGAACAACTGCCGCGCTTCTTCGTTACTCGCGCTTCGTGCTTCATTCGTCATTCGTCGTTCGTGCTTCGTCAATGCCAATCATGTATAAGCATATCCTCATCCCCCTTGAGAACAGCCCTGCCGACGAGACCATCCTCGGCCACGTCAAGCCGCTCGTCCGGATGACCGGCGCCAAGTTGCTGCTCGTGCACGTTTCCGACGGCTGGGTGGCGCGCAATTTCAATCAACTCCAACTCGCCGAGAGCGAAGAAATGAAACAGGATCGTGCTTATTTGGAGAAACGACGAGTTGAGCTAAGCAGCGAAGGTTTTACCTGTGACGCCGCGCTCGCGCTCGGTGAACCCTCCGACGAAATCATCAAACTGGCCGAGACGCGCGATGTCGATCTGATTGCAATGAGCACGCACGGCCACCGTTTCGTTAGCGATATCCTATATGGCGCGACCGCGGACAAAGTTCGCCACGCGGTGGACGTTCCTGTGCTCTTGTTGAAAGTGAAAGATTAGCGGCTTGCCTGACGGAATCTAGACATTGCGATGTAGAAAGTGAATTACGCTCATGCTCTGGAAACGGACATGGTTCGCCCTCTTACTGACGGCGCTCCGACTGAACCCCGGCGGAATCGTTCAAGCGCAAGACTCTGTCTCCAGCGAACTCACTTCTAATTCGGCGATCGCTTTTATCGAGTCAAAAGAACCGGATTCCAAAGAGGGCATCGCGGGCGATGAGAGTAATCCCACGCACCAGAACTGGCTTTTTCATGTTCAAGGAACAGAGACCGCTCAGGGCCAGCCCGGTTTTCATTCACCCTATGCGGGAACGAACAGTCTCCGATCAGACGATACGTTCAGGCAAACGTCGTCACTGGACATCTACTTGGGCGCCCATATCTGGCCTGGGGGAGAGATTTATTTTAACCCTGAATACTACCAAGGGTTTGGTTTGACCAATACCCATGGAATCGCCGCGTTTCCTAATGCAGAGGCGTACAAAGTGGGACAGAAGATCGGCGATGTTTTCAATGCGCATCTCTTTTTTCGACAAACCTTCGGCCTCGGCGGCGAACAAGAGCAGCTCGCGGGCGATCAGCTGCAACTGGCCGAACGAGTCGATATCTCACGGTTAACATTTACGATCGGCCGTTTAAGCGTTGGCGATCAGTTTGACACGAACGCGTACGCCCACAATGCTCGCACTCAGTTTCTAAATTGGCTCCTGGTCGATAATGGCGCGTTTGATTACGCGGCCGATTCCGTCGGAGTCATCGAAGGCGCGAGCGTCGAGCTTAATCAAAAAACGTGGGCCTTGCGATACGGAATTTTCGACGTTCCACGGGTATCGAACGGCTTTGCCAAAGATGGGCACTTCCTGAGAGCTTGGCAACAAATGATAGAGCTGGAGGAACGCTACTCCATGGCGGATCGTCCTGGGAAAATTCGTTTACTCAGTTGGTTGGAAAGCGCGCACATGGGAAGCTATCGCGAAACACTCGCCAACCCTTCTTTGATGGAGGACATCACACTGACACGACGTTACCGTTACCAGTACGGTTTCGCTCTAAGCGCCGAGCAAGAAATTACTAAAGACATTGGCGTATTTTTGCGCGCGAGCTGGCGCGATGGACAAGAGGAAGTGTGGCAATTTACCGATGTTGATCGCAGCTTGTCTCTCGGTTTACAATTGAAAGGAGGCGGTTGGAAGCGTGCCAACGATACGGTAGGTTTTGCCGGGATTGTAAATGGTCTCAGTCAGGCGCATCGTGACTTCCTCGCGGCTGGCGGATTAGGTCCCCTTATCGGAGATGGGAAGCTGCCGAATTACTCACCTGAAGGAGTCGTCGAGATGTACTACGATGCAGCGGTGACAAAGTATGTTCATCTAGCGGTTGATTATCAATTCGTTGCCAACCCGGCATATAATTCCGATCGCGGTCCAGTGAATATTCTTTCCGCTCGCTTTCACTTTCAATTCTAGGATTGGTCTGTTCGAGCGATCCGTGGCAAAATTTTCTCAAGAATGAATCGAGAACGAACAGCTTTAGGGCGCGGCGCGTTTATGCACATTCGATTTCATTTCGGGCGGGCAGTGCAGTTCCTGGCGCATCGCTCCCGGCTGTGGACAATGTCAGTGAGTCTTCTCCTTCTGGCCGTGGTTGGCGTGGTAGATTATCAAACAGGCTTTGAACGGTCCTGGCTCGTGTTTTATTTGCTTCCGGTTGCGCTCGGGACATGGTTTGTGGGTTGGCGTTTCGGCGTGATCCTTTGCGCCTTGAGCGTAACGGTGTGGATCGTAGGAGATATCGAAGCCGGCGCTGTTTACTCTAGCCCCTCTGTTCCAATTTGGAATGCGAGCAGTGCAATCACGTCCTTTCTCATTGTTGTGTGGTTGTTGGATCGTCTGCACTCGTTACTCAATCAATTGGAAGATCGGATACGCCAAGGCACTGCGGCTTTACGTCAGGAGATGAAAATGCGGCAGCGGCTTGAGAAGAATGTAACGGAAGCTGCCGAGCGAGAGAGTCAGCGCATCGGCCACGAACTTCACGACAGTCTATGTCAACATCTCACTGCCACCTCTCTTGCTTTGCAGGTCTTGGGTAGCAAACTTTCAACTGAATCCTCTCTTCGCTCTAAAGATGTCGATCAAGCGGTCGAATTGGTTGAACAGGGAATTGATATGACGCGAAAGATCGCCAAGGGTCTGTTCCCTTTGGAACTGGAAGGCGAAGGCTTGGCCGCTGCGCTGCTGGAACTTTCCCGAGTTACGATGCAAAATCACCGTGTGGCTTGTGAGTTGAAATGCGATTGGCCGGTTCGACTGTCTGACTCGACCATTGCGACGCATTTGTATCGCATCGCCCAAGAAGCTGTCATCAACGCGGTCAAACACGGTCATGTGAGTAGAATTGTGATTGAACTTTCACGCAGAGATACCAACCTCACACTCTCTATTAAAGATGATGGTATCGGTTTATCTGCGCCTTTGCCGGACAACCGCGGGATCGGTTTGCGGATCATGTCGAGTCGCGCCGGAATGATTGGCGGAACCCTATCGGTCGGCAGCCCGGCCGAGGGCGGTACGATCGTAACCTGCGATTTACCGCTGGCGAACAATGGATCGATGAGCGGTTGATTGCCTTGAGCAGACGCGCTTCCAAAACCACCAAACAGAAAACGCGGATCTTCCTCGTGGACGATCATCCGCTGGTGCGCGAGTGGCTTACAAACTTGATCAACCAACAAGGCGATCTCACGGTATGCGGCCAAGCGGAAAACGCCGCGCAAGCGCTCGCCGGGATCGTGGCGACGGCACCCAATCTGGTCATCGTCGATATCTCGCTAAATGCCGCGTCGGGCCTTGAATTGCTGAAGGACCTTCGCATTCAATATCCTTCGGTCGCGCCGCTCGTGTTATCGATGCACGAAGAGGAACTTTATGCCGAACGCGCCATGCGCGCCGGCGCGCGCGGTTACGTGAGGAAAAGAGAGACCAGCAAAAATATTCTCGCAGCGATCCGCCGCGTGCTCGAAGGCGGCATCTACGTCAGCGAAAAGCTGTCGAATGCAATGGCGCTCAAGTTTCTCCATGGACAGGAGGCGGTTGGTCTCGTCGCGTCACGCGTTACTCAATTGAGCGACCGCGAGCTGGAAGTGTTCCGTATGTTGGGCCAGGGACGTACCACATCGCAGATAGCGGACGAGCTCCACCTTAGCTTAAAAACAGTTCAAGCATATTGCGTTCGGGCAAAGGAGAAACTGGGGCTGAGCACCGCCGCCGAGCTCGTCCGTGAAGCGATTCTCTGGGAAGAAAGCGCATACCTAAGATAATCTAACGGCAGCGTCAGACCGATAAGGCTTCGCCTGACATATAAAAGTAGGCGCAGCCCAATTGCTGCTGGAGAGCAACATCTGTAACCCTTTTCGCGCCTGGCTGCGGCCGAACGGTGCGGGTTCTTACCCCACGTGCGCCGACACCAATATGATGGCGCGACCTTTTTGTTAACCGTTTGAGTTTAGTTCAAGATGCAGAAACAACCGTCATTTAAAACACGAGCGGCGGCGGTTGCTGTGACGTTCGCAGCAATTGTTATCGCAACGAGCCTATTGCTGTCGGGGGGCGGTCGAGCTGCAAACCCAAATGTATCTCAGGGTTCAGGTTCGACGTCCAACGCTTCCCAGACCGAAGCGACAGTGGAGCTATCACCCAGCCAACTGCCTGCGATCAAAATCCAACCGGTGGAAAGCTATTTGTTTTCTATTGAGAAGAAAGGGATCGGTAGCATTGATTTCGATAACAAGCTCTATTTCGACAATAACCTTTCTGTCCAAGTTTTCCCGCCCCGGGAAGGAAGGATCGTCAAAACTCTCGCTGAACTTGGCGATGAGGTTCAAAAGGGAGACCCGCTCTATACCATTGCTACTGCCGATGACCCAGCGTCAGTAGTGCCCAGCCCAGTCACCGGTCAAATAACATCGGTGAATGCGGTGCCGGGGCTTTTCGTGCAGCCGGCAAAGGCCCCGGCGCCTTACGCTGTCGCGGATGTCTCAACCAAATGGATGGTGGGGACTGTCCCTGAAAGCGACAGCCCCACGTTCCATATCGGACAGGCGGTGACAGTTACCGTGATGGCATACCCCGGGCGCGTGTTTGAAGGCAAGATTACCAAGATTTACCCGACCATTGATGCGAGTACTCATAGAGTAACGATCCGCTCCGAGATCGCTGATCGCAAGAATGAGCTGCGTTCCGGGATGCTTGCTGAATTCGTAGTTCGTGTCCAAGGCGCGGTGGAATCCACAGCCCTGCCAGCTAATGGCGTGGTCCGCGAAGCGGATGGCACAATGACCGCTTGGGTGACAAGCGATCGGCATCGCTTTTCACAAAGAGTCATCAAGACCGGTCTGCGAGAGGAGGGCCAGGTTCAGATTCTCGACGGCCTGCAGCAGGGAGAACTGGCCGTTACCGACGGGGGAATCTTCCTGAGCAACATGCTGCAAGCTCCGCCTACGGATTGAGGGTTCTTTTTCCGAAACGGGTTTCGTTCAAATAACGTGCTCAAGTCTGTCGTTGCATTCTGTCTCAGCCGCCGCGCGATCGTTGTATTCGGCTTGCTGGCGTTTGCCGTGGCTGGGGTCGCCGCTTTCAAGAAACTTAACATTGAGGCGTATCCGAACCCGACGCCGGTCATTCTGGAAATTACTGCGCAGGCGCCCGGGCTGTCAGCTGAAGAGATGGAGCGTTATTACACGCGCCCGATCGAGATTGGACTCTACACAACGCCCGGCATCGATGTCATCCGCTCGACTTCTTTCTACGGGCTATCGTTTGTCCGCGTCGTTTTTAAGTATGGCGCTGACTTTCACTTTGCCTACGGCCAGGCAGCCACCGCTATCCAACAAAATGTGAGTCTGCCCGGCGGTTTGGTACCCACCATCCAACAAGGCAGCACGACCGGAGAGATTTTTCGCTACCAGGTGATTGGTCCGCCGCATTTCGGGCTGACGAATCTTCGCACCGTTCAGGATTGGATCGTGCGGCGACGGCTGCTGACGATTTCCGGCATCGCGGGCATCAACACTTGGGGCGGTACCACGAAGCAATTCCAGGTCGAGGTCGATCCATACAAACTGGAAGCCTTCAACATCACGGTACCGCAAATCGTGACCGCGTTGGGCAATGCCAACCTTAATGTCGGCGGACGCGAAATCCGCATCGGCCAGCAATCCATCAACATTCGGGGTGTCGGCCTGATTGACGACGGCGGCAGCGATGATCTGACTGAAGGCTACAAGGTGGACGACATCGAGAACGTGGTTCTGACCCAGCAGAACGGCGTTCCCGTGCTGGTGAAGGATGTCGCGAAAGTGAATGTGGGCTATGTGCCAAGGCTCGGCATTTGCGGCCGCGACAAAGATGACGACGTGGTGGCGGCGATTGTGGTGATGAGCCGGGTCGAAAAGACCCTCAACATGCTGCCGAAAGTGAAGGCTGAAATTGAGAAGATAAACAAGGAGGGGACTCTGCCACCGGGAGTCAAGGTCGTGCCGTTTTATGATCGCGGCTGGCTCGTCGGAGTTACGACTCACACAGTTCTGGACAATCTGATTTTCGGATGCGTGCTCGTGTTCCTGATCCAATGGATTTTCCTCGGAGACCTGCGCAGCGCAATCACCGTCGGAGTGAACATCCCGTTAGCGCTGTTCTTTGCCATTATGATACTGGTGGTGACGGGTCAAAGCGCGAACCTGCTTTCGGTCGGCGCGGTGGATTTAGGCATCATTGTCGATTCGGCGGTGATTGTTGTTGAAAATGTCTTTCGAAATTTTCAGAGAGATTCGGAAGAAAGACAGAGCCTGTTACAACGCCTGGCGGACGGCTTTTATGGGCCGGACCCGACGCGGACTTCGCAATCCTCGCCTGAACAAGAATGGACTGGTCGCCTGCGTCTGATCCTGATCAGCACCATTCAAGTGGACAAGCCGGTTTTCTTTTCGGCGCTGATCACAGTGGCTGGGTTCGTGCCGCTCTTCACGATGCAGGGAGTGGAAGGGCAGATCTTCGGCCCGATGGCGCAGACTTACGCCTACGCGCTGGCCGGTTCCTTGATCGCAACTTTCACGGTCACACCCATGCTTGCATCATTCTTCCTCCCCAAACACGTCAAGGAGACCGAGACGATTGTCGTTCGCCTCTTGCACCGCCTATACGATCCAGCGCTCCGATTCACTCTGGCTCATCGTGCTATCGCGGTCGTTTTTGGCTTGGTCTTTCTCGCGGCGGCTGCGTTTCCGGCGATGCGGATCGGGAGTGAGTTCCTGCCGCACTTGGAAGAAGGCAATTTCTGGATTCGCGCCTCGATGCCAATGACTCTTTCGCTACAAGACGGGGAAGCGGCGACGCGAAAAATGCGGCTGATTCTCCTGCGGCATCCGGAGGTGATCACGGTAATTTCGCAGCATGGTCGGCCGGACGACGGCAGCGACGCCTCGCCTTTCTCGAATGTGGAACTCTTCGTGCCGCTCAAGCCATACAGCCAGTGGTCGAAAGGTCTGACCAAGGACAAATTAACGGAGCAAATTCAGGCGGAGTTCCAGAACGAATTACCTGGAGTCAACTTCAACTTCTCTCAATACATTCAAGATAACGTCGAAGAGGCCATCTCTGGGGTCAAAGGCGCAAATTCGGTCAAGATCGTCGGCGCCAATCTCGAAACATTAACAAAGTTAGCCACGCAAGTCAGGGATGAGATGAGTCACGTTCGCGGCATTGCAGACCTCGGAATTTTTCCGGTTCTCGGCCAGCCAAACTTGGACATCAAAGTGGATCGCGCCAAAGCGGCGCGATACGGACTAAATGCGGGCGATGTGAACTCGGTCATCCAATCGGCAACGGGTGGAGCAGTCGCGACGACAGTGCTGGAAGGAGATCGGCAGTTCGACTTGGCCGTCCGTTTTGCGCCCGAACACCGTGACAGTTTGGAAAAGATTCGCAACATCAAGGTGGCTTATCAGACAAGCGGCGGCACCAACGGTTACATTCCGTTGAGCGAACTGGCGACCATCACGCTGGATACCGGAGCGGCCTGGATTTATCACGAGAGCACGCAACGCTTCATCCCGATCAAGTTCAGCGTGCGCGAACGCGACCTGGGCAGCACCGTTGCGGAAGCCCAAGAACGCATTGCGAAAAACATAAAACTGCCAAGTGGCTATCGAATGGTCTGGGCCGGCGAATTCGGAGACCTTCAGGAAGCCAAGCATCGCTTGGAAATTGTGGTGCCAGTTAGCTTGCTGCTCATCGTCGGCTTGCTCTACTGTCTGTTCAATTCGCTGCGAGAGTGTCTGCTGACGCTTTCCGGGATTCCGTTCGCGATCGCCGGCGGTGTGCTGGCGCTCTATTTCGCTGGCCTGAATCTGAGCATCTCTGCCGCCATCGGTTTCATTTCATTGTTTGGCGTGTCCGTGATGAACGCGATTCTGTTAATCACATACTATAACCAGTCCGCGCTGCGCGGAGGGAAGCCGGTCGAGACCATGTTTCGTGCGGCCTCGACTCGCTTGCGGCCATTGATGATGATGAGCCTCTCCGCGTGCATCGGCCTGTTTCCGGCGGCGATTTCAAGAGGAATTGGGAGCGAGGTGCAGCGTCCGCTCGCGACCGTAATCGTTGGCGGCATGTTGGTCGGCCCGATCATGCTGCTCATCGTTGTGCCGGCGCTGAAATTGATCTTTTTAGACCGCGAGAAGAACCCGGCAGCGCCAGTTGAGTCAAAATGAAGACCTCCACTCTCCTTCTCGTGATAACCTGCTGTGCCACGTTGGTGCGTACGTCATGTATTGCCGAACCATCGAACTCGGCAACGGAACAACAATCCTCCGAAAATCGGCAGAAGACCATCGATCAGAAGAACGCGTCGGTAGGTGTAGATCTTCGCCAGAACAAGGCAGTCAATGATCGAACTCTCGGCGTTCGTTCGTCGGCTACTGGTTCACTTACGAAGTCATCTCCGAAGAATCTGCGAAGCCACGGTCCCAGCGCCGCAACCATTGGTGGCCCCGCAAACACATCCAGAAACGCGGCGATCAACGGAACCGGCATGAAGCGCAAGCCCTGACGACTTGACATGACGCTATCTCGTAAATCACGGCTCACGCATTGCATTGCGGTCTCGGTCATGCCCCTGATCGCCGGGTGCGCGGTAGGGCCGAATTTCAAAAAGCCGGCGGCGCCGCCAACCAGCGACTACACACCCACTCCGCTTTCCACGACGAGCAGCACTACCAACGCTGCCGGTGGCGAGGCGCAACACTTCATCCGAAAGACCGACATTCCGGCAGAGTGGTGGGCCGTGTTTCACTCGCAGCCACTCAACGACTTGATTGAGCGCTCGCTCAAAGCCAACCCCGACATCAAGTCGGCGCAAGCGGCGCTGACTGTGGCGCGAGAAAATGTACTGGCTCAAAGAGGCGCCTTTTATCCCGCCATCGCGGGCGGCTTCTCCGCCTTTCGCTCAAAGACATCGAAGGAACTTTCACCCGCCACGGCTTCCGGCGCGTTGTACTACAATCTTTATACGCCACGGGTCAGCGTCTCTTACGTGCCGGATGTGTTTGGCCTCAACCGGCGCACCGTCGAGTCGTTGCAGGCCCAGGCGGAACAGGCACGCTTTGCTCTCGTTGCAGCGCATATCACGCTCAGTTCCAATGTCGTTGCTGCGGCGATCCAGGAAGGAGCATTGCGAGCACAGATCGATGCGACGCGTCAACTGATCGCGATTAACTCCAATCTGGTTCAAGTAGTGCGCAACCAATTGGCGAAACACGCTGTCACCAGCGCCGATCTCGCCGCGCAGGAATCGCAGCTCGCGCAGATCAGCGCCACGCTGCCGCCGCTTCTGAAACAATTGACTCAACAGCGTGACCTGCTCGCTGCGTTGTCGGGAGGGTTTCCGAGCCAGGATTTGGCAGAAACATTTGAGCTTTTGAGTCTGCAACTGCCGCAGAAACTGCCGGTGAGCCTTCCTTCACAGCTCGTCGAACAGCGCCCAGATGTGCGCCAGGCCGAAGAGAATTTGCATTCTGCCAGTGCCCAAATTGGTGTCGCGGTCGCGAACCGGCTGCCGAATTTTAATTTGACCGCGGACGCCGGAACCATGGCGCTAACTGCCAGCAAGATTTTTTCTGGAGGCGCGGGCTTTTGGGATTTGGGCGCAAGCGTGACGCAGCCCATATTTCAAGGCGACACCTTGCTGCACAGAGAGCGTGCCGCGCGGGCCGCGTACGTTCAAGCCGCCGAACAATATCGCAGCGCTGTCCTGACCGCCTGCCAGAATGTCGCCGATACCTTGAATGCGCTTCAACACGACGCCGAGGCACTGAAAGCCGCCGCCGCCGCTGCAGACGCCGCCAGGGTGACGCTTAATCTCACCCGCCGACAACTGGAAACTGGCGAGGGCGGTGAGGTCCGTCAGCTAGCGCTGTTAAACGCGGATCAGACATATCAGCAAGCAATGATCAATCTCGTTCAGACACAAGCCAATCGCTATGCCGATACCGCAGCGCTGTTTCAAGCTCTCGGGGGCGGATGGTGGCATCGCGGCGGGGTCGCCAAGAATGACTGACCGCGGCCATATGGTTCGCCGGGCTCCCGCTTATTTGGTTGCCGCGTTCCTGTTCGGCCCGTTGCTCAGTCATGCTTTAGCGCGAGGCCGCTCTTTTCCAATCGAAGTGACAGGAACCGTTACTACCGTGGACAAGGCGAGTCAGACCTTCATAGTCGAAACCGACGAGCCGACGAAGATTTTAACTATTGGTCTGCGGTGGGACTGCAAATTCAAGAGGGACGGCACACCAGCAGGGCCGGATATCTTAAAGAAAAGTGCCTATGTAAGAGTGTGCTACTTCGCCACGATTTTCACCGGCAATCTGGCGGTCGAGGTGGAAACTGATCCCGTACCCCAATTTCAAAGCGGAATCGTCGAGAAAATTGAGCCTGCTGATAGAAAGCTGACGATTCGCGTTAGCAACGGCTCCAATCATCTCGTCCTCCGCTGGGCCGCCAATGCACGTTTCATCAAGCGTGGAAAGAGGATCTCGCCGGCAAGTTTAAAACAGAACGCACTGGTCAAAGTGAGCTACTTTTCGCCAGCCTTCGAAAGTAAGTACGCGGTGAGAATCGAGCTGGATCGGCCGTAAAACTGCGTGCGCTTACGGCCCGGCGCGTTTAAAAAGACGCCGTGAAGGTCCTTTTCCTTACCAACGAATACCCGCCGCATATCTATGGCGGCGCCGGCGTCCACGTCGATCATCTTTCGCATGAGCTGGCCAAGGCGATTAATGTTGATGTTCGCTGCTTCGGTGAGCAGCGTTTCGACCAAGGGAAGCTCACGGTCACCGGTTTCGAACTCGACACGAGCAATTTCAGTTGCCCGGAGCCGTTAAAATCGGGCTTTGGCGCAGCCCGTCGCTGCGTCGATTTCAATACCACGAACGTCGATGCCGACCTTGTGCATTGCCACACTTGGTACAGCCATTTCGGCGGCATTCTCGCGAAACTGAATTACGGAATCCCGCTCGTTATTACCGCGCACTCGCTCGAACCAATGCGGCCTTGGAAACGCGAACAGCTTGCCGGTGGCTATGATTTCTCGGTTTGGATCGAGAAAACTGCGCTGGAAATGGCGGACGCAATTATCGCCGTCTCGGGCGAAACCAAGCGCGACATCGAGCGTTTGTTTGATGTCGATCCAACGTGCGTGCATGTGATCCACAACGGCATCGACCTCGATCAATACCGAAAAGTCGATTCAATCGCCGCGCTCGAGCGGCACGGAATCGACCCGAAGAAGCCGTATTTGCTTTTTGTCGGCCGGATCGCGCGGCAAAAAGGCATCGTCCATCTCGTGCGCGCGATTCAATACATGGACAAAGATTTTCAAATTGTTCTTTGCGCCGGCGCGCCGGATACACCTGAGATCGCGATTGAAATGAAAGAGGCGGTAGAAAGCGCAAAGCAAAAACGCTCCGGTATCATCTGGATCGAGGAGATGGTCGATCGGACTGCGGTGATCGAACTTTACTCGCACGCGGCAGTCTTTTGTTGCCCGTCGATTTACGAGCCGTTCGGCATCATCAACCTTGAAGCGATGGCGTGCGAGACCGCGGTGGTGGCCAGCGCGGTCGGCGGCATCAAAGAGGTCGTCGTTGATGGCGAGACCGGTTTCCTCGTGCCACTCGAGCAAATGAAAGAGAGCCCGTTTGAGCCGAAGAATCCGGAAGAGTTCGCGCGCGCGCTCGCTGAACGCATCAACCAGTTAATGAAAGATCGATATCTGCGCGAGAAATTTGGCAAAGCCGGCCGCGAACGAGCCGAAGAAAAATTCAGTTGGACAGCAATCGCGCAGAAAACGAAGCGACTCTATGAGTCGCTAACAAAGTAGTCAGGATTTACACGATAAAGCCGGATTACAAGATTCAAACCCTGACGCTCCCGTTAATCTTGTTAATCCTGTCCGGTTAACTCCGAGCACGAGGTCCCTCGCTCCGCTCGGGATGACAGATCGCGCGTAAGCGTCGACGGTGTAACGGTTCAACGTTTTAACGATTTAACGTCCCACCATGTTTGTCGACCGGATCAAAGTCTTTGCCCAAGCGGGAAGCGGCGGGCGGGGGAGTGCGAGTTTTCGGCGGGAGAAATTTGTGCCGAAGGGCGGACCGGACGGCGGCGATGGCGGGCGCGGCGGCGATGTAATTTTACTCGCCGATCGGCACGTCGATAATCTTTCGAATCTTTTCTACGAGCCGATTATTAAGGCGAAGAGCGGCGGGCATGGTATGGGAAAGAAAATGCATGGGCGATCTGCGCCGGCGAAGATCGTGAAAGTGCCTGTGGGGACAATCGTGTGGCCGGCAGAAGAAAGAAAACGTCCAACGGTCCGAGCCGGACTGGCGCACGCCGAACGCCCAATGCTGAATTCAGATCAATCTGCAGTCCGCAATCCGCAATCCGCAACGGAACCCATCGTCGATCTTACCCGAGACGAACAGGAATTTGTGCTTTGTCGCGGCGGGGCGGGCGGGAAAGGCAACGTGCACTTCAAAAGTTCGCGCAACCGCGCGCCGCGGCAATACACCGAGGGCGAAGAAGGAGAGCAGGGGCATTTTCTGCTCGAGCTCCGCACGATCGCGGACGCGGGCTTGGTTGGTTATCCGAACGCGGGCAAATCGACGCTGCTCCGCAAAATCTCGGCGGCGCGTCCGAGAGTGGCTGCGTATCCGTTTACGACCTTGCATCCGATCATCGGCGTGGTTGAGTTTTCTGAGTATGGTCGGGCGACGATCGCCGACATTCCCGGACTGATCGAAGGCGCTCATCGCGGCGTCGGACTAGGTCATGAATTCCTGCGCCACATCACGCGCTGCCAGATTTTGTTGTTCGTTGTCGATGTTGCGGGAAGCGAAGGCCGCAATCCGATCGAAGATCTGCAACAGTTGCGCAAGGAAATCGATCTGTACGATCCGTTGCTCTCACAACGTCCGTGGTTTGTGATTGCGAACAAGATGGATTTGCCCGACGCGAAGGAAAATCTGGTGGCGTTGCGCAAGAAATTTCCGAAGATCGACATCGTGGCGATATCGGCGGCAAAAGGCGAGGGGACAGGAGAACTGAAGAGTAAACTGGAAGCAATGCTTGCCGGTGCAATGACTAAGCACGAATGACGAATGGAAGGAATGACAAGGTTCGAATTACAAACCGCGGCAATTTTGGGATTTTGCTATTCGGATTTATTTCGACATTCGGCATTAGGATTTCGTCATTTTTCCCTCTTTCGCTCTTGTCAATCGCGCAAAAACAGCTTTGATATGCGCGTCGCTCGCCGCGGCGAGTGTTGAGTGTCATTGCTGTTGCAGCTGACACTAACGACAAACCTCGCGCCGCCGCCTGACAACAACCGAAATGCGCAACCGTTATTTATTATTGTCGATCCTGGCGCTCGTGTGCGGATGCGCGCTCGTAGCATCGGCAATCGCCGCGGAACCGGCCGCAGTCCCGGCAAAGGAAGAGCATGAAGCGGTGCCACTAAAACCGGCTCCGATTGTCGAGATCGGGAAGTTCGCGGTCACAAACTCGATGCTGGTGACGTGGATTGTGGCCGCAGGGATCATCATTTTTGCACAGGCCGCGACCCGAAGAATCGCGCCAGTGCCCAGTGGTATTCAGAATTTTTGGGAATGGCTGGTGGAGAGTCTTTACAATTTCCTAGAGAGCATCATTGGTCGCGATCTGGTGAAAAAAACGTTTTGGTTTTTCGCCACGATTTTCATTTTCATTTTGTTCGTCAACTGGTTCGGGTTGTTGCCTGGTGTAGGAACGATTGGCTGGGGTCATCATGATCCCGCGACTGGCGTGTTTCATGTCGATCGGCCCCTTCTGCGCGGAGGCAACGCTGATTTGAACATGACGACAGCGATGGCAGCGATTTTCTTTTTCCTCTGGATTGTCTGGGCGATTCAGGCAAATGGCGTCGGTGGATTCTTGCTTCACATTTTCGGTCCGAAAGGTGAGACCTCCGGCTTTTTGAAGATTGTGATGGTCGTTATCTTCTTCATGGTCGGCTGGCTCGAGGTCGTCTCGATTTTATTCCGGCCGATCTCTCTGAGTTTTCGATTGTTCGGAAATGTTTATGCGGGCGAGAGCATTCTGGAGGCAATGTCGACAATGGTGCCAGCGCTTTCATGGCTAATTCCGATTCCGTTTTATTTTATGGAAATTCTGGTCGGAATCGTCCAAGCGCTCGTTTTTATGTTGTTGACCGCCGTGTTTACACTTTTGATCGCGCAACACGAACCGGGACACGAACCACAACATTAACAATTTCGGCGACGGTTCGCGGAAGACCTGCGAGCACGCCAAACAGAAAACAACAAAACTATGATACTACCATTACTGGCAGAGTTGAGCGGGAACCTCGGAAACATTCATGTTGGCCTTGCGGCCCTGGGATGCGGCATTGGCGTCGGCCTAACCGGCCTGGGCGCATCGTCGGCGGTGGGGCGCAATCCTGGGGCGGCCACACCGATTTTGGTGCAAGCGATCCTGGCGATTGCTTTCACCGAAGCAATTGTGTTCTACGCGCTCTATCTGGCTCACTGAAATTTTAATTCGGCGACCGATGCTGCATTGACCTGTTATTTATGAGTCCGACATTTTTTGCGGCGGGGAGTTTTGCCGACACGGTACGTGATACAGCCGAGACGTTCGGGTGGAATTGGCAGCTATTTCTCTCGCAAGTGATCAGCTTTTCCATCGTTGCCTTTCTGTTGCGGCGCTTTGCCTACAAACCGATTCTGGCCGTGCTGGAAGAACGCCGCCGGCGCATCGAGGAAGGCTTGATCAACGCTGACAAAATTAAAAAGGAGTTGGCCGAAGCGGAGAAGCGTTACCAGGAGATTGTGGCCAAAGCCAATGCCGACGCGCAAAAAATGATCGACGAAGCGCGCGAGAGCAGCGCGCACCTCACCGAACGAAAGCAGCAGGAAGCGATTGCAGCTGCGGAGCAAATCATTGCCAAGGCGCGCGAAGCCGCTGCGCTTGAACACGAGCGGACGATGGAATCGATGAAGCGCGAACTCGGGCGGCTCGTTGTCGAAACAACCGCGAAAGTCACCGGCAAAGTCCTGACGAGCGAAGATCAAAAGCGTTTGCAGGAGGAAGCCGCGCGCCAGGTTGCCTGATGAAAATCAACAAGGAAATTCGCCAAATCTCGCGGGCAATGGTGCGCGCTAGCTTTACCGATGGCCAGCTCGATCGCGGCAAAATTGCCTCGCTCGTTCAGTCGCTGATTGCGAAGAAGCCGCGCCGTTACATCGATATCCTGCAAAATTATAAACGCTTGCTGCGTCTCGAAATTGAAAAACGTCACGCTACGATCGAGAGCGCGAGCGAACTAAGCCCGCAGGCTTCCTCGAAGGTTATCGCGAAGTTAAGGCAGAAATACGGCAACGATTTGACAGTCGAGTTCGTTGTCGATCCCACTCTTCTCGGTGGGATGCGCGTCCGGGTGGGGAGCGACGTTTGGGACGGAAGCGTACGCAACCGATTGGAGCGGCTTCAACAACAACTTTGATTAACCAGAACCCATGAGCAGCATTCTTGAAGAAATCGAAACAAAAATCGCGGGACTAAAAACGTCGACCACGAAAAGCAACGTCGGTGTCGTTCGTGAAACAGGAGATGGCGTCGCGCGCATCGAAGGATTGAGCGACGTCATGCTTAACGAAATGATCGAGTTCCCGAACGGTGTATTCGGCCTGGCGCTGAATCTCGAAGAGACCGAAGTCGGCGCCATTTTGCTGGGCGAGACTACGAAAGTTTCCGAAGGCGACGAAGTCAAAACCACCCGCAAGCTCCTTCAGGTTCCAGTCGGCAAAGCGCTTCTCGGCCGCGTCGTTAACACCCTCGGTCAGCCCCTCGATGACAAGGGGCCGATTAAGAGCGAAACATTTTATCCGCTGGAAAAAATCGCACCGGGCGTGATCAAGCGGCTCAGTGTCAGCCAACCGGTGCAGACGGGCATCATGGCGATTGACGCAATGATTCCGATTGGTCGCGGACAGCGCGAGCTGATCATTGGCGATCGTGCGACCGGAAAATCGACGATCGCGATCGACACGATCATCAGCCAGGCGCGGTTGAACAAAGCGGCCGAGGACGAGGGCGACAAAGATTATCGTCCGCTCTACTGCATTTACGTCGCCGTTGGTCAAAAGAATTCCAACGTAGCGCGCGCGCTCGATGTTCTCGAACGCGAAGGCGCACTGCCCTACACCACAATCATTTCCGCGCCCGCGTCTGACACAGCTACGAATCAATATCTCGCGCCGTTTGCCGGCGCGGCCATGGGCGAGTGGTTCATGGATAACGGAATGGACGCCCTCATTATCTACGACGATTTGTCGAAGCACGCGGTCGCGTATCGGCAGGTTTCGCTCGTGTTGAAACGCCCATCGGGCCGCGAAGCTTATCCGGGCGACGTGTTTTATCTCCACTCGCGGTTGCTCGAACGCAGCGCGCGCGTGAAAGAGGAGTTCGGCGGCGGCTCAGTCACCGCGTTGCCGATCATCGAGACGCAGGCCGGCGACGTCTCTGCCTACATTCCGACGAACGTAATCTCGATTACCGACGGGCAGATTTATCTCGAAACTGATCTCTTTTATCAAGGCGTGCGGCCGGCTATTTCGGTCGGTCTTTCGGTGAGCCGTGTAGGATCCGCGGCCCAGATTAAAGCGATCAAACAAGTAGCCGGTAAAGTGAAACTCGATCTCGCACAGTTCCGCGAGCTGGCCGCCTTCGCCCAATTCGGTTCTGATCTCGATGCGGCGACCAAAGCGCGCCTCGATCGCGGTCAGCGTATCGTCGAATTGTTCAAACAGAAGCAATATAACCCCATCCCGGTCGAGGAGCAGGTCGCGGTGATGTGGGCGATGCAGAATGGATATGTCGACCCTGTCCCGGTCGATCGGGTGAAGGAATTTCAACTCAAGCTCCAAGACTGGTTGCAGACGCGAAGGGAGAGCTTGCTCCGATCGATCCGCGAGAAGAAGCAGCTCGACCAGGACCTAGAAGGCCAATTAAAGGCGGCGATCGAGGAGTTTAAGACGACCTGGCGATGAAACATTTATCGGAAGATCTTGTACTTCATCTTATTGATGAGGAGCTTACGGCCTAGGGCCTGATATCGCGAGCCATGGCAAACACGCAGGATATTCGGCGCCGGATCAAATCGATCCGTAACATCGGCCAGCTCACCAAAGCGATGCAGATGGTGGCTGCGTCCAAGATGCGCAGGGCCCAGCAGCACGCGCTCGCCGGCCGGCCATACGCCTCCTTAATGAATAAGGTCCTCGTTTCGCTTCAAAAACGGACCGACCCCAGGTTGCATCCCCTTCTTCACATCCGCGATGTAAAAAAAGAGCTCGTCTTGATCATCAGCACGGACAAGGGACTGGCCGGCGCGTTGAACACGAACCTTGTTTCGCGAGGCATCGAATTTTGACTCGGCGAAGACGGCGTTTGTTGTTACCGGCAGAAAAGCGCGGCAGTTCGTCGCGCGCACCAAGCGCGAATTGCTGGCCGATTTTGAGTTGAAAGACGCGCCGACGTTTTTGGAAACCAAGCCGGTCTCGAAATTTTGCATGGAGAAGTTTTTGAACCGCGAAGTCGACAAGGTTTCCGTCCTCTTCACGCATTTTCTCAGCACGATCAACCAGCGCGCCGTCATCGAAACGCTGCTGCCAATCAGCAGTTTCGATTTGCCGAAAAAGCACGACGAATCGGCCGAACGCGAGGATGTCGATCCACTGCTCGGTTATGTTTTCGAACCGAAGGCTGAGGCGGTACTCGACGTCATGCTGCCGTATTACATTCAATATCAAGTTTTCCAAATGATCCTGGATGCGCGCGCGTCCGAGCACAGCTCGCGGATGGTGGCGATGAAGAACGCAACCGATAACGCGCACGAGTTCATCAAGGATCTCACTCTCGAATACAACAAGATGCGCCAGGCCGGGATTACCACCGAACTGCTCGAGATCGCGACCGCGCAAATGGCGCTCGGCGGATAACCATTTATGAATAAAGGAAATATCGTTCAAGTCATCGGCCCGGTAGTCGACGTCGAATTTCCCGACGAAAAAACCATGCCGAAAATTTATAACGCGCTCGAAATTGAGTACGAGGTCAACGGCAATCCGACGAAACTTACGCTCGAAGTGCAACAGCATCTCGGCGAAAAATGGGTGCGGTCCATCGCGATGTCTTCAACCGAAGGCCTGAAGCGCGGCATGAGCGTGAACGACACCGGCGGCCCAATCAGCGTTCCGGTAGGCGAGGGCGTGCTTGGCCGCCTTTTCAATGTCACCGGCGACCCGGTTGATAGTCGCGGCCCGGTTAAATTCACAAAACGCTATCCAATTCATCGCCCAGCGCCCAGTCTAATGGACCAGGACGTGAAGGCTTCCATCCTCGAAACCGGGATCAAAGTCATCGATTTGGTCTGTCCGTTTTCGAAAGGCGGCAAGGTCGGAGCGTTTGGTGGCGCCGGCGTCGGCAAGACGGTTATCATCAAGGAGCTGATCAACAACATCGCGATGAAGCACGGTGGCGTCTCGATGTTTGCCGGTGTAGGCGAGCGCTCGCGCGAAGGTAACGACCTTTACAAGGAAATGAGCGAAGCGGGCGTGATCGATCAAAAAGATCTGTCGAAGTCGAAAGTAGGAATGGTTTTCGGCCAGATGAACGAGCCGCCCGGCGCGCGCTTGCGGGTCGGACTGTCCGCATTGGCGATGACAGAATTTTTCCGCGACGAACGCAATCAGGACGTGCTTCTTTTTATCGACAACATCTTTCGATTCTCCCAAGCGGGCTCGGAGGTCTCGGCATTGTTAGGCCGTACTCCGTCCGCGGTCGGCTATCAACCTACGCTTTCGGCCGAGATGGGCGATTTGCAGGAACGCATTACATCGACAAAGAAAGGTTCGATCACTTCGTTCCAGGCGGTTTACGTTCCGGCCGACGATCTTACCGATCCGGCGCCTGCCAACACCTTCGCGCATCTGGATTCGACCATCGTGCTCGAGCGCTCCATTGCTGAGCTTGGAATTTATCCGGCGGTCGATCCGCTGGCTTCGACATCCAAATCGCTCGCACCGGAAATTGTAGGCGAAGAGCATTATGACGTAGCCCGCGGCGTTCAGCGTGTGTTGCAGCGCTACAAAGATCTCCAGGACATCATCGCCATTCTCGGCATGGACGAGTTAAGCCCGGAAGACAAGATGACCGTTCATCGCGCCCGGAAGATTCAACGGTTCCTCAGTCAGCCATTTCACGTTGCCGAAGTTTTCACCGGCAGCAAAGGCCAGTACGTCTCGATTGCAGAGACGGTGCGCGGGTTCAAAGAAATTCTCGATGGCAAACATGACGAGGTTCCCGAACAGAACTTCTACATGAAAGGCAACATCGACATGATAAAGGAAGGCTAGCCGCCTTCCCGTTAAAACGTGAATCGTTACATGGTTACAACGGCGCTAAACTGCACGATCTTCCGATTTAACGATTTAACAATTTAACGAATCACCGAATCACCATGGCCACGCTCAAACTCGAAATTGTTACACCGGAGGAAAAAATCTATTCCGAAGACGTGGACATGGTCACGTTGCCCGGCTCGGAGGGCGAGCTTGGCGTTTACCCGAAGCACGTTCCGCTGCTAACCACGTTGAAACCGGGCGAGCTACGCGTAGTGAAAGATGGGCGCGAAACCGCGATGGCGATCGGCGAAGGCTTTGTCGAGATCAAGGCGGACGGCGTTTCGGTTTTGACCGACATGGCGCTCGAAGCCGAGAAAATTGATGCCGCCGCCGCCGAAACCGCGGTTGAGCGCGCGAAAGCGGCGATGAAAGAAGATCACACGGCGGAGGAAGTCGCCGCCATTCAGGCGTCGCTGCAAAAAGCACTCGCGCAATTGCACGTCAAGCGGCGCCGCCCACACGGGTAAGGCACGTCAGTTGTAGAGGCGTTCGCCGCGGCGAACGCCTAGCCGGCCCAATTGGCTGTTTTTCTTCTCCCTGAATGAACAGGTTTGCTATCTTCTATCGATGGTCGTTCCACAAATTCTCGGGATCATCGCGGGCAACGGCGTTTATCCGAAAATTCTCGCCGATGCGGCGCGCAAAGCCGGAGTAAAGAAAATCGTTGCCACGGCATTCACGAACGAGACAGATCCTGCAATTGCGGAACATGTCGATCTAATTGAATGGCTGCGCGTCGGGCAATTTAGCCGACTGCTCACATTTTTTCGCGACCAGAAAGTTCATCAGGCGATCATGGCAGGACAGATCGCGCCAAAAAATCTGTTCGATTTGCGTCCGGACTGGAAAGCGCTGCTCGTGCTGGCAAAGCTAAAACAGCGCAACGCCGAATCAATTTTCTCGGCGATCGCGGACTGAGCTCGCCAAAGTCGATGTCGATCTTATGCCGGCGACGACTTTCCTCGAAGACCAACTCGCTGCCAGCTGGATTGATTGTCGGACCAAAACTTTCTCGCCGCGAGGGAGAAGATGTCGATCTTGGCTGGAAAGTCGCCAAAGAAATCGCGCGACTCGACATCGGACAAACTGTGCTCGTTAAAAATGGGACGGTTCTCGCAGTCGAAGCATTCGAAGGGACAAACGACGCGATCCAACGCGGCGGCGCGCTCGCGGGCAAAGGCGCGGTCATGATCAAAGTTGCAAAGCCAAATCAAGATATGCGCTTCGACGTGCCAGTAATCGGCGTCGAAACGATTAAGATTGCAGTCGAAGCGAAACTCCGCGTCATCGCAATCGAAGCGGGCAAAACCCTGTTGCTCGAAAGGGATGCGATCGTCGATCTTGCCAATCCCTCGGACATTTCAATCGTGGCGCGATAATTTCTTCATGCCATCACGCACGCGCCTGGTCGCTCTGCTTCTTTTTGGATCCGGTTTTTGTGCGTTGATCTATCAGACAACGTGGCTCCGCGAATTTCGCCTTGTCTTTGGCGCTTCCACTGCGGCCTCGGCCGCGGTGCTAGGCGTTTTTATGGCTGGACTTGGTTTCGGCGGAATTGTTCTTGGTCGGCGTTCCGAAACTAAAGCCCGGCCACTTGCGTTCTATGCGCAGCTGGAAGCGTTGATCGCCATTAGCGCAGCTTTGTCGCCTCTGCTAATTTGGGCGACCCGACATATTTACATCGCACTTGGCGGGACGCAGACGATGGGCCTGGCTGTTGGGACAATTGCGCGGTTGATTTTCGCGGCGCTAATAATTGGCATACCGACCTTCCTCATGGGCGGAACACTGCCAGCCGCAGCACGGGCCGTGGTCGTGAGCGACGACGTCTCGCGCCGCTCAGTTGGGATTCTTTATGGAGTCAACACACTTGGCGCGGTCACTGGCACAGCACTGGGCACATTTTATTTGTTCGAGAACTTTGGAAATCATCTCACGCTTTGGTGGGCGGCGGTGGTAAACGGCCTGGTTGCGCTGTCTGCATTCCATCTCTCAAAATCAATCCCTGATCTAAAACCGGTTTTAAAGACGCCTGGAGATCTGGATCAGGAGGATTCCGGCGCAACAACGAGTCCAATGTTCGTGTTTTGCGCGGCGGGACTAGTCGGCTTCGCCTTTTTTCTCATGGAGATTGTTTGGTACCGGATGCTCGGTCCGCTCCTTGGCGGGTCGACATTTTCATTTGGATTAATTCTTGCCGTGGCGTTGCTCGGGATTGGACTGGGCGGTGTTGCTTATGCGTTCGTTGACTTAAAGCGATCTGCATCGTTGCGTTTGTTTGCGCTGACGTGCGCAGCGGAAGCGTTCTTTATCGCGGTGCCTTACGCTCTTGGCGACAGGATCGCAATTGTCGCGATGCTTCTGCGCCCGCTCGGCACGCTCGGTTTTCAGGGCCATATCATCGCTTGGGCCAGCCTTTGCTTCATCGTTGTCTTTCCGGCGGCGTTCGTCTCGGGTCTGCAGTTTCCACTGCTTATCGCGTTGCTTGGTAAAGGCGGAACGCGTGTTGGCTCCCAGACCGGCGCAGCCTATGCCTGGAACACTATTGGCGCATTGATCGGATCGCTCGCGGGCGGGTTTGGATTCATACCAATGTTTTCCGCGCCGGGAGTGTGGAAACTGGTGATCGCACTTCTTTCTGCGCTCGCGGTCGCAGCCGCCTGCTTCCCTTCAAGCGAACCGCGGCGATGGGTTCGAACAGCTGTCCCACTTTTCGCGGCCGGGCTTGCTCTGGTGATGCTGATGGCAACTGGGCCGACCGGCTTCTGGCGCCACGGCCAGATCGGTGTCGGCCGACTGAAAGTTTATCATGGATCCAGAAACGAAATGCGCGACCTTGTTCAAAGCATTCGGCGCCACATCATATGGGAAACCGATGGCGTCGAAAGCAGTGTCGCGCTGTCGAATGCCGAGAGCCTCTCGTTCATTGTAAACGGCAAGTCCGATGGGAACGCTACGAAGGATGCAGGCACCCAAATCATGTGCGGTCTGATCGGTGCAGCGCTGCATCCAAATCCTGAGAAAGCGATGGTTGTCGGTTTGGGAACGGGGAGCACAGCCGGCTGGCTCGCGGCCGTTCCGAGTATGCAGCGGGTTGACGTTGCCGAACTCGAGCCCGCCATCCTAAAGGTGGCTGAGCTTTGTGCCCCGGTGAATCGCGACGCACTGGCGAACCCGAAACTTCACCTTGTGATCGGTGACGGACGCGAATTGCTTCTGACCATTCGCGAAAAATATGATCTTATCGTATCCGAACCTTCGAATCCATATCGCGCGGGCGTGGCCGGTCTTTTCACCTGTGAGTTTTATCAATCTGTCGAAAATCGCCTTAAGCCGGGCGGAATCTTTCTTCAATGGGTCCAGACCTACGATGTCGATGATCGGACGATTGAAATTTTTTACCGTACGCTCGGGTCTGTTTTCGCCAATATTGAATCGTGGCAAACGCAGGAGGGCGATCTGTTACTGGTCGCTTCGCGCGAGCCTGTGCCGTATGACGCGGGCGAATTGCGGCGACGGCTTGCGGCGGAGCCGTTAAAAAGCGGCGTGCTTGCGGCCTGGAGAGCGAACAGGCTCGAAGATTTCCTGGCGCACTACGTTGGCGACGCAGCGGTAACCAAAGTCATGCAAAACCTCGAACAATGGCCCCTCAACACGGACGATCGCACGGTGATTGAGTTTGCTTTTGCCAGAAGCGTAAGCGCGCCGAATGGATTTCAGATAGCGAGTCTTCAAGCCGCCACGCACGCCGCCCATCGTGACCGGCCAAACATCCAGGGAGAAATCGACTGGACCGGCGTGGAAGAAGCGCGAGTTGCCCTCTCGGCCAATCAACCAGAACAAACTCGCAAGGGCTTAACAACCGAACAACAAAACCGCGCTGCCGCGGTTGTCTGCTACACGAAGGGCGACTTGCCGGATGCATTGGGTTTCTGGCAAGCGCAACGCGAAGAACCGAAAAGCCTGCCGCAATTGGCCCTAGTTGCGGAATCTTTGGCCGCCGAAGGCAACACGGCCGCTGTAAATTATATCGAGAAATTAGCCGCCGTCCGTCCGTCGGATGCCGAAGCTATTCGAGCGCAGCTTTATTGGAAGCAGGGGCGAGCGAAGGAAGCTAGCGAGAGCTTGGAGAGATTTCTCCAGGCTGCGCGAGAAGATCCATGGCCAGACCAAGAATTGATCAAGCGTTCCCTGGCGCTCGCCGAGACAGTTGCGAACGCGGATGATTCAAAGGTGGCGGCGCATTCCCTCTACGATTCATTGCGCAAGCCACTTTGCGTTTGGAACGGCGAAGCAGAACGCGCGGTCAGATTGCTTTCTATCGGCATGCATCTGGACGGAAGAAACCTCGGCCAGTACACCGCTTCCGTGATTGAGACGTTCGAGCCCAACGTGATGTGGGAGCGCACCTTCCTGGAAGCGCGTAAGGCTTGTTATGCCGCCGTCCACAGTCCGCGCGCCGAGCAGGCCGCTCGCGACCTCGATGATTTCATGAATAATGAATCCTTGACGACGGATGTCCCCACTTTAACAAAAGAAATTGAGACCGGCGTTGGCGAGAAGAAGCGCCAGGGCAGCGTCGCGCGCTAGTTGCAATCTGCAATCTGAAAGCCTTTCCGGGGTCTTAGCTCAGTTGGTAGAGCGCCTCAATGGCATCAAGACCCGGTGAAAAGTCTCATTTAATCCGACACGCTCTCATCTGCATTTTCCCTCTAGAAGAGACCGAGCGTGTTATCTCAAACGCTCTTAACCGAGTCTCAAAAAGTTCGGTGAGTGGATAAAAACGGCGGATAAAGCCTTCGCGACGACGGCCCGCGCGGAAGAAGTCGAGGGGTCCCCGCCGGCGTGACAGGCGAAGCCTGGCAAAACCGTCGGATTTGTCGGTTAATACGCTGGATAAGCCGAAAAAAAACGGCATTATCACATGTTAGGCGTTTACCCGTGCTCGGTCCCGTTCTACCTGCTGCTGCCATTCTTGCCGGTCTCGTCATCGCTCTCATCGGTTCCGTTTTGCTGTACCTGAATGCCGGATCACTGCTTGAGGAGACAAGCGAAGGCGATATCACGTTTACACACCCGACCCACGTCGCTCGTGAGCGAAGACATGCGAGGCTCGGCTTTTCATTGGTCGCTCTCGGATTCTTGCTCCAAGCTATAGGTGTTGCAGTTCCTCTCGTCATTGCCCCTGCGAAATCGCAGCCGCCGTCCCCGACAGCCGCTGTCGTGCGACGACAGCAGCAGCCGAGTGCCACTGAAGTTTTTTCACTGCGATCAAAGTGCGTGGAGTTGGGCGAGACGATTCTGGAGGAGACCCCTGTCGGCTCTGCGCTTAGCCAGTCTCAGGTTTCGCACTACGATATTGATACTGGGCGCTGCTTTGTCGAGGTCACCGTGCAGACCGCAGACACTACCGTGCCGATGACAGTGTTCCATCGGTATCTTTACGATGGACAGACACGGGAGCTACTAGCGACGCAGTCTATCGACCATGACAAGAAGTCCGGCATTGTTTATAAGCAAGGTATCTATGGATTTGATCAGACGGGTGAATACATCGACAAGATCATGAAGGAGGACTAGTGGACGCGGATGCAACGCCTAACCAATCGCTCCAGCCAACCGCTGGCCGGCGTGTTATCTCATTTTAACTTTATGAAACAGTTGTCGATTTTAGCAAAGCTCGCTCTCGCCAGTGGTGGCTGAGCTTTGTCTCGTTAGACCTGTTTTGTGAGCGCTAGGTTGCTATTTCATTTACAGGATCGCGGTGCGTTCTATGCTTAAAGCTTTGACAGCTACTAAAGTGTTTTCCCTGGTGATCGGTGTTGCGGCTGGCTTCGCATTCGCTGAAGACACTCTCGCCGACCAGAGCGACCAGAATGCAAAACGACCGGCGCGATCGCAGTCGTCTACCGAAATGTTTGCGCCGAGCGGGCTTGTTGTGGTCCTGCCGCCAGCAAAGCAAAACGAGCAGAAAGAACTACTCGCCATAAACAATCCTTACATTAGTGGTGTCGCGGTGCAGATGAATTGGCGCGATATCGAGCCGACCGAGGGACAACCCGACTGGTCGCGACTGGACGAAATATTTTCCGCTGCGGAATCAACAAACAAGTGGGTGCAGCTCCTCATCTTCCCGGGCTTTTTTGCCCCTGAATGGGCCAAAGACGGCGCCCAAAGCGATTTGTTCCCAATACAATATGGACCTGGCGCGGGCACGATCGAACGGCTTCCGATGCCATGGGATCAGCGGTATCTAACTCGCTGGTTCGCATTTTTGAAAGAAGTAAGCGCCAAATACGGGCAGTCGCGCGCTTTCAAAATGATCGCAGCCGACGGGCCGACATCAGTTTCTGCGGAGATGACGCTGCCGAATAAGCCGCAGGATCATAAGAAGTGGCTTAGCCATTCGTATACAGTGGAGAAGTATATCGGAGCTTGGCAGCAGGTCTTTCACGTCTACGCCACCGTATTTCCTAATCAGTGCATCTCTCTGTCTGGACCAGGCCTTCCAGTTCTTGGATCAGGTAGAAAAGACCCTGGCGAGCGTACGCGGGCGAAGCTGAAAATTGTCGCGCAGGCATCTGCCATCCTGGGGCGCCGCCTTGCCCTTCAGTGGAGCGATCTTCACGCGGGGCGTACGCGTGTCGAGGCTCCTGAACGCGACTTCGTCAATAGTTATAGCGGACGGATAATCACCGGTTTTCAAATGCGTTGCGCAGCTGAAGGCGATAGCAGAGCGATGGGCGCCGAGGGCGACCCTGCACTAGCCCTGAGAAGATCGATAGATGAGGGGATGCAACCAAATAACCGAGGTCAGCATGTTAACTATCTCGAGATCTATGAACGCGACGTAGTTGCCGAGGAAATGCAACCCGTACTGCGCTACGCAGCATCGCTGTGTCAGTCAAACCCACGTTAACGGCGTGGATCCGGTCCTATTCCTCATTGTAGTCGCCGGTCTACCTGGGCGAAACGTCTAACCAATCGATGAAGCCAACCCCGCCACTTGTGGTGCGCCTCAGAGCAAACGCCAGCTTTTGCTTCAAGTGGCGTGGTGGCTTATCTCTTTCTCGTTAGATGTTCTTGTATTCCATGAATAGCGATCAAATCGCGGTTATCCTAACGAGCTTGAAGATTAAGATTCGAAATTCTTTTGAATCCAATTTGCTCGTTTGGCACATCCCAATAACAGAACATGAACGACGCGCCCGCCACCGCGATGAAAGTTCCGGCAGCTACTTGGATCGGCCTGTTCTTGTCGCTGCTCGGGTTGTTACTCATCCGGCAAACAGTGTCGTATTTTGCGCCGACTCTTACCTTCACTGCGACGATCTGGAGAGAATCACTGATGTGGGCGAGTGCGGTGGCTCTGCTCGTTCTTGTCCGCCGCAGTGAAGGACAGCCGCTGACATCGATAGGTCTGGGAACCTCGCGCTGGTGGAAGTCGATTCTTTGGGGATTAGTCATCGCCGCGCTTTGCGGGGGCGTTGCTGGCATGCTGGCTCATCTCACCGGGTACGGTCACGGCCCCAGGTCGGCCGCGTTCGAGAAACTTCCGCGTTGGTTATTCATGCTGATCGTGCTGCGCGCGGGCCTAGTCGAAGAATTATTTTACCGCGGCTACGCGATCGAACGCCTGCAAGCCCTGGGTTTGGGGCGCTTTTGGTCGGCCGCGATTCCCCTAGTCATCTTCGCTCTTGCTCACTGGACAGGAGGCTGGTCCAACATCGTAATGGCCCTGGCTTTGGGCGCGGTCCTGACTGTTTTCTATCTTTGGCGCCGCGATCTGGCCGCGAATATGATCGGCCACGGCTTGGTGGACTTCATCGGCGCTTCCGTGCTCGGCGTGTGATCCGAGGTCATGCCATAAGCCCAGAATTGACGAAAAAGGGAAGAAACATCCGATGATGGGTCAGACGTTTTATTTCCGCGTTCTCGCGACTCGACTGCTCGCGATCATCGTCACAATTGTAGCTGTATTCGTTTTCTCGGTTCGAGCCGCTTGCTTGCAAGCAGTGCGCACAGCTAGGACTTACGGAATCGATTCTTGTGAAAGCCACGGAACAGGCTAACCAATCGCTGCAGCTGACTGGCCGGCATGATGACCGACTTGAATTATGAAACACATTATCGATGTTACGAAAGCTCGGCTCCGCCAGCGGTAGCTGAGCTTTGTCTCGTTAGATGGAGGAATCTGAAACTGATCAGGCGAAAACTCCTAGCTATCGCAGTAACGTTTCTGTCCGCGATGCTTTTCTGGTTTGGCACGGGACTGCGCCCGCATTGGTGGTGCCTATGGATTGCGCCGGTGCCGGTCCTGCTCGTTGCGCCTCGCCTCCATTTCTCGATCGCCTCGATCTCGGCCTTCTTTGCTTTCTCTCTCGGAGGCCTTAACAGCTGGAGCTATCTGCGGCATAGCGTCTCTCTACCGCTGCCAATATGCATCGTGGCTATCACTGCTCCGGCACTTGTTTTTGCCGCCGCTGTAATCTTGTTCCGCCGCTTCATGTTGCGAGAACAACCTATCGCCGCCGCGCTTGTTTTTCCGGCTGCATGGGTGGCGTTCGAATTTATGTTGGCGAGCTTAAGCGCGAACGGCACTTGGGGAAATCTCGCTTACACCCAGCTCGATTTTTTGCCCGTGGTGCAACTCGCAGCGTTTACCGGCGTTTGGGGAATCAGCTTCGTGGTGCTGCTTTTCTCAGGCTCAGTCGCCGCCGCTTTTTACACGCAAAGGCGCCGGCGTATCCTTCTGATGTTCGCACTTCTCTTTTCGGGGCTACTCGGTTGGGGCGCATGGCGGGCCGAATCCGTCCCTGCTTCGAAGTCCGTGAACATCGGTCTTATCTCGTCTGATTTACAAGGCAATATCTTTCCGCGCGAAGATCAAACAGGGATCGAACTCGCGCGGAAATACGCCGATCGCGTCGAAGCTCTGGCTGCGCGCGGCGCAGCGATCGTCGTCGTTCCAGAAAAGATCGCCTCTCTCTCCGACGTGGCCGTGACGGAGGCCGACGCGATCTTCGCCACGGCTGCCAGGCGTAATCACCTCTATCTCATTTACGGAGTCGATCACCGCACCGGCGACAAGACCTATAACCAAGCGCGGCTTTTCGCGCCTAACGGCGATTTGATTGCCGTATATGATAAGCACCACCTTGTGCCGGTTTTCGAGCGCGGGAATACTCCTGGGTCCGATCGGAAACTCCTCTCTCTCAATCTCGGGCTGACCGCACTTACCATTTGCAAGGACATGGACTTCCCGTTGCTGAGCCGGCAATACGGCTCCGATGGCGCAGCGATCATGCTGGTGCCCGCATGGGATTTCACCGTAGATCGGTGGCTGCACAGCCGCATGGCCATCATGCGCGGCGTCGAAGGCGGGTTCAGCATCGCACGCGCCGCTAAACAAGGCCTTCTCACTCTCAGCGACAACCGCGGACGCGTGCTGGGAGAGCGGACCACGCAAGAGCTCCCTTTCGCGGAGATGGTCGGTTCGATTCCAGTTGCCCACGAAAACACCGCGTACACCCGTTTCGGCAATTGGTTCGGTTGGCTCGACCTCGTGCTGCTTGCGGGCTTGATCGCTTTTCTCACGACCAAGCTAACGAAATCGGGGAGAGAAACTGTGCGCTTAGCTCGGGGCGATCTTAGCGGAATAGCTTTGCGTGATTAACGCCCTGTTATATTCATCCATTTCCCACCACCCGACAGTGCCCTTGTGGCATCCACACATCTAACCAGGCAATGCAGCGAACGGCTACCCGCTGCGCGACTACGTTTTCCCATGCGAGAATTTTTCGGACAATTTCGGACACTGGAACTGCGTGATTCTGCGCGAAAACAGCAAAGCCGCAATTTTGCCAAGACAGCGCATTTTGCGCGACGATCACAACGTATGAGGCGTTCGACTTTTCTCCTCGCTCAGAGGAAGGGGAGGGGACGGCGCCTTATCCAACAACGTTATCCACCTGTGATTTAATTCTCACTGAACGCAGACTAACGCCTTCCAATTGAGCGCGTTCGTTGGTAATTCATCCATATGTCTTTCAGAACCTTCGTCTTCCTTCTTGCTTTGCCAATAGTCGCGCAGGCAGGGTCGCCCCCGCCGGATGTCGATTTTTCAAACTACGACGTGCCGCTTTACACCCAGATCGTAGATCGTATCAAAGCCGGAGTCTTGACCCGCCTTGGTGAGGGCAATAGTACGCGCGATCGCTATTTCATCATTCCTTTCGCTTACCAAGACCGCGGGAATCACCCGGAACATTCGCACTCGTTTATCTCCGTCATCCGAGTGTTTGCGGATAACAAGCAGCCCAAACTGACACCTGGCCTCAAAACGGGAAGGCACAAGAATCGGGAATTTGAAGCCTTCACGATCAGCTGGTTGCCGCACGATTTCATGAGCAATCCCCATCTGTGCGTCTTTGACGGCGCCGGGAGCCGCCTTATTCCGCAGAATAATAAATGTCCCGTATCGCCCGGCCGAAACTTTACTCTCGAAGAAACGATCAAGCTGGCCGTGGATTCAAAGAATGCGGTGGCCATGTGGGGACCTTATGAGATCAAACAAGCAGCGTTTGATCTCGCAGTGAAACGCAAACGGTTGCTCGACGGAGGAACCATTAAATATCGGGCCGACGACCGTCTTTATCGAAAGGAGAAAGTCGCGATCAGTTGCTTTCATGCCATAGCCGGTTTGGACGAGCTTTTCCCCAACGGCGGGCTTTTCGGAACAGGATTTATGATGTGGGGCTTCAATGGAACGGCCAGAGTGCTGATCGAATACACTGAGAAGGCGCGTAACAAACACTTACTTCTTGAGCCGGTGGATGTAAAAAAGGACCGCTACGGCTTCGTCTATGCACCGACACGAAACGGTGATATACCTTATAATCCGGTGAGAAACGCTTCCGCTTATCAACGATAACGCTGAGTCAGAGATCTCGCTTGGCGTCCGATTTGGCGAACGTCTCACTTGTTAGGGATCCGCGCCCGGCACCGTCCGTTGCGCGCCGCCACCACCGACCATGTTTTTTGGCAGTCGTGCTTGCAAAAAACACGCAGACATCCAGCGTTACGCGCATGAGACACTCTAGCCCCGCGGGCTTTAAATGGTTGCCGGTTGCGCTGGCCTCGCTCGTCCTGTGCAGCGGCTGCTCGTTCGTTCCTCGTTTCAGCAAGCTCCCCGGCAATCGTGCTTTCATTGACTACTGGCCACCGAATCCAAACAGCAACGGCCTAAGGCTCGCCGTTAAGGATAACATCGACATGAAGGGCGTAACTACGACCGCCGGTTCGGAGATCTTTTCCGTAACCCACAAGCCCGCGGAAGAGGACGCCCCGTGTCTGGCGATCGCGCGCCGGAGTAACGTGCAGATAGTCGGCAAAACCAATATGAGCGAATTCGCCGTCTCGCCGTCCGGCATGAACGAATATTTCGGGACGGCCGTGAATCCGTTGAATCGACGCCTGATTCCCGGCGGATCCTCGTCTGGAAATGCCGTCGCGTTGGCATCTGGAGCGGCGGACGTGGCTTTCGGCACGGATACGGCCGGCTCGGTCCGTGTGCCTGCCGCCTGTTGCGGTGTCGTCGGCTTGAAGACGACGTTCGGCTTAATTCCGATCAAAGGTGTTTATCCGGTTGAAGAGCATCTCGACACGGTGGGGCCGATGGGGAAAGACATCGCTCATACCGCTCAAGGCATGGAGCTTCTTCAAAATGGTTTTGGGGCCAAGTATGCGGCGGCGAAGGCAGCCAAGCCTACCGCGCAAAGCATCCGGGTCGGACGTCTCAAACTGAAAGGGTACTGATCGAAAAATCGATCAAGCAATCGACGATGCGCTCGCCAAAACGGGATTCCAAGTCGTCGAGTTGGACGAAAGCCTGAGCGAGAAGTTTGAGCAGGCGAAGAAGGATGGCACCGCCATTGCCTCAGCGGGTGCGTGGACCAGCAACGGGCGATTTCAGCTCGCCGTGACAGCTAGAACCCAGTCTGTCCTTCGACTCGGTCAGATAAACTATACCACGAGTTATCGCAGCGCATTGGCCAGGCGAGGTGCGTGGCAGACGACGCTGCGTGAAGTTTTCGAGAAGGTGGACTTCATTGCGTTACCGACACTTCAAAAAAACCCACCGGAACTCCCACTACTCAACTTAAGAATAGGAATTCGCGAAGCGGAGATGCTTCCGTTGCAAAACACGGCGGCAGTCAATCTTGCCGGCAACCCGGCGCTGGCCGTCCCAGTGCCGCTGCACGGCGCGAAGATTCCCGTCACGAGCCTGCAATTGATCGGGCCGCGACTATCCGAAGCGGACCTTCTTAATGCGGGGCGGCTGGTGGAAGACGCAGTAAAAACTCGTTAGGCGAAGCTTGCCTCGATCAGTGCGAAGCACCCGCCGCGGTAAAGTCGGTGTCGGTAAAGTTCACATCCTGGTCGATGCGCGCGCCATTGAATTGCGTCACGCTATTTTTTCGAGGGCCATGCACAGTGAGACTGGCCGGAATCGGATTGTGTTTTTCATCACGCGCGACGCGCGTGATATCGATGCGGCGGATCAATTCGCCGGAGGATGAATATTTCTCGATCCGCAGCGGAACAAAACGCCGGGGATCAATCCAGCTCCGCACCCTGGCGTAGATGGACATGGAAGAATTGTCCGGCTTCGACTCGAGAATCTGGCAGTTCACTCCGTTGATTACCTCCGCGCCGACGACAGCCTGCTTTTTCCAGGCAAAGAAATTCTCCACCGCATCCTGATAAGAGAGATCGCTGTCGAACAATCCCTCGCTCATTTGGGAAGACCTGAGCGCGCGAACCGGCTCTTGCGGAACGATAATCGAGCCTGTCGCCAGACCCTGGGCCTGATGCAGAATGACAGCTTCGCCTTTATACTCGTCGGGCCAAAGCACTTGATAGACAAGATCGGTGGCCGTTTTCGTGCGGCGTTGCTTGATTTGAAGTTGCAGGACGCGATTGGCGCCTCCGGGTGATTGCACTTCGAGTTTGGTGCGGATCAGCGCGCTTCCCTGGCTGGTAGTCTCTATCCGATCGGCAAGTTCTGCGGCGGACAGCGCGGGTGGCGCGGGCTCCTCCGCGCGAACGGAAATAATGCAGAGGACCGCAGGGGCCACGGCCAAGGCGAAGAAAGGTTTCACGGATTAAAGTGCCCTCATCCGGCTTGCAACGCCAGGCTCGGCATGAGTCGCGAGCTGCGCCAGGCGGGATAAAGCCCGCTAATTATTCCAACGGCGACTGCGATCACGACAGAAAGTCCAAGGAGCGGAAGGCTGAGATCCGGCTGCAAGAGCCCCCGAATAGCCGGCGTGGCACCCAGCACCCGGACGCCAACCGCACCGATCGCCACGCCAATGGCGCCGCCGAAAAGGCCGAGCAAGGCGGACTCGTAAAGAATCATCCGCATGATTCGCCGGCGCGTCCAACCAACCGCGAGCAACACGCAAATTTCATGAGTGCGCTCGAAAACGGTCATGAGCATGGTGTTCATCACGCCGAGCACACCGACAAGGACCGCCAGAAGGGAAGTGCCCCAACTCATGGCCCGGACCATGCGAAACCCCTCAAAGTGGCTCAAGTGTTCACTCACGGTCACGGCGCGGACCTGCGGGACCTGTTGCTGGATCTGTTGGGTAAGTTCCCGGATCTGTTGCTCGTCAGTCGAAGGAGTCACGCGAACATCGATTGCATTGATTTGGTTGGGAGAGCCAATAATTCCCTGCAAGAGCGACAGAGAAAGAATAACCGACCCGTCTTCGACGAGTGCGCCACCCTTTACGATTCCCACGACCTTGAGTTCCTTCGTCTCAATCTGGATTGGGTCGCCGACCTTTTTCTTAAGGACTTCCGCTGCGGTCTGGCCCAAAACGACCGCCTCTTCCGCGGCATCGCGCGGCATCCGCCCGGAGACAATTTCAAGATTGCTCCAGGAAAATCCTCCCCACTCCCGGGCGGAAAGAATCATTAGATCGGAGTCTTCCACACTGGTTACCTCAACGAGCAGATTACAGGTCGCGGCGATGTGCGGAAGGCTGGCGATACGATCGCGAACGGAGGCATCAAAGGACTTCGGCGTGAGCGATCCGCTGCTGTTACTGACAACGATGTCGGTTCCGCGCGCCTTCAATCCTACCTGCCAGCCTTTCTCAAAGCCGCGCGACATTCCAACCAGGGCCACGACCGCAGCGATGCCAATGGAGATTCCCGCGAGAGTCAATCCCGTGCGCAAAGGCCGGCGCCAGAGACCGCGGATGACAACGGTAAAGAAGGTCATGTTCTTGGCGTCCGATACAATTCGACCGTCCATCATGCGAAGAATTCTTCCCGCCCGCTCGGCAATCGTGGGGTCATGAGTGACGAGCACCATGGTGCGGCCTTGCTCCTGTTGCAGACGGATAATGAGGTCGAGCACAGCATGCGCATTTTCGCTGTCAAGATTGCCGGTTGGTTCGTCCGCCAGAAGCAGAGACGGCCCGTTCGCCAGACTGCGGGCGATAGCCACGCGCTGACGCTCGCCCCCCGAAAGTTTGGAAGGAAAATGATCCAGCCGATGCTCGAGGCCAACCAACTTCAGCAATTCGAAAGCGCGCTCGCGTCGCTCGGAAGCCGAGCGATCGCTTTCGAACATCGGAATCTGCACGTTTTCAGACGCGGTGAAAGTTGGCAGAAGGTGAAAGGCTTGAAAAATAAATCCGACCTCGCGAGCGCGGTAGGCTGAGGGATTGGGATGATCCGGCAACGAGCTTCCGCGGTAGAGAAGGGTTCCGGACGTCGGTCGGTCCAATGCCCCGAGTAATTGCAGCAAGGTCGATTTACCGCATCCACTTGGTCCCGTAATGGCAACGAACTCGCCTTCTTGAATGGAAAAATCGACTCCGCGCAGGGCTTTGACGTGCCCTTCGTCAAATTCGCGGGTAAGAGATTTGGCCTCGAGAAGAGCGGCGTCGCTGGGAGCGGACTGGATCACTTGATTGCGCTTGTTAGGCCGGCCGCAAAACGCGCCAGCGTAATGGAGAGCGAACGAACCTGCTCTTCTAATTGCTCCTTATCAAATGGTCTGCCATTGCGGCCCGACGCGCGGATCGGCCAGGCAGCGCATCACGTCCATTAATGCGTAACGATAACCTGGGTACGGCTTCCGCTCGCCCGGCTTGGTCGGCTGCAATTTTTCCACGTGCTGCGGCAGGAAGGCATGGGGCAAGCCGGCCCGTTGATGATGCACGCCATGAAACGGTTCGTGCAACAGGGTGAAAGCGACCAGCCGTCCCAGCCAGCTCTTCGCCACGATACTCCGCGTCGAACCGTTGACCGTGTCGCCCGTCATTCCCACGTGTTCGATGTACTTGCGCCAACTCTGTAAATTAGCCGCCAAAACAGCCGGTGCGAGATACATCCAAATGAAATACCGCCACAGACCGAATGTCGCGATTGCCCAGAGGGCGAAAGTCCACGTCCCAATTGTCAGCGCCAATTCCGCCCAAATGCGCTTGCGAACGCGTTTGCTTCGGACCGGCGAAGGAGAACATAGAAAGGCTCGCAGGAAAACAAACGGACCATAAAACAATCCGAAATTCAGCTCAAAAAACGCGGCCAGACATCTCTTCCACCGTGGAATGTTCGTGTGGGAGAATGGCCAGAATTCGCAATCACGTTCCGTCGCGAGATAGGCATGATGCGTTTGATGAATCACACGGTAGAGACTGAAGCTCATCAGGCTCAGCGTGCCAATCACCATTCCATCGAACTCATTGAAGCGACGATTTTTTCGGAGAAGCCCGTGAGCCGCTTCATGCAGACCGATGAGGAGGCCGTGCATCAAATGACTGACCACGAGCACGAGTGGCACCGCCAGCCAGATCCAGCCGCGATAGACCGCCATCGCGAGCATCACTTCAGTCAAAGCCAAACCCAAAACGAGAAATTGAAACGCACCCCGCAAGATCCAATGCGGCTCATGCATCTTACTAAAGTCTTCATCGATGGAGGCTTCGTTCATTGGGGTTGGTTCAACACTTCAGAGATGCGGCTCTCGGGCGAGCGGCAGATCCCCGCCAGTACTCGCCGAAATATGCCATCAAGGCTTTCAATGTCACGTCGGGAAAACAGATTCTTGCGGAAAAGCCACGCGATTTCCAAGCCTTCGCGGTCTTCGGTGATTTCGCACCCAAGTTGGAAACGCGCCGTGCCAGTCGAGCGCATGCTCAGGCGTGCGGAAAGATTCGGCAGTGAAATCTCCGGCATGGGATGATTCTGCAAGGCAAAGCGTACGTCGAACAGCGGGTTGTATCCTGCTTCCGATTGCTTGCCGAGACCGTGCACTAACTCGACGAAAGGGATGGCGTTGGCAAAAGAGTCAATCGTTACCTGATGTCCTGCGCGTAAATGATCAGAAACAACGCGCGACGGATCGATCTCCCCGCGCAAAGGCACGATGCCCGCGTAGTATCCCATTGTTTCGCGCGTCGTTTGCCTAGTGCGATTGGCCACCGGCGTTCCCACTACGAGATCATCGAAACTGCTCCATTCGCGGAACGCAATTTGGAAAGCTCCAAACAAAGCACTAAAGAATGTGATGCCGGTCCGGCGGGCCAGTTCACGGGTCTCGTTAGTCAGGCCAGCAGGAACTGCGGAAAGCCATCGTTTGGGTGGGCCGGGTGTAATCGGCGGGTTCCACGCTCGACCCAAACCGGCTAGCCTGGTTTGCCAAAACTCGATTCGCTGCTCCAAAATCTCCGGTTTCCAGTAAGCGCGCTCGGTCACGCCCCACGTTGAGTAGGTTTGCGGGACCGCCGGCAAAGGATCCGAGGATCCCATCACGACCTCGATGTAGGCAGCAAAGAGATCCTGAACCAGAACGCCGAGGCTCCAGCCGTCCGCAATGGCATGATGAATCGCAAAGACGAGCACGTGATGATTCGCTGTGCGACGCAAATCTACCGCGCGATAGAGCGGTCCTTGCATCAGATCGAACGGCGCACGGAAAATTTCGGCTGCCAGTTCTTCGATCGCTTCCGGTCGCGCATCGTCTGGTGAAGCATCGCGAAAATCAAAATTGATCCCGCAATTCTTTCGGATCATCTGGAGTGGACGCTCCTTGCCGGGAAGGATTGACAGACGCAAGACTTCCTGACGATCGACCACGCGCTGGATCGCAGCGCGGGCCTCGCCTTCAGTCAGGAGACCGTGTACGTCGATGAGGCAGCAGATGTGATTCGCGTTGTCCTCCACCGTTACCGGTGAGACTTCCCAAAGTTCCCGTTGTGGCAAGGTAAGCGGATGAAGCTGTACTTCACCGCTATCAAGCCATTGTTTGAGACGAGCGCGCTGATCGATTGGCATGGCACCGCGGTTGCACGAGGCTGGAGTTAGCGCGTGGCGTCTTCGATCGTCTCAGTTTCTTCGGAGTCCGACTCACGCCCGAGCAGGCGTTCGATCTCTTCGTCGGAAATAGCATCGAGATCGACTGCGCTGGCCGCCGCCGCTTGCACTGCTACTGGCGCGGATTCGGCCGTCGCTACAGCGCGACCGAGGTGGCCGGCGATTAACGCGGCGATCTGACCGATGGTTCGCGCTCGCATGAGACTGGTTGGAGGTAATGCCACACCGATTGCGGCTTCGAGCGACGTCTCAACCTCGACACCCATCAACGAATCCAGTCCGAGGTCTGTGAGCGGCTGGCCGTCGCGCAAACTGTCCGGCTTGACCCGCAGAACGGAACCGACAGCCTCCCTCACCGCCTGGCAGATAACAGCTTGTTTCTCTGCCGGCCCGGCCGCATCGATCCGGCTCCTCCAATCACTGGTCGCTCCGACTGATTCCTGACTTTCAAGCGCGGCAAAAATCCGTTCAAGAAACGGATTCTCCTGCATGGTTCTAAAGAACTGACGCCATTTCCCCCAATCGACGCGGATCGAAATCGCCTGTGCACTTCCTGCACGAAGGAACGACTCGAGCAACGCGGTTGCTTCTCCAGGCGAAATCTCCATCGTTCCCTGCCGGGCAAGAAAATCCGCCACCCGTTCGTTGCGCGCTACGTAACCTTCGCCACCGAGCACGCCCCAATTTACGGTCAGCGCAGGCAGACCAAGTGCCTGACGATGGTGCGCCAGGCTGTCGAGGAAAGCGTTCGCCGCGCTGTAATTCCCCTGTGCTGGGTTGCCGAAAATGCTTGAGACAGATGAGAACATCACAAAGCAATCGAGTTTCATTTCTCGAGTTGCTTCGTGGAGCAGCCACGCCCCGCGCGCCTTTGGCTCGAGGACGGTTCGCATTCGCTGGGCCGTGAGCGCCGCGAGCGGTGCATCGTCGATGACCATCGCAAGATGAAAGAGACCGCGCAGCGGCTGTCCGAACGATTCGACCTCCGCGAAAAGTTTTCGCACGTCGTCGGGCGCGCCGATATCCGCCGGCACAACACGCACCTCCACGCCACGTTTCTCCAGGTCGATAACGAATTTTGCAGCCTCTGGATTCGACGCACCACTGCGGCTCGTGACCACAAGGTGGCGCGCACCGCACTCAACCAACCATCGGGCGAGTACTTTGCCGTAGCCGCCAAATGCGCCGGTAATGAGATAACATCCGTCCGATTTCACCTCGAATCCCGGTCCGGGCAATTCACCGCGCCGTGGGACAAACGGTGTCGGGAAAGCCACGACCACCTTGCCGATATGCTTTCCGCCCGCCATGAGACGAAATGCGGAATCGATGCGGCAGGCAGGAAACGCCCGATAAGGAAGCGGTCGCAGCGCACCATTTCCGATCAAACCACGAAATGTCCTCCAGCATTTGACGGGTCAATTCTTCGTCACCATGAAAGACCGCGTCCATTGCCACGACATGGAACGAAGCGTTGTTGCGGAGCGGTCGAAGCGGGATACGCGCGTTTTGGTAAATGTCGCGTTTGCCGATCTCGATGAAGCGACCGAACTCGGCGAGACACGAAAGACCCATAGGGATCGCTTCGCCGGCCAAGGCGTTGAGAACCACGTCGACGCCTTTGCCATCGGTGAGCTTCATCACCGCCTCGGCAAAATCGCCGCGTCGCGAGTCGATTACGTGTTCGACCCCGAGCGTTTTGAGCAGCGCGCGTTTGCTTGGGCTTCCGGCGGTGGCAATGACCTCCGCGCCGAGGTGCAAGGCGATTTGGATCGCGGCCATTCCGACTCCACCCGCGCCTGCGTGCACGAGCACGCGCTCACGTTGGCGCAATCGCCCGACGTTTCGCAGCGCATACCAGGCGGTCATGAAAACGACCGGCAATGTTGCCGCCGCCTCAAATGTCAGGCCGGCTGGAATGCGCCGCACATCGCCCGCCCGCGCCGATCGCATGGGTGGCGATTCCAAAAACGGCGAGACCGAACACACGATCTCCTGGAGCGAGTTGCGTGACATCCGAACCAACCGCCCTAACGATGCCACTCACTTCGTCGCCAAAAATACGCGCATCCGGAGCATCACCCGGATAGAGCGCCAGCGCCTTAAGCACGTCGCGGAAATTCATTCCGGCCGCTTTCACTTCGATCAATACCTGGCCCGGGCCGCACTCCGGCAGTTCAAACGGAGCAAAGCGCAGGGTATCGAGACGGCCGCGTTCCCGGGATTCCAAACGTAACGGCAGGCCGAATCGAGCCACTGCTCGCGGGACGGTCGACCGCGGTCCAGTCGCCGAACATAACGAGCTTCGCCTCGCACTGCGATCTCGCGTTCCCCGTCCTTGCGAGATATCTCGCTCCAGAGCGATGCCGCATCTGCCGAGGAAGGTTCTGCGGGAAGATCGATGGCGCGCCAGCAAAGATTGGAATGTTCGTTCAAAATGACGCGAATCAATCCAATGCTCGACGCTTGTGCTACTGCCGTCGGTCGCAGATTACTGCCGGCAGGCTGGGCGTTTCGTGTTACCAAATCCAGCCGCAGCCTCGCCGCGGGCCGCGCGGATTCGAGCGCCTGAGTAAGATGGAGCAGGGCGTCCAGATTGGTCGCCATATCCGCTCCATCCGTCAGCGTATCGAGAGTCCAGAAGTAAACGATCCGCTCCGGCGCGGAGTCTCGCACAGCGTCTCAACGAGCTTTTGCCAGTCTTCCAGCGTTCCGGGTCGCAGAGTAAAGGCGTCGTTGCCATCGAACTCGAAATGGTCTCCTCTGCCTAACGACGCGGCATCTGGCGCCAAGATCGCGCAGCCGCGAAATCAACGTATCAGCCAATCCAGAGGCATCCGCGAAAACAAGCCATGACTTCTCCTCCGGTGACCGTCGGCTCGGCTTCGATCGACGTCGAAGTTTCATCATAAGATTTACGCGCGAGCAGGCCGATCTGACCTTCGCCTCCGGTCGGACCGATCAGACCGGGCAACGAATCCGTTTCGCAAAAGCCGGTCTCTCGCAAAACGGCTTCCCATTGTGCCCTCTTGAGTAACGGCTGTTCCGGGCGCAGATCGCGATCGGTGAACCGCCACCAACCGCTCGTTAGACCGAAAACAGTCTCGGTCCAGAGTTGCGGCGTCGCCGTGTCCATGAAAATGAGGCTGCCTCCAGGTGCGAGCAATCCATGCAAATTGCGCAATGCGGCCCGCACATCGCGGACCGCGTGCAGCACATTGGTCCCGATGATGAAGTCGAATGCTCCGGATTCGAATTCCTGCTCCACGCCCGGTTTTTCGAGATCAAAGATCTTAAACTCCACCTCTGGAAATGCCGCGAGCTTCTGCGCGGCGCCGGAGAAAAATGCAGCCGAGACGTCGCTGAATGTGTAGGAATGCAAGCCGCGCTCCAGGAGCGGCAAAACTTGTGAAGCCAATCCGCCCGTCCCCGCGCCGATTTCCAAAATGCGGAGGCCGCGACCTTCAGGCAGACTTCGGGCGGCCGTGCTTACCGCCGCGGCGATGGCCGCAAGCCAGTGGCTGGTAAAGAGACCGTCGCCATAGAAGTGATCGAGTAATTCTGCGCCAATCCCGGAGAACAAAACCTGCACAGCGTCCTTTTCGCCGCGCAAAATTGATCCCAACTCAGCGCAGTTTCCTTCGCAAAGAAGCGCTTCTGGAAGATGCCCCGGATGGGTCTGGATGTAGTTGCGCAAAACTTTGCCGGCGGAACCGGCGGCTTCGGCAAAATCAGCCGTCGGCTCGAATCCCTCTTCTTTTTCCCGGAGCAAACCGTGCCTGACAAGACCTGCCATCAACCGCTCAAAGACGGGTCGCATCGGTGTCGCCACCTGCAGGGTCGCTGCATCAAAAGGAATATTTGGAGTCACTCCGATTTCCTGAAGCCCGCGCGCCAGTTGCGCGGCTGCGAGATCGTCCAGAGCGCAAAGCGCTGCCTCCAGCTCGGGAAAGCCGCGAACAGCAACGACACGGTCCAACGCCTCCTGTGCCGCAGTCTTCAATTGACTCAGCGGAAGCGGCGGCAAGGCGGATTTGGGCGATTCGTCAGGCAGCCCGTTGCCAGGCGACATGATACGTCAGATCGCGTGTGCTGCCGGGCGCGGCAGAACGGCCCGCGCCGGAAAGGCTGATGGCCCGGAATCCATCCACCAGGACGCAGGGTTTTCCTCCCTCATTATATAGAGTGATGTCGCCTTCGAGGAAGTCGTCGCCAAATTCGCTCACCTTTGCGCAGATGCGGGTCGACGCGCCCGGGGAGCCGAGAAAGAGAATGCGGCGGAATCCAACCGGCAGCTTCATCCGGGCATGACGGCTTTCTACGGTCGCCGCACCGGCGGAGAAATACTTGAAGTGCTCCGTCGAAGAGAACCGGGTGCACAGCATATTCCTCCGCGCGGAGAGCCACCGCTTCCGACAAGGCCACATGGCCTGCGGATTGCCCCGCCCCGGCAGACAGTTCGCGAATCGGTCGAAATTCCTCGCCGTAGCGCAACCCAAGATCGCTCATGTGACGGTAGAATCCGTCGACCTCGACGGATTGAGTGCCGCGGAGGTTGCGCCCATTTCGACGAGCCAAAGGCCGATTCCGTATGCTCGCCGCGCAGCGAGCCTACCACGTGGAGTGACCAGTTGACGCTGTGCTCGAAACGACTTTGAATCGCGAAGGTGCGCTCGTTAGGCGAGTAAGAGAACTCGATTTGCACGCCCGATGGCGGGTCGGGCAGGATGAGCGGTTTGCGAATTTCAAAGTCCTCAACCACGAACGGGTGGCCCTCGAACAACTGCACGACCTGCTTCAAGCGCCATCTCGACAAATGCCGCCGCTGGAAAAATCACATGATTTTCAACCTTGTGATCTTTCAGAAAAGCCATGTGCCGGGAATCCAGCCTAACGATCCAGGTAGGCATCGCGCGTGGGAGCCGAACATCAAACAGACCCCGTCCACCGGGGGCGAGCCGGCCATCACGGGCATCGCTTGCTTCGTTCCACCACCGCGTCTTTTCCCAAGCGTAAGCCGGCAGCGAGAGAAGATGCCGCGACGGCGTCATCGCGGAAAAATTGAGCGGAACACCGGCACGGTGCAGATCCATTGCCGCCTCGAGCATGGATTCAAATTCGCGCTCACGACGAGCGGAAGAGATCACGGTGGCTTTGGCTCCGCGCGCCGCGAGACATTCCTGGGTCGAATGCGCGAGCGCGGGATGGGCATTGAGTTCTAGCCAAACATCCACGCCGAAATCCGCCAGCGTATCCACCGCGGAAGCAAAACGTACAGGTTCGCGAATGCCGCGCGCCCAATAGGCGGCATCGCACGATTCGCCAGTACAACGATCGCCCGTTACCGTGCTAAAGAATGGGATTGCGCCCGGCTGCGGTTTGAAATCGGCGAGCGCAGATTCCAGTCCCTCCGACGCCGGTCGCATGAGCGGATGATGAAACGGATGATCGACCCTAACGAGTCGCGCAAACGCGCCTTGCGCCTCGAGCTCGGCAGCTATCGCCTCGAGCGAAATGCGCGGACCCGAGAGTGTGATCGAACGCGGCCCGTTGAGGGCGGAGATTGTCACAGTGCGATCGTGTCGCGCAATAAGCGCCAGAACTTCATTTTCAGGCAAACCCACCGCGAGCATTGTTCCCTCTCCCCGCGCGCACCCCTCCATGAGGCGCGCTCGCAGGGCGACAATCCGAGCCGCTTCCTCGAGGGAAAAAATACCGGCGACGCATGCCGCTGCGATCTCGCCCACGCTGTGGCCGACGATGGCCGAGGGTTGAACACCCCACGATTTCCAGAGCGCAGCGAGCGCCACCTGCATGGCAAATATGGACGGCTGTCCAATCTCCGTCCGTGATATTTGGGACATTTCTTCAGAGCGCCCGAGCTCTTCCAGAAGCGAAAAACTGGCCCAGGGACGAAGCGCTTCGTCACAGCGCTCAATCGCCTCGCGAAATACCGGCTCATTTTGCATCAGGTCGCGTCCCATGCCCCACCATTGCGGACCCTGGCCGCTCATAATGAAGCCGATGCGCGGCGCTTGCTCTCGGCGCGGTGTGAAAGCCGCGCGAATTTTCTGGCTTTCTTCTTTCCTGGCAAAGGCATCTAGTTCCTCTATCAGTTCGGCCCAATTGGAAGTCACCAGCGTCAGCCGATGCGGGTGATGATTCCGCCGTGCACCCAATGTATAGGTGAGATCCGGCAGAACAGGCGAGCTGCCGTTGGCATTAGTATGCTGTTTAATCCATGCGCATAAATTCGCCGCTGAACTTCGAAGCGATCCTTCCGAACGTGCGGAAAGCATCACCGGCCATGGACGACAACCTGGGACGGCCACGAGACTTTTCGGGTTGATGCGGCGGAGGTTCAGCCAAAATGACGTGGGCATTCGCCCCTCCGAATCCGAATGAGTTGACGCCTGCGATGCGCTCCTCCGTTCCATTCGGAAAGGGCTCAAGCTGAGTCGGCACGCGCAATTTGAGCTTCTGAAAATCAATGTGCGGATTCGGCGTCGAAAAATGAAGGCTCGGTGGAATCTGGCCGTGCTTGAGAACCAACATTGCTTTGAGAAGCCCGGCGATGCCTGCTGCGGTTTCCAAGTGTCCAAGATTGGTTTTTATGGAGCCAATCGGGAGCGGCGCGTCGGCGGATCGATTGCCGCAGAGAGCTTCTGCAAGAGCGTGCGCTTCGATCGGGTCGCCCACCGCCGTCCCAGTACCGTGGGCTTCGACGAATCCGATCTTCTCCGGCGCAATCCCAGCATCCCTGCAAGCATCCTGCACAAGTCGCGTTTGCGCTTCGGGGCTGGGGAGCGAGATGCCGTTGGTGTGCCCATCCTGGTTGATCGACGTTCCCAAAATCACGCCCTGAATCGGATCGCCATCCTCGAGCGCCCGTGAAAGTCGCTTGAGCAGCACCATGCCTGCGCCTTCGCCACGAACAAATCCGCTGGCGGATGCATCGAAGGCTGCACACCGGCCTTCGGGCGAGAGCATCGCGGCCTGTGAAAACCCGATGAATCCGCCAGGCGCAATCAACACGGTGACGCCTCCCGCCAGGGCGGCATCTCCGCGTCCGGCCCAGATGTGTTCGCAAGCTGCGTGGACAGCGGTCAACGCAGATGAGCAGGCCGTATCCATCGCGACACTGGGGCCGCGCAGATTCAAGCAATACGAAATTCGATTTGCGGCAATGCTGTGCGCGCTTCCCGTCGGCGTATAAGGGCCGATTCTGAAATGATCGAAACTCGTACTTTGAATTCCCTGGTAATCGTTATGCGAAATGCCGACGAAAACTCCGAGATCGGTTCCGCGCTCGAAATCGAGGACGAGTCCGGCATCTTCGATCGCCTCCCAAGCGGTCTCGAGCAGGAGGCGATGTTGCGGATCCACGTACGGAGCTTCCCGCGGCGAGATACCAAAAAACTGCGGATCAAATTGATCGATGCCGTCGATAAACCCGCCACGCAACGCAATGGATTTTCCAGCCACGCCCGGCTCAGCATCATAATACCGCTCCGCGTTCCAGCGATCAGATGGCACTTTAATGACGCCCTCACGGCCTTCGGTGAGAAGCTTCCAAAGGGAGTCCTTGGAACTCACGCCGCCGGGAAAACGGCAACCGACTCCAATAATCGCAATACGTTCTTTTTGCATGGTCGTGAATTGCTCGGCAGGGGCGGACTGATTGGCGCTGCCTGTGAGCAAGTCAAGTCAGCTACCGGTCCGGGCGCGGAGCTATGACGTTAATGGACGGTAAGGCATTCACGTACATAACATCAATTCGTTTTTAATATACTCGGCACACGTTGCTTCACCTCTTTTTCTGGCCGCTGGTTTTGTCTAAACTGCGTTGGACGGCGCTCATTCACAACTTTTCTCTTCGGCATCCTCTGCGATGCTAACAGCATAATGCTTTTCAGGGAATTTTTCCCGTCCCAACACAATCTTGCCAAGACGCCCCCGCGATTAAATAAGCAGAACCGTTAATCTAATCGAACGAAATCATGTGCGGCATCGCAGGAATAATCGACTTGGTTGGGCAGCGCCCGGCACCGGAAAGTGCGGTGCAGCGAATGGCGCACGCACTCTTTCATCGCGGTCCGGATGAAGAAGGTTTTCTCGAACAACCAGGAATCTCACTCGCTTCTCGACGGCTGAGTATTGTCGATCTGGCCGATGGCCAGCAGCCGATGACGAACGAAGACCGCAGTGTGTTCGTCGTCTTCAATGGCGAATTATTCGACTACGTCGAACGGCGCGAAGAACTCGTTAGGCAGGGCCATCGTTTTCGCAGTCATTGCGATACCGAAATCATTCCGCACGTTTGGGAAGATTTTCACGAAGGGATGTGGGAGCGGCTGCGCGGCCAGTTTGCCATCGCCTTGTGGGACAAGCGGCTGCGACAACTCCATCTCGGACGCGACCGGTTCGGCATCGCGCCGCTTTTTTGGAGCCGTCAGGGCGACTGGCTGCTCTTCGCCTCCGAGATAAAAGGCCTCCTCGCTTCAGGAATGGTTTCACCGCGACCCGACCGTAAGGGGCTCGATCACGTGTTCACCTTCTCAGCGATGCCGGGACCGAGAACTTGTTTTGAAGGAGTTCAACTTTTGCCGCCCGGGCATTGTTTGCGCATTACGCCGGGAAGTTCGAGCACGAGTGCACTGATTGCCGAACGCGCCTACTGGGAAATGGATTTCCCGGCACAGGGTGAAGAAGAATGGGGAAACAATCCGAATGCGCTGGTGGACGAATTCGAGCAGTTCCTTGTGCAGGCGGTGGAAGAACGGCTGCGCGCGGACGTGCCGGTAGGCTCGTACCTTTCTGGTGGTGTCGATTCGAGCATGATCCTGGCCCTGGCCTGCCGTCTCAAAGGCCCAATGATCAATACGTACACTGTGCGAGTGAATGAGCCGGAGCTTGATGAACTGAGCGCCGCGAGCCTTTCGGCCCGGCACATCGGGGCGAAGCCGCCCATCGTACCAGGACTACGGCGATCGCGAAGCGCTTGAGAGTTATCCCCGCCTGATTGAAGCCGCCGAAGCTCCGGTGATCGACACCTCCTGCGGTGCCTTGCTCAAGTTGGCCGAACGTGTTCATGCCAATGGTCAAAAAGTCGTCCTGACCGGTGAAGGCGCCGACGAGTGGCTCGTGGGTTATCCCTGGTACAAGGCGGCCAAGCTCTTCGGATTTCTCGACGTCGTGCCGGGATTGAATCTGAGCTTTTGGGCAAAGAGCGGTTACCTGGGTCTGAATAAAGTGCCGCATTTTTCTCGGAAATGGCGCGAGCGCGTGGAAGCTTCCGTCGGCGGTCCAAACGCCTGGATCGATTCCTACGGGTTACTCGCGATTTCGAAGTTGCGCTTCTATTCCGAGCAGATGCGCGAAGTGATGAATGACAGCCATCCGTGGGGCGAATTAGGATTTCCTCTGGAAAAAGCGAAGCGCTGGGCACCGCTCAACCGCGGAATTTGGGTCGCTGCGCGCGTGCTCTTGGCCGGCCATCTCTTGCAAGCCAAAGGTGACCGCGTGGCCATGCATTCCTCGGTCGAAGTTCGTTATCCGTTCCTGGATGAGGAGGTCTTTGATTTTACCGCCAAACTGCACCGACGCTGGAAACTGCGCGGATTCCACGATAAGTACCTGCTCCGTTTGCTGGCGGAGCGCTGGATTCCGAAATCCATCGCTCGACGAGGCAAAGTGATCTTTCGCGCGCCTCTCGACAGTTTTCACAAGGACCCGGAACCGCCATACGTCGCGCAACTTCTCAGCGAAGATTCGCTGCGCCGAACCGGTTACTTTGATCTCCACGAGGTCGCGCGCTGGCGGAAAGGTTTTCGGGAACTGCGGGCCGGATCGCTGCCTCGGCTCTCCGTGGAATTGGGTCTCGCGGCCGTCGTCGCCACCCAGCTGTGGCACCATCAGTTCATGGGCGGTGGTTTGGCCGACATGCCCGTGTGGTCCGGCTCCGCCAGACCGGTGCCTAACGATGCGGCGCTTTCGGTGTAGCCAGACCAATCGATCGATTCTCGCACGATCACAGCTTTTCCAGCAGCTGCCGTCCGATCTCTCTCATCTCCGGGTCATCCTTTTCTTTGTCAGGCATCGCCAGCCCTTTTTGAATGTACTTGCGGGCGTCCTCCTTGCGTCCCATCTGAGCGTAGATCCGGCCCAGTTCGACATAATGGATGAGTCGGTTGGGATTAATTTCGATCGCCTTTAATAGACATTTCTCCGCGGCTTCGTTAGTCGTTACCGGCAGGCCGCCATAAAGCGCTTTGGCCAGAACCCGTTTCACCGGGTTGACATTGGCAAGCACACAGTTCCACCGCCCAAGAATATGCCACGCGGTGTCGTTGGTCGGATCAAGCTCGAGGGCGCGATCCACCGCCGCCTTGATCCGGGGCGAGGCATTCACCTGATCTTTGCTGCCCATGAATGGCAGCATCTTTCCATAGCTGATCGCGGGCGAGAGTTGTGCCTCGGCATTATTCGGAGCGACGGTCGCGGCGCGATTGGCGAACTCGAGCGAAATGTATCCAAGCCGCAGCTTTTCTTTGTTCGAGGACGTGTCGGCCATCAAATGGCGGTACTGCCGCGCGATCCGGACGAGAAGGTCCACGTTGTCCGGTTCGAGCTTGTTCGCGGGCAGATAGTTTTCGAGTGCCTCTTTGGCTTGGAGCTGTTTGTCGAATTGGTCGCCTTTCGCGATTAATTCGCTCACATTTTGGCCGCTTCCTCTGTATCGCCGATTTCGTGAATCGCCTCGATCAGCGCGTGACTGAGGCGCCGGCTCCAGCTGGTGATCCTGGCTTATGTCGCGGTCTTGTGCCCGCGCCGCCAAGCCCGAGAGGCAAAGCAGCGCACATAACCCGTAAGTGCGAAAGCGATGATTCGGATCCATATCTACAAATAGCGTGCCTGGGCCCAGCCACCTACTCTTGCGATTCGGCACTGGCTAAAATCTTGCGCGCAAAAAGCCTGCTAGCGCTCATTCTCCGCCAAGAGAGAGCGGCCTGCCACGGGAATCGTGCTCGTGAGCCCGATCGTCTCGTCGGGGGAACACGATTTGCGTCCGTGGCAAAAGACGTAGCAATGTCCGTTTGCCTATCGAAGCAGCGTCGTTCCGTAGTCAGATGCTGCTTCTTTTGCCTCCGAGTGGAGCTTGATACCGCCGTTGCAGCGAATTGAGGACAGCGCATTTTTCGGCGACACTCAGAACGTACGAGGCGCTCGACTTCTCTCGTCGCTCAGAGGAAGGGAAGGCGACGGATGTCTCCACTTTAACAAAAGAAATTGAGACCGGCGTTGGCGAGAAGAAGAGCGAGGGTAGCGTCGCGCGCTAGTTGCAATCTGCAATCTGAAATCTACAATCTTAATTCGTTAACGGGGTCTTAGCTCAGTTGGTAGAGCGCCTCAATGGCATTGAGGAGGTCAGGGGTTCGAATCCCCTAGGCTCCAAGGTATTGAGACGCAACACTTTATCCCAATCGAGTTTATACTCGTTAGGGCAATGAACCCTTGTGCACGCGAAGGGTTTAGAGCTATGAAGTGCCCGCCAGTGGAACTAGGCGAGCGCCAATAAGAAAGAAGGTTCGAGCCCCGCAGGTTCCGAGGTGGCGCGTGAATTCGTTAGGCGATTGAGTGTACTTCGGCACCGGCATTCCGCTAAGTTTTTGCTGGCAATTTTGCTGGCACGGGAGTTCATGAGTTCGAACACGTAGCTTGTGTCGGGCATCGAGGGATCCAAGAGAACTCGCAATATGAAGCCGGAAGTGCCAATCCAAAACGGAACGCGTCGTTACGCGGTGTTCCTGAGCTATCGGCACGCCGATAACAAGGAACCCGGACGTCAATGGGCGACGTGGTTGCATCAGATGTTGGAAAACTACGAGATTCCCGCCGACTTGGTGGGCACTACCAACAGCAGCGGAGAGGTGATTCCGGCGAGTTTATATCCGGTATTTCGAGACGAGGAAGAATTGCCCGCTGACGCCGATCTCACGCGTAACATTCGTCAGGCGCTCGAAAATAGCACGCTGCTGGTTGTCATCTGTTCGCCACGAGCCGTGCGGTCGCGGTTTGTTGGCGAAGAGATTCGTTACTTTAAGGAGCTCGGCAAGTCCGATCGCATTCTCGCCCTGATGATCGACGGAGAACCGAATTCATCCGAGGATTCAGCCAAGCAGACTGCCGGTCTCAAGGCGGACATGGAATGCCTGCCCGAACCACTGCGCCGCGGTGTGGCCAGAAATGATGGAAGCATCGACTGGGGCGCGCGAACTGAACCTATCGCCGCCGATGCGCGACCGGGTGGCCGACCCGTGCAGGGCTGGACGAATATCGCCGCCTACCGGGAGCAACTCTTGCGAGACGGACGAACGGAGAAGTCAGATCCGACAGCGAGATACAATCATATGAGCAGCGGCTGGAACTAACGAAGTTAAAGTTGGTCGCGGGCGCTCTCGGCGTGCCGCTTGGAGTGATTACTCAGCGGGACAAGGCGATGCAGCTTGAAAAAGCACGCAAAAGAGCTCGAGCCCTGCGGCGGTGGCTGGCTGCCGTGGCCGTTCTTGCGGTGCTCGCCGTCGCTGGCGGAATTCTGGCTTGGAAGAAGCAGCGGGAAGCTCAAGAGCAGTCCGAGCAAAGGCGGCGATTACTCGTCGAAGCCGCGCGCTCCGATCGCCTAACGGCCGAGGAAAAGCTCGAACGTGGGGAATCGCCGGCTGCCTTCGCCTACCTTGCGCGATCAATCATTTACGACGGCACATCTACGTTCGCCGCGGAAAAGGCGATTGCGGCATTAAACACTTGGAGCTTTGCGACGTCCGTTGCTTCTTGTGAACACCGTAATGTGGTGCGGAGCGCGCAATTCAGCCCGGATGGTCAGCGCGTCGTTACCGCTTCGGACGACAAAACGGCGCGGGTGTGGGATGCCCAGAGCGGCAAACTCCTGGCCACTCTGCAAGGACACGGGGGTGACGTGTTTAGCGCGCAATTCAGCCCGGATGGTCAGCGCATCGTCACCGCTTCCTCCGACAAAACGGCGCGGGTATGGGAAGCCCAGAGCGGTAAGCTCTTGGCCACTCTCGCGGAAAATGTGGGCTGGGGGCTTAGCGCGCAATTCAGCCCGGATGGTCAGCGCATCGTCACCGCTTCCTCCGGCAAAACGGCGCGGGTATGGGAAGCCCAGAGCGGCAACCTCCTGACCACTCTGCAAGGACACGAGGGTGACGTGCTTAGCGCGCAATTCAGCCCGGATGGCCAACGCGTCGTCACCGCTTCCTCCGACAAAACGGCGCGGGTGTGGGAAGCCCAAAGCGGCAAGCTACTGGCCACCCTCCAAGGACATGAGAAGTTGGTGTTTAGCGCGCAATTCAGCCCGGATGGTCAGCGCGTCGTTACTGCTTCCTTCGACAAAACCGTGCAGGTATGGGAAGCCCAAAGCGGAAAGCTCGTGACCAGGCTTCAAGGAGGTCTGGGTCAGGCGAATAGCGTGCAATTCAGTCCAGACGGTCAACGCATCGTCACCACTCACATGGATGAATTCAGTCCAGACTATCAGCGCATCGTCGCCACACATAGGGATGCCCTGGTGTGGGACACCGAAAGCGGCAAGCTTCTGGTTGCTCTTCAAGGACACGAGAGTCAGGTGAACAGCGCGCAATTCAGCCCGGATGGTCAGCGGATCGTTACCGCCTCCGACGACAAAACCGTGCGGGTGTGGGATGCCCAGAGCGGCAAGCTCCTGGCCACCCTCCAAGGACATCAGGAGCGGGTGGTTAGCGCGCAATTCAGCCCGGATGGCGAGCACATCGTTACCGCTTCCTTTGACAAAACCGCGCGGCTATGGGAAGCCCAGAGCAGCAAGCTCGTGGCCACTTTCGGTGGACATGATTTTGCGTTGCTTAGCGCGCAATTCAGTCCGGATGGCCAGCGCATCGTGACTGCTGCCAAATCGGTGCAGGTGTGGGAAGTCCAGAGCGGCAAGCTACTGGCCACCCTCCAAGGACATGAGAATTTGGTGTTTAGCGCGCAATTCAGCCCGGATGCTCAGCGCGTCGTTACCGCTTCCAACGACAAAACGGCGCGGGTATGGGAAGCCCAAAGCGGCAAGCTCCTGGCCACTCTCCAGGGACATGAGAATGCGGTCGCTGGCGCGCAATTCAGCCCGGATGGTCAGCGCGTCGTTACCGCTTCCTTTGACAAAACGGCGCGGGTATGGGAAGCCCAGAGCGGCAAGCTCCTGGCCACCCTCCAAGGACATGGGGGTGCAGTACGGAGCGCGCAATTCAGCCCGGATGGTCAGCGCGTCGTTACCGCTTCGGACGACAAAACGGCGCGGGTGTGGGAAGCCAAGAGCGGCAAACTCCTTGCCACTCTCCAAGGACATGAGAGTGCGGTGTTTAGCGCGCAATTCAGCCCGGATGGTCAGCGCGTCGTTACCGCTTCGGTCGACAGAACGGCGCGAGTTTGGAAAGTCCAGAGCGGCAAGCTCCTGGCCACCCTCCAAGAAACTGGCGTCCTGGTAAATAGCCCGCAATTGCCGTCAGTCGAGGTCGCCCTCCGGCGAATATCTAATATGAATAGCGTGCAATTCAGCCCGGATGGCGAGCGCATCGTTACCGGTTCCTTTGACAAAACGGCGCGGGTGTGGGAAGCGCAGAGCGGCAAGCTCCTGGTTGCTCTCCAGGGACACGAGAGTCGGGTGAACAGCGCGCAATTCAGCCCGGATGGCGAGCGCATCGTTACCGGTTCCTTTGACAAGACCGCGCGGGTATGGGAAGCCCAGAGCGGCAAGCTCCTGGCCACCCTCCAAGGACATGAGAGCCTGGTGGTTGGCGCGCAATTCAGCCCGAATGGTCAGCGCATCGTTACCACTTCCGAAGACAAAACTGCGCGGGTCTGGACCATTCTTTCTCCGAACGCTGGCGCGCCGCCTCCGTGGTTCTGCGATTTCCTCCACTATATGGCGCAACAGCGGCTCAATCCGGACGGTGAACTCGAACTCATCCCGCTGGCCGATTGGCTCGCGCTCCGCGACCGTCTCCGCCAAGTCGTCCGCGAAACTGCGGCCCAAGATACACCTTACCTCCGCATTCTCCGGCACTTCGTTCAACACACAATATCCAGGACGGAGCCGAGCCAGCTGCCGCCCACGGCGAGCAGTCCATCGCCGGCCCCATCCGCGAGCGACTTGCCAACTTCTTTGCCGCCATTATTCAATGCGGGCGCGCCAGGCGCGCCTGCAGGGCCACCAGTTTTGCCCGTGCACACGAAAGGCGCCGACGTGAACTTGCCGACCGGCCAAACTGGCGAACCACAGGCGAACAACGATTACACCAGTATTTCGGTGGTTCGCAATGGCTATCCCTACTTCGACAAAGAGGAGATGAATTACGACGATTTACTGGCAAGACTAAAGCAAGTACATAACGAAAACCCCGAAGCCAAAGTGTTCGTCCGCGGCGATCGCGACACTGTTCACTTCAACATCATCCGAGTGCTCGATGTTCTGCGGAAATCCGGCTTCTACAGAGTCGCGTTCGAAATTAAGAGTGACGCCGCGAAGGCATTCCCGGCGCCAAAAGAAACGGATACGATAACCGTCATGGGCATCCCCGTCACTTTGCCGTCGCCGGTAATGCCACCGCCGAACCAGCCGAAAGATTACGTATCAGTCCGTGTCGGTGCCGGAAACGTGGTCAGTTTCGATGGGCAAGTCGTCACCCAAGATCAGGTGATGCCAAAGTTGTTCCAGCTTCACGCGGCCAATCCGGATATCAAGGTTTCCATCAGCGCGGAAGGTATGGCGCATCATGGCGACGTGATCACGGTGCTCGATATGGTCCGACGAGCGAAGATTGAGAAGGTCGGCTATCAGATTCGCGCTGACACACCAGGTGGCGGTCCAGCTCCGGCAAAGATCGCCGGTGTCCCCGGCACGATGTCCATTTCTGCGGCGAAAGCATTGGCGATTTTCGCCCCCAAGCCGGATTACCCAATCGAAGCGCGTAATTTCTATATCACCGGCAGCGGCGTTTGCATCCTGACAGTGGATCCAAGGAGCGGCAATGTGACCAATGCCACAATGGCACTAAGTACCGCCAGTCCAATACTGGACAATTCGACTGTCAGCGCATTCAAACGCTGGCGATTTAAACCGGGAACAGTGACGAAAGTGAAAGTTCCAATCACCTTCACCTCGTCGGGCGCTTCGGTACTGACGAATACCGGCCAGAAGGCCCTTTTTGCGCTGGAGAAGCCGCTCATCGCGAGCGACTTAAAATTAGATTCAAAGGTAGGATTCGAACCTCTAGGCCGAGTTCTGTTGATCAGCGTTTGTCAATGCATAGGGTGCGTCGCCAACATGAACCCATTTATTGAGCCAAGTGACAAAATGGGTTCGGAGGGGGTTCGTCCCTGGAGAAATCAGCTTTTCCGGCTGCCATTTCGGCTAAAAACCAGCTCTAAATGACAAAAGGGGAGTGAACGGGCTAGGCTCCAAGGTAAAGAGGCACAACACTTTATCTCATTCGTGTTTATGCTTAAGGACTGAATCCGACTTCGACCAGGTTCGCCGATCTGAAATATGCACGACCGATGCGACCAGTCGAGCGCAGGCGAAGAAAGGGTTCGAGCCCAGTAGGCTCCGGGCGTCACGGGAATCATGCTCATGCTCGTCATCGATCCCCTGTTTTGTCTGTCCCTGGCTCCGAGGTTTTTGTATTACAGAAAGTTCTCGTTAGGGAATAAGGCCGGCTCCGCATCCAACCTCTATTTTCCGAGAAAACCTCCAGTATCGCCGCCAGCCCAGCATTGACCTTTGCAGGCGGGAAACCTGGCGTTACATTGAGCGCTAAACTCTGGCTCCTTACTGATATCTTTGTCTGCAGCTCGCTCAGGATGAAAGATTCTTCCGATGTATCTGCCCTTGATGCCATCGATGATGCCCATGACATAGATATTGCCGTCAATCGAGTAACTGCTGCCTTCCTGATTATGTGAGTAACAGGCGATGGCACCAGTGGAAGGCAGGGTCGGTATATTTTCCTGGTTTTCGATGAACTTCGCGATTCTTCCATCCTCGTCACTTACAAGACCTGCTCCTAAATAAAACTTAAGCATTCTGGTCGTAGTTTGTAAGTCATCAGTTATTGCCTTGGTTATTAGAGCAGATTCATGCTGACTTCTTTCAATTCGTAACTGGTTTCTACCCTGTACGTAAGTAACCACGACGTTACCCAAAAAGGCGACTAAGGCAGCAATGATGCCGGTAATTACCGCGATATCGAAAGTTCTGCGTTGCTCACTCATAATTGCACGCTCGTTATGGTTGACGGCTGGATGTCTAACGAGAACTCGATTGCAATGTGTTGGGAGCGTATTGAGAAACTCTGAGCCATAGCAAGCAGCTTTTTCGCCCCGCTCAAACCTCCGAGCCGCAGAGCATTAGGCGCTGGACCCGAACGGGAATCGCGGCGCTCGCAAATCTGGGCCTGATCTTCAACCGGAGATTCTCCGAGCGGTCGGAATTATTGCCGCGTGTGTTGATCACTCCGAAGCATTGTCATTGTTCTGAGAGTGCTCGCGAACAATAGTTAAGCATTAACTAGGTCCAAAAACCTACTCTACTGGATGGTCGTTTGCGGTTCTTCAGCAAAGATTTGCATCCTTTCTCCTTTGCCGTTGAGCCGCGCGATATCGACATTAGCAACTCTTTTCGCTAGAGATGGCCTTGCATGCACAGAAGAATTCAGCCGAAGAAGCCGCCGCGGCGGTCGCGCGTCGCGGATAAGCAAAAGCGCTTCTATGGCTGGGCGCCGGACCTTCCCGATCACCGCGACAAGATTTATTCCGCAGTTTGGAAAACGTCCCGTGCTCTGCCGCCGCGAATCGATCTCCGGAAACATTGCCCGCGGATTTACAGCCAGGGCAAGCTTCACAGTTGCACCGCGAACGCTATTGGAGCGGCCATCGAGTTCGATCAACTCAAACAGCAATCGTCACAAACTTTCACTCCTTCTCGCCTTTTTATTTATTACAATGAGCGCCGGATGAAAGGCACGGTCGATTTCGATTACGGCTCGGGAATTCGCGAAGGCATCAAAACGGTCGTTAAACAGGGCGTGTGTCCCGAGCGCCTGTGGCCTTACAAGATCAGGAAATTCCGGACGGCGCCACCGCGCAAATGTTACCGCGAAGCCAAGAAACATCCCGCTCTGGTTTACCACCGCTTAAAGCGAAAGCTTGCGCACATGAAAACTTGCCTCGCCTCCGGTTATCCATTCATCGCCGGTCTCACCTTGTACGCCAGTTTCGAATCCAAGAAGGTTAAGCGCAGCGGTCGTGCGTCCATGCCAAGGCGAAACGAGAAATCGCGGGGTGGGCACGCTGTGTTGGCGGTTGGTTACGAAGACGAGCACCGCCACTTTATTGTCCGCAATTCGTGGGGCAAGAATTGGGGAATGAGCGGCTATTTCACGCTGCCGTACGACTATCTCACACATTCCCATTTATCTGACGATTTCTGGACGATTAGGGTCGTGAAATAAAGAAGTCCCTCCGTCCGCTCGTCTATAAAATGTGCCTGGACCGCTCTGATGAATTTTGCGCTACGAAGTTAATTTGCTTGCACGCGACCGCTTCGGTCCCCCAATGTCTTATCTCTGTATGGCAAAGAAAAAGAAAAAAAGCACCAAGACCAAGCGGAAAAAAAGTAAGTCGCGCTCAAAGGGCAGGACCTACGGCGGGCCCCCGAACTGACCGATACTTGAAGTTCCGCTCTGCCCCGCGTTACGGAAGTTCATCGCAAGCTTGGCGACGGTCAGGCTTCGGTGAGGACGTGCCTAATCCGGGTGTGTGTTTAACGCTTGACCATGTATTCGCTTGCGCCGAGGCACTTCCGCCCGTCGAATATTAATTTTGGATAATGGCGGTTCTTCGTTGCGATGAAGTGCAGAAATAATTGAATATAGCCGCCGGTGCGAAACGGTTCCCGCCAATGTTCAACCTCGGTGCCGGCGTAGATGCATCCGTCGCCCTCGAACATCTCGATCTTGGTTCGGCCCAATTTAGGCGGTTTCAGATGGATTACTGATGGTTTCTCACCCTTCGGAATCTGGATTGCCACGGTCACAGAGATTTCGCACGCTGCACGATCCTTGTGCCGAATGAGAGCCTCACCTTTCGCGTACTGTCGCGTATAAGAATAGGTTGGCGCCAGATTCAACCCAACCAAGCGGCTTACCTTTGGCCGAATCCATTCTAATATGGCGTCCAAAGCAGGATCGCCCCCGAGCGCGAGGGAGGACGGGCATTGGCTATCTTTATGGAGCTTATTGTTAGCTAGCAGGATGGAGTAATATACTTTCAAGTAGTTTAGAACCGCTTGCGGCAGAATTCTTCTGACTACGAGATAACGTCTTTTACGGAAGCGTAAGCGAGTTTCGCGATGGTTGCTGCCAGGGTGGCGACTCATTTGGGTTGAAAACTTCTGTTCCCGTAAATGCCTTGACTCATAAACGATATCTGAACAGAAGGAGATGCTCTATGTTCTTTTTGGTCCTGGAAACAAAGGAGAGTTGGAGCTGAAGCATCCGGCTAGATGATTGTTCCGTTTGTTTTTGTCGGAGCCGTTCTCAGTTCCTGCGAGTGCCGTCTTTTGAGGAACGCGGCGTCTGTCGCAGGGTGGGAAACAGCCACTATCCTTCGCGGATCGAAATCGGTCCTTAATAAAAGGGTTCGCAATGCCCGCGTGTCGAGACTGGAGGCCCCCTCGAACGAGATCAGCGCAATTATCGAAAAGATAATTTCGACAGCGCGGTGCATTAGCGACAGTGCGTTCAATATTTCCATTACACAGCCCGAGGTTGTTCTGAGAATCGTGCGCTACGAAACTGGTGGGAAATACAAGTGGCACATCGATCACGGGCGCGGAATAGCGGCACGTCGAAGAATCAGCATCGTCGTCCAGTTGTCAGCCGAAAAAGAATATACCGGCGGCGGTCTTTTGATTAGAGCCCGAGGCGGTATCTATGAAGCTCCCAAACTTCAAGGAACCGTCATTGTATTTCCCTCGAAAAGGACAGTCCATGCGCTGCAGCCTCTTTCTTCGGGAATCCGTTATTCGGGCGTGCTTTGGCTCAGTCATCCAACGAAGCAGAATCGCTAGCTGTTTCACGACTTGCGCCAATCCTTCGGACGGCGAGGCTCAGGGTTGTTTCTCCTGACAAAGCTTTTGAAAACGGGGATCCTTTCGAAGCGAATCGAACATTGGATCGAGCCGGAGGATCGCCGGAGTGAGTGGCGCGCTTGCCGCGAGGGCGCTCGCGCCAGGTATGGAAAGCAGTTGCTCTACAGCGGCGATGGCCCGGTCTGGCTCCCCTGTTTGCGCTGCCACTCGGGCGAGGGTCTCGATCGCTATGAAACCATTGAGAGCGTCTTTCGGAAGCGGGGCCGTTGCCATGCTTTGTTCTGACAATGCTAACGCGGCAGCTTTGTCCCCAAGACCCGCATTGGTCAAAGCGAGATCCTCCACGAGAATACAATTGTCCGGTTGGTTCTTGAGGAACGGCTCCAGTTCACTGCGCGCCTGTCGCCAGCTCTGCTGGGCAGCGGCATGTTCACCGGCAACTTTCTGCGCCCAACCTAACCAAAAGCGCAGTTCGCCATTGTAAAAACCCAGCGCCGGATCGGGCTTGGCCAATATTTCTTTGAGCCGAGTGATGATCGCTCCAGGTTTGCGTTCTAAGATCGCCTGATACGCCTGTGTTTCCAACGCGCTCGTATCATCCGCACTTGGGCGGAGCGGAGCGAGGATCGCCGCAGCGCGCGGGAGGTCGCCCTCGGCTTGGGCAATGCTTGCCTTCGTCACTAGCGTATCCGCGTCATCCGGCACAATGTTGAGAATCTGATCAAGTTTTCGGAGTGCTTCAGGGAAACGGCAGCGTAAAGTAAAGGACGCGACGTGCTGGGTGATTATGTAAACGTTGCGCGGATCTACCCGCTCGGCTTCGGTGATTAACGACTCGCTGAGGTCCCACTGGCCTCGCCGGCGCGCGACGTAAGCCAGCAATTCAGGAATCCGGCTGCTATTTGGCAAAACCTGGCGGGCTTGCTCAAAATAATGCACTGCGTTGTCATAATCCTTCAGGCAGCTGTAGTAGTAAGAGCCCTTGGCCATCAGAGCCTCGCCCAGATTTGGCTCAAGACTGAGCGCGGTTTCGGCTGCTTGGCGAGCCTCTTCCTTCAGAGCAAGGGTCGGTTGAAGAATGTTCGTGATGTAGCCGCGCGAATTAACGGATGACAGTAGCGCCCAGGCCACGGCGAACGTTGGATCCAATCGCACCGCTTCTCTGAGATATTTCTGTGCGCTGAGTGTGTTAGCGATTGTGATGGTTGATTTCTGTGAATAAGCGAGACCGCGAAGATAAGCATCATAAGCAGCGGGATTGGCTGTCGGTTTCGAGTCGACGATTTGCTTTTCCTGGCCTGTCAGTTTCACCCGTAATTGCTCGGCGATCGCTTTGGCCACGTCGCTTTCGACCAAAAAAATGTCAGTTAGTTTGCGATCGAAGGTATCGGCCCAAAGATGGGAATCATTGGCCGCCCTAATCAACTGCGCGTTCACGCGCACGGTCTCACGGCTCTTCTGCACGCTGCCTTCCAGGATGTGGGCAACGCCAAGCTGCTTTGCTATCTCAGGCAAATTTTCCGGTGCGCTTTTGTAATGCTGCGTCGATGTCCGCGAAATGACCTTCAGATCGGCAATCTTCGATAAGCGCGTCAGAATCTCGTCCTGGATGCCGTCCGCAAAGTAGGCGTTCTCTTTGTCGCTGCTCAGGTTTTCAAATGGCAGCACGGCTATGCTTTTTTCCGGCGCAGACAATGTCGATCGCCCGCGATTACGAGAAAACATTGCGATGCCAGCAACGATTACCGCGAGCGCGAGCAAGGCGGCCGTCGTGACCGCCCAGCGTATTCGTGCTCTGCGTTTCTTCAGGGCCTGGAACTTTTTTGACAGTTGCCGATTGCCCACGTCATCCGCGTGAAGATTCACAATGGAGATGCGCGTCCCATGCTTCACTTCGCATTCGCCGAGATCATGCAGGAGCGGCCGCCAATGTTCGTATTCTCCTAAATCGTCGGCGACGCGTTTGGAGACAAGAATGTGCCCGGCGTCGCCGCAGTCCATCACCCGTTGCGCCATATTAAGACCGGCGCCAGCAAGGTTGGCCTGACCGTTCACATCGATCACTCCGCTGACTGGACCGCTGTGAACGCCCATTCGAAGATGCACCGTTGGGTGTTCTTTGAGAGCGCGACTGATTTCGAGCGCGCATTTCACTGGCTCTTCCGGGCTCTTGTAAAAAACCAGCGCCATCCCGTCGCCGACGGGGATCTTGATCAATCGGGCCGCGGCCTCGGCGTTTTGAAACTGCTCGGACGTGCGAACGGCTTGATTCAGTTGATCAATCGCCGTGCGCTGATCGTTAATCGAAAGCTTCGAGTAGCCGACGATGTCGATGAACAAGACATGGGCGATCTCGAGCTGGATCTCTTTTTTAACTTCGGTGGACATTCAACGACACCGCTCGCAATCGTATGCGAACAATCATTCCATTGCTATTCCATAGGTCGAGAGCAAAGCCGGATCCTAGCGTTCGCGGACATGGGCCGATGTCAAAAAGGTATCAAACGAGGGTCCCAACCCCGCAAAAAACAGCAAAACGCGCCTGGTTTTACCTGGCATTTGAGCCGAAATGGAGAAATCAGCTTTTCTTTCGCGAGTTCATGCTCGCGGTGGCAATGAGCGCATGCCGATGCGGTTACTTCGTCAATATGAACCCACTCGTTGAGCCGAGTGACAAAATGGGTTCGGAGAGGGTTCGTCCCAGGAGAAATCAGCTTTTCCGGCTGCCATTTCGGCTGAAAACCAGCTCTAAATGACAAAAGGGGAGTGAACGGGCTAGGCTCCAGTCTACGCCCGCAGCGGCAGCGGAGAGCGCAGACTGTCGCGCCGTAGCCTTAGCGAAGGCGGACCTCTTTCAGCTTGCTACATCAACGCAGCGAGCTTCGACTCGGCAGGCCAACAAGAATGGATCAATGCCAGGGCGAGGCGACTCGGCCCGGCGAATGCAGCGGAGATTTTCTGTCTCGCGGACGATTCGAGCCGCCAGTTAAAAAAATATGTTGAATTCCCATTTGATTAGTATAGATTGTAATCTATACAACATTAGTAGACATTAAATACCCACGGAGAAACCTGAAAACGATGAAACGGATCATTGCCCTCACTTCCCTGGTCGTGTTCTGCGCGAGCGCGGTCTGGGTTGAATACAAACTGGTGCTCTATTTCGGAATCCTCTGCAGCCTCTTTGCGACGCTGTCCATTGCGGTTGGATTGTTGGGCGGGTTGCTTCGCGCCCCCGAAGCCTACGAAGGTGCTCACGGATTCAAAGTCCGGGTCCGCCGCGGAGAAGCGAGCCGTGCTTGCGACGGCTGGCTCTCGCAACTGACGCGAACGCTGAAAATGGATATTGCCCGGCTTTTCAACAATCTCTAAGCATCTGGCCACGGTAACTAAAAGGCATGAAGCTTTCGAAACGAGGAGAATACGCACTCAGGGCCCTGATTGATCTCGGGATTGCGCAGGAGCTAGGCCGTCCCATTCTGCAGGTGAGCGAGCTGGCGGCGAAAGAGAGACTGCCCGTGAAATTTCTCGAGCAGATCTTCGCGCAACTAAAACTCAACGGCTACGTGGAAAGCACACGCGGCAAACTCGGTGGCTATTCTTTGGCCAAGCCGATGGCGCGGATCAAGTTCGGAACCGTCATTCGTCTCATCGAGGGACCGCTTGCACCGATTCAATGCGTGAGCAAAACAGCTTACGTCCGCTGCTCTTGCCCAGACGAAGTGCACTGTGGTTTGCGGATGCTGATGCTCGACGTGCGCAACGCGATCGCGAGAATTCTCGATCGATACACGCTGGCCGACATTGTTGAAATCACGCTGCGCAAGTTGCGCCGGGACAAAGTTACGTCGCCCTTTTTGCCGCCATCTACCCGACTCTGGCCAGTGTTGCTGCCCAAGGCCAACACGCGAGGTCGCGGCCGGCGAAAACTCGAGTCACTCAATCAAGTATCCGACAAACGAACGAAATGAAAGTGCAAAGGAACCGATCGCAGAAACCCAACCGTATGAATCAACTCATCATTACTCCTTCCGCATCCCGTGCCGCGGAAGCGAAAAACGCGACAACAAGGCGAAAAATAATGTTCGTCACAAGGTATTTCTTGCTACGAATCAGCGCTGCCACTTCGATGGTGCTGCTGGCAGTGCAACCGCTTGGTGCGCAGACGTCCGGCGATAAATCCGAATCCGAACGACTCGAGAGACTTGAGCGAGCGGTCGAGCAATTGCAAAAACGAAATGCTGAGCTCGAGCAGGAAGTCGGCAGCTTGAAGAAACAGGCCGCGTCTGGACACGCCGTTCTTGCGGAGGGCGCGACGAAAACTCAAACCACGTACGACGGAAAAACCTACGTCGAAAAAACTGTTCCGGTTGAGAAGACCAGCGGCGAGAAGTGGAAGTTATCCACGCCAATCACCGAACTCGAGCTCTATGGCGACGTCCGGTTGCGTTATGAATACCGCGGCGGCCAGACAGACGACAATTCACCGCTGGCTAAGGCCGCCAACGGCGTGGCCGGACGAGATGATTGGCAGGAGCGAGAGCGCGAGCTTTACCGTCTCCGCCTGGGATTGCGCGGGACATTGCTGGACGACTGGTTCTTCGGAATCCGATTAGAAACAAGCCAGAATCCGCGTTCGACGAATGTCACGTTTGGAGATGATACTTCTGGAAGTGCCACCGCGGCAAACAACGGGCCCTTCTCAAAAGTCAGCGACGGGATCAACGTCGGCCAGGCCTATGTCGGTTATCGCGGTTTCCCGGACATCACGCTGATTGGCGGGAGGATGCCAAATCCCCTCGTCAGCACGCTCATGGTGTGGGACCCGGACATCAATCCGGAAGGCTTGGCCGAGCAATGGAAACATTCGTTCGTATTCGGGAGCGTTGGCGGAGAATCGCCGCAATCCTACAGCAAAGATGGCAAGAGTGTCGCACCGGTCGCAGCGGCGTCCGAGCCGTGGCTTAAGCTCGACCTCTTCGCCAATTTCACCCAGTTCGTTTACGATGGGACGCCAATGGAAAACCCCCTTGGACCACGACCGACAACGACGCAACCGGGAACGACGGGACGCCAGCTCATTCCCAACACGAACGCTTTCCTTCTCGCGTGGCAGGCCGGCGCGAAGTTCAATTTCCCGGAAACGTTCTACTTCCAGCTCGCGCCGACCATTTATAATTACACCGGCGACGGCGCTGCATTTAACATTCATTTCCAAGGCGGCAGTCCCGCGGTAACCAACGCCGCCTCCTTAGCCGAAAACCAGACCGGCATCAACAGCCTGCTCGTGTTCGATATGCCAATGGAAGTTGGCTGGAAAGTCGGCACGCTGCCCATGCGCATCTTTGGCGAATTCGCCGAAAACCTGGATGGCGACGATCGTGCCATCGCGGCCGGACATGCTGGCAGTGGCGACCAGCGTTACGCTTATCAAGTTGGGGTCGGCGTCGGCCAGCTAAAGAAAAAGCACGATTGGGAAATCGACGCCTGGTGGCAACATTCCGAGCAATACGCGCTCGATCCAAATTTGATCGACAACGACATTTTCGACGCGCGCTTGAATCTGCAGGGTGTTATCGCCAGGGTCGGATACATGTTAAGCGATGCGGTCAGCGTGAATTTGACCTATAACTACGGCTGGCATATCGATGACAGCCTCGGCACGGGTGGCAATGGGGGGGCGATCGGCATCAATCCGCTCGACCAATATCAACTTCTCCAGGCTGATCTGAATATTAAATTCTAAGACATCGCTTACTAAAACTTACTCCCGTCAGACAAACATAACTCAGTTGATGTTTTAGTTTTGGAGCATGGGGATTACCCCGCGATTCAGATTCTGATCATGGCGCTGATCCGTTTCGAGATTTTGCAGGGTGGCACTCAGCGAGCTTGACCGAGCATAGCTTCAACGCCGGTATCGTCTTGAACTTCCACTAGCTCACGCTTTCGGGCTCACGCTTCGGATTGATCGTTGGGGGCAGAAGCGGATTCATTCGGTTCGCAGCAACCGTTTGATCCTCCTGCTTAGAACGTCTTAATTGTTTGTGCGCCCCATTTTCATATGCCGTTGCATCACGACGAATCGACCCAATTTCAGAAAGGAATGATTGTTCGGAGCGAAAAGCCGCTCAATCTTGAGATGCCGTTCGGAAAAGTCGACGGATTCATCACGCCAACAAAATCGTTTTACGTCCGAACGCATTTCTCGATTCCGAAGATCGACAAAAAGAAGTGGCGGCTGCGTATTGAAGGTGAAGTAGAGAAACCGTTTGGGCTGAGTTACCAGGAACGTGCTCGAACTCGAGTCAAGGAAAATTCCGGTGACGCTCGAGTGCGCGGGGAACAATCGGAATTTTCTGGAGCCGAAAGTGAAAGGTGTGCAGTGGGGATTGGGCGCGGTCGGAAACGCGGAATGGACCGGCGTTCCATTGTCGATCCTGCTCGATCGCGCGGGGGTCAAATCGAGCGCGCGCGAAGTAATCTTAGAAGGAGCAGATGGCGGGACGCTGGAAGATCCGAAAAGTCCGCCGGGCGAGTTAAGATTTGCGCGAAGCATTCCGCTGGCGAAAGCGCGCGAGGATGTGCTGCTCGCTTACAAGATGAACGATGTCGATCTTCCGCCAGAGCATGGATTCCCGCTGCGCGCGATCGTGCCCGATTGGTACGCGATGGCGTCCGTCAAATGGCTGCGGCAAATCGTCGTGACCGACAAGCCATTCAACGGTTATTACCAGACGCTCGATTACGCGTTTTGGAAAAGGCGAGGGGAGATTGCCGATTTAGTTCCGCTTTCCGAAGCTCAAATCAAAGCCGAAATCGCCCAGCCGAGCGAAGGCGAAATCGTTCGGGCAAATTCAAGTGTTCGCGTGCACGGTGCTGCTTGGACGAGTAGCGCGGAAATCAGCAAAGTCGAGCTGACCACCGACGCTGGGTCGACATGGAATACAGTGAAGCTGTTAGGCGAATCCACACCGAATGCATGGCGACTTTGGGAATATGACTGGCGAACGCCATCAAGACCAGGAACGCAAACGCTCGTTGCCCGCGCAACTGATTCGCAAGGTCGAGTGCAACCGACAGATCGCGACCCCGATCGCGGAACGTATATGATCAATCATCTCCTGCCGATCACCGTAGAGGTTCGCTAGAGATTGTGGCTTATGCCGACACAGGCACAAAAAGGAACGACCCTTCGCGCGCTGCATCAACACGATCGTGCGTTCATTATCCCCAATCCCTGGGATGTCGGCACTGCGCGGTTGTTGCGGTCCCTCGGCTTCGAAGCGCTCGCGACAACGAGCGCTGGATTTGCGTTTTCCATTGGAAAGGCTGATGGCACGGTCGATCGCGAAACGATGCTTGCGCATGCGGCTGACCTCGTAGCCGCGACCGATTTGCCGGTCAGCGCGGATCTGGAAAACGGTTACGGAAACGATCCGGCCAAGGTCGCTGAAACTGTTCGCCTCGCGGCTGATGTCGGGCTTGCCGGCTGCTCGATCGAAGATATCACTCCGAGTCGCGACCAAGGACCGTACGAACTAACTCTGTCAGCCGAGCGCATTCGCGCGGCGGCAGAAGTTGTACGCTCCCTGCCGTTTCCGTTTATGTTAACGGCACGCGCCGAAAACTACATCATCGGACGTCCCGATCTTCGCGATACGATATCGCGCCTTCAGGCATTTCAGGAAGCCGGCGCGGACGTCCTGTTTGCGCCCGGGTTGAAAAGCAAAGAGGATATCGCCGCGGTCGTCCGCTCGGTTGATCGGCCAGTGAACGTAATTATGGGACTGCAAGGTGTGCAGCTCAGCCTGGCCGAGTTGTCAGAGCTCGGAGTCAAACGCATCAGCGTTGGAAGCGCGTTATCGCGAGCGGCGCTGGGCGCGTTCCTTCGCGCCGCGCGCGAAATGCAGACGCACGGAACGTTTACTTTCGCGGAAGATGCCGTGAACTACGCAGAGCTGAACAAGATGTTCGCGTAGTGGTCTTCGGGCGTAGATCTCGATCTTGTTGAACTTAGCTGCGGTCTCGCGTTAAATCCCTGCAATGTCGCTTGTCTTTAAAACGATCCAGACCGAAGGAATCGCCGAGCTTTCCTATTTATTAGGCGACGATGACGAAGGCGTCGGCGCTATTTTCGATCCACGGCCGGATTGCGATATCTACGTCGAGATGGCGCGCGCAGCGGGTCTTTCGATCACGCACATTTTCGAGACGCATATTCACGCCGATTTGGTGAGCGGTTCACGTGAGCTCTGCGCTCGCTTGGAATCAGCTAGAATTTTTGTCAGCCACGAAGGGGGCGCTGAATACGGATTCGATCACGAAAAAGTACAAGACGGCGATCGTTTCGAATTCGGCGAAGTCCTCGTAACCGCGCGGCACACACCCGGTCACACGCCGGAACACCTATCTTACCTGCTCGCTGAAGCCGATCATCCCGATGCGCCATGGGGAATTCTCACCGGAGATTCGCTTTTTGTTTCGTCGGCTGGCCGGCCTGATTTGTTGGGCGATAAGCACACGAAACAATTGGCCGAGCAGCAATTCCACACCTTGCGCGATTTTTATCTCAAGCTGCCGGATCACGTGATGATTTATCCAAATCACGGCGCCGGGTCACCGTGCGGCGCAGAAATCGGCGCTCGCCTGAGCAGCACGATCGGTTACGAAAAGAAATTCAATAAATTTCTTCAGTTCGACGATGTGAAGGCGTTTACCGATTACGCAATCAAGACCGCGCCGCCGGTGCCGCACTACTATCCGGTGATGAAAAACGTAAACGCGAAAGGGCCGGAAATTCTCGGCAATCTTCCGCGTGTTCCCGGCCTTCCACCGAAAGCGTTTAAGGAAGCGATGGAAAAAAAGTCCGGCGCGCTCGTTGACACACGAACAATGTTCGCGTTTGGCGGCGGTCACATCCCCGGCGCCATGAACATCGGTGGGTCGCCAGTCCTCTCGATTTGGGCAGGTTGGATGCTCGCTTCTAATGAGCCGATCCTTCTCGTGCTCGAAAGCGATGGCGATCTCGAGGACATTGTGCGGCTGTTTATTCGCACCGGCTACACGAAGTTCGCCGGTTATTTGGTCGGCGGAATGAAAGCATGGGATGCCGCCGGATTTCCGCATGAGGAAATCGGTCAAATGACTATCCACGAACTGAACAAGCGAGGAGCGAGCTTGCAGATTGTCGATGTCCGCTCGCAGGGCGAATGGAGAAAGGGACACGTTCCCGGTGCGCGCCACATTTTTTTGCCGGAGCTGCGAACGCGCGTGGGCGAACTCGATCGGGCAAAGCCAACTGCGGTTTATTGCGGAAGTGGTTATCGCGCCAGCATCGCTGCGAGCATTTTGAAAGAGGAAGGTTTCGACGCGCTCTGGAATGTGCCGGGTAGTTGGGAAGCATGGAAAAAAGCGAAGCTTCCGGTGGAAGGAGCGGACGGCGAATGAATGAGTCGACGACGGTTGCTTTGCCACGGCGCTCCTTCGGTGAAACGACGCGGTCCGATGCCTGGTGGACGCAGCCGCTGGTCGTTTTTCTCGGATTGTCGGCCTTTATCGTTTACTCGACGTGGGCGGCGTTTCAGGGAACGCATTATTATTTAGGCAATTACGTCTCGCCGTTTTATTCGCCGGAAATTTTTGGAAACTCACCGCACAGCTGGTTCGGACCAAAACCGACTTGGTGGCCGAGCTGGTTAATCTTTTCGCCGGCGCTGTTGATTCTCTGGGCGCCGGGCGGATTTCGGCTGACCTGTTATTACTATCGCGGCGCTTACTACAAAGCATTTTGGGCCGATCCGCCGGCATGTACCGTCGGCGAGCCACGCAAAACTTATCTCGGTGAGCGCTCGTTTCCGCTCATCATGCAAAATGTCCACCGCTACTTTCTTTATCTCGCACTCATCTTCATTGGGATTCTGTCTTACGATGTTTGGAAAGCACTTTGGTTCGCAAATGGTTTCGGCATCGGAGTCGGAACAATTGTGTTGGCCATCAACGTGGTTTTGTTAGGCGGCTACACTTTCGGCTGTCATTCATTGCGTCACTTGGTCGGCGGATTTCGCGATCAACTGTCAAGATCGACATCCGCGTATCACGCTTACGCATGTGTGACTTGTCTTAATCAACGCCACATGATGTGGGCGTGGCTGAGTCTGTTTTGGGTCGGCTTCAGCGACCTTTACGTGCGGCTTTGTTCAATGGGCGTCTGGCACGATCTGCGGCTCGTCTAGAGCGCCGTCGGCTCGACCGCAACGAAGCCCTTCCAATTTCGCATCCGGAACGCGAGAATCATAAGCAAGATTCCGAAGACAAACGCCGAGGCGCCGATCCACCAAATCAGGGCCAGCGCGCCGGCAGCGGGCCGAAGCAAGAGTATGACGCCAAAGGCGACGGAAGCTATTCCGGCCAGAATCAACAGCCACTCGTTGGTAACGACCTTGCGCAAGCGTATCGCGGCGATGATTTCCAGAATCCCGGTCACGAGTGCGCAGGCAGCGATGAGAATCAGCAACCCGAACGCGGTGATTCCCGGCATGACGAAAGTAAGCAGCCCGGCAAGAGCCGGCTCGTGGCGCTGATGCCCTGATTCCAATCAATCGATCGTTACCGTCGCTGGATCGAACCGAATCTTTGGATAACGCGGTTTCATTTTTTTCAGCACATGCAAAACGATTTCGACAACGGCGCAATCGCGGGCCCATTTGTGGTTGGCCGGAACAATGTACCAAGGTGCGAACTTGGTGGAGCAACAATTGATCGCATCTTCATAAGCCTCCTGATAATCGGCCCAGAACGGGCGTTCTTTCAGATCCGACCTGCTAAACTTCCATCGCTTCTTCGGATCCTCGATGCGCGCCTCCAACCGTTTTCTTTGTTCGTCCTTTGAAATGTGCAACATGAACTTCAAGATGGTCGTCCCGTTCTTGGTGAGAATTTCTTCGAAACGGTTGATCTGATCATAACGCGCCTTCCAAATCTTCTTTGCGACCAGTTTGTGCACGCGCACGATAAGCACATCCTCATAGAGCGACCGGTTCCAAATGCCGATCATGCCCTTGTTGGGTGTCACTTTGTGAGCGCGCCAAAGAAAGTCGTGGTCGAGCTCGGCTTGGGTGGGCGCCTTGAATCTCGCAACTTCAAGACCGGCCGGGTTCAAGCCGGAGCAAAGAGCCTTCAGGGCACCGTCTTTTCCGCCAGTGTCCATCGCTTGAAAAAGGATCAGCAAACTGCGCTCGTGCTCAGCGAACAATTTCTCCTGAAGCAGACTGATTTCCTCCCGTAACTCAAGAAATCGCCTACACACTTTCTCTTTGGTAAGGCCGCCGGTGTCGTCCGGATCTATTTTTGAAAGGCGAATTTTATCGCCCGGCCGTGTTCTAACTGCCGCCGATTTCATGTCCCGAATTAGCTCACCGCGACCTCGCGCTCGATAAATTTTCGAATCGCCGGCGCAGGCATCGCTCCGGACTGCCGCGCTACTTCAAAACCATTCTTAAACAAGATCATTGTGGGGATTGCCGTGACCCGAAAACGTTGCGCGAGGCTCGGCAGGTCCTCCGTGTTGACTTTGGCGACTACCAGATGTCCCGCGATTTCGTTTGCGACCTTCAATAATTCGGGCGCGACCATTTTACACGGCCCGCACCAGGGCGCCCAAAAATCGGAAAGCACCGGCAGGGCCGAACGACTTATCAACGCGTCAAACGCGAGATCACTTTTGACATCGACTGGTTCCGGCGGCGCGCGCAATTCACTGCGACACTTGCCACAACGGAAAGGCTGTTTCAGCGCTTCGTACTTTAAGCGATTGCGCTTGCCGCAGTGCGGGCAGACCATCAACAATCCGCGATCGTCATTTTCGATAGTGCTCACATTCAAGCTTCGGCGCTCGACTCTAATCCGCGCGTGAAGACGGTTGAGGAGATTAAAATTCGCATTTAGAAGTTCGATGCTTTAACGCTTCAACGATTTAACCACGCCATGGCCGATTATGAAATGCACGAACACGACGTTCTTGTCATTGGCGCCGGCGGCGCCGGGCTGCGCGCAGCGATTGAAGCTTCGGCAGCTGGAGTTTCAGTCGGATTAGTTTGTAAGTCGCTTCTCGGCAAAGCGCATACCGTGATGGCCGAGGGTGGGATCGCGGCCGCGCTCGCCAATGTCGACGATCGCGACAATTGGAAAGTGCATTTCGCCGACACCATGCGGGGCGGTCAATACGTAAACAATTGGCGTATGGCCGAGCTGCATGCCAGAGAAGCCCCCGATCGCGTCCGTGAGCTTGAAGCGTGGGGTGCGGTCTTCGATCGCACGAAGGATGGTCGGATTCTGCAAAGGAATTTCGGCGGCCATAAATATCCGCGCCTCGCGCATGTCGGCGATCGGACCGGGTTGGAGATGATCCGGACGTTGCAAGATCACGGCGTTCATCAAGGCATCGACGTTTACATGGAGCATACGATTCTTGCGCTGCTGAAAGATGGCGACCGCGTCGTGGGCGCGTTTGGTTATGAACGTGAGCGCGGCCGATTCAGGATTTTTCGCGCGAAAGCCGTTGTGCTCGCGACCGGCGGAATTGGACGCGCTTACAAGATCACGAGCAACAGCTGGGAATACACCGGCGACGGCCACTCGCTCGCTTACGAAGCCGGGGCGGAATTGATCGACATGGAATTCATTCAATTTCATCCCACGGGAATGGTCTGGCCACCGAGTGTCATGGGAATTTTGGTGACCGAAGGTGTGCGCGGTGAAGGCGGAGTTCTCACCAACAAAGAGGGCCGCCGCTTCATGTTCGACGAGATCCCCGAGAACTACAAAGCACAAACCGCCGACAAGGAAGAAGAAGGTTGGCGCTATTGCCAGGGTGATAAAAACGCGCGCCGTCCTCCAGAATTACTGACGCGCGATCACATCGCCCGCTGCATCGTGCGCGAAATCAAAGAGGGCAGGGGAAGTCCGCACGGCGGTGTCTATCTCGATATCGCCTGGATCAAACAAAAACTTCCGAACGCCGCCGATTACATCAAACGGAAGCTGCCGAGCATGTATCACCAGTTCAAACAACTGGCGGACATCGACATCACCGAGCAGCCGATGGAAGTCGGGCCGACGACACACTACATCATGGGCGGAATCCATGTCGATCCAGACACGGAGATGTCGTGCGTGCCCGGCTTGTTTGCGGCGGGTGAGTGCGCCGCCGGAATCAATGGCGCGAACCGGCTCGGCGGCAATTCGCTTTCCGATCTCTTGGTTTTCGGAAAACGCGCCGGCGAATTCGCCGCGACGTTTGCGAAGGGCAATTCGTTAGGCAAGATCGACAACGAAAAGATCGACATCGTGGCTCGCGAAGCGGTTGCCGCGTTCGAGCGAAGCGACGGTGAAAATCCGTATCAAGTTCAAAAGGATTTGCAGGAAGCGATGCAGGATTTGGTCGGAATTGTGCGCAACGAAAATGAAATGCGCCAGGCCTTGGACAAGATCGACAGCCTAAAATCTCGCGCCGGACAGGCTTCTGTGACTGGTAACCGCGAATACAATCCCGGATGGCACACTGCCCTCGATTTGAAAAACCTGCTCACCGTGTCGGAAGCGATCACGCGCGCGGCGTTGGAACGAAAGGAAAGCCGTGGAGCGCAATTCCGCGAAGATTATCCAAACAAAGACGATGCTTTTAGCAAGGTGAATACAATCATTTCGAAAGCCGCGGATGGATCGATGCAAGTTCGGCTCGAACCGTTGCCGGAAATGCCGGAGTATTTAAAGAACGTTGTCGAAGAGAATCGTTAAAGCGAGAATAGTAAATCGTGAATCGAACCAGATAATGACGCCGAGGATCAACAAACCAGTCTCCACATTCGAGGACTTGGAGGTGTACCAAGTTGCGCGCGAATTCCGGAAAACGATGTATCGCGTAGCCCGTGGATTGCCCCACATCGAAAAATTCGGATTAGCGAGTCAGGTTCGACGTGCGGCGCTTTCTCTCACTAATAACATCGCTGAGGGCCATGACCGATACCACTATTTGGACCAAATCAAATTCACTCTCCAATCTCGCGGTTCACTTGAGGAGTTGATCGATGATGTGAATGTCTGCGAGGACGAGCAATACATGCTGGCCAAAGAAGTCGCTTCTCTGAAACAAGGGGGCTGGCGATTACGGCAGCTGATCGACGGCTACATACGTTATTTGCGCGAGCAAAATTCCGAAGCGTCTTCACCGGTCCGAGACACGTCGCCTTTGTATGGCGAGGTTGCGGATATAGGGGACGATTCACGATTCTCGATTTAACGAATCACGATGCCGACAGCCACATTCAGAATCTGGCGCGGTCACGCCAAGGGAGGCGAATTTCGCGATTATGCGGCGGACGTTTCTGAAGGGATGGTCGTGCTCGACGCCGTGCACGACATTCAGCGCACGCAAGCCCAGGACCTGGCATGTCGATGGAACTGCAAGGCGGGCAAGTGCGGCTCCTGCTCGGCCGAAGTGAACGGGATGCCGAAGCTGATGTGCATGACACGCATGAGCGATCTGCCGCTCGACAAACCAATCACGGTCGAGCCGATGAAAGCGTTTCCGATTCTCAAAGACTTGATCACCGATGTTTCCTGGAATTTCCAAGTGAAGAAACAAATCAAGCCGTTCAAGCCGCGGCGGCCCGACGCGCCGGACGGAACATGGCGAATGCAGCAGCAGGACATCGATCGTGTGCAGGAGTTCCGAAAATGCATCGAATGTTTTCTTTGCCAGGATGTTTGTCACGTCCTGCGCGATCACCAGATGCATAATGAATTTATCGGGCCGCGATTCTTAATTCACGTCGCCGCATTGGAGATGCATCCGCTCGACACCGAAAATCGCATCGAGGAATTGCGGAACACCCAGGGGATAGGTTACTGCAACATCACGAAATGTTGCACGAAGGTTTGCCCCGAGGAGATCCAGATTACAGACAACGCGATCATTCCGCTAAAGGAGCGCGTGGTGGATGACTTTTATGATCCGCTGGGATGGTTCTGGAGGTGGTTGAAAAGGAAGAGTGAATCGTGAACCGAGAATCGTGAATCGATTTGCCTTCTGCCCGATTCACGGTTTATCGATTTAACGAATTACATTGCTCCCCATGCCCGAACTCAAACAGCTCTCCAAGGAAGCAATCCCCGCGGCGCTGGAAAAGGCGGAACGATATCGTTTGCTCAACGAGCCTGCCGAAGCCGAGAGCATCTGTTTGGATGTCTTGAAGGCCGATCCCGAGAATCAGGAAGCGATTGTTACGCTATTGCTCGCCCTGACCGATCGCTTCGAAAAAGGCTACGGCGTGAGCGACACGCAGGCGAAGGAGTTGTTATCACGGATAAAGAGCGAGTACGAACGCAATTACTACGCCGGAATTTTCAACGAGCGCGGAGCCAAAGCCAAATTGAGACAGGGAACACCGGATTGCCGGTTTCAGGCTTACGATCTTTTTCGCGAAGCGATGAGCTGGTTTGAAAAAGCGGAGGTAATTCGTCCGCCCGGGCATGACGATGCTCTCCTGCGCTGGAACACCTGCGCGCGGATCATCGAGCGAAATAATCTCGTCCCGCGCGAACCTGAAGAGCGGATCGAATTTCCGCTCGAATGAATTGTAGGGCGTCTGTGTCAGACGCCTAACCGCATTCGGCGTTTCGCGGAAACGCCCTGCAAATCAAACCAGTGCGCCCCCGCAGCTCGATCCGGCGCCCGCCGTGCAACCGAAGCAATGGTCGCCGGTCATGATCTCGCGATTGTCGATCTTGTCCGGATCGACATCCCATAAAAAGAGCGGCACGCTCCCGCCATTGCGGCGGGACCATTGCATGTCGAGCTGTTGATTGAAATCGCAATCGTAAACTTCGCCGCGCCAGCCGACGCTAATCGTGTTCCGGCACATCAGACCATAAATCGTCGATGGATTGAACGCGTTGATCAGCAGGTCCATGTACTCTTCGAGCTTGCTGTTGTGGCTGAGATACGCGGCGAAGCGCCCGATCGGCAAATTCGTGATCGTATAGAGCTTATTAAAGACGATGCCGAAATGCGCAGCCAGCTCGCGTTTGAAATCGGCTTCCATTTTTGCTTGCGGCGCCGGTAGAAACGCGCCAACCGGATTGTAAATAAGATTGAGTGGCAGATCACCCGCGACCCCGTAGCCCAACCTGTTTAGTAGTTTGAGCGCGGCAATGCTTCCCTCGAAGACGCCTTCGCCGCGCTGCGCGTTCACATTCTCAGGCGAATAGCATGGCATCGAGGCGATGATCTCCACTTTTTCCTTCGCCAAAAATTGCGCGAGACCTTCGTAACTGCGCTCGAGCAGAATAGTCAAATTGCAGCGATCGATTACGTGCCGCGACGGTAGCAGCGCTTTGACGCGTTCGATGAAATAGCGAAAATCAGGAATCATCTCTGGTGCGCCGCCGGTCAGATCAACAATTGGAATGTCGGTTTTCGCCACCCAATCAATGATGCGATCAATCGTCTCGCGGGTCATGACTTCCTTGCGTTTCGGGCCTGCGTTTACGTGGCAATGCGTGCAGGTGAGATTGCAAAGCTTGCCCACGTTGATCTGTAGAATTTCCGGATGCGTCCGGCGCAACTGCAATCCTTCGGCGGCAAGTCGATCGGAAAAGCGGTTCATGAAGTCGGGGAAGCGGCAATCCAGCAGGTCGCGGCCGCCGCGATTGTGGCACAAGCCAGCGTAACAGGCCAGGAAAAGACGGGCGCGCAGCTCCTCATCAGCAACAGCTGCCGCCGTCGCAGCACTTGCGGTTCGCTTCCGTGGTCGCGTCGTAATCCTGGCCCTTCGTTTCTTTCGGGTGGCGCAACGTTGTGCGCGAACAATCGAACGGCTTCGCCTCGGCCGGCGGTAGATCGACAATCGGTTCGATGAACTCGAAGAACTCGCGATAGGGCTCTTGTTTGTAAAGGCTATAGGTCTTGTCGCAAACGGCGTAGCGCCGGCCACGCTCCATCCGGTGGTTATCGTCATCGAGCACTTCCTTGAATGGGCCGCGGTAAATCACCGCCTGGTTCCGTTCAAAACAGTCGCCCTGTTTTCCTTTGAATGCCTCGATCGTTACCGGACGAAATTCGATTCCTTGCACTATTCGCCACGGCTGCGCATTGCGTCTCAAGATTTGAATTCCGTAAAATCCCGCGTTCTCAAACGCCCCGAGAAAGTCTTCCTCGGTCAGCGCACCGGAAACGCAACCGCTCCAAAGCTCCGGATCGCTCTGCATTTCCTCCGGAATCTCTTCGTCACTGACAATGTCCGAAATGACAGCGCGCCCGCCTTTTTTTAGCACCCGGAAAATTTCTTCGAAGAGCTGTTTCTTTGATTTCGGCTCGACTAGATTGAGGACGCAATTAGAAACAACCACGTCGACAGAATCGTTCGCCACGAGCGGATGTTTGACACGGAGCTCGTCGGCCAGCTCATCGGCGGCAAGGAACGACGCGGCATCGGTGATTGGGCTGCGTTTCAGTTGTCGATCTAACAATTCCAAATCGAGCGCCAGGTCTTGAATCCGGCCTTTGCGGAATTCGGCGTTCGCGTAGCCGACCCGCTGGGCGACTATGGGCGCGTTGCGCCGCGCGACCTCCAGCATCTCATCGGTCATATCGACGCCGATGACTTTGCCCTTCGAGCCAACGATCTGCGCGGCTATGAAACAGATTTTTCCACTGCCGCTGCCAAGATCCAGGACCGTCTCGCCTTCGCGTAAATACCGCGAGGGATCGCCGCAGCCATAATCGCGCTCGATCACTTCCTGTGGAATCGCTTTCAAATATTCGCCCTCGTAGTTGACCGGACAGCAGAGTTTAGTGTCGACGGAGTTTGCGCGGGCGGCATAGCGTTCTCTGACGGCGGACTCGAGAGTTTTCATAAGACGATTCTGCGCCAGGCTAATAATTGGTCGCCTGATTGACAAGCTCTCTCGCTGTTTGCGGAGAATCGATCTGGCACTTGCGCACAAGCAAAGCCGCTCCTATTAAACCGCGGTGGAGAACGGGCTTCGACTTGGGGTCAACATCGATCACGTTGCGACATTGCGGCAGGCGCGTTATGCGACAATGCCAGAGTCGAAGAACGTCGAGCCCGATCCGGTTGTGGCCGCCGCTGTGTGCGAGCGCGCCGGCGCAAAAGGAATTGTGGCACACCTGCGTTCGGATCGGCGTCACATTCAAAATCGCGACATCGAACGCTTGCGCGAAAACGTTATGACAAAACTAAATCTGGAGATGGGCAATACGCCGGAGATTGTCGATATTGTGTTGCGCATCGTGCCTGACGAAGTCTGTCTGGTGCCGGAAAAGCGCGAGGAAATCACCACCGAGGGCGGACTCGATGTGCTCGCGCACCGCAAAGAGCTCGAGGCCACGATTAAACGGCTGCAGGCCGCGGGAATCCGCGTCAGTTTGTTTGTCGACCCAACTTTGGAACAAATCGACGCCGCCGGCGAACTGGGCGTTGAAATGGTCGAGCTCCACACTGGGAAATTGGCGAATGCGTTTTCAGAAAAGATCGAGAAACAAGAGTTGCAGAACTTGCAAGCGGCGGCCACATGCGCCTCAGAATTGAAACTGCAAGTCAACGCCGGTCACGGAATCAACTACACCAACATCGTGCTCGTCCACAAAATTCCGCACCTGACCGAGCTGAACATCGGCCACTCGATTGTCTCGCGCGCGGTATCTATCGGCTTGGACAACGCCGTGAAAGAAATGCTGGTCGCCATGGAAGATTATCGCGGATGAGCGTGCTCGGTATTGGCGTCGATCTGGTGGAGTGCGCGCGAATCCAGCATTCGCTCGATCGCTTCGGCGAAAAATTTCTCCATCGCGTTTTCACTGACAGTGAAATCGAGTATTCGATGTCGATGAAATTTCCGGCGCGACATCTCGCCGCGCGTTTCGCGGCCAAGGAAGCAGTTTCAAAAGCATTCGGCACCGGCATCGGCAAGGCAATGGGTTGGCGAAACATCGACATCCGGAAAAAACCGAGCGGCGAACCGTTTTTGGTGTTCACGGAAGGAGCCGAGAAGCTGGCAAAAGAACGCGGCGTAGCCTCCGCACTCATCACGCTTAGCCACACCGATCATCACGCGACTGCGACAGTTGTGTTAGAGGGCGCTGCGCCGCCAGGGCTTTGAGGACTTGTAGGGCGTCTGTATCAGAAAATGGTGTTTCACAGAAACGCCCTACAAGCAGAGCCCGTTCGACATTGGACGTTGTTGAACGATTCGACGCGCGGCGTGTCTTGTGCTATCACATAACCCGATGTTGAGCAGGATCATGACCTCGGCGGCGGTGGCTGCGGCGCTTGTTGCAGCTCCAGTGAGCATCTCCGCGCGACCATGTATTCTGTCCAACGCATCGAGCCAGAAGGCTTGTCAATCCGGTTGTTGCGCGAACAAAAGCTGTTGCATGACATCGCCGAAAAACACAGCTCCAGCCTCTCAGCCGCTCGCGAAGTCTGGTTCCAATCAACAGAACGTCGCGACTTTGCCTTCTGTGCTTGTGGTTGCAGGGCTGAGTCCAGCCGCACCAGCTTCATTGATTTTCTCGAGCCGAGATTGCACGGCGCATTCACCGTCGCCGCTCGCGCTCATCTGCATTCGCCTCATCTGATCCGAAGAGCCTGACGGACGGGGTGTGCCCATTCACCGGCATGCCTGGACTTCAAGTCAGCTCTTGGATCAATGAAAACAACTTACCTTTTATTACTTAATCTAATTTTAACTTCATCTTTGCGGGCCGCGGATGCAGGCGATCGCGACATTCGCCCTGTTCGCGGAGATGGCTTCTCTCTCAACGAGGTGACTGCGGTCGTGCTGGCGAATAATCCAGCGATCCAGCAGGCGCTAAGGAAATGGAGCGCAGCGAGAGCCCGCGTCACGCAGGAAGCTGCGTGGGACGATCTCAAAGTCAGCGGCAGCTCGCGCGCGGCACGATTTGTCGATGTCGCGCCCAATGCGTTCACCGATCAGATGGTTTCGGTCGAACAAGTCATCCCTATCACAGGGAAAAATCTGGAACGGGCGCGGATCGCGGCGGCGGATGCGGTCGCAGTATTTGAACAGGCGCGCCGCGAGCAATTGGACGTGCTGGCAAAAACGCGCGCTTCCTACTTCCGATTGACGAACGCGCATGCTCAACTGGAATTGAATCGAAAGAATCTCGTCTCCTTACAGCAGATCGCCGAGGTCAGCCGTTCGCGCTACGAAGTCGGCAAAGCATCCGCGGCCGATGCGCTCGCCGCCGAGGTCGAAGCGAGCAAGCTGCTCGAATCGGAACAGGATCTGTTGCGAAATATTTCAGCTGAACAATCGCAGCTCAACGTGCTGATGAACCGCGACGCCTTCGCGCCGCTCGGTCAGCCGGAAGAGGCGCCAATCAAATCATTCCACATGTCGATGGAACAAGCGCGTGAGTTGGCGCTCGCAAACCGGCCGGAAATCAAAATCGCGCAAGCCAAGATCAACATGGAGAACTCGCGCCTCGAGCTCGCGCGTCGAAATTGGATTCCCGACCCTGCGATCAAAGTTGAAGCGCAGCGCTACAACGATTCCGCACAAGCGGCCAGTGAAGTCGATGCCGGAGTCTCTTTCACCGTGCCATGGGTAAATCCGGGCAAATACTCGGCGGCTGTTCGTGAAGCGAAGGAAAATCGCGCCGCCGCTCAGCAGGAAGTTGAACGCACAAATGCCGAATCGTTAGGCACGTTGCGCGACGCCTTGGAAAAAGTCCACACAGCGAAACATCATGTCGATCTTTTCCGAGAAAACCTAGTGCCGGAGGCGCGTCAGGCGTTCGAGGCCAACCAGTTCGCCTACGAGACCGGCAAGGCCAGTTTCCTCGAATGGATCACCGCCCAGCGCAATCTGCGTGACCTCGAAGCGATGGGAAAACAACACATCGCGGATTATCAGGTGGCGCTGGCCGAGCTCGAAGCCGTCATCGGCACGGACCTCAATCTTTTTCCCTCAAGCAAAGCAAAGGAAACCAAATGAAATCGATAGCACTGAAAATATTTGTGCTCGCGGCGCTGCTCATCAGTCCCGCTTGCTCAAAATCCAGCAAATCAGGCAAACCACCGGACGTCGATTACTACACCTGCACGATGCATCCCTCGGTGCACGCGGAAGCGCCCGGCAAATGTCCGATTTGCGGAATGGATCTTGTGCCCGTGATGAAAAAGAATTCCGGCGCGTCGCAATCTGCATCCGCGGCGTCGAGTGGCGCAGGTATGCAAGGCATGGCCGGTATGCCCGGCACGCAAAGTGGGAATCAGACGAGCGGCGCGCCGTCGCACGAGTTCGTCGTGCCCGTCGAGCGACAGCAGCAGATCGGCGTCACTTACGCAACAGTCAGCCGCGCGCCGTTGCATCACACGATTCGCGCCGTTGGCACGGTCGAACCGGACATGCAGCGCCACTGGGCGTTCGTCGCCCGCGTGGATGGTTATGTGCAAGAACTGTTTGTCCCGTCTGCCGGCCAACTTGTCGAGAAGGACGCGCCGCTTCTGTCGATCTACAGTCCCGACCTGCTCACGACCGAGCGCGAGTTGGTCATGCTTCTGCGAATGCGCGCCGAAGCGAAATCGAAAGAGGCGCGGGCCACGCCGGAGCGGTTGATTGCCGCCGCGGAGTCGCGACTTCGGCAATGGAACATTACCGATCAACAAATCGTTGAGATCGAACGAAAGCGTGAACCGGGCGAGGCGCTCACGCTTCGCTCGCCCTTTCGTGGCGTCGTCCAGGAAGTTCCCGCGCATCAAGGCGTGAACGTGAAAGTTGGCGATCATTTGATCGACATCGCCGATCTCTCAGTCGTTTGGGTCTCCGCTGAGTTTTACGAAGGCGAATTGTCAATGTTGGAAATCGGCCAGCAGGTGACGGTGACTGCAAGCTCGTATCCTAACGAACACTTCGAAGGGCATGTCGCAGTCATCAATCCTTTTCTCGAGCAGGCGAAACGCACGACGAAAGTGCGCATCGATATTCCGAACCCAGATTTCAAGTTGCGGCCGGGAATGTATGCGAACGTTGAGCTCGGCATGGACATGGGCGAAGGGCTCACCGTCCCGGCCAGCGCCGTCATGCCCACCGGCTCACGCGAGATCGCGTTTGTCGACAAAGGCGGCGGCAAACTCGAGGCGCGCGTCGTCGAATTGGGCGAACAAATCGGCGACCACTACCAAGTAAAGAGCGGCCTGGCCGAAGGCGAGCACGTCATCGCCAGCGCCAACTTTCTCATCGACGCGGAATCAAAAGTGCAAGGCGCGCTGCAAGATTTCGCGGCCGCGCCTCCGGAACATCGACATCAGTGATCCGGCAAAAGTTATGATCGAGCGCATCATCGGAGCAAGCGCGAGGAATCGCTTCCTCGTGTTCGTCTTCACGCTCTTTGCAATCGCGGCCGGAATCTATGCGCTCAAAAGCACGCCGCTCGATGCCATTCCCGATCTAAGCGACGCGCAGGTGATCGTTTATACCGAGTGGGAAGGGCGTTCGCCCGATCTGGTGGAAGACCAAGTCACTTATCCGATCTCCACAAGTTTCATCGCCGCCCCGAAAGTGAGATTTGTCCGCGGCGAATCGATGTTCGGTAAATCGTTTGTCTACGTAATCTTCCAGGATGGCACCGACATTTACTGGGCGCGTTCGCGCGTGATTGAATATCTGAACTCGATTCACGGCACGCTGCCCGACGGGGTAAATCCGACTATCGGTCCAGACGCGACCGGCGTCGGCTGGGTTTATGAGTACGCGCTGGTTGATGACTCACACAAGCTCGACTTGGCGCAGCTTCGTTCGATTCAGGATTGGAACCTGCGCTACGCGCTCGAATCCGTGAAAGGCGTCGCTGAAGTCGCGCCGGTTGGCGGTTTCGTGAAAGAATACCAGATCGATGTCGATCCGAATGCGCTTGTCGCGCACGGCATTCCGCTGAGCGATGTCGTGACGCGTGTGAAATCGAGCAACGCCGACGTGGGCGGAAAAACCTTCGAAGTCGCAACCACGGAATATTTCGTGCGCGGCCGCGGGTATTTCAAGAGCATCGCCGACATCGAGAACGTCGTGCTCAAAGTCGAAAACGGCACGCCGGTCTACGTCAAGAACATCGGCAAAGTTCATCTCGGCGGTGCGCTAAGACGCGGTGTCGCCGAAATGGACGGCAAAGGCGAAGTGGTCGGCGGAATCGTAGTAATGCGTTACGGCGAGAACGCGCTCAACGTTATCGACGGCATCAAACGGAAGATCGACAATATCAAATCGTCGTTGCCCGATGGCGTCCGAATCGTGCCGATCTACGACCGCAGCGAATTGATCCATCGCGCAATCGGGACGCTGCGCGAAAAACTGATCGAGGAATGCATCATCGTCGCCCTCGTCTGTCTTGTCTTTCTCTGGCACGTGCGTTCCGCGCTCGTCGCGATCATCACCCTGCCGATCGCGATCCTCGCGTCGTTCATCCCGATGTTTTATTCGCACCTGACGAGCAACATCATGTCGCTTGGCGGAATCGCGATTGCGATCGGCGCGATGATCGACGCTGCCATCATCATGGTCGAGAACGCGCACAAATCCCTGGAGCATTTTCGGAAAGAGCACGGACGCGAGCCGGACAATGGTGAGCGAATCGAAGTAATCATCGCCGCCGCGAAAACCGTTGGCCGTCCGTTATTTTTCTCGCTTCTCGTTATCACGGTAAGTTTTCTACCGGTGTTCTCGCTGACCGCCCAGGAAGGCCGGCTGTTCAAACCGCTCGCGTTCACGAAAACGTTCTCGATGTTTTTTGCGGCGATGCTCGCGATCACGCTCGCGCCGGTTCTGATGACCTTGTTGATCCGCGGCAAGATTTCTCCGGAAGCGAAAAATCCCCTCAACCGATTTCTAATTTCGGTTTACGAACCGGCTTTAAATTTTGTTCTGCGTTTCCGTCGCCTTGTTTTACTCGGCGCGCTGCTGATTTTCGTCGTCACAATTTTCCCGTTCGCCAGACTCGGCAAAGAATTCATGCCACCCTTGAACGAAGGAACTTTACTCTACATGCCGACAGCGGTGCCGGGAATGTCGATCACCGAAGCAACGAGAATTCTTCAGATTCAAGATCGACAACTGAAACAGTTTCCTGAAGTTACCACTGTTTTCGGCAAAGCCGGGCAAGCCGAAACGTCCACCGATCCCGCGCCGCTTTCGATGTTTGAAACGATCGTTTCGCTCAAGCCGTTCGATCAATGGCCACGCGGCATGACCTGGGAAAAGTTTCTCAATGAACTGAACATGAATCTGCGCACTCCGGGGATGGCAAACATCTTCTGGATGCCGATCCAGACGCGCACCGAAATGCTCACGACAGGATTTCGCAGCGCGCTGGGTATAAAAGTTTTCGGACCGGATTTACAGGGCATCGAGAACCTCGCCGTTCAAATCGAAAAAGCGATTGTCGATCTTCCCGACACGCGCAGCGCTTTTGCCGAACGAACTGTCGGCGGCTATTTCCTCGACTTCGATGTGAACCGCGAAGCGGCCGCGCGCTACGGTCTCACTGTCGGCGATGTGAACGACGTGGTTGAGACTGCGATCGGCGGCAAAACGATCACGACAACAGTGGAAGCGCGCGAGCGTTATCCAGTCCGCGCGCGTTACGCGCCCGATTTCAGGCAGGATTTGGATTCGTTGAAGCGCGTGCTGATCCCAACGCCGACCGGCGCGCAGATTCCAATTTCACTCGTCGCCGATATTAAATATCGCACCGGACCGCCCAGCATTCGCAACGAAAACGGCCAACTTGTCGGATTCGTTCTGGTCGATCCTGCAACCAGCGACATCGACGGTTATGTCCGACACGCGTCGAAGCGCATCGCTGAGCGCGTGAAATTTCCGGCCGGTTACTACACCGAATGGGCTGGGCAGTTTCAATACATCAGGCAAGCCGAGCAGCGCTTGAAGATCGTCGTGCCGTTAACGCTACTAATCATTTTCGTGCTGATTTATTTCAGTACGCGCTCAGTCGTGAAGACCTGCATCGTTCTGCTAGCCGTGCCGTTTTCGCTAGTCGGCGCATTCTGGTTACTCTGGCTTCTTGGTTATCACATGAGCGTCGCGGTCTGGGTTGGTTTGCTCGCGTTGGCTGGACTCGACGCCGAGACCGGCGTGGTCATGCTCCTTTATCTAGATCACGCCTGGGAAAAATTTCGCGCCGAAGGCCGCATGAAATCAATTGTCGATCTTCGCGCTGCCATTCACGAAGGCGCGGTGCAACGTCTGCGTCCGAAAATCATGACCGCTTGCGCGATTCTGTTTGGGCTGTTGCCGATCATGTGGTCGCCCATCACGCAGACTGGCGCCGACGTCATGAAGCGCATCGCCGCACCGATGACCGGCGGTGTGATCACGTCAGCCATTCTGGAACTGTTGATTTATCCAGTGATCTTTGCGATGTGGAAGGAGAAATCACTGTCACGATTATAAAGGGGCTGCGAAAATGAGTGCGCAATCGAATTGATTTCACAATGTCTGAACTCGCAGAAGCTCTGGCCGCTCATCGTCGAGCTGGCCGCAAAATTGAATTCCTAAGTATCGCTTGGACGGCGCTCGAATCGATCGTGGGAATTATCGCCGGCGTTCTCGCAAGCAGTGTCGCGTTAATTAGCTTCGGGATCGATTCGGTGATCGAAGTTGCGTCCAGTCTTGTGCTCGTATGGCGGCTGAGTGACGCCGCTGCGGCGGATGATCGAGAGGAATTCGCGCATCGGCTCGTCGGTGTCTGCTTCCTCGCACTTGCTGTTTACGTGACCTTCGAAGCGGTGAAGGATTTGTTCACGCATTCGTCGCCACGAGTGACTTATCTTGGAATTATCTATGCCGCGGCGTGTGTCGTCGTCATGCCACTGCTCGCGCGCGCCAAACGTCGCGCTGCCGCAAATCTTCAGAGCCATGCGCTGCACGCCGATTCTCACCAGAGCGATATTTGCGCGTATCTTGCGGTGATCTTGTTAGGCGGGTTGGGTCTGAACGCGCTTTTCAGTTGGTGGTGGGCCGATCCGGTCGCGGCGCTTTGCATGGTGCCGATCATCTTGCGAGAAGCGATCAGCGGATTGCGCCGCCAGGCGTGCGCTCATGAACACAGAGCCTAACTGGTCGGCGAACGAAAGATGAACTGGCTTTGGCTGAGTCTGTATCACGGCTTCGCCATGTTTTGGGAAACGCTCTGGGCTTTGGTACTTGGCTTCGGAATCTCGGCTGCGCTCCAGGTCTTCGTCAGCAAAGAGCAAATGACGCGCGCTTTTGGCGTCACGAACTTGCGCACAATGTCGCTCGCGACCGGGTTCGGTGCGGCCAGCTCATCGTGTTCATACGCAGCGGTCGCCGCCGGGCGAAGCGCGTTTCAGCAAGGCGCGGCGCTTATTCCCGCGCTCGCGTTCATGTTTGCTTCCACGAACCTGGTCGTGGAACTCGGCGCCGTGCTTTGGCTGCTGATGGGCTGGCGCTTTGTTCTCGCGGAGGTAATTGGCGCATTCGTCTTAATCGGCGTGATGTGGTGGCTTATGTCGATCTTGTTCCCGAAAAAACTTGAAGAGGAAGCGCGGGAGCACGCCAAGATCGGCAGTCACAGTTGCCACGATCACGAGCATGAGCACGATCACGAGCAACAAAGCAAATGGGTGCGCGTTGCGACCGCGTTTTGGATGGATTGGCGAATGCTTTGGAAAGAGCTCGCCGCCGGTTTTCTGATCGCCGGATTTCTCGCGGTGCTGATGCCGGCGGATTGGTGGAAAGCTCTTTTCATCGAAGGCGGCAGCCCGTTCCTACGTTTGATCGAGAACGCCGCGGTCGGCCCAATCGTCGCCATCCTATCGTTTGTCTGCTCGATCGGAAACATTCCGCTGGCGAGTTTGCTTTGGGCGAACGGGATCAGTTTTGGCGGCGTGATCTCATTTATCTACGCCGACCTGCTCGTGATCCCGCTGATCCTGATCTACCTGAAGTATCTCGGCGGTCGGGCGACGCTCTACATCGTGCTTATTTTCTACGTGTCGATGGTTGTCGCAGGCGTGATTGTCGATCTAATCTTCGCGGCCGCAGGTTTGATTCCGACTGGCCCAAGACCAGCTAGCCCGATCGAACACGCAACGTTCAGCTGGAATTACACGACCTGGCTCGATTTTGGCGCGATCGCCCTTGCAATCTGCCTATTGATTCTGAAAATGCGGCGCAAGCGCTCAGTCTGATCATTTGCACAATTTTGGCTTTGCAATTCGTAGCCGAAATCGGAAATGTTTTCGACTTTCCGATTAATTCACACAACGTCGTCTTTATAATCACACGGATCATTATCGCCGCAGTCGCCGCTTCAATGGTTGCTCCGTTTGCATTCGGCCAAATGAAATATAGCCGGCCTAGGTCGCAGTCACCCACGCCATCTCCAACTCCGATGCCGCAGTTGCAGCAGCAGCGAAGACTCGTGCCGGTTCGAGCGCAATCACCGATGCCGCAGCAACGGACGGTTCCTCCGCAGCCTGGTAGACCGATGTTGATTCCGCCAAAGGAAGCAGCCGGGACAACAACAATTCAGGGGAGACCCACTCCGGCTCTTGCCCTAATTCCGCCCAGACTCGCGTCTACTCCGGCACCTGCACCGGCGAAACCGGCGGCCACGCCGGTGCCACCTCCCGATGTCAACGCTTACCTTGATCGTCAAATCGCGAATTCAAAGGACAAGAAATTCCACATGACGGTGAACGGAAAAGACCTCGCCCTTGCGTCGTTCCACGTCTATGAGGAGCGATGAAGGCAGGGTTTACGACATCGAATTCGTGACGGCAGGTGCTCAGGTAACCGGTATTCGGATTCAGAGGATCAATGGCGAGGCTGTGAGATAGCGGTCCACTTGTCGCGATGATTTTCGTCCTGTAAAGTGTCTCAAATCGAACCCTTAAGGAAAATATGAACACTCGAATTCTCATCGTACTAGTCGCGGCAGTCTCCGTCGCTCCAACCGCTTTTGGTCAGATGTATGGCGGACAACAGATGCAGCCTGCGACCCAGCCCGCGCAGCAGACCGCTAGCGGATCGCAGCCAATGACCACAATGACGACGACGAAGACCGTGCAACCGGTCGGCGTGAAAGGATATCTCGACAACGCAATCGCGAATTCCAAAGACCATAAGTTCCATATGACCGTGAACGGGAAGGACCTCCCCCTGACTCCGGTTAGATATCACGAAGAGCGAAAGCTTGGAGGGGCAAAACTCAGATGGCGGTCGACATGCAGGGTGTCGATGGCAAGGTCTACGAAATGAATTTTGTTACGTCCGGCGGGGTGGTAACGGGAGGAAAGATCGTAAAGGTTAACGGCAGAGCGCTGTAAGTAGGACGAGGGCGAGTCTGATGTTGTAGCCGCAGCCTTGGGGTCGCGTGCGCGCGTCGCGTAGCGACGCGGCTACAGCTTGCGGTTGCGAAGTCACCGCGTGTCCGGCACTGTCTCGCCGGAATGCCGAAGACGTTCTACATCACAACGGCGATCGATTACACGAACTCGGCGCCGCACATCGGTCACGCTTATGAAAAAGTGCTGGCCGACGTGATCGCGCGCTATCATCGACTCAAAGGCGAGAAAGTTTTCTTTCTTACCGGCGTCGACCAACACGGCCAGAAGGTGCAACAATCCGCCGCCAAAGCCGGCGTGCCGCCATCGGAGTTCGTCAAAGGCATCACCCAAAAATTTGTCGATCTTTGGAAGAAGCTCGACGTGAAATACGACAGCTGGGCTGAGACAACGGCGGACGTTCACAAAAAAGTCGTGCAGGGAATTCTGCAACGGTTGTTCAACGAGAAACAAATCTACAAGGACAAACAGGCCGGCTACTACTCAGTCCGTCAGGAACAATTCCTCACCGACAAAGAACGCGGGCCTGATGGCGAATTCGGACCGGAGTGGGGCCAGGTCGAGTTTCGGGAAGAAGAAAATTATTATTTCCGGCTCGAGGCAACACAAACCGTGGCTGCTCTCGTACATCGACAATCGTAAGGACGCGGTCATTCCGGACTTTCGTCAGACCGAATTGCGCAATGCGGTCGAGAAACTCCGCGGCGATTTGTGCATCTCGCGACCGAAATCGCGGCTCGATTGGGGAATCGAGCTGCCGTTCGACAAAGATTTCGTGACTTACGTCTGGTTCGATGCCCTAACGAACTACATCAGCTTCGCCGGCTACGATCCGAGTCTCTCAACTTTCAACTTTCAACCCTCAACTTTCCGAGATAAATGGCCGGCGCTCCAAATCATCGGCAAAGACATCCTGATTCCCGCGCACGGAATTTATTGGCTCATCATATTGCACGCGATCGGATTTCCCGACGAAGCGATGCCGCAGCTTCTCGTGCACGGTTGGTGGAACATCTCCGGTGTGAAGATGAGTAAGTCGTTAGGCAATATCGTCGATCCAGACGCACTCGCCGACAAATACGGTCCCGATGCATTGCGTTATTACTTGACGAGCGACATTGCGACCGGCAAAGACGCAGACTTTTCGGAAGAGCGTCTCGTCACACGGTACAACACGGATCTCGCGAATTCACTAGGTAATCTCCTGAATCGGACGCTGAATATGACGCAGCAATATCGAGGTGGACGGGTCGCTGAGTCTACGAACAAATCAAAATCTGAACACGACGATCTTGAGCGAATCCGAAAAGAAACCGTGCCCGGTATTCTTCAAGAGTACCGAGAGGCAATGGGCGATCCCGGGCTCCATAGCGATGGCAGCTCGCGAATCGATGCGGCGCTTGGTTACACTTTCGTTCTTGCAACTACTTGTAATGGACTCGTTGAATTGACAGCTCCTTGGAAACTCAGGAAGGATATCGCGCAATCTGAGAAGCTCGATGCCGTGCTCTACGCCCTAGCCGAATCGCTACGCATTATTGCGATCTTGCTTTCGCCGGTGTTGCCGAAGGCGGCACACGGAATTTTCGATCAACTGAATTGGAAGATGGAGTTGAGCGGAAAAGAAGGGCGATTCCACCTTGATGACGCGAGATGGGGCGGTTTGCCGGATGGACATGTTGTCGGCAAACCGGTGCCGTTGTTTCCGCGGATTGAAAAAGATTAGGTGAAACGCGCTCTCAGAGCGCGTTGTTAGGTTAGCATCGCGCGCGCCCCCCTTCGTCAAGGCTACGGCGCGGCAGAGAAGCGCACGATCCACCTTTCCCGCGGATCGAGCTGTAGCGGCGGTCTATGACCGCCGGTCTGATTTGGATTCGGCGCTCGCAGAGCGCCGCTGCAGAAGATTCACTGTACGCACTCTCCGACCACATCTCCGATTGCGTGCTGCCCGACTCGCAAAAGTTTGGACATCTGCGGTCGAAACAGGTTCTAAATCCGGGGAGCGCACGCGGCTCGCTTGCTGGCGATGGCGCCCCGCCATCGCGAACCTTTAATAATTGTGAAAGGAGATGTTTCGGCGAGGGCGCCGAAACAGGCACGCGAGGGCACGTGCGCTCCCCAGAATGTCCGCGTTCGAACGCGCGAGTCTCACTGCGCGCATTCTTCGAAGGCGGCGGGAATTCCTTGCAGATGCGCGAGCGCTTCACCGGCGAAATGCAATGAGCCGGTCAGCAAGATCGGCTGAGGTTTGGCGCGCGCCAAATCAATTGCTTCAGCAACGGATGAAGTGATGGAGTAGGGGAGTGATGGAGTAATGGAAGAGATAATTTGACCGAGATTTTCCGGCGTAGCCGCACGCTCGCTACGGATATTTGGAAGCAAAGCGGAGTCGGCGATTGGTGCCAGCGCTTCGCAGATTCCGAGCAAGTCTTTGTCGGAAAGAATGGCAAGAATGAGCGTGGCCCGCTGATCGCCAAAGACTTCCCTCCACGTTTCGGCCAGAATGTGCGCAGCTGCCGGATTATGGGCGCCGTCGATGATGACTTGTTCGTCCCATTTCTGAAAACGCGCGGGCCAATCGACGGCCGCCAGCCCGCGGGCAATTGCCGAATCATCGATGTCGATCCCGGCGGCGCGGACGGCTGCGATCGCAAGCGCGGCGTTTAGTTTTTGCTGAGCGCCTGTTAGTGCAACCGGATGCTGCTCATAGGGCGCGGTCACGAATTCGATAGGACTGCCGCATTCGATCGCCCGTTGACGCAAAACGATTTCAACTTCTTTTTGTTGTGGCGCTGAAACAACCGGCGCTTTCGGTTTAATGATGCCTGCTTTTTCGGTCGCGATTTTCTCGAGCGAATCGCCAAGCCATTTCTGATGATCGAGAGCGACCGGCGTGATTACTGAGACGTTCGACTGAACCGCGTTGGTGGCATCGAGACGACCGCCGAGTCCCGTCTCCAAAATGGCGATGCCGATCTTGGTTTCGGAGAAATATTTGAGCGCGAGCGCAGTTGTGATTTCGAAGAATGTTGGATGCGTTTCCCAATTGGCCACGAGGTTGCGAATGGTTGTCAGACCGGACGCGGCCGCCTTTTCAGAAATCATTTCGCCATTCACGCGAATCCGTTCGCGGAAAGTGACAAGGTGGGGGGAGGTAAAGAGTCCAGTGCGATGGTTTTGCGCGCGACAGATGGAATCAATCATCGCACAAACGGAGCCTTTGCCGTTCGTGCCGGCGACGTGAATGACGCGCGCGTTTGCGAGTCCGCTATCCGGACGGATGCGTCCCGTGACGAGATCGATCTGCAACTCGGCGATGAGCTGCCGGATATTTTCCAGGCCGAGCTTGATCCCGAAGCGCTGAAGGCTGTAGAGCCAGGCGAGCGCCTCCGAGTAGTTCACTGCCCGGAAGAAAAGTAGCTGAGCAATTGGCTGATCCGTTCGCGCATTTTTTTGCGATGCACGATCATGTCGATCAAGCCGTGTTCCTCGAGAAATTCCGCAGTCTGAAATCCTTTCGGCAAATCCTGATGCGTAGTTTCTTTGATGACGCGCGGCCCGGCAAAGCCGATCATGCTCTTCGGTTCGGCCATAATGACGTCGCCTAACGAAGCAAAACTTGCCATCACCCCGGCAGTCGTCGGATTGGTGAGGACGGAAATGTACGGAAGCCGCTCATCGGCATGTCGCGCGAGGGCGCCGCTGGTTTTGGCCATTTGCATGAGGCTCAACATGCCTTCGTACATGCGTGCGCCTCCGGACGCGGAGACAATGATGACGGCCGCGCGCTGGTCGGTGCCGTATTCGATGGTTCGCGTAATTCTTTCGCCAACAACCGATCCCATGGTTGCGGCGAGAAAACCAAAATCCATTACCGCAATGGCGACTTTGTAACCGTCGATCATTCCGTAGCCGCTGATCACAGCATCGGTCAAGCCGGTGCGCTCCTGGTAGCTCTTTAAGCGGTCCGGGTAGGTGGCCATGCCTTGAAAGCGCAACGTGTCCACGGACCTCAAATCGGCGTCCATTTCGACGAAGCTTTCCGGATCGAGCAGATTGTCGATCCTGTCCTTGGCCGACAACGCAAAATGATAATCGCAACGAGGACACACGCGCAGATTCTGGACAAGCTCGATGTCGTGCACGACTTCGCCGCAGCCGGGACACTTTTGGAAAAGGCCGTGCGGAATATCGCGTTTCTTGCGATTTTCCGCCTTGAGTGCCGGTTTCTTGAAAATTGCCATGAGAGTTATCCGCGTGCCGCAGTGGCCGCATGAACGGAATGCGCCCCCGCCTTTTTCAAAACGCGCGCGCACTCGCTCAAGGTCGAGCCGGTAGTTAGGACATCGTCGATCAAAAGCACCCGCAATTCTCGCACGTCCGCGTTTCTTCGTAAACGGAACGCTCCCCGTAAATTTTCCATCCGCTCGGCGCGATCAAAGGCGGTCTGGGTGGTGGTATAACGCGTGCGCTCGAGCACCGGGTTAGCCCGGACCGACATCCGCCGGCTCAATAACTCCGCGAGCAAACCGGCCTGATTAAAGCCGCGTTCCCGTTCCCGGGCAGGATGAAGCGGGACTGGCGCGATGAGATCGAACTCGCGGTCGCGTAATCGGGAATCATCGAGTGCCGCGAGAAGCCAGCGTGCGACAAGATGGCGAAGATGAACTTGGCGGCCATATTTGAAATCGAGAATGATCCGGCGAACAATCCCGCGGCTGCGATAGGCTGCGACGGCAGCTTCAAAATGGAGAGAGCGGTGCGCGCAGTTCGCACAGTTGAACGGGCCGGTTATGGCGCCTTCGAATGGTTCCGAGCATTTTCCGCAAAACGGCGGCACGATGTGGGTGATTTTTTCTTCGCATTCCTGGCAAAGATATTCACCGGCGGCTACGTCTGTGGAGCAGATCGCGCAAACCGGCGGATAGAGGAGCGATGCAATGGCGCGCACGCTGTTAAACCTGGCGAACCCGGGCATATCTCAACCACCGGCTCATTATTATCCACGTCAAGCAAGCAACGCCGAAAGGCACGATCCCAACGAGAAGATTTCTCCCGAGCCATGGCAGCGCCAGAACTTCGCGATGGGCAATCTTGTTGAATGCAGCACTACTGAAGATCCAGCCGGCGTGCAAGCCAATAGCCAGCCAGAGAGAACAGGTTCGCAAGCGCGCATCTGCCAGAATCAAGCCGATCAAAAGCAATGTGGTAAAACCGGCTGCCACCAAGATTGGATCGGAAAATTGGGCGAACGAGTGCGCAATCGAGTTGAAACCGGAAGCCCAGGTCACGACGGTCGATGTTCGCTCAGGCGCCTTCAGGAAATGAACGATCGAATAAAGCGCTGAGGTAACAATGATCGAGAAGTAACGATGACCGCTTCGCAACAAAATGCCAAGGACCAGGCCACGGAAAAAAGCTTCCTCGATTGCCGGAACGACAATTGAAGCTCCGATGATTTTTGAGACCGCCACCCAGGTAATTGCAAGGCGCAGCGAAAAAATGTGGACGAGGATGAGAACGGCGCCGCAGCAGAGCAGGGGAACCGCGGAAGAAACAAACCCGGCAAGAAGATCGCGCCGCCATTTTGGATTTGGCTCAAGTTCAAGATCGCTCATCGTCCGGACCCGGAGTGATCGGAACAACGGCCAAAGCAAAACGAGGGCAGCAATAAGAAGGGCGCGATGGAAGAAAGTTTCGAAGTCGAACTTTGCCAGAAAGGAAAACTGACCACGTCCGACGAGCCATTGGGCTCCCCAGAAAAGAAGCGGCGCCAGCAGCGCGCCGGCGAGAACGGTGGTAGCGAGGTAAGCGAGCAATCTGGCCGCGTCTTTCACGAGTGCTAATGTAAGATTTTTCAGCAATGCGGAGTCAACACATATGGACGGAGAAAGATGGGGAAGGACGGAAACGCGAAGTCCGGGCGACGAAATTTGGAGGTGCTTGGCGTTTTCAATCGAAGACTGCAGGCGACATGACCTGGACCTATTATGACGTTCCCTTGCTCGACGATTTGCTGAGGTTGCAAGAGATCATTGCGCGAAAATATCGACGCCGCCGGGCTTCCGCCGATGACGTTGCCTCAGTCGATAAGTTGGTTCGCGATTACGAGACCAATGAGTAAAAGTCACGTCGATTTCGAAGATGGCGCTACACAATGCGTTCGCAGTCGGTTGCGTTTTTTCGCAAATAACCGGCGCGAGTCACTGCCGGATTGTTTAGTCTTTGCGATTTCTTACGAGAAGAATAAATCGTCGCCCCTCACCTCAATCCTCTTCCCGCGGCCGCCCGACTACGGCGCGGTTGTATGCGTGTAGAAATTGATCCAGAAACGACGCGGTTATGACTGAGTGGAACACGGATGAGCTGATTGCCGCGGACAAACAATTCGTTTGGCATCCGTTCACCAACATGCGCGATTGGTGCGGACCAGAACATGAGCCGCTTGTGCTGGTGGAAGGGCGCGGTGCGATTTTACGCGACAGTCGCGGCCGCGAATACATCGATGGCAATTCATCGATCTGGACAAACATCCACGGGCATAATCATCCGCACATCAACGCCGCGATTCGTTCGCAGCTCGATCGCGTCGCACATACTTCGTTCCTCGGTTTCACGAATCCGCCGGCGATAGAGCTCGCGAGCGCGATTGTAGATCTCCTCCCGCCAAACTCACTAACTCGCGTTTTCTATTCCGATGACGGCTCGACTGGAATCGAGGTCGCATTGCGAATAACCCCTCAGTATTGGCGGCTGCGAAATTCGAGAAAACATCAGTTTGTCGCCTTTCAAAATGCGTATCACGGGGACACCGCGGGGGCAGCGAGTCTCGGCGCGGCGGCGATGTTTCGGGTTGGCCCGACTCGGTGGAACTTTCCGGCGATCCAAGTGCCGAGCTTAAAGGCGCTCGAATCCATCTCTGCTACCAGCGCCGCAAAAATTGCAGCAGTAGTAATCGAACCGCTGGTGCAAGGGGCGGCGGGAATGAAACTCTGGCCGCCGGGAACGTTACGAGGAGTTCGCGAATGGTGCGACCGCAGCGGGGCGCTGCTCATTGCCGACGAAGTGATGACCGGTTTTGGGAGGACCGGAAAAATGTTTGCGATCGAGCACGAGTCGGTCATTCCTGACATTCTGGTTTTGGGCAAAGGACTGACCGGCGGATATCTGCCATTGGCGATCACGGTTGTGACCGAAGAAATATTCTCGCGCTTCGATGGGCCGATCTCCGCGAGAAAAGCGTTGGCCTACGGCCACAGTTATACTGGAAATGCTCTCGGCTGCGCCGCGGCAAAGGCGAGCCTGGAGATTTTTGAGAACGAAAACGTTCTGAAAAACCTTCAGCCCAAGATTCAGCAGATGCGCGTTGAGCTCGAGAAATTAAAAACTTTGCCCGCCGTGAGCGAGGTTCGCCAATGTGGCTTCATCTCCGGCATCGAGTTGAAGGATACAGGTAATCCCGATCTCGCCACAAGACGAGTCAGTCCGGCGGGAGGACTTGGGGCGAAGGTTTGCCTGGCGGCGCGCGGCCGCGGTTTGCTCACGCGGCCGATTCAAAATGTGATTGTATTGATGCCGCCGCTTTGCATCACGCCGCCACAACTTTCAGCCGCGATCAGCGCAATTCGAGATTCGATTGTCGATGTTTGCGGGGTAAGTTCGAATCGGTGAGCCAAACAAAAACCAAGAAAGCGCGGATCGACAATTTGCTCGTGGCGCGTGGCTTCTTCGACAGCCGCGAAAGCGCGCAGCGTGCGATCATGGCCGGGGAAGTAAGAGTAGGAGATCACTCGATCGCGAAATCTTCAGAACTAATCCAGGCCGACTCGCCGATCTCGGTCGCGGAGCGGCCCCAGTACGCGAGCCGGGGGGCGCTCAAGCTCGGCGGTGCGCTCGATTGTTTTGCTCTCGATGTTCGCGGCAAAGTTGCTCTCGATATCGGGGCATCGACGGGAGGTTTTACCGATTGTTTGTTACAACGCGGCGCCGCGAAAATTTACGCTGTCGATGTCGGACACGGCCAGTTGGCGTGGAAAATTCGAAACAACCCACGGGTGGTGGTAATGGAAAAATTGAACGCGCGATTTCTCTCTCGCGAGCACATCTCGCAACCTGTCGATCTTTGCGTGATCGACGTCTCTTTTATTTCGGTGACTTTAATCTTGCCTCGGGCCTTCGAGTTGGTAACTCCAAACGGTGTGACCCTTGCGCTGATCAAGCCGCAGTTTGAGTTGCAACGCGAAGACGTCGGCCGCGGCGGGATTGTGCGCGATCCGGCGCTGCATGAAAAGGCGCAGCAGAAAATTGTCAGCTTTGCCGAATCACTTGGCCAGCACGTGGCCGGCCTCGTTCCGTCGATAATCACCGGAACGGACGGCAACCAGGAATTTTTCATATGCATCCGAAGACGATCGGATTGATTGCGCACACCGGAAAACCGGGCGTGGCGGAACTGATTAAGGCAGTAGCCGATGAGTTCGCCCGTCACTCGATTTCGGTCCTGATCGAGAAGGAAACTGCTACACTGGCCGGACAGCGTTCCGACCTTACCGTTGCGCAACTGGGTGCGAAGGTTGATCTCCTGGTCGTCTTAGGCGGCGATGGGACGATTCTTCATGTGACCGGCCAGATGGGCGAGACCATCAAGCCGATCTTTGGAATCAACGTCGGATCGCTTGGGTTTTTGACCTGCTCGAGTTCGCCGGGGTTCCGCGAAGCAGTCGAGGGCATAGCAAAAGGGGAAATCACGTTCAGCGATCGCACTCTTCTCGAGGTGACGATCCAAAATTCGCGACAGGCACACGCGCGAATGATCGGCTTGAACGACGCCGTCCTGAGTCGCGGTGAGTTGTCGCGTCTGATTCGATTGCGAGCACGCGTGAACGGCGAGTCGTTAACTGAGTTTAACGCCGACGGCTTGATCATCGCGACGCCGACCGGTTCTACCGCCTATTCGCTCTCGGCGGGAGGTCCGATCCTGGCGCCGGAGTCGGGCGTGTTCGTGATCACGCCGATTTGCCCGCACGTCTTGACCAACCGTTCGATCATCGTCGCGGAATCGTCGCTTATCGAAGTTGAAGCAAGCGAGCCCGATTTTCCGGTCTATCTGTCGGTCGACGGTGAAGAGCCGTTACGTTTGGAAATGGGGGCCGTCGTTGCGATTCGAAAAGCGAACAAGTGCCTCCAGCTCGCTGCCATGCCGGACATGTCTTTTTTCAGTGTGGTGCGGCAGAAACTGAAATGGAGCGGCAGCAACGTTTGACTCGGCATTGCACCGGAAAGCTTGGAAATGGCTGAGAATTTTGAAGACCTCACCTGGCTATTCAATTGCGATAGCAGAAACCGGCGAATCATTCGCCAGGGTTTCGATGAGGCTGCACTCCTGTGGAAGGCGGTAAAAGCGACTTCGGGAAATATTTTGGAAATTGGCCGCAACCGCGCTGGTTCTACGGTCTTGCTCGCGGCCGCGAGCGCAGGACGAGCGGTTTATTCCATCGACATAAAATCCAAACACGATCCCACCTGCGGAGAATATTTGTCCCGACCGGAAAATAAAAGCCGCGTCCACCTCATAACGGCTGACTCTCGAAAACCGCTGCCGGATTTAACTTATGGCTTTCTGTTCATCGATGGCGACCACAGTTTCGAAGGCGTCCTTGCCGACGTGGTCGCACATTGGAATGCATTGCAAGCGGCTAACGACTTTCCCGGCCTGGCGGTGTTTCACGACGCGTTGCCAAACGAGAATTTTAAATGGCGCGACCAGGACCGACGCCTTAACCGGTTCTGGATCCGTCTAAAAAACAAGTTCCGAAAACGGCAAAAACCGGAAATCGCACCCGACTATGAGCTCGGTGTTTCCCAAGTATGTCAGCGCTTGGTCGACCAGGGAGTGGCAAAACGTTGGGCCGGGGCCGGATCGATGCTCGTTTTAAGAAAACTCACCGATTTGCCCGCGGACTTCTCCGCTTCGTCGCGAGACTTGTCGGCCAAGCCTGGCCCTTAGAGCGAGCCCATACTTAAATTCCAGATCGACATTCTGGTTGAAAATCATTATCCGTCGGGAAGTCTGCGCAGGCGGCGCGTTGGAATTTGTGTTCGCAATCTCCCTAGCAGATGGGAAAGAAAATCGATAGAAGACGAAAGAAAACTGCTAGCCTGGAAAGTTTCGCGACTGGAAAGTCTGGACCGGTTTTGACCGCGACGCGAAGGGACGCGCTGGTGCGCCAGGTGGATACAGCCATCCGGCTCTGGTTTTTTGATTACGATCCGCTTTCGATTCATTTGATCGCCATGCCCGCCTATCAAGTTCTTGAGGATTTGGGCAAGAATAGCGGGAAAAGGCCGAGGACGATTAAGAAGCGCCTTGGCAAAGCGGGTTTCACAACGCTGTACGATTGGTTGCGACATGCCTCCGGCGAAGCGCATGATTGCGTAGATTTTCCTTGCCGCGTTAACGAGCAGCTGCTGTGGGATACGACGATTTCATTTGAGAAGATTTTTAGAGGCCGAAGCGCCTATATGATGACGTTTCAGGCGTACTTTGTTCTTCAGCTTGTGCCGAAAAGCCCGAAGTTTCGCGAAAGTGCGGACGCATTCCTTCCAGACGGTGTCAGCGTTGAACAAGTCGGCTCTTTTGGCCGATATGAGTTTTTCGTGAAACTTACCGAAATGTTCGCCGCTGCTATGACGCCCCTAAGGGCGTGACTGGATCCTTCTTTTGGAATTACTAAAAGCAACGGTCACCAACACCATTTGATTTTATATAAACATCCGACAAGTCCTGATTTTCCCGCCTAACGAACACTTGACGAAATGATCACGTTTTGTTGAAATGCGTTGGTCACAATTGAAAATCCTAGCTGAGCGTGTTCGGGAACGGTTGGGCGCGAGAAAGTTTTGCGTGGTATTTGAGAGTGAGCTTGAGCGCATCTGGCCCCGTGAAAAATACACTTTAGCGCAGCGCAAAAAGCAAATTGCAGCTTTCGCAAAGGCCTACCGCTTAGACGTTACAATATGGGATCCGGGTCTCCGCGTCACTTTTAAGAAACACGCTAAATAGGACGCCAAATTTGAGGAAGCGTCTGCGAAACTAGACTAGCCAAATCACGAAGTTTTGTTCATTGTGTGAATAAGAACTATGGGATTCTCATTCGACTATTTACCGCTGGAAATTACGTGCCTCAGGTGCGGCAAGCAAATGAACAAGACCGTCGAATGGCTCAAGGCTGACAGTCGAAAATGCCCCTCTTGCGACATGCTCATCGAAACGGCAGAGTTTCGGCGAGGAGTTGACGAAGCTACAAGTCGTACTGATGAAATGCTTCGGAACCTTGAGAAGAGCCTTAGGAGCGTAAAGATAAGCATTAAGCTCTAATTTATCGTAGGGAACGGGCCCCCAACATCCGCTTCGCGCCAATCATTGATTGGTCTGATTGCTGCTGCTTTGGCCTTGGGGCGGAAGGTGAAGACAATCTTTATCCCTCTTTTCATTACAGCAGCTTGTGCTCTATGTTTTCACTGGGGGCACGGTAAGAATGATGCTAGTAGCACGGCAGCACCCAAGCAGGCTGGCAGCATTGTGATTGCGCCCGCGCCAGACGGGTCGCTCGAAGGACGCTGGAAAAGCCGTCCAAGCCCGTCGCCTTAAATACAGAACCCGAATTTGTACGTAATGTCCTCAGACGAGGACAAGTCAGGGAGACAGCCAAATTTCATGCGAAGGATTTACGTCTCAAATTTCCATAGCGTCAATCGGCGCCAACACCGTCTCGCACTTTCCCGAGGGCACCCGTCTTGCTAATCGGCTTGGGACCATGCGCCGGCCACCGCGAGCTTCCTATCCCGTGGAGTCCGTCACTCTCGACATTGACGAGGAAGTGGCGACGCTCAGGGGGCCGGCCCGGAGAGTTTTGCTCCTGGAAGATCGTGATGATTTCCGGGAGGTTCTCCACGACCACTTGGTCTTCAGCTCTTATGAGGTGACCTCCGTCCGGAGCGGTGTCGAGGGCCTGCGCGAGATCATGAAGGGCGCCTTTGATCTCATCATTTGCGACATGATGATGCCGCAAGTCGGGGGCGAGATGTTCTACTGGGCGGTGACGCGGGTCCGGCCGGCTGCTGCTCGGCGGTTCATTTTTTTTACCGGCCACCAGAACAATCGGGCAAACGAGTTTTTCTTCCGGCGAATAAACGCGACGGTGCTCATCAAGCCCTTCAAGCTGACGGCGCTGGACTCGGCGATCCACGGTATCTTTCTCAAAGTGCGCTGACACGCCCACAAGGACATCGATCCAACCGCGAATCATGCGGATTCCGTGAGGATTGGCTAGCGCACATGGGGTGAGTAGGGCAGAAGCTCTAAAAACTGTAGGTTCGCGGTCTATTTGTCCCGATTTGACAGTTCCAAATTAACTCTCCGCAAAAGCCCTTCAATTTAGCGCCCTCTTTTACCGCGCCGACAACTGATCAGACGACCAAAGTTTCTTGCCCGTCGCATCAAACCAGGCAGCCGCAACTCTATCGCTCTCCTGGCGGGCGAGTAGCAACCACAACGTTGCCTTACCGGTATCGCGGCGAGTTTCCCGATAGGACTCCATCACGTCCCAGCCCGGCTCGATCATCACGCCATGTTTCTTATCGAGAAAGCCCAATTTCCCATCGCGTTTGACCGCCGCGATCCCTTCAGGAAACGGAAGCCAGCTGTCCCACTGTGGCTCAACGATTATGCGACCGATCTTGTCGATGCATCCCCACTTTCCGCCCTCCCGCACCGGAGCCACGCCTGCGATGAAATGTTGGGCGCTGTCAAACTGCGGCGCGATCACCACACGTCCGGTGCTGTCGATAAATTCCCATTTCCGATTCTGCGCCACGGGAGCCAGGCCTTCCGAGAAGTAGAGCGCGTTGTCAAACTGCGGAGGAATTACGATGCGGCCAGTTTTGTCGATAAAGCCGAATTTCCGCTCATCTTTCACCGCAGCGAATCCGTCTCCAAAAATGCCTACGGCTTCCCACTGCGGCGGGATGACGACGCGTCCTGTGTCGCCGATAAAGCCGAACTTTCCATCGCGTTTCACAGCTGCGAGCCCTTCAAAAAAGGGATTCATAGAATCCCATTGTGGTTCGACGACAACCCGACCGGTCTTGTCAATCAATCCCCACTTTCCGCCTCGCTCCACCGGAGCCACGCCGTGCTCGAACCGAAGAAATTTGTCCCATTGCGGCTCGATCACCACGCGCCCGGTCTCATCGACGCAGCCCCATTTCCCATCGCGCTCCACAGGAATAAAGCCTTCGGACGATCCGGCCGCATCCTCCCACCTCGGTTCAATAACGATGCGCCCGCTCTTATTAATAAGGCCCCATTTTCCATCTCGCTTCACGCAGGCGACTCCTTCAAAGAAGGCATGCTCATTTTCCCACATCGGCTCGATTTGCACATGTCCGCTTGTGTCGATAAAACCGTATCTATCGGCCAGCAGATGATTGTTTTCGATCCGATATCCCGTTCCAATCTTTAGAAGCGTCGGGCCGTCACCAAGAGCGGGCATCGTGTGTTTTTCGTTCTGAGCTGGCGGCGTGGCTTCTTTCCGAGCCAGCGTCGTGGCTCCGTTCTGAGCGGACCGTGCCGGCTTCCGCGACCGCGTCCCGAAGATCAACGCGGCCACAAGCAGTAGCACTACTATCGCGCCCGCAATCCACATCCACCTTAGGTTTGCGCCCGACTTTAATGGCTGCTTCGGCAAGACCACAGGCGCGATTCTTTCCGCGCTTTTTTCATGGAACGGCGCGGGTTGCTTCGGTAATTCTTCCGTCGTCTTGCCGAGGAGCGCCTTGATCGAACTGACCAGGCGCTCGAGATGATTTTCCAACGGCGGAGTCAACGCATCGAGCCAATGGGGAGTGCTGAGATAATATTTCAGATCATCGTTAAGCAGCACTGCCTCAATGCGAAACTGGACGATGTGCAAACGCGAGTTAACGGCCAGCTCCACTTCGCGCAGGATTTGCTCGGAAGTATTTGAGTGCGCTGAGAAAATCAGCGCCATCACTTTGCTGTTCTGGATGGCTCGCGTGATCTCGCCCGCAAACGAACGACCCGGTTGCACGTCACGGGGAGCGACCCAACAGCGAATCCCGGCCTCCTCCAGCGCCGCACAAACCGCATCGGCTATTGGCTTGTCGTGCGCAGAGTGAGAAATGAAGACATCGTGCGCCATAGGCGAACCAGACGTGACGTTTTATCTTCTTGTTAGGCAACAGGCAATCGCAATGACGGTCTTCGGTTAGGCCCCGCCACGCCGTGGCGTTGCGAAGGCAGGTTGGGCGTTTTCTCCAGTCCAATCGGCGCCGCAAAAACAGTTGCGCGAGCCTGCAACCGTCTTGCAGCGCGATTGCACGCCCCTGCACAGAGGCAATTATTCAAACTCGGGCAGGAGCCACCCTTAAGCCTTCCAGCGGCAGGCTAATCTGCGGCGATGCCTGAGGTCCCGTCCCAGTTTGGCAATTCCAAAGTTCCAGGTCCGATCGAAAAAGCGTCCGCTCCTCCGTCATAGCTCTTAAATTTCATGGTCGGGCAGGGGATTAGTGAATCGCTGCCGGATCACATTGGCCACGGCAAGCTCGTTGCAAAGCCCTGAAAGACATTTGCAGGCCGAAGACCACTTCATCGTGGGAGAGTATGATTCCAGGTTCCTACTGCCGTACCGCCGTTGTATTTGTCCCGATTGGAACTCGTGCTCCCAGCAACGAGATGGAACCTGGCCGGCCGATTCGATCCTCGCAGCGGGACAAGTTCCATCTAACCGATTCGGCGGCGTGCGCGATTCGTAAGTGCTTTATATTCGAGCTCATTTCGAGCTCGCGGCGATTCGGGACAAGTCTTCCGCGAAGCCTCAAATTACCATACCGAACCTATGGCTTTTACAAAGTCCCGTATTGACTGGCACGCTACAATCAAAGCATGAAAATCAATGAAATTGTTTCCTCCGCTTCTGTGTTTGACCCTAACGGCGAGCGCGTCGTCGCCTTTCGAACTGACCCACCGCTTTCCGACGAAGTGTGGGAGAAATTCTGTGGGGCTGGATATACGATTTCGGGTTCCTGGGACAGAGATGACGATCTTCTTATCTGGACTGGCGACAGCGCGCTTGGCAAGGAGACCGTTGATCAAACCGCGCAACATCTCACCCTTATCGAGGGCGAACTCGCAAATCAGCAAAATCGGTCGACAAACATTAAGCAGAGGTATTTGGAGCAAATATCCAAACAGACGGGTCGTCCTGTGGCGTAATCGATAGTTGCCTAGCCCACTTACTTGCCGCGCAATCCGAATTAGGAACATCCGTTTCTCAAACTCTACATCGTCTTTGATGGCGGTAAGCTCTGTTACGGCTTGATTGATTAGGCCGGAATCATCGCGCCAGACCATTTCGTCGAAATGGAAGTTCTCGTTCTTGGCCGTCATTCGCCAAGTTTCGCGAAGGCATTTTCAAACTTCGCGTCCTCTTTCCGACGCATATAATCGGCGGTCATTTCCAAGACTTTTTCTAAACTCCAACGCTCGTATTCAACGCCCGACGGGTCTACATGAGGACGTTTCAGGCGTGCTTTGTTATTTAGCTTGTTCCTCGAAATTCTAAGGCTCGCGAAGGCGCGGACGCATTTCTGCCGGAAGGCATCACTGTAGGAGAGGCAAGCGCGCTTAGCCGAATAGGGTTCTTTAACAAACTTACCGAAATGTTCTCCGCCCAGATCAGACCCGTTGCGTGAGGGATTAGGAGGCCTCATTTAGAATCTCCATAACCAATCGACCCCAACACCTTGCGACTGGTGCTGGGGTGCCTATCCTTCTAGTAATTCTCAGTCTGCCGGAGACTCCTCCCAATGAGCAGTCTTAGGCGGCAAATCCCCGATCTTTCCGCGAAACCGTGGGAAGACTTCTTTGAGAAACTGAGAACGGCTAAGCCGTCTGAGGTCTTCGATTTTGAAGCCCTTGACCGCCACCTTGATCGGGAATGCGCCCGGATTAAAAAGCGAATAGCGCAAAGCGAAAAGCATCATCATGGGCGTCAGCGAGTCGAACAATCGCTGATGCATCGAAAGGCAATCGACTAGAACCAGCTCGGTCCACATCTCTGTATTTCCAACTACTCCTTTATGGCGCTGTCCCGTGTATTTGCCATGTTTGAAGAAGTTTTGCGGCGCTCGGATCGCGTTGCGAACTGCGGTAGTTTGCGCCTCAACCAGTTCGTTTATTTGGGATGGTCGAAGCCGCTTGTCTTTGCACATAATGTTAAGAAGTCCCTGCGCTGCGATAGCCAGCGTGTGAATCGAAGCTGGGTCTTTCTCCTCGAACCAAAGATTTATTGCTGTTTCAAGATGCCCAGCCGCTGCTGCGCGCCCAGTAAATACAAGCAGCGGTGGCAAATCCTCAGAACGGCTCACGCCAGATTGTTCTTAACGATATATGCTCTGCCTTGGGGCGTGAGCACGTATCCGGTTCCCGAAGGACCGATTCCAGCAAGCTCGATCATCTGTGCTTTAACGAGCGCATCGGCATGATATTCAGCAACGCCATTGGAAAGGCCAATCTGACGAGCCGCTCGCTCAAGTGTCCATCGCCGCGAGCCGAAAAAAAGCTGAAGAATTTTCTCTGCTCCTTCTTTGAGTCGTTCTCCATGATCCGGTTGAGGTGCCTGCTCTTGCTTGTGCAATTTCACTTCAAGCTCCGTAATGCATTTCTCGTAATGCTCGATCTTCGCCTGTTTCGCCTCGATCTCCGTCTCTTGCGCCTTTGCCTGATCGTAAATAAGCGAGAGCTGGCCCTTAATCGTGGACTCGTTAAGCGTTCCCGCCCCGAGCCTGTTCAAGAGGGCTTCGACCGTCTCGGAGAGCAGCATCGACTTTCAGTAGATCAGGGCACCCGCAGTAATGCAATTCGACAATCAACCGCTACAATCGTATGTGTAGAACCACAATGGCAGAACGCGACGCCAATCAAGAGGCTTTGGAACAAGTCGAAAAAGCGACCGACTCCGAGCCAGTCAAAGGCGAAGACCTCCTCGAATCCGAGGAAGCCAAGCGCGAGTTACGCAAGGCCAAAGAGCGCGAGTATCTCAGGAAGCGCGAGTCTTAAGCCATTTTGCGAGCAATCGGTCAATCAGACCGGAGAAGTTTGCTTCACGCTGCTTCGCTTTCTCCACGTTCTTTTCCGTGAGCGTGACAGTGTAAGGAGCCTTTCCCATCGGCTTTCTGCCAGCACCCTTTCTTCTCCCGCCCCTAGTCTTGCTTGGCATTTGAAAAAATATGTAGTTTTTCTATTGACACAGATTGAATCTATACGTATTCTTTCAGATAGTCAATATACGTTTATGGATAACCGAAGACTCTCGAAATCAAAGCAGGCGGCAATTCTGGCGTCGCTCTGTGAAGGGACGCCAATTCGCGCAATCGCTCGGATATTTCGGACAGAAAAATATGTCATCACGCGAATCATCCGTGAGACTGGCGAAGCGTTCGCCGATTACATGGACAGAGAGTTTCGTGATTTGTCGTGCTCCCGAATCGAAATGGACGAGCAATGGCAATATGTCGGCGCGCATAGCGGCAGGATTCCGAAAGAGGAAAAAGAGCGGGGAGATTTTTGGCTGTGGGCGTGCATCGACGCGGACACTAAACTTGTTTTCTCGCATCGCATCGGAAAGCGCGACTGGATTACGGGCAATCTGTTTGTTGAAGATGTCCACAACCGCGTCGAAGGGCCGGTGCAGATCGCAACCGATCATCTGCGGGCTTATCCTTTTCACATTCGGCAGCATTTCGGATACGAAGGTTATAGTTACGGGCAGGAGATAAAGATATTCGGCGAGCCTCAACTACTGGACGGCACGCTGGCACGTTTGGGACGCAATGAAGGCGTCCGCAAGCTGGTCACAGCGGAGCGCGAGGCGGTAGTCGGCTCGCCGGACTTAGGCAGCCTCACGACTTCGCATATTGAGCGTCTTTTCCTGAGCGTTCGGCAGGAACTAAAACGATTCCAGCGAAAGGGGCTTGGCTATAGCAAAGACCTTCAAACTCACAAACTGGCAGTCGCGCTGCACCTCGGAATCTATAATTTTGTTCGCAAACATTCGACGCTCGGAACGACGCCAGCCGTGGCTGCTGGCGTTGAATTGAAGCGATGGGGTTTAGAACGAGTTGTCGAAATGACCGCCGACTACATGCGCCGCAAAGAGGACGCGACGTTTGAAAAGGCGTTCGCAGGGGCTGGTATCTAAAAACCATAACGATAGGCACCCCAACACCTTGCGACTTTATATGACATATATTGTCTGATGTTATAAAGGAATAACAACGGAGAAAAATGGGCTTCTCTATTGCTCCTCCGTCCTGTTTCGCCTCGACATCGGCGGTGTCATTTTCCGGCTAGGGTCGGCCGCCAACCATATGGTTATCGGATAGACCCGCCGGAGCTTTCGCCTCCATCGACTATTGCGAGGGCCTTGTTCAGCGCCCCTAGGCACGGTTTGGCGGCTTCGCCTCGGAGATCATCTGCTTTAATAAGTGATTTGATCAGTTAATCTGCTGATTCCGAGGCTCTCTCGCATCTTTTTACCCTGTACCTAATAAGAATAGTAAGCGTCCTCTTGCACTCGGTACGGATGTCAAAACTAAAGGTTTTTTCCCGAGGTGGACAGTTGCTTGGAAGATAATGGCACCGCCCCGGATTGGCGGTGATTCTTGACCCGTCTTCGACAGCTGCTAGCGTCGCTCTCGACTGAAACTTAGCCCCATGAAATCCTATCGAATACCGATTGCTGCCTTCACCGTCCTATTTTCCTTCACCGCTAGCTTATCCCTTTCACAGGTGGCTGTAGACGTCGAAAGATCCACTAGAACCAGCGAGGAAACCGAGACGGAGCAAACTCCGCCGCCTGCCAAGGCTCCGAAGAAAAGCGCGGTCGCGGAAAAACCGCGCAGAAGCCTTCAAGAAATGATGAGACCCGAGGAATTCAAGGCGGCAGGATTGGACAAACTTACAGAGGAAGAGATGCAGCACCTGGATGCGTGGTTGCAGGGTTATCGGCAAACCACTGAGAAGAAGGCCACGGAGCAAGCCCAGACGAAAGCAACCGAAGAGATAAAAAAAGCAACCGAGGAGGCTGAGGCGCGCGCCGCCAAAAATAGATTCGACGCGATAGCCAGCCGGGTCGATGGCAACTTCGAGGGCCTGAAAGGTCGAACCCTGATCAAGTTGGAAGACGGTAGCGTCTGGAAACAGGCCAACGCTGACGATCGTTATCGCACGCCGGTGACCGATCACCCGAACGCCGCCGTATTTCACGGCACGTTCGGTTACAAAATGCGGATCGAAGGGATGCCGGAATTCTATGTCGATCCGGTGAGTAGACCGTAATCGTTTAGTGAAGCGGTTGGATCGCGCTCGCAGTCGGCATTAAACTGGCGAGCCCGAATTCTTCGTGCGTAAGTTGCGCCGCGCGATCGGCATCATTGCCGGCAATTATGACAGCGATCTTGATCTCCGACGTCGAGATCAATTGAATGTTAATCCCGCCTTTGCCGAGAGCATTCGAACATCCGCGCGGCTACTCCGGAATGCGATCGCATTCCGATTCCGACGACGCTCAGTTTTGCCACGCCGCTCATCGATGATTAGTCCCGCTGCCTTGACTTCCTTTACGACCGGCGTCAGCAACTTCGTCGCCGCCTCCAGGTCGTTCTCGTGAATCGTGAATGAGATATCGGTCGTCCCGTGCTCGGAGACACTTTGCACGATCATGTCGACGATGATGTTGCCCGCGGCGATTGCGGAAAAAATTCGTCCCGGCAACTCCAGGCTCGTCGCGGACGTCGTCGATCGTGACTTTGGCCTGATGCCGATCCAGACTGACGCCGCGAATAACAACGTCTTCCATGCTCGGCGTTTCTTCTTTCGCGATTGTTCCGGTGGTTGCGGTTGAAGACTCGAGCGGACTTCGAATTCGACGCCGAATTTCTTCGCGAACTCAACCGCGCGCGATTGCATCACCTTCGACCCGGCGCTGGCCATTTCGAGCAATTCGTCATAGGCAACTTCATCGAGTTTTTTTGCCTCAGTCACGATGCGCGGGTCACAAGTAAAAACACCATCGACATCGGTGAAAATCTGGCAGGCATCCGCGTTGAGCGCGCCGGCCAGTGCGATCGCGGTCAGATCGGAACCGCCGCGGCCGAGCGTAGTCGTTTCGCCTTCGGCTGATTGACCCTGGAAGCCGGCGACGATGCACGATGTAATCCTCGGCCAAGAGTTCCTGAATTTGTTTCGGGCTGATATTCGCGATCCGCGCCTTGGTGTGGAAGGGATCGGTTAAAATTCCGGCTTCCGCGCCGGTCAGTGAAATGGCTTTCGCGCCAAGCGCGTTCACCGCCATGGCGGTCAGCGCACTGGCCGCGTGTTCGCCCGTCGCCAGTAAAATATCGAGCTCGCGTTTGGTCGGATCGGGCGACATTTCGTGCGCGAGCTTGATCAAGTCGTCGGTCACTCCCGCCATCGCGGAAATCACGGCCACGACGCGGCAACCTTCCCGCTGCGTTTCAACAATACGCTGCGCCACGTTGCGGATGCGCTCAGGAGTTCCGACCGAAGTGCCGCCGTATTTTTGAACAATCAAACGCATGAGCAAACGGCGCGACTGTAAACTAAAATCCAATCGCGCGCCGCACATTGTCGATCTTCGCGGCAACGGATTTCAAATCGCCAATTCGTCCAGAATCACGTCAGGATCTTTCAGGCCATGTCCAGTCACAGTGCAGACGATTCGGCTTCGTTCCGGAATCTTCTGGCCGAGTAGTTGAACAATCCGGCAATCGAAGCCGCGCTGGCCGGCTCAACAAAAATCCTTCATTTCGCGCCAGCCAGCTTTGCGCATCGAGAATCTCTTCGTCGGTCACAACATCGACCGCGCCGCCTGATTCGTCGATCGCCGCCCGCGCTTGTTTCCAGCTTGCAGGATTACCGATACGAATCGCCGAGGCAATCGTTTCCGGTTCGCTAATGATTCGGTTGTGGAAAATCGGCGCGGCGCCGGCGGCTTGAAAACCGATCATGGCCGGCAACTTTGTCGATCTTTTACGCGCGCTGATATTCGCGATAACCGGCCCAATACGCGGTCATGTTTCCGGCGTTGCCCAGCGGCAACAAATGAAAATCCGGCGCGTCGCCCAGTACATCGACAATCTCAAATGCCGCCGTCTTTTGTCCGGCAATGCGATCGGGATTGATCGAGTTCACGATCGCAAAATCGTTTCGCTCGCCGAGTTCGCGCACAATTCGCAGCGCATCATCAAAGTTTCCCTCGATTGGGACGATTTTTGCTCCGCAGGCAAAAGCCTGGACCAATTTTCCGCTCGCAATTTTTCCCGCCGGCAAGAATCACCGCGCAGGGGATGCCAGCCCGCGCCGCGTAAGCTGCGGCGGAAGCGGAGGTGTTTCCGGTTGACGCGCAAATCAACGCGCGCGCTTTGCGCTCGATCGCTTTCGAAACGGCCACCGTCATGCCGCGATCTTTGAACGATCCGGTCGGATTCACGCCTTCGTTTTTGATGAACACTTCGCAGCCGCGGCCAACTCGCGCGCTCAACTTTGCCGAGTCAACGAGTGGCGTATTCCCCTCGCCCAACGAAATGACCGGCGTCGCATCCGAAACAGGAAGAAATTCGCGATAACGCTCGATTACTCCCCTGCCCTGATCCAACTTTGGCCTTGCTGCGTCCATCGACATCTTCCATTCGAAACAAATCCGCGCGATTGTCGATCCGCAAGTGCAGTTGTAAGATCGACATCGTATGCCTGGCCTGAGCAAAGAAGACAAGCTGCGTCTACTGAAAACGATGCTGGAGAGCCGCCACGCCGATTTGCGCGAGCAAAATTTGAATCGGCAGGGCAAAGGCCACTTTCATGTGTCAGGAATGGGGCACGAAGCGCTCGCTGCCATCTCGATTCAAATGGGGCCCGACGATTACATTGTTCCTTACTATCGCGATCGCGGTTTAGTCCTCGGCCGCGGGATGACGACCCGCGAATTGGCCCTCGAATATTTCGCCAAACGCAAGACCGGGCAGCGGCGGGCGGATGATGCCGTCGCATTACAGCGACGCCGAACATCACATCTGGAGCGTGCCCACCCCGACCGGCTCGCAACTTCTTCCCGCATGCGGCATCGCCTGGGGAATCAAACTCGACGGCAAGAAGAATATTGTCGTCACGACGGTCGGCGACGCCGCGACCCGCCAGGGCGATTTTTTCGAAGCGATTTGTTTTGCAAAAGAAAAGAAACTGCCCGTGCTTGTTCGTGGTCGAAGACAACGCTTACGGCATCAGCAGCCCGACCCGCGAAAATTAATCCGCTCGCGCTGGAAGTGCTTCAGCCTAACGAATGGCAACAAATCGCCGGCCAGGATGTGCAGAAGGTTTATGACGCAGCGGCGACGGCAATGGAAAAAATGCGCGCGGGCGACGGCCCGTCTTTTTTCTGGGTGAAAATGGAGCGACTTCTCCAGCCACACCAGCTCGGACGATCAAAAACTTTATCGCAGCGCCGAAGAATTGCAGGCAGCTCGAGAAATGCGATCCGCTCAAATGCTGGAAAGATCAATTGATCGCAGAAGGCGCGTTCTTAGCGCCGAGGAATTCGCCAAGATCGACAATGAAGTTAAGGAGCGCATCCGGCAGGAATTCGCGGAGGCGGAAAAAGCGGAAGACCCGTCGCCTAACGAATTGCAAGCAAACGTCACCGGCAGCGCCGCCGAAAATCGACAAGGAAATTTTGCCGCCGGGGAAATATCGAATCGGCGATACCGTAAACAAAACCTTGCGCGCCGGACTCGAAGAAGATCCGCGGCGCATCATTTTCGGTGAAGACGTCGAAGATCCCAAAGGGCGGCGTTTTCCGTCTGACCCAAAAACTTTCGACCGATTTTCCGAAACAGGTTTTCAATTCGCCGCTGGCGGAATCGACAATTCTCGGCGTGGCCTGCGGGCTCGCTTCCTACGGCAAGCGGCCGGTATTCGAGCTGCAGTTCATCGATTTTATTTATCCGGGCTTCAATCAGCTGGTGACGAACATCTCGACTTTGCGGTGGCGATCGTTCGGCAACTGGAAATGTCCGGCGGTGATTTACGCGCCTTACGGAGCTTATCTGCCCGGCGGAAGTTTGTGGCACAGCCAGGCGAACGAATCCGTGTTCGCTCATTATCCCGGCTTGAGCGTCGTCATTCCGAGCACGCCGGAGGATGCCGCCGGTTTGCTTTGGACTGCGATGCATGCCGAGGACCCGGTCATCTTTCTTGATTCCCAAGCATCATGTTTTGGGCGGAACGCGAATCCGCCGAACCGATTCGCGCGGTCCCATTCGGCCAGCGCGCGCAAATTCCGCGATGGCTCCGACGTCACGTTGGTGGCCTGGGGCAACACGATCGAGAAATCGCTCGAAGCGCTCGCAAAGATCGGCGACGAAGTACGCGTCGAGCTGCTCGATCTGCGTTCGATCGTGCCATGGGACAAAGCGGCGATCGAAGAATCTGTCCGAAAAACCGGCGGCTCGTCGTCGTGCAGGAAGACACGGAAAATTGCAGCGTCGGTCAGATGATCATCTCGACATCTCGCCGTGCGATGCCGATCTTTGGAGCGCGATGATCAGTCCGCCAGATTCTTGTCAGCAAAGGCAACGTCGATGATCGGTTACAATCCGATCTACGAATACGCCGCCTTGCCAGATGTGGAACGGATCGTCGCTGCGATTCGAGCGTTCGGTTTCGACGAAACCGAACGCGCTGCTGTAGCCGCGGTCGGTGATCGCGGCCGACGCACTTGAAAAAGAGGAGCCGCAGCCAGCGGCAGCGGCTACAATGAAGATCGACATGACGAAAGCGGCACGCGCAACCGATCACCGTCCCGATCATGGGCGAAGGGATTCGCAACGCAAAAATCGTTTCGCTTGCTAAAAAAACCGGGCGATCCCGTCGCGCTCGACGATCCGCTTTGCGAAGTCGAAACCGACAAAGCCGTTTATCCGATCGAGTCGTCGTTCGCCGGCGTGATGGGCGAATGGAAAACTAAGAGTTGGCGACACGGTCGATATCGGCCAGGAACTCGGCACGATTTTGACAGGCGAGCCTTCACTCGCTGACCAATTGGACACCGCCGCAAAAACCCCAGGCGACGGCGTTGTAGCTGGCCCGAAAGCTTTCGGGGCAGAACCAAAGCGCGAGGTTGCGGGCGCGCGACCGGCGACAGCGTCGAGCCCGCGCTCTCGCCGACGATCACGCGCAAACTTAGCCGCGTGATTCCGGCTAATTTGCAAATCGATGCGCGCTGGGACGCAGTTCGCAAAGCGCGCGACGCCGCGAAAAAGAAAAATGGCAAGAATGCCCCCTCGCCTTCAGTCATGATCGCGTGGTCGGTCGTCCGCGCGATGGAAAAACACGCGCCGTTCCGTCGGTTGATTCTGGAAGACGACCGCATCATCGAGAACGACGACTTCGATCTCGGCATCGCGGTCGCGTTGGAAGACGATCGGCTCGCGACCGCGGTAATTGTCGATGCAAACAAAAAAAGCTGGCCGGAGTTCGTGAAGATTTACAATGCAAACAATTGAAGCAACACGCGAAGCGGCCGCGTCGATGCCATGAATGCGCCAGTTGTCATCACAAGTCTGGGCGCATTCGGCGTTAAGGCTGGCGCTCCAATTGTGGTGCCGCCGTCAGTCGGCACACTCTTTGTCGGCACGCGCTCATCGCGAAATCATTCCGAACGGCAAAGAAAAACGAAACCGCCGAAGTGATCACCCTGTCACTCACTTTCGACCACCGCGTCGTCAACGGCGCCGGCGCCGCCAACTTCGTCCACGAAATCAAAGAACAGATCGAGAAGTTTAAGATTCCTACTGGCGAGACGCCCGCTGTCGCGTCCGCAAAGGCTTAGAATACAAATTGTTCGCTAATGTGAGAGGGCGCCCGAGTGCGGGCAGGCTGTGCGCCCCCCAGATAGCATCCCATTACAGGACCCATTTCGGCGGGCGTTTTTCGTTGAAGGCGGCGATGCCTTCGCGTGCTTCGTCGGATTCGCGCGCTTGCATGTGATACTTCAGCGCAAGATCGACATCTTCTTTCACTGAGCTCGACCAAAGTTCTTCGATCAAGCTCTTTGTTTGCGCCACCGCGCCGGGGGCGCCTTGCAAAACGGAATTGGCAAACTTCTGCGCTACGGTCATCAAATCATCTTGTGCGACGACGCGATTAACGAGACCGATTTCATGGGCGCGTTCAGCATCGATCAATTCGGAGCCGAGCAATAACTCGCGCATGTTTCGCTCGCCTATTTGCCGGCGCAGAAAAGTCATGACCAATCCGGCAACGAGACCGCGCCGCACTTCGGGATAACCGATCTTTGTTTTCTCCGCCGCGACCACGAAATCGCAGGCCGACATGATTCCGGCTCCGCCGGCGACGGCCGCGCCGTGCACGGCCGCGATGGTGATCAAGACGCGTTTGACTGAGCGTGACCAAAGTTTTTGCCACCATATCAGCGGTGGCGTGCGCTTTTGTCGGATCGGCTGCTTCTTTCAAATCAAGCCCCGTGCAAAAAGCCTGGCCGGCCCCGCGCAAGATCAGAATGCGCGCACGCGGTTCGTCCGACGCGACTTTGATTGCGGCAATAAGTTCGTTCAGCAGGTCTAACGTGAGCGCGTTGCGGCGCTCGGGGCGGTTGAGGGTGAGAACGGTGATCTCCGGACTTTGTTTTTCGACGAGAACGACGGGCATGGATTCTTGATTCGTTAAATCGTTGAATCGCTAAACGTGTTCAGACCTGAATGACGCCGGTGTGAAAGCGCGCTTTCGGCATTGGCCGAGAGACATACTGCAATAACTGAATCAACACATCGCGTGTTTCGTGCGGTTGAATGATTGCGTCGACCCAGCCGCGAGCGGCGCCGTAGCGGATATCGGTTTGTTCTTCGTAATTCTGCTTCACTTTCTCGCGAAGAGCGTCAAGTTCTTCATGGGTCGACTTTTTATCACCGCGTTCGCGGGCGCGGGCGAGGATCGAGAAAACGGTATCGGACGCCTGCGCGGCGCCCATCACCGCATAACGCGCGCTCGGCCAGGCGACGATGAATCGTGGGTCGTAAGCTTTGCCGCACATGGCGTAATTTCCTGCGCCGAACGATCCGCCAACGACGACGGTGATTTTCGGCACGACTGAATTGCTGACCGCGTTCACCAGCTTTGGCGCCGCTGCGAATGATCCCGCTTTGTTCCGCGTCTCGCCCAACCATGAAACCGGTCACGTCTTGGAAGAAAACGATTGGAAGACCGGTCTGATTGCAATCCATCACAAACCGCGCTGCTTTATCCGCGCTGTCGGAATAAATGACGCCGCCCATCTGAATGCCTTCCTTTTTCGTCCGCACTTGCAAACGCTGGTTCGCGACGATGCCGAACGGCGTGCCCGTTGATGCGCGCATAAGCGGTCACAAGAGTCTTGCCGTAATCGGCCTTGTATTCGTCGATTGAGTTCGCGTCGACAATCGATGCGAGCAGATCGCGCGCGTCGTAATTTTTCTGGCCATCGAGGCTGATGAGATCGTAAAGCGCGTCCGGATTTTTCGCCGGCTTCGGAATTTTCATTTTCGATCTTCGCGTTCTTTGCGGTTTCCGCTTCCGGCAAAAGGGCTACGAGTGAGCGCAGACGATTCAAACACGACGCGTCGTCTTTTTCATAAAAATCCACCGTGCCGCTGATTTCCGCGTGCATCTGCGCGCCGCCAAGTTCTTCTGCATCGACAACTTGGCCGATCGCGGCTTTGACCAGCGACGGACCTGCGAGGTACAATCCGCTTCCTTTTGTCATCAGAATCTTGTCGCACAAAACCGGCAGATAAGCGCCGCCGGCAACGCAATTGCCCATGATGGCGGCAAATTGCGGAATGCCGGCGGCAGAAATAACAGAGTTGTTGCGAAAGATCCGGCCAAAATCGTCTTCATCGGGAAAAATTTCATCCTGCATCGGCAGGAAAACGCCGGCGGAATCGACGAGATAAATGATCGGGAGCGAGCACTCGAAAGCGATGCGCTGGGCGCGAATCAGTTTCTTCGCCGTCGCGGGAAAGAACGCGCCCGCTTTCACGGTTGCATCGTTGGCAATGATCATGCAGGGAACTCCGGCGACGTTGCCGATGCCGGCGACAGCTCCGGCGGCGGCAATGTTCCCCCATTGCTCGTACATTTTGTAAGCCGCCCAAAGCTCCGATCTCGAAAAGTTGCGCGCCTTCGTCGAGCAAATGGCCGATGCGTTCTCGCGCAGGCAACCGGCCAAGCTTGCGTTGACGTTCATGGCCTGCTTTGCCGCCGCCTTGCCGCAGCAACGCTTCTTCTTTCAGAATTGCGCGACAAAAATCGCGCAACGATTCAGCGGAAAACGTGCGGTGGACGGGACATGTCGCGAACCAGGCTTAATCCGCGGAGGCGAATGCAGCGCAAGCTTCCCGCTCGCGAATTCGCTAGATCGCTCGACGCGGCGAGCGCCAGGTTAACTCAATAAATATCCGACGTCGGATTGATAACCGGAATCCCCGCGAATCGAGCGCAGCCGCGCGCGACTGCCGCGCTCCGACTCCGGGCGATTGATCTGGTCCAAAGCGACTTTACAAGAAACGGGACGGCGGCAAGGGCGCCAACCGAAACCAGAGCGATCGCCGCCGCTTGCCGGACCGGGCGTTTAATTTTGTCCGCCATCAACATCCCGAGGCCGAGGCCAAATGCGGTCCGCGTGACAGTGAGCAAACCGTCCAGCGGAAGCTTGCTCAGGCGTTTTTGGAATGGATATCGGGAGCAGACATCGCTTACTCTTATACGTCTCGTTTGCGAAAAAGAAACGGGAAAATCTGCGCATCTGCGTGATCTTGCCCACTCGCAGTTTGTTGCATCGACATGTCTAATTCGATCTACGCACTCATTCTCGCCGGCGGAAGCGGCGAACGTTTCTGGCCGTTGAGCCGACGAGCACGGCCAAAGCAATTGCTGCGCCTCGTTTCCGAGAGAACGTTGCTCGAGGAAACAGTGGCGCGACTCGATGGCCTTGTGCCGCCCGAGCGCATCCTTATTCTGACAAACGTCGAACAAGAAGCGGCAGTTCGCGAATTGCTCGAAGATTTTCCGAAAGAGAACATCGTCGCCGAACCGGCCAAACGCGACACCGCCGCGGCGGTTGCGCTCGGCGCCGGTTGGGTCGCAGCCCGCGATCATACTGCAACGATGCTGGCGCTGCCGGCCGATCACGTCATTGCCGATCGGGCAGCCTTTCAGGAGACGATGGAACTGGCCGCGGCGGCGGCGGAAGAAACTGGCGCGCTCGTGACAATCGGAATCAAACCGACATGGGCCTGCCCCGGATTCGGTTACATCGAGCAAGGCGAAGCCAGTGCAATTGCGCAATCGCGGCAGACAAAACCGCGGTCCATCATGTAGTTCGCTTCCGCGAAAAACCGAATGTCGATCTGGCGGAGTCATTTTTGCGCAAAGGGAATTTTCGCTGGAATGCAGGAATGTTCGTCTGGTCGGTGCCCACGGTTTTGAGCGAGTTTAACCGCCACACACCGGAATTGGCGGATTTTATTTCCCAAGTCCGCGCCCCAGGAAATCTGGACAAAGTGCTTCGCGAGCGTTTTCGCGAACTCCCGCTCATTTCATTCGATTATGCGATCATGGAAAAAGCGGACCGGGTTCTGGTGGTGGAAGCCAGTTTCGATTGGGACGACGTCGGCAGTTGGAGCGCGGTGGCGCGTTATTTCAAAAATGACGAGCATGGCAATGCCGCGAACTGCGCGCTGACCGCAGTCGATTCGAGCAACAACATCGTCTTCGACCAGGGCGGGACGACCGTCGCGCTGCTCGGAGTGCACAATTTGATCGTCGTGCAAACACGCGACGCGGTTTTGGTTTGTCACCGGCACCAGGCGGAAAAGATCAAGAACTTGATCGGCAAACTTCCGCCGGAGCTGCAATAACTCGTCCGGGTGATGAGTCCGATTTTGGGAATCGATTTTGGCACTGCGCGCATCGGGCTCGCTATTTCCGACGAACTGCGATTGCTGGCGCATCCGCTCGAAACGATTTCTTCAAAGCAAGACGTGGTCGGCCGGATTGCTTCGATTGTTCGGGAAAAAAACATCGGCGGCGTTGTTGTCGGGGTTCCGCGACACATGAGCGGTGAACTCGGCGCAGCCGCAAACGAGACGCTTCGGTTTGTCGAAAAATTGCGAGCGGCCCTACCTTGTGAAGTCATTACCTGGGACGAACGATTGACAACCGTGGCGGCGAACCGCGCGTTGCGCGAGACCGGGAAAAAAACGCGCCAGACGCGCGCCTATGTCGATCAAGTCGCGGCCCAAATGATTTTGCAGGGCTATCTGGATAGACAAAGCGACAGCGCGGCCGCGTGAACGAACTTCTCGCTAATCAAAATGTCGCAGCGGCTGAAATTGATCGTCGCTTATGACGGCGCGGCGTTTGCCGGCTGGCAGAGCCAGGCGCATCGCAACACGATGCAGGACCATCTGGAGCGGGCTTTCCGGCGCGTCGGTGGCGAGCGCGTCCACATCCACGGCGCCGGGCGCACCGACGCGGGAGTTCACGCGCTCGCTCAATGTGCACATGTCGATCTTTCGGGCCGGCGTTTCTCCCCCGCGCGTTGGACGGGAGCGCTCAATGCTCTTTTGCCGCCGGCCATCCGTGTTTTGCGCTGCCAGTATGTCACGCAAGACTTTCATGCGCGCTTTTCCGCAAAAGGGAAGGTCTATCGCTACCGAATCTGGTCCGCTCCGGTTCTGCCGCCGCTCGAGTTCGGACGAGCGTGGCACATTCCGGCTTCGCTCGATGTCGATGTTTTAAAAGCCGCCGCCGAGAAATTCACCGGGACTCATGATTTTGCAGCGTTTGCCGCGAATCGCGGCAAACCGGACACGAGCAGCATCCGGACGATCCATTCCGTTCGGGTCCAGCGGAAGGGCCGTTGCCTCGCGATTGAGTTCGATGGGAACGGTTTCCTTTACAAAATGGTTCGGCTGATTATTGGAACGATCGTGCTCGCCAGCTTGGGCAAAATGACCGTGGCAGAAATCGTTAGGGAATTAAGTCTCGGACAGTCGAGCGGCGCGCGTTTCGTGGCGCCAGCGGAGGGTTTGTTCCTGGTGCGGGTGTGGTACTGAAGACTGCTTTAGGCTTTGCTCGGGCGCCGGAAAGCATCTCGCGGCTTGAATTGGCAGGCGAGCTGCTTTCTGAAGATTATGGTAAATTCCCTGGCCGACGCTACAAGTCAGGTTGCGCAAAAACGCGGCCCGCTTTCGCTTTTCCGCCGCTCGGCCGCGTGGCTCTTTAGCCAGAAACATTTTCACCTCAAGCTTCTCTCGGGAACCACGGTCGGAGTAGCGGTAATCATCTTCCTGGTTGGCGTGTTCCTACTCGTCACTCTTCGCAATCATTATCAGGGCGTTCTCCGCACCCATACCATTGAGGTGATGCGCCTGAGCGGTTTGATCGAGAGCGACATCGCAGCATTGGAAAGCAGCCACCGCGGTTTCCTATTGAGCGGGAGGGAGAGTTACATCGGTGTGTTCGAAAAAAAGCGAGACCTGATCAAGCGCCACCTGGAGGATTTGACCGCCCTGATTGTCGATAGCCCAGCGCAACGGAAACGGGTGATGAAGGCGCACAGCGTTGTCCAACAGTGGCTCGATACCGTGGCCTTCGCCGAAATCAACGCTCGTCGAGCCGAAGGTAATGTTCCATCGGCAGCAAATGCTGATTTGGGGGGGTCGTTTGCCCTTGGAAATTCGTTGCTCGACCAGGCGCGTGAGGTCCTTCAAACGCTTCAAGACGAAGAGCAAATCGTTCTCAACCAGCGCATGCACGACCAGGAATGGGCCACACAATCGACTCAAATACTTGATTTCCTTCCTAAGCTGGAGCGCTCCGTCGTGGAAATGGAAAAAGAAAAGCGCGGCTATTTACTGACCGGTGAAAGCAAATTTTCAGAGGCTTACAAGCAGGCGCTGGCGGATTTCTATACCTACCACGGCTACTTGTCGATCCTGGTGGCCAATTCTCCCAGACAAGCCGAGCTCCTCGCAGAGATCAGATCAAATGTGGAGCGATGGGCGAACATTTCCGCAATCCCGGAAATGGATGCGAAGCGTGCCGGCAAAGAGGTGACGTCGCTCGCTTCAACCGATTCCGGCGAAACGCTAATGGACGAGACTCGCCAGATGCTGGCCACCTTCGAGAAGAACGAACTGAGTGTTTACGAAGTGCGGACCAGCGTGACCAGCCGCGAGAGAATTCTCAAGACTTCAGCTCTGGCTCTGATGGCCTTTATCGCCGTGGGGCTGCTCGTTGTGTCGAACAGCTACAGTTTTGTTCTTGTGCGCCGGCAACTTGCGCAGCTTGAAGGCGTCGAGACCCACATCCGTTCCATCATCGAAAACATTTTTGATGGAATGATCACCGCGGACGAAGCAGGCGTCATTTGCTCGATGAACCCAGCCGCTGAAAAAATGTTCGGCTGCCGCGACAACGAGCTGGTCGGCCACAATTTCAATCGACTCGTGCCGAAGCGATACACGAGCGAGCACAACGTGAAACTGGTGATGTGTGCCTGGAACGACTTGGTCAGCCGCGCGGGCAGCACCACCCTGGCGGTGGGCCGGACCCGCAAGCACGTCACTTTTCCGATCGAAATTTCATTGAGCGAAATGATTATCGATCAAAGACGGCTCTATGTCGCGATGGTGCGCGATGTAACCGAGCGCAAACGCTTCGAACAAGAGATCGCGGCCGAAAAGGAAAGTCTCGCCGTGACGCTCCGCTCCATCGGGGACGGCGTTATCACGACCGATGTGCAGGGCAAAATCATCATCCTCAATAACGAGGGCGAAAGGTTGACAGGCTGGACGTCGAAGGAAGCCATCGGTCAACCGCTCAAATCGGTCTTCAACGTGACTGTCGATCTTGCCACTCAAGCCAAAACGCAGAAAAGCGGTTATCGGAGCGAGGCGCAGTCAATCCTGCTCAATCTTCCGGAGAATGTCACCCTCGCATCCCGCGATGGCAGCGAGCGAATCATCGAGCAGGTTGCCTCACCCATTCGTGACAACAAAAACGAAATCGCCGGCGTTGTTCTCGTTTTCCGCGATATCACCGAACGTCAACGCACTGAAGCCGAGCGACGCAAAGCGGAAACACTCGAGCAACTTGGCCTGCTCGCCGGCGGCATCGCGCATGATTTCAATAACCTGCTCACTGCCATAATCGGCAATATCTCTCTCGCGTCGCTGCTTCTGCCCCCAAATCACGAAATGGCGACGCGTTTGGACGACGCAAGGAATGCGTCGCTCCGAGCACGCGATCTCGCTCAACAGCTGCTCACGTTCGCGCGCGGCGGTGTACCAATTAAGAAGACGGCATCGATCGGCAAACTGATTCAAGACACGGTAAGCTTTTCGCTCCGTGGCAGCCGCAACCGCAGCGAGTTCGAATTTGGCGCAGATCTGTGGCCGGCCGAGATCGATGCGGGTCAGATCAGCCAGGTCATCGCAAACCTGGTCGTCAACGCCGATCAAGCGATGCCCAACGGCGGCGCCTTGCACGTCAGCTCCGAGAATTTTCGTTACACTTCGACAGCCGCTCCTGCAATTCCAGATCTCGCGCCCGGCGATTACGTTCGTGTGTGCATCCGTGACGAAGGCGTTGGCATCCCTGAGAAATACGTTAAGCGAATCTTCGACCCTTACTTTACGACCAAGCCGAAAGGCAGCGGGCTCGGCCTCGCTACCGCTTACTCAATCATTAAGAATCATAACGGACTCATTACCGTCGAGTCCGAAGTGTACGTGGGCTCCACCTTCACCCTTTATATTCCAGCGACGCTTCATCAGGAGGTGCCGGTTGAAGCGCCACAGACGATCGGCGCAGCGATTGCCGGCACCGGGCGCGTGCTCGTGGTTGATGACGAAGAAGCGATTCGGGCTCTCGTCGATTTCACACTCAGTCATCTCGGCTACGAGGTGATGCAGGCCGCCACTGCGCTCGAGGGCGTCAATCTTTACCGCCAGAGACTTGAAGCCGGCGAACGCTTCGATGCCGTGATTCTCGATCTTACCCTTCCCGGCGGCATGGGCGGAAAAGAGGCGCTCACGAGATTAATCGAGATCGATCCGACCGTGAACGCCATCGTTTCCAGCGGTTACGCCACCGACGCGACCATGAGCCGTTATCAAGACTTCGGTTTCCGCGGTGTCATCGCCAAGCCATACGAAGCTGCCGAGCTAGGCAAAATCGTCCACGATGTCATCATCTCCGCCCAGGTCGATGTCCTCATCCCGATGCAGGCAGCGGGTTGATTTCGATTTAAACTGCTGGCGTTTCCAGATCTTTGTGTAATCGGACACCGGTCCGCGCAAAATGGACTATCTCATAAAACCGGCGTGCCTCTTCGGCGCTCGTTCTGATTGCCTAGCCTGTGTTTCATCCGTGTTTATCTGTGGCTGTTTTCTCTTGCGGTAAAGATGTGCGCCCTTACCGTTTTACCAATGCCAGAACCTTTGCGCACGGCATACGATTCAAAAATCGAGGGCAACGTGATTTTCACCCGGTTTGACGCCGCTCTGAACTGGGTGCGCAAAAATTCGCTCTGGCCAATGCCGATGGGGCTGGCCTGTTGCGCGATTGAGTTGATGGCGACCGCTGCCTCGCGTTTCGACATCGCGCGGTTCGGCGCGGAGGTGATGCGTTTTTCGCCGCGGCAATGCGATGTCATGATCGTCGCGGGCACGGTGACTTACAAAATGGCCCTGGCAGTGCAGCGAATTTACGAGCAAATGCCCGAACCAAAATGGGTCATCGCGATGGGAGCGTGCGCTTCGACCGGCGGCATGTATCGCTCCTACGCTGTCTTACAGGGAATCGATCAACTCCTGCCTGTCGATGTTTACATCTCGGGTTGTCCGCCCCGGCCGGAAGCGTTGCTCGCCGGACTGATGAAATTGCAGGAAAAAATTTCGCGTGAGCGCTCCTTCGTAAACCAGAAACCGGAGCTGGTGAAAAAAGTCGAAGAAGCTCTGGCATGACAGGACAAGAATTGCTCAGCTCGTTAGGCAAATTGTTCGGCCCGAAAATTCAGGACGAAACTGAATTTCGTGGTGAAACGACTTACACCATTTCGCCGACCGATCTTCGTGAATTGGCAAGATTCTGCCGCGACGAGCTTTCGTTCGATTACCTGATCGACATCACCAGCGTCGACAATTTCGGCGAGGAACCTCGTTTCGAAATCGTTTACGAGCTTTACTCCATGACGCTGGCGGTTCATTTGCGATTCAAGCTGCGCGTGTCGGAAGAGGAAGGCGCGGTTGATACAATTTCTGACATCTGGCCAACGGCGAATTGGCACGAGCGCGAGATCTACGACATGATGGGAATCAAATTCAACGGTCATCCCGATCTGCGTCGTATCCTGATGTGGGATGGCTACCCGTTCTTTCCGTTGCGAAAAGAATTTCCGCTCGAAGGTTTACCGAGCGAAATGCCCGACGTCGCATTCACTAAATCCGCGCCGCTCGAAGGCGGCCCGTTTGTGACTCAGCCGAGCACTGCGACCGCGAAAGATCGCGAACCCCGCGCCCACCCGCCGGAGTTGTGAACACCGAACGCAGCTGCAACTCGAGTATTAGACCCAAAAATTACGCCTTAAAAGACGCAATAATTGGGCACAATTCTCGTTAGACCCATGCGCCGCGCAGCCCTCGCATCCATAATGGCTGCTCTTCTGGTCTCATCATGCGCAACACAGACATTCGAGGGCATCCCGCTTTACGGCCGCGTGCACGATGTGTCGCCCGCCGACTTGCTCACAGCGATCACACTTGTTCGCAACAAACCTGGCACCGCGTATCGGCAGATATACGCGATTGAGGTTGTCAGCAGCAGCGACATCCACCTTTATCACGCACGTTATGATGGCAAGGTTGGCGAGTACAACCGCATGCAGCGTATCGGAGGCAAGTGGCAGTTTCATGAACGAGTCATTGGTCCGCCCAGTCCGTTTCGATACCAATGGGTCTAACCAGCCGACGAAGCCAACGGCCTCATTGCGATCCAACCTCAGTGAGTTTGCCACCGACCCCTGGATTTCATCCAAGTGCCCGGCTTCCCTAGTGCGATTCGCGTCTTCGCGATCACGCACTCCCGCCGTAATGTTGTTCAACGCTACCCGTGGCTTATCTCTTTCTCGTTAGATGACGAACTCACAGGGTCCTGCGACCGACGTCGCAAATCGCCGGCGTAGCCGGAAGAAGCCTATCTTTGGCGTTGCGTCTTGGATTCTTCCGTGCGTGGCATGGCTTATCGCATATTTCATAGTGAGAGCTGCTACGGCTGCAGGTCGCGCGCGTGGAGAATGGCTCCCTGGCCTCCACGAGGCAATCGCCAGCATTTTCGTTATTTCACTGTGCGCGTTCGCATGTGGTGTCATCGCAATCTTACGGCACGAGCGATACCGCTGGCTCGGACTTCCTCCGCTACTAGCCGGACTCTGTACTATGATTTACTTTTCCCGGATCTTCTTTCAGTGATCTTTGGAAGTAAGCCATGACATCTAACCAAGCGATGCAGACATGTGGTTAGGTCAAGCATAAGATCGTAAAACATATAATTTTTTCTGGACGAAGGCTTCCTTGGTTTCATAGCCAAGGGCTTTGACGGTCGGCACCGTTAGGCGGATTCCACCAGGTGAAGTTGTTGTTCACGCTGCCGAGACCGGCGGCGCGGACGCGGGTCCCCTGGTAGCGGCCATAATATCTGGCCGCAAAGCCTCGTCTCGCGGCCCAGCGAACTTGGATTCGTGTCTCGGATACGCGATGCGGCTATGCAGCATGGTCATGAGCGTGAAGCGGAATCGTTCGGCGATAATTTTCAGTTCGCCCAACGTCAGATCGCACTCGTCCAATTGTCCGTCCGCGATCCGCTCTTCGATGAGCTCATTAACAAGTTGTTCGATTTTTTGTGGCGTCGGTTTTTCCAGACTTCGCGATGCGCTCTCGACAATGTCTGCCAGGCTGACGATGGCGCTTTCCTTGGTCTGCGGCTTTGGCCCGCTGTAGCGAAAACTTTCTTCCTGACTTCCGGAATGTCTTCTTCGCGGATGTTCATGATTTTGCCGCCGGCGCGTGCGTCTTCCTGCTGCTGGAGCGCGCGCTGATAGAAATAATAAACCAGCGACGTGCCGTGGTGTTCCTGAATAATGTCGATGATGCGCTGATTGAGTTTGTGCTTGAGCGCGAGATCGACGCCTTCTTTGACGTGCGCGATAATGATCAACGCGCTCATCGTCGGCGCGAGATCGTCATGCGGGTTGCGCTCGAAGTTCATGTTTTCGGTGAAGTATTCCGGCTTCACCAATTTCCCGACGTCATGGAAATAGGAGCAGACACGGCAAAGGGTCGCATTTGCGCCGATGGCTTCTGCCGCGGCTTCGGCCAGATTGGCCACGACCAAGCTGTGATGATAGGTGCCCGGCGCCTCGATCGTCATGCGCCGCAGCAAAGGATGATTGAGATCGGAGGCTTCCAGCCAGGAGATATCGGTCGTGATTTGAAAGAGATTTTCGAGAATTGGCAGCGCGCCGCCAACAACCATCGCGGTGACAATGCCATTGCCGAATGCGAACGCGCTCTGCAGGCCGATCATTCCCCAATCATTGGCGATCGGTGAAAACAAATTGATCGGTCCGATCAGTCCGAAAGTGAGCGACAGCAACCAGATGGCGAGCCCGACGCCGAGACCTGCGCGGATCAGTTTGCTGCGTCGTCGCACCTGCAACGTGAGATAGACAGCAGTGAATCCGCTGATCAAACTGGTCACGAGAAGCGGCGCATCGATTTTTCCAAACAACACGCTACTCCAAAGACTGACGGAAACGGCGGCAAAAAGGCCATGGTTGCGGCCAAGCAACACACTCAGCACCAGCGGGGCGAAGGCGTAGGGCGCGATGAGCCCGCCCATTTCCGGCTTTAGAAATCTGAACGCGTGCCGCCATTGCAAAGCACAAGCAAAAGCTTCGTCACCGCGAGTTGCACCAGGATGGTTCCGAAAACGAGAAGAACGCGCGAGTTTTGCGAAAAGGTCTTTGGCTGATTGATCCAGAGCTGCGTCATCGCAATGGCTAGAAAGAGCAGCGCGATCACGAAGTTTTTCGTCGGCTCCGGCTGTTGCCCGCTGAAAATAAGGAAGGCCAGGCCGGCAATAAAGCCGACAAAAATGAACACCTTTACGTAAGGCGCGTATTCGAGGCTTTGCAGCAATTCGTTGCGCGTGCGACGGCGGCGGGTCTTCTGCGAAGCCAGGCCGCGCCTGATGAGTCGTCCGCGTTTTAGAAAGTCGAACATGCGATTAGCGAGCTGATTGTCGATCTAAATTACTTTCGCGAGTCGGGCGCAGGCGAACGATGCTGCTGATAGGCGTTGATGATCGCCCGCACAAGCTCGTGCGCGAACCACTCGCGCTCCGTGAAATAAACGGTCGCGATCCCCGGAACATTTTTCAACGCCTGCAGCGCTTCGACCACACCGGAACGTTTGTTGGCGGCAGATCGATTTGCGTCACGTCGCCAGTCACAACGCATTTGGAATTGGGACCAATCCGCGTCAGCAACATGAACATCTGTTCCGTGGTCGTGTTCTGGGCTTCATCGAAAATGACAAAAGCGTTGTTCAAGGTGCGGCCTCGCATATAAGCGAGCGGAGCGACTTCAATCGTCTGCCGCGCCAACGCCCGCTCCATTTCTTCCGGCTCCAACATGTCGCGCAACGCGTCGTAAAGTGGACGCAGATATGGCGTGATTTTTTCCTCGAGTTCGCCCGGCAAAAATCCCAGCGCTTCACCGGCTTCCACGGCCGGCCTCGTCAAAATAATGCGGCGACTTGCTCTTTTTTTAATGCGGCCACGGCCATCGCCACGGCCAGATAAGTTTTGCCCGTGCCAGCCGGTCCGATTCCAAAAACGACATCGTGCTTCTGGATCGCATCGACATAATTGCGCTGGCCTGATGACCGCGCCACAATCGGCGGCTTGCGCGGCGAAGTCACGATCTTCGTCGAGATAACATCACTTAGATTGTCGTCACGCGCTTCGCTCACCGAATTCAGCGCGTATTGAAATTCGTGTTTTTCGATCGGCACACCTTTTTGGCGAGCTTGTTCCAGTTGATCGAAGACGCGTTGCGCCTTGTCGATCTTTTCCGGCTCGCCCTCCAGTTTCACCCAGCCTTCGCGCGTCGTCACTTTCACGCCGAGAGAATCTTCCAGAGTTTTCAAGAGCTTGAGATCATTCGCGTAGAGCGACTGCAAGGCGCGCCCACTCTCAAATTGCAATGTGCGCGTCTCAGTCATCTGGCAGGCCAGCGCAAGGAAGGGTGATTTCCAAATCGCGCCGGCGGTTGAAAACCGCCGCTCCTTGGCGTTCCGCAGGGCGACATCATCATTTACCGGAAACCATAAACCAGCGCCCAATGCGTCCGCTCTTCTGGCGATTCCTCAATGTTCACAATGATGAAATAGCTGCCGGTGCTTTTGGGAATGATGTGCGCGGCCGCAAAATGACCTTTCTCCCATCCGTCCGGCTGCTCAGCCAGCTTTCCCTCCGAGTCATAAATGTGCACCGAAATCTTCGCCCGCTCCACCTCCGTGCCCATCCAGAACCAATATTCGTTGCCCTTGAATAATTGCTGGCGCACCGCTTTTTTTTCGCCGGCGCCGAGATCGCCTCCCCAGTAATCTTCGCGCACCTGGAATCCTTCTTTCACATACGGTTCCGCGGCCTGGAGAGCGAACGATTGCGCATCGTCGACTGAGCCGCAGACTGTCAGCCGCAGCGCGAGCAGGGCCACGAGCAATGAGACTTCCGCGCAAGAGAGCTTTCACGAATGCATTCATCGAGCGCCTTAATCCTTGGTCACGATCCCGTTAGTCGAGGCGCGTCGTGATCTCATTGATTTTTTTCACCGAATCCGGCGAGATGTGCGCGTTGCAGCCGACGTCGATCAACGGCTTCACTTCGACCAAGCGCGCCTGAATTTCGTGGATGATCGGCAGATCGAACTCCGGCATCGCTTGCAGTCTCGTCTGAAAGTAAACAAGCAAGTCCGGCTGATGCAGCAGTTCCGCGCCGTCTGCGGAAAAATCGCTTCGTCACGACCGCCGTCAACACTTCGGTGCCGCGCAGCCATCCGCCCAGACTGACGAGCTGGGAGAGTTTTTCATCGTGCACTTCGTTCATCGCCTGCTGCACGCTGTTCTGAGTGCGATCGAGCTCCTGCCGCACATTTTCCCATTTGCGCTTGTCCGCTGCCTCGATGATCGCCTTTGCGTGCGGGGTGATTGAATTGCCGACGCCAATGCCCTTCGAGAGCGCCAAAACGCGCTGGCCAATTTCCTTCACCGTCGGCGCATCCTCCGCCTGGACCGCGATGAAGCCGTCGGCGATCACTGTCCCAGCAAAAGTGCGATGCGCGGCCGTTCGGTAAAATTGCTTCCCTTTTGCGGTGCGCACGTATTCTTTCCAGTTGACCGAGCCGAGCTTGTTCAACGCGCCGAAGACTTCGTTTGGCAACGGCACCACGACGTCTTCCACTTTCTTCGACAACTGTTTAACGTCGATGTGCTGCGGGGCCTGAGCGCCATGCGCACAAAGCGTCAGGCCGCTAAACGGCCACCGCACTCAGCTTTAAATATCTAGCGAAATGGAATCATCGGAGAGCTTCGACTGTTGATTTCGGCTTCGTATTCAGGATTAATGGGGCAATTCTAAGCAGAACCTTCGCTCCACACAAATCGCTGCATCTAACAATTTTGACTCCCCTGAATCGAACCAATTTCTCATCTCGGCGGCATCGTCTGTCACTTTTCCCATGAATTTCAACCGGCTCCAGCAGATTCTCGACCGCGCCCCGGCGAAACGCATACTGGTGATTGGCGACTTGATGCTCGACGAATTCGTTTGGGGAAAAGTCGGCCGCATCTCGCCGGAGGCGCCCGTGCCGGTTGTCGAAGTCACCGGCGAATCATTTTATCCCGGCGGCGCCGCCAACGTCGCCCGCAATCTCCGCGAGTTCGTCGATCGCGTCTGCGGTCATCGGAATGATCGGCGCCGACCGCAGCGGCCAGCAGCTTCGTGAACTTCTGGCCGAACAAAAGATCGACATGTCGAACTCGATCGAAGACGAGAAGTTTCGCACCATCGTCAAAACACGCATCATCGCCCGTCATCAACAAGTGGTGCGGGTTGACCGCGAGCAAATCGATCGGCCCCTCGACCGGCACAAATTGCAAAAGTAGTCGCTGCGGTGCGAAAGAAGTCTCCCAGAAACCGACGCGATCATTTTTGAAGATTACGGCAAAGGTTTTTTAACCGGCTGAGTTGGTTTCGCAAATTGCGCGCGACGCCCGCGCGGCTGGAAAAATCGTCGCGGCTGATCCCAATTCGCGAACATTCGATCGACTGGCGCGGGATGAGCGCTGTAAAACCGAATCGCACCGAAGCTTTTCTGGCCGCCGGAATTCCGTGGCGAGATCCGGACGAATCGCCGGCAGGAAGATGTCGATCTCGTGCGCGCTGGGAAAGACGTTGCTCGAAAAATGGGAGACGCAATATCTCCTCATCACTCTCGGCGAACACGGCATGATGTTTTTCCAAAAAAACAAACCGCCGCATCACATCCCCACGAAAGCGCGCCAGGTTTTCGATGTTTCCGGGGCGGGCGACACCGCCATCGCGCTCTTTACCCTCGCGCTCGCTTGCGACGCCACGCCGATCGAGGCGGCCGAAATCGCCAATCACGGCAGCGCCGTAGTCGTCGGCAAGCTGGGAACGGCCACCGTGACGCGGGACGAATTACTCGCAAGCTTCGAGCATGACTTCGAGTGAGCGCGAAGTCGTCGCGCTGTCTTTCTCGATCGCGACGGCACCATCATGCACGACGCCGATTACTGCTCCGATCCGAAGCAAGTTCATGTTTTCGCGGGCGTTCCGGAAGCATTGCGCCGACTCAAAAGGGAAGGATACAAACTGATCATTATTACAAATCAGAGCGGAATCGGTCGCGGCTTTTTCACGATCGAGCAATACCGCGCCGTCGAAGCAGAAGTCTTGCGTCAGCTTGGTCCCGGTTTGATCGATGCAACTTATTTTTGCCCGGACGTTCCCGGGCAGCCGTCGCAATGCCGCAAACCCGCGCCCGGAATGGTTTTGCAAGCGGCGCGCGAGCACAATGTCGATCTTGCGCGCTCGTTTTTCATCGGCGACAAGGAGATCGACGCCGAATGCGCTCACAACGCCGGCGTCCGCGCGATTCGCGTTCGCACTGGTTTCGACTCGAATGACTGATGGCAGCCGCGCCGATTGGGTCGCGGACGACCTGCCAGCTGCGGCGGAAATCATTCTCGAGTCTTCTGAAATGAATAAAGCGGTCGGAATTATTCCGGCGCGCTGGGCTTCCACCCGTTTTCCGGGAAAACCACTGCATCTTATTGCTGGCAAGCCACTTCTCCGTCATGTCTGGGAACGTTGCTGACGCGCAAGAGCATTGGATTCGCGTAATCATCGCGACCGACGATATGCGCATCGCAAACGCGGCTTTCGATTGGGGCGCCGAAGTCGCTTTGACTTCCCCAAAACACCAAAGCGGCACCGACCGCATTGCTGAAGTCGTCCGCAGAGCAAAACAGTTCGCATTCATCATCAACATTCAAGGCGACGAGCCGCTGGTTGATCCGCGATTAATCGACAAGCTCGTCAAAAAACTGCGATCCGATCGCAAAATCGACATCGTCACTGCGGCGCACCCGTTTGCGAATGCCGCCGAAGCATCCTCCCCACACCAGGTAAAAGTGGTTGTCGATCTCGGCGGCAACGCACTTTATTTTTCGCGCTTCGCCGTCCCCTTCCCTCGCGATCGTTCCGTGCCGGTCAAATATCTGCGGCATCAGGGAATCTACGGTTTTCGGCGCAAGACGCTGCTGCAGTTTGTGAAATGGAAACCGACGCCGCTGGAGCGGGCCGAGTCGCTTGAGCAATTGCGCGCTCTGGAAAATGGTGTAAAGGTTCATGTGCTCGTCACGAAACATGGATCGCCTGGCGTGGACACGCCGGCAGACGCAAAAGCGCTGGAGCAAAAGCTTGCTCGCGCAAAACGGAGGAGCTTCCCGATGAAATACATTTTCGTCACCGGCGGCGTGGTCAGTTCGTTAGGCAAAGGTCTGGCCGCGGCGTCGCTCGGCACGTTGCTTGAAGCGCGCGGTTTGCGGGTCGTTTTCCAAAAATTCGATCCGTATCTCAATGTCGATCCGGGAACAATGAACCCGTTTCAGCACGGCGAAGTTTACGTGCTCAACGACGGCGCGGAGACCGATCTCGATCTCGGCCATTACGAGCGCTTCACCAATTGCGTCCTCTCGCGCCACAACAATCTCACCAGCGGCCAGGTTTACGAAAGTCGTAATTTTAAAAGAACGCCGCGGCGATTATCTCGGCAAAACCGTGCAGGTGATTCCGCACGTCACCGATGTAATCAAAGACCGCATCCGCGAACTTTCCGACGAAAGCAAATACGACGTCGTCATCACCGAGATCGGCGGAACGACCGGCGACATCGAAGGCCTGCCATTTCTCGAAGCGATCCGGCAATTCATTCTCGAAGTCGGCCCGGAAAACGTGGTGAACATTCACGTCACGCTCGTGCCGTACATCAAAGCGGCGGCCGAATTGAAAACGAAACCGACGCAACAAAGCGTCGCAAAGTTGCGCGAGATCGGTTTGCAACCGCAGGTGCTGATTTGCCGCACCGAGAAACCGCTCGACCGCGACGTGCGGCAGAAATTGTCGATGTTTTGCAGCGTTTCTGAGAAGGCGGTGATCGAAGCGCGCGACGTCGAACACACGATTTACGAAGTACCCGTTGATGTTGCACGCCGAAGGACTCGACCAGCTGGTTTGCGATCTGTTGCATCTCAAGACGCCGAAGCCCGATCTGACAGACTGGCGAAAATTTGTTGAGCGCGTCGTCAGTCCGAAGAAACGGGTGAAGATCGCTGTCGTCGGCAAATACATCGACTTGCAGGACGCTTACAAAAGTATTTACGAATCGCTCACCCACGCAGCGGCGAGCCAGGATTGCGGGATCGACTTGAAGCTGGTCGACGCTGAATCGCTTGCAAGACGGCGTCGATGGCACAACTCAAAGATGTGGCCGGCGTCTTGATTCCCGGCGGATTTGGCGAGCGTGGTGTCGAGGGAAAGATCAAAGCGGCACGTTATGCGCGCGAGCACAAGATCCCTTACCTCGGCCTGTGCCTCGGCATGCAGGTCGCGACGATCGAGTTCGCGCGCAATGTCTGCGGACTCGAAAGGGCGAACAGCACCGAGTTCGATAAGAGACGCAAAAGAGCCGGTCATCTCATTGCTGGAAGAACAGCGCGGCGTGACGCAACAAAGGCGCAAGCATGCGGCTCGGCACCTGGCCGACGAAAATCGCGACAGGCACGCTGGCTGAAAAGATTTACGGCAGCTAACGAGGTGATGGAACGCCACCGGCACCGATACGAGTTCAACATGAAATATCGCGACCAGATGAGCGAAAAAGGATTTATGATTTCGGGCACGTCGCCGGACGGCGACGCTGGCGGAGCTCGTCGAGCTGCGGGATCATCCTTACTTTGTCGGCTGCCAATATCATCCCGAATTTCAGAGCAAGCCGAACAAGCCACATCCGCTTTTCAAAGGTTTCATCCAGGCATGTCTCGTGCGTCAAGCCGACCCGTGCGACGCGCGCCGCAGCCGATCCATAATCGCCGCCCCGAGTCCCTGATCAGGAACTGGTTCTGCAACGATAAGATCGAGCATCGAGCGCGTCGAGCTCGCGCAAATAGCGAAATAAATTCGCAGCCGCTTCGCGGAGATCTTTGCCTTCGCTCAAATTTCGAATCGCGATGAAACGTTCGTCATTTTCAATTGCGATTCCATGCCAGCAACGCGCAATGCTGATTTGGTTTCGGCAAAAACGAATCGAAATCTTCCACGAGACGCAGCGGCGTTTTCGGCGCGTAGTGCGATGGCAGTTGTCCCGGCGCAAAGACTTTTTCCGCGGGAGCGGCAATGTCGATCTTTCCGAATCTCGGACAGTTGCTCTGCGCTGATCGGACCGCGGCGCAAGATGTCGATTTTGCCAGTCGCGAATAGCGACGATCGTCGATTCGATTCCATGTTCGGTTGGTCCGGCATCGACAACCAGTGGAATTCGACCGCCAAGTTCGTCCAGAACATGTTGCGCGGTGGTCGGGCTGATTCGACCAAAGCGATTTGCGCTTGGGGCGGCGAGCGGTTTTCCAAATACGCGCACGATTTCGGCAAAAACCGGATGCGCGCTCATTCGAACTGCGACCGTGTCCAAACCCGCCGTCACAATTTCGGGAACAATTTCCCTCTTCGGCTAAAACCATCGTGAACGGCCCGGGCCAAAACTTCTCGCGACCAGCTTTCAAAATCAATTGTCGATCATTCGCGGGAAGATCGACAATTTTCTCAGCCAAGCGCGGATCGGGCAAATGAACGATCAGCGGATCGAATCGTGGCCGATCCTTTGCCTCGAAAATTTTTGCGACGGCGATCGGATTGAGCGCATCAGCAGCGAGTCCGTAAACTGTTTCTGTCGGTAAGCGCGACGATTTCGCCCTGCATGCAGAAGCGTTGACCGCGCGCCCTGTAGCGGCGGTCCGCGACCGCCGTCGGCGATCATAGAACGCCACTACATTTTCGGTTTTCACTTTGGCATTCGCTGAGCGAGCACCGCTTCGGTTTGCTTTTTCCGAAACGCTTCCAGTTTCTTGCCGAACCTTATCATCGGAGTCGCGAGAATGCTGGCCGCGAGCAGCGCCAGCGTTTTTGGCGCCGGATGCGCCAATCGCGAGTGTGCCGACGGGGACTCCTCCCGGCATTTGTGCGATGGAAAGAAGTGAATCGAGTCCTTGCAGCGCTTGCGATTGAATCGGCACGCCGAGCACCGGCAACCAAGTATGGGCGGCGATGACTCCCGCCAGGTGCGCGGCGCCGCCCGCGCCGGCGATGATCACGCGCAGTCCGCGACTCCGCTGCGTTGCGCGCAAAATCGGCGGTCGCCTCCGGGCGTGCGATGGGCGGAAAGAATCTTGCGATTCGTTAGGCACACCAAGCTCATCGAGCGTTTCAACGGCGTGGCGCATCGTCTCCCAATCCGATTTGCTGCCCATAATAACGCGCAACCAAAGGTTTCGGCGCAGACATGAAGGCAATTGTAGCGCGTTTGATTCGCTCGCGCCAGATCGCTCTCCCTTCGAGGTTCGATCTTGTCATCGGCTCGACACGCTACAAAGGATGTCGATCTTTTACATTGTCGATCTTCAATCGCATATTGTCGATTGTGAATTCGGCCAGATCGATTGTCCTCATCGGAATGATGGGCGCAGGCAAATCGTCCGTTGGGCGTTGTCTTCAACGGCGAACGGGACTCGCCCGTTTCGACACCGATGAGATCGTTTCTCGAAATTCGGCCTGTCGATTTCGGAAATCTTTTCCACGCATGGTGAGCAACGATTTCGCGAAGCGGAAACGCAAGCCTCGCGAGTTGATCACTGGATCGGCAAGCGACGATCATCGTGACAGGTGGCGGAATTGTGCTTGCGCAAGCGAAAATAGTCGATCTCTTGAAACAGCTGGGCGCAATCGTTTGGCTCGAGGCGGACGGAGAAACACTTTTCGAAAGAGCATCGCGTAGAGGCAATCGGCCATTGCTACAAACTGAGAATCCGCGACAATACATTGTCGGAAATGTTGCGCGCGCGAGCGCCACTTTATGCGAAAGTTGCAGATATTCGCATCGATACATCGAGCGCTAAGCATGATGAAGTGGCCGACGTGATTTTGAGCGAAAGTCGAAGAGTTCGTCACGACACGAAAATGATCTCCTCTGATATCGATAATGTGGGCTCGGCGATTTCGAAGGCGAAATTGAAGACACAGCTTGTTGAATTTGCGCGAGAGCTTGGTTTTGATTCATGCCGTGTCCCAGCTTGCGCTCCGCCGACTCACGCAGAAGGAATTCCGTGATTGGCTGCGCGAGGGCGCTGCGGGCGAGATGGGCTACATGTCCCGCGGCGAAGAGAAACGTTGCGATCCGCAAAAAGTTTTGCCAGGGGCGAGATCGATCATTGTCTTGGCGCTAAATTATTTTCAAGGCGCGGCAGTCTCGCCACTCACTGACCACCACAGAAAGAGGAAGCGCGCGCGAATCGCGCGTTACGCCTGGGGCGAGGACTATCACGATTTAATCGAGGCGAAGCTAGAGAAGGTCGACAATTTCCTTGCGCGAATTTGGCGGCGAGCAGAAATGTTATGTCGATACCGGACCGATTTTGGAGCGCGATTATGCGGCGCAAGCGGGAATCGGCTGGCACGGCAAGAGCACAATGTTGATCGATCAGCGGCTGGGGACGTGGTTTTTTCTCGCGGAAATTTTGACGACGCTGGAATTGCCGCCTGACCCGCCCGCCCGAGATCGTTGCGGGAAATGCGAACGCTGCATCACGGCTTGCCCGACCGGCGCGATTACTGCGCCGCATCGGCTCGATGCACGCCGCTGCATTTCTTATCTCACGATCGAACTAAAGGGTTCTATTCCGCTTGAATTTCGGCCGCTGATTGGTAATCGCATCTTCGGTTGCGACGATTGTCTCGATGCCTGTCCGTGGAACCGATTTGCGCATGTCTCGCGGGAAACCGCGTTCTCCGCGCGAAGATCGACAATCGGCTTTTCGTTGCGCGATTATTTGAGATTAACAGAACGCAGAGTTTCGAATTCACTTTCGCAACTCGCCGATAAAACGGATCAAGCGACGCGGTTTTTTGCGCAATGTCTGCGTGGCTTTAGGTAACGTCGGCACGGTTGAAGACTTGCCGGCGCTCGAAAAAGCTGCCGCCGATCGCGAGCCATTGATTGCCGAGCATGCTGGGTGGGCTATCGAGCGAATTCGCGAGCGTTGCAGAGCTAAGAGAGTTGAAATTCGTTGAATCCAAGCGGCCCGGTTCCTGCGTCCAACCGTCGATGTTGTGAACCGTTTTGCTTTGCAAAGGTCTAAAGTGAGATAGTTTCTGACGCTTTCGCTCGCCCCTTGAAGCTTTTATGCACCAAACCTTAGCTACCCCGCCGGCTGCCCAGGTTGCGAAGAAGCGCCGCGTCCGTCGAAAACGTTACATCATTTTCGGGTCAATCGGCCTGATCGTGCTCTGGATCGTTGTTTCAATAATCCTCTCGAAGCGGGAAAAGCCGGTCCCGGTTACGACTGAAAAGGCGGTGCGCAAAACCATCCTCCAGACTGTTTCGGCCACCGGGAAGGTGCAGCCGGAAACAGAAGTGAAAATCTCGCCGGAAGTGGCGGGCGAGATCATCGACTTGCCAGTGGAAGACGGAATGTGGATCAAAAAGGGAGATTTGTTGGTGAAGATCAAACCGGATTCCTACAAAGCGTTGCTCGAGCAACAAGAGGCGGCCATCAGCTCCGCGAAAGCGACGAACCTTCAACAAAAAGCGTCGATGGTGAAGTGCGAACAGGACCTCAAACGGGCCGACGACATGTTCGCCAAGAAGACGATATCTGTTCAGGAATACAATGCCGCCCAGGCGGCTTACGATGTCGCAAAGAACACTTTTGAAAGTTCGCTGCACATGATTGAACAGGCGGAGGCGAGCTCGAGTCAGGCGCGCGACGCGCTTTCCAAGACGACGATCTACTCGCCGATCGACGGCACGGTTACCATTTTAAACAGCAAACTGGGCGAGCGCGTCGTCGCAACGAACCAGTTCGCCGGCACCGAAGTGATGCGCGTGGCCGATCTTGGCCACATGGAAGCGCGCGTGGATGTGAATGAAAACGACGTCGTGAACGTGAAAGTTGGTGACAAGTCTGACGTAAAGATCGACGCCTACACCGATCGAAAATTTCACGGCACGGTCTATCAGATCGCCAACACCGGAACGACGACGGGCGCCGGCACCCAGGAAGAAGTGACCAATTTCCAGGTGAAGATTCGAATCGACGACCACGACGTAACGTTGAAGCCGGGACTGAGCTGCACCGCGGACATCGAAACGAATATGGTCAAGGACGTGGTGGCCGTGCCGATGCAAGCGGTCACGATCCGCACCGGCGACAGCAATTTGAGTCCGGAAGAGATTGAAAAGAAAAAGCAGAAAGTAGCGCAGCGCGACAAGGGCGACAACAGCGCGGACCTGGTGAACGAGCGCCAGGAAAAGGCGGCGCAAAAAGAGGAGCGCGAAAAGCTAGTCAAGGTTGTGTTTGTAAAAAAGGGGAGCAAAGCGCAGTTGGTCAAAGTGACGACAGGAATCGCGGACGACACTTACATGGAAATCAAGAGTGGTGTTCAGCCAGGCGACGAAGTGATCTCGGGAAGCTACAGTGCGATTAGCCGCAAGTTGAAGGACGGCGCCAAAATTACTTACGACAAGGAAGCGACCAAGTGATGGGTGACTGGTGACGAGAGCTTCGATGCAACATCGACGTGCAAAATAAAACCCGCAGTTACAAAGACCTTGTTGTTTGGCAGAAAGGCATCGGCCTTGTAAAAATTATCTATAAATTGACGCAACGTTTCCCGCGTGAAGAGAAATTCGGACTGGTTGTGCAGATGCGGCGTGCGGCGGTTTCGATTCCATCGAACCTTGCAGAAAGGCAGGCGCGCCACACGACGGGTGAATTCATCCAATTCATTTCTCACGCCGAAGGTTCTGTGGCAGAACTCGACACTCAGCTTATTCTCGGGGTCGAGCTGGGCTTCTTTCCACAAGATAATGCTGGGTCGGCTTTCGAATTAATCGCGGAGCTTCGTCGAATGCTAAACGTGCTGCGCCGCAAACTTGCTGCGCGGCGGTAACCCGTCACTCGTCACTTGTCACCCGTTACTAAGCCCGCAGGGCCAATCGTCATCGACATCGAGAACATCACGAAAGATTACGTGATGGGCGAAGAAACGGTGCGCGCGCTCCGCGGTGTCTCACTCCAAATTCATCGCAACGAATACATCGCGATCATGGGCCCGAGTGGCAGCGGCAAATCGACGCTAATGAACATGCTCGGCTGTCTCGATACGCCGACTTCCGGCCGATATGATTTCAACGGCAAGAACGTAGCCGAGATGGATGACGACGAGCTGGCCGCGATTCGCAATCGCGAAATCGGTTTTGTTTTTCAAACGTTTAATCTGCTTCCGCGCTCGACCAGTCTGCGCAATGTCGAGCTGCCACTCATTTACGCGGGGGTCGATTCGGAAACGCGCGCGGAACGTGCCGCCCAGGTCCTGGTCGATGTTGGGCTGGGCGATCGGATCCATCACAAGCCTAACGAACTTTCGGGTGGTCAACGCCAGCGCGTCGCGGTCGCGCGGGCCCTGGTGAACAACCCCTCCATCATTCTCGCGGATGAGCCGACCGGAAATCTCGATTCGAAAACGGGCGAAGAGATCATGGCACTCTTCGAAGATTTGTATCAACGCGGTAACACCATCATTCTGGTCACACACGAGCGCGACATTGCCACGCATGCGCGTCGCGCGGTGCATTTGCGCGATGGAGTTATTGAAAGTGACGAGGTCGGATCGGTACCGGCGTTGGAACCGATGGCCGCGATCTAAGATCGACAATGAAACGTTTCCTCTACGAACTGAACGAAAGTTGGAAAATCGCAATCGCCCAAATGCGCTCGAACATCATGCGCTCCACCCTGACGGCGCTGGGCGTAATCATCGGTATTGTGGCGGTGACATTGATGGGCACTGCAATCGGAGGTATTCAAGTCGGGTTTGACAAGAGCATGTCGATCTTCGGTGACGACGTTCTGTACGTCGGGCAATGGCCGTGGAAAAACGTGGATGATTGGTGGAATTATCGCGACCGCAAGAAGATCAAAACCGAATACGCGGATTCACTCAACCGGATGATCGGGACAACGACGAACTCCAACCTGCAAATCGCGATCCCGACCTCCAGCGTCTACCGCAGCGTCAAATACCAGGACAGTGAGGTGAACAACGTTCTGATCCGCGGCACCGTCTCGGATTACATCATCACATCGACATTCGATTTCAAAGAGGGCCGCTTCTTCAACGACTTGGAATCACGCGGCGGGGCTAACGTCTGCGTCATCGGTTACGATGTCGCCGATGCGCTTTTTCCGGCCGCCAGTCCGGTCGACAAAGCGGTCCTGATCAACGGTCAGCCATTCAAGGTGGTCGGCGAGATTTCCCGGCAGGGCTCGTTCCTCGGACTTTTTAGTCTCGATTCGATTGTGGTAATGCCGTTACCCGCCTTTCAAAAATATTTCACGGCTAAGAGCGAAGCGGAGGTTCTGGTCAAAGTGAAGGACAAGACAAAGCTCGCGGATGCGAAAGACGAGCTGGCGGGTTTGATGCGCCGCGTGCGGGGATTGCCTCCGGAAAAACGAGACGACTTCAGCATTAATGAACAACAGGCATTGAAGAGCACGCTTGATCCGATCAAGAATTCCATCGCCATTGCGGGGCTATTCATCACCGGTCTGTCCCTTTTTGTCGGCGCGATCGGCATCATGAATATCACATTTGTCAGCGTGAAGGAGCGGACCAAGGAAATCGGCACGCGCAAAGCGCTCGGGGCGCGTCGGCGGACGATTCTGCTCCAATTCTTGATCGAGTCGACCGCGCTTTGCCTGCTCGGTGGATTTATCGGTCTCAGCTTCGCCTACCTGATGTGTTTCGGAATCGGCAAAGCGTTCCCCTCTTTTCCAATCCATTTTTCATTCGGCCTCGTCCTGGCCAGCATGATGGTGTCGGTAATGACCGGTTTGATTTCCGGCTTCGCGCCGGCTTGGTCGGCATCCCGTCTCGATCCAGTGACCGCGCTGAGATATGAATGACAAGACATTAACCACCGAGCACACTGAGCTCACGGAGCCTCGAAAGTTGAATTTGCGAGGAATCTACTTCGAAAGACAGAAGCCAATTCCGGTTACCTACAAGGGAGTAAAGCTAGATTGCGGCTACCGGGCTGACTTGATCGTCGATGGACGACTTCTTGTAGAGATCAAGTCGATTCGAGCAAACATCAGCTATTCACGACGCACAGCTGCTCACCTACTTGAAGTTGAGCGGCCTGAAGGTTGGACTCCTCATCAACTTCAATGTGCGCGTTCTCACGCACGGCCTTCGCCGCAAAGTTGTGGGACCACCGGACGAAGTTTCATTATAGCTCCGTGATCTCTGTGGTGAAATACTCTTGCTAATATCGACATGCTCTTTCGCGAAATCATCACGATGGCGTTGAGTTCGTTGGGCGCGAACAAACTACGCGCGGCCCTGACCATGACCGGCATTACCATCGGTGTGTTTTCCATCATTTCGGTGATGACCGCGATCGGCGCACTCCAGAGTTCGATCGAAAACGGAATCAGTTTTCTCGGCTCGAATATTTTTCAGTTCGCAAAATATCCGGTCAATATCGATGCCGGCGGCGAAACGAAGAAAAAATATCAAAATCGGCGCAATATCACGTATCGACAGGCGTTGCGTTACTACCAGCTGATGCAAGGCGATGCGCAGGAGATTTGCCTCAAGTGTTTCGGCCGGGATCTTAAGGGACAAGCAGTCTACAACGGGGTCAAAACACCACCGAGCCTCACCGTTGTCGGAACGAACCGTGGCTTTCTCACGGCCAACGCATTTACGCTCGGCTACGGACGCAACCTGACTGACGAAGATGTCGATCTTGCACGCAATGTTCTCGTGATTGGAAAATCGATTGAGAAGCGTTTGTTTCCGCACGAATCGCCCATCGGCAAACTCATCCGCATGAGCGGACATACTTATACTATCATCGGCGTGCTGGCGGAAAAAGGAACCTCGTTCGGGCAAAGCCAGGACGACATTTGCTTTATGCCGATCACAAGATTCTTTGAAAATTACGGCGAAGCTGGTCGCACCGTGAATATCGCGACACAGCCATTTTCGACTGAGCTTTACAACCGCACATTGGACAAGGGAATTAGCGCGATGCGAATTGCCCGTGCCCTCAATGCCAATCAGGATAACGATTTCGAGATTTATACCAACGATTCCCTCAAGAGCGCTTTCGCCTCCGTTGCCGGCGTCGTGCGCATTGGCGCGTTCGTAATTAGCTTCATCGCCTTGGTCGCGGCCGGCATTGGCATCATGAATATCATGCTTGTCAGTGTGACCGAGCGGACGAAGGAGATCGGCATCCGCAAGTCCATCGGCGCGCGCAGCCGCGACATCTTGCGCCAATTCTTGACCGAGGCGGTTTTTATTTCGGAGGCGGGAGGAATCCTGGGAATTCTCCTTGGAGTGATCGGCGGCGATTTGCTCGCGGCCTGGCTCAAAGCCGACCTCATCTTTCCCTTTGGCTGGGCGCTTGCTGGATTAATCGTCTGCTCGGCAATCGGTATCGGCTTTGGGCTTTATCCGGCCTATCGGGCAGCCAGTCTCGATCCGATCGAGGCGCTTCGATACGAGTAAAGATCGAGGGTCTCACTGCGTTTCGAGGCACGGAGGCACGCAACTTGCGCCTCGTTTCCTTTGACCAAGGCTTTGCCCTTATCTTACTCTCATAATCCTGAGTCGTTGCCGACGTGCCTGCTTCTCATCAATCTTCCGCCCGGACTGCGTCGCAACCTAGCATCCTTCTCCTTGAAGAGTACGATGCACTAGCCGCAGCGATCGGCTCAGCGCTGAAGAAGTTTGCGGGGAAGCATGCCGTTTCCATAGCGCACACTCTCGCAGAGGCCGAAGAGCTCGCCGCGAAACGCCAACCGGAACTTTTTGTTATTGATGTCGATCCGCCGTGGCACGGGTTAACCGACTTTCTGGAAAAGATGCGCTCCGCGTATCCGGACGCGCGGGTGCTCGCCATCGGCGCTGCAATTCCTGCCGAAATCGCAGCGGCGCGCGGATCTTTCGGCGCGCTCCAATTCATCGAGAAACCGTTCGAGCTGGCGGCGTTCGGCGCAGCGGTTCAGGCTGTGCTCGGTCCGTGGCGAGAAGCGGAATCAGCAAGTCCGCGGGGAAGTTTACGCGCTCTCAGTTTGGCCGACGTCGCGCTCATGCACTGCGCGGCAAATGCAAATGTGGTTGTCGACGTGCGCACGGGAACGAAGAATTTCGGCGAAATTCACATTGCAGGCGGTCAGATCACGCATGCCGAGACAGGCCGATTGGTCGGAGCCGAGGCATTGCGCGAAATGCTGGCCTGGACCGAAGTGCGAATGACCGAAGCGAAAGCGTCCGCGTCTCCGGAACGCACAACCCACAGGGATTGGCCGAGCATTGTTCTCGAGGCGCTGCGCACGGCCACGACACTTCAACCGCCGGTTGCGGCTGTTTTGCCGGAAGAAGCTGCGCCCGCAAAACGCCGGCCCAGGACCGGCAAGAAAATCGTAGTGATCGATGACACCGAGATGCTGCTTATCTTCGTTGAAGACGTATTGGCCACGGCCGATCCCGAGCTGCAGATCACCAGCGCCCTGAATGGAGCAGATGGGATCAAACAGATCGAACGCATCATTCCCGACCTCGTCCTCCTCGATTACAGCTTGCCCGACTTCAATGGCGACGAAGTTTGCCGCCGGCTTTTGCAAAGCGAACGCACCGCCCGCGTGCCAGTGCTGATGATGTCCGGTCACGTTTTGGAAATGGCCGCGGCCGCGGCGCATCTGGAAAATATTGTGGCCACAATAGAAAAGCCGTTTCTCTCTGAGGCGCTCGTTAAACTTGTGCAGCAGACGTTAGAACGAGACCTGCGTCCGCGAATGAAAACCGCTTCCCCTTCGCCGGCGAAAGTTTCAAGACCGGTTCCGCCCCGATGTACCAGAACCCAAACCGAAGCTTGTGAAGAAAGCTGCGCCTGTTCCGGTGCCGACGCCGGAAGTATCTGAGCCGGAATGGGCCACCGAGCCAATTCAACGGATCGTCCGTATTGCATCCGCCGGCGAAAATCAGGCCGTGCTCGGCCTTTTTCTGGAAGTAGCATCGATGCAGCTGACACCGCAACTCCAGATGGGGGCAATTCGTGCCAGGCCCATTTCGTTTACTGTTTCGCTTCACCTGCCGTCGCCACTTGTTCGAAACGCGATTCCAGCTGAGACCGCATTTCAATTGGGCGCAACAGAGCTGGATGGGAACGGACGAATCTCGAGCATTCGGCTCATGCCGACTGCGAAACCTTTCCAGCCCACCCAAACCCGAAGTACATTCGAGATCGGCGGTGTTGCCGTCATTCCAGACCATGCCCGCGCGCGGGTCCAACTCACGCCCGCGGGGAGCACGCCGATGACGATGCTGCTCATCGCGCGTCTCGAACTGGCCGCTGTGGAACTTTCTCCCAGTTTTCAGATCGGGCAGTTGATCCTGAAATGGCGCACGAACGCAGTGCGCATCACGCTCAATCCGAAAGCGTGGGAACAAACCGGAGCAACATTTGACACCACCGCGGTCAAGCTTGATAGCTCCGCGCGCATCGCCGAGCTGCTACTTAATCCAATCAGGTAACCAACTCGTGTTTGTTCTTATGCTCCGGCCGGCGTAACCGTTGCCTCTGGCACGGCGTCATCGGTTAATCCAAACCGAGCGCTCTGAATGTTGCATCGACATGCTGAAAATGAATGTCCAATGAGCAGAGTCGATCTATCTCCGCAGCCGAGAGCTTCTCCGCAATCTCGGGTTCGCGCTTCGCGTTTTCGGCAAACGTCCCCTCGCCTTTCCACGTTTTCATCGCTGCGCGTTGCACCGCTTCATAAGCGTTTTTGCGCTCCGCTCCTGCTTTGGTGAGCGCGAGCAAGATTGATTGGCTGAAATATAGCCCCTTGGTCAGATCGAGATTCTGTCGCATTCGTTCGGGATAAACCTGCAAACGCTCGACCAGCTCCCGCAATTGAACGAGCATATAATCAAGCAGGATGCACGAGTCCGGCAGAATGATCCGCTCCGCGCTCGAGTGACTGATATCGCGCTCGTGCCAGAGCGGGACGTTCTCCAGTGCAACCAACGCGTTGCCGCGAATAACGCGCGCCAGGCCACTCAACCGTTCGCTCGTGATTGGGTTGCGTTTGTGCGGCATCGCCGAGCTGCCTTTTTGCCCTTCGGCAAAAAATTCCTCCACTTCCAGGACTTCGGTCCGCTGAAGATGACGAAATTCTGTCGCCCAGCGATCGATGCTCGATCCAATCACGGCCAGAGTCGTCAAAAATTCCGCATGGCGATCGCGCTGCACTATCTGGGTGGAAATCGTTGCGGGCCTTAATCCCAGTTTCTCACAAACCGCGCGCTCAACTCTTGGATCTACGTGCGCATGGGTGCCGACTGCGCCGCTGATTTTCCCGACGCCAATGCGCTCGCGCGTTTGGGCGAGCCGCTCTTCGGCCCGTCCGAATTCATCGAACATGAGCGCCATTTTCAGCCCGAAAGTGATCGGCTCCGCGTGCACACCGTGGCTCCGTCCGATCATCGGCGTCATTTTGAACCGGCATGCTTGCCGGGCGATGACATTGCGCAAGTCTTTCAAATCATCCGCCAGAAGGTCAGCGGATTCGGTTAGTTGGACTGAGAGGGCGGTGTCCAGAATGTCCGACGAAGTGAGGCCTTGATGAATCCAGCGTGCCGCTGGGCCCACCGAACGACGCCACGTTCTCAAGAAACGCGATCACATCGTGGTTCGTGCGCTTCTCGATCTCCGCGATTTCAGGAATCGAGAACTGCGCGCGCGCGCGAATTTCTGCCGCATCTTTCTTCGGAATCTGACCGAGCTCGGCCATCGCCTCGCTGGCCAAAACTTCGATCTCGAGCCAGATTTGGAATTTACGCGCGTCGGCCCAAATCTCCCGCATCTGCGGTCGGGAATAACGATCGATCACGCCGCAAGATAAAAAGGCTCGCCTAACGCGAAAGTGTTTTGTGCGCGAAAAAGAAAATCGCTCCGGCAGATAAACCACCGGAGCGACTTCGAAAGTCGATTGTTGATCTTAGCTTAGCAAACCTTGGCCCGCAGGAATCGCCCGTCGCTTTGCAGACGCACTTTGCCGCTGCCCAAAAGATCAGCCACAGTCGCGACCGTTTCTTTTGTGCTGCTGGTGCAGGAACTGACGGCGAGAATCAAATCGCCAAGGGAAAGTTTGGGGCGCGGCTTCAGGATCAGGGTGTTCTTCTTCATGGAATATACCCTTTTGACAGCATGTCCGGTACCATTGTTCAATCATGGCAACTCCCCTGGGAGCAGGCGGATTTTGTCGCAGACCGACCGCTTCTAAATGCCGAGGGTGAAACACTTGTGTCAATTTTATGAACACATTTACTGTGGCTCAACGCTCTCACGTTTCGGTTTCAAAAGCCGCAGCGCCAAGAGGTAAAGGGTGGCAAAGGCAACAATTGCCAGCAATATCCAGTAAGACTGCGCCCGGATGAAATGGACGAGCGCTTCCGGATTGTTAAGAAGCTCGGGCTCCTTTCGCTGCGCCAGCCGGCCCAGATAAGCCAGGATCGAGCACGAAACCGCCGAGCCGATCACCGTCGCGGAACTGAAGGCCGTGAAGTTCATTCGCACGATCCCTGCCGGGATCGAAATCAGATGACGCACACCGGGCAAGAGGCGGGCGAAGAAAACGCCGCCGGTTTCGTAGCGCGCGAGCCAATGCTCGGCTTCCTCCAATTTTTTCGGAGGAAACAAAATGAACCGGCCGAACCGCAAAACAAGCGGTCGTCCGAGCCAAAGCGAAAGCCAATACATCGCCGCCGCGCCAAGGTATGCTCCAAGGGTGCTGGCCAGGATTACGCCGACAAAATTAAGGCGACCTTGTGCCGCAAGAAAAGCGGCGGGCGGCACGACCACCTCGGCTGGGACCGGCAGCGGCGTGCTCCCCATTGCCATCAGCACGATGATTCCGATGTAGCCGCCCGTCAGAACCCAATCGAACCAGATTTGAAGAAGATGGTGCACGGCGATGAATTTCAGATTTTAGATTTCGAATTTCAGATTTAGGCTGAACAACTTCAAGCGCGGCGCTAGTAAGGCGAAATTCTTCAATCTGCAATCTGAAATTCACATGTCGATCTACCGGCGCGTTCTCCGTTATTACCGCCCCTTCCTCCCGCAGACACTTGTCGGATTGGTCCTCTCGCTTCTCGGGATCGGATTGAATCTTCTCAAACCGTGGCCGTTCAAAATTATCGTGGACGATTTTCTGCGGCCCAATCCAACACCGCGGGGTGATTGGCACACCTGGATTCCCCTGCTCTGCCTCGCCCTTGTCGTCATCCAATTCCTTTGGGGCATCATCAACTGGATCACGAATTACTTGTTCGTGAAAATCGGGCTCGAGGCGCTCCTCAAATTGCGCACCGATCTTTACGCGTATCTGCAATCGCTCTCGCTCAAATATCATGACGCGCGGCGGTCGAGCGATTCTAGCTTCCGGGTCGCCTACGATTCGCAGTCGATCCAGACAATCTACAACAAGGGCTTCACCGGCGTTTTTGGCTCTGTAATCACGCTCATCGGCACGTTTGTGATCATGGTACGGCTCGATTGGCAACTGACATTGCTTTCGCTCGCGATTGTTCCGCTCATTGTAGCGGCCATTTACTTTTTCGCTCATCGCATCCGTCGTGAATCGACATTCATTCAGGAACAAGAAAGCGCCGTCCTGGCGCAGGCGCAGGAGGGACTCAGCTCTATTCGAATGGTGCACGCGTTCGGGCGCGAAGAATTTGAAGTTCTGCAATTTCACCAGCAAGCCCGCCAAAGTTTGCAGGCAAACCTACGCCTCACCCTCACGAACGTGAACAGCGCGCTCGTCATCAGCACGCTCATGGTTTTCGGCACAGCCGCAATGTATTACCTGGGAACGCTCCACGTACTGGCAGGCACGCTGACGCTTGGCTCGCTTCTCGTCTTCAGCGCCTATTTGATGATGCTTTATCAACCTCTTGAAGCGCTTACCTACACTGCTTGGGCAATGGAAGGTGCAACCGCCGGCGCTAAACGCTGCTTCGAGGTGCTCGATCGGCAGGATGACGTAGTCGATTCACCGGATGCAATCGCCATCACCGAAACAAAAGGCGCGTTCCAGTTTCAAAATGTTTCCTTTGGTTATGCGCAAGATCGACATGTTTTGCACAATGTTGATCTTCCGATCGAACCAAACCAAATCGTCGCGCTCGTCGGCGGCACTGGTGCCGGCAAGAGCACGCTCTTAAGCCTTGTTCCGCGATTCTACGATCCAACCATTGGCTCGGTAAAAGTGGACTGCCGCGATCTCCGCCAGATTACAAAGAAATCGTTGCGCGCGCAGATCGGCATCGTTTTACAAGACACATTGCTTTTCTCGACCACGATCCGGGAAAACATCGCCTATGGCCGGCCGGACGCGACCGAAGACGACGTCATCGATGCCGCCCGACGCGCACAGGCTGACGATTTTATTCGGCAATTGCCGAATGGCTACGACAGCGGCGTGGGCGAACGCGGCGGACACTTGAGCGTAGGCCAACGTCAGCGCATTGGGATCGCGCGCGCATTTTTGAAGAATGCTCCGATTCTCTTACTCGATGAGCCAACTTCCGCGCTCGATCCCGCCACTGAAGCGGCAATCATGGACACGATAAAAGAATTGATGCACGGACGGACAACTTTGATCGCGACCCATCGGCTCGCTACGATTCACAACGTCGATCGGATCGTAGTGCTTGAGCGTGGACGAATCGTCGAACAAGGCTGCGGCCCGGAATTGGTCGCGCGCGGCGGAGTTTACGCGAAACTTTACGCATCCGGCAAATTTGAAGCATGAGCAACGTCAAACGAGATCGACATGTGGAGGAGGATTGGTGGCCGCACCCGATTCCGCCAAACGTCGAGTTCGGCGAAGGATTTTACTGCGAGACCGCGCAGATTTTTCGCAAACTGGTGAGCAAACAGCCGCGCGCAGTTGTAATCGGCAACCACGTCTCGTGTTATGCTGGCTGCTCCTTTGCGATCGGCGAACACGGCCACTGCACCATCGGCGACTTCACCTTGCTCAATGGCGCACTCGTCATGGCCGAGGACAAGATCGAAATCGGATCGCATTGTCTTGTCTCTTGGAATGTCGGCATCGCCGATTCCGATTTCCACCCGCTCGAGCCGGCGCAACGCCTGATCGACGCCCAGGCGCTCGCGCCCTTTTTCCAGAATCGACCGCCACGGCCGAAATTGAAGACCGCGCCTGTGAAAATCGGCGACAACGTCTGGATCGGTATGAACGCGGTTATTTTGAAAGGGGTGACGATTGGCGAGAACTCCGTTGTTGCCGCAGGGGCAGTCGTCACAAAGAGCGTTCCGGCAAATACCGTCGTGGCAGGGAATCCGGCGGTGGTGGTTAAACAATTCTAGGCACCACGAAGGACACGAAGACGGAATTTGACGAGTTGTCGCGCAGCGTGATTGGGTGCGCCATCGAAGTGCATCGCAATCTCGGGCCGGGCTTACTCGAATCGACATACCGTCAGTGCTTGGCCTGGGAGCTGTCGCATTCAGGGATTCCATTTCAGATGGAATTGTCGCTGCCAGTTCGCTACAAGAACATCCTACTCGACCTCGGTTATCGGATCGATTTGCTCGCAAGTGGCGATCTCATCGTCGAAATCAAAACCGTTGAAACGCTTCTCCCAATCCATAAGGCGCAAATCCTTACCTACATGCGACTGGCCAAGGTTTCGCTCGGGTTGCTTATCAATTTCAACGTCACAAAACTGCAGAATGGCCTCAAACGCTTCGTTCTGTAATCCTTCGTGCTCTTCGTGTCCTTCGTGGTTTCAAAATGAAACGCAAGCGCATTGTGGTGATGGGCTTCATGGGCTCGATGCCGATCGCGGGGGTGATTTGGCAGCACGTCCATTACGTTGTCGGGCTGCAACGTCTTGGCCATGATGTTTACTACGTCGAAGATTCGGCGCGGTTGCCATACAACCCCGAAACGTTCGAGGTAAACAACGATTTCGGTTATGCGGCAAAACTTCTCGATCGTTTGGCGCGGGAATTCGATTTCAAAAACCGCTGGGCGTTTTGTGCTCGTTACCTAAAACGAAATCCGACGGCCGGCCTGCCTCTAAAAAAAATTCGCCACCTTTATCGCGACGCGGATGCGATCCTGAACATTTGCGGCACGCAAGAATTCAACGACGACCTGCTTGCGAGCGATCGCATCCTCTACGTCGAGAGCGATCCGGGCGTCGAACAGATCAAGATCGACAAACGGGTTAGACCGACAATTGATTATCTGCGCCGCCACCATGCCCTTTTCACGTTTGGCGAAAATGTCGGCACAAAAAGTTTTCCCGTCCCGCTGCACGGATTCAAATGGCATTCGACCCGGCAACCAATCGTGACTGATCTTTGGAAAACTAATCGCGCACCGGCGGGCGGGGCCCTCTTCACATCGATCGCGAATTGGTCTACGAGCGGTTTAAAGGATATTGTCTGGCGCGGTGAAAAATATCTGTGGAGCAAATCGCGCGAGTTCATTCGCTTTGTTGCGGCGCCGAAAAAGTCGGGTGAAACTTTCGAGCTCGCGACAGACATTCGAGACCGGCCCACTCGGGCGAAGTTCGAGCGCAATGGGTGGCGTTTTATGTCGCCACTGCAAATGAGCGTCGATTACTGGCTCTACCGCGATTACATCGCGCGCTCGAAAGGCGAGTTCACCGTAGCAAAGGACCAGTACGTGCGCTTGAACACAGGCTGGTTTAGCGATCGGAGCGCTTGTTATCTCTCCGCCGGGCGCCCGGTCATAACTCAGGAAACCGGGTTCACCAAAAACTACGGTGGCGACGTGGGCCTGCTCGCTTTCCGTTCGTTAGGCGAAATTGCCGAGGCCGTAAAAATGATCAATGCCGATTATGCAAAGCATTCACGGGCGGCGCGCCGGATTGCGCGCGACGTTTTCGAAGCGAAGAGTGTGCTTAGGTTGCTGCTCGAGCGGGCGGGAATCTAGTCTAGGCTTCCTCGCCAATGTTCTCCCACGTCCAAATCGATGAACGCAACGTCGCCACGGATGTCTACCTTTCTACCGCGCTGTAACATCGCGATTTGATTTCTTGCGACTTCGTTTCATCTTCTCAGACTTTCCGGCCATGAAGCGCGTTCTTATTTTGTTCTGCCTTGGTTTGTTTATTGCATCGAGATCGTCCGCGCAGCAGAGCACGCCGGCGCCCTCGCCTCCACTGGCCCAACCTAACTTTCCCGGCGCCTTGGCGAAGCCGAGCGCTACCGCGCAACCAGTGGTTGCTGTTCCGGTGCCGATTGTACCGCCACGGCCAAACGGCCCGATCCAGAAAAGCCTGGTTCGAATCACGGCCACCGAAGTGTCGCCGGATGATAAAGCGCCGTGGAATGCGGGTATGATCGCGCGCGGAGTCGGCGCCGGTTTCGTAATCGATGGCAACCGGATCATGACCAACGCCCACGTGGTCAGTAACAGCCGTTATCTCACAGTCGAGCGCGACGGCGACCCGAACAAATATCCGGCAAAGGTGAAATTCGTCGCCCACGATTGCGATCTGGCACTCGTCACTGTGGACGCGCCAAATTTTTACAAGAACATGGTGCCGTTGAAGTTTGGCGGCATTCCCGAGCTTGAATCGACCGTTTCGGCCTACGGTTATCCGATCGGCGGTGAGCGGATGTCGGTCACGACCGGAATTGTGTCGCGCATCGATTTTCAACTTTACACCCATTCGGCAATCGATTCGCACCTTGCCATCCAAATCAGCGCGCAGATTAATCCGGGCAACAGCGGCGGACCGGTGATGCAGAACGCAAAAGTCGTCGGCGTGGCGTTTCAAGGCTACAGCGGCGACGTCGCGCAAGGCGTCGCTTATATGGTGCCGACGCCGGTCATTCGCCGATTTCTGAAAGATGTCGAGGACGGGCACTACAATGGATATGTCGATCTTGGGATCACCTATTCGAAATTGCAGAACCCGGCACAGCGAAAATTTCTCGGCCTGAAAGAAGATCGGGGCGCGCTCGTGGACACAGTGGTGGCGGCAGGCCCCTGCGCGAAAGCGCTCCAACCTGGCGACGTCTTGTTGACGATTGATGATCACCCAATCGCGAGCGATGGAAATGTCGAGTTGGAGGGCGAGCGCGTGGAGATGCCCGAAGTGGTCGAACGAAAATTCAAAGGCGACAAAGTGAAATTCGATATTTGGCGCGACAAGAAACCGGTCAGCGCAAGTGTCCAGCTCGAAAATGTCCCCCCGTATCTCGTTCAAGGCCACAGCTACGATGTGCGTCCGCGCTACGTGCTTTACGGCGGGCTGCTTTTCCAGCCGCTGAACCTCGATTTGCTCGAAGCCTATCAGCCGACTGATCTGCGAATCCGCCATTTTTTCGATTACTTCGTCCTGGAGCAAATCTATCTCCAGCATCCCGACGTAATCATCCTGACAAATATTCTGCCGGATCCGATCAACACTTATCTGGCGCCGTATCGTGGAGGGATTGTCGATAAAATTAACGGCAAAAAGATTCGCACCCTTGATGAGCTGGCGAAGGCCTTCGCCGAGCCCGCCGAGCGTTTCGTCGTCAATATGATCGGCGACGGCCCACCGTTAGTGCTCGATCCGAAACAGGTGGATGCCGCGCGGGAGCGGATTAAAACGCGTTACAACGTGGTCAAGGAGCAAAATCTCCAGAACCAGCCGATCGCAAAAACGCCTGACGAACAGAAACACATTTAGAGATGCGAAAGAACTTATTCATCACTTTTGGCGTGATTCTTGTGACCGTTACCGGCGCGGTCGCGAAAAAAGAACCCGCTTTGCCAACGAGCAAGGACACCAAACAAAAACAGCTCGCGCTCGTCCGCGTGAACGTGACTGGCCAGCCCTACGATTACTTTCGGCCGTGGCAAAAGAAAGCGCCGCAATCAAAAACCGCGCTTGGCGCTGTTTTGTCCAAGGGGCGGGTGCTGGTGACGGCGGACCTGGTATTGAACGAAAATTATGTGGAGCTCGAGCGCGCGGAATCCGGCGAAAAAACCGCCGCCAACGTCCAGGTGATCGATTACGAAGCGAACCTGGCGTTGCTCGAACCCGCCGACAAGAATTTTCTCGACGGCATCACGCCCCTGGATATCGCCTCGGACACGGTGGTGGGCGATCGGCTTGCTGCCTGGCAGCTTGAGCCGACCGGCGCGCTCATCGCCACGGAGGGCCTCGTTACCACCATTCAGATGACGCGTTACCCGGCGGACGTGGGGCAGTTTCTCACCTACCGCATCAGCCTGCCGATGCAGTATCGCGAGAATAGCTACACCATTCCGCTGGTCAAAAACAACAAGCTCGCCGGCCTCTTGTTACGCTACGATCCGCGCGTGCAACTGGTCGACGCTATCCCCGCGCCCATCATCACCCATTTCTTAAAAGAAGCCGATAGCGAGCATTACCAAGGTTTTCCATCGGTCGGTTTCTCATTTTTCCCAACCCGCGATCCGCAATTGCGAAAGTACGCGGGTGAAACAGGCAAAACGGGCGGCGTTTACGTCACGAATCTCGAGCCGAACATGCCGGCGGTGAAAGCAGGCATGCAGGTGGGCGACATCGTGACCTCAGTTGCCAATCACGAGATCGATCAAAATGGAAACTATGTCGATCCGCTCTACGGCAAGATCGAGTTCACGAACCTAATCAGCGCGCACGACTACTCCGGCGATGTTGTCCCGTTTCAAATCGAGCGCGAAGGCAAACCGATGCAATTAAACGTGACGCTCGAACATCGCGATGCGAAGGACTACGTCAGCCCGCCTTATGCTCTGGATGAACCGCCGAAGTATTTCGTCCTTGGCGGCCTTATTTTTCAGGAGCTATCCCGCCGATACTTGAAGGAATGGGGCCCGAACTGGCAACGCGAAGCCCCGCAGCGCCTCGTTTACTTCGACCATTACCAATCGGAGCTTTTTCCGGAAGGCAACCGGCGCATCGTCATCCTTAGCCAGGTCCTCCCTGCTAACAACACCATCGGTTACGAAGAACTGGCCTACCTGACCGTGACCAAGGTGAACGGCAAAGAAATTAAATCGCTCCACGATCTGGCCGAAGCAGTGAAGCAACCTCTTGACGGCGGCTTCATCAAAATCGAGACCGAAGAAGATCCGAAACAAATCGAACTCGAGGCATCGGAAGTCTCCGCCGAAGCGCCCGACCTCCAGGAAAACTACGGCATCCCTTCGCTGCAACGGTTGGACTAATATTCTTCAACCACGAAGCACACGAACAACACGAAGATGGAGTTCGGTGAACTTTCTCGGCGCGTGATTGGTTGTGCGATTGAGGTCCATCGCGCCCTCGGCCCAGGCTTGTTGGAATCAGCATACAGAATTTGCCTCGCGCATGAACTTTCGCACGCAGCGGTTATCGAATCGATCTGTTGGTTGATGGAAAGCTAGTTGTCGAACTAAAAAGCGTCGAAACGGTTTTGCTACTTCACCACGCCCAAACTCTGACTTACATGCGGTTGGCCGGCGAATCAGTCGGTCTTCTCATCAACTTCAATGTGGTCAAACTGCAGAACGGAATTAAACGCTTCGTTCTTTAACTTAGCTTCGTGTCCTTCGTGTGCTTCGTGGTTAAATCTCAGTGCATGGGGCGGCTCGGCTCGAATCGCTCCTATCTCAATTCGAGCTTGCAAATGCTTCGAGCATTTTTTCCTCTGACGACGGTTGCAGCACGTTATGCGTTGCGAAATCCTCAGCTTCTGGATACTTCGTCTCTCGGATGCGCCGAGCAGCTTTCGTGAGATCGTACGGCGTATGCCGAAGCTGAACGTCGGGGCCAAGTAAAAGCCAATAGGCGCCTGGCTCCCCAAACGGCATTCCCACGCTGCCAGCATTCACAACTCGAACCCTTCCGATTCTTCGATCAAACTGCATGTGAGTATGACCGCAAGCGATCACCGAGACCTCGAGTCCTTCAAAGACTCGTAAAAGGCTTTCCTCAGACGTCAGACGGGTAAATATCTCGGTGTCGTTTCGCGGCGTTGCATGGCAAAACAACACCTGGCCTAATCCGAGAATCTCGACACGAAGCGTTTTGGGCCAACTGGCTAACAACTTTTCGTCTTCGGGACGAAGCTGCCGCGCGTTCCAGCGAATGACCTCCCGAAATTGCGCTGGGACTTCGCTCGACTCCGTTCCCGCCATACGCGCACACACGACACGGTCGCCGTTGCCTTGGATGAATTGCACTGGAATGTCGAGGTCGAGCAAACAGTTGATTGTTTCACGCGGCATCGGGCCTGGAACAACATCACCTCCGACCACGACATGGTCGACTTCTGCTTGACGAATATCTTGCAGGACAGCCTCAAGCGCGGGCAGGTTCCCGTGAATATCGTAGATTGCAGCGACTCTAGCTAACATCGGCATCTACTCCTCTGACTTCCCTGGCTCACCGTAGCATGTGGCGCTCGCTGCGAGGAGAATTGCTAAGCACATGCGCATAGACCTAACGAGAGTAAGATCGGCCACCACTCGCCGCGTCGAGTCTTCGACTGGCGAGAGCGAGGCTGGCTTGGAATGAACGTAGGTTAGTCATGTGAAAGTGAAGCCGTACGCCCGGCCAGCGGCCTGCTCCGTGTCTCCTTTTACGGATGTTGGCTGGATCGTCTGGTTAGGCCCGATTCGAATCTGCCCCCAAGCTTAAATCTCTTCTATCGCGCAAATCGCGCGCGAGCGCCCACGAGCCCCCCCATAGCGCTACGACAATGAACACGTCCGACCACTTGTCCGGGTCTCGAGTTGCGCCGGGGATGCGGAAAAAGTCGAGAACAGGCGGTACGTGAATTGTTACCGTCCAGAGCGCGAACATCAGTCCCACACCTAAAGCCGCCCAGCGCTGCAGAAATCCAGTGGCGAAGCTTACGCCCGCGGAGATGAAGGCTACGCCGAAGAAAACAGTCCAGAACCAGTGCCAGGGAATCCAGCCGGGCACGAGGCTGGCAATGAAGGTGAGAACCTGAAAATGGGCGATGCCAAAGACGATGAACGCAAATGCAAGAAGATAGCGGCTCGCCCTGTGAAGCCATCTCGGAATGCCGACCAATCCAGGCGCGAGCCACGCCAGGCTGCCAATGGCGATTGGTTCGAGCACATTGGTACGCCACTCGGCGCTCATGAGATTGGGACGACGCGGCACGTCAAACGCGAGTCCGCAGAGTAACATCAGAGCACCGAGTGTGATGGAAGACACCACTAAGGTGCGTTGAAAAAGAAGGCCTACCCCGCAGAGGACTAAGATTGCTCCGACGAGGTAGGCCAAACTCGGAATAGCCGGCAGCCACGGAATTACTGGCACAACCTCATAGTGTGGGCCAAGCGAATGACTGGAAACGTACGAGCAGATCAATGTCTCTACGCCTATCCCAATTATTGCCAGCGAAAAGAGCAGGCGACCAAATCGTCCCAGCATAATCAACCACGTTGCCGTGCTTTCCAGCTGATTTAGTGTCTTATCGCGCGGAATGTTCACGGTCTAACGAGACACAAGATCAGCGACCGCTACCGAGAGCGAGTGTGGCCCGAAGTGAAAATGGTTTGATGATCTTAAATGTAAACACGGGCCGGGTAGCGGTTCGCTCCATCGCCTGGTTAGGTGGCGTTCCGTCACTCGCCGCGATCTCCTTGCACCTCGTAACGAAGCTCCACCATGCCGCTCTTGTAGGCTTTGACCTCCGCCAGATGGAGGGCGATGTCTCTGTCGAGCTTCTCGAAGAATGGGATCCCATCACCAATCAAGATCGGCAGGATCGAATAGCGAACTTCGTCGGCTAACCCGAGCCGAAGGCATTCGCCGGAAGTCACACCGCCCCCAACAAACCAGATGGTACGGAACGTGGGCCGTAGGCGCCGGTTCACCAACTGCGCGAGATCGCCTGAGTAGAACTCGACGGTATCCCGGGTCCGTGGTAGATCGCGACTAGTGAGGACGAAAGTGGGTTTGTCGCCGTACGACCACCCCAACCCTTTGGCTTCAAAACTCAACGCGGTCTCATAGGTTCGCGATCCCATGACGTAGCAGTCGATCGTCTTGAGGAAGGTCTCGACGAATCCTAGGTCTAGGGTGTCCCCGCCTGCGAATTCGTCTGAGGTTTCGAGCCAGTCGACGCGCCCGTCCTTTCGAGCGATGAAGCCGTCGAGGCTCGCCGCCATGTGGATTGTTACGTGAGAATCAGCGTTTGCCATCGTTTCTTCCCGACGTCGAGTGCGACGGCCAGCAGCACAGCTCGAAGTCGTCTCCGCTTGAGTTCATCTAACGAGAAAAGATCAGCTACGGCCACCGACACCGAGCTTTCTTACTGATAAGAGATAACTCATAACAATTAACCCAACTTTCGTTCTGGGTAGCGTTAGCTGCATCGACTGGTTAGGCGGCAAGCGTCGCATCACTCTGGGCGTGTAGCCCATAAAACATAACCCGCAACCACCGCCCCTCCAACTATCGCAGAAAGTCCATAGAATCGCGCGTGAGCAACGGTGACATGCTCAATGAGAGTAGCCGGCGTCCCACCGCGGCCCTGTCCGCCCCATGTGCCGTGCGCTATGATGAAGTCGGTCGGCAGAATGGCTCCGAGAGCACCGCCGACGATCAACATCGCGGCAATGAACAGCGCAACCTTATCCATCGGACCAAATCGTTCCATCATGCCGTCTAACGAGAATTGTGCCATGGGAGTTCATGCCCCCAGGTTATCGGCATCGCATGGTGCCCGCAAACTAGAGTTCTGATTTTTTCACGGTATCGTCGCTTGCGACGGCATTAAAAAAACCGCCGCGCAAAAAAATACGAAGATCGCCGCCGCGCCCGACCATTCCCAAAATCCCAGGTGCCAGAAACACGGAATGTCGCAGGGCGCTGCGAATCGGCATCGCCCAGGCGGGTTTCAGTCGCGTGAGCAGCAATAAAGATTCACTGCAGAAAATCCCAGCCAGCGGCAACAGCGTTACGAACGACCAAGTCCAAAGCAGTCCCGCCGGAAACACGTTTCGTCCGCGGCCTTTCCACGCGCACCAGCAGCCACACAACATTCCCACTGCCATGAATCCCGCGGCAGAACGGCCGAGAAATTCGTGCAGCCGCCGAACTCCCAGCACAGCGTGCACGTGCTGAGGCACCACGATGCATGCGGAAATCAGCGCGATACTTCCCACCACAAAAGCTATGCCACTCATGCGCGCCACGCGCGGCGAGGCTATTTTCAAATTCTGATGCAAATATCCGGCGAACGGCAGCAGCAACACCGCCGCGATGGCAACTCCGCAGGCGGGCAGCCAATGATGGCTGGGGTTGTCGCGCGGCGAGAGCAGATTCGAAATGACGCGGTACCGCCAGTCGTACCTTTGCGGGAACATCCACGCACTCGCAGCAAGCGTCCCGAAAAACGAAAGGAAAATCAGTCCCAGCAACGCGGCTAGAACCGGCTTGCGATAAAGCACCGTGCTGGGCGCCGGAAAAATCTCAACCGGCATCTTCGTCGTCGATCTTGTCTGTGCAGACTCGCGGCTTGGCCAGGAACTTGTCCACTTCGTCGTTGTACGTTTCGAAGGGGTCGCCCATGATGAGGAAGTCGTGGCTGTCGTGCGCGATTGAATCCCAGTTGATAACATAAGGTTGACGCCGATCCTGAAAGTAGGCGACGGCCCGGGCCCGGCCTGAGGCGCGCGTGTTAGCCGGCGGTTTCACTATCGCTTCCTGCGGGCGCACGCTATTGTTCCATTCGCCGATCCGTTTGCCCGGCCTCACGCTGAAGAAAAGGCCTTTGTTCGGATCGATGTTGTGATATTCGAGATCGAGGCTTTGCAGCCAGGGATCCGTCCATTCCAATTTTTCGGATTCCAAGAACGCCTCGAGCAGCCATTTCTTTGTGATCCAATCCACGCCACCGATAAGCGCCTGTGGATTTTGTTCGAGCGCTTCGAGCGTGAAACTCCAGCTTTCGAGCAACCAATCCGTCTCGGCGTCGCGCCCGGCCAGATGTCTCTGCGCGAGTTCGTGAAACTGCCATTGGACATCGAGCGCGCCGATGGTTTTGCCGTTCTCAAGATCGACGATCCACTTTCGGGTGGGATCGCGCGAGATGTCTCGGGTGCTCCGGACGGCGTCGTTGAGAACGAGGTTGCGCGGCAACTGGCGCTGTTCGAGAAGCGACAAGACGGCAGCGGTCGTCCCAATCTTTAGTGCGCTGGCAAACGGGCTCATATTCGAATCGCCGATGAGGAGGTGCAGCCGCCGGTATTTGCGATAATCGGCCAGCGGTTCGTCCCGCGCGTTGATGATGGCTCGGTTAAACTGCACCCATTGGTAAATGTCGTTCACGATGTGATCGGCGCGCTGGCTAAGCTGAAACGCGACCGGCGCCTCCTGCTGCGGCGGCTCAAAGTCGAAAGCGAGCGGGTTGGCCTGACCCACGCGCCCTGCGCCGGTGAAGATTTGCCGGGTCGCGAGAAAAGTTAGCAGCGTCCCGAGAATTGAAGGGGTGAACTGCGCTTCGCGCTTCATCAGGTAATTCTCATGACAGCCGAAAGTCGCACCGGTGTGATGATCGACATTGTTTTTGATGAACGAGACCCGATCGGCTGCTTCCAAAGCAACCAACGACGAGCGGAGCAATTCGTCGCCGGCGAGTTCGTAGGTCACGAGGTCGTGCAGATGCAGACACTCGGGCGAAGCGTACTCGATGTGGCCCATGTCGAGGTAAAGGCGGCCGCCGTTGAGCAGAAACCCGCCGTTGCCCGGCGGTTCTTCGTAATCGCGGTAGTGCAGGTCGATCGTGCCAACCCTCGCTTTCTGAAAGAGATAGCTCTTGACCTTGGCCGGCCAGACTTCGGAGTTGCAGCGCAACTCTTCGCTGCTCATCAGGCAGCCGTATTCCGTCTCGACGCCAACGATCCGATCCATTGCCTAACGAGCATCCGCCAGGAGTGCGCCGCAAACAAGCTTCAATCAGCATGCGTCTTGCTCTTCGGAAACGGGTGGAAATCGCTGTTAACCGGACTGCGCCGATGTTCGTCCCGGACGCAGATTGCAAACCCAAACAAGCCGAGATCGAAAACGCGCGCTTTGTTTGGCTGGTCGCAATTTTATTGTCGATCTTGCACGGGGCGCTTGCAGTTACGGCCGCGATGCAGAAATCGCCGACCTTCGACGAACCGACCCACTTGACCGCGGGTTACAGTTATTGGCTAAAGAACGACTTCCGGCTCGATCCCGAAAATGGAAATCTGCCTGCTCGTTGGGCGGCGGTCCCGCTTCTGTTTAGCCGGCCAAAATTCCCGCCGCCCGAGAATTTGTCGTGGAGACAAGGCGATGTCGGAAAGGTGAGTCAAGAATTCCTTTACGGAGTCGGTAATGACTCGGACCGTCTGCTGCTGCAAAGCCGGACGATGATGGCTGCGTTCAGTGTTGCGCTGTGTCTGCTGATTTTTTTCTGCTCAAGACAACTTTTCGGCACAATTGGCGGCCTGATTTCGGAATCGATCGCCGTTTTCGATCCAAATTTGCTCGGGCACGGGGCACTGGTGACTTCGGACGTTGCCGTGGCCTTCTTTTTCACGGCGGCAATCTGGTCCTACTGGTGCCTGCTCCATAGCGTAACTATGCCGCGCTTCGTCCTTTGCGCCCTTAGTGTCGCCGGTTTGTTTCTGGCCAAGATGTCCGGTCTTCTGTTTTTGTTCATGGCTGCGATTTTGAGCGCCATTTGCATTTTCTCGCGCGAACCGGTCGCCGTTCGAATCGCCGGGGTTGAGCGGATCGTTGGCCAAAGATGGCGTAAAGCAGCGATCACGCTCGCTTTCACAAGCGCGATCGGCGCGGTCGTTGTCCTCGCGATTTGGGCCTCGTTCTCTTTTCGTTTTTCCGCGTTCACGGAAACCGGACGCGCCCGAGAACTTTGGAATTCGCGTTGGAACCGTTCTCTCGCCGACCACACGCTGGCCGAAAACATGGTCGCATTTGCACGAGGCCACAGGTTATTGCCGGAAGCTTACCTTCACGGCCTCGCCTATACCCACAAGAGCACAATGTTCCGGCCAGCTTTTTTGGACGGACACTGGAGCAACATCGGGTTTCCCTCATTCTTCCCACGGGCATTCTCTTACAAGACGCCGCTGCCGGTTCTCTTTCTTCTCGCGACGGTAGTTTTAGTCGCCTGGTTGCGATGGTGTCGCGCACCGGTTCCTGTTTCTCGATGGAAAATTATCCTTCGCGACTTAACTGAGCTTTCGCCGGTTTGGACGCTCGCCCTCGTTTACGGCGCGTTTGCGTTGACGACCAACCTCAACATAGGACATCGGCACTTGCTTCCGATTTACCCGGCGTTGTTTATCGCTTGTGGAGCATCCAGTTATTTCTTTCGGCAGACACGGACCCGTCTCATCGCGGCTTGCGCGCTCGCGATGGTAGCTTGGCAACTGATCGAATCCTTCGGCGTTCGTCCAAACTATCTCGCCTATTTCAATCAGTTGGCAGGTGGGCCAGCGACTGGATATAAGCACCTCGTCGATAGCTCACTCGATTGGGGACAAGATCTGCCCGATCTGAAGAACTGGCTTGCTGAGCACAAAGGCGAAACCTCCGAAGGCCAGGTCTATCTCGCATATTTTGGCACTGCCGACCCCTGTTGGTATGAGATAGAGGCGATACCGTTGGCAAAGAGTTTTCGCGACCGAGCGCCTTCGCCCCTCGAGCCCGGCACTTATTGTATCAGCGCCACCAATCTTCAACAGGTCTACACACTCAATCAGGGGAATTGGAGGCAATCGGACGAGGCAGCTTACCAAGCCGCTCTAACGCGGCTGCAACGTTACGACAAACTTGATCCGAAGAGTCAGATTGAAATTTCCACAATATTCGAACGACTTCGATTTGCCCGACTTTGCGTATATTTGCGTCATCGGGAGCCGACTGCAAATGTGGGCTATTCCATCTTGATCTTCCGCCTCACGGAAAACGATCTTCGCCAGGCGCTTCGCGGCCCTCCGGCGGAATTGACGGCCGACATTCCCGTCGGTAACTGAGCCGCAGGCTTAGGCTTGAAAGAAACCGTAAAAAGGCGCACACTCGCCAGCTCATGAGGGAGTTAGCCTTGCGCAGTCCGTCCGTGAAGGTCGGCGGCCTGGTTTATCTTGCGCGGATGCTGGATAAAATCCGGCAACACGCGAAAGGCGAGTTGCCTCCCGAATATCAAGCCAATCTCGGACGAGGCTTCGATGCAAGCTGCGCGACTTTCTTGCACGTAGATTACAATCGGCTGGCTGAGCGCGTGAAACAGGGCGGGACCGACGAGGAAATTCTTCAATGGTGTTTTAGCATGGGCCGGCAGCCGTCCGAGGACGAGATCTACGTTTGGAACGAGTTCATGCGCAAGCGCGGCTGGAGCGACGAAGTTTCCGAGACCCTCAAGCGCCGCAAAAAGGAAGCCGGCATGGCCGGTCGGTCCGAGATCGAGACGATGTTCGCTTTTATTGACGCCGATGAGGGCCGCTCGTTAGTCGGCAATCATCGGTAGGTCGCGGTGTCCGGGGACTGTAGCGGCCGGTCTATGACCGCCGAAAATAAATTAGCTCCGGCGCTCATAGAGCGCCGCTACAGCAATTTACGGCGATGGCGCCGGCACGGGGATAACGATTTGGTGCGGCGGCGGCGGCGGCCGCATCCGGTAATCAATAAACTTCCAAACGGCAACCACGACAACGATCACCGCCACGGTCGCGATCCAGAGACGAATGGCCGGTCTACTTCCAGCGTCGCGCGGCTTCTCGTCCACTCGTCACTCGCGAACCATCACTTCGGTTATTCCGAGAGCGTGTCGATTCGCTCCGCCAAACTAAAATCGAGATCCGTCAAACCGCCCTTGCTGTGGGTCGAAAGAACCAGCCGCACCTTATTGTAGCGGATGTCGATGTCGGGATGATGCTCCTCGTCCTCGGCCACCTCGGCCACGGAATTCACGAAATCGATCGCCTCGGTAAAATCATCAAATTCAAAAGTCCGCTCGATGTGTTTCTTCTCGAGCTCCCATTCCGGGATCTTTTTCATGCGATCCTTCAGTTCCGGCGCCTTGATCAGATCAGCCATAACCGGACAACGAGTAACACCCCAAAATCGTTTTGCAATCGCGAAATCGGGCTTCCCATTTTGAATTGTAGCGGCGGTCTGTGACCGCCGAAATTAATAGACCGACGATCATAGAGCGCCGCTACAAAAGAGCAATCGCTTCACAGATCGAGAATCCGCCTCAGATTCTTCGCCGAATCGAAAATCTCCACCGCGGAAGCGCGCGCCTCCCTCGACCGGTGGGGCCAGTCGGCCAGCACTTCTTCCACCGCCGCCGCGGCTTCCTTCGCATCATCGACAAAATGAAAACCGCTCGCACGCGGAAGATATTTCGCAGCGCCAGGGTCCTCGGTAATGATTGGCCTCCCCAGCGCGAGAAAAGCCGCGGCCCTGTCGCTCAACCATCCTGTCTTCCAGCTCACATCCACTCCTTTGATCGCCGTGAATTCCGCCAGGGCGCTCGCCAGATATCGACGATAACCCCGAGGCGTTCGCGCCACCCGGTGTGGGTCGACAACATTCCAGCCGCGGTTTTGCAATCGCGTTCGTTCCGGATCGTCCGCATTGATATTCATCGCCAATTCGAAATCCGCGTCCGGAATTCGTTTTGGAAGATCGAGATACTTTTCGAAGGCGTACTTCTTCGACAGATCGGGAAATTCGCCACCCACTTCGACGGCCCCGCTCCAATACCATTGACCGATCGTAGTAAACTTCGGCAGTCGCGGGCGCGGCTGACGCCGATACAATTTCGTATCCACCAGCGGATAAAACGTTTTCCAATTCATCGGCGATTTCGGCAGTTGGCAGTCGCGCCCGTGGACGTTGAGCCCAATCGTCCAAAACTCGTGATGATGCGACTGGCCCATTTCCATCCGAGTCATCCAGAAGAAAATTTCGCTCGGATCCAAGTCGCAAAAAACTCGCCGCTCAAATTTGAGCAGGAGCGGCGGATGCACTGAATAACTCAAATTGAGTAGCGCGTTCGGTCCGGCCAAACGATCCAGCAGCTCACGCTTCGATATGCCGACGCAACGCATCGCGTCGAGGTCGTGTTCTTTGTCTGCCAGATTCTGATACAGGAGACAATAACGGCCGGCCAGACCATGTGCGCGCAACTGCCGTTGAAAATTGTCAATCTTGGCCTGATCGTCGCGTGCGTTTCCCTCGCTCGGCAGGATTTCCAGCCAAATCGCGTCCAGCTTTAATCGGCGCAGCCCGAGCACCCACTGCAGCGGCACGGAGAAATTGCCGCCGCCATCGCGATACTTCGCCGCAAACCCGCACCCGAGGAAGATAGTCACCGGAAGAAGAAGCAGAAGAAACGTCGAACGTCCAACGTCGAACGCCCAATCTCGAATTCAGAGAGGATTTTCTGCATTAGACATTGGATGTTGAATGCCAGTCCGGCTCGGACGTTCCGCCAGACAATCGCCCCGGGGACGGCTAATCTAAAGACGTGAGTTTCATCTTCAAGATCATCGGTTTGATGTTTGCCCTGGACCTACTCTGGCGGTGGGTGCTGGCGCGCGCGACGAATCGCAAGTGGGTCCGCGTCTTTGTCGCAATTTTCATGATCGCCCAAGCGTTCGGGTTAATATGGCTCATCAGCGGACGGCTCTTTCAAACAGGTTGGGACCGCTGGTTACCGAAGTTCGCGACGGCTGCCCTATTCATTTGGCACTTTATTGGACTCGGTTTGCTGTCACTGCTTGCCGTGGCGCTGATACCGATCCTTCTCGTGCAACAAATGGTGCGCATCAGGAGGCGCCGCACCCAACCGCAGGAGCAACTGTCGAATCATCGCAATCATTACACCCGCCGCGAGTTTCTTGGTGTTGCCGCAGCCATCACTCCGCCGCTGTTTACTCTCAGCTTGGCTGGCGTTGCCCTGAGCCAACTGAATCACTTCCGGGTACGCCGCCTTTTTGTTCCGATTCGCGACCTGCCACGCGATCTCGACGGAACCATTATCGCGCATGTGAGCGACATGCATGTAGGGCGCTTCACTTCCGGACGTGTCCTCCAGCAAATGGTTCGCGTGGTCAATGAATTCCGCGCCGATCTGGTTCTCTTGACCGGCGATCTGATTAACGATGCGCTCGCAACCCTCGACGAAGGAATAGATCTGGTTCGAGCGATCGACCCGCGTCTTGGGTTGTATTTGATCGAGGGAAATCACGATCTGATTGAAAACGGCCCCGAATTCGAGCGACGGGTAAAGGCGTCCGGTATTCCCTTTCTTCTGGACGAATCCGCTATCGCGTCCGTTCACGGTATGCCGGTTCAGTTACTGGGCCTAAGCTGGACGCGCCGCCGTGGCGCGAATCACGACGCAGCAATTTCGCGATCTGTACACGCGCTTTTGCAGCAACGCCAGCCGGACGTTTTCCCCATTCTGCTGGCGCATCACCCGCACGCCTTCGACGCAGCGGCCGAAGCGCAAATGCCTCTCACTCTATCCGGACACACCCACGGAGGTCAGTTGATGTTGAACGAACAACTTGGATTCGGCCCGGCGTTGTTTCGTTACTGGTCCGGGCTTTATACTCGCGGCCAAAGTAAACTCATCGTCTCGAACGGAGTCGGCAACTGGTTTCCCGTGCGCGCGAACGCGCCGGCCGAACTCATTCACATCACCTTGCGCTGCGAGTCGTGATGCAGAATGAACACAATTCGGCGTTCGTTTTTAAATGCCAGTCCGGTCCGCCAATCCGACGAGCTCGTCCCGTGGCGAGCTCGGACCGGTTGACGCACACCGCTTCCTCCGCAAATTAGCTGGCTCTTCGGCGCCCGTAGCTCAACTGGATAGAGCATCTGACTACGGATCAGAAGGTTGGTGGTTCGAATCCTCCCGGGCGCGATTTACTTAATAACTTGTATTCAAGCAACTTGCGTTGCATAAATCCTAGTCGGCAGTAGACGCAAAGTTTTTCACTTGGCCACTTCTTGGCCATTTATTTAAAGCATCTCCCGGGCGTTTGGGTGCGTCCGCCGGTTGTAATCAGCAGGTCGTCGCTTCGAATCCGACTGCCGGCTCCCTCTAACAGAGGCGTGATCGCCCGCCACCGACGCATTGTGCTTAGACACTTCTTAGACAGTTTTGTGACGCAACCCACATCATAACCGCCGGATGAGGCGGCTTGAGCGATGAAGGCATGGGCAGGCAGTTGGCGTTTAATGGTTTCGGATGCAATGGGAATCAGTCTGGTGTAGATCCTGAGCGGTTACAGCGATGAACGAATTGGACGGTAAGGCTAGAGCGAGTCCGTCGGCGGTCGATCTTACAGCGGTGCCTTCTGTGCCTATTAAGTCAGAGGCTCCTATTGAAGAAACGCCGCCGACCGTGGGAAGTTCGCAAGAGAGCGCTGCGACGGGTCATCCTATCGCGAAGGCAGTGTCGAGTTTCGCTTATAAGCTGCGGGATTTTGAAGACTGCGCCGTACAATTCGTGCCCGCCACTCTGAAGATGCGCCTCTCTTCCCTTACGAGGGTCAGAGACGAAGGGCTTGACCTCGTGAAGGGCTTTCGGACGGAAGAACTGGATGCGGGGTCAAGGGTGCGATTGATTAAACGGGCACTGGAATGGATGCCAACAGCGAAACGAGTCGAAAATGCGAACCCTAGCAGAATCTTGGGGGAAAGTTTGTTCATCGGGATGTTTGGTGCCTTGGACGCATTCACTGGGGACTTGTTAAGGGCGCTGTTTGAACGAAAACCTGCCCTGTTTGGTGCGTTACATCGGCAAGTGGACGTGGCGGCGATAATGGAGAGCAAGACGCTGGAAGATTTGAAGCGGAGTCTGATTGAAGATGAGATCGAGGCTTTCCGCCGGGAGAGTTATGATGGTCAGTTTGCGAAACTGGAAACATTATTTAATCTGAAGCTGCGAAGTTTCTCTGGGTGGGGCGAATTTATCGAATGTTCGCAGAGGAGGAACCTGCTGACCCATTGCGACGGAAGGGTCACCGACCAATATCTGACGGCGTGCAGAAGCGCCGGTGTGCCCTCTCCCGAAACCATCGGCGCGCGGCTCGATGTTTCTTTGCAATACCTGAAGGTAACCGTGGCCTTGCTAATGCAGATCGGAATTAAATTGGGTCACACGCTCTGGCGAAGAGTTCTTCCAGACGAGTTGGAAGCGGCTGATAGCAGTTTGAACAGTGAGATTTACGATAGGCTGCGCGACGAAAATTGGGACAGGGCGATGGTCTTGGCGGAGTTCGCTATTGAGCAGCCTAGATTCGCTAGTGATGCTGTGCGCAAGATCTTTACAGTAAACTATATCATTGCTGAGAAATTTGGCGGGCAGCCCGAGAAAGCGAGCAAAATGTTAGCTTCGTTGGATTGGAGTGGCGCAACGGCGGATTTTCAGTTGGCGAAGGCTGTGCTTGAAGACCGGTTTGAAGATGCTTGCGCAATTATGTTACGGATTGGCAAAGATGGGGAACTCGTCAAGGAGCACTCGTATCACGTGTTTCCGGTTTTTCGTGTGTTTCGCCTTCAAGAATGTTTTCTGGAGACATACGAAAAGGTTTTCGGGCGTCCGTTCTCAGAGCAAGTTCAACAGACGTTGGATAAGACGGAGAATGAATTGAAGGTCGAGGTGCAGCGGAGCACGCAGCCTATGGAAGGTAGCGATCGTGGCAGCCAAAGCGGCGACGTAAAAGCAACTGTTCCCTCCTAGAGTTTTGGCTGCACTTTTGGGGCAAGCCTGAATCATATCACGTGGCAGCACTCGTCTTCTTCAATGTCTGTTGCTGCCACATTTTCAACCAGCCGCCGTGTGTAATTTTATTGAACAGTTGCGGCTTTTGTCGGCTAATACGCTGGATAAGCCGGAAAAAAAAACGGCATAATCACATGTTAGATGGTAAGCGCACGCGCAATCTTTCGGCAGATTCTCGGAACATTGATCGCGCTCCTTGCAGGTTGGTGTGCTGGCCTAATAGTCGTGGAGGCGAGCACCGCGCTCGAACTGCTTCGGCAGCCGCATTACATCGTCCCATCAGCACTCATTGAGACGCCAATCACGATGGCCTGGATCTTCATTTATTTCACGCTTCCGGTCTGGTTGCTCGTGCTTGTGCCGCTCTATCTTTTCATTCCGACGTCCTCTGTGTTATGGCGCTGGCCAGTCTGCACTCTTTGTGGTGCAGTTGCAGGCTATCTCATCCTCAACCTTATTTTTGTTATCTTGGTGCGCCCAAGCATGTATTCGCTTTTGACAGGCCCGTGGAGTCTGTATGCACTCGCGGCGATTATAGGTGGTATTACGTGCTTGGTAGGCGCGCTTACTCGAAGGAGATTTAAGCAAACCATCTAACCAACCGATGAAGCCACCGGCCCCTGAACAAATGACCGCCAACGTGTTTGCCATCGGCCCCGCCCATGGCTAATCTCTTTGTCGTTAGGCGTCCCTGATCACGCTCCATGAGTTACCGCTCCTTCTCCAACCTGTGCTTCCTGCTGTTTGCCGCGATGCTTCTTTCATCGCTTCTCATCTCTATCGTCGCGGCGGCACGCAGCCTCCGGCGGCGCGCCAAGGCCGGCGGCACAGAGCTGACTTCGGCTTCAGCGTCGCCAGTCGGAGGCCGCTTGGCGGATGTGCTGCTCCTTATCGCAGTCGCAGCGACTTGGTACAACGTTTCGTCGGGCTGGATCGCCGAGTTGACCATCTATCCGATCTACGCCGACATGAGCCAATTCGGTCCCCAGGCCTTTCACGGCTTCAGCAGAGCGTACCTGTCCCGGCTTCCAATCATCATCCTTCCCGCTGGCGTTATGTTTCTGTCCTGGTCGCTTCTGCTTTGGATCCCTTGTCGCGGCGTACCGTCGCGCCACATCTGGTTGGTCATCGCCCTGTGCACTGCGTTTGTGGCCAGCACGCCGCTAGCCGCCGGGGCCCAGGATCAGATGTATAGTGGTGGCTTTTCGCAAGAGATGTATTTCAGACTCTTGTGGTCAAACGGGGTACGCGCAATTATTTTCACGCTAACAGGACTGGTTGCGCTGCGCATCGTCTACGCGAGGTGGCACCACGGTGGGCGCGCAGACGCCTAACACTTCAGTCGAGCCAACAGCCTACGCCGTTTCGATTCGGATCGTGATGGATTCTTTGTTCACGCTGATGTTATACCATAGTCCGGCTTCCCGGCTGTGGCTCACTTCTATCCGTTAGGTCTCATGCGTCGCGCGGTGTTCATCACGCTTTGTCTTTTCGCAGCGAGCCTGCGCGCTGGGACCTACACACATGATCTCTTCGCTCGTGCGCTGGCAAACGACAGCACTGCGCCAGATTATGTGTTGATCACAGTCGTCGATCCTAAGACACATGCGGAGCGCACCGTGTGCACGACAGCGAATCTATTTCTCGGCGCGATTCATCGCGAGTACGGCCTCGGCTATACCGAGGCCGACATCAAGCGCGCAAAGGCGGTCGCGCTGAAACAGCGCGATCGCCGATTCGTATTCACGCACAAGGCTGCCCTCGACAATCTCGCGAACTACGCGACGCCAGAAGCCCTAGCGGAGGTACACAAGGTATTCGCGACCAAGACGGATTCGCAGCTCTTGGACGAGAAGTTCATTCAGTCGCTTACAGACACACCCGACGGCATGCCACGCAAGGAAGCACTCGCACGTCATCAGGCTTATCGGGATGCTGTCGCACGTGCATTGCTAGAGCGAGGCATCGGTTGCACGATGGGAGATATCGCTGACTTCTTATCACCGCACAAATGAGACCTAACCAAACGCTGGAGCGAACCGCCACTCGGCGTGCGTTTACATTTCAGATGATTAAAGCCGTTTCGATCGAAGCCGTGCTCGCTCTCAGCGGCGGTCGCTCAGCTTCCTCTCGTTAGACTTAATCCCATGTGGAACCGGCAGTTTGACCGACGGCGAGCGCCACATTCTTGATCGCAACGCCTTTCGAGACGAATGTTACTGATACGCCTTGAGCAGCGGCGGGATATCGGCCTGCGGAATACCCAAGGCCTTGAGAGTCTCTTCCACGTAGGCACCGCCGTCGGACTCAACGATCTTCCAGACCGAGGCGGTCCGATGCAGAACCACGGAAACAGCGAAGTCGTTGTTGTATCCAGTGCAGAGCGCCCAATCGTGAGAGACGGACGCGTTCAGGGCGTGCCCGAACTTCGCCGCCACCATGCTTCGCACCCGCTTGACATCCTTGGGGTCGCCAAAGTCCGCAGCCACGGCAGGGATGGTCAATCTTAGCAGAGCCAGAGCGGCAAGCAATGTTACGTGTCGGCGTAGGGTTCTCATTTTTCGATTAAGCGTACACTCCCGGAGAACTGTGTCTGTCAAAACTCCGCGCCGAGCGAAACCGCCTCGAAGGCAAGCATGTGAAGGCGCAAACTCCCCAAGCGTTTTGCTCGCAACGAAGGGATACAGGATTTGACTGCCGATAGTCGAGAGCAAAGCGGGAATGATTTAGATCATATGATTCAAGTCTTCTCGAAGGAACAAACGATACGATAAAAGCACTCACCCGCGAAGGGCATTTTCCGCGCTGAGCTGGCGGCGGCGCGATTTCGCGATGAGTTGGTCCGAGATTGCGATCATCAGATTGTCTTAACCGAACGATCTTAAAGAGCCGAAGCGCCAAATGTAAAGAGGTCACGCATGCACTCGAACGAAGCGTCGCAGAGTTGGCCCCAAAAGAAGGGCCCTTGATCAAGGAAGCCCGGCACCCGCGAAATTAACTCAGTCGTCCTTATACGGGCGCGCCCATTCGGGAAGGTTCTCGGAATACGCATCCACAGCGGCCTCGGTGGGGCCGCCCTTGATAGCAAAGAGTTGGATGGTGGCAGGGCCGTGCGCCCCACGGGACTTGACCACAATATGGCGGCCATCCTGGGAAAATCCCCATTGCTCAATAAATGGCTTCGTGGTCGATACCGTGGCCAGCACTTTCCCCTTTTCGCAGAGGGAAACCTTTCCGTTTATCGGCAGCTCTCCATACATTTCGATTGATTTTCCATCGTTCTTTAGGGAATAGACGATCCAGCCGACCATTCCGGAAGACGACACTTTCGGAGTCGAGCAATTCCCTTTATCCGTCCATTTGTCCTCGGTGCCGTCGGCGTATTTCACAATTACATTGCCGATCGGATCCGCCGTCTCGATTTTATGGATGACATCGATGCGGGCGGACAGGGGACGCTTGATTTTTTCCGCCCCTTCGTCTTCAGCAGGTGCACCGATGCTTTCGACGGCCGCTGCCACGACGATGACGAGGGAGCAAAGTCTGCCAGTCAAGAGGGCGCGCATGAGGGGCGTTGTATCCAAAACCGGGATTGTGAAGCAACGCTAAAGTGCCAGTCGGGCCGCGAGAGCAGTTCCCCTCTGTTGACGAATAGTTGGCAAATAGGTTCGCTTTTTAGTTGGTCAAGAGAGATCATCGTTTTTGATTTCGCAGAAAACATTGAAGCGATAATTCCGTTTGCAGACGCCGAAAGTCGAATTGGTGAAGACCATGAACAGCCTCTCTCCAGTGCCGGCAAACTGCTTCATTTTGTGATTCCGGTGGCCACCAGGAAATTATTCGGATACCTTTTGAATCGATTCCACTCGTAAGCCCCAGAAATAGACTGCAGAATGGCGTGTCCTTCTCGTTAGGTCGCTCTACGCTTATGCACAAAACCATCGTTACCTTGCTAGCCCTCATTCTCGTTGCTGTTCGAGTACACGGCGAAGACGCGCCGTGGAAGAAATACGTGAATGAACGTTTCGGGTTCTCTTTACGTTATCCAGCTACTCTTATCGCGAGCCGCGCGCCCGAAGACGGAGCCGGACGCGAGTTTCACACGGCAGACAAGGAATTCAGCGTCGTCGCCCAAGGCCATTTTCTGCGCACGGTTGACGAAGGCGACTCCCTTGACAAGCGCTGGCAAGACGAGTTGGACTCACTCGGAGACACAATTACCTACAAGAAAAAGACAGATACATGGTATGTCATCTCGGGCGTCACGAAAGACGGAACCGAGTATTATCACAAGCTCTACACCAAAGGAGGCAACTGGGCTGCGTTTAGTATCACTTACCCCCACGCCAAGAACAAGCAATACAATCCGTGGGTCGAGCGAATCGAAAAGAGTTTTGTTCCCTTTCTCAAGGCAGAGTTCGACCGAGCCAAATGAAAACCGAACGGCCGCGTCTAAGTAACAGGACAGTCTTGCAAACGACACGATTATCGCGCTAATTCCTAGTTTCAAAAAAAGGTTCGCAAAATTCTTGCCAACGTTAATTTCGAACCTTCACTATCGACGCCGACTCAGGACCAGTTCGCCACCTCGGAGCCAACGGGCTTCGTTCTCTTTTTGTCACTTGCGCTTTAATTTGAAGAGAAACCGCCTATCGAAGAGCTGAGTTCTAGAAGGACGGATCCGCTCCGGACCCATTTTGTCACTCGCTGCAGTTAAACACCGCTTCTGTAGCCGGCATCGCTAACCTAAAAACGCAAAAGAATTGACAGCCTTGATGAATCTTGATTGAAAAATGGGCTCGGTAATGAACATCGAGCGTCATTTATGAAAAGACTACTGCACATTGGTGCGGCGATACTCGCAGCGGTGGGTTTGTTGTGTTGCGCGCTTTATTTCTTCAGAGGCGGCGGCGGAGGCAAGTTGGCGTGGGATGATCCCACTGTGCGAAAATCGCTGATGACGTTCGCCTACAAAATTTACGGCGACCCTTCGGTGGAAAACGGGCGTTTTTTCCTAAGTAAGATTGTCTTTCATAACGACGGCGCCGGGCCGGTGCACGATCTTTCCATCAGCTACCAGATTCCCGATTACGTCTCATGGACCACACCGGCGACGCAGTCGGAACTTCCTGCCGGGCAGACGCTCGTGTCATTATATTATCCGCAGTTGCCGTCGAAGGTCACAGAGCTGACCAACCAAACTAACGCGACGCTGGAGACAAAGATTCGGTGGGCCGACAAAGCCGGCGAGATGAGGGAGGAAATCCTCCGCTCCAATGTCATTCTTCGAGGAGTCAACGAGATTGAATACTGCGATCTTCCGGAGAATGAAGTGGCGAACTTTTACGACATGTTCTCGACCGCGGAATTTGCTGTCGCGATGGTTACTCCGAATGATCCGGTAGTTAAAGAGTTTGTCGCCGAAATCACCAAACGCACTGGCGGAACAGTGGCGGGAGCAAGTCATGGAGATCCGCAGAAGATCGAACAGATAATGAAAGCGATATATGACTACATGTGCGAAACGGGAATGCGCTACACCAGCGACGAAGGAGTGCCCACAAAGATTGGAGATATTACTACCACACTGCAAACGGTGCGAATGCCTCGCGACGTGATTATTACGAATCAGGGATTATGCGTCGAACTGGCTATTCTCTGGGCATCGGTCATGGAGTACCTTGGCTGCAACACTTCGCTCATTTTTTTGCAAGGCCATGCGTTCACCATCGTACATACCGCCCAGCGAAGTATCCCGATCGAGTGTACGGCGATTACACCGATGGCGGTCGGCGCGAAACAGCCGGTCTCTTTTGAAAAGGCGGTGGAGATGGCAAACATGGAGCTAAACAATCTGCAAGAAAGCAACGGACCGTACACGCTTTACAACGTCCAGAATTATCAACAGCAGGGAATGCACGCCCCGGAGTTGCCGAGTATCGAAATTGATAAGATCAAAAACATCCTCGCGCAACGCTCCGATCACACCGCGACCGCTTACGCGCAAAATGTCGGGACCGGCGGCAGCGGCACGGCGGCTGCGAACGCGCCGGTGCGCCAAAGTTATTATCGTTGGGTGGGCGCGAATAACATGGCGTCGGTGGATGTGCCGGAAGGATGGACGCGGATGGAGAACGGACCGATTCCCGGCATGGTTTTCATCGCGCAGGATATGCAAACATCCCTCGCGGTGAACGTGTTTCACTACCCGAACCTGGCGGCACCCATCGACGCGATGGAGGAAGCGAGAAGAGGCATCGCCCGAAATGGAGGCAGGGTCAAAATCGAAACGCAGCAACAAAAGGGAAACTCGATCGTTTACACCGGAACGACTTCATCCCGGAATGGAACCTTTCAATGGGTGGGAATTTTCACCCCGGCGCAAAGCGGCGTGGTCGGCATGTTTTTCGGCTCGACGAAAAAATACTTCGACCGCAACCAGCCGATTATGCTGGACATCATTCGTTCCGCGAGAATCGGCACCGGTGAAAGCAATAACAACGGACAGAATCAATAGCATCATGAGATCGGCTTCAATCATTTCAGGCGCGAGCTTGTGCAACGGGCTGCTGGCCATGGCCATTCTTCTCGGCGGAGGCGCCGTGACGCTGCGGGCTCAGGAAGCGAGCCGTACTGTCGACGAAACGTTCCAGTTCGATGAACGTGGAGACGCGAAAATCGAATTCAATTTTCAGCTAGGCCGGTTGCAATGGAATCGGTGGAAGGCGCAGTATGGGGATCATCCTGATGTTTTACTCCGCCTGACAAAGTATAATATGGCCGCAGCCGCGATCGATAACTTCTCGCTTACGAAGGACGACACCCAGCGGCGCGCGGTGACCCGATTCACGGCACGTGCGCTGGCGCAGTATCGCGGGAATGGTCAATTCGAGATTCAGATGCCCAGGAATATTAAACCCGTGACCGGTTCCGGCCTCGAGTGGGTCTTCACCAGCAGCATGCCTGATAGCAATCCTGGCATTTTTTCTGAAGGACAGAGCGTCGTGAATGTTACTCTCCGCGCCAAGCTACCCGCGAAGGCGCACGACGCTCATATGGTCAATGGGAATGATTTCGATCGACTGGTCTATTCACTGGAAGTATCGCAGTCAAAGCCAAAGACTCTTCTCTACAGTGGCGTCGTTCTAATTGTCGCAGCGCTGGTCATGGCAGTGATGGCAACCCGCGCGAACGGAACCGTTACTCAGCCGCCATCGCTGAGCCCGCCGGCGGCACTACCTCCTAGGTCAACGTGAGACGGTAGGATTATTCGCGTTCTTAATTAAGGTTAAGGGTTTCCTGTCCTTTTGCGAAACGCTCATCTGATAGACTGACGGTTGCTTTTCGCCCGCTGCCTGGCTGGTGAAAAGCACTTGCTGATCATTAATCCAGCAACCGTGCCAGGCCGAAATACCTTTGGGCGTCAAACGACTGGTTTCACCCGAAGCAAGATCGAGGATCCACATTGATGTCGGCGTGTAACCATCCTCGTCGGTCACTTTCACGCTTTTGTCTTCCATTTCGACACCGCCGACCAGTAAGCGGTTTCCATCCGGAGAGACTGCAATTATCGATTCGCTGCTTAACGATCCCTCTGGGAATAGAGTGTGCAAGCTCCACTGCTTCAACTCGCTGCCGTCAAGGGCGAGTTGGTAGAGGTTGTCAAGATCCTGACCATAGATTGATCGACCATCTGGCGCCCAGCAATTTGACTCGATGGAAGAGTGGTTCGGCGACGCTTTCCTGATGTAGCGAAAGCCAGAGCCGTCGGAATTGATCATACCAAGGTCCCAGCTGCTTCCGCTGAAAATATTAAACAGGATTAGTGTGCCGTCTGGTGACCATACCGCACGTATACAATTCCGGCTCGGAATTCCACCCTTGAACACGACCACTCGCCTGGTGGCGATCTCGGCTACTGCGATTTGGCGGATTACTTCTTTGGCGGTGGAGGTATCGGCGTGAAAAGCGACCCGAGTGCCGTCTGTCGACATGCTCGGCGCTGAGCCTTTCGCAATTCTTTTCGCACCGCTGCCATCAGCATTCGCTACCCAAATGGAATCGCCGCGTTCGAAAGCGATGAGCGGATTTGATTCGGTTGAACCGTGAGCGACGGAAACCAGGAGTGCAAAGAACGGAACCAGAACGCGAACCATTAGATAATGGTAAAAGAAACTTCGTTGCCGAGGCAAGACAGAAGCGGCCGGCTCACGAACCCTTTCGGAGTTGTCAGTTGCATCGTAGCGAAGACGAGCGCGATCGGCCTAACGAATCGGTTCGTCACGCCGACACTTCGAACTGACTCATTAGTTTGAATGTTTCATAGCGCTCGTTGATTTCGTCCATCGACAACTTGCGCAGTCGTTTCAAACTGAACGCTTCCACGGCAAAGCTTGCCAGGACGCTGCCATAGATCATCGCTTTGCGAAGATCGGTGAAGTGCACTTTTCCTCCGACCCTGCCGGCCAAGTATCCAGCGATACCGCCAGCGAAAGTGTCCCCTGCCCCGGTCGGGTCGTGAATGTCTTCAAGCGGATACGCGCCGCAGCTGAAGAATTCATCTTCGCCGAAGAGCAGCGCGCCGTGCTCTCCTTTCTTGATCGCAACATAGCGCGGGCCAAATTTGCAGATGCGCCGGCCCGCTTTGATGAGACTCGTCTCCTTAGTCATCTCGCGCGCCTCGCTATCATTCAAAATGAGAAGATCGACGTGCGGGAGCAACGCGTCCAAATCGGCGCGGGTTGTCTCAATCCAAAGATCCATCGTGTCGGCAATGACAAAGCGCGGCTTTTCCATCTGATTGAGCACATGCGCCTGCAGCGACGGCGCGATATTGGCCAACAAAACAAAATCGGTCTTGCGATAAGATTCCGGCAACGCCGGCTTGAAATTTTCGAACACGTTCAACGCCGTCGAATGCGTCTCGCGCGTGTTCATGTCCCACGAATATTCTCCCGACCAGCGAAATGTTTTACCATCAACGCGCTGCACCCCTTCAGTGTCGATCTTCCGCGCCCTCCAAAAATCGAACTCCGACTGCGGAAAATCGCCGCCGACAATTCCGACCAGCCTTACCGGGGAAAAAAAGCTCGCCGCCACCGCCGCGTAAGAGGCCGAACCGCCTAACAAATCGGAATGTTCTTCAACCGGAGTTTTGACCGTGTCGAGCGCGATGGAACCGACAACTAAGACAGACATAATTAGAATGTCGAATGTCGAATGTCGAATGTCGAAGCAAGCAGTCGCTTGGCCACGCGAGCATATTCGGCAACGTCGGGAGCTTTGAGCAAGCCGGAAACGATGACGACGCGGCGGGCGCCGGCGGCGATGACTTGTTCAAGATTGTCGATCTTGATTCCACCAATGCAAAAAATTGGTATCGCCACATCGGCATGCACTTGTTTGATGTTGCTTAAGCCGATTGGTTTGTAGTCTGGTTTGGTGGGCGTGGCAAAAATCGGACCGAAACCAATGTAGTCCGCGCCTTCGCGCTGGGCGGCGCGCGCTTGAGGGAGACTGTGGGTTGATTTCCCGACCAGGACCTTACGACCGGCTTTTTCCCGGGCGATGGCCACCGGGTCATCGTCTTGTCCAACGTGCACCCCTTCCGCTGGAACTTTTCTCACAATCTCGGCGTGATCGTTTACGATGAACGGAATCGAAGATCGAGAAGTAGCTTTGTGAACTTCCCCGGCAAGATCGACAAGTTCTTCTAACGACTTCTGTTTTCCGCGCAGTTGGATAAGATCGACATCCGCTTCAATCATCGCTTCAGCCACGCGAAAGACATCTAAGGAATCGACGTAACTTAAATCTATGATGCCGTAGAGCCGGCAATCAGCCAGAGCTTTCACGGGGAAGCAATTTCGTTACTCGTGCAGCCGGCGGCCGGGTGCATGCGCCAGCTCGAAATTGTCCGACTTCATTACTCGCTCGACGAAACCGGTATCGTAATTGCCATCGCGAAAGTCGCCATTCCGCATGATGGCGGCGTGAAATGGCACCGTCGTCTTGATTCCGGTGATGTAATATTCGTCCAGGGCCCGGCGCATGCGATCGATGGTCGAGGAGCGAGTCGCGCCAACGGTGATTATTTTCGCTATCAGCGAATCGTAATACGGCGGCACGGTGTATCCGGTATAGGCGTGGGAATCGACGCGGACCCCACGGCCGCCGGGCGCATAATAAAACACAATCCGGCCCGGTGACGCTTGAAAATTGTTGGCCGGATCCTCCGCATTGATCCGGCACTGAATGGCGTGTGAACGCGGCACGGCGTGGGCGATATGGGGTGAGAGGGGCTGCCCGGCCGCGATCCGGATTTGTTCTTTCACCAGATCGCAACCGTAAACCTCCTCGGTGATGGTGTGCTCTACCTGAATCCGGGTGTTCATCTCCATGAAATAAAAACGCCGATCCGCGCCGACAAGGAACTCAATTGTGCCGGCGTTTTCGTAGCCGACAGACTTCGCGAGCTTAACCGCGGCATTTCCCATTTTCTTGCGCAACGCTGAAGTCATCAGCGGCGACGGACATTCTTCGATGACCTTTTGATTGCGCCGTTGAATGGAACAATCGCGTTCGCCCAAATGAACGATACGACCATGCCTGTCCGCTATGATTTGGAATTCGATGTGATGCGGATTGATGATCAGTTTCTCGATGTAAACGTCCGCCTGACCAAAAGATTTCTCCGCCTCGAGGCGCGCGTTGTGAAAGCCGGCGAGAAGACTCGGCTCATTGTGGGCGACTCGCATACCGCGACCGCCACCGCCGGCCACCGCTTTGATCATCACCGGATAACCGATCTTCTTCGCGATCTTGACCGCATCCTTTTCGTCTTCCACCACGCCATCGCTGCCTGGCGTGATCGGCACGCCTGCCTTGCGCGCGCACGCTCTCGCGGTGTTTTTGTCACCCATCAAATGCATCGCGTGCGCAGGTGGCCCAATGAACTTGATCTTGCAGCTCTCGCAGACTTCGACAAAGTGCGCGTTCTCGGCCAGAAAACCGTAGCCGGGATGAATGGCATCAACGTCCCCGACCTCGGCCGCGCTCATAATCCGGTCAATTTTCAGGTAGCTCTCCGAGCTGGGTGCGGCCCCGATGCAGATTGCTTCATCAGCGAGTTGGACATGAAGCGAATCGACGTCCGCCTCCGAGTAAACCGCGAGCGTTCGAATGCCAAGTTCCTTGCACGCGCGAATAACGCGCAACGCGATCTCACCACGATTAGCGATCAGGACTTTTTCGAACATGAAAGTGGGGCAAGCTTCCTAGCTTGCCGCCCAGGAGAAACGCAAGCTGGAAGCTTGCGCCACATTTTACCTGACACGGAAAAGCACCTGGCCGAACTGCACCGGCTTGCCGTTTTCCGCCATCGCCTCGGCAATTACCCCGCTGGTTTCCGCTTTAATTTCGTTCATCACCTTCATTGCCTCGATAATGCAAACAACTGTGTCCTCGGTCACTTTCGTTCCGACATCGACGAACGGCTGCGCGTCGGGCGAAGCGCCGCGATAGAACGTCCCGACCATTGGCGAAACGATATCTGTGAGTGCCTCTGTCTCAGCCGGCAAAGCCGCCGGGCCGTTTGCCACGGCCGGCGCGCCGGACCGACGACGCGGGGACAATGGGTTGATCGCCGACCCCTTTTTGCAGCTTGAGACGAAAACCGTCCTTCTCCATCTCGAAGACCGAGAGATCGTTTTTCTTCATCAAATCAATGATGGCTTTGATGTCTTTGAGTTCCACGGCGTAGCTCTCCTCCCGGGTGAGAGCGTTAGGTAAAGCGCTTTTGCAAGCGAGGTCAAGTCAGCGATCTGCTCAAGGATCGGCAAGTTGCGGTTTCCAGTCGCCGTTGGGAGAGTGTTATTGGTGATCGAAACAGCAATGGCCGAGCGCCAACAAACAAGATATACGCGGCGCGACTTTAAAATCGTTGATGAAACGGACGATTACATTGTCGTGGATAAGCCACCGTTTTTGCTCGCCCACCCGACCAAGCCGGACCAACAACTGACGCTCTGGAAAGAATTGCGCGAGCTGCTCGCATTTGAAATTGCCAATGGCGGCCAGGTTTCAATCGTAAACCGCCTCAATCGCGAAACCAGCGGGCTTGTACTGGTCGCGAAGACTTCCACAGCTGCGCGGCGTTTTGGTCTTCTGATGCAGGAGCAACGATTGGAAAAAGAATATTTGGCGATCACCTGCGGTTGGCCAGAATGGGAAACCAAATTGGTCGATGCAGCGCTGGATCGACAAGGTAAACATCAAAAATCGGCGATCTGGCTCAAGCAGATGATTCATCCCGCCGGCGCGCCGGCCCAGACCGAGTTTCACGTCGAGCGGCGTTTCTCTAGATCGACATCCTTCGGCAACGAATTCAGTTTGATTCGGGCGATTCCGCGAACGGGGCGCACGCATCAAATTCGAGTTCATCTTAGTTCGCTAGGGCATCCAATTGTCGCCGACAAGATCTACGGCCCGAACGAGCGGCTTTATCTCCAGTTTATTGAGACTGGCTGGAGCGCCGGGCTGGAGAGGCAATTACTTCTGCCACGACACGCGCTCCATTCGGCGAAGCTGGCAATCGACGGCGAGCGCGAATGGGCGAGCCAGCTCCCTGTCGATCTTGCGAAATTTATCCGTGATTAAAATTCATTTTGCCATCGTCACCTCGATGTCAGCAAGCTGGATGACTTTGTCTTTGAAATGATGTTGGGTGGACAGAAGGAGCCCGCTGAACGGACGATATTTTTCCCACGTGCCGTGGATGGTCATGTCGGGCTTTGGAATGTAATCCCACGCCCGCACGAGTTTGGTCCGCGGGTCGATATAAAGGACGTATTGGTCGTCCGGCGTGAGGCCGATCCTGTCAAAACTCAGGCGTAGCGTCTCGCAGTTGGCGCCCTCAACTTCTTTCATCCCTTCCGCCTTCACGTGGACACCGTGGTCGCGGATTTTAAGTGGCGCGAGCAGCCAGTAGGAATCGTTGACCCAGCGCCCGTAGGCGGCCTTCGAATCTTCATCGGCGCCGGGCGCGGCCAGATTTACTTTTACATGTTTCTCGTTGCCGTTCTTGTCCTTCCATTTCACTTCATCGGTATTGGCAGGAACGTCCCAGAGATGTTCGGCCTTGAAAAGCTCCTTGCCATCTTGCTCCACGACAAAACTGAACCGGACATCTTTGACATTTTCCCATTGGTCGCCACCGCTGGCTTTCCAAACATCGGTCGCGAGCTGCTCGGCCTTTTTTTCCTGGTCCTCACCGGCGCGGCCGCAAGGAATTCCGCTCAGAACAACCAAAGCTAAGATCGACCCGCTTCGCGCCAAGAGGCAGCCGATTGAATCAATCGGCTGGGTCGCCCAGCTCCTTGCATTCGTACTTTTTCCCGCGTTGACTCGCTTGGCGTTCAAGGAGCTGCCCGGCTCCGCCGGGTTCGGCGATACTTTCTTCATATGGATATGCTGGCTAGTTTTTGGGCCGATTGCAATTCAATCAACTCCTTCTATGGTTGCGCGCGCGATGAGATATTTTCGTGCCGCAATCCTGTTGGCCGTTCTTTTTGCCGCGCCCACGGTCTTCGCAGGCGCCGGAGGCGCAGCCAGCGAACCGTTGGATGCGCCGCGATTCGAAGTCGCGGCCGAATCGGCCTATTTGTTAGGCGTTTTCGGGAACCCGGACAGCTACGAGATCGGCGCGGAGTTCCTGACCGCGAGAGTGCGCTGGGGCATTGTGGAAAGCGATAGTTGGTTGCGCGGTTACAATCAATTTTGCTTTACCGCCATGGCGGAACCGATCTTTCGCGGCGTCGAAAATCACTATTTTGGGATAAATTTCGGGTGGCGTTATAATTTCGTCCGGCCAGGGAGCCGGTTCATCCCATACTTTTCTGGCGGCCTCGGTTTGGGTTGGATCGACAGCCACCCCGACATGCGCGGCTCGCAAGGTCAGGATTTCACTTTCAATATTTTAACCGCCGTCGGCGTTTCGTATAAGCTGAGCGATCATTGGAAATTAGACGCGGGCGCGCTTTATCAACATCTTTCCAACGGCGGCCAAACCGATCCGAATCCGAGCTTAAACCTTCTCGGCCCGCAAATTGGGCTCAATTACTCTTTTTAGGTGGCGCAAGTTTTCAAGTCGCGCTTAATCAATTTCGCAAGCCGGAACGCTTGCGCCACAAGATGAATCCGCAATCGGAAAATGTCTTGGTTGTTAAGCGAAGCTTGTTTGACCAGCTGGGAAGTTTTGACGGAATAAACTTCGAGCCGCGCAAATACCTCGATGCTATTCTGTCGCGCGGAAACAATTTCTTCCTCCCGCGCCCGCAAGCGGAAAAAGATCCAACGCACAAACAAATCATTCCTTACGCACTCCTCGCGTTTGAAGACAAGGTCTTGTATTACGTGCGCGGCAAAAAGGCAGGAGAGCAGCGTCTGGTCGCGAAAGGATCGATCGGCATCGGTGGACACATGAATGAAGGCGACGAATCGCTCTTCGCCCTGGATGAAGCGGCATACCGCGCCGGAGTCGAACGCGAGGTAAACGAGGAAGTCAAAATCAGTACAAGATTTGAGGATCGGATCGTCGCGCTTTTAAACGATGACACGACTGAAGTCGGCCGCGTTCACCTTGGCATCGTTCACATCTTCAAACTGGTCGAGCCGAAAGTGGAGAAGCGCGAAGCGATGATCACGAGCCTGGCGTTTCTCGGCAAAGACGAATTAGTAGCGCGCCGGAAATCGCTCGAGACCTGGTCCCAGATTTGCCTTGATTCGTTCGAGCGCTTGTTAGCCTGACAAATCGAACCAACCCTTGATTTGTAAAGTCGACAATTATCGGCGGGCGCCCGATAGGCCCGATCGCTCACTGAGCGCCGTAATTTAGTTTTACCTCATCGATTTGCCATCTGCTGGCCGGATGCGAGGTCAATATTTCCAGGGTGGCCGGCCGGGACGGATAATTCAGCTTTCCGACAAAGTAGCCTTTCGGTTCAAAAAAACGCGATTCGAAGCTAACGGTGCCTTCGATCACGATTGGCTGCGCGGGCGTGCCCAGCTCCACTAACTTCGAGATGATGTATTGCTGCTGCGATGGCGGATACTCGTAGCGCGCTTGCGGACCGAGCCGGTCGGCGAAAAAATTCAGGTCATGGTTCACAGCGAGGCGCTCGACCGCCTCCTTGCCAAACGCCCGGCAGTCTTTTTCGAGTGCGTTTTTGTTGGAATAGAGATACCACAGACCGCCGCCAAGCAGCGCCACAAGGATGATGACGACAACGAGACCTTGCCCCGATTCGTTGGATCGACAATCAAGTTTCGAATTTTTCATCTAAATTTTAATAAGCCAATCCCAGGCCCTTGATCACTGCCCCGTCACGAATGAGCGCGCCGTGACTCTGCATTCCGGTGTAAGCGCCGAACCGATTGCGCGCATTCACTTTGAAATATACGACGTAGCCATAAAGATGTTCGCCTTTCGTACCGAGATCGACCGGCTTCGGATCGCCGGTCCATTCGATCCGCGCACTCGGTGCATCGATGAGTTGGGTATTGAGCCATTTCATCACGATCTCTTTGTAATTGGTGGGATAAGGTCCGTAGCGGGCAACGTCCGCCGGCGTGCTCTGTGCTCTCGCTGCCGCGCCGGTGACCAGAAACAATAGACCGGCCACAAACGCAAGCGTTTTCACACGGCGATTCTTGGCTGGCCGAATTTGTTAGTCCAGCGCAATCAATCTGACGGGTTGCGCCGATGAAATCAAAGATGCGCGAACCCGTCCGGCGGTTAACCGGAATTGTTCATCGAACGAGCGATTGTTGCGTGCTTTTCCTTTCGCGCAGATCTGGCTACTGATGCCTCTATGATTAATCGGTCGATTTTAGCGGCAGTAATTGTTTGCTTGATCTTGCCGGCGTCTCTTCCTGGGCAGCAAACTTCTCCTTCACCGGCCATTTCGCTGCCAGGTGAGGCATCCAAAACTTTCGACCCGGCCGAAGCAACAAAGGCCTGGCTCGCCACCGTGCCGGCGGAAAAACGGGAAAGGTCGGATGCCTACTTCGAAGGCGGTTACTGGTTGATTCTTTGGAATTTTGTCCTGACCACCGCGATTTTGCTTTCCCTCCTGGAATCGCGGATTTCCGCGAGAGTTCGCGATTTCGCTGAGCGCTTGACGAGGTCTAAAGCACTGCAAGTCGCGGTATACGCGATTGCCTTCACCCTCATCTTGTGGGTTCTGAGTTTTCCGCTCGACGTCTACCAAAATTTTCTACGCGAACACGCCTACGGCTTGGCGACGCAAGCGTTTTGGCCGTGGCTTGGCGACCAAATGATCGGACTCGTTGTCCAACTCATCGCGATTGTCATCGCGCTGGTCGTTCTCTATTGGGTTTTTCGGCTGGCGTCGCGCAACTGGTGGGTTTGGGGAACGATCGGCGCGGTCTTCTTCAGCGTTTTCGGTAATCTCGTTCAGCCGGTTTATGTCGATCCTCTGTTCAACAGTTACCGGTCGATTGAAAATCCGGTGATTCGCGATCCGATCCTCGCCTTGGCGCGGGCGAACGAAATTCCCGTCAGCCAAGTTTTCGAATTCGACGCCTCACGGCAAACGACGCGCATTAGCGCCAATGTCGCTGGATTTCTCGGGACGACGCGGATTGCGTTGAACGACAACCTTCTCAAACAATGCACGCTGCCGGAAATTCGCGCGGTCATGGCGCACGAGATGGGCCATTACGTTTTGAATCACGGCGCGAAGTTGACGATTTATTTCGGAATTTTTGCGCTAGTCGGTTTTGTGCTGGCAAGCGCGATTTTCGATCGCGCACTCAAACGCTGGGGCCAAAAGTGGGACGTGCGCGGCGTCACGGATCCGGCAGGATTTCCTTTGTTGGCCCTGATTTTCGTCGTCTTCGGGTTCTTGCTAACGCCTATTCTGAACAGCGCGATCCGAATCACGGAACGTGAAGCCGATGCCTTTGGGATCAACGCGTCGGGCGAGCCGGATGGGATGGCAAAGGTGGCCCTCAAGCTTGGCACTTATCGCAAACTTGATCCGGGGCCGCTCGAGGAATTCATCTTTTTCGATCATCCCAGCGGCCGGGCGCGCATTCGTATGGCGATGGATTGGAAAGCCGCCCACTTGCCCGCCGCAAATGTCGATCTAGAACGCTAAGATCAGCCCTGGTGCTTAGACCAAAACACGTGGCGTGCGTTCGTCAGCGTTTCATTCGGGCGATCAGCGTGTCAGCAATTGTCGCAGGAGTTTCGGACACCGCGATGCCGGCGGCTTTTAACGCTTCGATTTTTCCAGCGGCTGTGCCTTGTCCGCCCGAAACAATCGCGCCGGCATGACCCATGCGACGACCAGGCGGAGCAGTCATTCCTGCGATAAACGCGGCGACCGGTTTCTTGCAATTATCTTTGATCCACGCCGCCGCTTCCTCTTCAGCCGAGCCGCCGATTTCGCCGATCAGAATCATCGCTTCAGTATCTCGATCTTGGTTGAAGAGTTTTACCGCATCCAGGTGCGACAAGCCGCCGATCGGATCTCCGCCGATGCCGATGCATGTCGATTGGCCGTAACCGCGCGAAGTCAATTGCCAGACCGCTTCGTAAGTCAACGTTCCCGAACGTGAAATCACGCCCACATTTCCCGGTTTATGAATGTAGCCGGGCATGATGCCTATCTTGCATGCGCCGGGCGTGATGATGCCGGGACAGTTCGGTCCGATCAGTCGCGACTTTTTCCCGTTCATTTGCGCCTTTACCCGCATCATGTCCATCACCGGAATTCCTTCAGTGATGCAGACGACAAGATCGACATCTGCATCGACTGCTTCCAAAATTGAATCGGCAGCCGCGGCTGCCGGCACGAAAATCATCGAGACATTGCAATTTGTTTTTCGTCGCGCTTCCCAAACCGTGTCGAACACCGGGATTTTGTTATCGAATATCTGTCCGCCTTTTCCCGGCGTCACACCCGCGACTACGTTCGTCCCGTACTCAATGCATTGCCGGGTGTGAAACGCGCCGGCGCTGCCGGTGATTCCTTGCACCAGCAGCCGTGTGTTCTTATCGACGAGAACAGACATGATGGGAATGACGAATGATAAATGACGAATAACGAAGGAATGACAATTTCCGAATGACCGAAGAAAACTTTGATCGCTCTTTCGTCATTCGACATTCGAGCTTCGTCATTTCTTCCGTTTGTGCACGAGCAGTTTGTTCCCATCCGGATCGCGAAACTGCGCCATCCAGCAGACCGGCGTTTCCGTTTTGTCGATGTCGAATGAAACACCACGCTCCTTGAGTTTCGCGTAGACGCCGTCGAAATCTTCCACTTCAAACGCGACCGAGGTTCCGTCGCGCGATGGTTTCCACATTGGATGACAACCGACGCCAATCGTGACCGGCCCGAGATCGTACTCGACCCAAGCTCCTTCCATCGCGGTGTGACTCGGTTTCAGTTCGAGTGTTTCCTGATAGAATTTCCGCGCCCGGTCCTTATCCGAAACAGCGATAGCGACAAATGCTACTTCTTTAGTAATCATGAACAGGTTCCTTTCTCGTTCTCAGGTTTTAGCTTGTGAATCATCAATTTGTTTCCATCTGGGTCTTGCACGACGGCCATGTGACAGCAGGGGGTTTCGAACGGCTCGGCCACGAAGCCTACGGATCGATCTTTCAATCGCTCGATCGCTTCATCAAAATCTTCCACTTCAAACGCCGCGCCTGTTCCTTGATCGGAGGGAGTCCAGTGATCGCCGACATTTGCAATCGCTAGTGTGTCATCACCGACTGCGTATTCGATCCACTTTCCACCCATCATTTCCTCGGAGACTTTTAGCCCGAGAACTTCCTCGTAAAACGAACGCGCGCGTTTCAAGTCCGTAACCGGAATGCCGACAAATCCAATCTCTTTGATTTTCATTTCACCGTTCTAGAAGTCCAAGTTTCCAATTCCCAAATCCCAAATCCCAGGGGAAATTCAACTGCCAAGCCCTAAAAAGATAAACCACTCATTCGCTCATTGAGATAATCGACGAAAACATTGACGTTAATTCTCGCGCTCCATTTCGGTGTTTGGAATTTAATTGGTTATTTGGAAATTGTTTCCTGGGATTTGGAGCTTGCGGCCTTGACCACTTTCTGCGCCGCATCCGCGAGATTGTCCGCCGCGATCAATGAGACGCTGCTTTCTTTGAGCAACTGTTTCCCTTTTTCGACATTCGTTCCTTCAAGCCTAACGACCAGCGGAACTGAGAGCTTAACCGTTTTCGCGGCATTGATGATTCCCTGTGCGATCACGTCGCCCTTCATGATGCCGCCGAAAATGTTGACCAAGATCGCCCTTACGTTTTTGTCTCCGATCAAAATTTTGAACGCCTCGGTCACCTGCTCTTCGGTTGCGCCGCCGCCGACGTCGAGAAAGTTCGCCGGATTGCCGCCATAAAATTTGATGATGTCCATCGTCGCCATTGCGAGCCCAGCGCCGTTAACGAGACAAGCGATGTTACCGTCAAGACCGATGTAATTCAGTCCGTGCTTGGAGGCTTCGACTTCGCGCGGATCTTCCTCCGCGATATCGCGCAGGGCCGCGACTTCGGGGTGTCGATAAAGCGCGTTATCGTCGAAGTTGAATTTGGCGTCGAGGGCAAGCACTTCGCCGTTGGTCGTGACGACGAGCGGATTGATCTCCACCATCGAGCAATCGCGGCCTATGAAGGTGCGATAGAGTCCATCGAACAATTTTGCAGCAGCTTTAGTTTGCGATTGTTCGAACGCCAGCTGCTTCGCCAGTTTACGCGTCTGAAACGGTTGCAGTCCTGCGAGCGGATCGATGGGCTCACGGATGATTTTCTCCGGCGACTTCGCGGCGACCGTTTCAATTTCCACGCCGCCTTCGGTGCTCGCGACAATCAATGGTGCCGCGGTCGCGCGATCGAGGAGGATCGCGAAATAAATCTCGCGCACGATTTCAGCTGATTCCGCGATGAGAACTTTGTTCACAACCCGGCCGCCCGGACCAGTTTGATGCGTCACCAACGTTTGCCCGAGCATCTTGCTCGCAACTTCTCGAGCTTCCTTCGCCGATTTTACGACGTGCACGCCGCCTTTGAAGCCGTTCGTAAATGTCCCCTTCCCTCGCCCGCCGGCGTGGATTTGGGCTTTCACCACGAGATCGACATCTCCAATCTCATGCGCGACCCGTTCCGCTTCGTCCGGCGTCGATGCAACCTTCCCACGCGGCGTCGCAACGCCGAACTTTTGCAACAGCTCCTTTGCCTGATACTCGTGAATGTTCATTCCAGCGTCCGCGAGCAAAGCCTTGAAATGCGCGTGCGGCAATCGAAATTCCGCGTCGGATGACTGCGCACCAGGAGACCGAGGCAAAGATCAAGAATGCGGTCGGCCGCGGTCAACTACTCGAGCCGGCAGCGAAGAATATTCGGGCGCTCCTTGCCGGAGCGCAGGCCGATCTTTATTTGCGAGTCATCGACGAACTTGTCGCCTCCGGCGAATGGCAGGAATTGAACGACCGCTTTTATAAGACGCTCGAGTTCGGCACCGGCGGATTGCGCGGGCGCACCATCGGCAAAATCGTAACCGAGGCTGAGCGTGGCAAGGCTGCGCCTAACGAGCGGCCGGAATTCCCCTGTGTCGGAACGAACGCGATGAATTTTTACAACGTCAATCGCGCGACGCACGGACTCGTCTCCTACGTAAAGGAATGGAACGTAGCTGCCGGCTCGACAGAGTCTCGCTCTACCGGGAAAAGACCGAAGGTTGTCATCGCCCATGACACACGATTTTTCTCGAAAGAGTTTACGGAGCTCGCGGCGAAGGTGGCCTCCGAAAATGGATACGACGCCTGTGTCTTCGACGGGCCGCGCTCAACGCCGGAATTATCGTTTACAGTTCGATATTTGAACGCGAGCGCCGGCGTCGTAATCACCGCGAGTCACAACCCACCGCAGGATAATGGCTACAAAGTTTACTTCGCTGACGGTGCGCAGGTGATCGAGCCGCATGCCGGCGGAATCATCGCCAAAGTGAACGCGACCGCTAGCGAGGCCTACGAACCGCTGCCGAAAGATCGACAAGGACGTGTAACCATACTCGGTCGCGATGTCGATGAAGCCTACATGAAGCGGCTCGAGACGTTGATTATCGATCCGATGGTTGTACGCGCCGCGAAATCGTTACATGTCGTTTTCACGCCGCTGCACGGAACCGGCAGCGTAACGCTTAAGCCGATGCTGAAGAGGCTCGGGTTCAAGTTCGAAATGGTCGAAGAACAGGAAACATTCGATCCCCGATTCGGGACGGTAAAATCTCCCAATCCGGAAAATGCTGAGGCGCTGCGGATGGGAATCGAGCTCGCACAAAAAACGAGTTCTGATCTGGTGATCGCGACTGATCCGGATTGCGACCGGCTGGGCGTGGCCGTGCGAAGCGCAACCGGCGATATGGAATTGCTCAGCGGCAATCAAATCGGCTCGGTGCTCGCCTATTATCGGGTCAAAAAGCTTTTCGAAATCGGCGTTCTTAACAAAGACAACGCGCACCGCGCTGTGATCATCAAGACTCTCGTGACGAGCGACCTCCAGAAAGCCATTGCGGAACATTACGGCGTGCGCTGCGTCGAGACTTTGACCGGCTTCAAATATATCGGTGCGAAGCTCGAAAAATACGAACGCGCGCTGCCGGCCGACATTCGCCGGACGTACCGTGAGCTTTCCGAGGAGCAAACGCGTGCGGCCCGCCTTGCCCACTCTTCGTTTTACGTGTTCGGCGGCGAAGAAAGTTATGGCTACAGCGGGGCCGATTTTGTCCGGGACAAAGACGGCAACGGCGGCGCGATCATGTTCTGCGAAGTCGCCGCCTACGCGAAATCGCGGGGGCAAACTGTCGACCAACTCCTTGATGAAATCTTTGCCACGTTCGGCTATTTCCAGGAAAAGAACGGTTCGCTCTACTTCGAGGGCGCGGAAGGCGCGAACAAAATCGAGCGCCTGCTTCAATCGTATGCGAGCAAGCCTCCGACGGAAATGGCTGGATCGAAAGTGACCGGCATTACGAATTTCGAGAAAGAAAGGATTGTAGACGTGGAAGGCGACGAGGTTCCGAAACAGAAGATGTCTATCTTCGAGTTGGCGGATAAAACACGAGTTGCGGTGCGCGGTTCCGGCACCGAGCCGAAAATCAAGTACTACATTTTTGGCCAGAGCCGGCCGGAAACCGGGAAATTTAGCCGGGAGCAATTGAACAAAGTGAAAGAGGAAGTAAACGAACGGCTCGAGAAGCTCTGGAGTTGGATAGAAAGGGACGCCGAGGCACGGTTAACATGATGCGGCCACAACGTGATAAGCCGCTCGACAGCGGGCGATTCGCAGCGAAAAGTTGAGCATGCAGCGGGAAATTAATTTGAGCGGAGGCGAAATCACGCTCTTGAAAACGATGGGTCTTACGGGCTCGCCCGTTTACGGAAGACTACTCGTGCAACGTATCGGACAAATGGAGACTGCCGAATTTCTAGACGAGTTAAATGGACTCATCGCGCTCGGCTACGTGCTTTCGGACAAGGTGATTTTGCACACGATGGAAGATGTCGAAAAAACCATTTTCCGTGTGAACGCTTCCTACGCGCGCGAATTGCGCGACGCGATTCATCCTTCCCGCCGGCGCGAACAGGAACGGCCGCGGCGTCGCCGGCGTGAGTGATTTCGCGCGGTGATCAAAAAGGCGTTGCGCTTTTGGCCGTGGCTGGCCGCCACTGCCAGCGGCCTGCTTTGCACGTCCTGTTTTCCACCGTTCAATCAAAGCTGGCTCTGCTGGATTGCGCTTACACCCCTGATCGCGGCAGTTTGGTTTTCCCAAGGTTCGCGCCGGGATTGGCTGCGTAATCTTTTGCTCGGCTATCTCGCGGGAATCGTTTTCTTTACCGGTGCATTCAGCTGGCTCGGCGCGCTCGGCGATTTGTACCAGAATTTCTTCCTTCACGGATTATCGCTCCTGCTTTCGGTTTATCTCGCGATGCACTTTGCCTTTTGGAGCTGGTTTATCGGCCTGATAAGACCGCGGGATTTCATCAGCTCCGGGCGAAATTTACTTGCCGCGTTTTTGGCTGCGTCCGCCTGGGCTACACATGAATGGGTGCGTGGCTGGTTATTCAGCGGGTTTGGCTGGAACGGATTAGGCGTCGCTCTTCACCAAAACTGGCCGGTGATTCAAATCGCTGAATTCACCGGTGTGATCGGACTCTCCTTCGCCGTCATGTTTACAAATGTCATTGCGGTGTGCATTCCGTTTCGCCTGTTCACTGAAGCCCGCACTCACCGGGTGCGTCCGCACTTCGATCTCACCCTCACGATGATTGGTCTCGTTGCGTTATTCGCGTTCGGCCTACACGCCGTGCAAAATCAGTCCGCGGGGAAGTCACTTCGCGTCGCAGCCATTCAGACCAACATCCCGCAAGAGCAAAAGTTTGAACCTACCGAGCAGATCCTGGATACGTGCGATCAGCTGAGCACTCTTGCCGTTCAACGAGAGCCGAAGCCCGAATTGCTCGTGTGGCCGGAAAGCTCAATCCCTGGAAAATTTGGTCGCGATGCGTGGGTACTCAGTTCCCGCGAACCATAACCCAACGCTCTAGGGTCGATCTTTTGCTCGGCGTTGATGACGAAGAAAATAATCGGGCATACAATGCCGCGCTGCTTATTTCTCCGACTGGCGAAAGTCAGTTGTATCGTAAAGTTCATCTGGTTCCATTCGGCGAATACATTCCGCTGCGGCATTCTTTTCCGCTCTTCGCGGTCGTGGCCGGCGCCTGGGTACCGGGCGATTTCGCAGCCGGGACTGAATACACTGTGTTCAATCTGACAAACGGCGACGTTCACGTCGCGCCGCTGATTTGTTTCGAAGACACCATTGGTGACTTGACCCGGCAGTTCGTGCTCAGGGGTGCGAACTTACTCGTCAATGTGACAAACGATGGCTGGTTCATGCATTCGGCCGGGTCGCGCCAACATCTTACCAATGCTGTTTTTCGTTGCGTCGAAAACCGGCGTCCAATGGTGCGAGCGGCGAACACGGGCGTGACTTGTTTCGTGAATGAATTTGGCCGCGTCACCCAAATGTTGCAGGACGATACCGGCAGTACGTTTACGCAAGGCGTACTTACCGGCGAAATCAATGTTCCAATTGGGCGTGAACTGACATTTTATGCGCGCCACGGCGAACTCTTTGCGAAAATCTGCGCGGGAATGACGGTGCTTGTAATCATCGTTAGCATCTTGCGACGCAGCGTGTTGTAGCTGCCGCTGTCCTCAGCGGCAGAACTGTACTCCTCCCTGCCGCCAGCGACGGCGACAGCTACAACGTCTTCGCGAGAATTCCGCGCTTGTGCTAAAACTCACCCGTGAGCGTTCAAATCCCACTCGATCATCTGCGCGAACTTTGGCCGGAGAAACTGCGCGGCGCCCGAATTGGCGCGCTCCTCCACCCTGCTTCCGTTTCGCCGACGCTCGAGCATGCATCGCACATTCTTGAACGACTCAACCGCGATTTATTTCAAATTGCTGCGTTCTTCGGTCCACAGCATGGATTCCTCGGTCAAACCCAGGATAACATGGTCGAGTGGAATAGTTACGAGCATCCGAGGCTCCACGTTCCCGTTTACAGCCTTTACGGCAAACATCGCGAACCAACAGCCGAGATGCTGCAAGGCCTCGATGTTTTGCTCGTCGATCTTCAGGATGTTGGCGCGCGTTATTACACTTTTATTTGGACGCTTTATCTCTGCTTGCGCGCGTGCGAAAAAGCCGATGTTCAGGTCATTGTTCTGGATAGACCGAATCCGATTAACGGCATTAGTATCGAAGGTCCGCTGATCGAGAAGGGCTACGAATCGTTTGTCGGAATGCATTCCATTCCGGTGCGTCATGGGCGCACCATTGGCGAACTGGCTCGTCAGTTTTGCAATGAAGCATTTTCAAAATGCCGATTGACGATCCTGCCGGTGAAAAACTGGGAACGCTCGATGTGGTTCGATCAAACTCGTCTGCCGTGGGTAATGCCGTCGCCGAATATGCCGACGCTCGACACCGCCACGGTTTACCCAGGCATGTGTCTGCTCGAAGGAACAAACATTTCCGAAGGGCGCGGCACGACGCGACCATTCGAGATTTTTGGCGCGCCATTCATTGATCCGGAAGGAATTTGCCGGGAGTTCAATCATCTGGGACTGCCGGGCGTATTTTTCCGCGAGAATTATTTCGAGCCCACTTTTAACAAGTTCGCCGGAGAACTTTGCGGCGGCGCGCAAATTCACGTGCTCGATCGCAATAGCTTTCGTCCATTTCAAACGGGCGTTGAAATCATTCGCTGCATTCGAAGATTATATCCAGAATCATTCGCGTGGAAGCAACCACCTTACGAATACGAGCACGAGAAGCTGCCGATCCAGATTTTGCTCGGCGGTCCGGCGCTCGATTTCTTCGGGGACTAATTATCGTGCTTGTTTCTGGCAAGTTCCATTTCGATCTTGCCCGCGATTCGAGCGGATATCCCGTGGCCCGAAGTTGTGCGGCGTCTTGCTTACGAAAACGCGAAACTCGGCCGGCGCCCGCAAGGCCACAACGGCGAATACTTCATCGTCTGCACCCTTTACTACACCCCGAAAGAATCCGGCTTCACGGCCGAACGCGGATTCGAGGCAACTCGAGTAACCAAACCCGGTTTGCACGGGCGAGCTTATCCACGCGATTTTCTTCGCTCAGTCAAAAAGGAAGGCGTCGGTCGAATCACTACTCCGGTAAACGGACACAATTACCTTCGTTACAACCGGGGATTGTACGGGTTTGCCGATGCTCCGACCGGTGGTGGCGGGGTCCTTGTCGCCCGACTTTCCGCGGCGGCCAGACTTCAGGGCGGACTGCGGCGCGGTCTTGTCCTCGAAACGCCGGCTCCGGAAGTCAAACGTGTGTTTGGAAGCACTCGCTGGAAGGTCATGGATACCGGAGGCGGATTGCGACGCTGGCAGCTGGATTGTTATTGGGGCGAAGACGAGCCGCTCGGTCCCGGCGGGCTCATGGCGCGCCCGCGAGGCACGACATTCGAATACGCTTATTCAGAGGCCAGAGTGACCGCCAATTAGCGAATCATCGAGTCAGTGAATTTGGCAAATTACTGAGTCGCTAAATCGCTAAATGAACTTCACAGTTCGGCTGAATTTTCACGGCGATCTCGGCTTCTTCCTCCGACGCCGCGCAGCCCAGCTAACGATAGAACGCCAGCTGGGCGAGCGGACCTCGGTTAAAGATGTCATCGAATCGTGCGGAGTCCCTCGCACCGAGGTCGATCTGATTCTGGTCGGCGGAAAGCCGGTTGATTTCGCCCACGTTCTCGACTGCGATGCAGCGCTCGATGTCCATCCATTCAGTCCAGAGCGACTAACGTTCTTTCCGGAAGATCGACTTCAAGTATCAACAATTCAAAAGTTTATCGCTGATGGCCATCTCGGAAAACTCGTTCGCGACCTGCGGCTTGTCGGAATCGACGTCGCCTACGACCCCGTGGCCAAAGATCGGCAACTCCTTGAGTTCGCCGGAGCTGAGGACCGAGGTCTCCTCACCCGCGATCGCCGCCTTCTCATGCACGCGATCGTCCGCCACGGCTACTACTTGCGATCGCAAGACCCGCTAGAGCAGACCATCGAAGCGCTGAGGCGCTTCCAGCTGTTTCCAACGCTGGCTCCGTTTACCCGCTGCCTCCGGTGCAACGCTGCACTCAAATCAGTGCAAAAGGCGGACGTGATCGAGCGCCTCGAGCCGCTCACCAAAATCTATTACAAGCAATTTCGGCAATGTACCGGTTGCGGCCAAGTTTACTGGCCAGGCTCGCATTTTGAAAAGCTGGAAACGCGTATTCACGAGATAACGCAGCGGTTCGAGTTCTCTGTGGATAGAAAAGTCTGAGCAGAGTGCGAGCCGCACTGGCATTTAACGGTGCGGCCGATCCACCTAAGCAACGATCGAACTCTACTACGCGATTACGCCTCTGTTTTCTTGCCGGACTTCGTGCACTGCTCCTTCAGCTTCGCGTACTGATCGGCCGAAAGAATTCCCTTCGCCTGCGTCAAGAATTTGGCGCGACTCTCTTTCGTACACCCTGCTTTCATGCACTCACTCTGCCACGCTTCAAGCTTGGCTTTTTGATCAGCGGTTACGTTCAAGCTCGCGAAATCGGTGCACATCGCCTTGTCATTCGACGCACCTTTGGCGCAACACCCTTTTCCACCTGCAAATGCGGGCGACGCCGCAAGCATCGCTGCCGCCACAACTGCTACTCCGATAATTTTAACCATGGTGAATGGTGAGACAGGCTTGAGTCGCAAAGTGTTCAATCGTATTCGCCGCCCACGCAAGCAGGGTTACAGTGCCTGCGCTTCCGCCTAGTGCTTAACGCCCCATGGGCGCGTCAGAATGGCAGTCGCCAATTACGTAACGTCATCAGCGTATCTAAATTCGAGCGCGCCGTTTTTGGCATCGACGCGGACGGTTCGGCCTTCACGGACTTTGCCTTCGAGGATGTCGATGCTAAGCGGGTCGAGAATCTCTTTTTGGATCGTGCGCTTGAGGGGGCGGGCGCCGTAGACCGGATCGTAACCTTCACGCGCGATCAGTGCCTTGGCCGAATCGGAGAGATCGAGCGTGATCTTTTGTTGCTCGAGTCGTTTCGTCAGGCGGCGCAGCTGAATTTCAACGATCTTCTTGAGGTCGTCCTCCGTGAGCCGATCGAAAATAATGATTTCATCGACGCGATTCAGGAACTCGGGTCGGAAATGTTGCCGCAACGCATCCATGACAAGACGCGAGCGCGCTTCGCGCGATTCTTCCTCGGTAATGAATTGCGAACCAATGTTCGAGGTCATGATGATCACGGTGTTCTTGAAATCGACTGTTCTCCCCTGCCCGTCCGTAATCCGGCCGTCGTCGAGCACTTGCAGCAGCACGTTGAAAACGTCCTGATGCGCTTTTTCAATTTCATCAAAGAGCACGACCGAATACGGCTTTCGGCGGACGGATTCAGAGAGTTGGCCGCCTTCTTCATAACCGACGTAACCAGGCGGGGCGCCGATCAGCCGCGCCACCGTGTGTTTCTCCATGTACTCACTCATGTCGATCCTGATCATGGCGTTCTCGTCATCAAACAGAAATTCCGCAAGCGCGCGCGACAACTCTGTCTTGCCGACGCCGGTCGGTCCGAGAAAAATAAATGAGCCGATCGGCCGGTTTGGGTCCTGCAAACCGGCCCGGGCGCGTCGGACCGCATTCGAAACCGCCTTGATCGCTTCGTCCTGCCCGACAACGCGCTGATGCAAATGCTCTTCGAGTTTGAGCAATTTCTCGCGTTCGCCTTCCTGCAATCGCGAAACCGGAATGTGCGTCCAGCTCGAAACAACCTCCGCGATGTCCTCCTCGGTCACTTCTTCGCGCAACAATCTTCTCTGGGGACCGCCCGCGCCCCCGCGGGCTGCCTTTGGCGCCCCCGCCGAAGAATCTTTCCCACCGTCCGGCGAGGCGCCGGACGCAGCACGCGAGGCGCGTGCGTTCCCCTGCTCGGCGTCGCTCAATTTCTTTTCCAATTCCGGAATCCGCCCGTATTGAATTTCGCTCGCCTTGGCGAGTTCGCCGCGCCGTTGCGCGCGCTCCAGCTCAGTTCGCAGTCGATCGAGTTCCTCTTTCCATTTCCGCTGCTCGTCGATCAGGGCCTTTTCCTTCTGCCATTCCGCTTTCAACGCGGACGACTTCTCTTTCAACCCGGCCAATTCTTTCTCGATCTTCTTCAAGCGCTCCTTGCTAGCGGGATCCTTTTCTTTCTTGAGCGCCTGCCGCTCCATCTCGTGCTGCATGATCTCGCGCTCGATCACGTCGATCTCGGTAGGCATCGAATCGAGCTCGATCTTCAAACGCGACGCCGCTTCATCAACAAGGTCGATCGCTTTGTCGGGCAAAAACCGATCGCTGATGTATCGATGAGACAAAACCGCCGCCGCGACGAGCGCTGCGTCGGTGATGCGAACACCGTGATGCACCTCGTAGCGCTCTTTTAATCCACGAAGAATCGCGATGGTGTCTTCCACGCTCGGTTCATCCACCAGCACGGGTTGGAAGCGGCGCTCGAGCGCGGCGTCTTTCTCGATGTATTTGCGGTACTCATCGAGCGTGGTCGCGCCGATTGTGCGCAACTCTCCGCGTGCCAGCATTGGCTTCAGCATGTTCGAGGCATCCACAGAGCCTTCGGCCGCGCCGGCGCCAACAATCGTATGCAATTCGTCGATGAAGAGAATGACTTGGCCCTGCGAATCGGTCACTTCTTTCAAGAACGCTTTCAGCCGGTCTTCGAATTCGCCGCGAAACTTGGCGCCGGCCACCATCGCGCCAATATCCATCGCGATGATTCGTTTTTGTTTCAACGAATCAGGCACGTCCCCGCTGATAATTCGCCGCGCTAGGCCTTCGACAATTGCTGTCTTACCAACGCCTGGATCGCCGATAAGGACCGGGTTATTTTTCGTGCGCCGCGACAGTACCTGCATGATCCGACGAATCTCATTGTCCCGGCCGATGACTGGATCGATCTTGCCGCGCCGCGCCAATTCGGTCAGATCGCGCCCATATTTCTCGAGCGTTTGATATTTGCCTTCGGGATTTTGGTCGGTCACGCGCTGCGAGCCGCGCACTTGTTGTAACCCTTGCATTAACTTGTCGCCCGTGACGCCGAGATCTTTGAGCAGTTTCGCAGCGGGAACATTCGCTCCAGCAAGCGCGAGCAGATAATGCTCCGCGCTGGTGAACTCGTCTTTCAGCTTCGACATCTCCTTCTCCGCGCTGTCGAGCACGCTGCGGAGTTCGTTCGAAAGACGAAGATCGACCGCAGCGCCGTGGACTTTCGGGCGCCGCTCAGTTCGTTCGCTAATAGCTCACGCAAACGATCCGCCGGCACGCCGAGTTTCTCGAGCAATGGCCGAGTAATTCCGTCGGTTTGATCGAGAAGCGCGGAAAGGAAATGCTCATTGGTGATCTCCTGATGATTGAATTGCGACGCGACATCTTGCGCCGCCCGCAGCGCTTCCTGCATCTTCTGCGTAAACTTATCGATGCGCATGCTTCAAGATAGTGAACACGGCTGCATGGGCAATTGGCCGCGGAATTGTCTGGGGAAGCGCAGGCGTTTGACACAAATGCCTGCGCAACGATTGCAGCCTCGCTTCTCCCCGCTTATGAGTCTTGCCGATGAGCGCGAAAGAAACATGGATCGGATACAAAGCGCTGGCGCTTTTGCGAGCGGGCCCGTTTCGCCGCTACATCATCGGAAGCGCGATCTCGGACAGCGGCACTTGGATGCAAGTCATGGCACAAGGCTGGGTGGTCAGCGCACTTACCAACAAAGCGATCGTACTCGGAATGGTGAATTTCGCGGCCGGATTGCCGACGCTCGCACTGACCATGATCGGAGGCTCCTTCGCCGACAGATACGACAAACGAAAGATTTTGATCGCAACCCAGATCGCGCAAATCGTATTTGCGGTCGCACTTGGTTGGCTCGTTCTCACGAACCGAATCCAAATTTGGCATGTTGTCTTTTTCGCGGCGTGCCTCGGCGTATCGATTGCTTTTGAAATGCCGGCCATCTCCGCGCTTGTTCCCGAGTTGGTCCGTCGAGATGAAATTGCCGCGGCCGTAGCGATGGACCGTTCTGTCTTTCATGGCTCGCGCTTGGTTGGTCCCGCACTCGCCGGTCTTTTTGTCAGCTGGTGGGGCGCGGCTGCAGCTTTTTTTGCAAACGCGCTTTCATTTATCGCTCTCATCGCAGCGCTCATTTCGCTTCCGAAACGTCCAGTTGGAACAAAAGAAGAGGAAGAGCAGCGGCGGAGCGGCATCATGGAAGGTTTTCGCTACGTGCGGTCCGACCGGATCATTCTTTCCATGATCGCGCTCATCGCACTGAATACTATTTTCGTTTTTCCAGCGATTTCCGTAATGTTGCCGCTTTACGTGCGCAACGTCTTGCAACTCGGCCCGCGCGAAATGGGTTGGCTTATGGCAACATCGGGGACCGGAGCGTTTCTAGGAGCGCTCGGCTTGCTAAGTGTTGCGCGCGAAAAGCGATTGAGATTCATGAGCGGCAATGTTCTCGCCGTGGCAGCGGGTGTGTTTTTTATGTCGCGTTCACATAGTTTTCTCGTGACAGCTTGTTCCATGGGCATCCTTGCGATCGCCCTCTCAATGAATTTTGGACTCGCCAACACAATCGTGCAGGAGCATGCCCCGGCACCGCTGCGCGGCCGCGTTTCCGCTGTCTTCGGCCTGAGTTTTTTTGGTTTGATGCCGATCGCGGGCCTGATCGTCCCCGGCTTTTCCGATTTAATCGGCATGCGCAATGCGCTTACAATAGCGTCAGTGATTTACGGAATTCTTGCATTCTCCGTCTTAAGTCTGGCCGGACGGCATGTCTGCGATCGACCGGTTACGCCGGTGCCCGAATCCGAGATGGCGCCAGTCGCGTGAGCATTGGTCAGGCGCGAGCATGATTTCCTTTTCGACTTGCTGGAACTCGCATCGGCACACCGCCGGCAACGACATGTTGCGCGAGATTGTCGATCTCGGCTTTGATCGTGCCGAGCTCGGCCATGGCATTCGAATTTCGCTCATGCCCGGCATTCAACAAATGTATGACGCAGGTAAGATTAAGTTCACCAGTTTGCACAACTTCTGTCCGTTGCCAGTGGAAGTATTGGGGGCCTCACCTGATTGCTACCAATTCTCTTCCGCTTATCCGAAGGAGCGAGAACGCGCCGTTAAACATACATTTCAGACAATCGATTTCGCGGAACGCCTCGGCGCGCCGTTCGTTGTCATGCACTTGGGCGAAGTGGTAATGAAACCGGTCACCGATCCACTCATTAAGCTCGCTAAGAATGGCAAATTGCTATCCCGACAATATGTCCGTCGAAAAATCCGCGCCGTGCAGACACGCGAGGCCACGGCGCCCGCCTATCTTGCGCGGGCCAAGGATTGTCTGCGGCCCGTCGTCGATTATGCTGCCTCGAAAAACGTCAAAATCGGCGTGGAAGGACGGCGCGGTTATGAAGAAATCCCGAGCGAGCGGGAACTGCCCGCGCTGCTTGAGGAAATAAATTCATCCCAACTCGGTTACTGGCATGATTTCGGTCACATTCAAATCAAGGAGAATCTTTCGTTCCTAAACCACGAGGAATGGCTGAAAACGATCGGCCCCCGCACGCTAGGTTGCCATGTGCAGGATTGCATCTGGCCGGCCCAGGATCATCAGCCGCCGTTTAGCGGAGATGTCGATCTTACGACGCTTGTTCCGCTTCTGCCGCGCGATTGCGCACTTGTTTGGGAAATAAGTCCGCGCAAGAGCGTCGAAGAAATTCAGCGCTCGGTCGAGACCTGGAAAAAGCATTTCGGCGCATGAAAAAAATCCTCATCACTTTGGTGCAGCTTGCGGTCACGATCGCTCTGCTCTGGTGGGTTTTTCACGATCACGAACAGCGTGACAAGATGAGCAAGGCTCTGCACGCCGCGGACTATAGATGGGTCGTCGCCGCTATTTTCGCGTACGTGACTGTTGAAATCGCCGCTGCCATCCGATGGCAGATTTTACTTCGTGTGCAGGGCATTCGACTCAATTTTTTTCGGCTGGCTGGTCTTTTCTTGATCGGGATGTTCTACAACCAATTTCTGCCCGGAGGCACCGGAGGCGACATCATTAAGAGTTATCTCCTGCTGAAAGAGACTGCACACCACAAAGCGGGTGCGTTACTCGCCGTGGTCTTCGATCGATTGATTGGCCTTGTCGCATTGGTCACTATCACGGTGACGCTGGTTACCTTGCGATTTGATTTATTATGGCGAACTCCCGTCACTGTCGAATCCGGTTTTACGCCGCATCAATTGCTGGTTGTCCTGGGCATTCTTCTCAGCGTCTCTATCGCGGGCCTGCTCATCAGCTTCATCATAAGTGGTTTTAACCTTTTCCATCTCTTGCCGCACAAATTTCCCGGTCGCGATAAATTGATCGAAATTTCGGCCGCGTATCATCTCTACGCGCACCACTGGCTTGCAACTCTCCTCGCATTCGCCGCGTCGCTGGCCGCCCATCTGGCAACCTTTACCACGTTTCTTTTCGTCGCCTATGCCCTTCACGCTGAAGACGTGCGAAAACGACCACCCGTGCCGGTGCCTGCCGTCGATTTTTTCGCCGTCATGCCTATCGAGCGAACAATCACTGCAGTTCCGATAAGTCTTGCTGGAATCGGCCTACGCGAAAAACTTCTTCAAGTCATGCTCAACAATCTTTGCGGTGTTACCGTCGAAAAATCCAAGCTCATCGGATCGCTTGGATTTCTCGTTATTGTTATCTGCTGCGCGCCGGGCGGGATCGTTTATTTCTTCTACAAACCGAGCGGCGTGCCGCGACGCGTCCGTTTGCGTGAGATGGAGCGCGAAGTCGCGACGCTGGAGCATGAGATCGGCGAGACCAAGTAAATCGCGACGAACATCGGCATCGTCGTTGCGGAAATCGCCTCGTCCATTTGTCAGCACAACCTTCGCCATGACGGCCGATGGCAAAATCACAACCCGAAATTTTTCGCCAATCGATTTCACATCGCGCGAAGACAAGCGGCACCTATTTCGGCAACGCGCATTGGCTGATGCCGTCTTGATCGGTCATACGACTCTGGAACATGACAATGTGCGCTTGGGCTTACCCCAACCGGAATTGCGCGAGGAACGAATTGCCCGTGGCCAAACCCCTTATCCGATTCGGGTGATCGTCTCCAACGAAGGTAAGATTCACGATCAGTTGAAGATTTTTCAATCGAATCCCGCGACTGCGGGACCAGTGCTCATTTTTTCGACCACCCGAATGCCGAAGAAAATTCAGAAGGCGCTTCGCCAAAAAGCGACGCTGCACCTCAGCAAAACACGATATGTCGATCTTGCAGCGATGCTGCGAAGGTTGCGCGCCGAATACAAAGTGCGCACGGTGGCGTGCGAAGGCGGCCCGACTCTTTTTCGCTCGCTGCTTGAGCGCGGTCTCGTCGATCAACTCAGTCTCACGATCGCGCCTTATCTGTTCGGTGGGGCCAACGCGCCGACGTTAACTGGTTTGAGCAAACAATTTCTGCCAGCCAGCATCCGCTGTTCTTTGATCGACATGCACGTAGTTGGCGATGAATGTTTTCTGACTTACCGAGTTCGGCCAAAAAAACGCGCAACACCGACGGGTGGCAGACGTTAAATCTGTTTCTCAATGCACAAGGCAAACTCCATCCTCATCCGCGCGCCGAAGATGACAATCTTCGAGACAGCTGCGGACCTGGAACTGTGGCCGAAAATTCTGCCGCATTATCGCTACATTCGCTTTCTCGAACGCAGTCCAAATCGCAACGTCGTCGTGATGGCCGCAACGCGCTCCGGCATTCCGATCGCATGGACTTCGGAGCAAATCATCGATCGCGAAAAGCTCGAGATTCATTTTCACCATCTCAAAGCTTGGACAAAAGGCATGCGAGTTGTCTGGACATTCTCCGAGACGCCGGACGGCGTTCTCGTTGAAATTTCACACGATCTTCGTTTTCGGATTTCAATTCTCGCGCCGATTATCGATCTCATCATCGGCGATTTTTTTATTCACAACGTTGCGAGTAAGACATTGCGCTGTATGAAGGCATACGTGGAAACACAAACAAACAAGGTGACGGCATGAGCCGCAGGCGCGCAGCCATCACTGGCATCGGCCCGATCACCTGCATTGGCAATGGCGTCGATAGCTTTTGGAACGGTATCCTTTCCGAGAAAAGCGGGATCAGTCGCATTTCCTCCTTCGATCCCAAGCCTTTCCAGGTACGTTGCGCCGGCGAAATTAACAACTGGAACCCCGAGGAATATTTTTCACCACAACGCCTCAAGCGACTCGATCGTTATGCGCAGTTCGCCGTGGCCTCGGCGCAATTCGCCCTCGATGATGCCGGAATCACGCATTCTCGCGAACATCCCCAGCACCGCGTCGGTGTGAGTTTTGGCACGGCGCTCGGGGGCGTCTGCAAAGCCGAAGATCAACACCTCCGCTATCTAAAAAAGGGCGTCCGCGGAGTGAACCCGATGCTGGCGATCCAGGTTTTTGGCGGCTCTGCGCATTCTAACATTGCGATTGAATTCGGCTTCCGCGGCGTCGGCACAACCAATTCGAACAGTTGCGCGAGCGGGACTGTTTCCCTCGGCGAAGCCCTGCGCTACATCCGTGATGACTTCGCCGATGTGATTGTTGCCGGTGGAGCGGAGGCTCCGCTTAGTGTGCTAACCGTCGGAGCCTTCGACATTATTAAGACCATGAGCCGATCCGACGATCCGGCCATCGCTTCTCGCCCATTTGACCGTTTGCGCAACGGCTTTGTCATGGGCGAAGGCGCAGCCTCGCTCATCGTGGAAGAACTGGAGCATGCGCGAGCCCGCGGTGCGAGAATTTATGCGGAAGTGCTCGGTTACAGTTTGAACAACGATGCCTTCCACATGACAGCGCCGTTGCCCGATGGCCAGTCGTGCATACGCGCGATGCGAGAGGCGCTGGCCGATGCTCGACTCGCGCCCGAGCAAATCGATTACATCAATGCCCATGCCAGCTCGACTCAGCTAAACGACAGCACCGAGACGATGTCGATCAAACAAGTTTTTGGAGAACACGCGCGACGAATCCCGGTGAGCGGCACGAAAGGCTACACTGCGCACTCACTCGGTGCTACTGGCGCAATCGAGGCAGCAATCTGTGCGCTCGCTTTAGATCGACAATGGGTCCCGCCGACCATTAACTATCAGAATCCCGATCCGGCCTGTGATCTCGACGTGGTTCCGAATCATGGCCGCGCCGCAAAGCTGAATTGCATTATGAGCAACTCGTTCGGCTTCGGTGGGATCAATGCGTGTGTGATTCTGGGTCGATCCTCTGAATAACGCATAAGTCTCGCCTGCGTTACTCGGATCGATCGAGAAGATCGGGCCGGTTCTCACGGGTGCGGCGCAACGCTTCCTCTTTTTTCCACGCCGCTATTTCAGCATGATTTCCCGAAAATAAAATCTCCGGGACCTTCCAGCCCCGAAACTCGGCCGGACGCGTATACTGTGGCGCTTCGAGTAGCTCGGCGCTAAATGAATCGTCGAGGGCAGAGTGTTCGTGTCCAAGCGCACCGGGCAACAAGCGCACGATTGCATCGACAAGAACAACTGCGGCGATTGCGCCATTGGTCAGCACATAATCTCCAATCGAAATTTCAAGATCGACCAGGTGTTCGATCACGCGGTGGTCGATTCCCTCATAATGACCACAAATAATAATGAGGTGCTCGCGTTGCGACAATTCGCTCGCGATCGTCTGCATAAACCGTTTTCCCTGCGGCGTCATCAAGATGACAACGCTATTTTCCTTTCGTAGCGACTCGACAGCTGCAAAAATTGGCTCCGGTTTCATCACCATTCCCTGCCCGCCGCCAAACGGAGCATCATCGACCACATGATGTTTGTCCGTCGTCCAATCGCGCAAATTGTGAACGCGAAGATCGGCAATCTTATTTTCCTGCGCCCGCTTCATTATGCTTTCGCTTAGCGGCGCGCGGCAGATCTCAGGAAACAATGTGAGAATGTCGATTTTCATTCAGAGAAACGTCGGATGCTACTGTAGCGGCGGTCTATGACCGCCGGAACCAAAGAAATCAGCGCTCATAGAGCGCCGCTACAGAAGAATTATTCCACAATCTCGAGCGTGGCGCGCTGGCCGTGGCGCGAAGCCGAGCTGTTCAGCAGAGCGCGGATCGCGTGAATGGTCTGGCCGTTGCGACCGATGATGCGTCCCACGTCACTCTGGCGAAGTTGTACTTTGAAGATCGTTGTGCGGCCGCTCGGAATTTCCATCAGCACCATGTCGTCAGGAAATTCGATAAGCTGGCGAATGACGAACTCGAGAAATTCCTTCACGCCGACTCGGGAGGAGGTGCCGTTGTTTCGGGAGGCGGTACCGCTGGCTTCATTGCAACCGGACCTGCCGGTGTGGTTGCCGCCTGTTTTTTATTTTTCTTGATCAAGCTCCGAACTGTGTCGGACGGCTGCGCGCCTTTGCTGATCCAATATTCGGCCCGATCAAGCTTCAGCGTGCTGTTGTGCCCCGGGTTTTTCGGATCGTAGGTGCCGATAATCTCGATGAATTTTCCGTCGCGCGGGCTGCGGCTGTCGGCGACCACCACTTTGTAATAAGGGCGATTCAACGCTCCTTCTCTGCGTAATCTAATTGAAACTGCCATGTTATTTTTTCATTCGCGCCATTTGCGCCATCATCTTTTTCATTTTGCCCGCGCTCTTCATCATCTTTCGCATCTGATCAAAGCGCCGCAGCAAATCATTTACCTCGGTGACGGTGCTGCCGCTTCCACGCGCGATCCGCTGACGACGCCGCGCATTTAAAACATCGGGGCGCCTCCGCTCTTCGCTTGTCATCGAAAGCACGATGGCCTCGGTGCGCTTGAGCTGCTTCTCGTCAACTGAGAGGCCTTGCATGTTACTCATCCCAGGCAACATGCCAAGAATATTCTCCAGCGGCCCCATCTTTCTCATCATTTTGAACTGCGTGAGGAAATCGTTGAAATCGAAGGATGCAGTGCGCAATTTGCGCTCGAGTTGGATGGCGTCCTCTTGCTCGACTGCTTCCGCCGCTTTCTCGACCAACCCAACGACGTCGCCCATTCCAAGTATGCGGCCGGCCAGACGCTCGGGGACAAACGCCTCGAACTGATCGAATTTTTCGCCGGTACCGACAAATTTGATCGGCCGCTGTGTCACTTCGCGCATCGACAACGCGGCGCCGCCGCGCGCGTCGCCGTCGAGCTTGGTCAAAATAATCCCGGTGATTTGGAGCGAATTGTCGAAACCCGTCGCCACGCTGACTGCTTGCTGACCGGTCGCCGCGTCGACCACGAGCAACGTTTCCTGCGGTTGCAAAAATTCCTTGAGCCTTTTGAGTTCCTGAATCAGCACATCGTCGATTTCCTGACGACCGGCCGTGTCGAATATGTCGACGTGAGTGTTAATTACCTGTTGCGGCAGGTCGTCTCGCCGTGGCGCTGTGGACGCTGGAGCCTGGGCGAAGGCGGGTCGATCTTGCCAGTCGAGTGCAGCTGCGGCTGCGCGTTCCACGTTCTTCTCAGTCGGGTCGGGAGTATAAACAGGGACATCAATTTGGCTTCCAAGCGTTGCCAGTTGTTCAACCGCGGCTGGCCTTTGCAAATCGCAAGCGATGAGCAACGGGGTGTGGCCTTGTTTTTTGAGCAAGCGCGCCAGCTTCGCCGCGGAAGTCGTTTTGCCCGACCCGTTCAGCCCGACAATTAAAATTCTGCCAGGCGTTGCAAGATTGAGCGGCGCGGCATCGCCGCCGAGCAAGATCGACAACTCGTCGCGGAAAATCCTAACGATCTGCTGACCCGGGGTAATACTGCGTAGAACTGCTTCGCCGAGCGCTTTCTCTTTTACCCGCGCGACGAATCTTTTCGCGACTTGAAAATCGACATCGGCCTCGAGCAATGCCAGTCGAATTTGGCGCAACGCGTCGTCGATGTTGGACCCGCTGATCTTTCCATGACCCCGCAGATCCTTGAAAATGTCCTGGAGCCTGTCGCTAAGTTGCGAAAACATTTGCTACCAATCACGCGCGCAAAAATGCGCGGCTATTTCTTCGGCGCCGGCGCAGGAGATGCCGGCGCTGCACCGCCAGTCTCATCGACCCCGAAGGTCCAATGTGCTTCGACTTTTTTGCCGCCGGATTTCGCGCTCAGAATCACCGTGCAAGTTTTGTCACGTAGTTTCTGCGTGACCTGGTAGGCGACAGTTCCCGTCTTCGGATCGTAACTCGCGGGAACGACACCCAAACCGCTTACGCGCATTTGGACGCTGCCCGGATCGAGCGCGCCCACCGCGCTAAGATTTGCTTTAATCAAGGGCAACGCGCTGCGCACCGTTTCACCGTCTGCGGGCTGTGTCGACAGATTCGCATTCCCGACTTCGGCGACGGCGGCCGCGCCACCAGCTGAAGTGCCAATCATTTTGACCGCATCGGCAAAGACTTTCGGCTTGTTCGCCTCAATCATGTAACGGCCTAACGAGTCGAGCGGCGAATGGTAAGTAATCGGCTGCCCATAAACGGTGAAGATCGCCTCGTAGCCTGCGTTTTTCGCAATCTGTTTGGCCTGTTCATTGTAAAATCCGTACGGAACGGCAAAACAATTCACTTTGATTCCAAGCTTTTGCTGAAGCACCTCTTTGGAGCCGGCGATTTCGTCCTGGAGCCATTGTTCGTACTCAGGTGGGCTGAGCCGGCGTTTGGTCACTTTATCGTAAGGCTTTCGCAAATCCTGATGGGTCTTGGAATGCGCTTCGATGTCGATCCCGGCATCGCGCATCTCGGCGAGTTGCTCCCATGTAATGGCTTGACCGCCGCCAAAGTGTCCGCCCTGAACGCCTTCGGTGTAGATAAACATCGTAAACGGGTAGCCAAATTTCTTCAGGATCGGCCAGGCCACCTCATATTGCGATTTCCAGCCGTCATCGATCGTAATGACGGCGCAATGCGGCGGGATATTTCTCTCGCCGCGTTTCCAGGCGAGCAAATCCTGCATCCCGATCACGGTGATACCGTGGTCCTTTAGCTCCTGCATTTGTTTCTCGAAATCTTGGGGCATGATCTCGGTATCCGGGTGCCGGACTTTGTCGACAAATCGATGGTAACCGAAAATGATTGTCTGTGCCGTTTGATCGACGACCGGCTTGGTGACCTTTTGCGCGGGGGTTGGACTGGCCGCCACGGTCGAGCTGGGAGTCGGAGCTTTGGCCGCCAGCGCAGAATTGCAAAGAACCAAGCCGGACGCCAGCAGCAATGGAAGAACGAAAGATCGAGTGAACATAATTGAGGTAACGCCTTTAAATCCAGTCACACAAAAAACAAGCGGTTTTTGCGCTGATCACCGCGAAGCAGCCGCTGCTTATTCGGGGATTGCAACGTTACCGGGTAAAAATCTTTGGCGGAAGACGCTGCTTTGAGGTAAAAAATGAAATGCTACGATTGATCCAACGCAGTCTCTTGTTCGCGCTTCCCGCTCTCTTGGGGGCGTGCGCTATCATCCCCAGGGCGACCGTAACGAAGAATACGAGCAAAACATTCAACACCGTGGTTGTCGACGCAGGGCATGGCGGCAAAGACAATGGCGCCTATCGCCGTTATGGCGGCGCAGAGAAGGTGGCAACCCTGGACGTGGCAAAGCGCCTGGACCGCAAACTGCGTGAGTCACAATTAAAAACGGTCATGACCCGCTCGAGCGACGTTTTCATTCCGCTCGATGAACGAGTCGCGATTGAAAACGCGCAGAAGAATTCGATTTTTGTCAGTATTCACTTTAATGACTCGCGGCAGCGCGGAATTCATGGTTTCGAAACCTATTATCATTTGGCCGACTCTGCGGACCTCGCCTACCGCATTCAATCGAAGTTGATGACGATTCCGCGTTCGGCAAACCGCGGAGTACACACGGCAAATTTTCGCGTGCTACGACTTGCTGCGTATCCAGCCGTCCTGGTGGAGTGCGGATTCCTCAGCAATCGTGCCGAAGGCGGGGAAGCGCGCGATTCCGAATATCGTGAATTGCTCGCCGATAGAATTGCGGAAGCAATTGTCGAAGAACGCTACGGGCCCGGTGTTTATCACGGCCCCACTCAAGAAGCCGCGACCCAGGAGCAATCGCCCATTCAAGGTCCTGGCCTCGTCCCGGCGACATTGCGCCGCTAAAATTCTTTGCCGCGCTCTTCCCGCCCGATCGCTGCGATTACGATCAGCGCGACGAAAACAAAAAACACGAAAAGCGCGAGCGCCTTCGCATAGTTCGGCTGGCCTGCGGAATCGCGAAAATGGATAGCGAGCTGCGCTTCGACGACGGCGGTGTTTGCGGCAAGCAAATTTCCCAGCTGATAAGCAAACCCGGGAAAGGTCCCGCGCAATGCCGCCGGCGAAAGTTCATTCAGGTGCACGGGAACAATGCCCCAGGCACCCTGCACCATGAATTGCATAGCGAACCCGCCGATCACTAGAAGCGATAGGTTCGGTGAGAAAACCCACAGCGGGATCAAGAAGATTCCGAAAACCGCCGCGCAAATAATGGAACGGCGCCGACCAAATCTTTGTGACAAGTGACCGAAAATCACGCCGCCACAAATTGCGCCAAACGCGTAGATGATGCCGATGGTCGACTTTTGGCTGACGCTCAAACCGCGCTGCTCACCCAGGTAGGTCTGGTATTGATCCTGCGTTCCATGCGACATCGCATTGAACGCCGTCATTAACAGAATGACGTAGACGAACAACAGCCAGTGCTCTCTTAAGATCTTAGCGAGGTCCGACCAAAAGTTTGTTGTCGATTTTTGCCGCCGCAACCATACCGGCGATTCCGGCACCCGCGCGCGAATGTAGAGTACGAGAAAGGCCGGAACAGCTCCGACGACAAATAATCCGCGCCAACCGAAGAAAGGGAAGACCAATCCGTAAATGAGCGCAGCGAACAAGTAACCGAACATGTATCCTTGCTGGAGCAGTCCTGAGAACAATCCCCGAGCCTGGGTTGGCAAGGATTCCATCGCGAGCGATGCGCCCAGGCCCCACTCGCCGCCCATCCCGATGCCATAAAGCGCGCGGAATAAAAGCAAGGCAGAATAATTCGGCGAGAAAGCCGTGAGCAGCTCCATGACGGAATAAAAAACGATGTCCGCCATGAGCGGGATGCGACGTCCAAATCGATCGCCGAGCAGGCCAAAAATGAATGCGCCGAGCGGGCGCATCGCCAGTGTCAATGTGATGGAATAACTTAGCTTGGCGACGGTCGTACCAAAATCGCTGGCCATCGGCACGATCACGAAGGTGAGCACGAAAAAGTCGAAGGCGTCGAGCGACCAGCCGAGAAAACATGCGACGAAAGTATTGCGCTGATGTCGGTCAAGGCTTTTTAAAAGGCGGATCAATTCCACGCTCCAGGTTTAGTTGTCGATTTTGCGATTGAAAAGGTCAGATGTTGCAATGGCCAATGCCAGTTCCGCTCGGACCATCACTGGCGGCAGAAGCACTAAATGCTACCGTCTGGCCAATGCGTTACCTGGTTAAAGCGAGGCTCAAGTCCGGCAAAGCCAAACCGCTGCTGCGAGCAGTCGATGACGGCGCGCTTGGGCGCGGTTCAATCGCGGGCGACGAGTATCTGCACAACATGGAACAGGCCCGAGTGAACGACGGAGTCGCTGCCTGGGTGGAAGTCTGCTTTTGCGATCCGCCACTGGCGGAGGAGTGCTCGGTACTGGGAAGAATACTTTGATTTATTGAGCGTCAAAGACGCGCACTCTCGCCGTAATTGCCGACATGAAAACGGGACCGAGCCATGGGCCTGTTGCGATTGCGATTGCACAAAAAAGCTTGAGGAGAGACTTCGCGGTCAGGCCGAGTCGTTCGTCGAAACGCTGCGTCCCCAAAATCGACAATCGCTATAGCGGTGGCCGTGCCGGCCGCACTTCGTTCAAAAGCAGGAGACACGCGTTCCGCTACAGTCACAACGCATCTACATATCTTGATGCGTCAATTTGTTTCTTGATAACTGGCATAAACGCCGCTTAGTTCTCCGCAATCATGCCGGCCGATCTTCATCCGCTCGAAGCGCTCCTGCGCCAACGTATCGTCGTGCTCGACGGCGCAATGGGCACCATGATCCAACGCTACAAATTGTCGGAGCAGGATTATCGCGGCAGACGATTTCGCGAGTGGAAAGGGAAAGATCTCAAGGGGAGCCTCGAGTTGCTCCTTCTTACCAGGCCCGAAGTCATCGAGGAGATTCACGCACAGTATCTCAAAGCCGGCGCCGACATCATCGAGACGAATACGTTCAGTGCGACGACGATTGGGTTGCACGATTTCCTTTTTCATGGCGAACCGGCCAGCGAACGAAAAGACCAACAGTTTTTTCAGCGCGTCGTGGACGACGCTAATTTCCGCGCCCTGGTTCGGGAGATGAATATGGCGGCAGCGGAGCTCGCCCGACGCGCGGCAGAGCGTGCTGCAAATCAAACGGGGACCCGCCGATTCGTGGCCGGATCAATCGGCCCCCTGCCCGTCACGGCGTCGATTTCTCCGGACGTGAACGATTCGGGCTTCCGCGCAATCACATTTGATCAACTGCGACAAACGTATTTCGATCAAGCCAGCGCCCTTGTTGAAGGAGGCGTCGATCTTCTGATTGTCGAAACGATCTTCGACACGCTCAACGCCAAGGCCGCTCTCTACGCCATTGCCGAAGTTTTCGAAAAACAAGGCAGAAAACTCCCGCTCATCATCTCGGGAACAGTGACCGATCGTTCGGGCCGGACATTGAGCGGCCAAACCGTCGAGGCGTTTCTGATTTCCATCGCCCACGCTCAACCTCTTGTCGCCGGCTTGAATTGTTCGCTCGGCCCGGATGAAATGGAGCCTTTCATCGAGGAGCTCGCGCGCGCCGCTCCCTTTTATGTTAGCGCATATCCGAATGCGGGATTACCTGATCCGCTTTCGGAAACCGGCTTTCCTGAGACTCCCCAAACGCTCGCGCCCAAACTCAGAAAATGGGCGGAGAACGGCTGGCTCAATCTCGTGGGCGGCTGTTGCGGGACAACTCCCGAGCACATTCGCGCCATCAGGGACGCGGTAGCCGATTGCAAGCCGCGAAAAATAAATGGGGAAACGACCTCCGCGCCGTCCCAGAAATTAGGGACGCGACAGAGCGCATCCCTCCAGCTGTCCGGTCTGGAGCCGCTCGATATTACTCCGGAAATGGGCTTCGTGGTGATCGGTGAGCGGACAAACATCACTGGTTCCCCGAAGTTTTCGAAACTGATCTTGGGAGAAGACTTTGACGGCGCGCTCACTGTTGCACGCCAACAAGTCCAAGGCGGGGCCAACATCCTCGACGTGAACATGGACGAAGGAATGATCGATTCGGAAGCGGCCATGACACGCTTTTTGAATTTGATCGGGAGCGAACCAGAGATCTCGCGCGTGCCGATCATGATCGACAGCTCGAAGTGGAGCGTGATCGAGGCCGGTCTGAAATGCGTCCAAGGCAAAGCGGTCGTAAACTCGATCAGCTTGAAGAACGGCGAGGAGGAATTTCTTCGCCAGGCACAACTCGTTAGGCGGTACGGCGCTGCGGTTATAGTGATGGCATTCGACGAACAAGGCCAAGCCGACACCTTCCAGCGCAAGATCGACATCTGCTCTCGCGCTTACAGCCTTTTGACCGAGCGCGCCCATTTTCGAGCTAACGACATCATTTTCGATCCCAACGTTCTGACAGTCGCAACTGGCTTGGACGAGCACCGCAATTACGCGGTCGATTTCATCGAGGCGACGAAGTGGATCAAAGGAAATCTTTCGGACACGCGAGTGAGTGGCGGCGTAAGCAACATATCGTTTTCGTTTCGCGGCAACAACACGGTGCGCGAAGCGATGCACGCCGCGTTTCTTTTTCACGCCATCCGGGCCGGACTCGACATGGCGATTGTCAACGCAGGTCAGCTCGCCGTTTACGAAGAAATTGAGCCCGAGTTGCGCGCGCGCGTCGAGGATGTGTTGCTTAACCGTCGCGACGACGCGACCGAGCGGCTCGTCGATTTTGCCGAACGAGTTAGAGCGAAAGACAAAGCGCCGGTCAAAGATGAAGCCTGGCGATCGGGGCCGGTCGAAGAGCGGCTAAAACATGCGCTCGTAAAAGGAATTGTTGATTACATCGACAGCGATACCGAAGAGGCGCGCCAAAAATGCAGACGGCCACTCGAGGTGATCGAAGGCCCCCTCATGGCTGGGATGAGTGTGGTCGGGGACCTTTTCGGATCCGGGAAAATGTTTTTGCCGCAAGTGGTAAAGAGCGCGCGGGTAATGAAGAAAGCGGTCGCGTATCTGATGCCATTCATGGAAGCGGAGAAATCCGCCGGCGCGAAACCGCAAGGCTGCATCGTCATGGCCACTGTCAAAGGTGACGTGCATGACATCGGCAAAAACATCGTCGGCGTCGTGCTGCAATGTAACAACTATAACGTGGTCGATCTTGGCGTGATGGTTCCGGCCGCGAAAATTCTGGAAACAGCCCGGGAGAGAAATGCCGACGCGGTTGGTTTGAGCGGACTAATCACGCCCTCGCTCGATGAAATGGTGCACGTAGCGCAGGAAATGGAGCGGGAAAAATTCGAGCTGCCGCTGTTGATTGGCGGCGCGACGACCAGCCGCGCCCACACGGCGGTGAAAATTGCACCGCATTATCGGTCCAGCACCGTCCACGTCCTCGACGCGTCGCGTGCCGTCGGCGTTGTCAATTCGCTACTAAACGAACAACAAAGGGCGGCTTTCGATGCCAAAACGCGCAGCGAATACGCGTCATTGCGCGAGCAGCACGCGGCTAAGACACGCGACAAAAAGCTACTCACGCTCGAACAAGCGCGGAAAAATCGAACTCCGGTTGGTTGGAGCGCTTATCAACCGCCAAAGCCGGAGTTCATCGGCACGCGCGTAGCTAGCCCGCCGATTGTCGATCTACTGACCTACATCGATTGGTCGCCTTTCTTTCATGTCTGGGAACTTCGCGGAAGATATCCAGCTATATTTGATGATCCGGCCATTGGCAAGCAGGCCCGCGAGGTTTTTGACGACGCACACAAAATTCTCGATCAAATCGTCGCGGAAAATTCGCTAACCGCACGCGGCGCCTTCGGCATTTGGCCGGCCAATTCGGTGGGGGACGATGTCGATCTTTATGAGGATGAGTCCCGCCGTGAAAAACTCCCGACGTTTTACTTTCTGCGACAACAAATGCAAAAGCCGGCGGGACAAGCGAATCATTGCCTGGCCGATTTTATCGCGCCAAAAGGTTTGGCGGATTACATCGGCGCTTTTGCTGTTTCAATTCATGGCGCCGATGAATTAGCGAAGAAATTTGCCGCCGCACACGACGATTACAGCGCGATCATAACCAAAGCGCTGGCCGACCGATTGGCAGAAGCGTTCGCCGAGTATCTACACAAACAAGCGCGCATCGCGTGGGGCTTTGGACTCGATGAAAACTTGTCGAATGTCGATCTGATCCGTGAAAAATATCGGGGAATTCGACCGGCCCCGGGTTATCCAGCCTGTCCCGATCACGCAGAGAAGCGAACGCTGTTCGATTTGCTCGACGCAGAAAAGAAGATCGACATCAAACTGACGGAATCGTTCGCAATGTATCCGGCAGCGAGCGTAAGCGGCCTTTATTTCTCCCATCCCGAGGCAAAATATTTCGGCGTCGGACAAATCGGCCGCGATCAGGTCGTCGATTATGCGGCGCGGAGAGGCGAACCGGTTGCTACGGTCGAACGAAGGTTGGCGCCGAATCTGGGCTACGAGATTTAGAGCGAAGTCTCTGGATTCGCGTTTGTCAGCAGGACCGCGGCGGGCTGGATCGAGATGGTTTCTTTCGCTTTTTCTTTTTCCGGCCAAACAACGTCCCAAGCCAGGCCGCATTTCTCGAGTACCCAGATGCAGTAGCGCGTGAGATCGAATTCCCACCAGCGCAATCCGTGCGCGGCGCAGCGTGGTTGAGCGTGGTGATTGTTATGATAACCCTCGCCAAATCCAACGACGCCGATCAAATAATTGTTTCGACTGTGGTCGGAAGTGTCGAAGCTGCGATATCCAAATCGCGGCATGTGACAGATGGAATTGACCGCCCAGGTGACATTGTAAATCAACAGCATCGGCACGTAGATGCACCACAACATTCCGGCGAAGCCAAAACTGAGAAAAAGGATGATCACCACCAGGAGATGAGGCAGGACGTAAAGCGCTGAGTTCTCCCACAACCGGCAATACCAGATTTTTCGCACATCGGCCGCGTAACGCTTCGAGCGCTCCCGAAATCCCGGGGGCTTGCGCACCAGCCACATCATGTGCGCATAAGGAAAACCGTGCATCGGACTGTGAATGTCTTCATCTGTGTCGGATTTTAAATGATGGTAACGATGGTCGCCAACCCACATCACCGGATCGCCTGCGAGGGTCACCGCCGAGCCGGTGGCAAAAAGGAGCTTGAGCCACTCCGGCATCTCGAAGCCACGATGAGTCAGATACCGGTGCAGATAAAGGGTGGTACTGATTCCGCCCCAGAAAAAGACGACCAGCATCACCGGTAAATAAACAAGATGAAAGCGGTGGAGGAGACCAACCAAGCCCAATAACTGCAAACCAATTAGTACGACAAAAATGAACAGCTGGAGTTTTTCGTGCTTAAACATGCGGCGAGGCGTGGAGAGAGAGAGAGAAAGAGAAAAGGAAGCAGCCAACGGGCCGCGGTGAATCAGACAAGCCACTATCCGACAAGAAAGTGGCAATGCAAGTAATTGTTTCCTAAGGCAATAAATTAGCCGAACGCCATCTTCAGGATAGACGCCATAAGTTTCCGCATGCGCGAAAGGCCGCGTCGTGATAAGCATCATTCAGAAATTCCGGGGTGTAGCTTAGCTTGGTAGAGCGCGTGGTTTGGGACCACGAGGTCGCAGGTTCAAATCCTGTCACCCCGACCAGTTTTCGGACGTCAGAGGGCAGAGGCCACACGTAAATGAGAGGGACCGTGCGATCCATCCAAACAATCTGTGAATCGATGTTGAACTTTACGGTGGTGGTGACGCTCGCGATCCTTTTGAGCGTGATGGTTTCCACCAGTGCGCAAGAAGCCGTCGATATTCAACCGGCGCAGCGCGAACAAGCGGCACCTGCCAGCGCGACGCCACAGCCGAGCCCAGGAACGGATTCAATCGCAGCCCCAAATCTTCCCGATCCATCGCAGATCGACGAAATTTTTAAGCAGACCTCGCTGGGGAAGGAGGCTGATGACCGCCGATTGCATCTTGAATGGCGAGAATTGTCCAACCGCGTGGTGAGCGATCCGGATGTGGTCGCGGCCAAAAAGGCAGCGCAAGTTGCACACACGGACTTGGAAAAGCGAGAAAAGCTGCGCACTTATTACAACATCTATTATGGAAAGATGCGGGCGCTGGCTTCGAGCGCAGAATTGAAGGCTGGACTCGACCGAGTCAAGGATGCGCATCTCGCCTATCTCAACCAGCCGCGAGTACGGCCCGGCCCGGGCGCGCCGTCCCCGACTCCAACGCCTGAACGGAAAAAACATCCCAAGAAAAAGTAACTTTACACGGCTGGTTGCCGCCGAGCCCGGCATGTGGTCTTTCTGGCAGGGCTCGATCTTATCGCGCGTTCATCTCGTAGTTAGGACGCCGCCCTCTCAAGGCTCGCGCACGGGTTTGACTCCCGTTCGCGCTGCGAGCGGACTGATTACTTGGAAGGTTGCGACGTAATTGTGCCGCTTTTTGCAAACGGCTCTCGCGCCTGCACCTCCTAGCCAAATGGCCGTGATATCGTTCACGGCGTTGTAAGGGTTATCGAGAGGCTACGCGCCGCCTACCAGACTATGCAACCGCGGCCATGTTCCTTTCTGACCCTCCCTATTCCTATATTCCTTAACACGAAGGGGCGAGCGGCTTCAGCCATTTCTACATAATTGTAAACGTGGCGCTCCCAACTGCGCTGTCGTTGTAGCCGGGCTTGAACGCCTTGGCCTTAACAATTTTAGTCCCCGCTCCTGTCAGCGTGAATCCGTCGGGCGTGTAAACGGACGAACTCGTGGTCGGCGTGGTTCCATCAGTCGTGTAGTACATCGCTGCACCAGAAGTGGTACAAAAAAAGCTGAACGGTGACTTTCTTTGAAAATGTCCCGCCATTCGGCGAGATGAACGGCCTACCGACGGTTGGAACCGGCGTTGGTGTCGGGGTTGGTGTTGGTGTCGGGGTCGGAGTTGGTGTCGGTGTCGGGGTCGGAGTTGGTGTGGGTGTCGGCGTCGGGGTTGGTGTTGGCGTGGGTGTGGGTGTTGGCGTGGGTGTGGGTGTTGGCGTGGGTGTGGGTGTTGGCGTGGGTGTGGGTGTCGGAGTTGGCGTGGGTGTGGGTGTTGGCGTCGGAGTAGGTGTCGGAGTTGGCGTAGCCGACGAATTGAAGGCTGTATACGTGTAGCTGTTTGTAGTCCAGGAACCGTTGACCTGGGAGCCTAGCGTCACGTATACCGTACGCCCATCGGTAGGAATGTTATTTACAGTTTTCGAAAGGACAGTCACTTGGCCGGAATTGTAAACATCGGCACCATGCGGCGAACTGCCCACGAAAAGGAAATAGGCGGTGGCGCTGCCCGTGCTCCAGTTGAAAGTCACACTGGAAGAACCAAAGGTCGATCCCGGTGGCGGGCTCAACATCACGGCCGGGCCGGTCGGGGGCGGAGTCGGCGTCGCTGTCGGAGTTGGTGTTGGCGTGGGCGTTGGTGTCGGAGTGGGTGTGGGCGTGGGCGTCGGGGTAGCTGTTGGCGTTGGAGTGGGTGTTGGTGTGGGTGTGGGTGTGGGTGTGGGTGTTGGTGTTGGCGTCGGAGTCGGCGTAGCCGATGGATTGAAGGCCGTATATGTGTAGCTGTTCGTAGTCCACGAACCGTTAACCTGCGAGCCTAGTGTCACATAGATCGTGCGCCCATCAGTAGGCATGTTATTTACGGTTTTCGAAAGGACAGTCACTTGGCCAGAGTTGTAAATATCGGCGCCATGCGGCGAACTGCCGACGAAAAGGAAATAGGCGGTGGCGCTGCCGGCGCTCCAGTTGAAAGTCGCGCTGGAAGAACTAAACGTCGATCCCGCTGGCGGGGTCAACATTACCGCAGCCCCGGTTGTAGGGGTTGGCGTGGGTGTTGGTGAACCAGTAGGAGTTGGAGTTGGAGTCGGTGAACTGCTTGCGAAGTCGTAACCTATCGCGTCCATCACGCGGAGATCCACGGATGTGAGGTCGTTCTCCGCGCTGGAACTGCTGAACGCGTTGAACGCGTCGTTCGTGCCGCTAGCCCAGTCTTGCAGATCGCTCCCCGGGTTCGCGTTCGCATTGTTAAATGCCTTCAGAAGGGTTGTCCCGTTATCAATGGAAAAAAATCTGCCCGGCCCGCTGTTCAAGCCACGCACACCCGAGCCGGTATAGTGAAATAAGTCAAACAGCATGTAGTCCGATTGCCCGAAGATGTTTTGCCCCATCAGCGGGATGCGCCCCATGATTTCCGAGAACTCGTGCATGGCCACGCCGATAAAGTCGAATTTGCCGGCTACGGCACGGTCCGCTGGATCATAGGTGTAGCTGAATCCACCGCCGAACGTGAATGTTCCATCATTCGAAAAATCATCTGGCGCAAGACCTAACGCCTTTGCCTCTGCCGTGCTAACGATATACAGATGGGTTCCGCCGATCGGATCCACCGAAGGCAGCGATCCGCCGGCGCCGAGAATCGTCGCGTCATCGGCAGTATTCGAGTCCGACGAAAATGCGCCTCGAAGCGCAGCATAACTGGAAACGGACGCCAGGAAGGTGCTGCTCATGCCGAGCGTTCCCGTTCCCGACACGGCCGTCACATTGATATTGATGTTGATGTTGTCAGTAAAATTGTTGGTGAACTGGGAAGCCGCATAGGCCGCCGCCGCCTTCATATTGGCGATGTCGGCAGTACTCAAACCTGCATTCGTGAAGGTAGAATCCGGGTCGAAGGTCAGGTTAATCGTCAATGCGAAAGCTGGTCCGACAGCTAGGACAAGGACCGCCAAAAGCGCCACTCGCATTCGATTGCTAGCCGCACGGATCAGTTCTGAGATCAACTCGAAAGTTTTTTGCATCGGCCTCTGGATGCGTTTACTGCGCCCCTACCTTGGAAACTACAGCAGGCTTTGCCGGAGAAATGAAATTGACGTCCGCCCGACCCGCGAGGGTTTCCAGCTGCGACAACGGAACCATTGCCCGCAAGGTAGTGGTGGTTGTCGAGCCATTCGGTACTGTGCCTCCCGACAAAGTGACCTGATCCAGAAGCGCCTTCGATACTGATCCCTCTATGTCCACAAGCACGCGGTCGCCGTCTTTAATCGGAATGCCGGGCTCGAGCGACGTTGGCTTGTCGAACGGAGGTTGTCCCCGGCTTTTCTTCAAGGCCAAAATGATTTGACCGTCGAGTTTATCTTTGGCTGCCTGCGATAGCAGTTCATCGCCAGTCGTCCACAACAGGACGAGATCGTTGCCGTTGCCGCCGTGGTAATTGGCGACGAAGTGATAGGTCAGCCCTGCGTAGGTCAGTGCAATCGATTGCCCCTGCGCCAGATTGCTGAACGTTCCGCGAATGATCTGAGGTCCCGTGTTTTGCACCACCATCAACTGCGTGCCGGGTGCCGGTGCAAAGTTCAGCGCGATGTGCACCTCTTTTCCCATCGCGGTGAAGCCGGTGGAGCTCACGGGCACTTCGGCGCCAGTTGTGTAGGTAAAATTGATATCGCCCGCGAACAGATGAGGCGTCGAGAGAGCGAGCACCCCGGCCGCGGCGACGACCATACGGCCGAGAAGCTGAAAGTGCCGGAAGGTCTTAAGCTTTGGTTTCATAGTTTTATGTTCGTGTGCCTCGGGTTCGCCTTCCTTGGGCTTACAATGTGCGAGCGTTGGGGTTAAAAGGAGCAGATAACCTGCCGAAAATGGGAACAATAACGAGATCACAGCGCCGGGGGATTGGACAGGCACGGGGAGATTGGACAGGAATTGAAGCATTGCATCAGGCTCCCGTCAAATTCGCCTGCCAGAATTTCCGATTTCGATCAATCCTTGATCGTGACCAGGCCCCAGATTTTTCAGTTCGAACCCTCGCAAATTTTGCTCAATGCCGCGGCTTGCCGATCAACGACGCGCGGCTATTTTAAGCACCTCGAATTTACGGCGCGTTCGTCTAGTGGTTAGGACACGGCCCTCTCAAGGCCGGTGCACGGGTTCGACTCCCGTACGCGCTGCGAGCGATCTAATTGCTGTTGTCAGTGCGCGACCTAATTGTCTGAATTCGTCAAAACGTCGAATCAGGCCGAAACAGCCCGAAAGAGCTTGAAGAATCGAGACTTACGAATCCGGCGATCGGGCCAGCGGAGGGTGTCAAGTCGTCCAGCCGAATTCAATCTGTCCGATCTTGGTTGATACCCTGATCCCGAGGGATAGCCAGTCGGAAATCAGACAATTAGCCCGATCGAGTCCGGCCGCGAAGGGTGTAAAGTGTCAACCTGCTAAACCGCCCCGCAGGACCTTTGCAAAAGCGATGCAGTCAGGCTGCAAACCGCTTATTAGGATGCCTCGCACATGCGCGCGTTAGCTCACGGGTGTAATAAAAGAGACGTGGACAAAGAGCAACACTGGCGTTTGGCGTATGTGCTACCGAACTTGCAACTCGAATCGCCATTTGAGTTCGATGGACTCGCATTCGTTTCCAACACGGACGCGCGTTTGGCCTCGATTCGATCGAGCAATATGGCATCCCGCGCGCTGCTCGACGGATTTAGGGATACCGGAGGGGCTGAGTTGCGTCCGGCCGCGGTGATCTATCTTTCTCCCACTTCGATCACGCATTTAACGGAAGCGATCGTGGACGCTCGCAACTGTCTTGCTTTGGCGTGCGTGCTGAACGGATGGAAGCTCTCAATTGGGCAACTCAATAACTTTCTCGTTCGCGCCTCCGACTATTTTGATTTTTACCCTCGTTGGCCAAGCGACGATGGGCAGAGCATCTGTTACGAAGGACCGGCCCTTGGGCTAGTTTCACACGTTCCAACAAACTTCAGAGCCCAGGCCCATCCGTATATCTCACCGATCAACCTGGTTCTCAATAGGCCTGAGCCCGACTCAGATCTCTACGACGACCTTTTCAAGTTGTGGCGGCGAATACACATAACAAAGAAGGCTCAGCCCGCGGATTATCGACGATTGAGATCGTTATCCGTAGCCTACGAAGCGTGCAGGGTTCCATAAAGCATGGACAACCCGTTTTATGATCACGGGAAGCACTGCTCGTTCTGGGTGTCGGCTCTCGAAACCCTCGCTCATCCGACCCGCAAGAACGTCACGCTAAATGAAGTCCTGACACTGCTGGAGAAACGGCGAATGCATGATTCTCGCATCAGCAGTCGGCGCCTGATGGTGACGAAATGGTCGAAGAAAAAAGCGAAACGAGAACGGCTGCCTCTCAATTTAGTCCAACGGCTCTACAAACGTCTCTATGATTCCCGAAACGCCTTCTTACACGGAAACAAACTGACGATCAAAATCTTCGTCCCTCCAGGGCTGCGAGAGGGAGTAAGGCTGTTAGACGTTGCGCCGCTGATCTACTTGACCGCCTTGGAAGCGGAAATAGGCCCCCGCCAATCCCGTGCGCTTCAGAGCAAGAACCCAGCTATTCGAATGCGCGCGCTGATCCAGGATATTTTCCACCACAACGCGCTCGAAGATGCATTTTGTCGGGCGATGGGATTCGAATCAAACTCGTCAAATAGCAAGCCCTCTCGACGTGAGTGAATCCGCTCACAAGGTGCAAGCGTGCAGGTTTTGCAAACGAGGGGGCGTTCGCTTCGTTAACGCGCACGTTATTGCGCGGAGTTTTTTCAAAATCGTTAGGGGCAACGCGAAATACTCCGTCAGAATGGAGGCCAAGGGCACTTCGCTGAGAACGCCGTATCACCAAGCGGGAGTCGCTGACGCCTCGATCCTTTGCGAAGACTGCGAGCCGAAATTTACTAAGTGGGACACGTATGGCTTCGAGATTCTTTCAATTTCGCGCGGCGAAGCCGATGCCATTCGAGCGAGCGATGGATCTCCGATGGCCATCCCGATTGACGACCTGAATTACGAACTGTTCATCTTGTTTTTTCTGTCGGTCCTTTGGCGCGCCTCGGTATCGAGCTTGGAGTTTTATAAGACGGTCGATCTCGGACGCTACGAAGAACCGATTCGTGACCTGCTGTGGAGTAGGAAGGCTCCTCAACCAAGCGAATATGCTGCACTGCTTGGAGCCTCTTTGAACCAGCCCTACCCGAATGTAATCCTACGGCCGGAACGCTGCAGATTGGAGGGAATTCACTTTAACAGGCTATTCTTTCCCAACGTCTTTGTTCATTTGAAGTCCGACCGAAGAGAGGCGACACCGCTAATGAAGCTGACGATACTGCAGCCACGAAAAACAAATTACATCTTTTGCTTTCCATACACTCGGTCACCGTATTTGCGATTCTTCGAGGGCTTGAAAAAGCGAATTCTCGAAATAGAGATGTGATTAGGATACCTCGCTCATGCGCGGGCTTCAGCGGCGCCTGTCAGCGAGGTCCTCTGCTCCATTATAGACTTATAGTCGCGCGAGTTGCAGGATTCCAATTGTAACCGCAGCGATCGCCGCGAGGGGTGGTGCTGGCAAAGCCCGCGCCCACGATTAGAAAATCGAACTTTCCGGCATTGATTCGAGTCAACTAACGACGCCGCGGTCGGAGCGCCATTCTACCAGACCCGTTCCCGACCAATGGCCGAACGAGGTCAGATCGAGTTTCGGCCGTGCGATGTCCTGCCAAATAGCAAGCATGTTCCAAAAGCGAATATCATCCATGACGACGAGAAGCGGTTTATGAAAATCAACCGTTTCCAGCTGCTGGAGCAATTTGCGTTCGAAGACGCCGTCTTTCGGTCCGTCCACGAACAGCAATTCGGTTTCTTGAATCAGGCTGCGGTACGATTCGAATACCGCCGCGTCCGACAGATCGCCGAGTTGCTGTCGCAGCCGATCATCCTCGAAATCTTCCTGCCGGAGAGAAGTATCTGACAGTGAGTCCCAGGGAACGATGTCGAAGGTGGTGATTTTGCCGGCCGAGGGCAGAAATTTTTTGAGCGCAAGCGCCGACAGCCCGCAAAATGTTCCGACTTCAGCGACGCGTTTCGGTTGCAAGAGTTTTACCAAAGCGGCGAGCAACCGATAGTGTTCGCCTGGCCAAATCCGCGTGAAATCATTGCCGTCGGCGGCGATACGCCGACTGAGGTCCGGTAATTCGGTATGCCAGGCTTCTTGTGCGACACGTAAAGCAAGATCGATCAGATAATCGCTTGGCCCGCCGATCGTGTTGAGCGTGTCGTAAATCATGGAGTATTCGCCATGACCAATCCGCGGATTCGGAAGGACGAGTTTAACAGCGCGACGCTGAATCGACCGAACGGCTTTGCGAAGTATTTTCGGAACAGTCACGGAGCGGCGCTGCGGATGTTTTTGATCTTCTGCGGCGTGGACCTGAGATGCGACCAATGGGTCAGGGTAAAGCCGAGCCGCCGCCAATTGTTCGCGAACGGTTTCCGGTTAATCGCGATATGATTGACGTCGCCTAGCGAGAGCCGGCCTTGTTCCAGGCAATAGTCGATCGCGTTTGTCGGCATGCCGGCCCAACGTTGGACCTGCCGGAAACGTTCCTCCTCCACCGCCGCCACCAGCTTCCCATCGACAATCAAACAGGCGGCGGAATCGCCACGATAAGTGTTAAGGCCAAGAATGGTCATCCCAAGTAGAAAATAGAAATGAAGAAATGATTATTCGGCCGGTTCCTCGCCGCGACGACGGACCTAATTTCGGATTCAGTTAATTCTTCTCGGGTCAAAGTCTTTCTCCGACTTATTTACTTTGTAAATTCTACTTTGCTTCGCCCAGCGGCGGCAGTTGCTCGCGGTATTTCCAAATGAGCCAGGGTAGTTGGCGTGCGCTCCAGAATCGTGGGATAAAAATCCGAGGCTGGGAGAAGGCTCGAAACAGCCAGCCGAGATAAAATCGGTCGACCCAATCCGGGATCGCAATTTGATCGCCGGTGAGGAATCCGAGTGCTGCGCCGATGCAATGGATGGCCGGGCGATAATCGAGCCGCTCCTTCAAGTAAAGGCCGAGCTTGTCCTGAATTCCGCCGCCCACAGCGATGACCACGTGAGCCGGCCGATCATGCCGCACTTGATCAAGCAACGTTTCGTCGCGCACGGGTCGTATATAACGCGGCGCGACATAAATGTTTTCAACCGCGACCGGTATCCCGCGGCGGCGCAAAAGAGTGACAAGTTTATCTCGGGCCGAGCGCGATGGCACGACCCAAATCACGGCATTGGTTTGCCGAAGAGTTTCGTGTTCGAGCAAACGCTTCACGTACTCCAAACCCGAAATCCGCGTTACCCGCCGGCCGGTCGAAAGTCTCCAGAACAAAACCATCCAGCCGCTATCAGGGATCGCGAATTCGGCAGCGGCGAGCGCATTCCGGTAATCCTGGTCGTGACACAGGTTCACCATCGAAGGCCCGGCCGGCGCTGCAACCATTCCGCCGCTGCCCGAGATGAGATCGACCGCTTCGTCCGAGCGACCGTTAAAAAATCGGACGCCGAGAATTTGCTCAGTGGAAGGCACGAGAAAGTGAAAAGTAGAAAGAAAGCGATCAGACGACAGAGGAAAGATTACTGAGCTTTCTTGGGAAGGTTTGAGGCGTGGACGGCAAGCAAACGCCAGCGTCCGCCATCTTTGATGAGTGTGTCGGTGAATTGAATCTCTGAGTCGAACGGTTTGCCGCCGGAAATCCCTTGAAGGCGAGTGCGACCGGTGACAACGGCGGTGTCGCCATGAACACGCACTTTCATGTCGTGATTCTCGAAGATTTCGTATTTAGGGTCTCGCTTTTTCGCGTCGTCAATGTCCTGGGCGCGCCCGGTGATCTCGCCGCGTGAGTTCGTGAGACTGTAATCTTCCATCACGTTTCGAGAGATGGCGTCGACGTCGCCCTTCAGATAAGCGTCACAGATCTCGCGCTCAGCTTGCAGGACGGCAGCTTCCTCGTCTGTGGCTTGCGCAGGAACCTGCGACGCTGCCAGAAACACGATCGACATAAAAACAGCACCGATTTTCATGACCGCAAATCTAACGATGGATCAGATTCGCGCGAGTGGTCCGCGGCTGAAAACATTTGCCGCTGGGACAGCGGCCTCTACAGTGGAAACCTTATGCCGTACAAAGATATCGCGCCGCCCGCCGGCGAAAAAATTACCAGAACCGACAAACTGAATGTGCCGGATCGGCCGATTATTCCATTCATTCGCGGCGATGGAACCGGTCCTGATATTTGGGCAGCGAGTGTGCGCGTGTTCGACGCGGCGATCGAGAAGGCGTACGGCGGGAAAAAGAAAATTTCCTGGTTCGAGGTGTTCGCAGGCCAGGCGGCCAAGGACGAGTTCGATAGTTGGTTGCCGGATGACACGGTCGAAGCCTTCCGCGAATATCTCGTGGGCATTAAAGGTCCGCTGACCACCCCGGTTGGCGGCGGCATTCGTTCGCTTAACGTGGCGCTTCGGCAACTTCTCGATCTTTTCGTTTGTCTGCGACCGGTCCAGTACTTCAAAGGCGTCCCCTCGCCCGTGAAGCATCCCGAGAAAGTGAAAATGGTAATCTTCCGCGAAAACACGGAAGACATTTACGCCGGCATCGAATGGGCCGCGGGCACGCAGGAGTCGAAGAAAATCCTCGATTTTCTTGCGAAGGAATTTCCAAAGGAGTTCGACAAGATCCGGTTCGGCACAAAAGAAAAGGCCGCAGAGTTTTGGAAAAAAGTCGGTGCACCGGAGAAAAACGACGTCATGGTCGGGATCGGGATCAAGCCGGTCAGCCGGTCGGGCAGCGTGCGTTTGATTCATAGCGCGATCAGCTACGCGATCCTCAACCAGCGCAAGAGCGTGACGCTGGTGCACAAGGGCAACATCATGAAGTTCACCGAGGGCGCGTTTCGCGATTGGGGCTACGAAGTTGCGAAAAGTTATTTCGGCGCGGAAGAAATCGACGGCGGGCCGTGGTGCAAAATTCCGATGGGCAAACCGGGCGCCGGAATTGTGATCAAGGACGCAATCGCCGACATCACCCTGCAACAGGTGCTGACGCGGCCGGAAGATTTCGACGTGATCGCGACGTTGAACTTGAACGGCGATTACTTGAGCGACGCGCTGGCGGCGCAGGTGGGCGGGATCGGCATCGCGCCCGGCGGCAACATCAATTACATCACCGGTCACGCCGTCTTCGAAGCGACACACGGGACCGCGCCGAAATACGCGAACCAGGACAAGGTGAATCCCGGCTCGGTAATACTTTCCGGCGAAATGATGTTCCGTTACATGGGCTGGACGGAAGCAGCCGAGCTAATCCTGAAAGGATTGAACGGCGCGATCGCGAGCAAACGCGTCACCTACGATTTCGCGCGACTGATGGAAGGCGCTACCGAAATCAAATGCAGCGAGTTTGGAAGTAACGTTATTGCTCACATGTGAGTTCTATTCCTGATCGCAATCACGGCAAAGGCGGATGCTCGCCATTCGGCGACAATGCGATCGACCATATGTAGAAAGATCGACAGGATTTAGAGGATGCAGAGATTGTTGAATCCAGAAATCGTTTTAATCCTGTCTAATTGGTGTCGCCTCAGACAAAATCGAGAATCGACGGCGTCTTTTTATGAACCCTATGCGTATCTTTTTTGTTTATTTTTTCGTCTTAACCGCGGGAATCGGCAGCGTTTTCGCGCAGAAGCGCAACATCACCGAAAAAGATCTTTGGGATTTTGTCTGGATCGGTGATCCACAGGTTTCGCCGGATGGATCGCGGGTGGCGTTCGTACGCGTGACGGTGAACGAGAAGAAGGAGGGTTACAACACGTCGATCTGGTCGGTCCCCACAACCGCCAACGAAGCGCCGCACCAACTGACCAAAGGCGATCATGATTCGACGCCCCGCTGGTCGCCGGATGGAAAATATCTTGTCTTTGTCCGCGCAACCGAGAAGGACGGAAAGCCCGAGCCGTCACAATTATCGATCTTGCCGATGGCCGGCGGCGATTCGTTTTCGTTTACCGACCTTTCAAAAGGCGCCAGCAATCCGGTCTGGTCGCCCGACGGAAAATCGATCGCGTTCACCAGCGAGACGAACCCCGAGGACCTCGCCAAACAGGAAAAGAAAAAGCGTAAAGAAGAAGAATTAAAGAAAACAGCGAGCGAAACGTCGCCATCACCAGCGCCTGCAAATAAGGCTTCGGAAAAGAGCGGCACGAGCAAGAAGGAAGGCGATCAAGCGGCCAAGAAAACGGAAGCCGAGTCCGAACACGAGAGCGACATTCGCGTAATCACACGGGCGGTCTATCGCGAGGACAACGAAGGCTATGCCGACCCGAAACATCCGCAACATATCTGGATCGTGGCCGCGCCGCGCAGCGCCGACGAAAAGGTGCAACCGACGCAGCTGACTTTTGGCCGCTTCGATGAGGGGAGCGTCTCTTGGGCGAAAGATAGCGCGCAGATTTATTTCGTGTCGCTCCATGTGGACGAACCGTATTACGAGCGCCCGAAGAGCGAGCTTTATTCGATTGGCGCGGCTGGCGGCAACGCAACGAAGCTCAACACCATCGACATGGACGTGGGCGGCTTGTCGCTCAGTCCCAACGGCAAACAAATCGCGTTCATCGCATCCACAACTCAGCCGGTGTACTCTTACTCCCAACCCGATCTGTGGGTTGTCGACCTTACGCCCAACGCGAAACCGCGAAATCTGACCGCAACGTTTGATTTTGATCTGGGCGATGGGCCTTTCGGGGATAATGCGGCTCCGCGCGCGGGCGGCAGAAATATTCCGATCTGGACGCCCGACGGCCGCAGCTTAATTGAAGTCTACGGCAAGCAAGGCAAGGCAGTCCTCGCCTCGTTTGATGCGACGAGCGGAGCTGCGACCGATCTCGTGAACGGCAATCAAGCGGTTCTGCGTTTTCGCACACCGGCGGATGTATCGAAAATCATCTACACCGTCTCGACCCCGACGCGATTGAACGATCTCTTCATCATGGATCGCACCGGTGGCGAGCCGAAACAGCTAACGCACACCAACGATGAACTCTTCTCGAAATTGAATCTGCCCGAGCCGGAAGAGATTTCCTACAAAAGCTTCGATGGCAAAACCATTCAGGCGTGGGTGCAGAAACCACCGGACTTTGATCCCGCGAAAAAGTATCCGCTCATTCTGAACATCCACGGCGGACCGCACGCGGCTTACGGCTACATTTTCGAGCACGAGTTCCAATGGATGGCGGCCAAAGGTTACGTGGTGCTTTATCCAAATCCGCGCGGGAGCACGACATACGGCCAGGATTTTGGAAATGTAATCCAGTATCATTATCCCGGCGACGATTACAAAGATCTGATGGCCGGCGTGGATGAAATGATTCGGCGCGGTTACATCGATAACAAGAAACTGGGCGTGACCGGAGGAAGTGGCGGCGGCTTGCTCACAAATTGGGTAGTCGGACAAACCACACGCTTTGCCGCGGCCGTCTCGCAACGCGATATCGCGAGTTGGACGCACTGGTGGTACACGGCCGATTTTACTCTCTTCCAACCGAACTGGTTCAAAGCGCCGCCGTTTGACGACGAGCAGGACTTCAAAGCCCGCTCACCGATCACCTACATCAAAAACGTGAAGACGCCGATGATGTTCATTCTCGGTGAAGCGGATTCCCGGACCCCGCCGGGCGCGGGTGGCGAGGAAATGTTTCGCGCCCTCAAATTCCGCAAAATCCCGACCGTGATGGTGCGTTTCCCTAACGAATCGCACGAGCTTTCGCGTTCTGGCCAGCCGTGGCACAGAGTGGAACGATTACAAAACATCGTCGGCTGGTTCGATCACTGGCTTATGGGCGTGCCGAAACCGGAATACGAAGTCGCGCAGCGAGACGAAGTGCCGATCAAACACGAGGACGCCGAAGCAAAACCGCCGGGCCCGCCGAGATAAATCTTTCTAAGCGAAAGGTTTCGAAGTAGCAATCGGCGATGGCTTCCTCATCGCTCTGGCAGCGGTTCCAGCAGAATTTTCTGCGCTACGATGATCTCGATTTTTCGATCGACGTCAGCCGGATGAAATTTCCGGACGATTTCTTCGAAAAAATGCGGCCGAAGATCGACAAAGCTTTTGCGGCAATGGGCAAATTGGAAACGGCCGCAATTGCCAACCCCGACGAAAAACTGATGGTCGGCCGCTACTGGCTACGCAATCCTGCTTTGGCGCCGAACGCACAACTCCGTGCCGATGTCGAAGAAACGAACGCGCAGATCAAGAAGTTCGCCGCCGAGATCCGCGCCTTGTCGTTGACAAGGACGAAGAGACAGCGGACGACAAATTTTCGCTATCGGAATAGCATTTGCTTAAGTTCGCGCTGAAGTATGGCCAAGGCGTCTGCGGAGGATGGAAATGAGTCGTTGAGTGTCCCGTGGACCGATATTGTCCGGTTTGTCCGGCAACTTAGCCATGATATTCGCAACAATTTGAATGCCGCGGAGTTGCAATCGGCTTATATCGATGAGCTGACCGACCAAGCAGAATTAAAAAACGAAGTAAAACGGCTGCGTGAGATGATTGCCGAAATTGGCTCGGCGCTGCAGCGCCTCACGACCGGGCTGGGCCAGATCAGTCCGAGCTTCATGTCGTATCGGGCAGCCGATTTTGTAGAGGACTTGAAACAAAAGATTGGAAAAGACTACGCGGATCGAGCCGCGAAAGTGAAGTGGGAGGTTCAATTGGGGGAGGCAATTTTAAACATCGACCCGCAATTATTGGAGCAAGCTTTCATGGAACTTTTCAGCAACGCTTTCCAGCACGAACGCAGTGTTACCACGCTCACGGCAAAGGCGTACATCGAGAACGACCGGTTTACGTTTACGCTGAGGGAACCAAAGGCGGGATTCGAGACGAGCACGGAAAAATGGGGCCGCGAACCGCTGCGCAAGATAAGCCAAGGTCATTACGGCCTTGGCTTGAACCGAGTCCGCTTAATTGTTGAAGCGCACGACGGAGAATTACGCGGACACTACGATCGGGAAGCGTCAGTTTTGCTCACGACAATGACGTTACCTTTGTCTAGCAAAGAACGTCCCTAATTAGAATGACAGAGAACCGCCGCATCCTGATCATCGACGATGAGCGGCCGATCCTGCTCACACTCGAGGCCCTCCTCGGCCGCCATGGTTATCAAACTGAAACCGCGGCAACTGCAGCGGCCGGTTTGCGGACGTTGGAAAACAAGTTGCCCTCCCTGGTCTTGCTCGATCTGCAATTACCCGACGCGGAAGGATTGGAAATGCTCGACCAGATTAAGAGCGAACATCCGGACTTGCCGGTGATTATTTTGACGGCACACGACTCGTTAAATAACGCCATCGAGTCGATCAAGCGCGGCGCGTATCATTTTATCAGCAAGCCGTACGCGCCGGAAGAACTTCTCAGTCTGGTGGAAAAGGCATTGGAAAAGCAATCACTGCTTCGCGAGACGGAACAACTGCGCCAAAAAACGCAGCAGCTCGAGAAGCGGCTCGAAATCGCGGAAACACGGCTCACGCCTGTTTTTAATAGCAAGGCGATGCAGGAGATCGAAGAGTTGGTGAACGCGATGGCGCCATCGGAAGCGAACGTCCTCATTACGGGCGAGAGCGGCGTTGGAAAGGAAGTCATTGCCAATCTTATTCATCATCGCAGCCGCCGCGCGGACAAACCGATGGTGAAGCTCAACTGCGCGGCGTTCCCGCAGACGATGATCGAGGGCGAACTGTTCGGCTACGTGAAAGGCGCGTTCACCGGTGCGATGAATGATTTCCCGGGAATGATCGGCGGTGCGAGCGGAAGCACATTATTCCTGGATGAAATCTCCGACATGCCGGCGGACCTTCAAACTCGTTTTCTGCGCGTGTTGCAAGAGCGCGAGTATCGCCCGCTTGGCAGCACCCGGACGCTGAAGGCGGATTTCCGTCTGATTGCGGCGACGAACCGGCCGATTGGGCAGGCCCTGGCGGAAAATCGTTTGCGTTCGGATTTATATTACCGCCTCAACACGTTCCAGATCGAAGTTCCCCCGCTTCGTGAACGGAAGCAGGACATTCCTCCGCTCGTCGCTTTCTTTAACAAACAATTTGCGCAACAGTTGGGAAAGCCGGAGCCGGAAATCGCGCCGGACGCGTTCCAGAAATTGCTCGATTACGCCTGGCCGGGCAACGTGCGCGAATTGCAAAACGCGATAGAATACGCGGTCGTCCTCGCGCGAGATAACCTCATCGGGATAAAGGAGCTCCCCGCGGAAGTCCAGTTGCCGGCTGCGCTCCAGCAAAGCGAACGGGCGGCGGCGCAGCGGCAAGGCGTTCAAAGTCTCGATGACGTCGAGCGAAGCACAATCCTTCAGGCTCTCGCGCAATGTCGCGGCAACAAAAAGAAGGCGGCACAACTTCTCGGTATCCAGCGCCCAACGCTTTACAACAAACTGAAGCGTTACGCGATCGACCTCTGATCGCAATTTCGGATTTTCGATCTTAAATTGAGCGCAGTGCTCGCTTTTCAAATCTAAAATCGACGATGTCGCGCCATTTGGAACAAGTTCTCGCCCACGCCGAAGACCAGCTTGCCGTTACAGGCACCCAGCGCCCGACCGAAGTCCTTCCGATTTACAAAAAGTTCCTCAAGATCGAGGAACATCGACTGCGCTTGAAACATCAGGCAGGCGGCGGCGGCCGCGAGATTTGCGCGCTCCGAGTCGATCTCGTGGACGTTCTGTTGCGACATGTTTTCGCTGCGGCCGCGACCTCGGTTCCCGGACCGGGACCCGAAATGCCGCTGGCGCTCGTCGCTCTGGGCGGGTATGGCCGGGGCGAGCTCAATCCGTTCAGCGATGTGGATGTGATGCTGCTGCATGGCGAGAGTGGCGGCAGGATCTCGCCTTATATCGAACAAATGGCGGAGCAGATTCTCTATTTGCTTTGGGACATTGGCTTCAAGGTCGGTCATTCCACGCGTTCGATTAAAGAAGCGGTCGCGCAGGCAAATCGGGACATGCTTACAAAGACCGCCTTTCTCGAATCGCGCTTTCTCGCGGGCGATCGAACATTGGCGCACGAATTTCGCGAGCAATTTCGCCTTAAATGCGTCGCCGGCCGCGAACGCGAATATGTCGAATTACGGATGGAGGACCAGGCGGCGCGTCACAGTAAATTTGGCGACAGCGTTTACATGCAAGAACCGCATCTCAAGAACGGGTGCGGTGGTCTGCGCGACTATCAGAATCTGCTTTGGGTGTCTTACTTTCGGGAAGGCGCGCTTAGCACTACGCACCTGGTTGGAAAAGACTGGTTGAGTGAGTCCGACCAGAAGCGAATCGAGGCGGCCTACGACTTTCTGCTTCGCGTGCGGACGGATTTGCACTACGCAACGGGCCGGGCCGCGGACGTGCTCTACCTCAACATGCAGGAGCAAATCGCCAAGCGCCTGAATTATCCCCAACAGGGAAGGCAGCTCCGCAGTGAAGCGCTGATGCGCGATGTTTATGAACATTCGCGAAATATCTTTCGCGTCACAGAGCGAATCACCAAGCAATTTGCCAGCGGCTACGCGACCAGTCGAACCCGCGCTCTCTTCAGTTTTCTGCCGCTACGTCGAGGACGCGAGACGCGTCTTGAATCGTTTTTCATGCGCAACCGGCAGCTTTATGCGAATCGCCGCGAACTTTTCAAAGAAGACCCGGCGCAAATGATGCGCTCGTTTCAAATCGCCCAGGAACACGAGCTCGATTTGAGTCCGGAATTAATGGATTCGCTAAGCCGGCAGCTCGGCCAGATCACACGCACTTATTGCTACGCAAAAGAGCCACGCGAAATGTTCAAAACCATTTTGTCCAGAAAAGGTGATGTTGGACGCATTCTGCGAATGATGCACCGGGTAGACTTTCTCGGTCGCTACATTCCTGAATTCGGGCAGTTGACCTGTCTCGTTCAACACGAATTCTTTCATCGTTACACGGCTGATGAGCACACGCTGCTCTGCATCGACAAGCTCGACGCGTTGATGCAAACGAACGATCCAAAGCTGATTGCGTACCGTCGCCTTTTCGAAGCACTTGACGACCCTTTCGTTCTTTATCTCGCGCTACTAATGCATGACACAGGAAGAGCGGTGGGCGCGCGGCCGCATTCGGAAGCGAGCGCCCTTTTCGCCCAACGCGTCGCGAGTCGCCTCCAGCTCTCATCTGAACAGCGCAAGTCGCTAATTTTTTTGGTCGACCACCACGTGACCCTTTCGAATGCCGCGCAGCAACGAAATCTGGACGACCCGGCCACGATCGTGGAATTCGCCAACATCGTGAAGCACCAAAAAAGTCTGAATGCGCTGATGCTACTGACTTTGGCGGATGGGCAAGGCACGAGCGGCCAAAGCTGGTCCGATTGGAAGGAATCGCTTGTTTGGCAACTTTTTTACGGGACGTCGCAGTACCTGGCGGACCAAAAATCGTATCACGACCGAACAAAGATCGAGCGAGAAACTTTGCAGACGGCAGTGGCTGCGCAACTCCCGGCCGATTATGCAGATGAAATCGAAGCGCACTTCGACTTCATGCCAGATAACTACTTTCGGGCTTCGGAAGTGCCGGATATTGTTAAGCATCTCAAACTGTTCCGCTCGTTTCTAGAAAATGCGTTGACGCAGCGCGACCGAGCGCTCGTACCCGCAATCGGATGGGAAGCATTTCCCGAACACGGCCACACCATCGTTTCCATCTGCACTTGGGACCGCGAACAATTGCTGGCTAAGATTGCCGGATCGTTTTCGATCGTTCCGCTCAACATTTTGAGCGCTGATGTCTTCTCCCGCGAAGACCACGCCGTTCTCGATATTTTTCGGATCTGCGACACCAAAGGGTGCGCCGTTACTGACGAGCAAGATCGTTCCCTGGTCGAACGTACCCTCCGCTGCGCCCTCGAGGATGAAAATTTCGACTTCGCGCCGCTAATGGAGAGAGCGCGTCAGCGAATCCGTGATCGTCTCACGCAGGAGATGGAATTTCCTACCAGCATCGCGATCGATAACAAAGCGCACCCAGCTTACACGCTGATTCAAATCGAAACGCCAGATCGTCTCGGCTTGCTCTACGATTTACTCTCCTGCCTCGGCCGGGAAAGCTTGAACATAGTGCTCTCGCGGATCAGCACCCAGAAAGGCGCGGCCATTGACACTTTTTATGTCGCGGACAGCCGCAGCCGAGGCAAGATTTTAGACTCCCAACGCATCGCTGCGCTTCAGCAACAGCTTCAATCTGCGGCGTTTAAGGGAATGGCGCCTTAACTCCGAATCAACTGGCGCGCCCACGTCGCCTCTTTATCGTCGGCCATTCTCATGGACGCGCTCATTCTCGCAGCCGGATACGCGACGAGGCTTTATCCGCTCACCCTCAATAAAGCCAAGCCGTTACTTGAAGTAGGCGGCAAACCAATCATTGAATGGGTCCTCGATAATCTCGCCTCGGTCCCGGATTTGGAGACTGTCTACGTCGTCACAAACGACAAGTTCGCAGACGATTTTCAGAGCTGGGCTAGCCGTTATCAAGAGCGACAACCAACCTTCAGGATCGAGATCATTAACGACGGCTCGAAAAGCGACGACGACAAACTCGGCGCAATTGGCGATATCAATTTGGTTCTCACCCGCGAAAATCTGGCGACGAGCGATTTGCTCATTATTGCCGGAGACAACCTGTTTAACGAGCCGCTCGTAAATTTCGCCGAAGCCGCCAGAGGCACACAAGCGACCGTGGCCGTGCATGACGTTGGGGATTTTGCGGCGATGAGGAAGTATGGCGCGGTCACGATCGACGCTCACGGAACCATCACCCATTTCGAGGAAAAGCCGGAGGAACCGAAAAGCACTCTTGCAGCGGTCGCCCTATATTATTATTCCCGGGAGGTGCTGCTCCTCGTCGCGACTTACCTTGCTGCCGGAAACAATCCCGATCAACCAGGCCGCTTCTTGCAATGGCTCTATAAACGAAAACCGGTGCAAACTTTCCAGATCAAAGGTCAATGGCTCGACATCGGAAGCAAAGAAACACTGGAAAAAGCGGATGCGATCTTTCGAGATATTACCGCCGATTCTAAATCAGGCCGTCGGCCATAGACGGCATTGCAAAAGGATATCGGCGTTATTTTAGCCGGCCTTCGTCGAATTCGATCAGATCGAAATAGGTCTTAATATCTTTGCGACCTGCGCCGCCCGCTTCCTTAAGGAAGTGCACGAAGCGCGCCTTCTTTGCAGCGGTGTCAGGATGCCGCGAAATCATCGCCTGGTTCCATTGCTCGATCGCTTCGGGAGGGTGCTTCGCGGCGCGTTCTCTGCACCCATTTGAGAATCTCCCCATCGTTTTCAAGCCGACTGGCGGCTTCTTCAAACGCGTCGCCGTCGATTTTCAAAAACGCAAGAAGATGTTTGTCGAAGCCGCAAGTCTTATAGTTGTAACCGTCGAGCAAACCTTTGCGATGCAGTTTGGCCTTGTCGATCAAACGCGGCAGATGCACATAATTGCCGAGTTTCTCGTAAGGACTGCGTGGATGCAGTCTTTGCATCGACCAACTTAAGTCGCGGGCAACGGATGAGCTGCGGCGACGGGTGGGATATCTGATTCGGGCGTGCCTGCAGCCGCCGGTTGCGGTTCCGACAGCAGCTCGCCCTGAGTGAAATTGGCCTGACCGATCACGAGGTGGCCGGAAAACATCCCGCCCTTTTCAATCGCGATCGATTTTGCTGTGACATTACCGTCCAGCGTTCCGGTTTTATAAATAGCAACCGCACCAGCAGCAACGATCTCGGCCGACATCCGCCCTTTGATGTCTATGCTCCCAACTCTGACGCGGCGGAAGCATTGGATATCGGCCTTGCGCTCGACTGTGACGTGCTGCGCGGTAAGACGACCAGGAATTTTTCCGACGAAATTGACCGTCGCTGCCTCTTCGCACTGAAGGTTTCCACGCAATTTTCCTTCGATCAGCGCCGAGCAACAGATCACACTCGTACTGCTGAGATCGCCTTTATTCGTGAGATGAACGTCGCCCCGCGTCCGAATAGTTCGGCTGAAGCTGGTTGTGATTTTGTAATCGCGGAGATCCATGTGTGCGCTGCACCCCGGGCAGTTCGTCGACGTTGCTGCACCGCTAACTTCGTGCTTTCGCTTGCATTCGAAACACGCGACAACCTGGTTTCGCGGACGGCTCCAAAGTCCCTCAAACCGTTTGGCTGCCGGTTCATCGGCCGCGGCAGAAGTCTCCTCCTTCGCGCGAAACTTGGGTTCCGCTTTTGGCGCGGATGGACTAAAGGAACGACCGCACTGGCGGCACATTGTGCTCTTCGCCGCCACGTATTCCATCTGCTTAAAGCCACAGTGCGGACATTCCACACTGGCCTTGGCAGGCGACGACTTGATCACTAGTTCAGTATGCGAAGGTGGCTAAACTCTACGCGCGAGCCGCGAAGGCAGGCTTGGCTGACTCCTCGTGGCGGACAACTTCTGGCCGGGCGGCTGCTTTAACACTCATCCCGCTGGAAACCTCCGACTTCCCGATAAAGGTGGCGCCCTCTTCGATGATGAGCCGGGCGGCTTTTAGATCGCCTTGCAGCGTGCATTTTGATTTCAGCTCGCAGCGCTCGCTCACTGTAATGTTTCCCTGCACCTTGCCAAAAACGGTGATCGATTTGGTCTTGATTTCCCCCCGAATATCTGCGTTTTCACCGATCGTCAGCACCCCTTCGGAATTGATCTCGCCTTCGACTTTGCCGTCGATCAACAGCTCTTTTTGAAACTTGATCGAGCCTTTGATTTCAACGTCGCTCGAGAGGACGTCTTTGCCGGAATGTTCAGCCATAAATTTTTGATAGTCGGTTGTTGATGTTCTTGGTTGGTCGCCGTAGGCGGGTCGGTTGATCTCATCACCCGCCGAATTCAACGATCCTTCCCCGATCGCCGATATCGTCTTCTGCGGGATGAATTTTTTCAACACCCGCTTACTATTGTGACGCTCGTCGGAGTTGTCAACGGATTCCCACAGGAAAGACCAACTTTTTTACCACTTATTCGCAACCCGGAAGAGCTTCCGGAACTGGCATAAGATCGACAATCGCAAATCGGCAACCGAAAATCAAAAACCAAAAAGCTGGGCCCGCCAGGATTCGAACCTGGGACCAAGGGATTATGAGTCCCCTGCTCTACCGCTGAGCTACAGGCCCATTTTTTCGTTGATCAGTCCAGCAATGGTTCGTTCCAATTCTGCCATCGAGATTGGCTTCTTTAGATAGGCGTCTCCGCAGGTTGAGAGCGCTTTGGTTACTGTCGCTTCGTCGGCGTAGGCGGAGCAGTAAACAATTGAAGCGTCCGGTTGTAACTTGCGCAATTGTTGACACAATTCGATTCCGCCGCCGTCGGGAAGGCGCAAGTCTAGAATGCACAACTTAAACTTCATACCTTTGACCAATCGCAGGGCTTCGGCCACCGATCCAACCGTGGTCACGAAATATCCAAGCTCGCGTAACGAAGCGGAAATCAGCAGGCGCACCTCCGGCTCGTCATCGACGTGGAGGATGTGCGATTTCTCCCCATCCGTTTTTGCCGTGCTCACGTTTCGACCATGTCACCCGGAGCTGCTCCGCGCGAATGCTTTTTCAGAAAACGATCGAAGACAGCAACTTTCGTCTTTCCGACGCGGATTCACTTGTTTAGGCTCGATTGACAAAAGCTTGGAACGGCGCCGCCCGCGCGAACTAGCATGAACAGCCAATCTCCCGTCGTTTACAATTTCCATCTGCCGCGTTTCCCAGTGCGATTGATCGCCGGTGTTTCCGTCATCATCCTCGTGCTTATTCTGATCTGGACGGCGTGCTACACGGTGCAGGCGGAATCGGAAGGGGTCGTTCTTCGCTTTGGCAAGTTTTTGAAAACAGTCGAGCCAGGGCTGCATTTCAAGCTGCCATTCGGCGTCGATCAGGTGACCGTCCTGCCGACGCGGCGGCAGTTGAAACTTGAGTTCGGCTTTGTCACTCCCGGCTACACAAATCCGGACCAGCCCACGAAGGATGCCGAAGAGGAACGATCGATGGTCACGGGTGATCTAAACGCCGCGCTTGTCGAATGGGTCGTGCAATACCGCATTGACGATCCCAAGCAGTATCTGTTCGACGTCCGCAATCCCGCCCAGACGTTACGCGATTTATCCGAAGCGGCGATGCGCGAAGTGATCGGCGACCGAACCGTGGATGAGGTGATTACGATCGGCCGGCAAGACATCGAGATTTCGGCGCTGGCGCGAATGCAGGAACTGGCGAAACGCTACATGCTCGGCGTTCGCGTCGATCAAGTGCAACTGAAGAACGTCAACCCTCCGGCCGAGGTCCAGGCTTCGTTTAATGAGGTCAACAAAGCGCAACAGGATCGCGAAAACGCCATTAACATCGCGAACGGCGATTACAACGAAGCGGTGCCGAGAGCGAAGGGGCAGGCCGACCAGGCAATCCGCGCGGCCGAGGGCTATCGGTTCAAGCGCGTGAACGAAGCGGAGGGCGATGTCGCATCTTTCAATGCCATGCTCGAGCAATACATCAAGGCGCCGGAAATTACCCGCACCCGGCTTTATCTCGAAACGATGGGTGACGTGCTCCCTGCGACTGGGGAGAAAATCATCATTGACGATTCGATGCGAAATCTGTTGCCGATCCTGCCGCTCACCGGAAAACCCCTGGAGAAGAAATGAACAAGCGTGGTTGCCTTTGGCTCGTGTCGATCGTGCTCGCATTGGCGCTCTTGCGCGCGTTGCAAGGATGTTTCTTTGCCGTTCATCAGACCGAGCAAGTAATCATTACTCAATTCGGCAAACCCGTTGGAGAACCAATCACGGATCCCGGGTTGCATCTCAAGCTTCCCATCATTCAAGAGGTCAACCGGATCGATAAACGATTTCTCGAGTGGGATGGCGCGCCCGTGGCCATTCCGACGCGAGACAAAACTTACATTCACGTCGATACGTTTGCCCGCTGGCGAATCAACGATGCCAGGACTTATTTCGTCCGGCTGCGCGATGAGCGAAGCGCGCAATCGCGTTTGGAAGACATTCTTGGAAGTGAAACGCGAAACGCTGTCGCCAAACATGATCTGATCGAGATTGTTCGCATTGACAAGGGTCGCAAGCCGCTCCGCGATGAAAATCTGAAAAATGTGCCAACAGGCTTGGGAACGATCGGTGTTCTGCCGCCGATCGAATACGGGCGATTAAAAATCGAGGACGAGATTAAGACGAAAGCTGCAGGGAAATTGTCGGAGTTTGGGATCGAACTGCTCGATCTCCGGCTCAAACGTGTAAATTACAATCCGGATGTGCTCGATCGAATCTATCAGCGGATGATGAGCGAGCGCCGGCAGATCGCGCAGCGGTTTCGCTCGGAAGGCGAAGGGGAAGCCGCCCGCATCGCCGGACAAAAGGAACGCGACTTAAATGAAATCCAATCGACCGCTTACCGGCAGGTGCAACAGATCCGTGGCGAATCCGACGCGAAAGCAACCGAGATTTATGCACGCGCCTACACCCAGAATCCGCAAGCGGCCGAATTCTACAATTTCCTCAAGAGCATGGACACATATCGAAAAGTGCTCACCAAGGACACGACACTCGTCTTTTCTACCGACAGCGATCTTTTCGGTTTGCTGAAACGCGCAAACGCAAAGCCTCAAACCCTGCCGCCTGCACGCTAACCACGCAGCGGACATTCGCTGCCAAAACTCGAATTCGCAGGGATCATTCGGCATCATGATGCAGCCGCTATCCGTCCGGTCACATCGCCGAAACCGACGCGATAGCCGTCGCCTTGGCACCACCCGCTGATGCTAAGCGTGTCCCCGTCTTCAAGCCATTTACGTATCTCGCCGTTTGGCAGTTTTAACGGGTTGGCGCCACGCCAGGTTAATTCCAGCATGCAACCGCGCGATTCCTCGGTCGGCCCGCTGATTGTTCCGCTCGCGAGCAAGTCGCCGGGCTGCAAGTTGCAGCCGCCTACGGTATGATGAGCGACCTGTTGTGAAATGCTCCAGTAAAGATTTTGAAAATTGGTGCGAGTGATGACATGCGGTGCGTCCATCGTCGCTGTTTTCAACTGAGCCTCGAGGTGAATGTCGAAGGTGAAATCGTCTTTTAGACGTAGGTAGGGCAACGGCTCTGGATCCTGCGACGGCAACGGTTTCCGGAAAGGCTCGAGCGCCTCCAGCGGCACAACCCAGGGCGAAATACTCGTACAGAAATTCTTGGCCAGAAACGGGCCGAGCGGCTGGTACTCCCAGGCCTGGATGTCGCGCGCGCTCCAGTCGTTCATCAAAACAAAGCCAAAGATGTGATCGAGCGCGCGATCAACTGGCACCCGGTGACCTAACGAGTTCGCCGGCCCAAGCAAGAACGCCATTTCCAGTTCATAATCCAAGCTCTTCGTCGGCCCAAAGATTGGCGCCGCCGCATCCGGCGGCTTAATTTGACCTTTCGGTCGACAGACTTCTGCGCCACTGACGACGATTGAGCTCGCCCGCCCGTGGTAGGCCACAGGCAGCCATTTCCAGTTCGGCATGAGCGCGTTTTCCGGACCTCGCAACATTGTCCCGACATTATGGGCATGATGAAAAGACGAGTAAAAATCGGTGTAGTCGCCGATGCGCACCGGCAACTGCATTGTCACATCGCGCTGTCGATGAAAGACGCGTTCACGAAGTTTCGCGTCGTCGCGCAACGTGGAAGTATCCGCCGCCAGAAGATGCTGCAGAATTTCGCGCGCTTTACGCCATGCAGGCCGCCCGAGCACAAGAAATCCATTCAACGAATCGCTCGAGAACACACGCCGATCTTGAAACTCGGGCGAACGAAAGTGTCCCATCTCTTCGAGAACAGAAAGATCGACAATCTCCTCACCGATCGCGACGCCGACTCGCGGTTTGCCATCACCCGGCTTGAAAATTCCGAAGGGAAGATTCTCCAACGGAAAATGTGAATCAGACGCGACTTCGATGAAGGATTTGAGCGGCATGTCTCTCAAATTGTAGGGCGTTCCTGTGAAACGCCGATCTTAAATTTGGCGTCTGACACAAACGCCTTACAATAAATTCAAGCCCCGCAAATCTTGGCGTGGTTCGTCGAAACTGCAGCTGCCAAATGAAGTGACGAACTTCCGGCGATCTTTCAGCCGTTTGATGTTGATTTTCCATTCACGCCACGCAAAAAACTCGTCATCAAACAAAAATGATTTCGGATCCTCGTCGTCGAGCATGGCCGCGGTTTGTTGATCGTCCCACTTGTGCTCCGCGGCCAAAACCGCCGCACCAAGGACGTTGAGAAAACCGTGCATCTTTGCTTTTACTTCGTCGCGAAATTGTCGAATGGGATGATGCAGACCGGCGGTGAACTTGATCGGGACTTGGTGTGTAGCCGGTGCCACCAGCGCCTTTGCGATCTGCATTGATGTTGGAAACGCGTCGGCCGTTACACCACCGGTGCGCAACTTGAAACCGAACGTTGCTACGTCAGCGTCGGAATTGTGCTCTGCCAACAACCCGATTGTCTGCTCCGCTTTGTCCACCGACGCTTCCCAAAATGCCGGCAGATTACCAACGATTGATCGCGCCTCCTTCAGCAGGGCAAGGTCGACATCGCGGGGGAGAAACATCTCAAGCTGGTTAATAGATATAAGATCGACGTTGTGGGCCGAAAACGAGTGGATCGCCGCGTTCGTTTCCACGAGCGCCTCCCGAAAGGCAGCCGCATTATCGGTCTTTGGCCCAAGCGCAGAAACGCGGAGCGGGTGTTGCGGATCGAATTGCGAAAGAATTTGCTTGGCTGCGCTGAACTGTCCGACTGAAAGAACGAAGGCACTCAGCATCCACCTGTCTTGAGAACGGACGTATTGCGCCTGATTCATAAACGCCCGCTCCAGATCCAAACTGCACGGCGGAAACATGCCGGCGTAATCGATCGAATCTGCGAGCAAAGCGCAAAGAGACTCGGCGGGCATAAGCTGAACTGAACAGCGTGACCGCATCATTAGTCAACCGCCGGCGCCCTTTTCAATTACGATCGGGCGTCCAACTGTGCGGCAACACAAAATTGGCCTTGCCTTCTCGCCATAATTTGTATTAAGCCTGGAATTACTGGAACGACTGCGAGTTAAGGAAGTTAAAGACAATCCCTTCTCGCTGGTTTGGTTAGTTCCAGCGAAAGGTCAGTGCGAGCGGCAGTGCTAACGGGCGCTGCCGCTTTTGTTTTCGCGATCGGAGAGCAATTCCGCCATCGCCATCTCAAATCGGCGCCCCTGATCACGACGGCCGCGCGGCGATACGCGTGCGCAAAATGCCGATTCGCTCGATCTCGAGCTCGACAACATCGCCGGCTTTCAGCCAACCACCGGTGTTTTCGGGACCCAGCTCTAAGATGCAACCGCCGCCGACCGTTCCGCTACCGAGCAAATCGCCCGGAAAAAGGTCGGCGTCGCGCGACGCTTGCGCGACTATTGCGGGAAATGAGTGAAACAGGGTCACGCTGTTTCCCCAGGAAAGCTGGCGACCGTTCACGCGCGCGCGCATCTCAAGCGAGATTCTTTCTCTGTCGATTTTGTCGCCGAATTCATCTCGCGTCACAAGGACCGGTCCGATCGCGCTGGCAAAATCGTTTCCCTTGGCTGGTCCGAGCCCGACCGCTACCTCTGCGCGTTGAAGATCGCGCGCGGTGAAATCGTTGATTATGGTAAACCCGGCGACATGATTCCACGCTTGCGCCGGTGCAATGTTGAGGCCGCGGTTGCCGATGACAACGCCGAGTTCGAGTTCGTAATCGAGCTCGTTCGAACCGGCTGGAGCGAAGATTTCTGCGTCGGCTCCCACCAGTGAATTGGGGTTCGCAAAGGAGAAAACGGGAATCTCGTACCAGGCTTGCTCCATCTGGAGTCCGCGTCGCTCCCGCGCGCTTCGCGCATGCTGCTCGAATGCGTGGAAATCGCGAAAGGTGGACGGCCGCAAAACAGGCGGTAAAAATTTTCGCGCCCACAGAGTTTTCCCGCCTTTCTTCTGAAAAACGCGGCCGTGTTCCGGCCAGTCGTTCACCTTGCGCGTAAGCTCCGAAAATCGTGGCAGTAAAATGGGCAGAAACCATTCCAGAGGCGCAGCCGGGCTTTCCGGTAAACCTGGCGCGCCAAAGAAACTAAGAAACGGATGCAACGCGACCCAGTTATGCGCGTCGACAGACACGGCTGCGATCGGTCTCTTCTCGTTCTCGGGAAGGATGGTAGCAAGACGCATAACTCAATTCCCATCCAGAAGCCGCGGTTCCATTCTGAAACCGGCGATTAGTTCTCCGCCCGATGGAATTGTTTGAATACCCTCTTTATCTTCAAAGGGCCGCTGCTGGTGATGATCGGTAAGGCCCCAGCACGGTTCGACGCAAAGGAACGGGCCGCCATCAGACCATAAAGTTAAATAAGGCACGCCGGTTAGATCGAGAATCATCGAGCGCTTGCTCGCTGGATCGAGATAGACGAATTCGCGATTCGGCACACCGGCAAGCTCAAGAATGAACGAACCGGGCAATTGATCGCGCGGAAAAGGCATTTCACCCCCCTTAAAATCGATATCCTCGGTTTCATCCGAAAGAAAATTTCCAGGAGAAAAGTGGCGGCGATATTGGCCGGCCGGCATTTGAAATCGGAAGGAACTCAAAGATGTCGCCCCAAAACCCGGGTGCAATCCGAACTCGACGTGCGCCGTCAGCTTCGGCTCTTCATTTTTGAAGTGAAACAGAACCCGCACTCTGTTCATGTCGATCTTGTAGGTCAGGTCCAGGCCGACATTTAATGGATAATCGGTCTTGGAGAAATCCTGTGACGTAATCCGATATGTTAGAGATCTATTATCACCATTAGATTCAAGCAGGCGCCATGTCTTATATCTCAGAAAGCTGTGCGTACCGCCTTTGATTTCCTGACCGCGATAGAAGCTGCGGCCGTCTTTGAGCCGATGGAGATAGTAGCCCATCACCGTGGCGTGGTTTGCCCAGCCTTGCACCGGTGCAGTAACCTCGTCGTCACGATAAAGAAAACCAACCCATTCACCGGCTTGGTTTCGCCGCGCGATACTGATTAATTCGGCGCCCAGCCGCGAGATGATCAGCCGCAGGCCGCTTTCTTCGGCCGTTAAAATATCCAGCAGTCGATCTTCTCGTTTATCTTCGCGATGCGAAAACTTCATCGCATCTCATGGGAACAAGCCACGCATTTTCTTCGCGCTTAGCACACGCTCGACACCAATTGCCATTGCCGCTGTGCGGTGTGAAATCTTATGCTCCTTAGCACGCCGGATGACCTGACTGAAGGAATGTTCGAGAATGCGGAAAAGTTTGTCCGTCACTTCAGTTTCGCTCCAAAGGAACGATTGCAGGCCTTGTACCCATTCGAAATAGGAAACGATCACACCCCCGGCGTTGCATAAGATGTCCGGGATCACAAATATCTCGTCCCATCGCTTCTCCAGAATCAGGTCGGCTTCAGGGGTGGTCGGACCATTCGCAGCTTCGGCCAGAATCCGGCACTTCAACTGGCCGGCATTTTTTCCGTTGATGACACGGTCGACCGCAGCGGGTACAAGCACATCGCAAGGCATGGTCAGCAACTTGTTTGGGTCGACATGATCGGCTTCCTGGAAAGCACGCAAAGATCCTTTCTTGAAAACGTGCTGCTCGGCTGCTTCAACGTCGATGCCTTTTGAGTTGTAGATCGCGGCATATGCGTCGCTGATCCCCACAATCTTGACGCCGCTTTTATACGCAAGTGAAAGGGCTGCGACGGAACCGACGTTGCCGAATCCCTGCACGATCGCAGTGCATTTTTCGGGATCGATCTTCAACATGTTCATCGCGCGTTCGATCAAATAAACAACGCCGCGACCGGTTGCCTCGCGCCGGCCTTCAGTTCCGCCGATCGCAACCGGTTTGCCAGTGACAATTTCGCTTACGGAATAACCTTGATAAACCGAGTAGGTGTCCATGAACCAGGCCATGATCTGTTCGTTCGTGCCCATGTCCGGCCCCATGATGTCGGTATGAGGTCCGACAAATGGGATCATTTCCTGCATGTAACGGCGTGAGACGCCTTCGAGCTCGGCGCGCGATAATTTGGATGGGTCGACCGTGACTCCGCCTTTGGCGCCCCCGTAAGGCAGATTCGCCAGCGCGCATTTCCAACTCATCCACATGGCCAGCGCGGCCGTTTCGCCCATCGATAATGACGGCGCGAATCGCGTCCCGCCCTTCGTCGGGCCGAGCGTGAGATGATGTTGGACGCGGTATCCCTGAAAAGTTCTCGTGCTGCCGTCGTCCATGTGCACCGGCAGGGTCACTGCAATGGCTCGCTTTGGAAACATGAGGCGCTCGCGATCGTTCTTGTCGATGCTCAAGTAATCGGCGATGACCTGAAACTGATCGCAGGCCATCTTGAATACTTCGTCGTCGTAAATAGTCATGGGCGAGAGCGGAACTTAGAACATTCGCTCGGAAAATGCAGTTGCTATTTGCGCTGGACGAATCGCGCCGTCAAATCGAAATCCGCGGCGCAAGATCGACAATCACTTCCGGAATCCCTAACATTCCTTTCGAAAATCAATCCAAATGAAAATTGAAACTCTCGCGGTGCACGCCGGCCACACGGTCGATCCTGCGACCGGCGCTGTCGCCCCGCCGATCCATCTTTCCACCACGTTTGAACGCGATGTCGAAGGCAGCTATTCGCGCGGTTTCATGTACACGCGCAATGACAATCCCAATCGCCAGGCGCTCGAACAGGGAATCAGCGCGCTCGAAGGCGGTCAGGCCGCCGCTGCCTTCGCTTCCGGCAGCGGAGCCACGATGGCGATCTTCCAAGCCCTCGCCCCGGGTGACCACGTCCTAGCGCACGTCGACGCCTACTACGGCACGTCGCGGTTGGTTCGCGAAATCTTTCTGCGCTGGGGTCTCGATGCCAACTTCGTCGACATGAGTAATCTCGCCGACGTAAGAAAAGCGCTGCGCCCAAAAACCAAATTGATCTGGATGGAAACACCTTCCAATCCCCTACTCAAGATTGTCGATCTTGCCGCGATCGCGGAGATTGTTCACGACACCGGCGCATGCTGCGTTTGCGACAACACTTGGGCGCCGATTCTGCAACGGCCTTTCGATCTCGGCGCCGATTTAATTCTGCATTCGACCACAAAATATTTCGGAGGGCACTGCGACGTTCTCGGCGGAATTGTTGTCGCGAAGAACGAGAACGAACTTTTCCAGCGCGTTCGCACCATTCAATATTCCGGCGGCGCAGTGCCTTCGCCGTTCGATTGCTGGTTGATCTTGCGCGGCATGCGTACGTTGCCGTGGCGGATGCGAGCGCACTCCGAGAATGCGCTCAAAGTGGCAAACTTTCTCGCGCAACATCGACGAGTGGCACGGGTGCATTATCCCGGATTGTCTTCGCACCCTAGCCACGATATCGCGCGAAAGCAGATGTCGATGTACGGCGGAATGCTCTCCTTCGAAGTCACGGGTGGGCGCGAACCGGCCATGAACGTTGCTGCGGTGACAAAAATCTTCATTCGCGCGACAAGTTTGGGCGGAGTGGAAAGTTTAATTGAGCACCGCGCCTCGATTGAAGGTGCAGGAACAACCTCCCCAGAAGGCCTGCTCCGGTTGTCGATTGGTCTCGAGAACGCGGACGACTTGATTGAAGACCTCGACCAAGCGCTCAAGTTGTAGCGGCGCTTGTGCCAAGCGTCGTATCTATTGGTTAGGCGTCTGACACAGACGCCCTACAATGTACGTTTCCAAAGTTTCCCCCTGACAAGATCGAAAACTTCGCGAACCTCATCCACACGCAGCAAAAATGCGGCACTGAAAAATGTTGTCGAGCCAACGACAATCGCGGCGAGTAGCGCGGATAATTTTTCCAAAAACCGCAAACGCTCCCAAGCATCGAGCCACCAGTAATTCGCCCCCCAGCAAACCAGCGCCAGAAGCGCGCCGGCGACGCAAATCTTTCCGAGCCCAGCGAACATCCGGCGCGTTTCCAACCTGCGCGTGTGCTGCCGCATCAGCCAGTAGAGCAAAAGAAAATTGATCGTTGCAACGACGCTCGTCGAAAACGCGAGTCCGCGATGTCCCCAACCAAGCCGAAATGTAAATAGCCAGTTGAGAAAAAGATTCGTGCCGATTGCGAGAAAGCTCACGACCATGGGAGTCCTGCGTTGGCCGATCGCGTAAAATGCCGGCGTCAGCACTTTCAACACGGAGTATGAAACAAGACCGACAGCGTAAAATTGCAACGCCCCAGCAGTTTGCCGGGTCATCTCCGCGGTGAATCGTCCGTGCTGGTAGATCACGCTGATGATCGGCGAAGCAAGCATGGCAAGACCAATCGCAGAAGGAATCGTGAGCAAAAGCGCGAGTCTCATCCCGCGTGCGAGGATCGCGCGAAACTCATCCATGTTTCCAACCGCCGCGCTTTTCGAGATGAGAGGGAGCGTGACGGTGCCAATTGCGACGCCGAAAATCCCGAGCGGCAATTGCATCAGGCGAAAGGCAATGTTGAGCCAGCTTACGGGACCGTTACCGAGGCTGGCTGCGAATCCGCTGTTAACAAGCACGTTCACCTGCACGGCGCTTGCGGCGATCACCGCCGGCCCCATCAGCGCCAGCACGGTGCGGACACCTTCATCACGCCATTTGAAGTCGGCCCGATATTTGTAGCCGACGCGGCGCAGCGACGGAAATTGCGCCGCCAATTGCCACAAGCCGCCGATGAGCGTCCCAATTGCGAGGCCGATGAGCGAACGCGAGCCGAAATGCGGATCGAGCCACCAGCCAATTGCCACGCCGCCGATAATGGAACCGAGATTGAAATAGCTCGACGCCATCGCCGGCGGGCCGAACACGTGCTTCGCGTTGAGAATTCCCATTACCAGCGCCGCGAGCGAGACCAGCAGCATGAACGGCCACATGATTCGCGTGAGCAAAATCGTGAGTGCGGTCTTGTCCGGCGGCCAAGCCCACCATGTGAGAAGATCGACCAGTTGCGGCGCAAACAGGATCCCGAGCAGCGTGATGCCGCTCATAAAAACGGCGGTGAGCGTCGCGACTTTATTTGCGAGACGCCATGCCGACTCGTCGTTTTCAGTTGCGATCTTTCCTGAGAACGTCGTGATGAAGGCGGTAGAAAGCGCGCCTTCGGCAAACAGATCGCGCAGTAAGTTCGGCAATCGGAACGCCATCAGAAATGCGTCGAGATTTTTTCCCGCCCCAAAAAGCCCGGCGAACACCTGCTCCCGAATTAGCCCGAGGAGGCGGCTGGATAAAATGGCGGCGCCGACGATTCCAGTCGCGCGCGTGCTTGCCTGTCGATCCTGCGCCGCAGCCATCGGCGAACAAAGAACAACGTCTCAGAAATTACGAAAGCAAAAACTGCGCAGCGTTCCTGAACGATCAGAGTTGCTCGACCTTGCAGCCGCGCAATTTGAGCAATGCCAATAGCCCGTTCGGTCCGCCGATATGCGCCGCGCCAACGACGGCAAAATATGTCTGACTACTGCACAGATAGCTCTCGATTTTTGGGATCCAGTCGCGGTTGCGGCGATCGAGAATCCGTTCTGCAACGCGCCCAAGATGAGGTAAACAGAAATTACGTCTTCGTCGGTCCGGGCGAGAGAAATCGTTGATAAGCAAAAGAAGCAACGATGGCGATGATCGCGACCGTAACAAAGGCGCCGATTCGGTAAAGCTGACTCAAGCTGTCGAGATCGTGCAGGAATAATTTCGCGAATGCTAAACAAAGCAGCGCAATCGCAGCCAGGCGTACAGGGCGAACGCTTTTCGCGATTCCGATCACCAGCAAACCGAACGCGAAGACAGCCCAGGCAATCGTGTAGGTCATGTCGCGCGCAAAATTTCCGCTGAACGAGAACGTCAACGTCGGGCCGATCGAGAAGTAATCGGCGATCTCGATGTTCACGAGAAGAAACGTAACAATCCCGGCCAGCGAGTAGACCAGCGGCCTGGCGCCGCGTTCATATCGCTTCTCGCGCGGGTCGCCGAACCATTGACCGCTCAGAAAGAAGCAAAGCGCTGAAACGCCATAAGCGTAGAGATACCAATTCCAGATTGGGACGCGGCTGCGCGGATGATACGCGAGAACGGCGGGATTGAGCACGAGTCGCACGGCGGCTGCGCAAAGCATGATCAACGCGGCTGCGCGGAGGCGGCGATTGGGGATCCAGCGAAAAAGTAGAATCAGCGCGAGTCCTTCGATCGCCCAGCCGAGGGTGATCCATTCGCGCTCGAATTGAACGGGAAAAATCAGACTAACGAATGTCAAGATAGCAGCGCCTTGCGTGGCGAGACGCGAATCGCCCGAGGCGAGATCGACGTGTTGTCTTTTGACGAGATACACAACGCCAATGAGAGCAGGCAACGCAAACGCGAGCGGCAGCAGCCACCGCCAATTGTGCGGGAGGCGGGGCTCACCCGGAGCGAGACCGACAGGCGTGGTCAGATACAGGTGTACGAACCAAAACTGTAACGGGCCCGATACGGCCGCGACCATCCACGGCCAGGCGCGTTTCGCTCCGCACAAATACGGTGTCGCGGCAAAGAGCAGAAATATCGCGGCGTGCCACGCGATCACGGAATTCATACGCGACGCCAGGTAGAGCGGAGCATCGTTGAGACCGGGAGTGAAAAACACGCGGGCGACCCAGCTCCATTCAGCGAGACACGTGAAGGCGAGCGTTAATCCGACAATCGTAGCCAAGCCTTTTGATTTCTCAGCCATCTGACGATGCACAGCCGCAAGCGCAATCAAACCTGCCGCGCTGAGCATGAGAGTCCCAAAACCGCAGTCGGACGCGTCGAAGTTGTTTTGCGGATCTTGAATGAAAGCGAGCAGCGGCGCGAAACCGACGACCGCGGCGGCTGAGACGGTCCAGCTGTCGCTTGATTTCGTCCGTCTAAGCGCGACGCAAATTCCGAGAAACAGCGCCTGCATAACAAGGAAAACGACGCGCGCTTCTTCTGAGCCGCTCTTGCCGAAAAAATCCGCCGCCCATGTGAACTCCATCACCACCGAACCGATCGCGGCCAGAAGGATGAGATGATTCCAGCGTTTGAGAGCGCTCGCGGCGGCGATGCCGCAGTTCAACACGCCGATGTAGTCGAACAGTATCGCGGGATTGTCATAGTTCGTCCTGAGTAGGATCGGCGTAAGAAACCCGCCAAACACGCCAAGCCAGGCCGCGCTTTGCGCATTGAGGCATGTTGCGAGCAACAACGTTGCGCCGGTAATGATCCACGTCAGCGCAGTCGCTGCGCTCAGCGGAATCAAATTGTAAAACGAGTGCGCCGCATAGGTGTCGGCGTACAGAATCAACACGCCGGTCGCACAAAGACTTTGCGCGGGAACGCGATAACGCCGGAGCGCGGGAAAAGCACCGATGATGATGAGGGATGCTCCTGTGATCGCGCCAGCAATCACTCGCATCGATACCGTGATCCAATTATTTTCAAACGCGTACTTCACAAGGAAGACGACGCCGAGAAACAGCGCGAAGCCGCCGATCCACGCGAAGAGCTTTACGCCGAGAATTGACTCCCAATTGATCGCGAGTCGCTGGGGCGATTCAGGAATCTTCGGCGGAGGAGGAGTTGGCGGCGGTTTGAGAAAATCTGGAAGAGGCGGTGGTATTGCATATCTCGGCGGGACCGGTTGCGCCGCGGGAGCGCTCTTGCGCGATTCTAATTCAGTCAAACGTCGCGTTAATTCTTCAACGCGTGATTTCAAACGTAAAAGTTGCGCTCCGACGATGATCGAAAGAACGAAGGCGCCGATCACGACGAGAGCGGCGAGAAATATGATCCCTTCCATTGTCGACCTTAATGTGGGTGGAGTCTCCGACTTGCTATTCGGTTAAAGCAGCAAGTTAGGAAACTTGCGCTGCGATTCTTGCCTCTTATAGGCCAGTTGGACAATCGATAAATTCGAACGGCATTTTAAATTTCTTCGATAGGTGCGCCGCAAGCGCTTTCACGCCGAAGGTTTCGGTGGCGTAATGGCCGCCGAGCAACAGATTCATTCCCAGTTCTTCGGCGGCAACCGCAGCCCAGTGCGGCGCTTCGCCCGTAATAAATGTGTCGATCCCTTCCTGTGCGACACGGTAAATCTCGGAGCCAGCGCCCCCGGTTACAATCCCGATCGTCTTCGTTTTCTTCGGACCAAATCGAAACGCTTGAGCTTTTCGATCTAACGACTTCTCCAGTTTGCGCAAAAGCTCATCGCGAGGAATAGACGCACGCGCTTTCAAGCCGATCAATTGCCCTTTCTCTTCAAAAAATCGCGTTGTCGATCTTAAGCCTAGCGATTTTGCAAGCTGCGCGTTGTTACCGATCTCGGGATGCAAATCGAGGGGCAAATGTGCGCTGTAAAGGGCCATGTCGTTTTCAAATGCGAGTTTTAATTGCCGGCGTAATGCGCCGGTGACGGTTCCTAATCCCGGCCAAAACAAACCGTGATGCACGACCAGAAGATCGACATCTTTCTCTGCGGCTGCGGTCAGCACCCGGGTGGAGACATCCACTGCCGCGCCAATTTTCGTGACCCGGCCGGAGTTTTCGATTTGCAGACCGTTGAGCGCATTATCCCAATCGCCGATATCGCGAATGCGAAGATATTTGCCGGTATAATCGACTACTTCGGAGAGTGAAGGCATTTGTCACATCATGCTTCGGCGGGTCAAAATTTGCACGAGCGATCTCGAACGTGGCGCGGAAGTTTGCTTGACGAATTCCGTCGCTCTTGTGACGTTCCATTGCCGATCTTGCTCCGTATGGAATACACCGACGTACCAACTCAAGACGAGCCAGTGAGCACCGACACGATGCGGTGTCCGTACTGCGGCACCCTCCTGGCAAAAGACGCGGCGGCGTGCAATCGCTGCGATTGGACACGTGAGGCGACCACGCCGGCCGAACCGAAGGCGAGCGATGCGATGGCAATCTTGCTCAGCATCATCCCAGGCCTTGGCCACATTTATAAGGGTCACAAAGTGACCGGCGCAGTACTTCTTTTCCTCGTAACACCAGTCGCGGTGGCTTTTGGACTCTTGGCCGCGTTTGCCTCGGCCGGATTTGGAATCGGCATCCTCGTTTTCTATTGGATCGGCGTCATGATCCACGTCTGGGGAATCGAGGATCGCGTCTCGCCCGCGTCGGTGGACGAAGGCGAGCAATATTGAGATCGACAATCGAGTCTTCTGTGGCGGCGCCCTATGAGCACCGAAATTAAATACGACCGGCGGTCACAGACCGCTGCCCGCTTAAACGCGACGCCGAACTGTAGCCGCCCCGCTCTGTCGGGGCGCCCAAACACGGCGACTGAGCGCCATGGCCCCGCTACCATTTCACCGCTCGATGGATTTCCTCCAAGATCTCGGGTAAACCGTATCGAAATTTCCATCCCGGATAATGTTGCTGGAATTTGCGCACGTCGCTGATCCACCAGATATGGTCACCGATGCGGTTTGTCTCCTCGTAGTGCCAGGTTAGTTTTCGCCCGCTAATTTCCTGGCACAGTTCGATTGCTTCGAGGATCGAACAATTGGAATGACGGCTGCCGCCGATGTTGTAGACTTCGCCCGCGCGCGGCGCGCGAATGAATTCGGCGAACGCTTCGACAAGGTCAAAACTGTGGATGTTATCGCGCACCTGTTTGCCTTTGTATCCGAAAACGCGATACGGCCGGCGGTCACAGTGCAGATCATGAGATAAGAAAGAAACCCGTGCAGCTCGGTCCCGGCGTGAGCAGGACCCGTGAGGCAGCCGCCGCGAAACGAAACGGTTGGCATTCCAAAATAACGTCCGTATTCCTGGACGAGAATGTCAGCCGCGACTTTGGAAGCGCCAAAGAGCGAATGCTTCGTGTAATCGATGCTCATCGTTTCGGAAATTCCCGGCTCGTATTCGTGCCCCGATTCGATCTCCCAGCGCTTCTCAAGTTCGAGCAGCGGGAGGCGGTTCGGCGTGTCGCCGTAAACTTTGTTGGTCGATGTAAAAATAAATGGCGCTTCCGGACAAAATTTTCTCGCCGCCTCCAGCAAATTTAGCGTGCCGTTGGCGTTGACCGTAAAATCAGTTTCCGGATCACGCGCCGCCCAATCGTGCGACGGTTGCGAAGCCGTGTGCACAACCGCGTCGATCTTGCCTCGCTGCGCCGTGAATAAGTCTATCAGGGCGCTAGCGTTACGAATGTCGATGCTGTGGTGCTCGTAACCGCGGATGTTTTTAGTCAAATCATCGCGCGTCTTTTTTGTAGAAGCTTCCGGGCCGAAGAATTGTGCGCGCATGTCATTGTCGATTCCAACCACACGCGCGCCGTCTTGTGCGAACCGCTTGACCGTTTCCGAACCGATCAACCCGGCTGATCCGGTAACGATTACTGTAGACATCTGCCGCTACGATAGACCAGCCAACGTCAAGCCGTCTGACCGAGAATCCACGTAAGATCGCCTCCGGATGGATTTACTCGCGAAGCAGGATATTCCTTATCGCCTTTGACCACACGCTCAACCAGGTCCGCCTGTTTGTTCGAATTTACCAGGAAGCAGATTTGGCGCGCGTGGTTGATGAGCGGAAGAGTGAACGTCAACCGCCAGGTGTCGAACTTCGGAACAAAGTTGGCAACGACCCGGCGTGTCGCCTCCTCCACCGCAGCGGTACCCGGAAACAACGACGCGGTGTGTCCATCGTCGCCCAAACCAAGCAGAATCAAATCGTGCCGATAAATCTGTTCGCCGCGCTGGGTTGCCAAAAGATCGAGATGGTCCTGATATTCCTGCGCACCGATTTGCGGGTCGATCTCGCCGCGCATTCGCATAATAGATTTGTCTGGAACCGCAGCCGGCAGGAAAAGCGTCTCTCGCGTCATCCGGAAATTACTCTGCGCGTCGTCCGGCGGAACGCAGCGCTCGTCACCGAATGTGATTAAAACTTTGTCCCAGGGAAGATCACGGGCGATTCTCGCCAGTTCAGTATAAACCGGCCGTGGTGTGTTGCCGCCGGAGAGCGCGACCCGAAATTCATTCCGCTCGGCCAGCGCCCCGCGGCCAAGATCGACAATGAAATTTGCGGCGTCAGCGACGAAATTCTGTGTCCGGAGAATTTCGCGGCCCATGCATTCAAATCGCGCAGTGCGATTGGCCACGCTTTTCTAGATAGCGCTGATGATAATCTTCCGCGCGCCAAAATTTCGGCGCCGGCTCAATCTGCGTGACGATCGAACGATTAAAGCGACCGCTCTTGCTGATTTTCTCTTTGGAAGCTTCGGCCGCGGCTTTTTGCTCGGGTGAATGATAAAAAATCACGGATCGATACTGCGTCCCGACATCCGGACCTTGTCGATTCAACGTGGTCGGATTGTGATTCGACCAGAAAACGTCGAGCAGCTGATCATAGCTGATTTGCGAGGGATCGAATTCGAGTTGGAGAACCTCTGCGTGCCCAGTCTCATCCGAGCAAACGTCCTCGTAGCTTGGGTTCTCTTTGGTCCCGCCCGCATAGCCGACCGCGGTCGACGTCACGCCCTTCAATTTCCGAAAAGTTTCTTCCACGCCCCAAAAACAACCGGCCCCGAATGTCGCTTTCTCTATTGGCATGGTAAACAATCAAACGAAAATCATTCATCCGCAAGGCGCAGCTCTTCTGTAGCGGCGCTCTATGAACGTCGGAGCCAAATGATTTCGGCGGTCATAACCGCCGCTGCACTTCACTTCGTCAACGCGTCGACAAGACTTGTCGATCTTGCAATCCGGTCTCGGGCAGGATCGATAATTCCTTCACCCACATCAGCTCGCACGCGCCGTTACCGGTGTCGGTGCGGCTAAGCGAACTCCGCCAGGTGCCGAAATTTGGCGCAGTCGCCTCGACGAGATCGCCGCTCAGATGCACCAGCGCGCCGGTCCGGAGCGATTTGCATCGCGATGCAATTTCCGAGGTCGACGGAATGATATGCACATTCGCGCTGTGTGCGATGATTTGCTCTTTAGAGATCGGCGGCGGCATTTTGTACTCGAACCAATAGAAGCGCATACTTTGCGTGACCGTGAGTTGATCCAGCACGCGCTGATCGGACATCGGGCCCCAGCCAAGCGCAAGATCGACGGGCACGAGCGCAGCTTGCCGGTCCCAGCGATAAATCTTTCGATGCAGCACGCGCGCATCGATCGCGAAATGCGCGAGGGGCTTCAATTGGAAGGCACCGCAAACGATCGGCCCATCGTTCGTCGCGATCTGCTCCGGTTCGGCAGGAATCAAAACCCCGGGCGGATAATTAATCGGACGATGGAGATAATTCCATCCAAAGATGGCGGCAACAATCACGATCAGAACGCAAGAAGATTTCATGAAATGCGAATGCCGATCCTACGACTAAGCAAGTTCGATGCTGCAGCGGCACTGTATGAGCGCCAGAGCTAGAATTGATTTCGGCGGTCAATAGACCGCCGCTACAAATCTACATCACTATGCCGCCATCGACGCAGATCACCTGACCGGTGATATAACGCGCTTCCGCAGAGGCGAGAAATGCGACTGCGTTGGCGATGTCTTCCGGCTCGCCTGTTTTGCCGAGTGGAATTTGCGATTGAATTCCCTTCTTGATTTCGTCTGACAACTCCGCCGTCATGTCAGTGGCGATAAATCCTGGCGCAACGGCGTTGACGGTGATGCTGCGGCTGGCAAGCTCGCGCGCGAGCGACTTAGTAAATCCAATTAAGCCCGCCTTGCTAGCCGCGTAATTAGTTTGACCGGCACTGCCAATCAAACCAATCACGGAACTGATGTTAATGATCCGGCCGCTGCGCTGCTTGATCATCGAAGACATGACCGCTTGTGAGAAATTGAACGCGCCGCGCAAGTTCGTGTTGATGACAAGATCCCAACTTTCGATCGACATCCGCACGGCCAGACCGTCACGGGTAATGCCCGCATTGTTCACCAAGATGTCGATCTTGCCGAAGTCCTCCACGATTTTCGCGACGACTTTTTGGACCGCGGCATGGTCCGCAACATCGACCGCATAGGCTTTCGCCGAATCCCCGCGCGCGGCGTTCAATTCATCCGCCGTTCGCTTCGCATTTTCTTCAGTGCGGCTCACGCACGCCACGCGCGCGCCTTCGCTCGCCAGCCGCACCGCAATCGCATGCCCAATCCCCCGCCCCGCGCCGGTCACGATCGCATTTTGACTTTCAAATCTCACGACGCTGATCGTCCGATTTCGATGCTCGGCTGTCAATGCGCACCGTTGACGGATGTCAACGTGCTTCTATTCTGACTCTCTGAATGGCTAGAGCCAAATCTTCCCGGTCATTGACACGCAAGTTTACATCTAGTTCATGCGGCCACGTTGCGTCGAGCTGCGACAGCCAATCTCGACATCGGAGAGGCGATGTTTAATATGGGCCTAATGATCGCACCGCTGTTCGCGAAATCTCACGGACTAAAAGTTGGTGACGCGTGGGATGTTGAAAATGACGTGACGCTATTTACTGGCGATTGCCGCGAATTCCTACAGCAATTGCCTGATCATTCCGCACAGTTGGTGGTGACATCTCCGCCTTACAATCAAGCCAGCAGGAATATCTAAGTAATTTCCAACTGAGAATCTGGTAAACAAATGCCGAAGCAAGCAAAGGTCGCTTTTCTTGAGCAACTCGAGAGACGGTTCGGAAAGATTCAGAAACTACCGAATAGTTTGTCGTTGTACGATGTCGGCAAAGGCGCGGCGCGAATCTATATTAGGTATTCGAAGGTTCACGAGCGAAACCAAACATTTTATGGACTGCGTCAAAAAGATTTGCAGCGGCTTGAGGGTCATTCGTCATTCATCTGCTTGCTGTGGGACGGGCAAACAGAACCGCTGATCCTGCCGTTCTCTGATTACGAAGAAATCATTCGCCAACTGGCACCGGCGGAAGACGGTCAGTTTAAATGCGCCGTGTTTGTGCAATCGGACGGATCCGAATTCTACATGGCGAACGCCGGAAGATTCAATGTTGAGGCTTACTTTGGTTGGGCCGGGCTCGAGATCGGAATTGATCGCAGCAAGCTCAAAAAACTTGAAGAGTTAACACACGCGCAAGTTCAAACTTTGCTCGGTGCGATTGGCGAAAAGAAAGGATACGACATTTGGATTCCGGCGAACAATCGCTCAAGAATGGACTGGTCTCTGACAAAACAATTCCGATTTCACGGGAAGCTTCCATACAACTTCAAAGAGATTGAGAATGTAATCGAGGAGATCGACGTGATTTGGCTCCAACGCGGCTCTGCGATCCTCAAGGGACTTTTCGAAATTGAACATTCAACGCCGATTTATTCCGGACTCCTTCGATTTAACGACGTTCACCTTGTTGCTCCCGATCTTCGTCCCCGTTTCAGCATCGTTGCACGCGAAGATCGGCGAAGTCTTTTTGTGCGCCTGCTCAATCGTCCTACATTTCGGACTAGCGGTTTGAACGAACACTGCACATTTTTGGAATATGGTAACCTGGCGGCATGGCACGCCCGGACTTGCACGAAAGCAGAGGCTAACTATGAAACCAAACTCGGGTGACAAACTATGGATTGTTGTCGAGGTAGAGAGCGGAATCGCGGTTGACGCAAAAGCGTATCGAAATGAAACCGCGGCAAGACGGCGGATATCCGGCAGGCGCAGCACATTGAATCTTCAGGATGACGATATCCAAGTTTTCCAAGTTCGGATCCCAGATAGTTAAAGAATTGGCTTACTCGCGAGAGGCTGCGAACAACCCATCCTCCGGGACATCTTATGGTGAGCAACTTTTGTGGGATATTGAACGCCTCAAGCGTCACTTTCCATCCGTTCCAGTTAAAGTTGTTCTCATCGGAGTCGAACCGTTGCCGACCGAACATTTTGTTGCCGAAGAAGGACTGAAAAAGAGCATCGCACAACAGAGGGAAGACATCTGATCGCTTTCGAAATCGATCACTTCCGCCGCAAAGCCGGCTGCGAAATCAAAGCGCTCGCCGTGCAGGAAATTTTGGATGAAGAAATTGGGGAAAACGGTTAGGTGCGCACGATGAAATGCCGATTGTGCCAGAAAGAAAAAGAATTGAGGCGTTCACATATCGTTCCCAACTTTTTTCGGGACGACAGCGGCTTGACGTACCCAACGGGCGAAAGCGGAAACCCACAGCCGTTTACGCAGCCTATACACACGCACCCGGGAAAGAAGTTTCAGCGGAAGCAGCATGGGTATTGGGAGACGCGACATGGCATGGTCGAATATCTTCTTTGCGACGAGTGCGAACAGAAGTTTGGCGCTCTTGAGGATCATGCGAAAAGGTTCTTTTACGGAACGTCGAATCCCATCCGTCTTCAACTGGCCCTATTAGAAGACCCTCTTTTTGTGGCTGACTACAAGAAGATGAAGCTCTTCCAACTTTCCATTCTTTGGCGCGCGAGTGAAGCGAAGGGCGAGTTTTTTGCCGCTGTAAGTTTGAGCGGCCAGCATAGGGAGCGTCTGCGCCAGATGCTGCTAAACGAAAATCCCGGAAGAGAAGATGAATACTTCAGTGGCATGACTCGCTTGGTTGTATCCCCGCCTGTTGAGCAGCTTCAAAGGATTCATGGAATTTCAATCGAGACGGGTTTCTTCGCACCTGTAAGCCATAAGCACGAAACATGGGACTCGCACATGTTTGCGATGGGTGGTCTCTCCTGGTGTTTTTATATAAGTGAGCAAGGAGTTCCTGAGATTATGCGGAATACCTACATTAAGGAGAACGGGCGATTTTGGTTGATGCCGATGAAGGCCGACGGATTTCTTATCGATTTTGCTCGAAAGGCCGTCGCGGCTGGGAATGTGACGAGGGCCGATGCAGAAGAAAGCATCAAAGCGAAGCTTCAGGTCGGATAAAAGACCGATCTGCGTGTTACGAAATTTTAAAGCGGTACAAACTTGTTAGTCGCTGCGCTGCGAACGACGGCGTCGAGCACGCGTTGGTTTTGCAGACCATCTTCGAAAGTCGGATGCACGCTTTTCCTGGAGACAACACCTTTCACGAAATCGGCAATGGTGTGAACGAAAGCGTGCTCATAACCGATGACGTGGCCGGGCGGCCACCAGTTGGCAATGTACGGATGTGATGGCTCAGTCACAATAATGTCACGGAACCCCTGTCGATCTTTCGGGTCGCGGGCGCTAAAGAATTTTAACCGGTTCATCTCTTCGAGATCGAAAAATAACGAACCCGCGCTGCCGTTGATCTCGAGTGTGATCGAATTCTTGCGGCCGGGTGCAAATCGCGTCGCTTCGAGGCTGGCAAGTGCGCCATTTCTAAATCGGCCGATTATCGTCACGGCGTCGTCAACCGTTACTCTGCCTTTCTTCCGTCCGGCAGGTTTGACTGGCCGTCGTTTAACGAACGTTTCTTTCGTTGCGCAGACCTCGGCGAATTCACCGACCAGATACCGAGCAAGATCGACAATGTGCGAAAAGATGTCGCCGAGCGCGCCGGAACCGGCGACATCGGAGCGCAGACGCCAAACGAGCGGAACGTTTGGATCGACAAGCCAATCTTGGGCGTAACGCGCGCGAAAATGAAAAATGCGGTCGCCTATCTCGCCGCGCTCGATCATCTGCTTGGCCAGCGCGATTGCCGGCACGCGGCGATAATTGTGGCAAATCATGTTCACGACCCGCGCCTTCTTTACCGCTTGCGCCATCTTTTCGGCTTCATCTACATTTCGCGCGAGCGGCTTTTCGCACAAAATCGCTTTGCCGGCTTGTGAAGCGGCGACTGCGATCTCGCAGTGCGAATCGTTAGGTGTGCAGATGTCGATCATGTCGATCTTGGGATCGTCGATTACGCGTCGCCAATCGGTGGCGAAACTTTCCCAGCCAAGTTTTCTGGCCGCCTTCTTCACTTTGGCACGATTGCGGCCGCAGATTGTCTTCAATAGAATGGGCGCCGGCAGATCGAAGAAGCGAGGGGCTTGCCGCCACGCGTTCGAATGCGCCTTTCCCATGAAATTGTAGCCGATCAAGCCAACGACGAGCGCAGGTCTTGTGGTCATGGTGAAGGCGTCGGACTAAGCGGCAAAGATTTGCAAGAAAGCGACTTCAATCGCCAGCGGTTCCTGGATGTTGCGGCCGAGGTGGTCGCGCAAGTCCTCCAGCCGCCGAATCCGGCGCAGCACTTCAGCTGTGCTAAAGCGCTTTGCCACGGCGGCAGTTTCCTTTGCGGCCATAGGCAGATCTCGGCGGGCCACTTCGCTGCCGGCACGCAAAACGTCCGACCACCATTCGAACAAGATTTCGACGAGCGCAGCGCGCCGCTCGATGTAAAGGCTCTCGGTCAGGGCTTTGTAATAATCCTCGCGTTCATCCAGCCAAACCCCATCGGTGGAATTTCGGTAGCGAGTTTCCTCGCGTTTCAGCGCTTCGGCACTTTGCCCTTTGATCTCTTCTCGAATCGCGCCCAGCAAACGTTGCAGACCCTGCGCGAGCCGGTAGGCGTGCTGAATGCCCCAAACCTTTTCCTTCACGGCACCGCGAAGTAATTCAACAAGCTCGGTTTCTTGCGGCAGGACCGCCTTCTCAGCGCCTGTCGCCAGCGGAATGCCGATGCAACGCGAAACGATCGTGTCCGGCAAAACCTCCGGCAGAGCGCTGAGAAGAAGCAGCAACGAATCCTTCGGCGGCTCCTCGAGTGTTTTGAGAAAGGCGTTTGCCGCTTGCGGTTGCAAACGATCAGCCTCGGAGATGATAACCACCTTGCGTTTCCCATCGGTCGAGCGCATCCGCAGGGCGTGCTCCAGCTCGCGAATCTGCTCAATCACAATCCGCCGCGATTTCGATTCCGGTTCGGCTATCAAGATCCCGCGGGCGTTCCCCGAAAAGACTTTGCCCGGATCAGTTTGGTTCACGATTCCGGCCAGCTCCGCGGCAACCTCGCGCTTTCCGCTTCCAGGCCGTCCGGAAATCAAATAGGCGTGAGCCAACCGGTTCTGCTGATGTGCCCGACGCAAATATTCGACCGCCGCCTTTGCTGAAAACGCCATCTACGATTTTCGATTCTTTTCCCGCCCAAGCGCAGAAAAACGGGATGAAATTATCTCCCACATATCGATCTCGATCTTGTCGGGCAATTGCGAACCATCGACTAAGACGACCCGATTTGGTTCCCGAGAAGCGAGTTCCCGGTAAGCTTGGCGAACTCGTTCATAAAACTCAACTGACTCCTGCTCCATCCGATCCGGCCGGCGAGGCGATTGCATTCGAGACCGCGCCGTCTTCACATCGAGGTCAAGGACAAAGGTAATGTCGGGAACGCAATCACCGACGGCAAGCATGTTCAATTGCTGAATGACTTGTTGATCTAACTTTCGCGCGGCACCTTGATAAACGGTTGTTGAATCAAAGAAACGATCGGAGATCACGCACGTGCCGCGGTCGAGTGCCGGTTTGATCACCTCGCGCACGAGCTGGCTACGGCTCGCTTCAAACAGGAGGAGCTCGGTCTCCGCCATCATTGCTTCGCTCTGCGGTGCAAACTGCAAAAGCTCGCGAATTGCCTCGCCAATCGCTGTGCCGCCGGGTTCGCGCGTCTTCAAGAACGGAATGCCTAACTTCTCGAGGCGCGCTGCAAGTCGCTGCACTTGCGTCGATTTCCCACATCCTTCCGATCCTTCGAATGTGATAAATGGCGGACGCGGCATGCTGTCAATTGTGAAACAAGCGAGGACAATTGTCGAATGCGCTGCACTGTAAAGGAAGGCGATCTCCAGATTGCCCAGCCAGTTCAAAAACCGCCGCTCCTTGCTTTGCCCACGGGGAAAACCGGCTAGTCTCTTTCAAGCATGAAAAACTTCTGGCTCGTGAAACAGGAGCCGTCTTCGTACTCGTGGGCGGATTTTACCGCCGACCGTGGAACGAGCTGGACGGGAGTTCGCAATTACACGGCGCGAAATAATCTGCGCCGAATGCGCGAGGGCGATCAGGTCCTCTTCTATCACAGCGGGGACGACAAAGCGATCGTCGGTATCGCTAAGGTTAAGCGAGCAGCTTATCCCGATCCCACCGCCCGAGAAGGCGATTGGAGCGCCGTCGATCTCATTCCGGCCAAACCTCTGCCTCGTCCGGTTACCCTGCGACAAATTAAAGAGAATCCGCGACTGAAAAACACACCGCTTGTTCGCCAATCGCGTTTGTCGGTCATGCCGCTTACTTCCGCTGAGTTCCGCATAATCGTTGGTATGAGAAACTGAATTTTTTGCGCTTGTTCATACATCGAACGGGATGGAAAATTTGACAGAATGACCTCGATTGCGGCCACGCAATTTCTCCCTGTCGTGGCGACAGCCGGCGCGGCGAAGGACTTTTTTGTTGTTTCGATCCACGACGTTGCTCCTTCCATCAAAGCCACCGCAGACAAAATGATTTCTGAGCTTGCCCGACGAGGGATTCGTTCCTGTTCGCTCCTTGTCGTGCCTGATTATCATCGTCAGGGCGCCTCTATGAAGAACCGACAATTTGTCTCCTGGCTCAGGGACCTGGAATCAGCAGGACACGAAATCGTAATCCATGGATATTTCCACGAACGGCCGCTCCGGACGCACGAATCCATTCGCGACAAGTTCATCACTCAATTCTACACCCAGAGAGAAGGAGAATTTTACGACATTAATTATGAGAAAGCCTTCCGGCGAATCACGACTGCGCGCGATGAATTTATGGCGGCTGGGTTAAGGCCGCACGGTTTTGTTGCGCCAGCCTGGTTGCTTAATCCTGAGGCAGAACGCGCTGCCCGCGATGCGGAAATGGAGTACACGACGCGATTGCGAACAGTGCGCGACCTTCGATCGGGGCAGGATTTCACCGCAAGGTCGCTCGTTTACAGTGTTCGAAACAATTGGCGGCGCGCGGCAAGTCTGGCATGGAACGCCGCACTTCGCCGGGTGTTAAAAAACAATCCTCTGTTGCGTCTCAGTGTTCATCCCCCCGATTACTCTTATCCAGCTATCTGGAGACAGATTGTCGATCTTGTAAGTGCGATGGATGGAGTCAGGGCCTCGACGACTTACCAGGAATGGATCGGCGAGCAGCGATCGCGACGCGGACTCTAATAATATGAACAGGTGCGATCTTCACATTCACTCGCGCTATAGCTCGCGTTCGGAAGAGTGGCTCTTTCGCCGCTTCGACTTTCCGGACAGCTACTCAGATCCGCGCGACTTACATCGCCGATTGGTCGAGCGAGGGATGGATTTCGTCACGATCACTGATCACGACACGATCGAGGGATGCCTTCAAATCGCAGATCTACCGAATACTTTTATTAGCGAACAAGTTACAACATATTTTCCGCAGGATCCGTGCAAAATTCATATTCTGGTTTGGGGGATCACTGAGGCGCAGCATGCGGATATTGTGATCGTCCGCGACAACATCCTTGCCCTGCAACGCTATTTACAGACCCGAAGAATCGCCCACGCTGTTGCGCACCCTCTTTACAGTATTAACGGGAAGCTGGAGGCTTCACACCTCGAACGGCTGATCCTTCTTTTCAAGCACTTCGAAGGCGTCAACGGCTTGCGCGACGCGCTCCTGAGCGAGCTGGCCCAAAGTCTTTTCGGCTCGCTCACGCCGGAGAAAATCGACAAGTTAGCCAAACGGCACAATCTCATCCCGACCCACGCCGAACCGTGGAAGAAAATATTGACCGGTGGCTCTGACGATCACGGCGGCAAATTCCTCGCTTCAGCCTACACCGAAACGCCTCCAGCTGACTCGCCTGCGAAATTTCTGGAGCGCGTCCGCGATGGCCGTTGCACTGCCCAAGGCCAGGGCGGGACTCCCCTCGCCTTGTCACATGGCTTCTACAACACGCTCTCTTGTTTCATTCAGGATCGGTTCCACGAAAAGCTCGGACCGAGCGCGGCGCTGATTGAACAAATGTTCTCGCGGTTCATGGAAGGACGCGACCCGACCGAATTTACGCTCGCCGAAAAAGCGACTGTTTTTGCCCAAGGAGTTTTGTCGGGAAAGGTTTTCGATCTGGTCAAACAGGCGAACACATCACTTTGGAAAGAGCTTTCAGGCTATTTCGCGCGACCTGACGTCAAAGCAAAGCTGGCCGAGGAACTCAACAGCGTGAGTGAGCCGGAACGCCGCACTTTTCTGATGGCAAACATGGTGGCGGAACAACTTGCGTTTCGGCTTTTCAAAAAATTCGTTCAGCAGATCAGCGGCGGCAACATGATTGAGAGTATGCAGGCGATAAGTGCGATCGCGCCAATCCTCATCATTTTGACGCCTTACATTTACGGTTTCCATAGCCAGGCGCCGTCACGGAAATGGTTGCGCGACGTTTTTCGACAGTTGACCGGCGATATTCCTTCGGCTTTGCAGAACCAAAAACGCGCATGGTTTACCGACACGCTTGAAGATGTAAACGGTGTCGCGACCACGATTAGGAAAATGACTGCGGCCGGGGCCGCCGCCGGCAAAGAATTAATCGTGGTCACGTCGCGGAACGAGCTGCAAATCGACGATATCCCGATCGAAAACTTTAAGCCGATCGGCGAATTTGAGTTGCCCGAATACGAGCTGCAGAAGCTGAGCTTTCCGCCGATTTTGCAAATGCTCGATTACATCCAGCGGGAAAGATTCACTGAAATCATCATCAGCACGCCCGGGCCGCTTGGACTGACTGCGCTGCTCGCCGCGAAGATGCTCAACCTGCAAACCAGCGGGATTTATCACACCGACTTTCCGCAATACGTACGCATCCTTACCGAGGACAGCTTCCTCGAAAGCGTGGCTTGGCATTATATGCACTGGTTCTATGGCCAGCTCGACACCGTCTTCGTTAATTCGGAGGAATATCGGCAAAGCTGGATCAAACGCGGTCTTGATCCGGCAAAACTGAAGATTTTCCCGCGCGGCCTCGATACCGAGCTTTTTCATCCAACTCGACGCGATCCGGTGTTCTTCGAAAAATTCGGGGCGGGCAATGGCCAGGTCCGGCTGCTCTATGTTGGTCGCATTTCGAAAGAGAAAGATCTCGACGTTCTGGGCGACGCTTATCGCCAATTGCGCGATGAGGGAATGTCGATCCAGCTCTTTGTGGTTGGTCACGGTCCGTATTCGCAGGCGTTGGCCGAATCGTTGCCGGGAGCATTCTTTACCGGCTATCTCACCGGTAAAGAATTGGCCACTGCTTATGCGTCGGCCGATATTTTTGTTTTCCCGAGTACAGACAGACACCTTCGGTAATGTCATCATTGAAGCGCAGGCATCGGGCGTTCCCGTGATCGTGTCCGATTCCGGCGGGCCAAAGGAATTAGTCGAGCATAACGAGAATGGCCTCATTACAAAATCTCACGATGTCGATGATTTCGTTCGCGCCATCCGCACGTTAATTGTCGATCCAGCGTTGCGAGAGCGCATGGGCAATCGCGCCCGGAAAAGTGTGATCGACCGCACCTGGCCGGCCGCTTTCCGCAAATTCTGGGCGGCGACCGAGGTGTAGTTGTCGATCTTACGCCGGCAGAGGCACTGGCGGTGGCGGCGCTTCGGGAGCCTGCGATGTCGCCCAGACGTCGTAGTCCGGTCCGAATTGCTGAAGAAACAAAAGGCCAAAGGCGCGCAGACAAACAAACACCGGCAGCAAAATCACGGTACCAACGTACGGAATCGCCGCGATGCAACAGGTCGCGCAAATTGCGGTGCAGCCGACAACCACGCTCGCCAGCGCCAAAACAACCCAAAACAAACAATACAGAACGATTTCGCCCGGATAGGCGGCAATCAAAGAGAGGACAACGCTGAAGGCTTCGAGCACACGGCAGCGCCGCCGGTACATGACCGCTACCATGAAATGCCCGATCAACGCCGACGCGAAAAATAGAATACAGATGACGACGGCCCAAAGAACGATCATCGATATCAAATAGACATCGTGCAGGTGCAGGAACGTGACGCCTCTCACGATTGGAAGCATAAACGGGAGCGAAAGCAGCGCTATGAGAACTAAAAATCCGCAACCGACCAGCAGCGAAAAAAGGAAATAGCTGTTTGCCTGTTTCCGAAACTCGCGCCACGGCTGCGCGATCGCCGCCCGATTTTTAACGATGCAATCGATGAATATGAAGCGACCCCGCGCCCGCAACCAAGCGAAAACGACCATGATCGTGATAAGCAGTACGACCAGAAAACTGGCGCCGACAACAATAATCCAATGGGGAATCTGATGGATGGCATCAATCAGATTCTGCGGAAGTCGTGAGCGGTCGTTGAAATTGTATCTGAAATTAAAGCCACCTCCGAGATTCCCCAGAAACGCGGCGAAACCAATCACCACCCATTTCTTCAAATCGAACGGCTGAAAGAGAACCTTCTTCATCAGCTCGAACGCTTCGCCGAATGGCTTGAAGATCTCGATCTTGGGTTCCGCCCCGTTCATGGCGGCATTTGAATTATTCCAATGCCGGGAAGCAACCTTTAAACGAGGTAACGGGCCGTTAGTTTACGTCCGCGGTTTTTTTCAGAGCGTCACGCGCAATTTTGGTGACCCAGATCGTCACGACAATTGTCGCGGCGAAGCCAATGCCCATGAAGGTCCAGTATTGCCACCCGCGCCTCATCGCCTCGCCGCCAGCGGCGGCCGAGACCGCGGTTTTGCCCGCGGTGCCTATGTAAACGTAGAGAAAAGTGCCGGGCATCATGCCGATCCAGCTCGCGAGCCCGTATGGCCAGAATCTCACTCCAGTCAGGCCGTAAAAATAATTACTGAGGTTGAACGGGATTACCGGACTGAGTCGAAGCAGAAAAACGAGCTTGGCACCTTGTTCGCCAATCGCGCGGTCGATTCGTTGAAACTTTTCATTTTCTTTTGCGATCGCTTCGATCTTCTGCCGCGCGATAAAGCGCGCAACGAGAAAAGCCAGAGCCGCACCGAGCGTCGAACCAGCGGAAACAGCGAGGAAACCTTTCCACAATCCAAAGGCGAATCCGGCGCCAATGGTGAGGATTGCTCCGGGCGCGAGCAAAACCGTGGCAGCGGCATAAACGGCAACAAAAATGAGGAGGCCGGCAACGCCCATTTGCCCGACCCAGCCATTGAAGCTTCTCAGCCACTGCTCGACCGGCAGAAGTTTCGCGGCCAGGAACAGGCCGATAACGATAGCGATCAGCGCAACGAGGCGGCCAATTGCGCTTTTGTTACGCTTACTCATCTGCGCGCGCGCTGATAAAGCCAGCTGAAGATCTTCTTCGCGGTGGGGGTCAACCTCGTCTTGTTGTATCTGTCGCCTGCTTTTTGCGCCAACTCGGCGAACGTCGGATAAGCATGGATTGTCGATGCAATCGTGCCGAGACCGACGCCCGCTTTCATTGCCAGCACGAACTCGTGCAAAAGATCGCCCGCGCGCGCGCCAACAATGGTTGCGCCGAGAATTTTATCGGAACCTTTCACAGTCAAAACTTTGGCAAAACCGTTCTCTTCGCTTTCCACCACGGCGCGATCGACTTCCGCCAGCGGAACAACGAACAGGTCGTAATCAACATTTTTCTGCTTCGCTTCTTTTTCGCCCAAGCCGACGTGCGCGACTTCCGGGTCGGTGTAAATACACCACGGAACCACCGACCAATCGATTTTCTGCCGCAGAAACCAAAGCGGCATGAGAATGTTGCGAACAACTGTGCGCGCCATGAAATCGGCTGTGTGCGTAAACTTTAGTTTCCCCGCCACATCCCCGGCCGCGTAAATGTGCGGCTGCGAGGTTTGCAGATATTCATTTACCTCCACGCCTTGCTCGCTGTGTTTCACGCCGGCCGCTTCGAGATTGAGTTTACGCAGACTCGGACACCGCCCCACCGCAATGAGAAGCGCCTTACCGGTACATCGCATCGGCACGCTGCGTTCTTCGCCGCTTGATTTGTGTACACCTTCGAGCACGATCGTGCCAGCGCGCATCGAGACACGCTTCGCTTCCGCGCAATGCTGAATCTCGATGCCCTCGGCCTCGAGCTGCTTCTGCATGAACTCCGCAACATCGACATCTTCCGGTGCGAGTATCTGCAGACCGTATTCGACAATTGTGATCTTGACGCCGAGCCGGCTTAACGCTTGCCCGAGCTCGCAACCAATCGGCCCGCCGCCAAGAACGATCATGCTTTCGGGCTTTTCGTTTAGTTCGTCGAAGATCGTTTCGTTGGTGAAATGCGGCACTGTATCGATGCCTTCGATCTTTGGAATGGCGGGGCGGCTGCCCGTGGCGATTACGAAATTCCTGGCGCGGAGCCTTTGCCCGTTCACTTCCACTTCATGCGGTGAATTGAAATGCGCTTCACCGCGAAAGACATCGACGCCTAATGACTCGAAGCGCTCCTCGGAATCGTTTGGCGCGATTTTCGCCCGCCGCGACCGCATTCGCTCGAAAATCTTTTCGAAAGCAAACTTCGGTTCTTGTCGATCCAGCCCCCATTTTTCGGATTCACTAATTTGCTGAACCAGACGCGCAGAGGAAATGAGCGCCTTACTCGGCACGCAACCGAAGTTGAGGCAGTCGCCGCCCATCAGGTTGCGTTCGACGAGCGCGACGCGGCCGCCCAGTCCGGCGGTCCCCGCGGCCGTGACCAATCCAGCCGTGCCGGCGCCAATGACGACGACATTGTAAATGCCTTCGCCTTTTTCTTGTCTCACGAAGATATGACCTAATTCGCGGCAACACCAACTCGCTCCGCCTGCCGCATATTCTCAAACTCATGGTAATATTCCGCCGCGAGCCGATTTGGATCGGCGCCGCCCAAGTATCGCAACGTCAGCAGCAAATCGAGCCACGTTCTCCTCCACGGATGGCATGCGGAAAAGCGCCGCGGCGATGAAATTACCGGGGGACGAAGGGTAACGACCTGACCTTCACGGCGCATCCGGCGCGAAAAATCCAGGTCTTCGAAAAGGCTTAGATCGCGAAACCCGCCTAGGGTTTTGAAAACTTCTGCGCGCAGAAAAATTGCCTGATCGCCCAGAAACCAGCCGCTCAACCTCGTGCGGATGCCCGCGAGCGCGCAGGTTCCGCGAAGAAACCATGATGGCGATTCGTAGCGCCGGACAAATCCGCCTCCAACCACAGAACACTTCGCAAGGGCAGATTCAATTTCGATAAGCGCATTTTGCGGCAACCGCGTGTCGGCGTGAAGAAAGAGAAACGCGTCCCCTCTGGCGGATTGTGAGCCGAGATTCATTTGGATGGCGCGCTGTCTCACGCTGCTTGAAATCAGTTGTGCTCCCCGTTCAAGCGCGACCTCAATCGTGCCGTCTAAGCTGCCGGCGTCGACCACAATCACTTCGTGCCGGGTTTGGTTCCGCTCGATCGCCTTAAGCGTTCCGGGCAAATAACGAGCCTCGTTAAAAGTCGGAATGATAATTGAGATCACGGATGGAGATTTAGCGCGATTGGGAGCACACGCTCGCCCGGCGACTGCGCGTGCAGCCATTTCGTGTAAGATTGCCGGAGTCCAGGCATAAATTGAGCACTTGCGCCTCGCGCCGTTTTTCGCCAACCAGTTTTAATTGTCGATGTTGAACAGGAAAAGAGAAATTGCTGAAGAGCACAGCCGCGAAACGACTCGTGAGCGAAGAACCCTCATGGCTACGACTAAAAGTTCGCGGCGTTATCCGATTGGCGCCGAATTGATCGGCGTGAACGAGACGCACTTTCGGGTCTGGGCCCCGAAGGCGCACGATGTCGATCTTGTTCTGGAGGAAGGCGCCGAAAAAAATGCGAAGCGAACATTTCATCCGCTCCAATCCGAGGAAGGCGGTTACTTTTCCGGAAGCGCAAGCGCGGGTGCCGGTACGCTCTATCGGTTTCGCATAAATAAGGCGGAACATTTTCATCCCGATCCCGCCTCGCGTTTTCAACCGCACGGGCCACACGGCTCATCGTGCGTTGTCGATCCAGCGCAGTTCGCATGGACGGATGCGCAATGGCCAGGGGTTAAAATGAAAGGCCAGATCATTTACGAAATGCACATCGGCACGTTCACACCCAAGGGCACCTGGCGCGCGGCCGCCGAACAGCTCGCGGAGTTGGCCAAGACCGGCATCACCGTTGTCGAAATGATGCCGATCGCCGATTTTCCCGGAAATTTCGGCTGGGGCTATGACGGAGTCGATCTCTTCGCACCGTTTCATTTATATGGAGCGCCCGACGATCTGCGCCAATTTGTCGACCGCGCGCACTCGTTAGGCCTGGCCGTCATTCTGGACGTCGTTTATAACCATTTCGGGCCGGATGGAAATTATCTTGCGGTTTATTCGGACGATTATCTCATCCGCGAGCAGGAAACCGACTGGGGCGATTCAATCAATTTCGATGGTCCGAACTCGGCGCCGGTCCGCGAGTTTTACATCACCAACGGCCGCTACTGGATCGAGGAATTCCACTTCGATGGCTTCCGCTTCGATGCCACCGACGCGATCCATGATAAATCGGACGAATACATCATCGGCGCGGTTGGCCGGGCCGCCCGCAAAGCTGCCGCTCCGCGCTCGATCATTTTAATCGCCGAAAACGAGAGACAGGTTACCAAACTCATCCGCCCCCGCAGTGAAGGCGGCGACGATCTCGATGCGGTTTGGAACGACGATTTCCATCATAGCGCCGCCGTCGCGCTGACCGGAAAACGGGAAGCCTACTACACCGATTATCTGGGCACGCCGCAGGAATTTATTTCCGCAGCCAAGTACGGGTATTTGTTTCAGGGACAACCCTATTTCTGGCAGGTAGCGCCGCGCGGCACGCCAACTTTTGGTTCTCCCCCGCACGCATTTGTCGCCTTCATTGAGAACCACGATCAAGTTTCGAATACGTCGGCGGGCGAACGGCTGCGATTTCAAAGCTCACCCGGCCGTTATCGCGCGATGACTGCGTTGCTCTTGCTCGGTCCCTGGACGCCGCTGCTTTTTCAAGGCCAGGAATTCGGCGCGTCTACCCCATTTATCTTTTTCACCGACGTGGGCGACAGTCAGATGCGCGAGGCAATTCGCAAAGGGCGCTTCGGATTTCTGTCGCAGTTCCCTTCCCTGGCCACGAAGGAAGTGCAGGAACGTTTACCGGTACCTTCCGATCCGACATCGTTTGTTAGGTGCAAGCTTGATTTTACGGAGCGCCAAAAAAACCAAGAGCTTTACGATCTCCATGTCGATCTTTTGCGATTGCGCCGGGAAGACTCGCGCTTTCGCGAACAAAGAATGAATGGCGTGGATGGGGCGGTTCTCGGTCCGGCCAGTTTTCTCCTGCGTTACTTCAGCGAGGACAACCGCGATGATAGACTTCTGGTGGTCAATTTTGGCGAACTTCGCGAACTGAACCCCATTCCCGAGCCGTTGCTCGCGCCGCCGCTTGGTTTGGAATGGGAAACGCTCTGGTCCAGCGAGTCCGCCCGCTACGGCGGATCTGGCACGGCGGCCGTGGCGACGCAGGAAAATTGGACTTTGCCAGCCGAAGCGACAGTCGCGCTCCGCCTGGTACCCGAAAAAGCTCCGCGACGCCAACCGAAACGAAGAAGATTGGGCTGACAAAATTTTGCTGTTGACGTCGATAAATGATGAACAAGCAATTCGAAACAATCCGGCCTGTCATCCGTTCGATGCCGTGGGACGGAACGAAAATGTCGCGCGAGCTTTTGCTGACCCGCGAATGGCTCGTGACCAACGGACTTGGCGGTTACGCCTCCGGCACCGTTTCCGGCGCGGTCACGCGTCGCTATCATGGATTGCTCATCGCGGCGCTGCCGGGACCTCTCGGCCGAATCGTGATGTGGAGTCACGTATCGGAATTTCTCCGCTTCAGTGACAATGACGTCGTTTCGCTCGGCGCAGAAGAACGCGCCGGCGGACAGCTCGATTTGAAAGGCGCCGATTATTTAACCGAGTTTCGGCTCGAGGACGGGCTCCCCGTCTGGACTTATCATGTTCGCGAAGTCGTGGTCGAGAAGCGCGTGTTGCTGCCTCACTTACAAAACACGGTCCATGTCAGCTACCAGGTGATTTCGAAAGGAATGCCGCCGCGACTCGAGTTGCGGCCTGCTTTTCACTTTCGACATCATGAAGCACCGGTCGACTCGGACCTGGCCGCGCCTTACAAACTCACGGCCGTTGATGGCCGTTACGAAATCGCCGCGGCGCGCCGAAAGCTACCGCCGCTGCGCATGCAACTGCACGGTCGAGAAGCCGCGTTCACCATCGCTCCAGCGAAAATTCCTCAAGTAGTTTACCGCATCGAGCAGCAGCGCGGTTATTCCTACGAGGGCGAACTCTGGAGCCCCGGATTCTTTCGCGTCGACCTGACCGAGCGAAGCACAGCGACGTTAGTTGGTTCAACCGAGCCGTGGGACATTATCAGCGTGTTGGGCCCTGACGATGTTCTCGCGGCCGAGCGCGAGCGCCGCGCCCGTTTACTTCACGGCGCGATCCCAAAGGCCCGCCAAAGTTTTCCGGCGGAACTGGTTTTTGCCGCCGACCAATTTGTCATCACGCCCGCGGGGAGGTTCGAAGAAGCTGCGCGCGCGCATGCCGCAGGAGACGAAGTCCGCACCGTGATCGCCGGATATCACTGGTTCACCGATTGGGGGCGCGACACGATGATCAGCCTCGAAGGTCTGACTTTGATCACGGGCCGATTGCTCGAGGCCGGCTACATCCTGCGCACGTTTGCGCATTATGTCCGCGACGGTCTTATCCCAAACATGTTCCCGGATGGGGCAAAGGAAGGCAAATATAACACCGCCGATGCAACGCTCTGGTTCTTTCACGCATTGAACCGTTATTTTGAGCGAACCGCCGACCGCACAACATTGAAACTTCTTCTGCCGACGTTGGTTGACATCGCCGAGCGTCATTTGCGCGGAACGAGGTTCAATATTCATGTCGATCCAAGCGACGGTCTGCTCGTACAAGGCGAGGAAGGTTATCAACTTACCTGGATGGACGCGAAGATGGGCGACTGGGTCGTCACGCCGCGCCGCGGAAAAGCGGTGGAGATCAACGCGCTTTGGTACAATGCGCTCCGACTACTCGCGAATTGGTTGCGCGAAATTGACGACGACGCCTCCGCGCAAACCTACGATGAACACGCCGAGCGGTCACGCGTTTCGTTCAATAATCGATTCTGGTATTCAGAGGGCGGTTACCTTTATGACGTTGTCGATGTTGACGGCGGCTCAAACAACGATTCGTCCTGCCGGCCAAATCAATTGATCGCCATCTCGCTCGATCATCCTGTGCTCGACGCAAAACGTTGGAAATCTGTTCTGGAGGTCGTGGAAAAGAAATTGGTCACGCCGGTCGGCTTGCGCACGCTTTCGCCGGATAGTCCCGATTACAAACCGATTTACGCGGGCGATTTGCGTTCGCGCGACGGCGCGTATCATCAAGGCACGGTTTGGGCCTGGCTGATCGGGCCATTCATCGATGCCTGGCTGAAAGTTCATCCGCACGATCGCGCGGCGGCCCGCAAATTTCTTGAAACTTTTCCGGTCCATTTGGGTGACAACGGCATTGGCACGATCAGCGAAGTCTTTGACGCGCGCGACCCGCACATGGCCGGTGGCTGCATCGCGCAAGCGTGGAGCGTGGCAGAGGTTTTGCGCGCCTGGTCAAAAACAGCCTGACCGTCGGCCAGGACCGACGCGCGATAACGGTTGGTATTTGCACGACTTCGAATGTTGGCGCATTGCTTCCGCCGATGAAAACGTCGATTGCTGCGCTGTCGATTGTCAGCACGTCGATCTTTTTCAGCGTGATAGCAACGAATGCTCAAGAGCCGGTACGGGCGTGGCCCGCGAAAACGCCGGCGGCAACACCGAAACCGACGCCGAAAGTTTTCGTCGCGTTGCCGAATTATGATGAGGAGACAAGCACGCGGCTCCAGATTTTCCTCGATAACAGCGATTTTGGCCCAGGGAAAATCGACGGCAAAATGGGCGAGTTTTTTCGCAAGGCGCTCATTTCTTACAAACACGCACGCGCCATGCCGATCACCGGTGTGGTCGATCAGTGGTTACTCGATCAGGTACCCGTGACATTCACGACTTACACGATCAAAGGCGATGACCTGGCATATGTCGGCTCCCTTCCAACCGCGCACGAGGAGCAAGCAAAATTGAAATTTCTGCCTTACACTTCGCTGCTCGAGTTTGTCGCGGAACGTTATCATTCCGCGGAGGCTTACATTCAAAAACTCAACCCTGGAAAGAATTGGGAACACTTGCAGCCGGGCGAAGCTCTCAAAGTCCCGAACGTGTTGCCGTTCGAAATCGAAAAAATTACTGAAGGAAAAATTGCCGGAAATCCCGCGTTCGCCGCCCGCAAGATTTACGTCGACACGCGGGAACGACTGCTCGAAGTCTTCGATAACAATCAGCTCGTCTGCGTCTTTCCGATTACGCCTGGATCGACAACTTTACCTGCACCCGTTGGCACGTGGAAGATTCAGGGCGCGGCGACCTGGCCGTGGTTCCGTTACGACGAAGGCATGCTTAATTACGGCGTTCGCACCGAAGATTATTACAACCTTCCGCCCGGGCCGAACAATTTGGTTGGCGTTGTCTGGATGGGCCTGAACAAACCCGGGATCGGCATTCATGGCACCAACAACCCGGAAACGATCGGCCGCGCCGCCAGTCACGGCTGCATTCGATTGGCAAACTGGGACGCCATTCGCGTGAAAGACTTGGTCAGCGTCGGCAACGCCGTGATCATTTTTTGATTCTTGTAGCGGCGCTCTATGGGCGCCGTCGGCGGTCACAGCCAGCCGCTACAGAAAACGGAAAATTCTTCGCGCGGAATGGAGGCCTCATGCGTCTAGGCTTTAGATCGACATGATGGAACCGGGCAATGAGCGCGAAGTTTATCGAACGGCCATCCACGGCGATCGGGACGCATTTGAAATGATTATCCGAACCTACAGCCGCGCACTTTTCGCCATTGCCTACGGCATTCTGCAAAACCGCGAAGAAGCCGAGGATGCGGTGCAGGACGCGTTGGTCAAAGCTTGGAAATCGCGCTGGCGGGTGCGCGATCCGCAAAAGTTCCCGGCCTGGATTTGCATGATCGCGCGGCATTGTGCCCGCGATGTTTACCGGAAACGGCGTCACATTCCCCTGTCCGAGCAAACGATAGAGCCCGCTGAATCCGAGGCCGCTGATACGACCGCGTTAGATCGACAATTGCATTCCGCGCTGGCCGAGTTGCCTGAGCTTCATCGTAGCGCGCTGACCCTGCGCTACTTCGAAGATATGGATTACCAATCCATCGAAAAACTGCTTGGCCTGACTAACGGCGCGCTCCGCGGAATTCTCGGGCGCGCCCTCGCCTCCATGCGCAAACAACTGAAGCCAGCGCTCGCCTCACTTGAATAACATGATCATTCACGACGACATCGACAATTACCTCGCGGCCGATTTGCACAACGACCTTTCGGAAGAGGAACGGAACGCCTTCCACGCCCACCTCGTCGAATGCGCCGACTGCCGAAAACTTCATCAGGAGACAAAAATCATGAACAAAGTTCTGGAAGAAAAATTCGCCGCCGAGAAACTCGATCCCGCCTTCGAACAAAGGATGCTGACCGGTTTTAACAACCGCATTCCGCAGAAAAGCGGGAGCATCGCAAAGTTCATTGTCGATCTTATGCGTTTGCGCGCGACGCAGATTACCGCTGTCGCCGCCGTTCTGCTCGCCCTCGTGCAAGTTGGACGAATGATCACGGGCGAAGGCGCGAGTGTAACGCGAAGCTATCCCAATGCTGTGCTTTATCAACCGGCGGGGGTGTCGTCACAGTTCGCAAATCAAGATGCCGATCTGACTAAATCCGAAAGTCATCGCGCCAAAGTCGTTGAACAGCTCGCGGGCGGTAAACTGTCGAGCGGGGAATCAAGCGTTCCAGCCTTCCCACCGCCTCCGGCTCCCGGGATTGCACCCGAGTTTCATGAAGAAGCAGTCGCACGGTCCGCGAGGGTGGCCCCCATTAAAGCGCCGCAGACGACAACCGAATCGGAAAGTGTTGTCCCGAACGAAGCGGCACAAACTTCAGCGGAAGCCACGCCGCTTCCTTCCGCCCTCGCAAACCGCAAATTGATTCGTAACGCAACGGTCGAGTTGGAGATCGTTAGTTTCGATGACGCGGCGCAGAAGATCACCAGGTTTGCGAACGAAGAGCGCGGCTATGTCGCGACGACCAGTTCCGAGAAGCAGGAGAATGGGAAGTTGAAAGGCGAAATTGTTGTCAAAGTCGTCCCTGAAAATCTCGATCGATTTCTCCAGAAGATCCGCGGGCTTGGTGAGTTGAAGAACCAGACGCTGGGAACAGAGGATATCACAAAAGCATATTTCGATACCGACGCGCGGCTCAAGAACGCGCGGGTGATGGAGCAGCGTCTGATCGATATGTTGAAAAAGAAGAGCGACGACATCAGCGATCTGCTCCAAGTGGAGAAAGAGCTCGGTCGGGTGCGCGAAGAGATTGAGAAGATGCAAGGCGACCTGAAGTTTTGGGATTCGCAGGTGCAATTCGCGACCATCACGATCTCGCTCGCGGAAAAGGACATGGAAGAGGCTGCGGCGTTTCTGTTGAAAGAACGCGCCCAACTGGCCCTCTATTCGCCTGAAGTCGAGAAAGTTTACAACGACATCAAAGGTCTCGCGTCGCCGAAGGCGCAGATCACCAATGCGCAACTCGATCGCGACAACTCGGGACGCGTCTCTGCGCGGGTGAGCATGTTGATCGTGCCCGAGGAAAGCGATGGGGTGATCGGAAAAGTGAAGGCGATGGGACGCGTCGAGAATTTCCAAGTGCAAACCGAACGCGTCGCGCAAGGCGGCGAAGGCTTGTCGGAGAACGCCAAGACAAAGCGCGACAAAGTGGAGCTGAATATTTCTCTCTCACGCGACGAACAGGAGCAATCATTTCAACAAACGACTCTCCGCATTCGCACTTCATCGGTTGATGACAAATCGAAAGCGCTTCGCAATCTCGCCGAGAAACAAAACGGACGCGTTCGCAGCTCGTCGTTCTCGCGCGATCCGAATGGACGCGAATTCGCAAATGTTACGCTGCGCGTGCCGATGAAAAATTATACCGCGCTCATGCAGTCGCTCGATTCGCTGGGCAAAGTCGAGAATGTTAGCGTGCAGCGGCAGGACCGCGCTGGCGCGCAAATCGATGAAGCGAATGCGCCGGCTGACCTGTCGATCCAGGTTTACAGCCAGGGCAACATCGTTTTGTCAGATAGCGGACTTATCCCGACGCTGAGACGCACGATCGCGCAAAGCGCCGGCGCGATCATGTGGAGCTTGCGAATGATCGGGGTGGCGATCGCGTTTCTCGCGCCGTGGGTAGTTGCATTGGCGGCGGTGGTTTGGGTCGCCAGGCGGGTTATGCGCAGGCGGCGCAAACTGTAGCAGCGCTCTGTGAGCGCCGGCGTTAAATAATTTCGGCGGTCATAGACCGCCGCTACAGAAGCACCTTGCTCGGTTTGCAAACGAGCCATATTTTAAGATGCACCTCGAATATCGATGAAAGCAACCAGCGGTATTAGCCTCAATAACGCGGCCGTCGCCGCCACGCCCAAACATCTTTTGCAGTTCGCAGTCGACCAGCGCTACGACGATTACACGCCGGTCGATCACGCCGTTTGGCGATTTATCATGCGGCAAAACATTTTTTTCCTGCGCGAGTACGCCCACAAAGTTTATTTCCAGGGACTCCTCGATACCGGCATTTCGTTCGAGCGTATCCCGCGCATCCAGGAGATGAACGACATTCTGGCAAAGATTGGCTGGGGCGCAGTCGCCGTGGACGGATTTATTCCGCCTGCCGCGTTCATGGAATTCCAAGCTTACAAGGTCCTCGTGATCGCGTGCGACATGCGCCAGATCCATCACATCGAATACACGCCGGCGCCGGACATCGTGCACGAAGCCGCCGGTCACGCGCCGATTATTGTCGATCGTGAATACTCAAGATACTTGCAGCGCTTCGGCGAAGTCGGCGCAAAGGCGATGTCGTCCAAAAAAGATTTCGAGCTCTATGAAGCGATCCGTCACTTATCGATTTTGAAAGAGCAACCGAACAGTGATGAGAAGGAACTCGAAGAAGCGCAGAAGTTAGTCGAACATCGACAAAAGAATCTAGGCGAACCGTCCGAGATGGCGCTCCTCTCGCGTTTGCACTGGTGGACAGTCGAGTACGGACTGATCGGCACGTTGGAGAATCCGAAAATCTACGGCGCGGGATTGCTTTCATCGATCGGCGAGAGCGTGAGTTGCCTCGAGCCGGGGGTGAAAAAGATCCTCTACTCCATCGACGCGGCGAACCAGCCGTTCGATATCACCACGAAACAGCCGCAGCTTTTCGTCTGCCGTGATTTCAAACATCTCGCCAATGTGCTCGAGGAATTTGCCAGCAAGATGGCTTACCAAGTCGGCGGCCTCGAAGGCGTCAACAAAGCGATCGAATGTAAGAACGTTGCGACGTGCCAGTATTCATCGGGTCTGCAAGTCAGCGGTGTTTTCACGGAAGCTCTCACGGACGAAAAGAAGCAACCGATTTATCTGCGAACCAGCGGCAAAACGGCGCTCGCGTTCAAGGACAAAGAGCTACCCGGTCATGGCGTTGATTATCACAAGGAAGGATTCGGTTCGCCGGTCGGCAACTGGAAACAAACTGAGATCTCCGAAGGCAAGAGTGCCAAACTCGAATTCGAAAGCGGCGTTACCGTGGAAGGGAAGATCGGCAAGATACTTCGCCGCGATGGCAAACTGCTGCTCATCACGTTCTCGAATTGCACCGCGAAATACGGCGACCGCGTTTTGTTCGATCCGGACTGGGGAACTTACGACATGGCGGTTGGCGAGGAAATCAGTTCTGTATTCAACGGCGCAGCGGACAAAGACGCTTACAATCAGGTCGCGCTGGTGCCGAAAGAGCGCACCATCAAAGTGCCGTCCGACGCGAAGCGAAAGCGCCTCGAAAATCTTTACGCGCAGGTGCGCAAGATCCGCGAAAGCAAAAGCGGTTACGAGCGGCTAGGCGAAATCTGGGAAACGCAGCAAGCCGAGCATCCGGAAGATTGGTTGTTGTCGATGGAGATTTTCGAGATTCTCGACACAACCGATCAGCAACCGGAACTGAAAGCGAAGATCGAGAAGTTCCTCAATCAGAAACGCGCGAGCGACAAAGACAAGGCTGTCTTGATCGAATGGGGCTTCCGGCTTGTCGAATATCACAAGAAACCGGAATATCAGGCGGCGCTACACGAGTCGCCGAAGTAGGAGTTTACTGTAGCGGACGACATTGTCGTCCTATGGGAAGCTGACAGCTTCCCCTACAAATCTAAACCGATTCGTCCTTGAAATGGCGTTTGCCTTTCAAGGCCTTGGCGTACTCGTCTTTGCTTAGAATATTTTCGTCGACCTGCATATCGACCCGCAAGAAGTTCTTGAACCACGCCTCGATTCGTTCGTGATCTTTCATTACCTCCTCGGTCAGATAATTTGCATCGATGTTGATGCAGATCGCGCCGACCACGCCAAACTCCTTGCGGATGACCGGAATGGTCGTGCACTTAAATCTCCGCGACCCGATATTGAGCTCGTAGTTGAGTTTATCTTCGTGCTGGAGCTGGCGCTTCTTCAGATCGATGAGCAGATTCGTCGTGCCATCGCGCAGATGTCTGCCAGTCACGTTATTCTCCAGAACGATGAGCGAATGGGCCGGATCAGCCAGGTTGTGGAGGAGGATTTCAATTCCTGTATTTGGAAATGATTTTCCGATGAGTCGAACCAAACGCACGTAGTTCTCGAGATACTCATTCGTATCGTCGGCAATTTTCTTGCCGTCGTACTTCTCAAACAACTGTGTGTAGACCTTTTGTTCCGCCGGTTCGAGCTGATTGCGCACGTTGTTTTGCTCCCCGATAAAGATGAGCTGCCGAGCGGCGGTGTAATCGTTGTTCTTAAGAAAATAATGCATTCCCAGCCGAAAATTGTTCAGGTTGAACATGCCAAAGTTTTCGCGACTTACAGTGAACGGGTAGAAATCATACGCCTCCAGATTGCGGCCGAACCTGCGCCGGCGTTCCTTGTATTTTCCCCAGGCGAAACCGGCGGCGAGAAAAAATAGCGACGCGATGATCGAAGCAATCACGTTGATGCCGAGCTCGCTTTGCAAAGCTTGGATCATAAATTTCCGGTCGCGCTGGATAGAGTGATATTTTCCACCGCGACATCGGCTGGTCGCGAGAGAGCATAGGCAACGGCAGACGCGACTTGCTCGGCTGAAATCATTTTCTTACGCGGCCATTCGCCTTGGACGTTGTTCCAAATTTCCGTATTTGTCGCGGCCGGATAAATATTGATGACGCGAATCTTGTGTTCGCGCAATTCCTCGCGCACCGATTGAGAGAAACCCTCGAGCGCAAACTTGCTCATACAGTAGGCGCTCCAATTTGGAAAACCTGTCTTGGCCGCAATCGAGAGAATGTTGACGATGCTCGAACCGGGCGGCATTTGATGCGCAAATTGCTGCGTCAATGAAAACGGCGCGGTAACATTTACTCCGAGCGTTTGTTGCCACTCCGTCAGCGTGATTTCACCAAACGGCTTCACGACGGCGATACCGGCGTTATTGACCAGCAAATCGAGTGGGTCGGAACCGACTTCGCAGATTAAGTTAGAGACGCCCTCCGGCGTCGCGAGGTCATGAATCAGGGAAACGACATCCGCACAACTTGCCTTCACTGATTTGCACGTCTGTGCCAGCGCAATTGTGTCGCGGCCGTGCAAAAGCAATCTAACGTCGGGCGCCGCCAATTTCTCAGCAATGGCGCGACCGATGCCGCGACTTGCACCCGTGATTAGGTATCGTTTCATAAGATTGTGCAGCAAGCTTCCCAACTTGCCACTTGATCAAATCGCACGTTGGAAACTTACGCCACTAGGTTCTCCTCAGCGTAAACCGGTTGTTGGCCGTTTCCCACAACCGCAGGCGCACCAGCTGCTGGGTGACGCGATTGTCAATCTTCGGCCAGAGCGCACGGACGATATTTTCGCCGGTAGAGGGAGTTTCGCGAAATTCCTCCGTCTCCAGATCAAGATGTCGATCCTTCCAAGGCTCGAGCGATTTCTCTATCGCATCTCGAAGCTCGACGAAATCGTAGAGTGCGCCGGTTTTCTCATCGTATTCGCCACCGACCGTCGCTTCAGTCACATAGCGGTGACCGTGCCCGAACGGATTGTTGCATTTGCCAAAGAGGCTGGCGTTCTTTTCATCCGGAAAACTCGGCACGTCCAGTCGATGCGCAGCACTGAATGGCATTTGCATTCCAAGAAACATGCTCTCGTCGTCCCAAACCTCGGCGAAAAAATCTTCACGCTCGTGCAAGCGAATCCGGTGCAACGGCAGCAACGCGTTTACGCGTTCATAGACGTATTCGGCGAGACTCTCGTTCGTTACGGGCCGGCCTTTTAGACCTGCGACGTCTTTGTTTAGAAATCGATAGTCCAGCTCGCTGCGCAGTGAGTGAATACAACTGTCGATCTTGTCGTGCCTAACGAGCGGAGCTTCACCATCCAACTTTTCTGCCCGAAATGTGAGACGCACGCGATAATTGTGACCGTGAACTGACGTTGCGTTGCCGAAAAGCCGCTGATTTTCCGTTTTGCTCAGGTGCGGTGACATCGTTTGCCGCGCCGCAGAAAACTCGAACCAGTAATTTGCTTCGCCCGCGCCGTCTGCATAAAACGTGGCGCTGCGTTCTGGTGTTTCGACTAAATGAACACCCACCAGTTTTGCATCGACATCGGAGAACAGCGGCGCAACATCGACATAGAGTTGTCGGGCAATGTTCTCTGCGGTCGGCGGCAAGTCGGCGAACGACGGATTATCTTTGTTCAGCAATTTGTGGTCGAAGCGTTCGCTGACAATTTTGCCCGTGCGCTCTTTGATTTCGCTGATATTGATGAGCATTCCTGTGATGGAGTCGACCGGACCGGCGAAAGCAAAGTACGCCGTGTAATTGCGTCCGGTGCCGTAAACGGCTTCGCTCTCCGGCCCGAACGCGACAAGATTTTCGCTCTGCGTCCAACGTGGGACAAAAAGCCGGCGCGACGCGGAGAACTCAAGCCGTTTGCTGACCGTCAGAAGCATGACGCAGCAAACACACTAGAAATCATCTCGCAAGTGATACGAGGAATTGTGGGCCGTCTCTGTGAGATCTGATTCGGCGTCTGGCAATTAATCTGCAATTATTCTCTCAGGAGCGAGAGAAATTCCGATCGCGTGGTGGCGCTTTCTTTAAAACAACCGATGAGGCAGGAAGTCTTCATCACGGAATTCTGCTTGGCCACACCTCGCATCATCATGCAAAGATGCTTGGCTTCGATCACCACTGCCACGCCCGATGCTTCCAGCACTTGCATGATCGCATCGGCAATTTGCGTCGTTAAATTCTCCTGAATCTGCAAACGACGTGCGTAAAGATCGACGATCCGCGCCAGTTTCGACAGGCCGATTACTTTGCCTTTTGGGAGGTAAGCAACGTGAGCGCGGCCGATAAAAGGCAGAAGATGGTGTTCGCACATCGAATAGAGTTCGATGTCTTTGACCAGAATTATCTCGCTCGCGTCTGAATCGAAAATGGCATCGTTAACAATATCGCCCAGGTTTTGCCGATAACCTTGCGTGAGATATTCAAGCGCCCGCGCCGCCCGGCTCGGCGTCTTGGCCAAACCCTGCCGTTCCGGGTCTTCCCCAACTGCTTCGAGCAGCTCGTGATATGCTTTCGTTAACGCCTCGATCTGCCCTGGCGGTAATGGATCTGCGCTGGGTGAGAGGCGGTCCTCAGTCTCAAGTTCGGAGTTAAACATTCGCAAGATTGACAATCTACTCTAGCAAGAGCGATTTCCAAGTCGCGCTCAAGGGGCGCCGGTCTCCAGACCGCCGTTTGTTTTGGCCGGCGGCTTGGGAGCCACCATTCCTTGTTTAATCGAGCCAGCTCTGCGGATACTTCGGATCGTCCAGCGCGAGCGACTCCTCAGTTAACTCCAGCGTATGCTGCGTATCAAACATGACTGCGAGCTCTTCCGTGCGGGTTGCATTCTTGCTCGCCATGATAGTGCCGGGATGCGGGCCGTGGGGAATGCCGCGCGGATGTAATGTGATCGAGCCGCTCTCGATTCCACGGCGCGAACCAAAATTGCCGCGCACGTAAAACAAAACCTCGTCCGCTTCCACGTTATCATGCACCCACGGAATCCTGACCGCTTCGGGATGGGTATCGAGCATGCGCGGTGCGAACGTGCAGACGACGTAGCCGCGAATCTCAAACGTCTGATGGATCGGCGGGGGTTGATGCACCGTCCCGGTAATAGGCTCGAAATCCTGCGCGTTGAACGTAAACGGGTAAAGAAAACCATCCCAACCGACGGCGTCGAACGGATGATGCGCCAGCGTGACCCGCGTAAAGCGCGGGCCATCCTTCACCAAAACATCGACATCTTCCTCCTTGTCGACCGTGAGCAACTCGGTCGGCGCGTGGAGATCGCGCTCCGAATAAGGCGCACCCATTTTAATTTGCCCCTCGTGATTCAAGTAACGTTGCGGAATCCGCACCGGACCGGTTGATTCGAGAATTAGATAATCTTCTTCTTCAACTTTGTTGGGCACGATCCGGTAAGTGATGCCGCGAGGAATCACGATGTAATCTTCCGACCGGTAAGTGAGCTTTCCGAAAACGGTTTCAACCACGCCGCCGCCTTTGAACACGAAGATGATCTCATCAGCGCCGCCGTTTTTGTAATACTCGAACTTGTCGTACGCTTTCGCCGGTTTCGCCCGATACGCAGTGATGTCTTGATTGAACAACATTGGGATGCGGCTGGTGTATAGATCGCCGCGGCGCGGAATGTTCGCTGTTTTCAGATGATGATGACGCAGCGGACTGTCGGTGACTTTTTTCGGCTCCCAATGTTTGATCAGCTCGACGTTGCGCACGCGCGTAGGTGGCCGCAGGTGATACATGATCGAATAGGCTTCGTCGAACCCTTGCGTTGTAAAAACGTGCTCGTAAGCGATGCCTTCGTTCTTATAAGACGGCGCCGCGCCGTTGCGGTGAAACCAGATGTGATGCTTTCTCGGAATCTGACCGAGCTTGTGGTAATACGGCATTGTCGATCTTACCTCCTCTTACAAATTGCCTCGTCTCTCCTGTTCTTTCTCAAGCGCCTCGAACAGTGCTTTGAAATTCCCTTTGCCGAAACTCTTGGCGCCCTTGCGTTGGATGATTTCGAAAAATAATGTTGGCCGATCTTCCACCGGCTTGGTGAATATTTGTAGCAAATAGCCTTCGTTGTCGCGATCGACCAGAATTCCGAGGCGCTTCAACGGCTCGAGATCTTCATCGATGTGACCGACGCGTTCGGGAAGTGTGTCGTAATACGTCGTTGGAATGTTCAAGAACTCCAGCCCACGTTTCTGGAGTTCGGTCACCGTCTTCACGATATCTTTGCTAGCGATCGCGACATGCTGCACGCCTTCGCCATGATAGAATTCGAGGTATTCCTCCACTTGCGACTTCTTTTTGCCCTCGGCCGGTTCGTTAATTGGAAATTTCACAAACCCGTTTCCGTTGCTCATCACTTTGCTCATGAGCGCCGAGTATTCGGTCGAAATATCTTTGTCATCGAAGGAGAGGATGTTTCGAAAGCCCATGACGTCTTCGTAAAACTTCACCCACGGATTCATCTGGTTCCAACCAACGTTCCCGACGCAATGATCGACATATTGCAGACCAGTTTCTTTCGGATTGTACAATGAATCCCATTTGCGGAAACCGGGCATGAATGAGCCATGATAATTCTCGCGCTCGATGAAGAGATGGACGACATCGCCGTAAGTGTGAATGCCGCTCATCACAACCTCGCCGTCATCATCAGTGAGCGTTTTCGGTTCCATGAAACTTTTGCCGCCGCGTTTTGTCGTCTCCTCCCAGGCCGAAGTCGCATCTTCCACCTTTAGCGCGATCGCCTTCACGCCGTCGCCATGTTTGTAAATGTGGTCGGCAATCGGATTGTCCGGATGCATCGGTGTGGTCAGGACAAACGTGAGCTTGTTCTGCCGAATCGCATAACTCGCGCGATCCCTTACTCCCGTTTCCGGCCCGGAATAAGCGAGACTCTGGAAACCAAACACCGTCTTGTAAAAATGTGCGGCTTGTTTGGCGTTACCGACGTAGAACTCAACGTAGTCAGTGCCCTGAAGCGGCAGAAAATCCTTTTCCGCTGCGGGAGCTTTCTTAGGAGCTGCAATTGTCGTTGGCATAATGACCTCCGTCTTTTCAGGCGCGATCAGCGCCTCTAAATATAAGATCGACAATCACACCCCGCAAGGTCGTGGCGAGACCTCGCGACAACGCAGATCTTAGTTGGACGTTGTTCCCTTCGGCGCGAGCGAGGTGACCCGCCTTCGCCAAGGCTACGGCGCGGTTAGCAAACCAACACACTATTTTTGGGCAAGGGAATTAACGATTTTTTCGAAGCGCGGATCGCCGCGGAGCGGGTCCCACCACGGCAACAGTTTCAATCGCCCATAAGTACGGCCATAGCCTTGCGCTGGATCAGACTTGGCGAGTTGCTCGAAGGCCAAATCCTTATCGCCAACCCACGCCGCAATAATGGCAAAATATTGGATCATGTCGGGGCCGTTGGTCGCATCTTTCGAAGTCGGGAGAAGTTCGACAGCACGTCTGCCCTCGGCCAACGCCTCCTCTTTTCGACCCAAGGCGGCGTCGATCAACCCCAGGATAACGAGCGGCGGTCCAAAATTTTGCGTGGCTTGGACGATTTTCTCCTGGTCCTCTCGAGCGGCCTGAAAAGCAGCGCGAGCCTTCGCGTCATCGTGGGTCATGCGCCAAACCAAGCCTTCACCAAATTTGGCGCTAAATTGGGTTGCGTTGTCACCGAAGGTGCTCGTACCCAGAGCAGCCAGCGCCGAAGAGGCTGCGGCTGCGTCGTGTTCGGCAAGCGCGCAATAAAGCCAAGTGTCGGCTACGCTCGGAAGCGCCGCGGGATTGCTCGCGCGAATATTCTCGATCGCCTGATGCAGCGGGCGCGTATCTGCTTTCCAGTCCAGATCGACCAGAGCCCGGGCGGCGCGGATCTCGGCGTTGTCCGGTTTTATGGCAAGGGCGCGATCAAGAACTGCAATCGTTTCCGGATAGCGTCGCAGGTACAAATAACTGAGCGCGATTTGCTGCAGCGTAAAAAAATTTCGAGGATCAATATCAAGGGCCCGCTGGATGTAGGTCAAGCCTTCCTCCCGTTTGCCCCGCCGACGGAGAATGTAGCCTGTTAGTTCGAAGATTCTGGGATCATTCGGTAACGTGCGTCGAGCAATCTCGAGCTCTGCCATGGCGCCATCGTAATCCAGATACGCGCGGTAAAGATGTTCCGCCCGGGTCAAATGCACTTCCCCGGCTTCGGGACGCAGTCGAAGCGCCGCTTCCAGCGCAGCCTCAGCTTGCGCCAGTCGTGCCGGGGTGTGGTCGACTCCGGTAGTGAAATAAAGTTGATCGTGTGCAAGTGCGAGCTGGCATTGAGCGAGAACGAAAGAGGGATCACGAACGAGCGCCTGGTTCAGCAGATCAATTGCTTGCTCTATATTCGCCCGGGCAATGGCACTGAAAGTTACGGTGAGGATGAGATCCTTGGCCCGGCTGTAGAGATCGAACGCCGCAACGTCCGAGGTCGGGCGTTGTTCGATAGCATTTTCCTCGGCCGGCGAAAGCTTGGCCTGAAGCTGGTCGGCGATGGCTTTGGCGATCTCGCTCTGGATGGCGAAGACGTCGGCCAGATCGCGATCGTAGGTCTGCGCCCAGAGATGCGCGTCATTCCGGGCATCAATGAGTTGCGCATTTACCCGGACTTTGTTCGCAGCTCGTTGTACGCTGCCTTCGACCAGGTGCGCGACGCCGAGCTGCTGTGCGATCTCACGCAGGTTGCGCGTCGTGCCCGTTTTGTATTGCATCACCGACGTGCGACTGATCACTTTGAGGTCGGCGATTTTCGAAAGATCGGTCAAAATCTCGTCCTGCACGCCGTCGGTAAAGAAGGCGTTGTCCGGATCTCGACTTAAATTTTCAAACGGCAGAACTGCGATGCTTTTCTCCGGCACTCCCACGAGGTTTATCGCGCCCGCGACCGGAGTCTCAATCGCACCGCCCGGTTTCGGAGGATTTCGATACCACCAGAAAAATGCGCTGACACCGAGGGCGAGAACAACGGCGGGACCGACGACCAGAGGCCAACGCGCCGTGCTTTGTTTCGCCGCCGCTCCAATTTCGGAGGCCGCGGCTTTATGTCGCGCCTGCCGAAATTTCTCCGGCACCTCCGGGTTGCCAAGTTCCTCGGTGTAAAGATTGACCACGGAGGCGCGGACACCGTGTTTCACTTCGCACTCGCCGAGATCGTGCAGGCAGCGTTTCCAATGGCCGTATTGTTCGAGATCCTCGGCCGCATGTTTGGAAACAAGGATGTGGCCGGCGTCACCGCAGCCCATGACCCGTTGCGCGACGTTTATGCCGGCACCGGCGATGTTGGCCCGCCCGCCCACGTCCACCACTCCGCTGACCGGCCCGCTATGCACTCCCATGCGCAGCTTGAGCTCAGGATGGGCCTTTACCGCGCGACTGATCTCTAGCGCGCATTCCACCGGCGCTTCCGGAGTATTGTAAAAGACCAGCGCCATGCCATCGCCAGTCGGGATGGAGATCAAGCGTCCGTTCGCCTCGGCTTTGCGAAACTGATCCGTGCCCTGGACGATTTGGTTGAGCGTCTCGAGCAAGTGGCGTTGCTCGTTAATCAAGAGCTTCGAATAGCCGACGATATCGACAAACAAGACATGCGCAATCTCGAGCTCGATCTCCTTTTTGATTTCGGAAGACATCGCCCTGGGCCGGGAAAACTTACACGAAATTCATACTGGCTCCGTCCCATAGCTGTCGAGTGCAAACCGTGATATTAGGCGAGGCCGGACAGCTAACGGATCTGCATGAGCACCGCGCGTTCTGGTCATTTTTTCGGCGGTGTCTTGAGCGCGGCCCGAACTTTCAAACGCAGCGCATTCAATCGAATGAAGCCGGTTGCGTCGCCTTGATCGTACATCGATGTGCCGGCTTCCATCGTGGCGATATTCGGATCGTACAAGCTCTTCGGGCTCTTGCGGCCGGCGACGATGATGTTGCCTTTGTAGAGCTTGAGACGCACCACGCCGGTGACATCGCGCTGCGTTTCGGTGACGAGAGCCTGGAGCGCCTCGCGTTCGGGCGAAAACCAGAAGCCGTTGTAAACGAGAGAAGAGTATTTCGGGATGAGGCTGTCGCGCAGGTGCATGACTTCGCGGTCCATAGTGAGCGTCTCCATTTGTCGATGCGCGAAATGGAGAATGGCGCCGCCGGGAGTTTCATAAACGCCGCGGCCTTTCATCCCGACAAAACGATTCTCAACGACATCGACGCGACCAATTCCGTGTTTACCACCGAGTTTGTTCAATGTCCGCATCACAGCGAGCGGCGAGAGTCTGGATTGTGGCGCTGCGTCGCCAGCGCGTAAATTTTGGGACGCGACGGCGCGCGTCCCTCCAGTCACTCCGGTGCAATTGCCATTCTCGAATGCAAGATCGACATGTTCCGGCTCGTTAGGCGCATCCTCCGGTGCGACGCTCAACTTATACATTCCGCGCATTTCTTTTGAACTGGCGTTGAACCACGGATCTTCCAACACGCCGCTTTCGAAACTGATATGGAGAAGGTTGCGATCGGTCGAGTACCGGCTTTTCTGCGCTCGCTTCGACGGGAATTTTGTTCGTTTTAGCAAAGGCGATCATCTCGGCGCGGCCGGGAAATTGTTTGCGGAAACGCTCGTCGCGCCATGGTGCGATCACCTGGAGCTCGGGTGCGAGCGCGGCGGCGGTTAATTCGAAACGGACCTGGTCGTTCCCCTTCCCGGTTGCGCCGTGCGCAATTGCGTCTGCTTTCTCTTTTTTCGCGATCTCGACCATTCGCTTCGCGATCAGCGGGCGCGCGATGCTGGTACCGAGAAAATATTGGCCTTCATAAATCGCGCCGGCCTGGATCATCGGGAAAATGAAATCGCGCGCGAATTCTTCCTGAAGATTGTCGATGTAACATTTGGATGCGCCATTACGGAGCGCTCTCTCTTCCAAGCCGGCGAGCTCTTCTTCCTGACCGACATCGGCGCAGAAAGCGATGACTTCGGCCTGATAGTTTTCTTTGAGCCAGCGAAGGATCACCGAAGTGTCCAGTCCGCCGGAATATGCCAGGACGATCTTCATTTCAATGAAGCGACGGTGTCCCACCGTCGGTCTTCACGCTATCAAAATATTCGGCGGTCGTAGACCGCCGCTACAGTTAAGATCGACATTTAATCGCCGAAGGAAATTTCGACGTCGCGCGCCGTTTGCACCATCTCGCCGTGTGGTGGAACGAGGCGCAAGCGATTGACCGCGTCCGCAATCGGCACATGCCGCACTTGGTAATTCTGATAGCTCACCATCGAGCCGAAATGTCCTTCGTTCGCCAACTGCACCGCTTTCACGCCGAAGCGGGTGCCAAGAATGCGGTCGAGCGTGGTTGGCGCGCCGCCGCGCTGCAAATGTCCGAGCACGCAAGAGCGCGTTTCCTTTCCAGCGCGCTCGGCAATTTCGTGCGCCACAACGTCGCCGATTCCACCGAGCTTAAACTCTCCTTCTTTTGTCTCACGCTTGATCTGATGACCGTTTTTCGGGCGAGCACCTTCGGCTACGACGACGAGTGTGCCCAAGTGGCCGGCAGCTTCTCGTGCTTTTATCACCTCGGCAATTTTGTCATAATCAAAGGGGATCTCCGGAATCAAAATGATATCCGCGCCGCCGGCGATGCCCCCATGAAGGGCTATCCAGCCGGCATGACGCCCCATCACCTCGACCACCATGACGCGTTTGTGACTCGTTGCCGTCGTGTGCAATCTATCGAGCGCGTCCATCACGGCAGCTACTGCGGAATCAAATCCGAACGTCATCGCCGTCGCTTCGATATCGTTGTCGATCGTTTTAGGAACGCCGATGCAGTCGATCCCGGCCTCCTGCATTTGCATCGCGGTAGTCATCGAGCCGTCCCCTCCGACGATGATGAGCGCTTTAATATGAAGCTCATCCAAGACTTTCTTCGCCCGCGCGATCACTTCAGCCGCGACCACAGCGCGATCCCCCGCTCCGACTTTAGCGATGAAATGGCCGCGATTAGTCGTGCCGATAATCGTGCCGCCCAATGCCATAATCCCATCCGTGCTTTTGCGATCCAGGGTCACGTGATCGCCCGGTGGCAGAAGCCCTTCAAAGCCGTCGCGAAAGCCAACTACTTCCCAGCCGAGTTTTTCAGCAGCCAGGACGACGCCGCGCAACACAGCGTTGAGCCCGGGACAATCCCCGCCGCTGGTGAGAACGCCGATGCGCGTCTTCATGGTGAAGACACAATCAAAGCATTTTCTTCGGATCGACAAGCCGACCGGTCGCGGCCCATTGATCGTAAAGCTGCCAGCCTTGCGCGACGAAGCCAGCGCCTTCGGCAAATCGGCTCGTGCTCCCGAGCAAAACAACAATAATGTGACGAGGGAAAATAGTGACCTCCTGGCCTTGGTTGACTACTTCGGATTCACGATTGGCGGAAAGCACCAGGCACTCGCCAGCGCGCGCGGTACGCCCAGTCTTCACCCCATCAATCCCGCTGGTTCCGAGAAGTTCGTTCGTGTTCCGAAGTTGGTAACGCAACTCCTTGCCGGCGCGGTGAAAGGAGATTTGCCGTTCCTTCTGCGAAACGTAAAAACGGAAGCTGGCTTTGTTCATCGCGTAACGAGTCAGCCGGGCCAAATCTTCGGCAGTTGAATACGGCACCGGACGCACGTTTTGATCGACCCCATGCGGATTCACAAATCGGGTGCGCTCCATTTTCAGCTGCTTGGCCAACGCGTTCATTTGGCTGACGAAAACGTCGACCGGCCCTAATTTCGACCCCGATGCCCCCGGCGTCGCGACGCTAATTGTCGATCCCACATGAGCTGCCAGAGTAAAGGCAGCAATGTTGTCGGATTGGACGAGCGCGGCATAAAGCAGGTCGCGCAACGTGATCTCGTCACGTGGTTGAAATCCTATGTTGTTCTCGCCGGCGCCGACGAATGCCTGAGGCGGAATGGAAACGACTTCATTGAGATTGCCGCCTTTTTGTTCCGCCCAATCGAGCACGACCGCAGCCGTAGCGATCTTTGTTAAGCTGCCAACCTGGCGTTTATCTTTGGATTTTTGCTCTTGCAGAATGTAGCCTGTCTGCGAATCGACAATGATGAAGGCTTGCGCCGCAGCGGCTGGTCGAACAGCACCCGCGATTACGGCGAGCGCGGCGAGAATGGGTGCAAATCGGTGCGAAAAAATCACGGCGCGATGAACGGCAGCACCTTAATCGGCGCCGTTCGATTGGCAACCGTCAATCCCGTCGCGCAAGTGCGCTAGTTGCGCTTCACTCCGGCAAGCTGACACTAGGACGCTCGCCGTAACGGTATGGATTGGCACTCAGCGTTAGGTAAATTCGCTCGGCCGCGTTCTGAAGATCAAAGTGCGTGGCCCGACCGAGTCCACTGGCCCGAACGGTTCCGAGTTTCCCCTGGAAGCGGCTGCCGCCTGCCATGTCGAACTCGTAGACAACGGTGCGGCGAGCAACATCCGTGATCCTGACATGAAGGGCCAGGAATGATTGGCCAACGCCTAAATTGCCGAGGAAGAAGCGCCCGAGCGGGCTGCCGCCGTCGACAAGATCGAATTGCCCTTCCACCAGCCAGCCTACGCGTGGCGCCTCTGTATCTTTCAGGATGCGCGCCGGTGCGATTTTTTCCAGCTGTTGTTTGAGATCTTGCGCAAATTCTACCGGCGTGATCGCTTTCCGAAGCGGCATCTCGCCGTCGGTTTGTGCCTCGTCGCCCCTGAAAACCGCCGTATCAATGCAGAAAGGCCGGATGTAGATCGCCCTCGGATTGCTCGCGCCCACGCCGCAATCCGTGATCATACGCACGTTTTTGGACCCGAAGTCTTTGGCATCGACGGGACCGGCGGCGCGGCCACCCGGCGTGGCGACGTCGGTCTTGGTAACGTACATGTCCGCGCAGGAACAAAGCAAAACGCTCAAAGCGATAACGATAAAAGGTTTCATAATCTTAATGTCACGCCCCGACGCCCACCCCGTTTTTCAAAGGCAAACGGCAAGTCGCTCCGCCCTTTTGATGCAACTCTCGTGCCGTCCCGCGGAGAAAACACGGGCGCTCCGGCAAATGCGCCGGTTCAGCTCGCCGGCTGGGGCGACTGGGCCCGGCTGACCAGCATTCGCATCACAAAATAAACGATGATCGCCGACGGCGCCGCCAGGAAGAGCGAGCCGACAAGAGCCGGCCAGACAAGCCGCAGAAAGACATCCGAGTTCATATAATAGCGCAAGCCGAAATGAAACCGTATCCGATGCACCGGCACGGGACGTTGCAAAATCCAGCACCCAATCTTGTATTCCCCGAAGTAAACGGCTGGCATCACAAAAATCAGGACATCATGTAAAGTGACGGCGATCGCCGCCGCAATCTTGTTGCATCGACAGATCCAGGCCACCGCGATCGACAGCAATGTTTTTATGCTCAAAAGCGGCGTGAACCCAAAAAAAATTCCGATCGCCGAACCGAGCGCGATGGAATGCGGGGTATCGGCGATGGTCATCAATGTCATATGATGGTCGACTAGCCACTTCTTCATCCGAGCAAGACGAGTTGGAAGTCGGGGCTCGTAACTTGGTGGCGGCGCCTGTGATTTTTCCACGGGCAAGGACTCTAATCTAAAATAGCTCAGCTGTCTGCGGTGTGGGTTTGACCATTTGACCGAGCGCGACACGCAGCCGCGTGGCCGCCCGCGGCGCGTAATCAAGATTGTTATTATTGAAGACGACGTGCACTTCTCGCGCGCCTTCCGCGAGTCGCTGGCTGCGCTCCGATACTTCCGCGATTTCGTCCTCCAGGTAATCATAGTCGAAGCGCGCGGCCACGGTTTTCCCGGTGAGGTAGGCGCGGGCGTTGCGCCCGTGCAGCCGCAGGTAAGTCGCATCCTGGTTCGTGATCTCATTCAACTCCGACGGAATGATCGTGAAGTGTTCGGCGGCGGGAGCATCGATGTTCACAAACGTAACCTGATGTCGCCGCAGAAAATCGATTGTCGATCTTAGCTGATCGCCCACGACCCAATTGCGATTTCGAAACTCGATCGCCAGCGGGTAGTCCCGCAGCATTTCGATCAAAGATTCGAGCTCGTCCAGCCGGTGTTTGCGTGGAGAAAATGCAGGCGAAAGTTGCAACAGGAACACACCGAGTTTCCGTTCCGCACGCAAGATCGACATCGAACGAAGAAAAATCTTGATTAACGCCTCGGTCAGCGCGGGCGAAGCTTTTACCTTTCCTTTCGCATCTATCTCCGCGCTTCGCTGCAAATCGGGCGGCAACAATTTTGCCGGCGTGGAATGAAACGAAAGCAATTGATGCAGTTTTACGTCAAACGTGAACGCCTCCGGCGTAGTCGCGCACCAGCGCTCTACCATCCGAGGATCCGGAACCGAGTAGAAGGTCGAATTGACCTCGACCATCTCGAAATGTTGCGCGTACCAACCGAGCCGGTCTCCGGCGCGCATTTTCTTGGGTACCAACGCTCAACAAAACCGGGGTCCGACCAACTCGCTGTGCCAACCAGAATTTTCCCGTGACGTGACTGATGTGTAGGCTTTTGTGCCACAAGAGACAGGAAACGCGACTCCCGGCGAAAGCAACCCAATGGTCGACAATCGCTTTTTAAATTTGCTTCCAACCATTAGATCGACATAATTGGGACGCGGGGTGGAGCAGCCTGGTAGCTCGTCAGGCTCATAACCTGAAGGTCGCGAGTTCAAATCTCGCCCCCGCAACCAAATTACTTGCCGCGCGAAGTCGTCTGCGCAAAATTCAGCCGCTCGATCGAGCGCAAATTCCAGAATGGCTCAGTCGTAGGGTCCCGACCCAGTCGGGATTAACCGATTGGCACTTGCCCGACGGTGATGAGTAGGCAAGATGTACGCCGCCCAGATCGGGCGACTTAAAACGATCCAGAGTAGCTCAGTGGTAGAGCGGTCGGCTGTTAACCGATTGGTCGTAGGTTCGAATCCTACCTCTGGAGCGGTATCAATATACTTGACTCAAAAGTATAAGGGGGATAATCTCCCGCGTGAACACCGCGATTACGAGCGCCTTTTCAGAGCGGTCACGCATTGGAATCGATTGTGGGAACTGATATGGGAAAGGATATGTCCTCTCCATTCTTCCCAGACCACAAGTATTTTGACCTCATCTACGGCGGGCACGTTCGGAGGGATCGCCTCTTGAACCTGCGATCCAAATGTTTGCAGCCGGTCGCGAATACATTCTTCGACAACGTCGCTCGGATGGACAGCTTTTCGGCGTTTCCGGCAGTTGTTGCCGCCGAATCGCTACAGAAACAACTCTTGCGCGATTACGCCACTTTCAAAGTAACAGGTGCATTATCTTGGAGAAGAGAAAATCCTTACAGCAAGAAAACGGAAGCTGCCATTCGCCGAGAAACGCAAAAGCTGTCAAAGAGCGAGTATAGACGAGTCATGTCAGGAAAGACCCCACTTCATGACAAAGTGAAAGTTGGGGCCGACCGCATCAATGAAATGCTAAGTCACGAACTTGGAACCAACCAAGCGATGGAAGCGATTTTGTTTTCGGTAGTTTTGGCGGTGTGGACGGCTTTTGAAACTCTTGCCGCTGACCTGTGGTATGTCGCTTTAGATCACGGCCCGGTTGAATGGAGAACTCGCGTTTCTGGCAAAATCCAGTAATTTCAAAAAGAGAGACAACTTAGATAGTGAAGGCGTGGATTCGAGTAAGGCCGCCGATCCACAAAAGCAGTTCGGTTCTGCGCTGCGCGATACTGACAGAATTTCATTCCAAAAACTGCGTTATATAAAATTTTGGTACAAGGCAGCGTTCGGTGAAGGCGTGGAGAAAATTTTTAAGGAGGCCCCGCTTATCCAAGCATTGTTCGCCGTTAGAAATGTAATTAATCATAAAGCAGGGATCGCGGATAACACGTATCTCAAGGCCATCTCATCATTCCTGAAACTGAACACAATCAAACTAGGGCAACTGATTGAGCTTGATGGCGAAATTGTGCGAGAGATGGAAAACGCCGCATTGTTAATCGGCGGGAACCTTGTGCTCCTGGTTGACGAAATGCTTACCCCAAAACCTTAGCGATGCCGATGGTGACTCTTGTGCTCTTTGCGTCCGTTTTTCCATTCCGCTTCCCGCTTCTTAATTTCAGCATGCGGGACGGACACGATTTTTTTTGTGAACGCGGTGAACCGTTCAAATGGCGTTTCGTTAGGCCGTGCTTTTTCGTGTTCCACTCTCGGAATATATGGCAGCGCGCTCGACTGAGCAAATTAGGGTTCGTTCCGTTCGTGCTCCTGTGCCCCTTCGATAAACTCTTTCGGCGGTGGCGGAGTCGAGATTTCAGCATCATCTGCAACGCCAAAGAAACGGTAAAGAGCGGACGTAAGATATTTAGTAACGATTCCTCCCTTGCTGCTCGCGATGGCGTAACCGCCGCCTTTTTCGAATGAATCCGCGTTCGCCTCTAAATAACGAAGAGCGGCCAGAATTCGCTCACATCTCCAACGCGCTTCTGCCGGAGGTTGGTAGCGAGACAGAAAAAACGTGCGGAACCATTCGTTCTCCTGCTCCTTTGGCACCGTTAAGCTTGATTCTAGAACAGACTGCCAATCGTGCATCCAGTCCTTCCACTGATACCGTATTTCCATACAAATTCGGCTGGTTATTGGACTCTCTTACGCCGTTTGCCACGTCCCTGTCGTTTCCGGTGGAAGTGAACCACCGTCCTTTTGACCAATGAGTTTGGAATATCGCAACCCTTTCCCGATGTATCCGGCCACAGCCTTAATGAATCGGCCTTGGTCATTGTCTTTGCGCTCGTTAAATCGGAACGCCTGCTCATCCAAATATCGAAACAAATGAAAAGGCTCAACATTGACATACGTTCCGCGAATCCCGCGCTTGAGCAAACTCCAGAAGTTTTCAAGTCCATTCGTGTGCACATGGCCTTTCGCGTAAGCCTCAGCGTGATCAATCACTTGATGGATGTATTCATCCGCCAGCTTTTCATACGAGCGCAGTTTGTCAGTGTGAATTTCCGAGCCTTTCTCAACGTGCTTGCGAATCTCAGGGTCAAGATCGTGGCGACGGACGCTCTCAACGACTTTCAGATGAACGCGCGACGTGGTTTCGGGCGTGTTGCGCTCCAAGAGTCCAAGCACAGCGGTTTTGCCGACCATTGTCCCGTACATGTTCGCCCTGCGCTTGTTCTTGTGAATGTTGCGCGCTCTTGCGCCGATAAATGTTTCGTCGGCCTCAACCTGCCTTTCAATTTTTCAATCGAACCCGTTTGCATCGCCAATCGAATACGATGCAGCAAGAACCAAGAGGTCTTTTGCGTGAGTCCAAGCGAGCGCATTAACTCGTAAGAACTAATCCCGTTCTTGGCGTTGATGATCAGCCAGAAAGCGCACAGCCATTTGTCCAACGAAATAGGCGAATCTTCCATGATAGTGCCGACCTTGACGCTGAATTGCGCGTTGTCGATCCTGCATCGCCACAGCCTGCGCGCAGGCATGAAGGTCACGTCCTCAGAATTGCAACGAGGGCATTTCACAACGCCGTCAGGCCAGCGAATGAACTTCATAAAGTCCAACGCTCTGTCCGCGTCCGCGAAGTAGCGCATACACTCTTGCAGCGTATCAGGGAATTTGACTGCGGTTTTCTGTGTCATGACATCAACCTAATCGAGGACTCAATTTGAGTCAAGTATATTATTACCTCTGGAGCCAAATTTTAAGTCGCTCACAACGAGCGGCTTCTCCAGCTGGCAGGACCGCGAAACCGAGAAATGCCAGCAGATTTGCCAGCAGATCAACGAGCGAACCAACAATTCGCACCGACTCAGGCACAACTCCGCGACTACTCGCTAACGGAAAAAATCCGGCGCGTGCATTCTCCTCAACGTAGAGAAAAACGTGCAACTCAAATACCGAACGTTCCGCCGGCGTAACAGCGTTTTTTACTGGCAGGCCAACGATTCATCGAAACAGGGAACGCTTCGTACAACTGACCGACACGAAGCCGAACGCCTGCTCAACGTGATGAACGACCACGTCGTTAAGGCTTCTCCTTATCACGCGTGTATAAACACGCCTCAGCGGTATCGTCGTAACCACCAAGTCGCGTGGAAATGGGGAAGTTCGCTTTGATCCAAGACATCAAGTGAGCATTCCGCTGAAAGCGGGCGCTTACGATGATCCCTGCGACAGGATACTGACGAAGCATTGCGTCCAACCGCTCGTTGCTCGACTGGTCGAACTTAAACGTTGCTGCAAAGGTTAAGTTGATCGCGGAAGGAGGAACGAGCCGATGTGCCAGATAAGGAATCATTACGTCGTCGCTCAGCAGATAATCACCGAGTGCCGTGTTTACCTCGAGATGGCGGATGATTGACTCTAAATTGTTCGGCTCCGGATGAAGCGCGCGATGATCGTAACGCGCGATCCACGGAAGATCGACTGAGGTGACGATAACGGCGCCAACAAACGTCATTGCAAGGAACCTTCGTGAATTAGACGTGGCGCTATGGCCCCGAATATCAGCGATCCATTGTTTCAGAGCATTGAAACCGTGGTAAAGTCCAAGCACAGAGAAAACAACCAGCGGTGGGATGAGTAGGACGTAGTGATGCAGCCATGGAGGCATCTGCAGAAGAACAGCGGTCGATATTAATTCGCCAGCGAGCAAAGCAAACGCGGCAATCGAAAAGGGTCGCAGTGCAGCGATCCCAATAGCTGCGAATGCGAGCCACGGGACGTTTCTCCGGGTGAACCCAACCAGGGCTAGCCAGCGCGTCGCCGCTGTACCAGCCAGCCAGTTTCGCTCTGCCAAATGAAAACCGATCGTGCGCCTGTATTCGTTGAGTGGATGAAGCAAATCGACAAAGCACGCCGCGGTAATAATTCCGGCTGCAACAAACACGAACAGATCCGCCGTTGATGCGGTTAGATTAAGATGTAGCCGACCTGCTTCGCGCCGCGCGCGTGGAGCAAGCAGGAGGATAACGAGCGGAACAGCAAACCCGATCGCCAGTGGTTTCATGACCAGGCTTGCCGCTGCGCAGGCGCCGCTCAGAACGACGAAGAAGCGGCAGCGGCTCTTTTGAAATGCGAGCAGCGATGCAAGCGCCCAAACCATGCACGCCGCACTTGGAACGTCGCTCATCGCCACACGCGATTGCTTGAGGTACAAGGGTTCGACTGCTCCACAGAGAATCGCGACGGGAGCCGCCCATTTTGCACCGACCTGATGGCTCAAGACCGCGATCCCAATCAATCCAGCCAACGAAAAACCAAAGACGGTGAGCCGTCCCACAACCAATGAATCACCAAAAAGCCGAAATGCCGCTGCCAAGGTCTTCGGGAAAAGCCAGAACTGATCAAAGAAGAAGCTGCTGGATGGGTGACCGCCATTGAGAAGACGCGCGACCATCAGATACACCGCTTCGTCAGGATCCATCCCCCGTCGCGCCACGACCGTATCTGGCATTAGACACCACGCCGCGAATCCAGTCGCCAGGGCGATGCCGAGAGCGACTAGAAACCTTCGCTTCATCGACAGACAATGAGGGTGTCGCCCTTAGCGTTCAATTGAATTAGAAGAGGCGAATTCCGAATCAGGGCCTCGACTCGAGAACTCTACCGCAGCCTACAGGGCTCGAACCCACGTTACATGGCTTTCCCAACTGTCAGCAAAATTGCCAGCAAACAGCACTGAAAGAGTCTGGGCGAGGAGTCGCAGATTACGCTCGATTACCTACGCAGATTGTGCTTAAGTAGTTTATTATAAGGATAATACACCGACGAATCCTACCTCTGGCAGTTCCCGCTGGCGCCATTGATTTTCCAGCGGAAGACAAGCAGCATCGCCAATCCGATCGATAATACTTCAATCGAGGTACCGGAGTCCGGGACGTGGGACGGTGCATTGGCCGTAATTGCCCCGAGCAGAACATTTTCGCCGCCGATTCCGCTGGAGTTAGCGCTCAGGCCTATGTACTTAAAGCCAAGGTAGGCACTAATATCAACTCCGTTTGGATAATCAACCGTGCTACTAGTGATCTTAATCGCGCCTAACGTCCCCAGAGTATTGGACACGAAGAGAGCCCACGGCTCGTCATTCTGAGTGCTTCCGACGAAGAGTTCCGCTGTATTGAAACCGTTCGTGTGCAGCTGACTAATGTCGAGTTGGATGAAGTCGGAGGGACCGACCTCGTTATCTAGTTGGCCTGTAAGGCCTAGCCCAATTTCGTCGCCGCCGTCATTCTTTCCGAAAAGATTATGCGGGCTCCCTGAAACGTAACCGTAAGCCGTTACGCTTACCCCGCCGTCCGAGTAACTTTTCGAGCTAACACCGAGGTCGCCAGTTGGGCTATTGAACGTGACGCTGATCGAGGCCGCTAATCCCGTACCCGCCGTTGCGAGAAAAACGCATGCAGCCAGCATTCTGAAACACCTAATCGTTGGTAAGTCTTTCATAACTCGGTGATTAGCAGGCTGTGTGCCTGAACTATTATAAGCGCCCTCAATCAACGCATATGAAGCTGGCGATAAGGATTTTAACAAATATCCATTCGTATTAAAGGTACATATACTGTATTCGTAAGAAATTATGGATCTTGTAAAGTATTCCGACAACTGCCCATAAATCTACTGCTTTATCCGGCTCACTGCAATTACCGTCTATCTTGCGAAAAAAGCCAGCAACGAGTGCCAGCAAACTGCAGTGAAAGAGTTCGCGCAAGTAGTTGCAGATTACGCTCGATTAGCTGAGGAAGCACTGTTTAAGTGACTCGGAACGAGGATAATACACCGCCAAATTCTACCTCTGGAGCCAAGTCTGTCGGAATAAAAGCTCATTTTGGCGCAGGAAATATGATGAGATTGATGTCGCCGAGGCGGCGGCCACAGAGGATTTTAGTTCCGTCGGGCGACCATCTTGGATTTGTGAACTCGCCGATCGCGTCCGTGAGTTGGCGTGCGCCGCTTCCGTCGCGGTTCATTACGAAAATCTGGAACCGATCATTGACGCGCCGGGAAAAAATAATGCGCTTGCCGTCTGGCGACCACGCCGGCCATCCGTCGAGCTTCGATTCACCGGAGACGTTTCGATCGCCCGAGCCATCCGCTTTCATCACAAAAATCTGCGAGAGTTCTCCCTCTACGCGGCGATGTAAGATCGACATGCCGTCGGGCGAGAACGACGCATAAGTGTATCCGCCGCCCGTTGTGATTCTTTTTAGATCGGTCCCGTCCGGCCGGATCGTTGCCAGATCCATTTTCTTATCGATCTGCTCGCCGATCACTTTGTTGTCGCTAGGAACATCCCTGCCGTCAGCGGCGGTCGCACGAGAAAAATATGTGGTGTTAAAGAGAATCTTCGCACTATCCGGCGACCACATTGGATGAATGTTTTCCGCGGCGCCGTTGGTGAGCTGTCGAACATCCGTCCCATCCGCGTTCATGACACAGACCTGCGAAACGCCGTCGCGCACCGACACGAAAGTGATTCTTTTGCCATCGGGCGACCACGCCGGCGTATCGTCTTCGGCTTCGCCAGTAGTTAGTTGGCGCATATCGCTGCCGTGATTAACGCTGCTTGCGTCCATCACATGCACTTTCATTCCGCCATGCCGGCTCGAGATGAGCACAATCTGTCGGCCGTCCGGCGACCAGAACGGCTCGTAATCAACAACGTAAGTGAGCGGCTTAAGTCGATTCAACGGGAAATCGTCGGCGATGGCCGGAACCGCATTCAGGCAAAACAGCGCGATCACAACTCCGCATTTCACGAAATGTTTACGGCTGAGAAGTCTTACAATTTCCATTTTGTCGACAGCTTTTGCTTGAGCTTTTCGACCTGCTCGAAGAGGTCCCCCATCTTGCCCATGCGGGCGAGGGTTTTTTCGGAGCGGAATTTCAGGAGATCGGTCTTTTTCTTTTTCAGGCAGTTGGTGACTTCGTCCCACGTGACTGGCGTGGAAACAGTCGGTTCTTCCCTGGCGCGAAGTGAATAAACGCAAATCGTCGTTTTGTGTTCGTCGTTCTGGCTCCAATCAACGAAGACCTTTCCTTTGCGCAATGCCTTCGACATGTTCGAGGTAACAAGATTGGCATGTTCGTTCTCGAGATATCCTGCGAGCGCGCGCGAAAGCTCCTTCGTTTGATCGTACGTAACCGATGTATTGAGCGGCACATAAACTTGCAGACCTTTTGAGCCGCTCGTTTTGGCAAACGATTCCAATTTCATTTTGCCTAACAAATCGCGCAGCCAAAGTCCGACCTGACAACATTGGACGATGTCGGCAGGCGCGCCCGGATCCAGATCGAATACCATCATCGTCGGACGTTTGATGTTGTTCTTGCGCGAAAGCGATGTGTGCAATTCGAGGTCGGCCAAGTTCGCCGCCCAGACGAGGGTCGGCAGATCCTGCGCGAGGCAATAATCCATCATCCGATTGTTGCCTTCGCTCCAAACTCTTGCCGTTTTCACCCATTTCGGGCGATGCGTTGGACAGTTTTTTTCGTAAAAGAATTCTCCTTGGACGCCATTGGGATACCGTTTCATCGTCAGCGGCCGATCCTTCAGGTGCGGCAGGAGCACCGGCGCGATGCGAATGTAGTAATCGATTACCTGCCCCTTGGTGAACCCGACTTTCGGATAGAGCACCTTGTCCAGGTTCGAGACCGGGAGGCGCTTTCCTTCGACGATGAGCTCGGCTTTTTCGGGCATGACTTAGAAGCAAACGTCCAACCCGCCTACGCCGAAAGCTTCGGCGTGGCAAGCGCCCACTCGTCGCGCCGTAGCGCAGCGAAGCCGAACGTCCAACGCCGAAATTCCGAACTAATCAGGAAAGCATGAACCAGGAAAATCGACGAAGAGTTTATTTCTTGGGTTCCTGGTTTCCTGATTCGTCATTCTCAGGCAAAGAAGCGCTCCGGCGAGAGCATGGGCTGCGGTTTGCAGATGCGGGCGACGCAATGTTCCCAGGTCTCGTGGCCGCTCAGGATCTCGATTTCGACGCGCAAAAAATAAATCGGCACTTTCACTTCGGCCTCCGGTAAATGCGGCATCCGCACGGCGTCCTTCTCCGTGGTCACGATCATGGCCAAATCCCGCCGGATGCAACGCCCGATGAAGCTGAGCAATTCTCCTTCGGTGTAGTAATGATGATCGATGTAACGTTTGGCGAGATCGAGATGCACGCCGAGTTTCCTCAAACCATCCTCGAAACTTTCCGGCGCGGCGATCCCGCAAATCGAACCGATGAACGTGTCGCGCAATCGTTCCAACGGTAATCGTTCTCCCGTAAAAATGTTTTGCAGATACAGCGGCTTGTGCGCGCATTCGATGATCTCGGCGGTGCGATTATAGCGGCGGATTCGTTCCACGAGTGCGTCGTTAGGCTGGCCGGTGTTTTTCGTGATGAAGATGAAACTGGCGCGACGAAGATTTCGCGGCGGTTCGCGGAGAGTGCCGCGCGGAAGCAGAAACTCATTTCCGAACGGTGCTTGTCGATCCACCAGCACCATGTCGAGCCGATGTTTGAGATGGAGATATTGTAAACCGTCGTCAAGAAGCAGCGTGTCCACTCTCCATTTGTCGATGGCAAACCGCCCACTCTTGACGCGGTCTTTATCGACCAGAACGATGACGTCCTCCAAATTGTGCGCGAGCATGTAAGGCTCGTCACCCGCCGTGAGCGAATCGAGCAGGAGCGATTTCCCATCGGAGACAACGCGCGGCGGTTCTTCAGTTTTCTGGCTGAGCCGATCCAGCCAGCTCCTTCTTTTTGGAACACTTTTGTAACCGCGGCTAAGAATGGCAACACGGCGCCCGCCCGATTGCAGAGCCCGTGCGAACTTTTCCACAATCGGCGTTTTACCGGTGCCGCCGACGGTCAGGTTTCCAATGCTGATGACCAGACAGCCAAGCGTGCGTTCGCGAAGAATTCGTTTGCGGTAGAAATAAAGACGCAGTTGAACGATGCGCTCGTAAATAAAGGACAGGGCGCGCAGAATCGCACGCAAAATCGAAGCCCGAAATCCGCGATGCCGTTCGAGAACCACGTCGATTCCGAATTGCTCTAAATTCTCAAGTGTGCGGCCCATCGCGGTGATTTCGAGTTTTGAGTTTCGGGTTTCGAATTTGAACACCGGCGTTATCCGCCCTGATGATGACGGTGCGGGAGGATACCGATCTCGCGGCGCGAAGCATGGCAGCGGCAACTTTATCTCGATCTTGCAGGCTGACTGCGGCTATCGTCGATCCGCTGCCGCTGAGAAACGCTCCGAAAGCGCCTGCCTTTTCAGCCGCGGCAACGACCCGCGGCAGGAATGGAATTAATTTTTCTCGAAATGGTTGATGCAACTGATCGGCAAAAGCGCCGCGCAATTGTTCGTAGGTGCGCGAGGCGAATGCGGCCGTAATCGCGCACGCATTTGCGCAACTTTCCACTGCCCCGGCGCGCGAAACCTTAGAAGGTAAGATTGTTCTCGCTCTCGATGTTGCAATCTCGAAGTCTGGAATCAAAAGAACAAAATATAACCTCGGCGAAACATCGAACCGCTGAACATTCTTGCCCCGAACGACGGTGAAGCCGCCGAAACTCGCCGGCGCCGCGTTGTCCGGATGCCCTTCCAATCGCGCACACAAGTGAAAGATCGATAATCGATCGAACGGATTTTCAGAAAGGTGATTGAGAGCGTGCAGAACCCCGAGGCGAATGGTGGCGCTGCTACCCAGCCCGCGCGCGCGGGGGATCTTTTCCTCGATTGAGCAGGAAAATGAAAACCGCCGTCTCGGGAACTGTTTGAAAAATAAATCTGCCGCTTCTGCCACAATTTGCGAATGCGATTGCCGGCCCAACGCGTCACGCGTAACGGTTACCTTGTTGAAAAGGCGGAGCGCGACGCCGAGGCAGTCGAAGCCGGGACCCAGATTGGAGGTGCTTGCCGGAACGCGAACGGTGACTGATTGCATAGAAGGACAAATCGAGTTAGCGCACACGGCGAGCTCGACGCTGCAGGATTGTAACGCGCCTAACGACACGGGCAAACGGTCGATTCCGCGATTCCTTTTTGACCAAAGAGGGTTCAATTTCCTGTTGCCGATGAAAATGCAATCGCGGTGGATCGATCAGGAGATGCTTCGCGCCTTCGAAGCAGAAGGGACCGACGCGCACCGACTTTGCACGATCGAACAGGGCTGGGCTGAGCGCTTCGGCCGCGACACCCTGATTTCGTTCAAGAATGGCGCCGCGTGCGACCGCCTCATCCTCGAGCTCTCCTTGTGGGGCAAATCGGTGAATTTCCCAATCGGACGCGTCTTCGCCCGCTTCTTGCCGAGGAAAAATGAAGAGCGCGGGGCGCCCCGATTGCTGGTTGGCGACAAGAACGAAAATCTGAAGACGACCGCGACGGAGCAATTCCTGAAATTCGGGATCGACTTCGGCGCGGGTTATTCCGTCGGTTTGTTTGTCGATCAAAGAGAAAATCGGCGCTACCTGCAGCAGGCCAACCCGAAACGGCTCCTGAATTGCTTTGCCTACACTTGTTCGTTTTCAGTGGCTGCGGCGTCAGTCGGAGCGCAAACCGTCAACGTCGATCTTTCAAAAAAATCGCTGGCGCGCGGACGGGAAAATTTCGCGCTTAACGCTCTGGCGACGAGCGAGCACCAGTTCATCGCGGACGACGTCCGCCCGGCGCTGCAACGGCTGGCGCGCCGAGGCGAAAAATTTGACGCAATCATTCTCGATCCACCCACCTTTTCGCGGGCACGGCACGGCAAAGCATTTCACATCGAAAGCGACCTTGAGAAATTACTTCTCGACGCACTGGAAGTGGCGGACCGCGACGCGAGGATTTTACTTTCGACAAACTGCGCCACCTTTCGCGAACGCGCGCTTGAAGTGATGGCGCGTTATTGCTTAAAAGTGTCGCGGCGAGCCGGGACTTTGCATCGACAGCCCCCGCCGGCAGAGTTCCCATCCGGCAGTGCGGCAAGCACGGTCTGGTTGACTTTGCGTTGACCAAACCAAATGCGCAGACAATCATTATCAGCAAAACCAAATCCCATGGCTAAACGATCTGCGGAAGACGCCGAAGACTTCGTCGGGCTCGGCCTTCGCTATACGAAAGAGCAATTCGAGGAAGTCCTCGGTCAAACCGAAAAATATGTGCGTGAGAACCCGGGCCGGTCGCTGCTTTACGCTTTTGCAGCGGGACTCATTTTGAACCGGCTGCCGGTGGGCCGACTTCTGAGCGGACTCTCCCGTGTGTTTTTGTTTGCCCTTAAGCCTGCGATTCTTATTTACGGCGCGACCAAACTCTACGAGGCGACGCAAGAAGACGAATAGGTGGATCGAGCGGTCGGCCCCGCGAAGGTAATTAATCGCGGCTTCGCCGCCACGTTTAGCATCGAGCGCGGAGCGCTCGATCCACCTTAGCCTTCCAGGGTGAAGCCGACTTTGAGCGTCACCTGCCAGTGCGCGATCTTTCCATCTTCGAGGTAACCGCGCGTCTCGGTCACTTCAAACCAGCGCATGTTGCGGACGGTTTTTTGTGCGCGGGTTAGCGCGTTTTTCACCGCTTCTTCGGGTCCATTCGGGGACGACCCAACCAGCTCAATTTTTTTGTATGTATGCTCGCTCATGGGAAGAGTGTTCGCGCTCAACCGATTACACACAAATGAATTCGTTGAAGCGTTGAAGGTTGAAGCGTTAAAGCGAGCGGACTGCGCCGCTTCATCGCTTTAACGGCACGGGCGCGCTTGCTCCACCAAACTCTTCGGCATATTACAGACAGCTCATGCACGACAACATCGAGTCGCACTTGAAGGAAAAGCGCGTTTTCAAGCCGGCAAAGGATTTTTCTGAAAAGGCGCGGATTAAGAGCCTCGGGCAATATCGGCGGATGTATCGGGAGTCAATCAAGCAGCCGGCGAAATTCTGGGCCCGTCAGGCGAACGAGCTGCTCTGGAGCAAGCGCTGGAAAACAGTCGTGCAATGGAAAGCGCCCTTCGCGAAATGGTTTGTCGGCGGAAAAATCAATCTCTCGGAGAATTGCCTGGATCGACATCTCGCGAGCCATCGCCGGAACAAAGCCGCTATCCTGTGGGAAGGCGAGCCTGGAGAAAAACGCACACTCACCTACCAGCAACTGCATCGCGAAGTTTGTCGCTTTGCCAACGTTCTGAAGCGAAACGAAATCGGCAAGGGCGACCGCGTCATTATCTACCTGCCCACAATTCCCGAAGCAGCTGTCGCGATGCTGGCCTGCACGCGCATCGGTGCGGTGCACTCCGTCGTCTTCGGTGGATTCAGCGCAGAGAGTATTCGCGACCGCATCGAGGACTGTCGCGCGGTTGCTGTGATCACTGCGGATGGGAGCTATCGACGCGGCGGGATTGTTCCGTTGAAGAAAAACGTGGATGACGCGTTACACGGCGAGACCCCGGTCAAGCGGGTGATCGTGTTTCGCCGGGCGGGAAACGAAATCCACATCGAAGACGGGCGCGACGTTTGGTGGCATCGCGAGCTGGAATATGTCAATGCAGATTGCCCGCCAGCGCCGCTCGACAGCGAGCATCCCCTTTACATTCTCTACACGAGCGGCTCGACCGGAAAGCCAAAGGGAATCTTGCACACGACGGGCGGTTATCTCGTGGGGATTTATTCAACGATGAAATATGTCTTCGACATTCGCGATGAAGATATTTTTTGGTGCACAGCGGATGTCGGTTGGGTTACGGGACACAGTTACGTGGTTTATGGCCCACTGGCCAACGGCGCGACTACGTTCATGTACGAAGGGGCGCCGAACTGGCCGGAGCCTGATCGCTTCTGGCGCATCATCGAGGAGAGCCGCGTCAACATTCTCTACACTGCGCCGACCGCCATTCGCGCGTTTATTCGCTGGGGCGACCACTGGGTAACAAAACATGATCTCTCCTCGCTCCGCCTGCTTGGCACCGTGGGCGAGCCGATTAATCCGGAAGCGTGGATGTGGTATCACAGAACAATCGGCGGCGAACGTTGTCCGATAGTCGATACGTGGTGGCAAACTGAAACTGGCGCAATCATGATCACGCCGCTGCCCGGCGCAATCCCAACCAAGCCGGGCAGCGCGACACTTCCATTTTTTGGTGTCGATGCAGCCGTTGTGGATGAAAAGGGCCGCGAAGTGAAAGCGAACGTGGGCGGCAAATTAATCATTCGGCGCCCGTGGCCATCCATGCTCCGCACGATTTACGGCGACAAGGTGCGCTACAAGAAACAGTATTGGAGTGAATTTAAAGGCAACTATCTCACCGGCGATGGCGCCCGCCGCGATGAAGACGGCTACTTTTGGATCGTTGGCCGCATTGATGATGTTCTCAATGTAGCGGGCCATCGTCTCGGCACGTCGGAAATTGAAAGCGCACTCGTCAGCCATGCCCAGGTGGCGGAAGCCGCTGTAGTGGGACGACCTGACGAGCTGAAAGGCCAAAGCGTGGTCGCATTTGTTACGTTGAAGAGTGGAATCGAGGTGACAACGAACCTGAAGAACGAGTTGCGCGATCACGTAGGCGCACACATTGGAGCGATCGCCAAACCGGACGATGTCCGCTTTGCCGAAGCGCTCCCCAAAACGCGCAGCGGCAAGATCATGCGGCGGTTATTGAAAGAGATCGCCAGCGGCACAAAGATCACCGGCGATACGACGACACTGGAAGATTTTGGCGTGCTGGCAAAGCTAGCTGAGCCGGAGGAATAAACGCGGAGTTGTCCCTGTAACTTTTTCGATTTGTCGCCTGCCCATTTCGGGTAGCCTTACCACGTGAGTTTCATTCGGACAGGTTTTCGCGAGATTGGATTGAAAATCCGCCGGCAGCGGACCCGCATGGCGCTGCGGCACGAGAAACGGCTGTTGCAAAAGAGCGAAATCAGCCTCGGGCGTGAAGGCACCTCGCAAGCGGCAAATTTCCCTGAACTGCGCAACGAAATCGTCGCGCTAAAAAAGCTCGAGCAGGAGCAAAAGGAAGTTGCCCTCCGGATCGCGCAGATCGAGGAAGGAATAAAAAAGATCGAGACGCAACGGGAGCAGAATGCGCAGGAGCAAAGCGACGTGCTCGCGAAGTTGGAGGCGGAAAAGAAACCAATTCTTCAGCGACGCAACGACGCCAAGAGTGCAGCGGAGGTTTGCGAGCGCGAATTGACTGCGGTCGAACGACGCATGCAGGACAACGAAGCGGCCGACCGCGAATTATTAAAACGGTTGTCCGAGCTCCAAGCCCAAACGCCGCCGCCGGGAGATCTGGAGGCGCAGTCAACGAGCATTGGCGCGCGCCGTGCGCAGCTGCCCGAAGAACGCGCCGAACTCGTCCGTGCGCGGCTCGGCAGCGCAGACGCCTCTCGCATGGCGAAAGAAAAATTGGCCGCGGCCGAGGAAGAACTCTCCGCCATCGAAAAGAACATCGAGCGCGTGCGCGGCGAATTTGAAGGGCGCGACCGCACGTTCACTGAAAACATTCGCACTCAACAAGAAGCGGTCCGGGAGGCGCGGGCCCATCATCAGGTCGTTGAGGAGAAAAAGAACCCGGCCTATTTGAATATCGGCCGGCATCTCGCCACCCAGGGAATCGCGCCGCCGAACTCGCCGCATTTCCTCGAGCAAGTTAGAAAACACCGTGGCTCGGTGGATCGATATCTCGAACATACCGCCGAGCTGGCCCACCTTTCGGCCAAGATCGACAAGCAGGAACTGCGGCAATTTTATTTCAGCGTGATCTCCATCCTCGCCTTGCTCGCGATCATTTTACCGCTCGTCTTTCAATCGCCGCGCAAACGCGAATGGTTGCCACAAGAGACCGAAGCGATTTTGTCGATCAATACCGAAGAATTCGAACGCGAGGATCTTCCCAAGCGCTGGCGTAAGGAGCAGCCCGATGTTTGGCAGAATGTGTGGAACGGGTTGCTTGGCAGCGCTGCAAACGTTCCGGTTTTAAATTTGGAACGTGATTCGATTCGAATAACGCGGGCCGTCACTACGAGCGACGCTGGAGCCGTCCGCGAATTTCTACTCGTGGAAGCACGCAGCGATGTTTCGAACGTGATCCGTTCGATCCAAAACGACAAAGATTTCCAAAAACGAACGATCAGCGGACTGCCCGTGTGGGAACGCCCTGAGCTGGCCCTGGCCCGTGTTGGTCCGAACATCCTGGCAGTCGGCACCGCCGCAGAAGTGGATGAATTAGTCCGCGTCCGGCTTGGAATTGAACTGGATCTCAAAATCACGGGCCAACTCTTCGATCGTTTTCAAGCGCTTGACCGCGAAAGTGCTCTCCGCCTGATTTCGCGAAATCCGGCAGATCTGACGCGTATGTTTCATCCGATTTTTACGCGGGATTTACTTGATACGTCCCAGCTCCTCGGGTTGGCGCTCACTTTGCAGAACCCGGTGCGAGCGCGCCTGCTGGTGAAGGCGAAATCGGTTGAAGCCGCCGCCGAATTGGCGCGCAACTTACACAGCGAACCGCAGCGCTGGTTACACTTGCAGGATTCGGAGCTCTTGCTCTATGCGCAAGGGCCGGAAGTTACGAGACAAGGCGCAAATATCGAACTTCACTTCAATGTTCCCGAGGATAGTGCTCGACTTCTTTTGCAGCGCATTGCAAAAACTGACGTGACACCGGCCGTTGCAGGCGATTGACCCCGAAAGCTTTCGGAGTTGATCGCCGTCACGCCGAAAGCTAAATCATGACGATCATTTCAGCTTGCCGCAGTTGTTGCTTCGCAATCGCGCTCGCCGCGCTCATGTCGGCCCTGGCGCCCAGGCTCCGCGCAAATCCTGACTTGGTCGATATTCACACAGTCGACCCTTCAATCGTGATCGACCTTCGTTATGCGACGACTCACAACGTGACCGGCCGCGCACTATATTTGCCGAACTCGCGCGCGCTTATCCTGCCGAGTGTCGCGCAGCAGTTGGTCGGCGCGCAAAAATATCTTCATCAATATAGATTTGGCTTGAAAATCTGGGATGCCTACCGGCCGAAAGAAGCGCAAGCCCTCCTCTGGAAACTGGCGGGCAAGGACGATTTCGTGGCCGATCCCGAAAACGGTATCGGTTCAATGCATTCCTGGGGCGTTTCGGTCGATGCAACGCTGGTAGACGACTGGGGCAGCGAGATGCGCATGCCGACCGAATTCGATGCGTTCACGCCCGCTGCGATGTTGCATTATCAAGGACGTGATCCGCTTATAAGAGCTCATCTCATGCTTTTGCAAAGGGCGATGGCCTACAATAATTTTTATGGCCTGCGGGTCGAGTGGTGGCACTTCACCACTGCCGATTGGAAAAACTACGTCCCCTACTCGGACACAGATGAGAATCCGTCCAAAAACAAATCTGACGAAAAGAACCTAAAGATCTCCTCGCAAAAAAATCAGGATTCCAAAACCTGAGATGATCGAGACGATCCTGCGCGACCTGCGCCAGCCCGAGTACATTCACGTTTTGATCAATCCGTTGCCGATTTACGGACTGGCGATGGGCTGGATCGGATTGATCATCGCCTTTTTTCTACGAAGCCGGCAGGCGCAAATTACCACATTAGTAATCGTCGTCATCAGCGCGGCTTCGGCGTGGCCGGTCTACGAGTTCGGCGAACAAAGTTACGATCGCGTCCTGACGATGACGGACGACGACGGGCACGCCTGGCTCGATGAACACCGAGATCGTGCAGAAGATCTCATTTATTTTTTCTACGCCCTCGCTCTTTTGAGTGCGATGGCAATTGCCGCGCCGATGAAATGGCCGAGATCTTCCATGCCGCTTCTCATCGCGGCAATATTGTTTGGCGCCGTTACCTTGGGAATTGGCGGTTACATCGGTTACGCCGGCGGCAAGATTCGCCATCGCGAATTTCGAAATGAGCCGCCGCCGCCGAGGAAGCCGTCAACCGAGCAGCAGCGTTAGATCGACATCTGCGTTTTAAGCCGATCGCTGTGACGACAGATCTGCAAAGTGCCGAGCAGAACGTCGAAGCACACAGCGCGTTGCTAAAAAAACCGCTCGGTCTTTGGGATCTCGTCCTCACCCAAATCCTTTTTGTCGTCGGCTCAAGCTGGGTCGGGACGGCTGCGAAGCTCGGGCCATCGCATCTGTTCTTTTGGCTGCTTGCCATTTTGCTCTTTTACGTTCCGCAAGCTGCCGTCGTCATTTACTTGAATCGCCTCATGCCGCTCGAGGGCGGGCTCTATCAATGGGCGAAACTCGGCCTGAACGAGTTCACCGGCTTCATCGTGGCGTGGAATCTGTGGTTGCTCTCCATTACCGTCATCGCGCTGGGTGGAATGTTCGTCACGACCAATATCTCTTACGCCATCGGCGAAACCGCAGCCTGGATGCCGAACAGCAAATGGTGCGTGTCGCTGATCAGTTGCGCACTTGTTGGCGGTCTTGCTTTCACCGGCGTTCGCGGGCTTTCGTTAGGCAAATGGGTCCACAACATCGGCGCTTTCGCTATGCTTCTGGTCTACGGCGCTCTGATTGCTTTGCCGTTCGTTAGTCTCGCGCGCGGCGACCTGAAGCAATATCACCCGCTCCAGATCGCCGCGCCCACAATGTCGATCTTTTATTGCTTCAACATCTTCAGCAAACTCGCGGTCGGGGGGTTGAGCGGATTTGAGTACGTCGCCATCCTCGCCGGCGAAACGCACGCACCCGCGCGCAATATTGGCCGCTCCGTCATCATTGCCTCTCCGATTATCGCACTCATGTTTATTCTTGGCACCAGCTCCGTTTTAGCATTCGTCGGTAACAATCAAATCGATCTCATCGGTCCGGTGCCGCAAACATTGCGACTGGGTCTGCGTTCTTTTCCGATCGCCGGTACAATCGCTTCGATAGGGATTCTGTTGATGACAATACGATCGATTTCATCGACGAGCGTTCATCTCACCGGCAGCTCGCGCCTGCCGATGGTTGCAGGCTGGGATCGGCTTCTGCCCGGTTGGTTCTCGCGCTTACACTCGCGATACAAGACACCGATAAACTCGATCATCTTCGTCGGTGCGATCACGGTGGTGATTGCGGTTGCGAGTCAGATCGGCGCCGGGATCCAGGAAGCGTTTCAACTGGTGGACAACGCCGCGAATGTTTTCTATGGGATTGTTTATCTCGTCCTGTTCGCCATTCCGATTGCAGGCGCGGCCGCCGTTCGTTCGGGCGCGCCACTTTGGTTGCGAATGGCGGCCGGATGCGGATTTGGCGTATGCCTGCTCGCAATTTTCTTCACCGTCTACCCGATCATCGATGTGCCGAGTCGGCTGATTTTCGCGGCAAAGATCATTGGCGTGACTCTGATCGCCAACGCCATGGGCGTAACGATCTTTGCCCTCGCCAGGAGACGACGTACCGCTGCTATTTAGCGCAGCTCTCAGCCACCCAGCGTAAGTATTTCGGGAGGCCGCTGTCGATCTTGCAGGAGATGATCTCCGGCACTTCGTAGGGATGAAGCACACGCAATTTCTTTTGGAATTTGGGATAGCAGTCGGCACTGTACCTTAAAAAAGGCAAGCGCTTCAGTGCCTGATTCCAACTTCCCCCGCCAACGATAGATCGATTCGACCTTCGGAACGATGTTGCCGCATGCGGCCAGCCGGGCACTGACGATCTCGCGCACGATTTTTCGCGCCGTCTCCACGTCCGGAAATGTACTGAACGCGAGTAGAACTTGCCCGGCCATTCGTTAGGCCAGAACCGGCGCTGCCTTCCGGCTAAGCGCCTCGCTTCGCCTGACCGGCTCGGTCCGGCAGATCCAGCCACCGCCGAGCACGCGATCGCCGCCGTAAAACACGGCAGCCTGCCCCGGTGTCACCGCTCGTTGCGGCTCGTGCAATCGGACGTGCGCGCGCCCATTATCGAGCAGCGTGAGCGTCGCACTTGTGCCGGGATGGCTGTAGCGAATTTTGACCGTAATATCGGCGTTTGCATTCGCGGCGTCCGCATCGATCCAATTCACTCGATCAATTTCAAATTCATCGCACACTAGATCGTCTGCATCGCCGACAATTACGCGATTTGTCTCCGGATCGAGGTCGACAACGTAGCGAGGACGCGGTGAGCCGCCGGGAAGTCCTTTGCGCTGGCCAATCGTGAACAACTCGATCCCTTCGTGTTCGCCCAGAAAATTTCCATCGACATCGTAGATCCCGCCCCGATGAAATTCGTTCTGGCCAAGATGCGAACGCAAAAACGCTTTGTAATCGTCGCCTGGCACAAAACAGATTTCCTGACTGTCGACCTTGTGGGCGACTTTTAAGCCTAACGAACGGGCAATCTCGCGGATTTGCGGCTTGTGCATAGTTCCAAGGGGCGTCAGTGCACGCCGCAATTGCGGTTGTCGCAGACTGAACAAAAAATACGATTGATCTTTGCGAGGATCGACACCCTTACGCAAAACAGCACGATCGAGCCGATGCTCGATGATCGCGTAATGACCGGTCGCGATGTAATCGCAACCGAGCGCTTCGGCTTTCCCCCAGAGATTACCAAACTTGAGTTTCTCATTGCACATCACGCACGGGTTCGGCGTGCGGCCGGCTTGATACTCGCTCGTAAAATAGTCGATTACAGTCTGCTCGAATTGATCCGCTTCATCGACAACGTAATGTGGAATGCCCAATGAATGCGCGACGCCGCGGGCGTCCGCCACTGCTTGCGGTCCGCAACATTTGTCCTCCGCGCGCGAAATGCAATCCTGCGGCCAAACCTTCATCGTCACGCCGATGACGTCGTAGCCTTGCTCGCGCATCAGATATCCGGCGACGCTGGAGTCCACACCTCCGCTCATACCGAGTAAAACGCGCTTTTTGTTCGTGCTCATTGAATCGAAGAACTTCGATGAATCGGCAACTCCGTCAACGTATCTGCCGCAGCTTCACCGGAACACTGACGAACTTACTCCCGCGGAGCGTGAATCGCCAGAGATGATGGGCAGAGCGGCTGATGCCGATGCGCGGATCGGCCACAACATCTACAGCCGCACTTGGATCATGCGCAAAGCAGTGCCGAGGATCCGTGCACAAATCCATTTCATGATACCGATCTGTGATATCGAGTGCCTGGGTAAGTTTGCCCGGGCCCGAGCAAAGGCGCCGTTCCTCGTCAACTTTCCGACGTTTTTTCATCAACTCGGCGCCCCGCAGGGGCTCCAATGCGCGAATCAATACAAACCCGTTTGCCTCGCCTTTCACCAGGACGTTCAACATCCAGTGCGCGCCATAGCTGAAGTAAATGTAAGCGCTCCCCGCTTTGTTCCCCTCGACAAATGCGCGCGCGCTCGGGCGGGAAAATGTGTGGCAGGCTTCGTCGTTCTCCGCGAAATACGCTTCCGTCTCCACGATTTTGCCCGAGCATCTTCCCCAAATGAGTTCCGTCCCTATAAGTTCACGCGCGCAGATGGCCGGCTCCCGCTGAAAGAAAGCGCGTCGAGTAATTCGTCGCTTCACCGTTGTGCTGGGACGCCCGGAAATGTTGACGGCCCGATGCAAGAAATCGCTAAAAACCCTTTGCTCTGTAGTAAACCGGCAGCGTGACATGACTCGCGACCGGTGTTCCGTCGCGAAATGCCGGAATAAATTTCGCTTTGCTGAAGTCGTCGAAGGCCGCGTCACCAAATCCCAGAAAAGGCGGCTTTTCGGTGAGCACCTTCAAAGCCTGCAGATCGCCCGACGCGTTAATTTTCATTTCAAGCTCTACCGTCCCGTCGACCTGTACGGGCGTACTTTCGGTCGGATAATGGGTGCCGGTAAATTTTGATTCTCCTCCAAAAAAAGGCTGCGGCCCAATGAAATCGTTCTCCTTTTTTATCTCCTCAAGCTCCTGATTGGAGAAAATGCGCAAACGCGGTTTCCCATTCACGATTGCGAACACTACCGTCCCATAATAAATCGCGGCGACCGGGATGTGGTTGTAAACCGCGGGGATAAACCGCGGATTCGAGGCCGGCGCGAGCCTCTTTAGCACCTCTGCTTCAAGCAATTTCGACTCCGGCGTCCCGCGGTAAGTTCCGCTCCAGAGAACCTCCCCGGTTTTCTTTACCCAACAGGAAAACATGATCGCGGCGTCTTTTTGCCCTTTGCTGATAAGATCCTGCGTGTCGAGCCGATTGATCAAAGAATCCTGACCGGTACCAAGCAGTATTGGACGATACATTGGCAGGTTAGCCGTCTTTGATGATGGAACATCAACCTGCGACCATCCAAGATCGACAGTCGCCAAAAGAGCAAACAGCGAAAGTTCGAAGACACGCATGGGCAGATACGCAAAACGAAGTGCGCCGCGTTTTCAACCGTAATCTGAACTAAAATTACGCCGCGGCCGCCAACCGATTCATAGCGGCAAGTTTGTGCACAGTTTTGTGGCGGCAAAAATAATCGACTAACGCGTCCCGCGTCTGAACCGAATGAAGGGTGCACTTCGCGGCCGGTGTCTCAAGCAGAGCGCGCAATTTCATAAAACGATGACCGCCGCTGCGTGAATCGAACGTGTTGAAAGCGATCCGATACTTCTTTGCGCGCTCGAGCGATTGGCCATCATCCCGCGCCATCGACCTAATTCGCCACTCATTGCCGCTCCCTTCGGTTCTAATATCGAAGCCCATCAAATTGCGCCCTTCATGACTGCTGTACGCTTCCTCCAGGATGGCTTTGATTTCGTCGGGCGTAAGCTCCGCCGTCACCAAATAATTTTCGTACGGAATGATAGCCCAGATGTCATTCAAAGTTTTCCGTCCGGCGGCAGCATTATTTTCCACGTCGAAGAGCCCATGGAAAGCGCCATCGATAACGATCCCTCGCTCGCGCAGCGCTTCCATTATCGCCGCGCCGATTAAGCGTTCGACATCGCTCGGCTCGCCCGGATGAGAGCGCACGTGCAGCGTGTCTGCCAACTCACCAACCGGCTCGGCGAGGGCTGCGGCTGATTCCGCCAACTGAGATTTTGCACGCGACAGAACGACGTGATCAAGGTGATAGCGGCGATCCATCAATTCGCATACCGCTTCCCGGTGCAGTAATTTCTTCGAAGCGCGATCAAAGACCAGATCGATACGACCGACGTGAATTCCAAAATGGTCCGCTTGCGTCAGCAGCACGCCATTGGTCATGCGGCTCGGAACTGTTTGATGGGTGTGCCCCGCGATAAAAACCGTTGCCTCCGGAAATTCGGTGGTTAACGACACGACATTATTTGCAAAATCATCCCCGCCGGTGCGCATTTTCAATCCCATGTGGCCAGCCAGCACAATTGCATCTGCGCCCTCACTCTTCGCGTTCACCAGCGCCCGGCGCACCGGCTCAACCGGATACCGAAAATCGCAATCGCGAGTGAACTCGGGTCGAAACCAGAATGGCATTCCCGGAGTCGTTACACCTATGACGGCAACCTTGATTCCTGCAAACTCCTTCAGGATCAATGGCTGAATTTTCGCGAACGGATGTTTCGGGTCGGAAAATTCTCCACAAGCTTTGCCCTCTAAGAAGGCATTCGCGGCGAGCACCGGCATTCTCGATCTTGCCAGCGCACGCTGAAAAGTCTCGATACCCCAATCGAATTCGTGATTGCCGACAATCCAGGCGTCGTAGCTGAGATAATTGAACAAATCGATCATCAGCTCGCCTTTATTGCGCAAACTGACATCGGTGCCTTGATAAACATCGCCTGCATCGATCAAGATCGAATTTTTATTTTGCCGCCGCCATCTCCGGATTTGCGTGACACACCGCGCCAGTCCGCCGACGTCCGGATTCCCATTGTAATCGACCGTCGGCAAAATATGCCCGTGCAAATCGGTTGTATGCAGGATCGAGATCGTAGCCGTGTCATCAGCCAGCGCATCAGCCGCGCCCGCAAAACTTGGGAACCCCGTGAACAATCCCGCGGCGCCAACTGTTTTCAGAAAATCGCGCCTGCTCCAACCGCTCACAGGAACCGATTTTATTTTCGCCCGGGCCTAGAAGCGAGATCAATTTCTTCGGTTCAGACATTTCTCTATGCAGCTCGAAGGAATTGACCACGTGGCTCTCGGTACGGGATACCGAGCAAGTCTGCGCAAGGTACATGGACATTTTGGGCTTCGTGCGTCGCCATGAAGAAATGCGGACGGAATTCCGACATTCATCGGCAAAGGAAAAACCGCTATCGCGTTGTTTTTATTTCTCCGGCGTCCACCAAATCCTAACTAAAGAAGGTCCTTCTTGATAAGGAGGCTCAGTTCAAGAACTTTGTGCTCGTTCGGCGGCTTGCGAGAACGAAAATATGAATGCGGAAGAACTGAAAGCAATTCAAGGCCCACTCAAGGAAAGATACAAGAGCGATCCGTCCGCAGCCTTGATCACCCTGCGGGCGACAGGCCGGGCAGACACGGGGTTGTCCTGCAAGGTTGAAACCGGAAAGGCGCTGGTTGAAGCCGGTCTGCATCCGGCGACCGGTGGCGACGGAACGCAGGCCTGCTCCGGAGATATGCTACTCGAAGCGCTGGTGGCCTGCGCCGGCGTGACCCTGCGCGCGGTTGCGACAGCGATCGGGGTTGAACTGCGCGATGCTCTCATTACGGCCGAGGGTGATCTCGACTTCCGGGGCACGTTGGCTGTTTCGAAGGACGCCCCGGTTGGCTTTAAGAACGTCCGGTTACGATTTGAACTCGACACAAATGCCTCCGAGGAACAACGCGCAACACTGATTCGGCTGACCGAGCGCTACTGTGTAGTCCTCCAGACTCTTCAACAGCCAGCGGCGATCTCGGTCGAGCACGGAAATAAGTAAATCCAAAATCCACGCGTGTTGACCCCACGGCGCGCACAGAGACTGTAGGCGCGCAGGATGTATGTAGGGTAATGTAATCATGCTGCCCATGCGTCCGGCTTTGCTACTCCAGAGCTGTTTCTACTGCTGGTTTCGGTGGATTGACACTAGGCGGACGAATCGGTATCCAACCACCCAATTAATCAACGAGTTATCCCCATCGAGGCTGCTCATCCGGGTTAATCCCAAGCGAGATTTTACCGACTATCTCGTGCGTGAGCAGCGGGTTCGCCGGATGGAACCTGCCGGCGCGGCAGTCTCGGAACAGCCGCTCGAGCTCGCTCTTTTTGAACATGCCGAAGCCGCCCGAAAGATCGAGCGCCCGATCGACGATATGGAACGCCGCTTCCACGGTCCGATGCTTGACCGAAAAGAGCCGCACCAACCAGTCTGGCCCGATCCCGCCTTCGGACCAGTCGGTGGCGATCGCTTCGACGTGCGGCCCCATCGTCTCGAGATCCATCGTGATCTCGGCGATGCCGTGCTGCACCTCCGGGTGGTAGATCATCGGTACGCGTCAGCGCGATGGACGTTTTCGTCTTCAACTGCTCGATGAGCACCTCGCGGGTCCGCAACCCGATCGCGTAGTAGATGTTCGCAAAGTTGACGAGCCCCCACGTGAAAAACCCGAGGACGAACATGTCGGCGCCGGCCGCGCCCGCGGGGAGCACACGCGCGATGTACTTGTCGGGCACAAATGCGCCTTCGAGCACCGTGTCGTCACTGCGCGTCGCGCGCATACCCATCACGTCCCACGTTTCCTTGATCGTGTAGCCTTTCGTGTCGCGCGGCAGAAAGAAGTGGACAATCTTTGGCGCCTTCGGATCGCTCGTGTCCATGGCATGCCCACCGAGCCGCGTCCACACGGGCGTAAGGCTACCGAAACACTTCCGGCCGGTTAGCTTGTAGCCGCCGTCGACGCGCTCCGCTTTCGTCGCGGAGAGCAACCCCGGGATGTCGTTGCCGTGTTCGGCGTGGCCCGCTGCGAACACTTCGCCGGCCGCCGCATCTTTGAGGATCCATTCGCAGGACTTGTCGCCTCCGCGCCAGAGGTCCGCCGCGTTGCCGACCCAGTAGTTGTGCATGTTGATGCAGAGCGCGGTCGCCGGCGCATACTGTGCGAGCCGACGCGTTTCACGCGACACTTGTGCCAGCGTCATGCCCGGCCCGCCGAACTCCTTCGGGATGGCCATCTTGAGATACCCGGCGGCCTTCAGTTCGTTGAAGTCCTCCAGGCAGAATGTGTTGTCGCGATCGTAGCCGGGGGCGCGCTCGCGGCACCGGTTAAGAAGCGGTTGGGTCAGTACCGAACTGGAAGCCGCAGTCATGAATCCCTCCTGGGCGATGTCGATGGGCTTGGAGGATCGATGCACGACCGAAGATTCGTCAAGATAAAATCGCGTGGGTTAAGCTGATTCGACGCCAGCGCGCTCGCTTGTGCGGACCAACCACCCTTTTCGAAATCCGACGTTGCGCATCGGATTATGTCGCGGTAAATCTGCCCCTACTCAGACGACTATGTCACTGTCAGGCGAGTCTTTGCAGCCGATCGCGTGCGGCGCCAGCCAAACTTTGCGCAAGCGACGTCGCGTCGTATTCTTTGGGTAGTCGATATGCCAACATACATGGACATTCACGAGCTTCACGGGGCTACTCCAGAAGATGTCGCCAAAGCCCACGCGGCCGATGTCGAAACGCAGCGCAAATATGGCGTCCAGTACCGCAAATATTGGTTCAACGAGAGTTGCGGGAAGGCTTTCTGCCTTGTCGATGCACCGAACGCAGAGGCGGCGAGCCAGGTACATCGTGAAGCCCACGGCATGGTCGCTGAGAAGATTATTGAAGTGCAGCCCGAGCTAGCAGAGGGATTTTTCGGCGGCACTGAAACAAACGCAGCGGGAGCGGTCCTCATTCCCGGTGGAGCAGCCAATGCGCACGATCCAGGGATCAGAACCATTCTATTCACGGATATTGTGGAGTCGACGACGTTCACCCAGTCAGCGGGCGATGAGGCGGCCATGGCCCGACTGAATGTGCACGACACCATTGTCCGAAACGCGTTGACCGATTTAGGCGGTCGCGAGGTCAAGCACACCGGCGATGGTGTTATGGCGTCGTTCCTATCGTCGGCGTCGGCGGTTAAATGCGCAATTCGGATTCAAAACGAGCTGGCCAGGCACGAGGAAAATCGACGGCAGATTCCACTTAAAGTTCGGATCGGCGCAGCCGCAGGGGAGCCTGTCGAACATCACCACGATCTTTTTGGATGCACAGTTCAGCTGGCCGCGCGGCTCTGCTCCCATGCGTTGCCGGAGCAAATTGTAGTATCGAATCCGATCGCCGAACTATGCTCGGGCAAGCTGCTTTTATTTGAAGATTTGGGAGAAATCAGCCTGAAGGGTTTCGATCGGCCAGTCCGAGCCCACGCTGTGGTGTGGAACGACCAATCGCTACAGGCAGCGAGTTAGAAATTGGCGCTGCTGATGCAGCTGGAAGGCATTGACCATGTGGCCCTCGCGGTGCGCGATGTCGAGCGCGCAGCGCAATGGTATATCGAGGTTCTGGGATTCGAACGACGGCACGAAGGAATGTGGCGCGGCCAACCAACCTTTATCGGTAAGGGCACAACAGCGATCGCACTTTTTCCCTCGCGCAATGGCGTTTCAAGAACTGCTGGGCACACGGAAAAGATCGGCATGTTGCATCTTGCCTTTCGCGCAACCGCTCAAAGTTTTCTGGCCGCGCAAGGCGAACTGAAAGATCGCGGAATCAAATTCGAATTCCAGGACCACGAAATTTCGCATTCCATTTACTTTCATGATCCCGACGGTCACGAGCTCGAAATCACGACGTATGAAGTGGAGAGACCTGCGCGGTCGCCCGCCTAAAGTCTGACGCAGCGCGTGTAGGCGCAAAGATGACTGTTGATTCTGCGCGCGAATTTTAGGCAACCCGCCCGCAACAGTTCTTGTATTTCTTACCGCTGCCGCAGGGACACGGTTCGTTCCGGCCGACTTTTGGCAGGGAACGGCGCACCGGCAGATCGATCGACATTTCGCCGGCGCCATCGCCATCCGCAGCGACTCCGGCCATCGCACCGACTGGTTGAGGCTGCCGGGCCCGTGCCGGAGCGTTGGCAGTTGGCGCAGTTGGAGCGTGTTCGCGCAAGAGAAATTGCGGGAGAGTTGCGAGGAAATTCTCGAAGGCCTGGAGATTCGACGTGCTCCGGAAAAGATTGTGCAGCACTTCGTTCTTAATGTTGGCCATCAGCTCGACGAACATGTCGTAAGCCTCGGTTTTGTATTCGATAAGCGGATCTTTTTGTGCGTAGCCCCGGAGATAAACGCCCTCGCGCAGCGCATCCATCGCATAAAGATGCTCCTGCCAGAGGCGATCGATCGCGTTCAGGATGATGTAACGCTCGAGACTTTTCACCGCGGTCGGTTCCTCGTGACTCGACTTGCGCTCGTAAGCGTCCTTAATCTTCTCGATCAGGAATTGAGCGTTCTCATCGACGCTGCGCGTTTCAAACTGTGCCTTCTCTTTCGTTAGGCCGAGTGGAAAAGTCGTGTTCACCCAATGGATCAGGCCGGCGTAGTTCGGCTCGTCCACATCGAGATATTCCTTTACTTTGGCTGGCACCGCTTCGTCGATCACTTCATAGATGAGGATGCGCGGTTCCTCCGAGTCGATCACTTCATTGCGATAAGTGTAAACGACTTCGCGCTGCATGTTCATCACGTCGTCGAAGTCGAGCGTGCGTTTTCGGATCAAGTAGTTGCGCTGCTCGACGCGTTTCTGCGCAGTCTCGACCGATTTGTTCAGCCACCGATGCTCGAGCTCCTGACCTTCTTCCAGGCCAAATCGCTCCATGATCCTGGTCATCCGATCGGCCGCCCCGAAATTGCGCATGAGATCGTCTTCGAAGCTGACATAAAACCGGGATGCGCCTGGATCGCCTTGGCGCGCGCAACGCCCCCGTAATTGTCGATCTATCCGCCGCGCTTCGTGGCGCTCGGTGCCAATGACATAAAGGCCTCCGCGCGCCGCCACGCGGTCGCCCAATTTAATGTCAGTGCCGCGACCGGCCATGTTCGTAGAAATCGTGACCGTGCCTGGTTGGCCGGCCCGCGCCACGATTTCTGCTTCCTGCATATGAAATTTCGCGTTCAGAACGTTGTGCGGAATTTTCTCGCGCTTGAGCATTCGGCTGAGCAGCTCCGATGCTTCTACGCTAACTGTGCCCACCAGGACCGGCTGCTCCTTGGTGTGGCAATCCCTGATTTCATTGATGACGGCGTTGTATTTCTCGCGCCGCGTTTTGTAGATCCGGTCGTTATGATCTTTGCGGGCCACCGGCCGATTCGTCGGAATAACGTTGACGTCGAGTTTGTAAATGTCGTGAAACTCCGCTGCTTCCGTTTCGGCCGTGCCGGTCATTCCGGCGAGCTTTTCATACAGGCGGAAATAATTTTGGATCGTGATCGTCGCGAGCGTTTGCGTTTCACGGTCGATCTGCACGCCCTCTTTCGCTTCCACGGCCTGATGCAGCCCATCGCTCCAACGCCGGCCCGGCATTTTCCGGCCGGTAAATTCATCGACAATGACAACTTTATTCTCCTCGACGACGTACTGGACGTCTTTTTCAAACAAGCAATAGGCTCGCAACAGCTGCGAAATGTTGTGAATGCGCTCGGCTTGTACATCGCAATGCTGCTGGCGCTCGGCCTTGTTCTTGTCCTTCTCTTCCTGCGACAATGCCGGATCGAGGTCTATCTCGGTGAATTCGTTGATCAAATCCGGCAGCACAAACGCGTTTGGATCGTCCGGGTTCAGAAAACTGCGGCCTTGTTCGGAAAGATCCGCTTCGTTGGATTTCTCATCAATGGTGAAAAACAGCTCCTCTTTGAGCGCGAACAGTTCCTCCTTGCGGCTGTCCGTATAAAAGGACAATTCGGCTTTATCGACGGCGCGACGTTTCTCCGGGTCCTCCATCATTCGCAGCAACTGCTTGTTGCGCGGCTGCCCGAGCTTCACTTTGAACATGAGCACGCCTGGATTTAGCTGCGAAGCCGCATCGCGAACGTCCGCTTCGGTAATCTTTCCGTCTTTTCCCGTGCCCATGACTTCCGTCAGGTGAACACGAAGTTCAGTCGCAAGTTTTCGAACCTCCGGAGATATGACTGCACCTGCCGGTTCGCGCGGGCCAAATGTTGGCGTTTTCTCTTGATCGAATCGATCAAATAACTCAATCGCTTCGCTCGCCACCCGGTTGCACAGCATATTTTGCTTGCGGACCAGCTGCTCGATTAGCGGTTTCCATTTGTCGTATTGATGGGTCGAAATCGTGGCCGGCCCGCTGATAATGAGTGGTGTGCGCGCTTCGTCGATCAGGATGGAATCGACTTCATCCACAATTGCATAGCGGTACCCACGCTGGACCTGTTGCTCGCGCGTCGTGGCCATGCCGTTGTCACGCAGGTAATCGAAACCGAACTCGCTGTTCGTGCCATACGTGATGTCGCACGCGTATTGTTCGCGGCGTTCGCTCGGCTCCTGATCGTGTTGAATGCAGCCGATCGTCAGCCCAAGAAATGTATAAAGTTGTCCCATCCACTCCGCGTCGCGCCGCGCCAAATAATCGTTCACTGTGACCAGGTGCGAGCCGCGCCCAGTGAGCGCGTTCAAGTAAAGCGGCAACGTCGCGACCAAAGTTTTGCCTTCGCCAGTGGCCATTTCCGCGATCCGCCCACGATGCAAGACGACTCCGCCGAGTAATTGCACGTCGAAATGCACCATGTCCCAAGTCATCGGCTGATCGCATACCGTGAAACTATGACGTCGCTCCTTCAGGCGGCGCGCCGCATTTTTTACGACCGCGAACGCTTCCGGCAAAATCTCGTCCAGCCTGCGCCATTGGTCATCGAGCGCCGGAATTTTGGCGAACTCTTCCTTCCAAGCCGCGGTTTTCGCCCGCAAAGCATCGTCGGACAAGCTCTTGAACTGTTCGTCGAACTCGTTGCTGCGCCGGACGATCGGCATTAGCCGCTTCAGTTCGCGCTGATTTTTCGACCCGAGTATTTTCTTTAAAATCCAACCCACCATTTCGTCTCTAATATCGACGAGATTCCGTCATTTGTCATTCCGAGCGGAGTCGCTAAGATCGCCCCATGAAGAAAATCATCTGGACAAGCGATGCTCCGGCGGCCGTCGGTCCCTACTCCCAAGCCGTCCGGGTTGGGTCGACAATCTACTGCGCCGGGCAAATCCCACTCGACCCGAAAAGTGGCCAAATCGTTTCAAAAGATATCTCCGAACAAACCCGACGCGTCCTCGACAACATCACTGCGGTTCTGAAAGCGGAAGGCCTGACCTTCGAGAATATCGTCAAAACCACGGTTTTTCTGACCGACCTTGCGGATTTCCAGACCGTCAACGAAATCTACGCTTCCTACTTCAAGCAAGCTCCGCCCGCGCGCTCGACTGTGCAGGTTCCGGCGCTGCCAAAAAGCGCGAGAATCGAGATTGAGGCCATCGCGGTCGCGAATGAAAGCGGGTTCGGCGGCCACGCCGTCGCGGACACTTCAGGCTAAGCGTTTGCTGTAGCGGCGGTCTATGACCGTCGCCCGATTAAAAATTGCGACGCTCACAGAGCGCCGCTACAAAGAAAGAAATGAGCGAAGATTTGCTCGCCCTGTTTCGAAAGACTGGCGCGTTGCTGGATGGCCATTTCGTTTTGCGCTCCGGTCTGCACAGCCGGCAATATTTTCAATGCGCTTTGCTCCTCCAACATACCGAAATTGCCGCGAAGGTCTGCGGATGGCTCGCGGACAAATTACGCCAGTTCGATTGCGACACCGTCATCTCCCCCGCCCTCGGCGGAATCATCGTCGGGCAAGAAGTGGCGCGTTCGTTAGGCAAACGCCACATTTTCGTCGAGAAAGAAGAGGGTAAACTGGTTTTGCGACGCGGATTCAAGATCGACAACGGCGAACAACTTATTGTCGTTGAAGATGTCGTCACCCGCGGTGGACGCGTTCAGGAGACGATCGAGATCGTCCGGGCCAACGGCGGAGTGGTTGCCGCCGTCGGTGTAATTGTCGATCGAAGTGGCAAGGACAAACCAAACTTTGGTCCTCCATTCGTCAGCCTCACGGAAATGAACATGGAAACATTCGATGCCGACAAGCTTCCAGTCGATCTCGCCAAAATCCCGGCGGTGAAACCGGGAAGTAAATAGCACAGTGAATCGGCCACTCCGCGAGCAATGTTAATCAATGCGGCTTCGCCGCCATTCGGGCATCCAGCTCCGAGGCGGACCCGCATTAGGGACTGCTCGATTCATCAGAGTTAAGAACGCCGGCCCGCGAAAAACGCGAATTGACGCCAATTTTCCAGACGCGACAAGCGTCTCAAATTTTGCGTGATTCACGTGTTTCGCGGGGAATCCTCCTTTCCCTCGACAGAACGCAGAAGCCATCTTGACGCTCGGTCCGGCACTAATAGTCTGAGTTATCCCCGTGCCTGATCAGAATTCAGAACCGCAATCGACTTCGGCAGCAACTGCGCGCCCGAAACGCCGTGGCTTCATCTATGGTTTTTGCCATTCCTCAGTCGGAAGAAAAATGATCGTTGCCATCACCGGGATCATTTTAATCCTGTTCGTCATCGGCCATCTCTTAGGTAACCTGCAAATTTTTCTCGGCCCGGATTGGATCAACGGCTACTCGCAACACCTCCGCGATCTTGGACCGCTTCTTTGGCTTATCCGCGCCTCTCTTCTCGTCACCGTTGTTCTTCACATTTATTTCACGATTCAGCTCGCGATTGAGAATCGTCGCGCCCGACCGAAAGCCTACATCGAGAAGGAACATGTGAAGGCGACGTTCGCGTCGCGCCACATGGTGGTGAGCGGATTGGTCGTGCTCGCGTTCGTCATCTATCATCTCGCGCATTTCACCGTCCGTGTAACCGACCGGCGTTTCGGTTTGCTTAAGGCTGATCCGCTCGGCCATTACGATGTTTTTTCCATGATGGTTTACGGATTTCAGAATTATTACGTCTCCGGATTCTACGTTCTCAGCCTGTTTTTGCTGGCACTTCACCTCGCTCACGGCTCGTCCAGTTTTTTCCAGTCACTCGGGCTCAATGATCAGAAACTGGCGCCGCGTCTCGCGATTGGGGGCCGGATTTTCGCGTGGCTGCTTTTCTTTGGTTACACGTCGATTCCGATCGCGATCCTCCTCGGGCTGATTAAGCCGGCACAGCAACTATGATTGGGACGCTCGATCCAAAAATTCCGTCCGGCCCGCTTGCTGCGAAGTGGACGAACCACAAGGATCATTCCCGGCTCGTTAGTCCCAACAACCGCCGAAAATTTGAAATCATCGTTGTCGGGAGCGGCCTGGCCGGTGGATCCGCGGCTGCGACCCTCGGCGAGCTTGGTTATCGCGTGAAGTGTTTTTGCTATCAGGATTCCCCGCGCCGGGCGCATTCGATTGCAGCGCAAGGCGGGATTAACGCTGCAAAGAATTACCAGAACGACGGCGACAGCGTTTATCGCCTCTTTTACGACACGATCAAAGGCGGCGATTTTCGCTCGCGTGAAGCAAACGTTTACCGGCTGGCCGATGTCAGCACAAACATCATCGACCAATGCGTCGCACAGGGTGTTCCGTTCGCCCGCGAGTACAGCGGTTATCTGGCAAACCGCTCGTTCGGCGGCGCCCAGGTTTCCCGAACGTTTTACGCGCGCGGCCAAACTGGCCAGCAGCTTTTGCTCGGTTGTTACCAAGCACTCTGTCGCCAAATCGCCGCTGGCGCCGTACAAATGTTTCCTCAAACTGAAATGCTCGACTTGGTAGTTGTCGATGGTCACGCCAAGGGAATCATCACGCGCAACTTGATCTCCGGTAAGATTGACAATTACGCGGCCGACGCGGTTGTCCTTGCCACTGGCGGATACGGCAACGTTTTTTATCTTTCAACGAACGCGCGCGGCTGCAACGTCACCGCCACTTACCGCGCTTACAAAAAGGGCGCGCTCTTTGCCAATCCCTGTTTCACCCAAATCCATCCAACCTGCATCCCGCATTCCGGCGAATATCAATCGAAGCTCACTCTCATGTCCGAGTCGTTACGCAACGACGGACGGGTTTGGGTGCCGAAACGCAAAGAAGATTGCGCCAAAGCGCCTAACGACATGCCCGAAAAGGACCGCGATTATTACCTTGAACGAAAATATCCTAGCTACGGGAACCTTTCGCCACGCGACATTTCATCGCGTGCGGCGAAGGAAGTTTGCGACGAAGGCCGCGGCGTTGGACCGGGCGGGCGCGGCGTTTACCTCGACTTTGCCGACGCCATCAAACGGCTCGGACAGAGCACAATTCAGGAGCGCTACGGAAATCTCTTCGAAGTTTACGAAAAAATCACCGGCGAGAACGCCTACAAAGTGCCGATGCGCATTTATCCGGCAGTCCACTACACAATGGGCGGGCTCTGGGTTGACTACAATTTGATGAGCAATGTCCCGGGTTTGTTCGTAATCGGTGAAGCCAATTTTTCCGATCACGGTGCGAATCGGCTCGGCGCGAGCGCGCTCATGCAAGGTTTGGCTGACGGTTATTTTGTCTTGCCTTATACGCTGCCGAATTATCTCGAGGGCCAGATGGGCAAACGGCCATCGACGGACCATGCCGAATTCAAAAAAGCAGAGAGCGATGTGCGAGCCAGGATCGACCATCTCCTCAAGGTGAATGGAGAGCGGTCGCTCGATTCAATTCACCGCGAGCTGGGAGCGCTTCTCTGGGACAGATGCGGAATGTCGCGCAGCGCAAAGGGCTTGCAGGAGGCGCTCGAGAAAATTCCGGAACTGAGGGAAAGGTTTCTGGCGAGAAGTACGCGTGCCTGGGGACGAAGCCGATTTTAACCAAGCCCTCGAACGCGCCGGCCGGCTGGCCGATTTTCTCGAGTTCGCCGAGCTCATGTGCATAGATGCGCTTGCTCGCGACGAATCGTGCGGCGCACATTTTCGCGAAGAACATCAAACGCCGGAAGGCGAAGCGCTGCGCGACGACGAACACTTCACTTCGGTTTTCGCCTGGGAATTTCAAGGCAATCCCGCGACTGCAGGACCGAAACTGCATCGGGAGCCGCTACATTTCGAGACCGTGCATCTCACACAACGAAGCTATAAATAAAGAGAGTTTTTAGTTGAGAGTTGATTGTTGATAGAAAAGAAAAACCAAATCCCCCTATATGTTTAACTTTGAAAAATTAGATGTCTGGCAGAAGGCGATTGATTTCGCTGATCTTGTTTACAACTGCACGCGCGATTTCCCGGCTGATGAACGTTTCGGTCTCACAAATCAAATGCGCCGTGCCGCGGTTTCCATCTCATCGAACATTGCAGAAGGAACGTCGCGCATGTCGCAGACAGACTTCAGGCGGTTCATTGAGATTGCGACAGGTTCCGTTTTTGAGGTGATTTCGCAGGCATTTGTGGCGCGTCGCCAAGTCCTCAGCGAACATAAGTTCCAGGCAACGTATGCTGCTGCTCAAGAGGTCGGCAGAACGCTCAGTGGGCTGCGAAAATCTCTCACGCCCGAATAGTCTCATGCGCCCCTCGTTCCATCTATCAACCATCAATTATCAACCATGAACTTCCGTTTGAGAGTCTGGCGACAGCCGAACGCGAAAGCGAAAGGCAAGCTGGTCGTCTACGACGCGCCGGACATACCTGCGGAGGCTTCGTTTCTTGAAATGCTCGACATTGTAAACGAGCGACTGCTCTTGCGCGGCGAAGAACCGATCGCATTCGATTCCGATTGCCGCGAAGGCATTTGTGGAACTTGTTGCCTGACGATCAACGGCGAAGCGCACGGGCCCGATCATCCTGGAGCTGCTTGCGAGCTTTACATGCGAAAGTTTCCCGACGGTGACACAATCGTCGTCGAGCCTTTTCGCGTAAAATCGTTTCCGGTGGTAAAAGACCTGGTGGTCGATCGGAGCGCACTCGATCGCATCGTACAGGCCGGCGGATTCATTTCCGCGCGCGCCGGTTCAGCGCCGGAAGCAAACGCGATCCTCGTTCCGAAACAGGAGAGCGACCTGGCGATGGAGGCTGCCGCCTGCATCGGCTGCGGGGCGTGCGCGGCGGCTTGTCCGAATGCATCCGCCATGCTTTTCACAGCCGCCAAAGTTTCGCACCTTGCGTTATTACCGCAGGGAGATCCGGAACGGACAAAGCGCGTCATTAACATGGTCGAGGCGATGGACGCGGAAGGATTCGGCAACTGCACTAACACTTATGAATGCGAAGCGGTTTGCCCGGCTGAAATCAGCGCGAGCTTTATCGCAAAGCTAAATCGTGAGTACGCGCGGGCACGTTTCTGCCGTAGCGAATAATGGAGGGACACGCGCCGTCGTGTCCCAAATATTAGGGCGGTCCGAGGCCGGACTTGCATTACAGCGCAGCGCCCTCCAGCGTCTCCACATTGCATGTCCACAATTCGCGATCCAATTCATTTCGCGCACGCGTTGCAACAAGATCTATATCTGCATCTGGGCGCATGATCGCAAAAATCGTCGAACCCGAGCCGGACATTAACGCTGCGCTGACCTCAGGTTGCCTGAGCAACCACATTTTGAGTTGTGCCAGAAAAACAAACTTCTCGAAAACCGGGCGCTCGAGATCGTTCGCAAAAGTGTGGCCGCCAAACTCCTGCGCTTCGTACGAAATTCCGGGAATTTCCTTTGAATTTTCCCAACGCGAGTAGGCCCATGCGGTCGAAACACTAAAGGCCGGTTTTAAGAGCAGGATCGATAGTTTGTCTTTCAGTTTTATCGGGCTGATGGCTTCGCCGCGTCCTTTGCAAATCGCCGCGGAGCCAAAAAAGAAAAACGGAACATCCGAACCGATTGCCGATCCAAGTTTAACCAATTCTTCGCGCGGCAAGTTTGTCCGAAGAAGCTGATTCAGACCGAGCAACGTCGCTGCGGCATCGCTGCTCCCGCCGCCCAGACCTGCACCGTACGGGATTCGCTTCTTCAGCTCGATCGAGACCGCCGGCGTTAACTTCGTTGCGGAGAAGAAACTTTTCGCTGCGCGGACGACAAGATTCTCCTCGCCTTGCGGAACCGATTGTTCGTCGCAGCGAAACTCAATCACGTTCGCATCTTTGTTCTTGTCGATTTTAACTTGATCGCAAAGCGAAATCGGAGCGATGACGGTTTCGATTTCGTGAAAGCCATCGCTGCGGCGACGCAAGACCTTGAGCGAGAGATTGATCTTCGCCGGCGCCGAGAGTTCCATAGCTTGCAATTTGTGCGCAAAATGTGAAGGAGAACAGGATGAATTCTGGAGCGGCCGCGAGCGACAAAATTATCGTCGCCCTCGACCTGCCAACGAAAAAAGAAGCGCTTGATCTGGTCGATCAACTTGCTGGCACGGTTTCATTTTTTAAGATCGGCCTCCAACTCTACACTGCGGAAGGGCCTGAAATTGTGCGCTCCGTCCTCGACACCGGCGCAAGAGTTTTTCTCGACCTTAAGCTGCACGATATCCCGAACACCGTGGCGAACGCGGTGGAATCGGCCGGCACGGTGGGTGTGCAAATGTTGACCATTCATTTGAGCGGTGGCAGCCAAATGATTCGCGCAGCAATCGGAGCGCGGCGAGAGACAATGTCGATCTTGGGTGTGACCGTTTTGACAAGCACAGATGGAGAAGCACTGCGCGAGGTGGGAATTTCAGACGAGATCGAGAATTACGTTTTGCGGCTGGCCAAACTTGGCGTTGAAAAAGGAATCGATGGTGTTGTTACAAGTCCGCGAGAAATCAAGGCTCTTCGCAGCGAATTTGGTGACAACATCAAAATCGTCGCTCCCGGGATTCGACCAAGCTGGTCGGAGGCCGGGGACCAAAGGCGCGTCATGACGCCGCGCCAGGCGCTCGATGCCGGCGCCGATTATTTGGTGATTGGCCGGCCTATCGTCGCGCATCGGAATCCGCGAGACGCAGTCGCAAAGATTTTAGAAGAGATCAAGGACTAACGAATCATGAAGGCAATCTTTACGACCCTGAATATTTACCGCGACGTCGCTTCCCGATCCGCTGCGATGAACATGGCAATCGATGAAGCGCTGCTCAAGACAGCTACAGTTCCTTCGATTCGTTTTTATCGCTGGGATCGTGAGGCGCTTTCCTTCGGATATTTTGGAAGGTTTGCCGATGCCGAAGGTTGTGCCGCCGAGCGTGACGTGGTCCGCCGATGGACCGGCGGTGGAATTGTTTTTCACGGAGATGATCTGACTTATTCGCTCGTCATTCCGGCTAACGACCCGCTTTTCGCCGAACCGTCGATGTCGATCTATGAGAGAATTCACCGCGCGTTGCGCGACGCTTTAGGTTCGGTTGGTGAGCGCGCGGAACTTTTAGCTATAGCGGCGGTCTGTGACCGCCGAGGTCGCTCAGTTTCGGCGGTCGGAGACCGCCGCTACAGCCAGAACGCATGTTTCACAAATCCGGTGCGGGCCGACGTGTTAATGAATGGCCGCAAAGTTGCCGGAGCGGCGCAACGGCGCACGCGCTGCGGCTTGCTTCAGCAAGGGAGCATTCAGCGTGTCGATCTCGGGAACGGTTTGGCGGAGCGGTTCGCGAGTGAACTGTGCGACGCCCGCGCCGAAAAATGTTTGGATGAAGGGACCATTGAACAGGCGCAAGAAATTGCCGGGCAGAAGTACGCGACCACGGCGTGGTTGCGCAGGCGCTGAGTGCTTTTCGCCGGGCCGGCGGTAAATAGCACGCCAGCGCACTGCAGTTCGCGGAAATTCTCGTCCGTGAGGCTTTGACTTTTCGCGAGCCGCCCTTCATCCTGCCGTTGTGGAAGTTTTTGCACGCTCGGGTCCGACCTCGCCGTCGGATGATTCCGTCCGATTGGCGCACCGGACTGTGGTCGCCGCCTCTCCTGTAGCCAGCCCGTTGGCTCGGGTAACGGCGCTCGTCCAACCACAACTCGATCAGGTTGAAGAGCGAATCATCAAACAAGTGGCGGCCTTTGATCCAGCCATCGAGGGCTACGTCACGTACGCGATTGGTGGGCGCGGCAAGCGTCTTCGACCTTTAATGGCGCTTCTCGCCGGGGGCGCCACCGGACCGATTAGCTCAGGGCACGTCGATCTTGCGGTAATCGTCGAACTGATTCATCTCGCCACTCTTGTGCATGACGATGTAATGGACGAGGCCGAGCGGCGTCGCGCCCAGCCGACGGTGAACGCGCGTTGGGGAAATTCGCTCAGCGTTTTATTGGGCGATTGCCTCTTTGCCCACGCGTTGAATCTCTCGACCAGCTTTGACAATTCTGAGATCGGTCGCGTGATTGCGCGAACCGCTAGCGAAATCTGCTCCGGCGAAATGATCCAAACCCAGCGACGTTTCGATCTCAAACTGGGCGTCGACGATTACTTGAACATCGTACGAATGAAAACCGGGTCGCTGTTTGCGGCCGCGGCCGATCTGGGAGCAACAATCAGCGAAGCAGATGCGGAAGTCGCTAAGGTTTTGAAGAACTTCGGAGTGCAAGTTGGCACTGCCTACCAGATTTACGATGACTGTCTCGACATTGCCGGAACTGAAAGCGCGACCGGAAAAACACTCGGGACCGATCTGCGCAAAGGCAAGTTCACGCTGCCAGTGCTGATCTTTTTGCAGTCGGCATCGGAATTTGAGCGGGAGCGCTGTTCGAGCCTGATACTTGACGGCAAATGCGAAGAGATGAGCGAGATTTTGAAGAACCGTTCGGCGAACGGCGCCCTGGACGAATCGATTGCCGCCGGCAGCGAGCTGGTCCGCGAAGCGCAACTATCGATTGAGTCACTCGCACCAAATGCATATGTCGAGGGACTGTCCGCGCTCGGCGACGCCCTCCGCGAAATGTTCGAGCAGCTGCGCGGGTAAGCAATGGCGCAGCTGAAGATTAGCGAGATGCCGCAGGAAGAGCGGCCGCGCGAAAAACTTGCCGCCCACGGGCCCGCCGCGCTGACCAGTCCGGAATTAATCGCAATTCTATTGCGCACCGGAGTTGTCGGCGCAAACGCGGTGGAAGTGGCGCGCGAACTTCTCGAAAAATACGGCTCGCTCGGAGGATTGAGCCGCTGTTCGGTCGACGAACTGAGAAAAGTTCCGGGTGTTGGTTTCGCAAAAGCTGTCCAACTTGTTGCGGCATTCGGACTGGGCGAACGCCTCGCCCACGAGAAATTATCGAAACAAAAAATCGATTCTCCGGAAATCGTCAACGAGCTGGTCGGTGCGGAAATGCGAATGCTGCGGAAGGAATCGCTGCGCGTGATTCTGCTCGACACGCGTTATCATCTCATCCGCACCGAACAGGTTTCGCTCGGCAGCGGAAACGAAAGCATCGCGCATCCGCGCGAGGTTTTTCATCCGGCGGTGGTTTCATCCGCCTACGCCGTCATCGTTGTTCACAATCACCCGTCCGGTGATGTTTCGCCTAGCCAGGCCGATCATAGCCTGACCAGGCGTTTGGCCGAAGCTGCTGAGCTTCTGCAAATCAAATTGCTCGACCACATCATCATCGGCGCGCCCGCGAACGAAAACCCGGGCTATTTCAGTTTCAAAGAAGCAGGCGTCCTGTGAAAATTCATCCGACCGCGATTGTCGACCCAAAAGCGCAAATCGGCGCCGACGTCGAAATCGGCCCGTTTTCCGTGATCGGCGCACAAGCAGCGATCGGGAACGGCACGGTGGTTCAATCGCATGTCGTTCTCGAAGGCGACGTCGCGATCGGCGCCGGCAATTTAATCGGGCATGGCGCGATCATTGGCGCACCACCGCAGGATCTTTCGTTTTCACCGGAGCGCAAAACGAAGATCGAAATCGGGGATCAGAACGTGATTCGTGAGCATTGCACAATTCACCGCGGCACCGCGGAAGGCAGTGCGACGAGAATCGGCAAGAGAAACTTTCTTATGGCCGGCGCCCATATCGGCCACAACTGCGAAGTGGGAGACAACGTCATCATCGCGAATAACTGTTTGCTTGGCGGTTACGTGCGCGTGGACGACGACGCATTCCTCGGCGGCGGCTGCCTCTTTCATCAGCACATCCACGTTGGACGCCTGGCCATCGCCCAGGGCGGTTCCGCCTTTGGCAAAGACATTCCGCCGTTCGTCATCGCGGCGGAGCGCAATTACGTCTTCGGCTTGAACGTCGTCGGATTGCGCCGTGCCGGGTTCAGCGCCCAAGATCGAGATGAGATCAAAGCCGCCTTCAAAGTTGTTTACACGAGCGGCCTGAACGTCGGCCAGGCGATTGAAAGGGCGGCGGCAATGAATTTTGGTGCGCCCGCGCGCGAATTTCTCGACTTCGTCGCAAATGCGAAAAAGCGCGGAATCTGCCCGCTCAAACGCGACGCCGAACTGTAGCCGCCCCGCTCTGTCGGGGCGCCCAAACACGGCGACTGAGCGCCATTGCTACGTTAAAGCCAGCAACGCAAGCATGCGTCCGGTTTTTCCTTTTTCGGCGCGATACGAATAGTAAAGATCGAGATGGCAGGCGGTGCAGACGCCGCTGTCGTGGATTTCCTCGACGCCCGCCGTGCGACATTGCTCAATAATCTTCGCCGCGAAATCAATTTCGTAATGCGGTGGCCGAATACATGGACTTAACTGCACGATCAGATCGCCTGGGTCCGAACCAAATTTGGCCGACATCTCCCGAATCGCTTTTGAAACAATCGACAACTCCGTGCCCTTCTTACCCGAATGCACCAAACCGATCGCCGGCGTTTTGGGATCGACAATGTAAACCGCGCAGCAGTCGGCCACGTGAATACCGAGCGCGATTCGATTCTGGTTCGTGATCAGGCCATCGCAACCGGCGAACTCGTGTTTGCGGCCCATCGCGCGATCAATCACTGCGATTTTATCGCCGTGAACCTGCTGAGCAGCGACTAGTGGCCAATCGCCGACTCCAATCTCGCGGCGATATTCGCGATGAACGGCATCCAGCCGCCTGAGCGCTTCGGTTTTGTCTGATACGACGTTGATTCCCGGAATTCTCCCGACGAATGCGTGACGAACGTTGTTGATCGGACTTAGCGCGGGAAAATATTCGATCCGCGACTGCTCCAAACCCGGCGTGCGACGCGTCTCCCGCACAAAACGTTACTTACCGGTGGAAGTTGTCGTCGTTGTTGTGACCGGCTCGAAACCGGTTGGACGCTTGGGCCTGCCTCGGGCATCGACATCGCCGCCTGTGTAATAAGTCCGCGTCTTGGTCGCACGCGGTGCGATGCCGTCGAATCGTTCGGAGTACGAGCTCTGCGCGCCAGTGGCGCGATCAAACTCAGCTAGCGAGGAAACCCAGCCGAAGAGGGCCTGCAAGTACGTGGATTGAGCTGTCGTTAGCTGCACTTGAGCGTTCAAGACGTCGAGCTGCACGCCAGCGCCCGCATCCAATCGCGCTTTTGCCAGACGCACAGCTTCCTCAGCTGTCTCCTGATTTTTTTCCGTTGCGACAACGGTCTCGCGGTTCTGCAGCAAATTGGAAGCCGCTTGCTGAATCTCGAGCTCAACCTGGCGAACATCGTCATCGTAAGTAATCTCGGCCTCGGAAAGGAGCGCGCGTTGTTGTTTGATCTTGCCCCACGCCATGCCGCTATCCCAGATCGGCCAGCTCCCGGTCACTGTCGTCAACCAACCCTTTGAAACATCGCCAAAACTTGAATTGAATTGGCTACTGAGCCATTCGCCGCCGCCGTTGGCATTGACGTTCGGCAACCAACTGCCGATCGCAACGTGGACTTGCTCGATTGCATTCAAAACGTTCGCGCGCTGCTGCTTCAAGAACGGGCGGTCGCGTTTGCCCTCCTCGATTGCCGCCGCCAGATCGATTTTCCTTGGAATGTAAGTCAAATCTCCGTTTACGCGCAGCGGTAAGTGAACACGCGGCCCCGGATTATAATCCAAGCCCAGAGTCCTGGCTAACTGCAACACCGAAATGCGATAAGCGTTTTGCGCGGCAATCAATTGCGGAATCTGATTGTAAAGCTGGACCTGCGCCTGGAGCACGTTGAACCGCGGGACGGTTCCGGCTTCAAAGCGGTTTTGCTGATCTTTCAACTGACTCTCCAACAGACTAACCGAATCTTGCTGAACCACGATCAACTCGCGATTGACGACCACCTGATAGAACTGCGTCTTAACCGTGGCAATGGTCTGATCGACAATATTGCGCAGCGCGAAATAGGCCGAATCGCGCTGGAAGAATGTGCCGCGAATTGAGCGGAACGTGCTGTAGTTAAAAACCAGCTGGGTGCCTGTCACCTGGACGTTATAAGTAATATCGCTGCGCAAATTCTTGATGCTGCCCATTCCCCCACCGGGCGTTGGCGTCGGCCCCCCGCTGAACGTTGTAAAGCCGGTGTTCGCGCGAAGATTTGGATCCGTCCAGCCCCAGTTAAAGCTCGGGCCAATCTGCGGTAGCGCCTCCGCCCGAATTTGGATAATAACGCCTTTGGTCCGACGGATTTCCTGGAGCGCCTCGAGGACGGCCGGATTTCTAGCGAGTGCGGTAATCACCGCCTGGTCGATCCGGAAAACGGGTGCACCTTCCTCCGACACGCCGAGATCGCTCTCGCCGAGGCCAGCGGCTCGGATGGCGATCGGCGTTGCCGAAGGCGAGGGCGAAACGCTGGGCGACGCCAACGTAGAAGGCACCGAGACGGTGCCCACATCGCTCGGGCTCACCGACGGTGATGGCGACGGCGTCGGCGTTTCCGTCGGACTGGGAGTTTGTCCCCAGGCCACGAGGCCGATCAGAGATGTAGTTAAAGCAAATCCGAGAAGACTTCTTCGCATTCGAGGTTAAGGCGTCTAAAATTGGATGCGCGAAGGCTAAGGCGCGGATTCAATCAATCCTCATTCATCTTTTAGCACTTTTGCCAAAGGATCGACAATCCTTCAATTGGCAATAATCGTATATTTTGCTGTAGATGTGGAGCCACGCTTTTTGTTCTTCCGGTGAAAGGTATTCCATGATCTTCATCAGATTGCCTACCATTTCCTGCCGTATCCGCCTGACCAGTGTCGAGCCTTTTGGCGTGATGCAGACCATCACTTTGCGCCGGTCCTCCCGCGCTATCGACCGGACCACGTAGCCGAGATTCTCCAGCCGCGCCACCAAACCGCTTGCCGCCGCAGTCGTGTGTCCCATTTTTTGCGCAATCGCGGACATGGTCAGGACCTCTCTCTGATCGAGATAAGCGAGCAGGAAAAATTGTGGAAAAGAAACGTTGCCTGGTGCGAGTTCTTTACAAAGATGCAGCACGAAACAGCGCTGCATCTCCATAACAATGTGGGAAAGGCGTTCCGCGTCGGCACGAATTTGATCGGCCGAACTTCGTGCAAATGCGGTGGCGGCTCCCGTGTTCAACGCGGTTAAGCTAGAATGTCGCCACGCCCTGTCAAACCAGCTTCACCGGAAGAAATTCGCTAATCCCAAACCTGAACATCGACAATCGCGCCGCGCTCGCCCGATTCGCCGACGGCGAGACGAAGCAACGCATTGGATTGGCTCAGACCGAAAAGAGCATGCGACTCCTGGCGCCCAATCGGCGCAAAAGTGCCGTTCTCCAATTTTCCACGGATATAATGCGGTCGATCGCCTTCGTTTGCTAGATCGACAAGCAATTTTGCCGGCATTTTGGGAAGATCGAGGTCGCTTGCGCCCATCATTTTCAAAATCGTGGGACGAACAAATTGCAAGAACGTGACGAACGCCGAAACAGGATTGCCGGGTAATCCAAAAACCGAGCAGCCGGCCGCCGTACCGAAGAGAAACGGTTTGCCCGGTTTGATGGCGACCCGCCAGATGTCGATCTTCGCGCCGAGGGAGCGCAACGCTGATTGAACCAAATCATGTTCGCCAACCGAAACGCCGCCGGTGATGATCAGAACTCGATGCTTAAACGCTTGCATAAGAGCTTGGATTAACGAATCGGCGTCGTCACAGCAATGCTGCATCGATGCGACAGTTGTACCGCAGCGGCGCAGCAGCGCCTGCAAAAGCATTGCATTGCTTTCATAAATTTGTCCGGGCCGAAGTTCTTCTCCCGGCGCCGCCAACTCGTCGCCGGTTGAGATGATCGCTGCGTCGACTTCACCGCCGACCGCGACTTCACTGAAACCTTGTGATGCGAGTAGCCCGAGAGTTGCAGCGCGAATGCGTTCGCCCGCCGTCAGAATCTTCTGGCCTTCGCTCAAATCGCACCCGCGCTTCCGCACAAACTCGCCAGAATCGACATCTTCATTCACGACGATCACATCACCCTCGCGCGCCACGTCTTCCTGCATCACGACTGCGTCCGCGCCGGCAGGCATCGGCGCACCCGTAAAAATGCGGACCGCTTGTCCTGCCGAAACACGAAGTTGTCGATCCATGCCGGCCGGTTGCTCGCCGACCACGCGCAGTCGCGCGCCAGACCGGCCCGCCGATGGACGGATTCGCCGTGGCGAACAATCGCTCGCCATCACGGCGTAGCCGTCCATCGCCGAGTTGTCGAAGTTCGGCAGCGGAAATCGTGCGACGTAATCCTCGGCTGCGAAACAATCGAGCGCCTGCGAGATCGGCAATTTTCTCGCCGGCAACGGCTGAATCGCTTCGACAATTTTCGCGCGCGCTTCTTCTTCGCTAATCATTTCTGTAATATTGTAGCGGCGATCTCAGATCGTCGCATCATTTCGGCGGTCGGAGACCGCCGCTACAGAAGCGCGTGTTGTTTGACGATCAATCCAACGACTCCATATTCTCGCAGCCGATTTTTGGTGAGGTGGCTGAGTGGTCGAAAGCAGCGCTTTGCTAAAGCGCCGTACCCCAAAAGGGTACCGAGGGTTCGAATCCCTCCCTCACCGCCATAATCCAAATGCAACAAAACCCCCCGCTTCCGCCAAATCATTCGCTTTCATGCGCCGGAGATTCGAACGCCGTTCGACTGGTGGGGCGCGTCACGCGCAAGGGTTACGAGCGGAGCTCTAACTCCAGAGCCAAAGCAAAGCCTTTGGATAATCCCTCCCTCACCGATCCCTTTGGGATAGGCGAGAAAATGGCCAAAAGTCACAATTAAAGTCACAATGATCGCGCCGTGGGGGACGATTTCCTCAGCGTGGAAAGCGCCACGAGAGGCCGTTTAATGGCCGTCGGATAGGGGAAGGAAGGGCGCGGGTTTTGATCGACTCCCGCCGCGGCTCGGGCACAAAATTCGCCGTGGAACTTCACATTGATCTTCGACCCGTCGACATCCTTCGTGCCATCGGTGGCTTAGAGAAGTATCTGGATCTCGTGGAGGCTCAGTTCGAGGAGGTTCATCGGATCGAGCGTCATACGCTTGAATTGCAGCGTCCCGCCGACGCGGACGACTGGAATGAACTGAACTATCTCGATGACCTTTACGAGCGCGACCTCAAACCTGCGATGCGCTACTCCTTTGTTGTGCTGGTTCACATTGTCTTCGAGACTCAGCTTCGCGACTTCTGCTCGCGTATTCAGCGTGACCTCAAGCTTCCAGAGATCGCGGTTACAGATCTGCGCGGCGGTGCTATCGACCAAGCGCTGATATTTCTTACCAGGCTCGCAGGCATCCGCGCGCAGGACTTTCCTGAGTGGCAGCAGCTTCGGACGCTGCAGAAGGTTCGCGATTGTATCATTCATGCTTACGGACATGTTGCCGAGTCACGCGATGAGAAGTTTTTACGCTGCCTCGCCACGCAAGGAGACGCTGTCTCCATCGACGACGAAGGACGCATCACAGTCACCAAAGCTTTCTGCGAACGGCAACTTATTACGCTACGAACGCTTTTTAACCGTCTTTTCTTATGCGTAGGCTGGAACCCGTAAACCGCGCGCAACATTTCACATGGACGACACTTCTCCACCATCGAGTCAACAGCCAAAGCCGAAGAGAAAAATTCTTGCTGCTGTCCTGTCTGCTGTCGGTTTGGCTATCACCATGGCCGTTTACAACGAATGCCAGCGAGAGCAGTTGGCGCAGCAGGGGGTCGAACGCGCCAACACAGCAGTCACAGTTTGGATGCCTGGGCCTGGTGGATATGGTCTGATTCCATATTCGGACGTGGAGATTCTCGGCAGAGGCAGCGACTACATTCGGTTCCGCACACGAGACGGACACATCATGGAGCAGCACGGTTCGTTCAGGATTGAGGCGGAGCGACGCAGTGATTACACGGACCTCGCCCCAAGGGCTGCGCCGGCGCCGACCACACCGCTCTCTAAGTTCGTAATCCTCACTGTATCAACCACCGTTTCATCGCTTCAACATGGGGAAATCAAATTGCCCGCTGGCACTCGTCTGAAAATGGTTGGTCGAGACGGCAGAGACATCATCTTCACGTTGGAAAACGATGGCGAGAAATATTCCCTACCTGACTCAATCATTAAGGAAGAGTGAGCCGATGGCCCGCGCGGTGTGCCGATAAAGAACTCGTTAGGCATTACAAACACCGTGGAACAAGGCGCATCGAACGAAGTCGCAGTCTCAGTTGAAAAGTCTGTCGAGAAGTTCGTGGCCGGAAAAACAGACCGTGCCTCGGCAAGATGTGACTTAATGATGGAGCTGCGCGCGAAAGGTTTTTGGGACTTAGCCTGCGACGAAGATTGGCTGAATGGCGTTCTCGAATTGAATTCCTCGCTGCGTTGCCACTGGCGACAATACAACCAGGGCCAGCGCACGCTCAACGCAGCGCCAGCTCAAGAGCTCTACCGCGCTTTCTCCCGTAAGATTCCACGTGATTGGATCCGGCGCTGGAGTGATGCGGGAGGACGGCTTTACGGCGGTAAGATGATCGCGCTGAAAGATGACCCCGTTTGGTATCGGTTGAGCGATTTCGGATTTCCATTTCCACCCTTTGCACTGGGATCAGGCATGAGCGTCCGATCCATCGACCGGGCATTTGCAATGAAGCTAGGGTTGATTGATCTCAATCGACAGGTTTCTCCGAAAAGACTCCCGCGACCTAAGCTCATTTTATGAGATGAGCTTAGCGCACAAAGAAACCGATTATCGTTCCTCCCGCGACCAGTCGCGCCCGGGAACAATTTTGGATGACTCGAAATCGACGGAAACTTGTCCGTAGATCCGGCAAAGGCGCTGCGCATTACAACCGTTGAAGGGCTTTCTCGGCCAGCTTCTTCGCCTTGTCGATTTTCGTCTGTTGGTTGTCCGCCCCGCCGACGCTGATGCGGATGAAGGTATCCCTCTTTAGGACGTAGAGCCCGCCGGTCACAGGGTTTCCAGCCCAATAGGCATCGTCGCCGACGCCGTTCACTTTCCTCGGCGGCGTGGACTCTTTTTCTTCGCCATTGGTCCGCGCCTGGCCGCGGAGGCTCTCCCGTTTTTCCTTATCGGCTTCGCTCTCTTTGGCCTCGGCCTTGTAGCGGCCAAAGATCCCCTTCCAGAAATCCCTCGGACTGCGTTTGGCCGCGGCGTTGAGATCGCTCTGCGTGACTGTCAGGTTGACGGACTTGCTGAATTCCCTAGCCGAATAGAAGCACTGCGAGACGCGAAAGGTTCCATCCGAACGTCCACTGCTTTTCGTGTTCGTGATGGGTGATCCCTGCACCGCTTCGATCTCCTCTTTCTTAATCAGACCGCAGACATCGAAGTAGGCCTCACCGGATTGCGGCTTCGCGGGTGAAGCCGCTGCTTGAGGGGCCGACGAGCGTTCAGTCGTCGCGGCCTTCTTGCATCCAGCGACCATTAGCAACAGAGAACAGAGCAAAGAAATGGAAAGTTTCATGTGCACTTAACCTACTGCTCACTGGCAGAGTCTTCGCTCCGTCCGTTCTTGCGCTGCACAGTCCACAACCCAAGAAGGACTGCGCCGCCACTGTGACATTAAACGCCAGGGTGTCGGTCGGTTTTGCGGTAAGTCAATATCGAAGGTAGCAGCGCTACCGTGGAGGTTCCATTGAGTATTTTGCTTAATGCAGCTTTGTTCCCACGTGGGCTTTGGTTATGGTCACGTCTGCGTTACTCACGGCTCCATCTGCATTCACATCGTCGCGGAAATTCGATGAAGTGACAGAGTGGCCTACCTGTCTTTGAACCGCAGCCACATCCCCGCCAGTCACAGTTCCAGCGCCGCCTACATTGCCAATCAGCACACCCATGGTCGCGGAAACGTTGCCGATCTTGTGTCCGTCGTTCGCATTAAGCAAGGTGACCTGGAGATACTGTGCATTGGCTACTCCGGTGAGCTGCACGGTGTATTGGGTGGGGTTGGGCCCAATCGCGCTGCTGCTCACTGTGGCAGTGCCATTCGTCACAACTGCTTGTTCGACGCCTACCAGCTTATTCTGGAAGGTAAAGACCAGTGTGTAATTGCCCGCGCCGAGTGTGGCGCTGGTCCGGCACTCAACTCCGCGGGTCCCTATCAAATTAATGTCGAACGTACCCGCAGTGCCGTGAGTCATCCTGGACCCGACGCGGTTCAACTGCGGTGAACCTGTTGACTTCACCGTGATGACTTGCTGGGCCAGGTTATTGCTTGTCTGGCCTATCGTATCGGTGACTGTCATCACCGCAGGGTAGCTGCCCGGTGTGCGGTAGGTATGCGAGAACTTGGAAGTAGATTGAGTGACCGGTGGACTGCCGTCGCCGAAGTTCAAAGTATAGGAGGCGATTGAGTCGCATGCAGCTAGGATCGGCGCCACGGTAGAGCCGGAGCCGTCGAAGCTGACCGCCAACGGCGCGTTACCACTTAACGGATTAGCCGACAGAACGGCAGTGGGTGGCGCAGCTGCACAGGAAAGATTGCCTTGCATCGTGTAACTGCCACTCCCTACCGGACCATCGCTCTGGATGGTTTCCAAGAGGCCGGTGCCGCCCCCACCCACTAGAAGAAGTGTCGTCCCGTCCATCGAGGCGAGTACGGCGCCCTTCTTAGGCGTCCAGGTGAAAGCATTGCCTGTTGCGCCAGTTGGAGCGGGGAAGCTGAGCGCAGTATCACTCAACTTGATCGTAATGAGCCCCTGTGGCGTGACGCTGCCTACAATCGTTGGGCAGGTCGATACGGTGCTGGCAGTGCATACGGCACTATCGAAGGTACCCCCGGTCGCGCTGGGATCCTCTCTTCCCCAAACAAACTCTGGGTTTGCCGAAGTCGTTCCCGGACCTTGCGTGTCCATTGAGACGAAAACGACCTCGGGGTTCCCTGAGTCATCAGTGATGTGGAAACGAATACGCCACTCGCCGTTCGGGAACGGAACCGCCTTTCCGGTCCCGGTCGGATCCATGGTTTGCGTTTGCATGGTCAAGGTAAGCGATTGGTCGGCACAGCTCGTAAAGGGCTCGCCTGCGTTGACGCTCTCGATGGTCATTGTTCCCATCGAAGGATCGGTGGTTCCGGTCCCTGCCCCGTCTATCTCAACATATGGGGCAGTACAGGTGGTCCCGCCTGATTGGACACTAGTGGCGCTCAGCTCCTCGCAAAATCCTGACTCGCCTCCCGCGCTTACCGCCGTGACATGATAAAAATAATTCGAGCTGCCCGTTGCCGTGGTATCAAAGTATTTTGTCTGTGTATTGGTTGGACTATTTGATACGCTCGCGAGGAAGGTCTCGCCGCCGCTGGTGGTGCCGCGGTAAATATTGTAGCTCAGGATGGGCGATCCACCATTGTCTGGCTGTAGCCACGAGACCTGCACGCCGCCGGTCTGCTCTATGGCAGAAAGTGCCTGTGGGCTGGCCGGAGCTGCAACCGCCGGCGGATCAAACATTGAGAATAATCTTGGCCCACCAGACTGCCGAAATATCACGCTCAACGCGTTACTCGACCCGCAAGGTGCGCCAGGTCCGCTATTCGTGCAGTTAATGCAGCCATCGGAGATCGCAAAGTAACCACGGCCCTGGCTGTCCACGTCAAAGCCGTTAAAATCCAGAAGGTTGCGGTAGCCGGGGCAAAGAGTGCCTCCGCGGCAAATGGGGCCTACTTGGACGGGACTATTAGGAGTCGCGTCGATTGTGACCCAGGAATTACCGCCGTCGTAGGTGGTGGCAATGTAGAGATGCCACACGCCGGCCCAAGTCGAGCAGAGCGCGTTGTCAGAATTCGCATCTCCGGATGTGGTAGATCCGAGGAACCCGAAGGCTGCCCGGTTATCGTCTCCAGCCACGACCGCTGGGAAGGTGGAGTTGACGACACCTAATGACGCTCCCACAGCCTGGGGCGTGCTCCAAGTTGCCCCGCGATCGTGCGACACCGCGATTTTCGGAGTGTTATCGGTGTCCATGTAGCCGAAGTAAATCGTGGGAGTGGTCTGACCGCTAGGCCTGCCAACAGCGTTTTGAGCGACTGCCACCGATGGGTCAACCGAAGCCGACCCGTCCAATCCACTCCCGGGCACGTTGTTTTCTTTCCAGGTAAGTCCGTTGTCGGTCGACATCGCGACACCCTGAGCAGCCCCTGGAAGCGAGCACGAGAAGTTCGGTACGTAGACGGTACCGTCGCTCGCTACTTTCACGTGTCCGTGAATCCCGCCGGTGCACTGGGTTAGATTTTGAAAGATCGGAACGCCCGGCCCGAAAGTAACGCCGCCGTCGTCGCTTCGGGAACATTCTGCGTCGCCTACGATATTCTGCGAGCAATAGTAGAAAGCGTTGGCATAGACGGTAGGGGGCGGTGGCGGAGGTGTCGAATTTGGATTATAGGGGCCGGCGCCGTCCGTCTCATGGTCGGGCCCTGTCGGTGGTCCTCCTCCTTCTGTTGGCGTATAACTTTGTCCGTCATTGTCCGTGAAAGCCGATATGCTACTGACGCCCGAGAGCTGTGTCTGCCAGGTGCGGCCCGGGGTTTTGGGCGGTGGGTAGGAAGTACCAAGCGGGACGTTGGCAAAGTGATCCGTGAGACCGATCGGGTCCAACGTCGTTACGCCTTCAGTGGGGAAAGTTGTGGCCGTCCAAGTATTGATCGCCGGAGAGGAGCAATCATCAAAGGCGACCCGATACTGATTCAAGTTTGCAGTAAAAAACGCGACGCCGCCTGTATCGAGTGCAGTGGGGCCGTGCGAAGCGTTGCCGGCAGCGACCTGCTGGTAGGCGGCCACATTCGGGTTCCAGTCCACGCCGATTGAAGGTTCCCCAGACTGATTGTCCGGACCGGCATACATCTGGTAGCGCGGCGGGATGCAACCGTTACATTGGGTTACGGTGCTCGTCAATTGTTTCAAACTGACCGTTGCGGTGTAGCCCGTACCGGGCGTGCCAATCTCGAGAGTTGTGACAATGGTATAGGGTCCGTTTGCTTGGAGGTTTGGCGTCGTAGTAACGGGTATGGAGATGGTTTCTGGATCAGCCCCAGTAGTATTTGAGGCGATGACGTTGCCATTCTTGTCTTCGACAAAGGAGCCGTACTGGTACGCCGTAGGCGACCACGAAAGCTGAATGACGACGTAGGCGTTGGCCGGGTTATAACCCGTCGCTGCGCTGAAGATAGATGGGTCGAGCGTGAGCACATAATTGCTGCAATCAACACCATTCATTGCGCAGGTAGGGCCGCCTGAAGTGACACCCTCGCCCGTGGCATTAGGCACAGGTCCCACCGGATCTGTGAATGACACGCTGGGATTGCTCACACTGAGAGTTCCGCTTCCGGGGGATGGCGCCGCGGGTGCCGCAGCAGGATCAGCGGCCTTCGCTTTTACGGCCGTCGCTTTGTTTACCGTTACATTTTTCGTCGTTGGCGTCGCACCGAAACTAAGTATCGCCAGTGGGATGCCTGCTGTACATAACAGAACAGCAACTAAATTGCGTAAGTTAATGAAACCGGATTTAGAAGAGGAATTTTTTTTCACAGAGGCTTTGTCTAGTTTGTTTTATCGTGCTTTGGAGATTGCGATGCGAGGTTGCGCGGCTCGCAATCTATTCCCAAAGAACGAAAATGTTTTGGCACTAACTTTTCCAGTTGTTAGCTTGGATTCGGAAAACTGGCCGTTCGTGGATGCATTCTTCTTAAAAAATTAAAGAAAGCTATAAAAAAACTTTGAAAATCAGCCTAATATGACAAAAAGGTACCAGACCATGTAGGCTCCGAGGTCACAATCTTGTATGGGTCGGCCGCTCGCTCCTGCTTTTGGCTCGCGCTCTCGGCAGCTGCGGTTGATCTTGTTCTCGTTAGGCTACCGTTGCAACCGGTTGCAAATTTCAGATGCTCGCGTGAGTTCGCCATTCTTTCTTGACCGTTCGCAAGAATTACGTTGTGATTGCGACACATCCCTGTTACACAACGCAAACGGACGGGGTTTATAAGTTGTTGATTTTCAGCGGTCGAGCTGTCAGAGACTGTGTCTCCCTCCCTCACCGATCGCTAAAATAACAATGAAGGTAACAATATAACGGGCTGGAAAAGTTGTTGCTGACTTGGGACCGTTGGCGTCGCCATCGGCCTGGGTGTCACGTCAGGTATCGGCACATTAGGCGGCGGCTGTTCAAGTACGCATGATAAGAATACCCCAAAACCAACAGTTTAACGGCTGGATTGCGTACCGGATTAGCTGATGCCGGCCTTTTGACCGATCAACGCCTCCTAAGAAAGCACCTGGCGTCTGCTCGTTACGACTCTGGCAGCCGCTAAGGCCACCAAGGCCAGAGCGAGTAACGTTACTGTTGTTCCGCCGTCAGAAACCGTGCGCGACCCTTGGATGACATAATCTTGGCCAGGTCCTGACAGCGCAATAAGGTTTGCAGGACTGCCACTGTAGCTGGCGAGATTCTGTCGGAGACCGCCAGCGCCATAATCATTTCCCGAGATGGAAAAATCAACGCCGCCTACGATCTCCCATATGGCAATCTGCAACCCTGCTGCTCCTGAGGCAGTCATGCTTGGGGAGTAGTCCATCGCCCACAGCTTGCCGATTTCGCCCGCCTTAACAGGTCCCATTGTGCCGGGAGGCTTTGGTGCAACCGCAAGAGGGACAAACCGATATCCCGGGGATGAACTGAGACTGAAGTGAAAGGGGTCGATACAGAAACCGTCAACTGGTACTTGATCAACAAGGAGTTTGTTTATTCCCGCATAGACGCCTCCCGTATAAAAGTTAGTGACCGAAATAGTGACGATTTCATTGGGATTTACACCGATTTCCTGGACGGTCATTGCCTGTGCGGGAAGCACGGCCAAAACCAGTAATCCCGCGATGCCTGGCAAGCTGCTTGCGATTCGTTTCATAGGACGGTTCAGTTTATAAATCGGAGATTCAAGGTTAAAATATTTCGGAATTCGGCATAAGGGGTAGCAAATCGGGCGTAGAATAGCAAGACTTTTTGTAATTACCGCGTTTACTGGATATTACATATTTCGATTAACTTGGCGCTTGTATATCTCTTTTCACAAATGATTATGGTCATTTCATTGCAGTCGTTAATTTCGATCTGTCGAAGTTCCCTGCTTTTGCAAGTGCCTGCGGAAGTTAGAAAACAACAAGTTACGGTTGTCCAAATGCCTGACGGATGCTTTTTTCTCCGTGGCTAATGAGATATTCCGCCCGAATAACGTTGCGGCGCCAGCGAGAAAAAAGTGGAGTTGGCCTGCTCGGTGTGACCAGTGCGTCTTGTACATGGACCACCCGCCTCGTTTGCAAGCGACCAGCAAAACAGAGCCCAGTCGTCAGGCAAACACCGATCTTAGTGTGGTTCCACGTGGCCCGGAACAATCGGCTTCGGAGGCAGCTTCATCGCCGCGATCGCAGACTGTCCGTCACTCGGCGACACGGTCCTGATGAGGTAACCCACCAGGCCCGTGTCGATCGGTGATCCAGTGCCTGTCGTCGCGTCCCAGCCGATGCCGGCATCGAATCCGATAACAGTTACCGGGTTGCCGAGGGAATCGAACTCGACCACCGAGTTCGTGCCGCTGGTGATATCATGGAACGAAACCGAATACGCGCTGGTCGTTCTGCCAATATGGTAGATTGCATTATTGAGGAATCCCAGCCGATGGCCTGCCTTCTGGTCCGCTATCGCGGTGATGGCGGCCCACTGCGGGGAACCGCAGCTGGTGCCACCGAAGAGATAGAAGCCGGTCGGTACGCCGGGAATATCCAGGTATGTCAGTACGCCGTGGAAGATGGCCGCATTGTACCCGACGTCGGGCACGCCTCGCTGGTTCAGCACACTAGTGCCCGCCTGGTATGGCGGTTGCGCGAACAGGACGCTGAATCCACCGCCGGTCGAGACGCTGGAACCGAGTAAGCTCTGGAAGTCGCCATAGGGTGGTCCTTCGTTCCAGACGATCTCGCCCTCATACGTTCCCGGCGACGGATTCGTGCTGGGATTGCAACCAAGCACCGGAAAGCAATAACCCGCGGCATGCAGCTCGGTGCCGCCCACACCGGTGACCAGCGGGTCACTGGCCGGTGAGGAGACCGCTTTTACCCACGACGTGCCGTCGCAGGTTAACTGCGCCGCACCGTTGTCGGCGGCGGAGGCGAACAGCGTGGTGCCATTTTGCGTTGCCGCCGCAAACGAGTCATGTTCCGCAGATAGGATGGCCGGATCGACACAGCTCTCGTTCTCGCCGAAGCTCATGGAGATGATATCGCCGAGGTTATGCTCGACCGCGTAGTTGAGCGCGCTCTGTATATCGGCATCCTGATTCGATTTCGCCAGCACCAGGATGATTTTGGCACCGGGGGCGATGGCGTGCGCCCATTCAACGTCGAGGCTGATCTCCTCGGCCCAACCCGTCATGTTGGGGTCGCCTGTAATGAACGGCGTGAGCCCGTCAGGCGCGATTTTGCTCAGCTTTATCGGGGGAAGGCCATAAAAGGCGTCGAAGAACGCCACCTGGCTATCCAAATTCGGATTCTGAAAGGCGTCGATAATGACAATCGTATGCCCAGTGCCGTCGAACCCGGCGTTGATCAATGAGAAGACCTGATAGGCGTGTCGCATTTGGTACGGGTCGTAGCAGACTCTCCCCAAAGGGTCTATTCCGACCTGGCATTCAAACAGACCATATTGGGGTCCGACTTGGGGTACGACGCCGGCTGGGACCGCTTGTGGCCCGACAATCAGCAACGGCGACATGGCGTGATGGGGTCCCGCGGCGATGGCCGTTGGGCCGGATGTCTTCGCCGCGACAAAGGCCATTGCTACCGCCGCAGTGACGAGCGTGCCCGCGGTCGCGATGGGAAGATGTGACCGAACAAAATTTGAACGAATGAACCAACGAAGAATTTTCATAGATTAATGGGTGCAGATTAGAGTTAAGCAGCGAATAGATTTAGCCCGATTCAATCCAAAAATGTCAAGAACATTTTGACATTTTCTGGGCGAAAAGCTCCGAGGTCACAATCTTGTATGAGCCGGCCGCTCGCTCCTGCTTTTGGCTCGCGCTCTCGACAGCCGCGGTTGATCTTGTTCTCGTTAGGCTACCCTTGCAACCGGTTGCAAATTTCAGATGCTCGCGTGAGCTCGCCACTCTTTCTTGACCGTTCGCAAAAATTACGCTGTGATTGCGACACCATTCCCCTGGCGAGCTCGATCAGTCGCCATGCCTATAGAGCAGGGCACACGCTCTGCTCCCAAAATAAAGCACGTGAACCGGCGTTTCCTACTTCTCGCCATCGCGGGCGCTCTCATAGGGCCCGCGGTTTATTCGCTGACGCGGCCTGATCCCGTGGAGAAAGCGGTGCTGACGCTGGTGTCCGATCCGTACCGGCTGGATAAGATCTATCGCTCCATGGAAGGGCCAATGTCGGTTCAGAGTGGAATCCATCTCACGACGGCGGAGAAATCTCGGGTGCAGTGGGTTACCGGTTTGGAAACGCAGGTCGTCGATGCGACCGAGCAGAAACCGATCTCTCAGGAGTTTTTCTGTCATTCCAACCTCACCTTCGCTGAGCACAGCGGCACTCCTCGTCAGTACAATCAGCAGTTTGGCGGCAAAACGCACCTCGACTGGCGCCTCTTCACGCTCGTGCCGGGCCGGCTCTCGATTGAACTTCCACAAGGCTTCGGTGTCCCGATTCCTGCCGACGCGCCTCTGGATTATGTGACGATGTCTTTGAATCTGAAAGCGAGAAATCAAGTCGTGAACGTTCGCATGCGGACGAAAGTGCACACGATCGCGGCCGATCAGCCGGGCGCACCGACAAAGGCGCTTTTCCGCCGCGCACTATACGTTCTTCAGCCGCACGGCGAATCTGCGGACATGGGGCCTGCGTGTATGGCGAATACAGGGACACAGCACGTGGGCGCAGGATGCGCAGAATTCTCGAAAGTGAACCTGCCAGTGGGATCCACCGCGGGGAAGCCTGGCGAAGGCCTGATGAACCATTGGATCGTCCCTCCAGGGCGCCACATCTACACCACGGAAATTACGCCACAACTGAATCTCCCCTTCGACACGACGATTCATTATGCGACCATCCACGTCCACCCTTTTGCACGAGGGATGGAATTGCGTGATCTGACGACGGGTACGACGATTTTTCGGTTGAATTCGCAAGATTGGCCGGATCGCGTCGGTGTCGCTCACGTCGATGAGTTTAAGTCCATCGAGGGAATCCCGATTTTGCGCGACCACCGCTACCAAGTTACGGCGGAGTATGACAATACGTCGGATTCAAAAACGGATGCGATGGCGATCCTCTACCTTTACCTTTTGGAGAAGGATATCTAGTCTAATCGTTGAGGACGGCGTTCGCCGCGGCGAACGCCTCTACAACTTCGGCGCCCGGTGGTAAATCGCATTCCGGCTTTTAGTACCGAATCGCGGGGTTGCTGTCTCTGTTCAAGCGATCTGCCTGCACGCTCCAGAGATTTTGCTGCCCTTCATCCGCCCGCGCGGCCTGCCGGGCCTCCTGTTGCACAGCCACCAGGCGTTTCGCTTCCTGGTTGCCGGTACCAGTTTTCTCGATCGTTTCGCAGCTGGCGACGAACGCAGCACAAATGATCAAGCCAATGAGTTGAAGGTGCTTCATCTCTCTAACTAAGTATATAATAGATCCGGGGAAGTTGAAGCGGTGCTTGTGCCAAGCACCGAATCTAATAAACAGGCGCTCGCCGCGGCGAGCGCCTCTACAACCACATATTCCTTGAATGCCCAATCGCCCCCCACGGCTCGAGCTTGTTTTTCAAAAATACGATCCTTCGCTGTACTTCATCACCTTCAATACATGTCATCGGCGAAAATTGTTGGCCAATGATCGGGTGCATAAGAAATTCGTCGCTTTTAGCAAAGCGGGTTTGCCACGTGGAATTGCGGTCGGCCGGTACGTCATCATGCCGGATCATGTTCATCTCTTCGTAAGCGGCACGATCGACTTTTCCCTTGTGCAATGGGTTCGTGTTTTGAAACGGAACTTATCAACCGCTATACCCGCGACTCGCCCACATTGGCAGAAAGGATTCTTTGATCATTTGATACGCCATAGCGAGAGCTACGCCCAAAAATGGGATTACGTTCGCCAGAATCCGATGCGAGCTGGGTTGGTCCGAGATCTCGATGATTGGCCGTGGCAAGGCGAGATCGAAAGACTCGAAGCGTTGTAGCGGTGCTTGTGCCAAGCACCAAATCTAATAAACAGGCGCTTGGCACAAGCGCCTCTACAACCTTTATTGAGCCTTAACACGCGATGCACATTGAGCCACTCCAGATCAAAAACTTCATCGATGGCGAATTTGTTGCGCCAATTGGCGGACGTTATCTCGACAACATCGAGCCCGCGACGGGAAACCCTTACTCGCAGGTCGCGGATAGCGACTCGCGTGATGTCGATCTTGCCGTGGCCGCCGCGGAGAGAGCGTTCGTGGATTGGTCGCGCACGCCCGCGCAAGATCGGTCGCGAATTCTTTTGCGCATCGCCGATCTAATCGAGCGCGATCTGGAGAAATTCGCCCGGGCGGAGTCGATCGACACCGGCAAGCCGCTCTCGCTCGCGCGCGGGCTCGATATCCCCCGCGCCGTCGCGAACTTCCGATTCTTCGCAACAGCGATCCTACACACCGAGTCGGAAGCGCACATCACCGACGGCGTCGCGTTCAACTACACGCTCCGCCAGCCGCGCGGCATCGCCGGATTGATTTCCCCGTGGAATCTTCCTCTCTATTTGTTGAGCTGGAAAATCGCGCCTGCGATTGCGGTCGGCAACACTGCCATCGCCAAGCCAAGCGAGCTGACGCCGATGACGGCGTATCTGTTGTGTGAGATTGCCCGCGAAGCCGGATTGCCGAACGGCGTGCTCAACGTCGTGCACGGCACCGGGCCGAATGTCGGCACTGCGATTACAGCGCATCCGAAGATCAACACCATCTCATTCACGGGCGGCACGGTAACCGGCCGCAAAGTCGCCGAAGCATGTGCTCCGTTGTTCAAGAAAATTTCGCTCGAGCTGGGCGGAAAGAATCCAAACATTATTTTCGCCGATGCCGATCTCGACGCAGCAATCACCGGCAGTGTCCGCTCATCGTTCGCGAACCAGGGCCAGGTTTGCCTGTGCGGTTCGCGCGTATTCGTTGAACGCTCGGCGTATCAGGGTTTTGTTAAGCGCTTCGTCGAGAAAGCGTCGCAGTTGCGCCTCGGCGATCCTCTCGACGACAGAACCGATCAAGGCGCGATCGTGAGCAAGGCGCAGCTCGATAAAGTGAAGTTCTATGTCGATCTTGCGCAGAAGGAAGGCGGCAAGATCGCGCTCGGCGGTTCGGCGCCGAAACCGCCTAACGACCGCTGTCAGTCGGGTTACTTCTTCCAGCCGACGGTGATCACAGATTTGCCGGTGTCATGTCGTGTTAACCGCGAAGAGATCTTCGGTCCGGTCATCACGATTACGCCGTTCGACAAGGAAGAAGAAGTGATCGGGTACGCTAACGACACCGAGTACGGCCTAGCCTCGAGCGTCTGGACACAAAACCTGAACCGCGCCCATCGCGTGGCCGAACAAATCCATACCGGCACAGTTTGGGTGAACTGCTGGCTCGTGCGCGACCTGCGCGTCCCATTCGGCGGCATGAAAGCGAGCGGCGTCGGCCGCGAAGGCGGCGAAGAAGCATTGCGGTTCTTCACGGAGGCGAAGAACGTCTGCATCGCAAAATAAGTTTTAAGTAGTTGATGATTGAGAGTTGATTGTTGATGGTCGGGCATGTGCCGAAACATCAAGACCCTGCATAATTTCGCGCCGCCGGCGACGAATGACGAGATTCGCGCTTCGTCGCTGCAATTCGTTCGAAAACTGTGCGGCTTCACGAAGCCTTCACAGGCCAACGAAGACGCATTTAACCGGGCGGTGGAGGAGGTAACTCACGCCGCGCACCACCTGCTCAGTTCGCTAGTAACGAATGCAGCGCCGCGCAATCGCGAAACGGAAACGTTGAAAGCGCGGGCGCGATCGACGAAACGTTTTGGCGCTGTCGCCGTTAATGGCAATGGGCATCGACATTAATGGCATTGGATTAAGACTGAGAGGAAGCGGAAGAGGAAGATTCTAAACAATGAGCGGAGTACGATTACTGGTTGGCACACGGAAGGGCGCGTTCGTCCTTACGTCGGATGAGAAACGAAAAGACTGGAAAGTGGACGGGCCGCATTTTGCGGGCTGGGAAATTTATCACGTCAAAGGGTCGCCGGTTGATCCGAACCGACTTTACGCATCGCAGACCAGCGCCTGGTTCGGACAGATCATTCAGCGCTCCGACGATGGCGGAAAAACCTGGTTTCAACCGGGGTTGGCGCCCGGCGAGCCGGCGACGACACCCGACGGCATGCCCAAAGGCGAGAGCAACAAATTCGTTTACGACATTTCGCCGAAAACCGGCAAACCACTCACGACCCACATGTGGTACGATGGCACGCAGCATCCGTGGGAGTTCAAACGGGTCTGGCATCTCGAGCCGTCGCTGGCCGATCCGAACCACGTTTATGCGGGTGTGGAAGACGCCGCGCTCTTCGAATCGAAAGACGCCGGCGTGACGTGGCAGGAACTGGCCGGATTGCGCGGGCATGGCACCGGACCGGAATGGCACCCGGGTGCAGGCGGGATGTGTCTGCACTCGATTCTTCTCGATCCAAAAGACTCGAAGCGAATGTTCATCGCTATCTCTGCTGCGGGCGCGTTCCGGACCGACGACGGTGGCAAGAGTTGGAAGCCGATCAATCAAGGTTTGCATTCTCAATACATTCCCGATCCCAAAGCCGAGATCGGTCATTGCGTTCATCATATCGCGATGCATCCGAAGCGGCCGAATACGCTGTTCATGCAAAAACACTGGGATGTGATGCGAAGCGACGACGCGGGCGATTCCTGGCGTGAAGTGAGCGGGAATTTGCCGAGCGATTTCGGGTTCCCGATCGATATTCATGCGCACGAGCCGGACACGATTTACGTCGTGCCGATCAAGAGCGACTCGCTGCATTATCCGCCCGACGGCAAACTGCGCGTTTACCGGAGTCGGAGCGGCGGCAACGAGTGGGAAGAACTCACCAAAGGTCTGCCGCAGCGCGATTGCTACGTGAACGTGTTGCGCGACGCAATGACGGTCGACTCACTCGATTCGTGCGGGATTTATTTCGGAACTACGGGCGGACAGGTTTATGGATCAAACGACGCGGGCGATAATTGGAACGCGATTGTGCGCGATCTTCCGGCGGTCTTGTCCGTCGAAGCGCAAACGCTGGCGTAGCAGAAAGCAGAAACCCCAAATCCCAATGACCAAATCCCAAGGAAATCCGAACAATCAAACTCCAAATTCCAAAGTCACGCGGGAAGATCTCTCTTTTGGATTTTTGCCATTGGGATTTGAATCTTTGTTTGGAGGCTGGGTTTTGGGATTTGGGATTTTGTTCTTCCAATGATTCGCGTCGTTCTTCCACATCACCTACGCACCCTGGCGCGCGTTGGCGACGAGGTGCACGTCGATGTTAACGGTTCTGCAACTGTGCAGTCAGTTCTCGACGCGCTCGAGGCCAAATATCCGATGTTGCGCGGTACAATTCGCGACCACGATACGCACAAGCGTCGCTCGTTGGTAAGGTTCTTCGCCTGCGGCGAAGATATGTCCCACGAGTCGCCTGATTCTCCCCTACCCGATGCGATCGCAAAAGGCGCGGAGCCATTTTTCATCATGGGCGCAATCGCAGGAGGATAGAACAAGTTGATAGCTGAGAGTTGATTGTTGAGAGTCTGAGATCTTCCGTCTGTCCTCATATTCGAAAAATCCGTATTCATCCGCGTAATCCGCGGTTAAAAATCTATTGATAAGTAAATCGTTCGAAGGCCCTCGCGCCCGCCTGAATCCAATACGTCGTGTACAAGCATCTCATTGAGAGCAGACACGCTACATGGATCAAACGCCTAAGACATCGCAGCCAGCAATAGGCGCCTCAGCTTTAACGTTGCCGATAATCGGAGTTCTCGCGGCGATCGCAGCGACGACAACGATGGATGCGACTGGGCTCTCCATGTTCAGCGCGTTCGCACTACTGCCGCTGATGTTGCTGTTTTGGTATCTCGATCGTCTGTCGCGGGCGAGCATGGGATTTAAATGGGGACTCTGGAGCGACTACGGGCTCGCGATCCTGTACCCGGTGATTGTGATCGGCGCGGTTGCGTTGATTGCAGCATTCGCCGGCGCCATCAATCTCTCGAAGACCAACTGGAACAAAGCGGCTTTGAATCTCGCGATCATGACGATCTCGACATTCCTGGTTGTCATAATTACCGAGGAAGGCTTTTTCCGCGGCTGGCTTTGGGGCTCCCTACGACGCGCGGGAATGACCCAAACGCGCGTGCTCATTTGGTCCAGTATCGCATTTGCGCTCTGGCACATCTCGGCCGTGACGCTCGACGCCGACTTCAAGCCACCGGTGTCACAGATTCCAATCTTCCTGATCAACGCCGCGACGATGGGAGCAGTCTGGGGACTTTTACGCGCGATCTCCGGATCGATAATCGTCGCGAGCGTGAGCCACGGTTTATGGAACGGGATGGCATATGTGTTTTTCGGCTTTGGGACCAGAGTCGGCGCGCTCGGCATCACTAATACGGCAATGTTCGGGCCCGAGATCGGCCTTCTTGGCCTGCTGATTAATCTAATGTTTGCGGTTTTGCTTTGGCGATGGTGGAAAAAATCTGGCCACGGATAAGCACATATTGATACTGATGTTCTGAACCCCGAACCCTTCTGCACCTGCGTCATCTGCGTAATCCGCGGTTAGAGTTTATTAAACATGAGCAAATCCTTCGAGAGCTCGCGTGCGCCTGAACCGGTGGGCGCGTTTCCGCACGCCAAGCGCGTGGGCAATTTTCTCTTTCTTTCCGGAATCGGACCGCGCGTGCGCGGCAGCAAAGAAATTCCCGGCGTGACGCTCGATGCCGCCGGTAACATCGTGAGCTACGACATCGAAACGCAATGCCGCGCAGTGTTCGAAAATGTTCGGCTCGTGCTGGAAGACGCCGGCGCGAGCTGGAATGACATTGTCGATGTTACGGTGTTCCTCACCAACATGAAGAAAGACTTTCCCGATCTACAACAAACTCTACGCCGAACATTTCGCCGGCGATGGCAAACCAAATCCGACCCGCACAACAGTGGAAGTCACCGCATTGCCCACGCCGATAGCGATCGAGCTCAAAGTAATCGCCGCGCTGCAGAAATAGCACAGGATTAGCAGGATCTGTGTGGATTAGGGTTTCGTCGAAATCGGACTACATCCTGTCTAGTTGTGCAATGAGGCTGCTCCATTTCGACATCATGCTGCCGACCACACCGGCATCACGGTCTCGAATCTCGAGCGGTCTCTCGATTTCTGGCGCAACGTTCTCGGTTTCGAGCTTTCGCATCAGCGCGCATCAAACCGGCGACTTGCCAGAGAAATCACCGGAGTCACCGGTGCGGAACTGAAGCTCGCCGTCGTCAAAGGCTAGGCGGCCACAAGATCGAATTGCTCGAATATCTCGCGCCAGCCCGACCGAAAACAACGTCGATCTTCGACCATGCGATGTCGGATCAGTCCACGTCGCGCTTACGGTCGATGATCTCGACGCGGTGCTATCAGCGCATCGCCGCATCCGGTTGGAAAGCGGCCGGAAAGCCGCAAACGCTCAGTCCGGCCCGAACGCGGGCAAGCGCGTGATCTACGTGCGCGATCCCGACGGCACGACCATCGAATTCATGCAGTTGCCGGCTTGAAGTGGAACGCGCAGTCCCTTGCGCGTTGCCAAATAATGTCGGCGACGCGAGTCGAATTAACATCGCCTGCGGAGCTGGCGATCGACCCTTCGCCAATCTGTAAAATCTGCGTAATCTGCGGTTAAATGACTTTCCGCTTTTCTGCTGACGAAGAGTTTGCGCTAAAGCTCGATGCTGAGGATCCGCTGCGTCATTTCGCGAGAAATTTCATCTGCCGCTCGGCAAAGACGGCAAGCCGTTGATTTATTTCGCCGGGAATTCGTTAGGCCTGATGCCGAAATCGGCGAGACAGATTGTCGAACAAGAATTGGACGATTGGGCGAAACTCGGGGTCGACGCGCATCTCGAGGCGAAGACACCGTGGTACTCGTATCACGAGACGTTGCGTGAGCCGACCGCGCGGCTGGTCGGCGCGAAAGCCGGTCGAAGTCATCTGCATGAACAGCCTGACGGTGAATCTGCACCTGATGATGGCGACATTTTATCGGCCAACGAAATCGCGCTTCAAAATCCTGATGGAAGATCCGGCTTTCCCTTCCGACACCTACGCGATCAAAACACAGATCGTTCATCATGGACTCGATCCGAAGGATGCGCTCATTCTCGCGCGACCGCGCAAAGGCGAGTTCACGGTGCGAACCGAAGACATTGTCGATCTGATCGAGAAGCACGCCGATCAGCTCGCGGTCGTCTTGATTGCCGGCGTGAACTTTTTCACCGGGCAGTTGTTCGACATTCCGAAAATCACCGGCCGCGGCGCAGAAACACGGAATCATTGCCGGATTCGATCTCGCCCACGCGGTCGGCAACGTCCCGCTATCGATGCACGATTGGAACGTCGATTTCGCCGTTTGGTGTTCATACAAATATCTCAACGCCGGTCCCGGCGCGGTCGCCGGCGCGTTCGTGCACGAGCGTCATGCGACCAACACGAAGCTTCCCCGTCTCGCTGGCTGGTTCGGAAACGATCCGAACACACGTTTCCGTTTGCATCTCGAGCCGGAATTTATTCCGGTTCCATCAGCGGACGGCGTGGCAGATCAGCAATCCGCCGATTTTTTCGATGGCGCCGTTGCGCGCTTCGCTGGCGATTTTCGATGAAGCCGGCGGAATGGAACCGCTGCGCGCGAAATCGATAAAGCTAACCGGCTATCTTCGAATTTCTTGTTAGAGCAAACGGGCTCGAACCGCTTCACGGTGATCACGCCGCGCGACCCAGACGCGCGCGGTTGCCAGTTATCGATCTTAGTCGCACGAACATCCAAAAGAGCTTTTCAAGAGAACTCCAAGCCGCTGGCGTGAAATGCGATTTCCGCGAACCGAACGTCATCCGTGTCGCGCCGACGCCACTCTACAACACTTTTCACGAGGTCTGGCGTTTTGCCAGGATTCTCGCTGACGATCAATAAGGTGGAACGCGCAGTTCCTTGCGCGTTGTTAAAAATGTCGGCGCAGCCGAGTCAAGTTTAGCATCGCCCGACGGAGCGGCCGATCCACCTTTGCTGAGGTATAACTCGGTCCTCGCGCGCTCAGCAGAGCAACTCTTTGACGCAGTTAATGAGTCCCCCTACGACAAAAGGTTTGACCAGGTATTTCACGTCATGCTTGGCTAGGAAGAGAGCGATTTTCGGGTCGGTGGCGAACCCGGTAATGAAGATGAATCGATCTGCCAGAGATGGGCGTATCTCTTTGGCCTTGAGGTAAAGCTCGTCACCCCGCAGGCTCGGCATTTTCAGGTCGCAGATCACAGCGTCGTACTCGTGAGTTTTAACCTTGAGGAGGGCTTCCCTGCCGTCGAACGCGATGTCGACCAGAAAGTTTTCGTCCGCCAGGATCCATTGCAAAGCCGAAGCGAGTTGCTGGTCGTCATCCACAACCAAAATGGCTTTCAGCTCAAGACTGTGGACGCGCGGCTTAATTTCGTTCGGTTTCGGCTTAACTTTCATCGTAACGCACACGTTGGTTCAGCAGCCGTGATGCCAGTCACGACAAAAGTCGGAGGCCGGCCGCCCGAGGTCGGAGATCAGTTTTCCGTGATTTGATTCGCCATGGCTTGCTGCCAAGTAAGTGATAGTCTTGTCCGATCATTTTCACGAGCCAGTTTTCTCAGCCCACATGGAACGCCGCCTGACCGCTATCCTTGCCGCCGACGTGGTCGGATACAGCCGCCTCATGGGTGCGAACGAGACCGGCACGCTCGCCGCGCTGAAGACACTTCAAACCGATTTCATCGACGGCAAGATCGCCGAGCATCAGGGCCGCATCGTCAAGCTGACGGGCGACGGCATGCTGGTGGAGTTTCCGAGCGTCGTAAACGCGGTTGCCTGCGCCGCCGAGATTCAGCGCGGCATGCGCGATCGCAACGTCAGTGTGCCACAGGATACCCGCATCGAATTCCGCATCGGCATCAATCTTGGCGACGTGATTGTCGAAGGAGAGGATATTTTCGGCGACGGTGTTAACGTCGCCGCACGATTGGAGAGCATTGCTCAGCCCGGCGGGATCACCATCTCCGGTTCCGTCCGCGATCACGTGGGCAACCGCCTGGACCTCGCTTTCGAGGACATGGGAGAGCAAACCCTGAAAAACATCGAGAGGCCGATTCGCGTTTACAGCGTTTCTCTCAGTAGCGCCACCGTTCGGAATATCAAGGACGCAGCGCCAGCGCGGCAGGGACAGTTGGAAAGGCCGTCAATTGCTGTCCTGCCGTTCAACAATATGAGCGGCGATCCGGAGCAGGAATATTTTAGCGATGGCATCACCGAAGACATCATCACCGATCTGTCGAAGGTATCCGGGCTCTTTGTCGTCGCCCGCAACACCGCGTTCACCTATAAAGGCAAACCGGTAAAGGTGCAGCAGGTAGGTCAAGAGCTTGGCGTCGCATTTATTCTGGAAGGAAGCGTTCGCAAGGCCGCGTCCCGAGTGCGCGTCACGGGACAGCTCATTTCAAGCAAGGACGGCGGACATGTTTGGGCCGACCGCTATGACCGTGATCTAACCGATATTTTCGCCATCCAGGACGAAATCACCCACGCCATTGTAGAGGAGTTGAAGGTCAAGCTCCTGCCGCAAGAGAAAAAGTCCATCGGACAGACACCGACGGATAACGTCGAAGCCTATACTTATTATCTGAGGGGTCGACAGTTCATGCAACGGCACTCGAAGTCTAACTATCAATTGGCGCGGCGGATGTTCGCCAAGGCCGTAGAGTTGGACTCCCTTTATGCGCGCGCTTACGCGGGCATCGCCGACTGCGATTCTTTCCTGTTTCTGCACTACCATTTGGATGTCGGGATCGACAGCATTCTGGCCACCAGCGCGAAGGCGCTGGCGCTCGAGGACGGGCTCGCCGAAGCGCATGCTTCCCGAGGGCTAGCGCTCTCACTTGGGCAACGATACGACGAGGCTATGGCGGAATTCGAGCAGGCAATCGCGCTCGATCCTAATTCGTTCGAGGCTCATTACTTCTATGCCCGTGCCTGCTTCGGGCAGGGCAAGCTCGAGCGGGCAGCCACGCTTTTCGAGCGTGCGGCGGAGGTCAAGCCGGACGACTATCAATCCTTGATCCTGTTGATGCAGATCTATGAGTCGCTTGGCCGTGATCGGGATAAACAGGATGCCGCACGAAGAGGCCTCGAGCGGGCAGAGAGGGAACTCACACTTCACCCTGAGAATCCGAGGCCGGCTTACCTCGGCGCTGCTGCCCTCGCTACGCTTGGCGAGAATGACCGTGCCAAGGAATGGGTATCGCGAGCGTTGGCGATCGACCCTGACGATATTCTCACTCAGTATAATGCCGCCTGTGTCTATTCCATGCTTGGCGAAATAGAGTCGGCCTTCGATTTGCTGGAACGTTTGCTCCCACACGCCGGTCACGAGTTAAGGCGTGGATGGGTCAAGCACGACTCCTCCCTCGATCCCCTTCGAAGCCATCCGCGTTACCAGAAAATATTGGAACTGATCGGGTAATGAGTCTGGCGCCTCGCCAAGATTCTGGCAGAACATTAGTAAGGATCAGAAATCAGAGGCCAGATGTCAGACGTGTGATCTCTGATTGCCGCCAGTCCGGCTCGGACTCAGCAGAGCAATTGTTTGACGCAGCTGATCAGCCCTTGGATGGCAAAAGGTTTGACCAGGTACTTCACGTCATGCTTGGTGAAGAAGAGGGCGATGTTCGGGTCGGTCGCGAAGCCGGTAATGAAGATGAACCGGTCTGCGAGGGCCGGCCGCACTTGCTTCGCCTTGAGATAAAACTCATCACCGCGCAGATGCGGCATCTTTAGGTCGCAGATCACGGCATCGGTACTCGTGCACTTTCACTTTCACGAGGGCTTGCTCGCCATCGAAGGCGACATCGACCAGAAAATTTTCGTCCGCCAGGATCCATTGCAAAGCCGAAGCGAGTTGCTGATCGTCATCCACGACTAAAATGGCTTTCAGCTCAAGAGTGTTAATTGGAAGCTTGGTTTCGCCGGATTGAGGATCGGTTTCCATCGTTGGGTGCACTGAAGCCAAGCAGTCCCGGTGCCAGGTCAGAGATCGGATGTGAGAGGTCAGCGGTCAGGTCTCGGAAATCAGATTTGTCCGTGATATCCGCGTAGCTGGTCGCACCGGAGTCGGGCCTAGATGGATTTCGGCGGCAAATCCAGCTTATTAGGGTATGCGCAAGGGTGTTAAGACTGCGGCGAAACGTCTTCGCCAAATTTCTTTCCCAGCGCGATGAGATATTTCTCGATCGTGCCGCTCTGCCCAAAGACAAAGCGCGACATGAACCTGAAGAGTATGTTTGAAACCTCGCCCGCCTCGGTGATTTGAACGCGGGTGCCAGCCCCCTCTTTGGTGAAAGTATAAGTCCAGGTGCCCGAATAACCGAGATTCAGATCGGCAATACGGGTAACCATTCGCTCGCCCGGTTGATCTTCGACCAGTTCATACGTGACCGCGCCATGCTTTGCATATTCACGGAACCGAACATGATTATCTGTTGTAGCAATCATCTCCACACGCTCGAGATCGGAGCGCCAGCTCGGAGCTGCGGCGAAATCCCGTACTCTCCGGTAGATTTCGTCTGGCGACCGATGAAGGATGATTCGCCGGGATACGACATGACCTCTCGGCAGAATGGCGCCGACGATAAGGACGACCGCCACGATTATGAAAACGCAAGCGACGATGATGAGGGCGAGTTTCATATTGGTTGTTTCATTTGACGTGCTGCCCGTGCGAGGAGCTGAAGTCCTCGCAGAGCCACGGCGCGCTCTTGTGCGTTGAGCCGGCCCAGCAGCTTTCGGACGCGATTTTCGTCCAATACCGATGTTAATGCGATCGCCTTCGCGCCACGAGCTGTCAGGCGCAGCTCGCGCTGTCGTTTGTCCGAAGACAGCGGTTCGCTGGTCAAGTACCCGAGGCGGCTGAGCCGTGTAATGGCGGCGGAAAGTGTGGACGCCGCGACACTGAGATGCGCCGCGAGCGCGCGAGGACTTATCGCATTTTCGCGATCAAGATGGACCAGAATAGAGGCGTCGTGTGAGGAAAGGCCCCAGGAAGTGGACGCGGCGCGCACGTGATCGACGTGACAGGCGAGATAGATTTGCGGAAAGAGTCGCTGAACTTCAAAAACGGCTTCGGAGCGCATGCGGCCATCGTCGAAGCCGACAAATCGTTCGTCAAATCGAACGGTCGCCTGGAGACAGCTAATTCCAGAGTCAGAAATCAGAAATCGGAAATCAGATTTATCCGTTATATCCGCGGAACCTGTCGCGCCATAGCCTGGCGCGAAGGCGGATCCGCGGTCGTTAGCCGGTTTGCTTTTTCGAGCTGGTGTTGAAAATAGCCTCTCCAATTTTCTGGCAACGCCTTCACTTCGATTGCTCGGCGCATGGTTTTCAGATCGTCCTTATCAAAAGCATAAAGACAAACGATGTCGGCAACGCTGATCTCTTGTTGCTCGCGTCCGATTAATTCGATCGAATCTCCGACGCCAACCATTCCTTCCTGAACAATGGCAAAATAGAAACCAGAGCGGACTGCTGGCCAGAAACCGCTTGATGATATCGGCGCGGCTAAACTTTATGCCCAATTTGTAGCAGGGCATTCGTGGTTCGGTGACCGTGACTTCCGCTGCGCCAATTCTAAATCTGTCCCCGATGTAAAGGGCGTCCTCGAGCAATCCTTCAGTCGTGAAATTCTCGCCGAACATGCCAAACGGCAGATCCATGTCGGGGAATTCAGTTCGCCAAAAGGCGTAATGCTCCGACGGGTACGCGTAAACCGCTTTGGTAGCGCCGCCGTGAACAGCGAGATCGGCTTGTCCATCGCCATCGAGATTTAGCGTGCGCAACATCACCGGACCTTTGACCGGCTCCTTGAAAATTCCTGTCGTGACGGCCTTGCCTTGCCAAGTCACTTCCCTCGGCAATCCAACATTTAGCGACAAAATTTTCATGATTCTTCAACTGTCTCACCTGTGATCATGCCAGCAACCGAATCGACAAATCTGGCAACTTTCCGCATTGAAAATCCGTGATCTGTAGCTTGCCCGCGGTGGCGGGTAATCCGCGCTTCGCTGAAGGAGCTACGGATTCTTGCGCTGCAGCGCGACGGCGAACGGATGCAGTTCGGCAGTCATCACACCTGCCACCACCGCGGGATCCTCTTCCATGAACTTTTGCGCGGCAGCTTCGTCAGTGGCCTCGAAAATCACAATGCCAAATGTCTTGTCACCCGGCTCCCGCGTGCGGCCGGCAAGAACGATTTGCCCTGATTTTGTTGCTTCCCGAGACCGGACGGAATGCCGATCGACCGCCGCTTTGTCCTGCTCCGTCCAGGCTTTGTCGTCGTACAACCGCGAGACTAGATGCAGGACGTAAATGAATTGTTTTGGTTTGGCTGCCGGTGCCGGAGTTTGAGCACGCAAGGACTGAGCGATAGCGAAGATGCAGAGCAATGAGATCAGCGATCGAACATAAAGCTTTTTCATTTTAAGGTCATAACGTTGCGCCGTTAGCGGACTTCGTGCGAGCTCTCTTCGATTGAATCGCCGCGTTTCTCGTTACGCCGTTGTCAGGTTAAAAACCATACCGTGAGGATCCCTGATGTAACAACGAGGAACTGACGCGTCTTCGGCGATAACAGCACATCCAGCTGTGAGAAGGGCCTGCTTCGCTTTATCGACATCGGCCACGCAGAATTCAAACACCGGCTCCGTGCGCAACGAATCTCTTCCATCAACAAAAAGCTGAAATGATCCCGTCTCGAACCCAACCAGTTTGTCGGACTTCATTGTGATCGGCAACGCTAGAGTTTGTTCATAAAAACGCACGGCTTCCTCGAATTTGTCGGTATGGATAATAATGTCTCGGGTGGACTCGAATTTTCTCATCGCATTTGTATGCCGTATTTCAATGGCGGATTCCAGCAAGTTGTTCGCTGATTAATCCGTGATATCCGCGCAATCCGCGGTTATGCATTTGATTGATGGCAGCCAAGTTTGTTCTCATCGGCAGTGGTTTAGCCGGCGGATTGCTAGCGGCCTATTTGGGGCGGCGCGGGCACGAAGTCGACCTTTACGAACGCCGGGCTGATCCGCGCGAAGGCAATCTCGTCGGCGGACGATCGATCAACCTAGCGCTCTCGACGCGCGGGATTCACGCTCTCGAGCAGCTCGGTATCGCCGATGAAGTCCTCAAACACGCCATCCCGATGCGCGGGCGGATGATTCATCCCGCCGGCGCGGGAGCGAGCACCATCTTCGCGCCCTACGATGTCGATCCGAACAAGCACATCAACTCGATCGGACGCGCCGCGCTTAACACCACGGTGATCGAAGCCGCGCAGCGTTACCCGACTGTGCGGGTGCATTTCAATCATCGTTGCACCGATGTCGATCTGACGGAGGCCGTCTGCCATTTAGAAATAGAACACAGCCACGTAACGGCGCGCGGCGATGCTGTGATCGGCGTGGACGGCGCGTTTTCCGCCGTGCGCAGTTCGATGCAACGGCGGCTCGCCGATTTCGAGTACGACGAAAGTTATCTTCCACATGGTTACAAGGAGCTCACCATCCCGCCTGGGCCGAACGGCGCGTGGCAAATGGAAAAAGAGGCGCTCCACATCTGGCCCCGCAAAAGTTTCATGATGATCGCGCTGCCGAACCCTGACGGGTCGTTCACATGCACGTTGTTTTGGGAGTTCGAAGGCCCGCGCAGCTTTGCCAGCACGAAGACCGACGCCGACGTCCGCCGCTTTTTTGACGAAGAATTTCCCGACACCGTGCCGCTGATGCCGAAACTCCTCGAAGAATTTCGCACTAATCCAACCGGATCACTCGTGACCATCCGGTGCGCCCCATGGTTTTACAAAGACAAAGTCGCGCTCGTCGGTGACGCTGCCCACGCGGTCGTGCCGTTCTACGGCCAGGGAATGAACGCGGCGTTCGAAGATTGCGTCGTCCTCGACGAATGCCTGGCCGAATTCCCGGACAATCGGGAGCGCGCGTTCGCGGAATATTTCGTCAGGCGAAAGGAAAACGCCGACGCGCTCGCCAATCTTGCGGTCGAGAACTTCATCGAGATGCGCGACAAAACCGCGTCGCGAACATTTCGCGCGAAAAAGAAACTCGATCACCTGCTCGAAGCCGCGCTTCCCGGCATGTATCTGCCGCTTTATACGATGGTAACCTTTACACGGATTCCGTATGCACAGGCGGCGCGACGGGCACGTCTGCAAGACAGAATTGTTTACGGCAGTTTCGCGGTTCTGATCCTGGCCCTCGTCGTGGCGCTCCTGCGTGCGCTACGGTAAATTCGCCACGCCAGGATCGCGTCCTCAACTGCAATTACCGCCGCTTCGCGCGGGTCCGGTGACGGGCTTCCTGTTCCAACGCCGCGACGACGTTTTTAAATCCTTTGATGTCGGCCGCGCTCACGCGACGTACCACTGCTCTTTCCAGACGGGACAAATGGCGGCTGACGCGCCGGGCCAGCCTTCGTCCTTTCGCTGTCGTATTGATCAGGAACGTGCGGCGATCCGTTTTTCCTACTTCACGCGTGATCAAACCGCGCTTAGCGAGACGGTCGAGAATACTGGTTAGTGTCGATCGTTTGTGGGCGAGTCCGTGATGGAGATCGGCAACCTTCGCCGGCGCGGACTGCGCGAGCAGCGCCAGGATGTGCGCTTCGCCCTGCGTCAATCCGCGTTCGCGCAAGTCATCGAGATAAAGCCCGATCCGGTGTGTCGCCCGGTGAACTGGATGAACAAAATACAATGGCATCGACGGAAAGCGGCCTCAGATCGGGCTCCATCCACGAAGTCCGCACGCGGTCGCTGAAAAGCCGCTCTGCGGAATAATAAGCGAGTGGGAAGTCCTTTTCCAGCAACTGCGTATTCGCGTGGACAAGTTCCTCCAAGCTTTTGCCGCGCGCGGCTCTGTGCGCGCGCGAGAGGAGATGCACCCAAAACAGCGTGATCGTCTCGTGATATTTTTCCGATTTGCCAGCCGATGCGGCGAATCTGCGGAGAGTATTGCGCATTTTCGCCGCGGCTTCGTCAACACACGAGGATTCGGAAAGATAAACCCAGGCCACGTGCAGATGCGAAGCATGATGAAACTTCTCGTTCGCGATTTCGCCTCGCTCGAGCGCCCGTGTCAATTCCACATCATTCATGCACGCCTCCCTTTGCCAGGACCGAATTGATCGCCGCTTGCCAGTGAACGCGTTGCTGCTCCGCCCAATGCTCGTTCAGTTTCGCCACTTCTTCGTTGCCTTCGGGCGCAAGCGCGGAATGCCGATAGGTGATCGTAGCTTTGCAACGCCTCTCGCCGTCCGGAACAACTCGGATCTTGATCTCGTTTGCCGTGAAACCTGGCGCGACAAACACGTACTCTACGCGGCCCTCTTTCGCGTCGTAGGCCGTGAGCAGCCAAAATCGCTGCTTCCCATCGCCGGTTGTGGTCGTGAACACAACGCCCTCACGTTGCGCGCCCTCTGCCGGGTGAATGAAACGTGGCGCCCAGGTCGGCGCCCATTCCGCCTCTCGTACCGGGCCAAAAAGCGGCGTTACCCCAGCGACGGAACCGTTCAACGCGATCGTGAACGATTCCGTCCGTTGTTGGAGCGCCACAGGGTCAGCGTTTGCGGACCAGATCTGCATCGCAACACCCACGAGTATCATTATCATCGTCTTCATACGATGTTACGATATCGTAATATACGAATTCGTCCAGAATTAAACTTGCCTGCGAGTTTTTGGGTCGCGCGAGCAAGCGCGCCACAACCGCCTCCCGTTTCGCACGTAGAAGAAACTCAATCAGCTGCCCGAAGCTATGCTGCTTCGCTGCTCACACCGGTTTATCACCTCGTGTTGTCGCGCCGTAGTAAACGCAGGCGGAAGCTTCAGCGAAGATGGAGCTCCTGCGCTGCGACCCCATCGTTTACGCCAACCTCGTCCTCGGCCGATCTCTCTGGCCCGAGAATTTCCGGCGCCGCCCGCGGCCAGACCTAATCGGAGAATCTCCCCTTGACAGTCTAGGCAAATGATTGAACAATTTACTCACCAAGACTGTCTAGGTAACAAAACAACATATGGCCAAGGAAAAAGCCGACCTCGTTTACGGCACGCTCGACATGCTGATCTTGAAGGCGCTGCAGCACGATCCGCGACACGGCCTGGCGATCGCTGATCGGATCCAACAGATGTCGAATGAGATTCTGCGGGTCGAACAAGGATCGCTTTATCCGGCGCTCTATCGCTTGGAAGCGCAAGGCTGGATCCGGGCGAAATGGGGTGTGTCCGAAAACAATCGCAAAGCGCGTTATTACGAACTTACCGCGGCCGGAAACAGTTGGCTGCCGAAAAGGAGCATTGGTCCCGGATCACCAAAGGGATCGAGCTGGTCTTATCCGGAGCCTGATAGATTATGCCGCGAGTTCGCGCCTGGTTCTCTCGATTAGTCGGAGTGTTCCATAAAGGCTGTCGCGATGCCGAGATGGCGGAAGAAATCCGGCAACATGTCGATCTTTTGACCGAGCGAAACATCGCAGCCGGGATGTTGCCGCACGAAGCGCGTAATGCAGCGTTGCGCCAATTTGGCGGAATCGAACAGACAAAGGAAATCGCGCGCGAACAACGCGTCTGGCGATGGGCCGACGAATTTGTTCAGGACGTTCGCTTCGGCGCGCGAATGCTTTGGCGCAGTCCGGGCTTTTCAATTCTCGCAATCCTCTGTCTGACCCTCGGCATCGGCACGAACGCAGCAGCGTTGAGTTGGATCGAAGGAATTCTGATTCGTCCCTATCCGCTCGTCGCGCATCAGGATCGAATGTTCGCGCTCGACGCCACCATCCGCGGCGCCCAGGGTTACAAAGGACTTTCTTATCCTGACTTTCTCGATTTCCAAAAGAATTCGACGCTGTTCGAATCATTCATTGTCGATAAAATCACGGGCACAACGCTGAGTGTTGGGGACCGCGCCGAGCGTGCGGTCGGAGGAATGGTGTCCGCGAATTATTTTGACGCGCTCGGCGTGCACCCAATCCTCGGCCGCGGCTTTCGACCCGAAGAAGGCACGGGACGCAACGCGCATCCGGTCACAGTCATAAGTTACATGACGTGGAAAGATCGTTACAAAAGCGATCCTGACATCATTGGCAAAACGCAGTACATGAACGGCGTTCAGCACACCATCATCGGCGTGGCGCCGGAAAAATTCCACGGCACGTTCATCGGCTACTCGTTCAACTTCTGGGTGCCGACTTCGATGCAGGAAACTTTCGATTCCACCGGGTATATGCTCGAGGACCGCGGCGCGCGCTGGATTGAAGGTTACGCGTTTTTGAAACCGGGCGTCACGCGGCAGCAAGGGCAGGCGGAACTTTCCGCGATCGCGAAACGATTGGAGAACGATTATCCCGAAACGAATCGCGGCCACGAGATTTCACTTTTGCCGTTGTGGAGAACGCCGTTCAACGCGGCAGGCGGGATTTCGACGACGCTCGGCATCACCGCGGCTGTCGTTTTCTTTGTCCTCCTCATCGCTTGCGCCAACGTGAGCAATCTTTTGCTCGCGCGATCACTCTTGCGCCGGCATGAAATGACGATGCGGCTTGCCCTCGGCGCCGGACGCCGCCGTCTGATTAAGCAACTCTTCACCGAAGGCTTGCTCCTTTCGTTGATCGCCGCGCTCGGCGGAATCGCGGTTGCCTATTGGAGCCGCAACGCGCTCGTGCTCGCGTTTCCGCCATCGTTGCCTGGGATCACGATTGATTATCCCGGACAGATGGATTGGCGCGTCCTCCTGCTCAGCATCGTGATCTGCATTGGATCGACAATGCTTTTCGCGTTCATGCCAGCCGTCCAGGCGAGCCATGTCGATCTTTCCGGCGCGCTCAAAAGCGAAGGCGCCGGAGTCATCGGTGGGCACGGCCGATCGCGATTGCGCTCAGCTTTGGTGGTGGTCCAGGTCTCGCTTAGTTTTGTTCTCCTCGCCGGCACGGGATTGCTTTTGCAAAGCCTCGTGCGAATGCAAAACACGAGTCCCGGTTTCTTGACGAACAATGTGATCGTGTCGGTCACCGATTTGTTTTCTGCAGGTTACAAACTCGATCGCGCAAAAGTTTTTCACACTCAGTTGCTCGATCGCGTGCGCGCGCTTCCCGGTGTCGAGTCTGCGGCCTTGGCGCGGGTGACCCCGTTCAGTTACAACCCTCCTTCTTCCGCGCCGCTCGAGATCGACGGCTACCAGCCCGCGCCTGATGAGGCACCGAATGCGGAATATGTTCAGGTCGGCGAGGATTATTTTTCCACGCTTGGGATCCAGGTTGTCGGCGGCCGCGAGTTCGCCCGAAACGACGACGAAAATTCGCCGCCCGTGGCGATCATCAATGAAACGATGGCGACGAAATATTGGCCGGGAAAAAATCCGATCGGCCAGCGGCTCAAAGTTAAAGATACTTGGATGCAAATCGTCGGTGTCGCGAAAAATGTGTACTACGAGACGAAGCTCGAGGCTCCGAGATCGTTCTTTTATGTGCCGGTGCGCCAGAATTTTTTTGTCGGGAACGGTTTGCTCATTCGCACACGGGAAACTCCGGGCGCGATCATGAATGCGCTGGCGCGCGAAGTCCACGCGCTCGATCCGACCTTGGCGCCGTACGCCGCGTATCGTTTGCAAGAGCAAGTGGACGAAAGGGGCTACACTCAGCGACTCGCGGTCACGTTGCTCGGGATTTTCGGCGGGATGGCGCTGTTCCTCGCCGCGATCGGATTGTACGCCGTCATGTCGTATTCGGTTTCGCAAGGCACCCGCGAGCTCGGGTTGCGCATGGCGCTCGGCGCTGACGCGGGGAGTGTTTTGCGGCTCGTCCTTTCGCGCGGTCTACGACTGACGACAGCCGGAATTGTGGTCGGTGCAATCGCAGCCCTCGTATTCACTCGCTTGATGGGCAACCTGCTTTACAAAGTGAGTCCGCGTGACCCGCTCGCCTACGGCTTTGCCCTGCTGGTGTTACTTGGAGTCGCGCTGCTCGCCTGCTTTCTTCCGGCCCGCCGCGCCACTCGGATCGATCCTGTCCACGCCCTGCGGATTTAATCGCACCGCTGAATCGCGAAACTTGACGGCTTAAAGCCGTCAAGTTCGCGTCGCCATCAAACAGAAGATCAGTCGTGATCCAAATTAGAAGCTTCGAGGCGATGGTGTCGGACTGGTGAACCCTTCGGTTTCGCCTCCACGATGTCCACCGCCCCGGTGCCGATGTGGGTGATCCTGCGAATCATCTGAGGAATCGTGTGCGCAACCGGCCGCCAGCAACACGCAGGCGAAAAGAGACAGCTTCAGCCTTTCCCTTCGCAAGACGCAAAAGAGAGATTGATACATTAAGAGAAATGACCGTTCTAGACGTGGAACGGTTACGGATTTCTGGCGCTAACGGCATCGCGGTCGACGCTCCTTCGCCCAGCCTTCGGCGCGGCAAGCACAGCCGCCTCTACAGCTCTCTGATTCGTGTTTTTCAATCTGCAAAACCCGCGTAATCTGCGACTTGAAAATGCAAACCAACGTTGTGCGCGCGTTTCGCAAGACTGCCGAGACTTTCGATGTTGGGGCGAGGACTTTGGAGCAACGGTACTTCGTGTCCCCCGATGTGTTTGTGCAAGAGCAAGAAAAGATCTTTTCGAAGCAATGGCTGCTGGTAGGGCATCAGAGTCAGGTGGCGAAGCCCGGTGATTACTTCGTAGCCGACGTAGCGAATGAAAGTTTGATCGTCATCAGGGATAAGAACAATGAAGTGCACGGTTTCTACAACGTGTGTCGCCATCGCGGGACACGTTTGAAAGAAGACACATGTGGCCACGCATCCGCGATTCAGTGTCCGTATCACGCGTGGACGTATGGACTCGACGGCCAGTTGATCGGTGCACCGCACATGGACGAAGTGCCGGATTTTGATAAGGCCGATTATTCGTTGCGCCGGGTAAACCTCGGAGTGTTCGAAGGATTCATTTTCGTGAACCTCGAGAAGAATCCGATGCCGTTGGAGAAATGGTTCGCGCCGTTGGTCGGAAAGTTTTCGCATTGGAATATGTCGATGTTGCGATCGGCCAAACGGAGCGATTACGACGTGCGCGCGAACTGGAAGTTGATGTTCGAGAATTATTCAGAGTGTTATCACTGCCCGGGCGTGCACCCGATGTTGTCGAAAGTTTCGCCCTACGATTCGGCGGAGAACGATCTGACTGAAGGACCGTTCCTCGGCGGGTTCATGAAGATTAACAAAGGCGAGAGCCTGACCATGAGCGGCAACGCCTGCGCCCTGCCGGTAGGCGAGATCGAGAATCTTCAGCAGGTATTTTATTATTCGATTTTTCCGAACATGCTCTTAAGCATGCATCCGGAATACGTGATGGTGCACCAGCTCTGGCCGCAGTCGCCGGAACGGACGCTAATTCGGTGCGATTGGTTTTTTCATTCGGACGCGTTCAATCGGCCGGATTTCAAACCGGAGGACGCGATCGAGTTCTGGGACATGACGAACAAGCAGGATTGGCACGTATGCGAATTGAGCCAGCAAGGGATCGCGTCGCGCGCGTACCAGCCAGGGCCGTACTCGCCGAGAGAGAGTATTCCCGCGGCGTGGGACGAATATTATTTGCGGCAGATGGAATAACGATCAAATCTGGAAGCCAGGAGAGAATTGAATAAGGGAACGCAGGAAGCAAAGACCCTGCAAGTTACTCCCTGCTGAAACCTCCCTGATTTCCTGGTTTCCTGATCCGTATCGGCTTTGTAATCTTCAAGCATGCCGCCGCTGACTTTCTCAAGAAAATTGAGCGTTGATGGTTGAGAGTTGAGAGAAACAAACATGCCACCGCTCACGTATGCCAATTATTTGGATTTGGAGAAGCTGTTAAATCTCCAGAAGCCGCGCTCCACTCCCCCCGAGCACGACGAGATGTTGTTCATCATCATTCATCAGACCTACGAGCTTTGGTTCAAGGAGCTGCTCCATGAGTTCGACAAAATAAAACGCGATTTTTCCGGCGGCGATCTGTTCGGGGCGATTCATTCCTTCAAGCGCGTCCGGACAATCATGAAAACGCTCGTGGCGCAGGTCGACATCCTCGAAACGATGACGCCGACCTCGTTCTCGAGTTTCCGCGACCGGCTCGAGACCGCGTCGGGATTTCAGTCGGTGCAGTTTCGTGAAATTGAGTTCGTCCTTGGGTACAAAAGACAATCGACGCTCGCCTACGTGAAGCCGGATTTTCCCGGCGCTGACCGGCTTCAGGCGCGCCTCGGTGAACGGACGGTGATCGATCATTTCTACGATTTCCTCACTACGCGCGCGGCAAAGATTCCGGCGGAGGTGAAGAATCGGGACTTATCGCAACCAAATGGGCCTGACGAACAGGTTCAAAAGGAAATCTTACGGCTCTACAAAGGTTCACCCGAGCTTTCGATTCTTTTCGAATTGATGACCGATTTCGACGAAGGGCTCCAGGAATGGCGTTACCGGCACATCAAACTGGTCGAGCGAACGATCGGCGCGAAGAAAGGCACGGGTGGGTCGCCGGGTGTGCCGTTCCTGAAGGAGTCGCTATTCAAACCGATCTTCCACGATCTCTGGGCGATCCGGCACGAAATGTGACCGCGGCGGTCAGCGCCGCGGAATGACGAAGCACGAATGTCGAATATCGAAGTCAGAGGCGGTTCACTCATTTCTGGAGCCCGAGAAATTCGCGCGCGGCTCCAGCAAACAATTGCGCTTTGTCTTTGGCGGAGAAGTCTTTCATCGATTCAATGAGTTTACCTGGGTGGGCTTCGCCCAATGGGAACGGGTAATCCGAACCGAATGCAACGCGCTGCGCACCGAATAGCTTGATCAGCAGTTCGAGCGCGTCAGGATCGTGAACAAGCGAGTCGACGTAGAACCGTGCTGGCGTCACGCGTTTGCGACCATCGGTGCACGCAAGATAATTTCTCGGGTTCGTTTTGTTCTCAGTCGCGACCAAATCGGGCCGGACATGAAACCCATGCTCGATCCGCCCGATGGTGATCGGAAATGCGCCGCCTCCGTGAGCAAACGCGACACGGAGCTTGGGAAATCGGTCGAACACGCCACCAAACATCATCGAGCAGATCGCCAGCGACGTTTCCGCCGGCATCCCGACGAGCCACGGCAGCCAATATTTCGGCATCCGCTCTTTGCCAAACATGTCCCACGGATGAACGAAGATCGCTGCGCCGAACTGTTCGGCCGCGCTCCAGACCGGCTGAAGCGACGCGTTGTCCAGATTCAACGTGTCGACGCGACCGGAGTGCGGGTTTGCATCGACATGCGTGCCGATCTGCGCCCCGCGCAAGCCCAATTGACGAACGCAACGTTCCAGCTCCTGCGCCGCCAAATCGGGATCTTGCATCGGAATTGTCGCCAGCCCGGCGAATCGCTTTGGATGAGCACGCACGACTTCAGCTATGTGATCGTTCAAACGCCGCGAAAGATCGAGTGCGTCGGCCGGTTTCGCCCAATAACTGAACATCACCGGCACCGTCGAAAGCACCTGCATCGAAACGTTGTCGTCGATCCATCTCTTCGATGCGGCGTTTGGGGTCCCACACATTGTCGATGATCTCGCGGAAGACACGGTCGGCGATCATCATCCGGGCGCAGCACGGTTTATAGTGGTCGAGCCTAACGAATCCGCCGTAGCCGTATTTCGCGTCGAGGTCGGGCCAGTCGCGCGGAAGAATGTGCGTGTGGAGGTCGATCTTCATTTGCAGGGCGTCTGTGTCAGACGCCATTTATTTAGACTGGCGTTTCACAGAAACGCCCTACAATTTTTCTGCGCCACCTAAAACGGCTTCACCGGTTCCGGCTTTTCGACCTTCGTGCCGCACTTCTTGCAGGTCCGGCGGGCGTCGTCGTTCCAGAAGTCGACCATCGCCTGACTGAAATGCTCGACGATATCCCCGCAATCGAAATCAATGTCTTCGACCAGCGCCCCGCAATTGTCGCAGTAGAAAATGACGTGTTCATGCTCGCCTGGCGGGCGGCGGCGCTCGACCACGACTCCGAGCGTGTTCGGCGGCCGCACCGGCGCGTGCGGAACATTTGGCGGAATGAAGAACGTTTCGCCTTCGCGCACAAGATGATCGACGATTCGGTCGCCTTCGCGGATCCGCACTTTGATGTCGCCTTTCAGCTGGTAAAAATATTCTTCTGAATCGACGAGATGAAAATCGTTCCGGGCGTTCGGGCCTTTGATCACCATGACAAAAAAATCCCGCCCATCGTAAAGATAACGGTTGCTCACCGGCGGCTTGAAGAGTTCTCGGTTCTCTTCGATCCAGTTGTTCAGATTGATCGGCGGCTGCACTGCGGGCGTATCGCGCCGCGGTGGCGATTTCGACGGAGGATCGGCAACTTTAGCCATGAGGGAGGCTATTTCCTTCCCCCCGCAGCGTCAATGTGGGATCGACTTGGGTTTTTACGCTCGAAATCCGAATCCCGAGATCCGGCATTCGACTTTTAGCGTGACCTTCTCGTTAGGCGCATTGCGTTTCCCAATTGAAAGAGGGACACGGCCCGCTTAGTGTCCGCCGCGCCATGAAACTCCCGATCGGCCAATTTTACTCGCAGGCGCTATGGCGGTAATCGTCATTTGCTCGAGCTGCGAAGAACTGCCGCCCAATGTCCAGAAGCCCCTGGCCGCAGTTTTGCCGACACCGACTCCTGCAGGCTGGTGGAATGACGAAGGCGCGTCGGGTTCACCGAAAATTGTCGTTCATTTGTCCGAACAGAAAGCTTATTTTTACAAAGGCAGACACTTGGTCGGCGAAACGACCGTCTCCACCGGCAAGCCCGGATTCTCCACCCCACCAGGCCACTATCATGTCACTTCGAAAGATAAAAACCATGTTTCGAGCGAATTCGGCGACTACGTGGATGACGAGGGGAACGTGGTGAAATCAAACATCGACGTGCGCAAAGACACAAACCGCGCGGCACTCATTTCGACGGAGCGAGGATGCCGTATTGCATGCATTTTAACGGTGGCTATGCGATGCACGAGGGTTATGTCCCACCTTATGCGGCGTCCCACGGCTGCATCCGATTGCCTAAAGGAATGGCTGCGCATTTTTTTTACGCCGCCCCCGAAGGCACTCGATGACCGTGAAGGAATAACAGGAGGCGTTTCCCAGCCGTTACAAATGGAGCTCACCCTGTTACCTGGCGGAGCGCTGGGTGGATCGTCCGCTCCGCCGGGCGATAGTAATTAAAAGCGACTTCGCCGCCAAATCTTAGCATCGAGTAAGGGACTGCTCCATCCAGCACGCTCACGCGATTGCCTGGCGAAAGGCTGATAGGAAACTCTCCATCTCGGATTTCTTGCCGATGGTGAGGCGCATGTGGTTCGGCAGAGCCGGAAATAATCGGCCGACTTCGACGTTGCGTTCTTTCATCGCTTTGATCAGCGGCACGACCGGACGTTTCACATCGAACATGATGAAGTTGGCCTGCGACGGAATTTGTTTGTAGCCCATCTTGTCGAGCTCGCCGGTGACGAATGTTTTCGCTTCGCTATTGAGACGCTTGCCGTTTGCAACCTGGTCGGGGTCGTTCAGACTCGCGATCGCCGCGGCGAGCGCCATGCAGTTGACGCTGTCCCACATTTGGTGCGGATGGATGCGCTCGATCGTTTCCGGTTGGGCGACGCAATAGCCGCAGCGCAATCCGGCCATGCCGTAAATCTTTGAGAACGTGCGCGCGACGATCAGGTTCGGATGATCCTTGACCAGCGGAATCACGCTCTCGTAATCAGGACTGTCGGCGTAATGGAAATAAGCTTCGTCCACCAGAATCATCGTCTGGCGCGAAGTTTTCGCGATGAAGTCGCGCAGCTCGTTCTTCGGCGTGATGCTCGCGGTTGGATTGTTCGGGTTGCAGATGTAAATCAGCCCGTCCTTCGCCGCGGCGCGCCATTTTCGCGAAGATCGTGACTGAAACTGCAGGTCAGCGGGACTTTCACGACTTCAGCGCCGTTGACGCTCGCGTAATTTAGGAGCGCTTCGAAAGTCGGATCGGCGGCGACGAGATTGCCATGGGTCGGTCCGGTGAATGTTTCTGCGCACAATTTCAGAATCTCGCTCGATCCGTCGCCGAGCACGATTTGGTCGCGATCAACGCCGTTCAACTTCGCCAGGCCATCGATCAGTAAGTCATTTTGCTCATCGGGATAACGACAACACACGTCCGAACGAGTCGTTCATCGCTTTGTGCGCTTTTGGCGAAGGCCCGTAAGGATTTTCGTTCGAGCTCAAGCGGACGACTCCGGTTGCGGTCGATCCGGCAACTGGTCTTCGTGGCTAAAGAAACTGCGGGTTTAACAATCGCAACGGCGGCGCCCAGCACCCAGCAATTGCGCAAACTTACGTCGAGAAATGGACATCGTATTCATATCAAAAACCTCCAGCAGTGAGTTGGATTCTATTATGCGCTGGCGATTCCACTGCGTGCGAGACTTTTTGACGTGTCGATCATTCTATCCGGCGATTTCGAACTTATTTCGATAGGCGCTCTCCGACGGAGCACCTAGAATCCAACACGATGTTTGGCTTGACGAAGCAACGGCGGCGGCGGCGGCTCCGGGCACAGCCGTTTCCAAAGGAATGGCTCGCGACGATCGAGCGGAACGTGCAGTTCTTCCGCAGACTTTCCGCGAACGACCGGGCCGAGCTTCTTGGCCACATCCAGGTGTTTCTCGCCGAAAAACGTTTCGAAGGTTGTGGCGGCCTTGAATTGACTGATGTGATCCGTGTGACGATCGCAGCGCAAGCTTGTCTTCTGTTATTGCACCGACAGACGGACTACTTCCCGCGTCTTCTCACAATTCTCGTTTATCCTTCCGCCTACAGTGCGGAAGAGAAACGGCAGATTGAGGATCACGTCTGGGAAGAGGGAACCACAACCCGCCTTGGGGAGACCGGGCGCCAGCTGGGATCGATGGTGCTTTCATGGGACGCTGCAAGGTCCGGTGCCGCTGATCCTTCCGATGGAAAGAACGTTGTCTTCCACGAATTTGCCCACCAACTCGACTACGAAAATTACGCGGCCGATGGAGTACCGGGATTGGTAACGCGCGAGGAACAATTATCCTGGCGTGAAGTAATGAGAACCGAGTTTGCCTCGCTCCGGGCCGCCGATGAGACCGGAATTCCCACGCTTCTCGACACTTACGGAGCCACTAATCCCGCGGAGTTTTTCGCCGTCGCAACCGAGGCTTTCTTTGAACGACCCGGTGCGTTACGCGCCAGCCATCCGAAACTGTACGCAGAACTGCGGCGCTATTTTCAACAAGACCCGATCGAGTATTCCGCTGAGCGGACTCACGCCCGCTAAAGTCGTTGCGCTTTTGATTTCTTCAGCCGACGGACGGGCCGATCAATTCGCAGAACTTTTTCATGTCGATGTTGCCGCCCGAGACAATGGCGACAATCGGGCCTTTGCCAGCTTTTCCGGTCAATGCAGCAGCAACTGGCAACGCGCCCGCGCCTTCGGAGATGATCTCGCGCTTTCTCCGCCATCAACCGCATCGCCTTCTTTGTTTCGTCCAAAGTGACGACAAAATAATCGTCCACCACCGGATTTCATCCGTTCCCACATTCGCGGAAACATGCTTTGACCGCCGGCGCCATCGACAAACGACTGCCTTCCAATTTCTAAACACTTGCGGAGATCCTTTCTCGAAATGAGAGCGCCGCGGGCGCGGCTGTTTCCGGTTCAACGCCTAAAATTTTGATCGCAGGCTTGAGCGCTTTGATTGCGCTGCCGACGCCAGTGATGAGTCCGCCGCCGCCGATGCCGGCGATGACTGCCTTCGTGTCGGGCGCGTCTTCCAGAATCTCAAGGCCCATCGTTCCGTGACCAGCGATGAAATTGTGGTCGTCGAACGGGTGAACAAAAGTTCCTTCGGCTCCGGGAAACGAACGTTCATCGAGCGTTTTCCAGGCGACATCGTACGGCACACGGAATAAGTTTTGCGCCGAGCGCGCGCATCCGGTCGATCTTTGATTGCGGCGCGGTCTCGATCACGACGACGGTGCACGGCACGCCCGCCTGTCTCGCGGCGTAGGCGACGCCTTGTCCCGCGTTTCCAGCGCTGATCGTCCAGACGCCGCGTTTGCGCTCTGATTCGGGCAACATCGCCACGGCGTTTGCAGCGCCGCGCAATTTGTAAGCGTTGATCGGCTGCAGGTTCTCCAACTTCAATCGAATGTCGGGAAAGTCCGGTCCAAGTTCCAGACGAATGAGCGGCGTGCGAACAATTGTCTTCGCGATTCGCTTCCGCGCTTCCTTTATTTCGTCCAGCTCAATCGGCCGGACAGCTTCGAGCATGGTTGGCATTTGTTAGTTTCCTGTCACGGTCCGTCTGATAGGCGTAATCCGCGCACTTGCTCGAGTGATTGTCGGTCTAACCCTGGGGGCCAGGCCAGCGCGCGTTTGCCTAACAAATGTACGTGCAGATGCGGGACGCTTTCGCCCGCGTCCGGGCCGCTATTGATGACGACACGGTAACCGCTCTTTTCGACGCCAAGTTTCTTGGCCAGATCGCGCGGCGACAAGCAAGAGTTTTCCCAAGAAGCGCGCGATCGGCTTCGGTGGCTGCGTCTAAGACGCGGAATCACCTTTTTCGGCACGATCAATACGTGCACCGGCGCTTGTGGATTCACATCATGAAACGCAATCGCGTCGTCATCTTCCCAAATGATTTTCGCCGGAATCTTCCCGCGCGATGATTTTTTCAAAAATCGTCATGGCAGTCAGAATTCACCGATCACCGCAACGAGCACTTCAAGCGGACGATCGTTATGTTGTCGATGTCAGTCTTCGCGAATGAAGCAGACAATTTCTTCGCGAAGAGAATCGCACGCACGCGTCCACATTTTTGTCCGCCGCAAGTTTTTCACGCAAGCTTGCAAGCGAACAAAGCTGCAAATTGTCCACGCCGGTTTCAATCAGCGAGTTGATTCGTTTTTCCAGAAGATCGAAAAACGCCAGCTCGTATCCGGTCCCTGCTTCATGCGCAATTTCGAGCAGCGAAATCGAGATCGGCGGCGGCGCCGGCTTGAAGTAGGGAATGATTTCCTTGTAACCAATCGCTTTCAGAACGTAGCGCACCGTTTGCTGAAAGCTGGCTGAAGGCGACCACGTTCTCGTCGTTCCGCAGCCGCAGATAAAACGCGATGCTCTCGGTCACATGATCGGTCAGCCACCAGCTCGGGTAACCGGCTTGATCCGCCGCGCGGTTGATGGCGGCGTGCAGCCAATCCCGATTGAACTCGAAGAGCTGTCCGGAATCGCAGCGCAGATACGGAAATTCTTCTTTAAACGCGACCATGATTTTTCATTGAACATCAGCGGATGGAGCAACGGCGGGAATCGGCTCACTTTCTGTTGTTTCCGCTGGAAATAATTCCCGCTGCTTGCAGTCCGGTTTTACGTGGCGTCCGAGGGCGTGGATCGCATCCACGAATTGATCGACATCTTCGAAGCGCCGATGCACCGAGGCGTAACGCAAATACGCGACCTCATCGATGCCGCGAAATTTCTCCAGCACTTTTGCGCCGATGTCGGTGGAGAGAACTTCGCGGCCGCTGGTTTCCAGATCGTGCACGATTTCATCCACGATCTGTTCGAGAGTCAGCAAACTGGTCGAGCGTTTCTCAAAAGCTTTGGCGATGCTGCCGGCGAGCTTGCGCCGATCGAACGGCTCATGCGTGCGATCGCGTTTCACCACCCGCAGGTCGGAGCGCTCGATTTCTTCGTAAGTCGTAAAGCGATATCCGCAGCTCAGACATTCGCGACGGCGCCGGATGCTGGAACTATCCCGAGACTGGCGGGAATCGATGACCTTGTCATCACGCGACCCGCACTTGGGGCAACGCATAGTGTTGAACGCTTCAATAACACACAACACATTGTGGCGTCAATCATTTCGCAACCCGAATTCTGATCTGTAAGGATGAAGGCCGCGTTCCTGGGTCGAGAATCAGTTCGCCCGAAAACGCGCAATCCGATTAAGGCCTAGGCCGCAGCGGCTTCTTTGCGAGCGCTGCCTTTTTTCGCCCGCGGTTTTTTCGCGGCGAATTCAAAACCGACTTTGCCGTTCTCGAATTTCAGATGCGCGGAAAATGGGCGGCCTTTTTTCGAAATGAACTTCGGCAGGAGATCGGTCTTGCCGGTGGCAATCAGTTTCTGAACCTGCTCTTTCGGAATTTCGCGGTGCAGAATCGTTTTGCTGACCCGGAAACTGCACGTTTTTGAAGCGGCACCGCGTTTTCGCACGCATAAGCTCGATCAAGAACATAAACCTGCCCTTTTCTGGCAAATCGGACATAATCCGAGGGCTTCGTGCTTTGTGGTGTCGATCTTGATCGGCTCGTCGTTTGCGCCTTCGCCGAAATCGAACTCCGGCTTGAAATCTTCGCCAAGTTTTACGATGGCGTTGAATTGACGGCCCATTTTGCTGCGAAAGCCCTCCAGCGGGCCCGACTGCGTCTCGCGTTCAGAAGAGTTTCGTCATTTCGTCGCGGTTCGAATGATCGACCGGCCATCGTTTTCCAGACAATCAGTCCGCAGGAGCGGCATTTAAAAGTGCGGTAATCTTCGTCGAACGGGCCACCTCCGCATTTTGGGCATTTCACTTCCAGCGGCGCAAAATTCCCGGCTGACGTTGTCGCCCTCGAAGTTTTTCGCTTTCTCCACAATCTCGCGCGTAAAATCCTTGATGTGGGCCATGAACTCGTTGCGTTCCATTGCGCCCTTGGCCATGCGCTTGAGTTTGTATTCCCATTCGCCTGTCATTTCCGGCGAGCAGAGCTCCGCTGCACCGATGCCACGCAGGAGCGTGATGAGCGCCATTCCTTTTGCGGTGGCAATCAGTTCGCGTCCCTGGCGCGTGAACGTAGCCGTCGTGGATCAAACCTTCGATAATCGCGGCGCGCGTGGCCGGTGTGCCGAGGCCTTTCTCGCGCATCGCTTCGCGCAATTCTTCGTCTTCGACAAGTTTTCCCGCGCCTTCCATCGCGGAAAGCAAGCGTCGCTTCGTTAAAACGCGCCGGCGGTTTTGTTTCGTTCTCCGTAACTTCGAGATCGAGAACTTTGGCCGGCTCGTTAGGTGAGATCGGCGACGAGCGATTCGCCGCCCTCCTCACTTGAAGCCGCGGCTTCGCGACCGTAAACCGCCAGCCAGCCCGGATCCTTGATAATTTTTCCTTCGGTTTTGAATGCATCTTTTCGACGCGGGTAATTCGGGTGGTCACTTCAAATTGCGCCGCCGGGAAAAAGACCGCTGATGAAGCGGCGCACAATCATGTCGTAAATCTTTTGCTGAACTTCATCGAGGCCGTGCGGCGCGGTGCCCGTCGGAATAATCGCGAAGTGATCGGAAATCTTCGCGTTGTTGAAAATTCGCTTCGACGGTTTGACCCAATTGTTGTCCAGAACTTTCCGCGCGTGCGGATTATCGATCTTGCTCAACGTCGATCTTACCGTCGGGATGTAATCTTCCGGCAGGTAGCGCGAATCAGTCCGCGGATAGGTGATGACTTTGAACTTCTCGTAAAGTTGCTGCGCGATTTGCAACGTGCGCTTGGCGCTGAATCCGCGGCCGTTCGCGTCGCGCTGTAAGCTGGTCAGATCGTAGAGCAACGGCGACGCTTGCGTGGTCGGCTTGCGCTCTTCCGTTGCGACGCCGATTTTGCCAAGACAGCGCTCTTTGATCTCTTCCGCTTGCGCTGCTCCCAAATTCGCTCCGCGCGCGCGTCTTCGTCGCCATTTTTTGTGAAATCTTCGCGGAACCAGCGCCCGCGATAATTGCCGGCTTTGACTTCGAAATCGCCAAAAACTTCGAAATATGGGCGCGACTTGAAGTGCGTGAATCTTTTCTTCGCGCTCGGCCAGGATGGCGAGCGTTGGCGTTTGCACCCGGCCGACCGGCGTCAGTTGAAAACCACCGGTCTTGTTGTTGAATGCGGTCATGGCTCGCGTTCCGTTGATTCCGACGAGCCAGTCGCTTTCGGATCGGCATACCGCCGCCTTTGCGAGCGGGACCATTTCCTCTTCGATACGCAGATGTTCAAACGCTTCGCGAATCGATTCGCGCGTCATCGATTGGAGCCAGAGCCGCCGGATCGGCTTCTTCACGTCCGCCGAATTTGACAGATAGCTGAAAATCAATTCGCCCTCGCGTCCGGCGTCGCAGGCATTGATCAGAATGATCGACGTCATCTCGCTTTGCATCAAGCGATTGAGCATGTTGAAGCGAGCTTTCGTTTTCTCGATTGGCTTCAGATCGAAATTCTTCGGGAATGATCGGCAGATTGGCAAAGCTCCATTTGCCGCGTTTCACATCCAGCTCGCTCGGCAAGGCCAAGTTCCACCAAATGTCCGACCGCTGAGGAGATGACGTATCGGTCGCTCTTCGAAATGGTCGCCTGCTTTCTTGAAGCCACCAAGAGCGCGCGCGAGATCGGTCGCCACGCTCGGCTTTTCGGCGATGATCAGGGATTTAGACATCTGAAAATCGAGCGCCTTGCGAAAACTGGGGAAGCAGGTCGCGGACGAGCTTAAGCCAGTTTCACGAAATATTTTCCGGGCAACTGCTTAACGAGCCGCTTCAGCTCAAGGCGCGAGGAGAGTAGAAGAGACGGTTGCACTTGGCAAATCGCATTTCGCGGCGATCTGGTCGATCGGCGTTTCGGTCGCTTCGATCGCGTCATAAACACGGCGCTCCTCATCCGAAAGCGGAGGCAACGGTCGGACCGCGGCTTCGGGCGACGGTTTTGTTTCGGGCAGGAGAACTTGCAGATCGTCGAGAATGTCGCTCGCGTCCATGACCAGCTTCGCGCCTTGCTGGATGAGACGGTTCGATCCCATCGCGCTCGGCGCGTTGATGTGACCCGGCACCGCGTAAACCGAGCGGCCTTGCTCGAGCGCCTGCGAAGCGGTGATAAGCGCGCCGCTGTTCAATCCGGCTTCGACCACGAGAATGCCGTGGCTCCAACCGGCAATGATCCGGTTGCGCATCGGAAATGTTTGCCGGTCCGGTTCGATCTCCATTGAAAATTCAGACACGATCGCGCCATTTCCGTTGCGAATTTTTTCCGCAAGCCCGTGATTCTCCGGCGGATACAACTTTGACAATCCAGAGCCGATCACCGCAATCGTGCGTCCTTTCGCGGCAAGCGCACCTTGATGCGCGGCGGTATCGATTCCCCGTGCGAGACCGCTGATCACGGTCAAGCCAGCGTAGGCAAGTTGATACGCAAGCTTCTTCGCCGACTCGGTTCCGTAATGCGTGGTGCGGCGCGCGCCGATGATCCCGATGGCGTGATGATCGCGCTCCTGCAATTCGCCCCAAACGATAAAGCACGATCGGCGGCGCGTGAATCTCCCGCAGCGATTTCGGATAAGATGGGCGACTCCTGTGTAATTACGGTCGCGCCGAATTCGCGGATGCGCTTCAGCTCGGCCGCAAGATCGACAATCGATTCCCAATTTGAGATTTGATCGGCCACTTCATTGCCGATTCCTTCCACTTTTCGAAGCTCGGTCCCGCTTCGCGGCAAGAATGCGCTGCGGTCGTTCGAAGACCTGGAGCAGCTTGCGCAATCGCACCGGCCCCACCGTCGGCAGCATGTTGAGCGCGATGCACGCTTCGGTCGCGTTCATGATTAACGCAAACCGCCGGTCACGATTCCCGCAATCAGAACGGAATTTCGTCGTCGTCCGGGCTCGGCCGGCACGCAGATGATTTAGGCGGCGGCGAAGGCGATTTTTCGGCCGAGCGCGCTGGTCGATCTCCTCCCTCGCCGGCTTCCGACAGGCCGCCGGCCGCCGCAGGGCGGCTGCCCAGGAGCTGCATGCGTCTCGCCGATCACCCGCAGTTTGGTTCGCTTCTGTCCGCTCTGCTTGTCGTCCCAAGTGTCCATTTGCAAACGGCCTTCGATGAAAACCGGGCGACCCTTCTTCAAATATTCGCCGGCGATCTCAGCCAGCCGCGCCCACAGAACAACATCGACATAAGTGACTTCTTCGCGTTTTTCGCCGCCTCGGTCGTGTAAACGCGATTGACCGCAAGCCGAGATCGCAAACCGCGCTGCCCTTTGGCGTGTAGCGCACTTCCGGGTCTCGGGTGAGATTTCCGAGGAGAATGACTTTGTTAAAACTGGCCATCGTTCCGTTTTATCGGATTTATTTCTCGCGCGCCAACTTTTTCCCTGGTTTTTCCGTCTTCTCTTTCTTTCTCGCGCAGTCGCTGGTAATGCTGCCGATAAACTTCCGGGTCGAGCTTGAATTTCGAGCGCAGCTTTGTCGACCAGCTGCGGATCGGCGTGAAAAACGAAATTCACGTAAAAGCCGGAATCGAGCGGCCCGGCCACGTAGGAAAACTGGCGCTTGTCCATTTTTTGCACCTGCTCGATCTCGGCGCCTTCCTTTTGAAACTCGGACTCCAGCCGATCGACAATATCTTTGACGCTGTCTTCCCTTCCCTGGGTGTTGAGGATGAGCAACGCTTCGTAGCGGTTCTTCATGGTTCTTCGGTTTCTTCTTCGGATTTGTTGAAATTGTTCATCGCGGAAACGAGGCCTTTGTCAATCGCGCATTTCACCGCCTCCGCCGCACGGTCGATTGTCGATCGAACCAGCGGTTTTTCTTCTTCGAAAAATCGGCTCAGCACGTAATCGACCGCGCCATCGCGCGGCGCCGCGCCAATCCCGATCCGCAGCCGCGGAATCTCCTCCGTGCCAAATTGGACGATGATCGATTCGAGCCCGTTGTGGCCGCCAGGACCTCCGCTGTGCGCGCAATCCGCAAGCCGGCCGAGCGGCAAAGCAAAATCATCCAGCACGACCAGAATTCCTGCGCGGCGCGATTTTGTAAAAATCCGCAATCGCCCGAAGCGGCTCCCCGCTGCGGTTCATGTAAGTCATTGGTTTCACCAGAAAAGCGTTGCCGTGCTTGGCCACCAGATGCGCCCCACTTTGTCGATCTTCTCCCAGGTCGATCCAACTTGCGCAGCGAAACGATCGACGCACCATGAAATCCAATGTTGTGACGGGTATGAGCGTATTCCGGCTCCGGGATTGCCCAAGCCCGCGACCAAGCGAATCGGTGGCGTTTCTTCCTCCACAACTCGCTCGAAAATCCGCAAGTCCGCGACTCGAACAATCCAAAATCGGGCTTACTTCTTCTGCTCTTTTTCTTTTGGGAGCAGCTTTCTCCTTGGCAGCGCGCTTCCTTCGCCCCGGCGCCGGTCGCGGCGGTTTCGCCTTCTTCCTTCTTCTCCCTGATCACTTCCGGCCCTGCCGCGGCAGCAGCTTCCGCCTCCGCCACCACCGGCTCTTCTTCGACCACAGGCGCCACCACAGAAAATGCGGTCAGATCGGGCTGCATTTCGTCGTGACTCCCGGCGGAAGTTGAATGTCGCGAACATGAATTGAATCGCCAATATTGAGCGCCGAAACATCGACAGTAAGTCTTGTCCGGCAAATCGCGTGGCAAACATTCGATCGAAAGCGAGCGCAGATTTTGCTCGAGCAACCCGCCGAAATTCTTCACGCCGTTGGCGATGCCGACCGACTCGAGCGGCACATCGGCTTGAATTTTCTCGTCCATCGAGATGGCGTGAAAATCAACGTGCAAAACGTCGCCGCCAACCGGCGAATGCTGAACTTCCTGCACCAGTGCGGTGCGGTTCGACTTTTCGCCGGCAATCTCAAGCTCGACCAAAATGTTTTCGCCCGAAGCGTGGCTGAGCATCGCGTTGATGTCGCGCGCCGAAACCTGCAACGGCTGCGGTTTATCTTTCCCGCCGTAAATAACCGCCGGAACGACGCCGCGCGCTTTCAATTTGCGCGCCGCCGAACGCCCCGTCTCGGTCCGCTGTTCTGCTTTGAGTTTAACTTGTTTTGCCATTTTGTTCCGTTGTCGATCTTGAACAGCGACGACACGGACTCATCATTATGGATTCGTTTCATCCCTTCCCCGAGAAGCTCGGAGACGCAGAGCACGGTGGTTTTAAATCCTTCCACCGGGCGCACCGGCGTGCTGTTGGTCGTTATTAATTCCTCAATTTTCGATTTTTGCAACCGCGGAATGGCAACATCGACCAGCACCGCATGGGAAACCCCGGCGTAAATCTTTTTGCGCGCCGCGTTTTTTCAAAATCTCGGCCGCGGAAGTCAAGCGTGCCGGCCGTCTCGGTCAGGTCGTCGACCAGGAGCACATCACGATCCTTCGACTTCGCCAATCAAGTAGAGCGCCTCGGTCTCGGTCGCGCTTTTGCGTTCTTTTGCCACGATCGCGAGGTTGGCACCCAGCGCTTCGGCGTAGGCCGAGGCCATTTTCAAACCGCCGAGATCAGGCGAAACCACGACTGTCTTTCCCGTCAAGTCTCTGGCGCAGATACTTAATCAACACCGGCAGCGAATAAAGATGGTCGACCGGGATATCGAAAAAGCCCTGCACCTGTTGCGCGTGCAGATCCATGGTCAGAACGCGATTGACACCGGCCGCGTGGAATAAATTGGCGATCAATTTCGCCGTGATCGGAACGCGCGGCTTGATCTTTCCGGTCCTGCCGGGCATAACCAAAAAACGGAATCACCGCCGTGATCCGGTCGGCGCTGGCCCGCCGGGCCGCATCCACCATGATAAGCAGCTCCATCAGATGCTGATTGCGTCGGCGGCGAAGTTGGCTGAATGAGGAAAACGTCGCGCCCACGAACGTTCTCCTCGATCCTGACGTAGGTCTCGCCGTCGGGGAACGAGCTGATCGTGGCCTGGCCGAGGGGCATGCCGATGTATTTGCAGATGCGCTCTGCCAGCTCGCGGTTGGCTGAGCCGCTGAAAACCTTCATTTCTGGTTGAAGCGCAAACATTTGAGGGGCGCTAAGTTAGGCGCGGGTGGTGGAGATTAGCAAACCAAGAATGCGCCGAGTTGGCAAATTTGGGCAAAACTTGCCAAGAGAGACAAATTCCTCAAATTAGGTTCGACCGAATAATTTTAGGTCACAATCCTCCATGACAAACGCCGACGCCATCCGAGTCGAGCGACCCGACGACAAACTCAAAGCTCTTCGCCCACACGCGCTGGGATGCCATTCCGGTGGCTGGCGAGTTTATTCCATCTCGCCTACTTTTTCGGCGCTTTTCTTTCTCTATCCGCACGCGCCGCTGTGGCTCATGCTCATGCTCGGCTTCATTTACTCGCTGATGGTCAATGCGAACATCAACGGCATCGGCCACAATTTCATTCACAACCCATTCTTCCGTTCCCAAATTCTCAATCGCCTCTTTGGAATCACCCAGTCGGTCGCTTGTTGTTTTTCGCAGACTATTACGACGCCGTCCACATGCAGCATCACAAAGGCAACTCCGATCGGCCCGATGAAAACGGTGAAACCATCGATTGGTTGTCGATTTACAGGCACGGCCACGACGGCGAAGCCGGAAAACCCGTGGGGGTACGTGTTTCTCAGTTTCTTCCGCGACGATGTCGGCGCGATCCGCAGGGAACTGCGCAAGCGCCGCAACGGCGACTTGTTTTGGGGAAACATCGAGCTGGCCGCCTTCGCCACCACGCTCCTCGTGATGTTCTTCTTCAACTGGCGCTACGTCATCTTTTATTTCCTGCCGTTTTTCTATCTCGGTCACTGTTTCAGTTACTTGAATGGTTATTATCGGCATTACGGCGCTAATCCGGACAAACCGATCGCCTGGGGCGTGAGCAGCTACGGAAAGATCTACAACTGGCTCTTCTTCTACAACGGCTACCACGCCGAGCATCATTTCCGGCCGAAAGTGCACTGGACGAAAATGGAGGCGTTCCGTCGGCAAATCGCCGAATTGCAGAAGCAAGAAGGCGTGCGCGTGATCAAACGCGCCCACATGCTTGGCTTTCTCGATCCCGATTTGCCAAAGCGGCGAAAACCGGTTGGCGAAGCGACGGAGGCAATCTCGTAGGAACTACCATGGGCCCGTCGTGGTCCATTATTTAGGGACGGCGCGTGTCCCTCGCGCGAAATTATTTCGCAAAACTCGCGCGCAATTTTTCTTTCTTCGCTTCGCAATCATCCTGCAATCTGCGGATTTCGCTCGCCAGTTGTTTCTCCAGCTTCTCCAGTTCCTCGAATTTCCCGCCAGCTTGCGCTTTTTCGATTTCGTCCCGTAGGAACAGTTCCTTCTCCGCAATCTTCGCTTTGGCCATCGAATCGATTTCGGCAAGCTGTCTTTTCTGATCGTCTGTCAGCGAAACTGATGGCGCGCTTTTTTGCAGCCGCTCCATCGCCAGTTCGTAAGCCGATTTCATATCTTCTGGCTCTTGCTGTCAGTCCTGCACCTGTTCGTGATCGTAATCGACGGTCACCGATTGCGTTCGCGAAATCAATTCTTAAGTTAGGTTTGTACCAATGACTACGGAAATCCGCCTTCTCAGCACCGATTTCGACGGCACGCTCGTCTCGCGGGTAAGCGAGCCGGTGCTGGATCGGCAATGCATCGAGCTGATCCGGCAAATGCAAGACGCCGGCGCGATTTGGACAATCAACACTGGACGCTCCGTCGATTTGCTCGAATCCGGCCTGACAGATTACTCATTTCCGATTCGCCCCGACTTCATTCTCACGAACGAGCGCGATGTTTTTCGTCCCGGCCAAAACGGCGACAAATGGGAAGCGTTCGGCGATTGGAACGAACGTTGCGCCCGCGAGCACGCCGAAATCTTTTCATCTTCGCAGTCAGTGCTCGCGGAGGTTGTCGATTTTGTGACTCAAAAGACGAAAGCCCGTCTGATCTACCATTCCGAAGGTGTCGAAGGTTTAGTCGCGACGGACGATGAAGAGATGGATCGAATCACGCGATTCATCGAGAAAGCGCGCGAACAGACAGCCGAAATTCCATTACCAGCGAAACACCGTTTACCTGCGTTTTTGCCACGCCGACTATCACAAAGGGGCCGCTCTGGCCGAGCTTGCCCGCTTGATCAAGATTCCGCGCGAAAATATTTTCGCCGCCGGCGATCATCACAACGACATCTCGATGTTGGATGGCAAAGTCGCGGCAATGCCTTCCTGTCCCGCGAATGCGATCGACGAAGTGAAAGATGCTGTCCGTGCGGCAGGCGGATATGTCGCCCAGCGCGAGCACGGCGCTGGCGTTCACGAGGCGCTGCGATTTTTTCTTAACGAGAAACCACGCTGAGCTCGGCGAGCTCAGTCGTTTCAGTCACAGCGAGAGCGAGCGGCGCATCGGCTTTGATTTTTCCGGCGAAGCGGTTCGTCATGTAAGTCAGCAGCAGGACCCAAAACGAAAGCGCGAGGCCGAACAGCGGAAACTGGAGTGCGAGCGGGAGCGAATAAATGATAGCCATCAACGGAATCCAGACCGCCCAAGTCGCCAGCAACGTCGGGAAAATCTTGTCTCGATAATGCTTCCAGGTGAAGAGATCGCGCACTGGACGCATCGAAATACCGTTGTTTTTCCACTCGTAGGTCAGGACGCCGAACGGGGCGGCGAAAAGGACGTTGTAGCCGAACTGGTCGATGCAGATTTTCGCCGAGCACAACCGGCAACGTCACCACATCGCCCAGCCAATGCGCTTCGCTCCGATACAGAAGATCGACAAGCGATCCATCGAATCCCCAGACCGGAATCGTAAAAAGCAAGTTCCGAAGATTCCGCAAGTGCGGCCGGCCGCGCTGAAAAAACAAAACGAAAAAGAATTCCGGAATAAGCGCACCGGCAGTCACCGAAGCGGCGACAACGAAGCCCACCCCGTGTACGCGCTTGAACTCGGCTACCTTCTCGAGCCAGTCCGCAGTAGCGGGATTCGTATAGTATGCCACTAGCAACGCCAGCATGATCGCTTGAATGATCAGCGCCGGCCTTGCATTCGCGCGCGCCGCTTCCCAGCCAATCATGAGCGGCGTCCTCGATTTCTCCACAGCGCAGACAGTTCTCCGTGACGTTAAGCGATCAAGCGGAATTTCCGCCGTGAATCAGGCAAGCCGCCTGGGCGCGGGCGCTACCACTTCACACTTGCGTTCGGGCTAGGTCCCCGGAGCCAGGTGCAAGGCGTCCTTCGTCAGAAATTTTCTCACCGGGAACAGGCGAGGATGCAGCAGCCTTATCCTCCGAAGCGCAGGCGCTTAAAAGAGAAACAATCCCCAAGAGCAAAACAGCCTCGACGGCAAAACGTTTGGTCACGCCGCCAAATTAATCAGAGTCGCAACTTTCTCCAGTGAAATTTGTTGCCGGGAGCCGTTTGAAGGTGGCCCGGTGCGTCCGTAAGTTGCGATGTGGACAACGGCAAGATCGAAATCAAGTCGCTTCTGTTTGACGAACTGCGTGAGAAAGTTCGTGAGCTGGGCGAGCCGGCCTATCGCGCCCGACAAATTACGGACTGGCTTTACCAGAAACGCGCTCAGTCATTTGACCACATGACCGATTTATCCGCGCGGTTTGCGCGCACAACTCGACGAGACGTTTTCCTTCGGACCGGTCGATATCGTCCGCGTTCTCGGGTCGCGCGACACGACGCGCAAGTTTCTTTTCCGCCTAGCCGATGAAAATCTGATCGAATCGGTTTTGATCCCGGCTTCGCCAGCACTTTACGGCGCAAAATCGGACCGCCGGACAATTTGCATCTCGACCCAAGTCGGCTGCGCATACGGTTGCAAATTCTGCGCGAGCGGCCTGGAAGGATTCTCGCGCAATCTGCGCGCGAACGAAATTGTCGATCAAATCATCGCGGTGGAACGCGAGAGCGGACGAAAAGATCGACAACATCGTCTTCATGGGAATGGGCGAGCCGCTGGCGAATTTCGAAAAGCTGATGCGCGCGATCCGAGATCATCAACGCGCCGTGGGGACTCGGGATCGGCGCCGGCACATCACGGTTTCGACCAGTGGACTCGCGCCGCAGATTCGACAACTGGCCGACGAACCGCTGCAAAGTCGACTTGCGATTTCGTTACATGGCGCGACCGACGAGGTGCGCGATCAAATCATGCCGATCAACCGCCGCTACAACCTCGAGACTTGCTCTCGGCGTGCGACTACTACGCGTCCCGCAAAAACAGCGGCTCACTTTCGAATACATTCTGATCGCAGACGTAAATGACACTGACGATCAAGCGCACCTCCTCGCGAAACACGCGAGGCGACTCTCGGCAAAAGTGAATCTTAATTCCCTACAACACGGTAGCGGGTCTGCCGTGGTCGCGACCGTCGCGCAACCGGCAGGAAAAGTTCCTGTCGATCCTGCGCGCCAAAGGAGTTGCGGCCACCCTGCGCCGCGAGAAAGGCCACGACATCGACGCCGCTTGCGGGCAATTGCGATTGCAAACAAAGCGCGAAATCTGTAGGCGACGCTCTGTGAGCGGCGAAATCCGGCGATCATAGGCCGCTGCTCCAACCGCAAAAATTTTTTGCGCGAAGCTTGAAGCTGGCGTTTAGTCAGATCTATGCCCGACTTCGAGCGCGAGCCTGAGCGGGCGTGGGACGAATACGACTGGGAGCGTTTTCTCCAGCAGCAGGACCAGAAGACGGAGAAATACATGGAGCTGCTGGAGAAATATCTGGATGATCCGCAGCGCGACGAAATCATCGCGCGCGAAATGGGTTGGTCGCAATTACTCGATGGGAAAGACTGGAGCGCAGAAGTGGATGCGCTGTTGAACGAGGATTGGCGCTCGAATGACGAGGAGCCTTCGCCCGACGAGGACCAAAAGCCCGTCGGAAACGTTTCGAGGACCATAGCCTCTATCGCGCGGCGTTCGCGCTCACGGTTTGGATCGACAAGCTCTTCGATCAAAACGCATCACTGCAAAACGAGCCCGCGGCGATCAAACTGGCGACCCATTCCGCCCTGGCCAGCGCAAAACTGGCCGCAGCCTTAAGCGACGAAGATATCGATGAAATCGGAATGACGATCGCATATCTCAAGCGCGCCTTGAAAGCGATCACAGTCTCGATGGACGCCGCGGCGAAGCTTTTCTCGAGAAAGGCTTGTTGCCGCCGCGCCAATATTCGCGTGCTTGCAGCAGCGGCTTTTTCAGGTCCGCGACGGAATTATCACCCTGATGGGGGAATATCGCGGCGAATGGCGACGCCGCTTCGGCTCCGAAGGCTTTCGGAGTTGAATGAAATAGCCGCTGGCTCCGTCCAATTATGCAAACGGAAGCGACTCCGGCTCAAGCCGATGTGTCGGAACTGGACTTGGTAAAGCGATGTCAAGCCGGTCAGACCGAGGCATTCGACGAGCTGGTGACCCGCTACCGCACCCGAGTTTTCGCTATGATTTACAACATGGTCCATAACGAACAGGACGCCTGGGACTTGGCGCAGGAGAGCTTTGTCAAGGCGTGGAAGTCGATCAATCGCTTCCGCGGCCGTTCCTCTTTTTACACCTGGATTTATCGGATCGTGATGAACGTAACGATCGATTGGCTGCGGAAGAAACAGGTCAAGGGCGCCGGTGCGGAGTTCGACGATTCGATCCAATTAAAGGAAATCGATCCCGCTTCCAAGACTGTGCCGAAAGCGGACCCGCTGCCGCACCAGCGAATGGAGCGGAGTGAAGTTCGCGCGCGAATCGACAATGCGATCGCCCAGCTTTCTCCCGATCATCGCGCCGTAATTTTAATGAAGGAAATCGAAGAGATGCAATATCACGAAATCGCTGAGGCCCTGGGCTGCTCGATCGGCACGGTGATGTCGCGCTTGTTTTATGCGCGCAAGAAACTGCAGAATTTGTTGAGGGACGTTTATGAAAACGTTTGAAGAAAAGTGGACAGCGTGGCTCGACGGCCAGTTGAGCGGCAAGGAGCTGATCGAGTTCGAGGCGTCTCTGGCGGACAAGGCCGCGGCCGAAGCCGAGAAGCGCGATGCGCAAAAACTCGGAGCGCTGCTAAAAGAGGAACTCGGCTCGCGTGCCTTGAGCAATGAGGAATTTTTCAGCCACCAATTGCGTGAGCGGATCGCCCGCGAGACCACGCAAGATCGACATGGTGAAAGATCGACGTTTTGGACGGTCCCGCGTCTGGTTTGGTCCGGCGCTACAGCGCTCGCCATCTTTCTAATTTGCGCAATCGCCATAATGCGCGAGAAAAACCCTGGCCAGCAATCGGAATATCTTACACAAATTCTAAACGCGCGGGTTGACCCAGCGGTCAGTCCAAACGCGACCACCTACGTGCTCGAAGCGAAAAAAGACAAAGTAACCGTGCTGTGGGTCGAGGGATTGCAGTCGTTGCCGGCTGACTACGCAGCAAAATAAACGCGCCATGCACCGCGGTCCTCTGCTCTTTGCCGCTTTCTTCGCATTGGCACTGAGCGATCCAACCGCGGCCCGGGCAGCCCCCCAGGCCGTTTGGAGCGGGCTTGTCATCGCCGAAAATGTCCCGGAGCCGACACCGATTCCGCCCGAACTGGCTCAAATCGAACAAACGCTAAAAGACCTTTTCGGCTATAACCAATTCCAAGTCATCGGCCAATCGCACAACACGCTCAAAACCGGCGACGAAGATTGGCTTGCATCCAGCAAATATTTCGCGCTCCACGTCGACGCGCGCGGTGACAGCGAAGCCGGCTACCTTTTAAACCTGAGGCTCTACAAAGAAAAGGAGCTTTTGCTCGATTGGGACACACAATTGAGCAAACAAAGCCCGCTTGTGATCAAAGGGCCCACAGGTCGGAAGCGGCCAGTTGGTGCTGGTTCTCCTCCTTGAAAACAGTGACCAGAAAAACGCATCCCATCACCAGCATAAAGCCGATGCTCATTCCAATGAAGTCATTACCGCATGGCGCCGTTTCGCACGCCTGATCCGGGATTCGTTGCCGTAATCGCGGTTGTGTTGATTTAGGAGGATCAGTTAGGCGCAGGCTGTGGAAGGGGATCCTGCTTCGATTGGCGGGGAGTCACAAATTCTTTGTCTGCTCGTCCTCTGGCGTGATTAGCAATCGCATTGGGATCATCGACGACGCAACGAAGCCGTGTCGGCGGAAAAATTCCTGGGCCAGATTCTCCGGCCGATCGGTCAACAGCGTGATCCGAAGAAAATTCTTCTGCTTGGCGAAATCGATGGCGTGTTGGAGAAGCTTGGAACCATAGCCGTGCCCCTGGTACTCCTTGTGCACAACCAGGTCCTCAAGCAGGATGACGAAGCCGCCTTCGGCCGTACTAATAGTGAAGAGCAAATTGATCATGCCCACGATGGCCCCGTCACGCCGCAGCACAAAGACGCGGCCACGGCTGGGTTGTTCAAAAATGAGCCGCAGTCCGCGAAGTTGTTTCTCTTTGTCTGGCCGAAAGTCGCTTTCCTGGGTGAAGAGGTCGCCGAGCATCTCGGACAACTCATCCAAGTCGGCTTCTGTCGCCGGCTCGATCACGACTTTCTCGCTCATCGTTTAGTTATTCCAAAAAATCGAGGCAGTGGCAACTTGCGAATGAAAGATGAATAATCTTCCTTCGGTTGCAAGATTGACAAGGTCCGGCTCATTCCTACTGTAACCGCTCTCGAATCGTTCCGAAACCGTTTTTCGGCCTTATGAAACGCACCTACCAGCCATCGAAGCGCACCCGCAAACGCCAGCATGGGTTTCGCGCGCGCATGAAAACGAAAGGTGGGCGCGCTACGCTGGCTCGGCGGCGTCAACGCGGCCGCAAGCGGTTGCTGCCAAAAGGGGTCGAGATACATTACGCCCGCCACACCCAGGCCTGATTTTTCAGTCTCTCAGCCGTCGGACGACAGCAGACGCGATTGTCGAGCCTCGTCAATTTCTGGCCTTGATTTTTGCATTGCGATTTGAGCGAAAATTGAAAATCCTGTCTACGGCCGCGGCGCTCTTGCCAAGAACGACAGGCAGAGCGTACAGCATTTTGCTCAGGCGCGGTCAATCTTTATGAGTTATCAGCTTCGACGGAATGAGACCCTAGGTGATGCGCTGCGGCGAATTTGCCGCAAACAAATCGACCTTGCGCGGGCAATCGCAACCGGTGAGCGAGAGGCAGACGACACCCCCGTCCACCAGACGCGCAAACATTTAAAAAAAGCCCGTGCGGTCTTGCGACTAGTGAGGCAGGAAATTGGACGCGGGCTATTCAAGCGCCAGGATCATTGCCTGCGCGATATCGGACGGCTGATCTCGGAAATCCGCGATGCCGACGTTCGCCTGCAAACAGTCAGACAACTGCGAAGGATCGCGCAACGGCAACGGCGGCGCAGTTATCAAAAGGTTGAGCAAATATTAATGCTGGAATTAGAGAATTTCATGGCGGCATTTGCCGAATGGCAAACGCAAGCGGTCCCGATGCTGGATAGGGTGCGCGGTGAGATCGACAATTGGCCGATCGACCAATTCACTTACACACAACTTCAGCGGAGCGTGCAAAAGACTTACAAACGCGGTCGCAACGCGCTCGCCCAAGCAAAATCGACTTCAACGGCGGAGTGCTTTCACGTTTTCCGAACGGAAGCGAAACAACTTTGGTACCAATTGCGCATCCTGCGCCCGGTGAATCCGGTAGTGCTAAAAAATCTCACGGACGAATTAAATGCGCTCGGTGATCTGCTCGGCCGCGCACACGACTTGAGCTTCTTGGCAGACCGGCTCCGGCAGGAACATGGCAATAGTGCCTGGCAACGCGAGGGACACGATCTGCTGGCGATTATTGAGGCGAGTCAATCCGATTTGCAGCGCGGCGCCGCGGACTTGGCCGAACGGTTTTACTCGGAACGGCCGCGCGATTTTGGAGCACGAATCGCCACATGGTTGGATGCCTGGGTCGTTGCGGAATCCCCCTCTGTTGCCAACGCGCTCGTGAACCAAGATGCCGATCTCGCGAGCGTGCAGGTCTGACGCACGCGTCTTAGGGCGAAAAACGTCCGCCGTCTTTTGCATCGAACAGGTACGAGTAGTTTCCGTTCCTTTACGAGTAAATGCTAACAAAACGACGCATTTTATGTTACCGAATCTGCTACGAAGTTGTGAGGCGCCAGAAATTACGTTCCAGTAGCATTAGCTGGGAAAAAGCCATTTGCAATCGCACGGCCTTCAGCGCGCTTTGACGCCGCGGCCAACTGCCCTGCCTGCTTTGCGATCGCTAATTACAAATGTGTTGTTTTCTCCGAGCGTCGACCACGGTCCGCGCGATACTTCGCTAAACTCGACGAACCGCCAGTCGGTCACATCCGTTTCGTTTAATCCGAGATAGTCACGCACAGCGGGAGAGACATCGAGACCCGCGCCTTTGTTCAGATTGGGTTTTGGATGTTCGTTGCCAAAGACATATTGCCAATAATCGGTGCGGAAAGGTCCTGCGTCTTCCCATTGCGCATAAGCCGTCCGATTCCCTTTGCGAATCGCGACCCATCGATCCTTGCAGGTGGAAACCCCGGGGCCTTGGTACGCTTCCTTGAACCACGGAACGACACGGGGCGCTTCCGGCCGGTGCCCAGTGGCTGCCTTGTCGTTGTATGGGAGGGCGCAGTAAAACGGGTTCTGTCGAGGCGTGAACTTTACCGGAATGTAATTGCTGCGATGCGCGGGATTTGGATCGTCAAATCCGCCGTAACTTCTGCTCCAATTTTTGTCCCATGCGCTTATGCGATTGGGCACCGGATTGTTTCGGCTCGGCTGCTCGCCGATCCAAAAGATCGTTGTCACAATATTTTTCTTCCACGAATAGCGCTTTCCTGTGGCTGAGCCACTGTGCTCAGTGTTTAAACAGCCCGCGATGATCGCTCCCAACGCACCGATCGACCGGATCGATATAGCCTTCATCATATGCTTCCTTGCTCATAGGAAGCGGGTGTTTATCGAGTTAAGCGCTATCCGAGCAAATCGCAACCAAGAGCCTCGCGTCTTGGCGGGAAAGTTCTCCGCGAATAAGCTAATCGGTGGACGCGGCGGATGGTGTCTTATTCGAGCTGCGCGACAGTATGAAGTGAGAGCGCCGGTTAACGTCGAACCATCGAAGGTTCTTCAAAAAGCATTAGCAGAAGCCAGTTCGCAGGTTTTGATACCACCAGCCTATGGCTGACGGCCTGGACCCCACTGGTTGTTCCAATTCCAGGCGGTGCCGTGATTCATCTCCTCCTCCGGTTCCTGCGCGAGATGCTGCTGCATGCACAGCTGTCGGTACCGTTGATGTTCCCGTTCTCCGCCGACGTAAGCCACGCCGGCTTTCTCGTCTTTAAAGACGTAGAAGACTTTGCCGTTCACTTTGGCGCGCTCAATTTTGTTACTCGGAAGCGATGCGTAGAGCTGCTGTTGCTTTGCCGTCCGCGGAGTGTGGGCGCGGAAGCCGGCGGTGGAAAGCAACGACTTAGTGTTGTCTGTTTGCATGCTCGCGCAGCCGGCCAAGAAACTGCCAGCGGCGGCGGCCAAGATAAGAAGTAAGTTTGAGTTAATTATTTTCATTTTCATGGTTCCTTCAGTAATTCAATTCGCCCCCTCTGCCCAAATCGTAGCGCGCAGTAACGCGCGCCCTTATCGGTTGCCTTGATTTGCCTTTTTATCCTCACAATTTATGAGTAGAGAACCACTCGACCGGTGAAGTCAACATCCTGTTGGTCTGTCAGGCCTGGCCTTACTTCGAGCCGGAGAGAACCCGGGGCAAACGTCACGAAAACGTAACAATCGCCGGACACGCGGTGAAAGGCCTAACGAAACAATGCCGCGGGCCTTTGTACACCAATTTTGTACACCAACGAAACGTTTTGAGCGCATTTGAGAAAACGTGAGATCGCCACGATTCAGCGATTTTCACTCTGACGAGCAGGTGAGATCACGTGCGGAAACATGAGCACAGTTGCCATGTTCTCATTGCGACTAAGAGGCTCGACCACAGCGTGAGCATTCGCGTTTTCATAGAATGATCGATCAGGAATTTAGCTGCTCCAGCGCACGGAGACGTTCGTTGCTTTGATAAGGACAAACACTTCCTCGCCAATCTTGAGCTTCATTTCTTCGACCGAACGGGTGGTAATTACCGAAGCGACATCGCCGATACCTGTCTCGACGATGACTTCACTTACAACTTTGTCAGAGACAATGCTCTTAATTGTGCCGGAAGCTGATCGCGGATGCTTTGTTCCATAATTTTAGTTGCGCCGTTGCGTTAAAACATCAACTGGAGACGCATGATTACCTCGTCGAACTGATCGTCGCCAAATTGTGGATGCTCCTCGCGGAAATCCGACCAAGTGTGCACATAGTTTGCCATCAGCTTGATTGAGTCGCCATGGATGTAGTAATTGAGACCTCCGGTGATGGAGCGGATCCCGTCGTCGGCAACCTGATCCGGGCTCAGCTCTTCCCATTTAACCACGGCCTGCAATTTCTTCGGGATGATGAAATAGCTGCCTTGCACATACCAGCCGCTCGGCTCGAAGTTCGCAAACTTCGGCGCAACTCCGGCCACGGTGCGGCCATCGACATCTTCCGAGAGGTATTCGCCGATCAAATCAAACGGACCGATAGTGAGCCAAGCGTCCAAGCTCCAGGCGGTGCGTTCATCCGCAGAAGGCAGGGTAAACGGCGTCAATGAGCCATCAGCGTTTACTTTGAGGTTGCCCAATTGCGAGATGTTCGTGCCCGCGTCATCGCGGCTGTTGAGAATGTCAGCGCCAAGTTTCAAGCTGGAATCCTGGCCCAGTAGTTTAGCCTGCCACGGCAGAAGCTCCAGCCGACCAACATACATGAAATTGTTGTTGTCGTTGATGGTGGTGTTGCGGCCGTTGCCGTTGAAGACGCCAGCATAATAGGTCAGCAGGTCCTTCTCCTGCGGCCACAAGTCGGTCAGCGGTTTGCCCCAGATTTCCACCCCGATCTGTCGCTGCGGCACGATTGCGATAGTGGGAAGACTGCGCTCTATGGTGAAGAGTTTCGTGGCCGGCATGAGCTGCTCCAGGCCAAACGGCGTTTTCCACTGGCCGACTTTGACATTGGCTTCGGGAAATTGGTGCCAGTTCACGAAAATGTCCGTCGCCGAAAAGGCAGTGCTGTTGGATGATATGCCGTCACTCTGTTCGAAGTCGCCCTCGATCTTGAAGTCGAAGTTCTCGGCAAAGTCGCCTGTTAAAGTGATGCGCGCGCGGCGCAAGCGAAAGCGGTCCTTGATTTCGTTAGGCCCATCTGGAAAGCGCCCTTCGAAGGCCGAAACGGCGCCGTCCTCGAAATTCATCTGGACGAAACCGCCGAGGGTCAGTCTTATCTCCGGTCCGCGTTGAGCCACATAAATGGGCGGCTTCTCATCTACGGGCACGCTCTTTTCGAGAGAAGCTTTCCCGTCGGAAGTGACTGTCCTTTGAGTTGATCGCTCTGCAGGGACAGCCGAAGCGGAGGTCACCTCTTTTCTTAAGGCTTTAATTTCCTTTTCCAGTTGGGAATTGCGTTGCTCGAGTTCGCCATTCTGCTTCTGTAACTGTTCGACTGCGTGTTCGAGTTTTTCGAGGCGTTCAGCTTCGGACGACGTCTGAGCCTCCAGCGGTTGAATGGCTATCTGCACAATCGGAACGAGAGCACCGATTCCTATTAAGAAACATTTTTTGACGAACATGGCTTTTATTTGTCTGGTGGTAGCGGATGGTTCGATAGATTTTCCTGGCATTCTCATTTGCTCCGCCTTGGTGTATGACAAAATGCGGGTTTGTCCCAGGAGAAATCACTTTTTCGATTTTCCGTTTCGGCTGAAGAAAAGCCGCAAATGACAAAATGTTACCGGACCCCGTACGCTCCGTACCTTTGATTAGTAAGTTGGCGCGAGTAAAAGAAAAGCTTTCGCGAAAGGTCGAGCTGCCGGCTTGTGTGGAAAATAGCGTCAGCGCGCTCAACGATGCATCATCAAGTGTAACGAGCCGGATTGAGCCAAATATGTCATGAATTCGTCATAAAAATGGTGATTTCCTAGTTTTTACTTACGGAGCCTACGGGGCTCGAACCCGCGTTTTACTGCTCTCCAGCTGTCAGCAGAATTGCCAGCAAGAAGCAGTAAAAGAGCCCACGCGAGTAGGCGGCCCATTCGGCGCAGGCTTTCGTTAGCTCTCGTCGCTAGAATTTAATCGCCAAGGTGATGCAATCCGACTGACCTTCGAAACGAGCGATGACCGAATACTCCGTGGACACATGGAAGTGCGGCGTCGCGTTCAACGCACGTAAGTGGGCGAATTTGACCGCCAGGCGCGGGAATCACTGCTCGCGAGCTCCACCCCATCGCTTATTCCAATCCCAGGCTAGCCGGCGACTCATCTCTTCCTTTGCTGCCTGCGCGGCGTGCCGCTCGACGCAAAGCTGCTTATAACGTTGATGTTCCGGTTCCCGGCCGACATAAGCCACGCGGGCTTTCTCGTCTTTAAAGACATAAAAACTTTACCGTTCACTTTCGCGGAAAGCAACGATTTGGTGTTTCCATCTCGGCACATCCGCCCAGGAAACTGACAATTGCGGCAGCTGAAATGAGAAGCAGGTTGGAGTTACTGATTCGTTTTCATGCGAATTTCGTTTGCTGTTGCGATCCATTTATTTATCGAAGAAGTGAATTTCTCCTGTGGAAAGATCGTATATGCCGCCGACCAGGCCTATCTGGTGCTGGTCGAGCATCTGGCGCAGGATCGGGCTGCGTTCACGAATCTGTTGCATCACCAGGCGCACGTTGGCCTCGGCCACCTGGTCCACAAATTCCAGATTCTTTGAAGTGCGCGGCGAGACCGTGGCCGGTACCTTGCCTATCGCCGGTTTAATTTTGCCGAGCAAACCGGAGAGCTTGCCCAGCTCGACACCGTCCACCGCGCCCTTGATCGCCCCGCAATTCGAATGACCGATGACGGCAATCAGCTTCGCGCCCGACGCCTTGCAACCGAATTCCATGCTGCCGAGGATATCGTCGTCCAACACATTACCGGCGACGCGTGCGCTGAAAATGTCGCCTATGCCCTGATCGAGAACGATCTCGATTGGCACGCGCGAGTCGAGACAGCTCAGGACCACGGCAAACGGGTACTGGCCTGAAGCAGTGGTTTTGACGTCCGCTCGATGATCGCGCTGCGCTGGCTGACCGGCAACAAACCGCGCATTACCTGCTTTCAACTCAGCCAGCGCCGAGTCCGGTGTCATCGCCGTCTGCATTTCTTTCGTTGGCGGAGCTGCGGCCGAGGTCGAGCTTTGTCCATATGTCGGAGACTGGAAACTTGCTCCCAGAATTAGCGCGGCGGCAAGACCGGCATGAGATAAGCGGTGAAGAAGCCATGATTTCATAGGTTGATAGTCGTTAGGCTTGGCGTTCAATGTGCAATTCTGATCTAGCTGGTATTTGTTATCGTCCGCAGTTAGCGGTAAGTCGAGAAATTAAAGCGAAGGATATGTGACCACGTCCCAGAAAAAAGCCGCACATATGCGGCAGACCAAACAGCCGGGTGGATGTCGATGTTTGCGCCGCAGACAGATACCCGAAGACGCAATTTGCTGACGATAGCCTAACGAGTCGCTTCTGTAATAAAAGAAAAATTGCCTCGGAGCCTACAGGGCTCGAACCCTTTCTTGCGAAAGTTTTTGATCTGCAACGTGCGTTCGCTTTGTCCACCGATTTTGTCCACTGGCGCCCAATTTTGAGCACGTTTGGGAACGGGTGAGATCGCTGCGATTCGGCGATTTTCCCTCGTATGAGCACGTCAGAGCAAATCAGACGATGTCAGAATAATTGGCCGTTTATCTTTGCGATCGAGGCGCGCCACCGAGTAGTTTGTAATGCTTTTTTCAGCTTGCGACCGGTGATGCTTCCTAAACATGCGTGTTGTTCGAGTACCTGTTCTGATGCGGCCGTTCGCAGCAATCGGTTACCTTCGCTCTAGCACAAATGCTAGTACACGTCGGCGAACTGGCTGCGGTGCCAGAGACAACGAAGCGTTGCACGCGCCAGACTTACACTCGCCCGCGCTACGTCGGCAAGATCAAGGTTGCATCGCGTTCGGAAGCCCCACGCGGATCAGCTGTGAGAAATCGGGCGAGGCGCCGGCCGATTTGGCACGGGAATTGACCAGGCTGCGGGTTTTGAGTTCGGCAAATGGGAGGCCGCCGGTGACTATGAGGTGGCGCTCATACATCAGTTCGTCGCCTTTGCCATTGAGCAGGATGCGCCAGTCCCACGGCATGCGCTCGCCGGGCGGGTGCTGTGTGCGGATGCTGGTGGTGCAGTTGGTGGTAACGGCGTTATACCAGCGCGGTTTATCCCGCAGCGCAGTTGAGCGAATGGATGTATTCGAGGAAACGTTCGCGCGCTTGCACCGGAGAAATGGTCGTGCGGTAAAGATAGATATCCTCGCCCTTGCGGTAGTTCGTCCGCACGCGGATCGACGTCGCGCTCGTCGGCCACGATGTAGATGAGTTCGAACTGCCGGTAGAGCCCGCCGATGGCCGAGTAGGCTTGGCCAAGCTTCTTGCGCGTCTCGATGGAAAAGCAAAGCGGCGGCGCATCAGCGAATTGGAAACTGACGATGGGATGCGCGATCCAGGGCGAGCCCCAGTAATTGACCGCGAGGTCGATGCCGGTGATCTGCGAGATGCGCACGATGCGCGTCTCCCAGCGCGCAGTGTAATCGCTCTCGGTGCGGTAGTCGCAGTTGCGGACGTTGTGCAACGTCACTTCGTCGCCTTGAATGTCCGCCCAGGCGAGTTGCGCCACGTCCGTGTTGCCAGTTGGCTATCTTGCTCGGTTTGATTGTGAGCCACCACGATAGAACCGCACGCAAACAGAATCGCGAAAACGCAAGCTTTCGCCCGAGCCGACGAACGAAGCTAAGAACAGCGACAGATCCGATTACGAAAGCGATCGCCAGAATCCGATTCGCAGCTGGTGCGTCGAACCACAACGCGCCGGAAGCCCAGGCACCAGAGATGAAGGCAATGAGCGCCAACAACAGCCCGCCAATCCAACGACCGAGACGCTTCATTCGTCCCGAACGAAGCGCTTGGTGATCATTAGATGGGAAAGGCAAACCAGACAACGGCGACGAAGACCCGCGCAAAGAATGATCACTAGAGCCATGGGCCATCTGATAACGATTTATGACAGAAGCAGCGCACGAGTGAGACATTTCACCGTAACGGCCCGAGGGCGATGCGGGTAATCAGCTCGATTTTCTCTTCTTTCAGCTTCTGTTGAGCGAGCGACGACGCGTCGCCGCTGATCGCAATCGTTAGGCCGGAGGGCTTCTTGCCGAAATCCGACGCCTTAAAAAGCCCGATAAAATTTGCGGCGTTATCAGTCCAGGCAGCGTAATCCCATTGGATCGCCACGATGGCGCGGCCATCCTTTCGAAGGGCGACGGGAATGCGGCCAACCTGCTGAAGGCGGGCAAACGGTTTCTTGGCGTGAAGTTCCGCCAGCACTCGCGAGGTTCCGAGGAAGAAGAGAGCGTCTCCCTCATCGGTTGCTTCCGACCCGGCGAGATCAACAAAGGCCGCGCGATTTGCCACTCCATTGAGCGTTTCAAGATTCATGACGATGGCGGTTTGCACACTCGGAGAAAACGCCGTGTTATTGTTGAACCGGTTCGCCGCGGCTCGATCACAACCCATGGCCAGCATTGCTTTGAGATTGCGCAACCGAAGATCGGCTGGGGGTTGATCGAGCAGCGTCTTGTTCAAAGTATTAGTGACGCCGGCAGCGGAAAGGGCCAGGCCGGCTTCGCCGCCAATGGGCATCGTGGCGACAGTAAAGGTCATCTTTCCGGCAAAAGTAGCCCAGGCGATTCCGTTGAGCTCGCGCTGCAACGTTTCATTGCTGGAATACGGGTCCACTCCGAGCTGAATCGCGACGATTCGTTTGGCCTTGGAAAAGCCAACGAGGCTGGCCGCATTCGAATCCTCATACTGGCTGCGCTCGCGTCCCTGGGTTTTCTCCTTCACGTTTTGTCCCGCACGGTTGGCGAATTTGAACAAACCTTTCGGGATTCCGGAGATCGTGCTCACCGGATTCGTAACGACATCTTTGGCGACGACCAGTGGGCTGGTTGTGGCGGCGAGGAGCGCCTTCTTATATTGGTCCGTGCGCGAGACTTCCTTGAGCTTGCGAATGGCGGCGACCTCTTTGATGCGACGCTCGAGCATGATATTGCCGTCCGCTTCGAATTCACCGTACTCGGAGGCGATTAAATAGCGGTTACGCCCGGTGGAAGTGGGAACTTCGTCCTTTACCGTGAAGCCATCACCGGCCAGGAAATCAGGTTTGAGGATCGCCTTTGCACTCAGGATGGGCGGTTCCTCGGTGTTAGTGGGCGTGGAGTCGGACTGTCCGAGGAGAGAGAACGGGGCAAGTAGTAAGAGAGCGATGTATTTTGTCATAATGTAGCGCGGTTGGGTTTAGTTGGATTGGATGTTTGCTTTGAGGATGCGGTGGACCTCGGTGATGGCTTGCGGGTTAAGGGGTGAGCCGTGATTGAACGGTGCAATAAATTCGCTGCTGCCCCCCATCGACGTGGCTGCTCCAGTATGGGACCACGCGATCGCTGCTGTTGGGCGAATGACCATAAGCCCGGTGGGTGAGACCTTGGGACGCCACACGTAATCGGCCGATTTGAATTCGGGCGTGAAGGGCTTGACCGCGCGCCCTTTGGTAAAGCCAGCGGCCGGAGAAAGCGGCGACGCGATCAGCCATGCGAGCGCGGACATGACCATGATAGCGAGGAATCGACGGCGCGGCATACTAGTGGATTTAGATCGGGACCGTGCGTCAGCGACTAACGGTTTTGAGGTGCAACTCAAGGATGCGGTCCAATTCTGCGATGGTCTGCGGAAGCGCGCAGGATCCGTGCGGGCCGGGGACGATGAGTTCGGATTTGGCGCCGTCCAAATGCGAGCTCCAATAAGCGACGACGCCATCAGTGCTATTAGGTGAGTCTCCTTTGCCGCGATCGCCAATGATCGAATGATAAGGAACGCTAATCGGCGCGCTGTTGATTACGGGCAACGCTCGATTTGACGGTTTTAGGCCCCAGACACTGTTTGGGAGACGTTTCGAACTTCCGGTCAGTTGAACAAGGTCGGCACTGGTCAGCGAGTCCTTCATGGTTGCGGCAAGCGTGACTGGTAGTGTGATCAGGCTGATTGCGAACTTTCCCGGCCCGCCGCTAGCCATATCGCTCCCGCGATGGGGGGTACAAATAAAGACAACGCGCTTGATCCGAGGATTCGCCCTAAAAGTTATGGCGCGCGCAACCAAACTATCGCTGGAATTTTGACTGAAAATGCTTTTGGCCATTTTGCCCATTTGCTTCTCCCACATTGCGCGCGAGACTGTGATCACCTGGTCGTGAGTGAGCATGCCACCCATACTGTGGCCGACCAATACGTATGGCTGATGGTTCGGGTAACGTTTGTCGACTTTCGCCAGTTCTTCCCGCAACCGCAGGGCGGAGTAGAGGATGGGATTGCCAGTGGGATACCCAAACACCCAAAATTGGTAGTGTTTTCGTATCCCAGGGTCGGCTTGGAGCCCGTTGATCGTTTGCACCCATGTAAACGGTGTTGAGAAAAGCCCGTGCACGAAGACGAGCGGAATTCGGTCGGGGTCGTAGGGCTGAAGGAAATAGAGCCCAGTTTTATCCGTGTAGTGGGCGGAGCGAAAGCCTCCCATCAAACCGACGAGTAACAGATTGGCCGGCGGCTGGTAATAGCTAATCGGAGCCGAAAAGTCAGCTGCCAACGGACGAACCTTTCCTTCAACCATCGCAGTCGGTTGTTTAGCCGGACGTCGCAGGGCTAGAGTGGCTTCGCTCCCTTTAAAGTCGAGCGTGGCCGTAACCGGTGCGGTGATTCCCCTGAAAGGCGCGAAGTTTTCGCGTGGAGTGACAGTTCGCACTCCCACGAGCGCGCCACCCACGCCGTCCTGAAGGTTTTCTTTCTTAATCAGCTTTTCTTTAACTGCAGCTGCCGACTCAAACGAAGTGAAGTAGTCGGGCGACCAAACTCCGTCAGTGGCAGGTTGAAGCCGCAAGTGATAAGTCGTGTTATTGGCGGTCAACGTCAGCGCGTGATCCCACAAGCGCCCAGTTTCCCCCGATCGCAGCAGGATCGCTAGCTCGGCGGCGGCAGCGTTGTAGGTCTCGCGCGCCGGTGTTGCTTGTTTTCCCGATCCAAGCTCCGGTGCGGTCAAAGCTGCCGCTTGCAAGTAATCGGCCGCTCGCGCCTCGAGCGAAAGGTGCAGCGAACGCGCCTCTCGCAGGCTTCTTGCGGCTGCCACATCTTGCGGCTCGCCAGCCGGCTGAGGCGTGGCACAGCTTATCAGCAGTGCCAGGCACGTCCCGGCCGCGACGAAACGAAACCAAGTCGAAATTTTGGATTGATCAGTAATCATAGGATTTTGGTGCGGCATGAACCACCGCCAGACGGGCGATTAGAATCACAACATAGACAAGGCCTTGATGGCAGCGCCGAATTTTTTGAAGCGATCAGATTTCATAGGGTTAAGTTTCATTATGAAAAAAGCTGGGTCACGGGGAGCATGAGCATCCGCGAGACAGCGAAGAGAAAGGCCGCAACAGCGAAGAAAAAACTGGCATGTCGCACGTGACGCTGGTCAAATCTTGCGGAGGTGCCGGCAAAAAACAAAACGGTAGCGAGCAGCACCGTAATGCTGAGATATTGCGCTCCGATATTACCGGTTCGTTTCGCCTCTGTTCCGTCGCGCCCGGCGTCGGCCGTGGCCTGTCGAATGTCCTCGGCAAAGCGCGGCTTATAAAGACCTGGCACAAAAGGGTGCGGATCAGCCTTGGGATTTTCAAAAGGCTTCTCCTGCATCCAGCGGTCGTAAGCTGTGCGCAATTCCGGCGGGAAACGGTCCGAGTAAAACTGAGCCAGCTTGTCGTTCCCGGCAACCTTGGCATTGATGAAGCCCGTAAACAGGGTGACCTGGATGCTTCCTATTTGGGTGTCTTGGACGTCGAGCACGGCGGCCTTCTGTTCTAAACGCACAGCCTTTGTCGCAAACCCACTGCTCGCTCCGTTCCACTTTGAGGATTGATACGAACACCAGGCCGTGCTGAGCGTGGCCAGCGCCATGAGAATTGCAGAAGCAGGCTCAAACCACCGTTGCTTGGCTTCGTTTCGATTCAGGTCAGCCATTTAATGGAGTCATTTAAAAACGTAGGTGCAACCAACCGTTACGGTGTAGTCGTCCGAACTGGTCGTGAGCGGCACTTCGCAGCGCGCGGTGAGCGCCCATTCTAGCAGCGAGATTACTGGAAGAATGCCCGGCGCTCACTCGTTAGCTGCGCCTTACTGTGTCGCTGCTTCTTCCTCCTCTGGCCACTGATCGTCGGTAGGCTTCCAGGTCTTGTTGGGATTAAAGCGATCCATGCTTTCGAACACCTTCAGGGTATCCGGCCCCAGATCTTTTTGTAAACGACGCCGTTAGGCCCAACCATGAATGTTTTCACTCCAGTGACCCGATATTGGGCCGGCGCCGCCGCCAGCGCGAACCCACCGATCATGGCTCCGTTTATCACGAAGTCCATCTCTCCCATTGGAGCTGCGGGCCCCTGCCCTTTCAGCACTTTGAAATAGTAGCCGTGATACGGTTGACCTTGTTTCGAGTAGCCTTGTTCGAGCGCCCTAGCGACTCCTTCACCAACCGGACCTCCCCAGGTGCCGTCCGGATTCTGCCACGCCAAACCATCATGTTTGCCAGGCGTGCTGATGATTCGTTGCGCGTATTGGTTCACCTTCGAATCGTCATGCTTTTCCTCGGCATATTCGTGCTGCGCTTCCACGAATCCGCGACAGATTGCAATCGCGTCGAGTTCGTTGGCGCCAATACGGCGGTTTAGTATTTCTTCCCGGCCGACCTTGGTATCGAAAGTCCACTTACCCTTCTGCTTCACGATCGGAATCGGAACCGGGAAATCATCGTTGCCGACTGTAAGGATGGCGCGGTTTGGATTTTTCGGATCCATTCCAATATCGTTCTTTTCCTTGGCCTTGGCAGCGAACGCGACAGCCCGGTTCTTGTCTGCAACAGGATCCTCAGAGCTAAGGATATCCTTGCTGTCGGGTCCGAGGATCTCCGTTAGGGCCGCGACATCGAATGATTCCGCCGCCTGAATGAGGCTGTCGGTCGCTTCCTTCAGCGTATTGAATTGCTTTTGTTTGGACTGAGAGGAGGCAGCCGTCGCATCCTGCTTGGTTTTTTCCGGCGCGGCCTGCAACGCAAACCCTGCCGAACCTAACAAGGCGATCGCACAAGCGACCAAAGAAATCTTTATTAGCTTCATGATGTTGGATCTCGACTTCATAGGTTGTGGTTCCATTGGTGAATTGTTCATCTCCGGCGCCCCCCGCCACCGCCACGCCCCCCGCCACCGCCACCGCCGCCACGGCTGAAGCCGCCGCCACCCATGCTCTGGCCTCCTCTGCTGCTGCTCGCGCGCGCGGAACTTCCACTTCCGCCGCCGAACGCGCCGCCACCGCCGCCCATCGATGGTTGATGACCACCGACACGATTGCCGCCACCACCACCGCCGCCGGCTGGACGAGTGCTCGCTCCACCCCCGGGTCGTGTGCCTGTTCCGCCACCGCCGGGACGACTGGCGGTTCCAGCACCCCCTTGACCGGGACGATCCATGGTTCCAGCACCGCCGCCGCCTGGACGATTAACCCCGCTGCTGCCGGTTCCGCGCGCGGGCTGCTGGCTCGGGCGGGTTTGACCCTGGCTCCCAGCAAGCTGGCGGTTTGCTAAGTCCCGACTCGAACTCCCGTATTGACTCGCTGTCGCCCGATTGGGATAGGGAGCGGCTCCGCGATGTTGTGGATTATGCTGCCAGTTGCCTCCGTTTGCCGGCAGCTGACTCGGCCGATTGAAGTTACCCTGGTTGATATTGGTGTTCTTGTTCCAATTATTTACGTACTTGTTGGTGACGTTGTAGTTGACGCTACCGTGACCCCATCCACAACCCCATCCCCATCCGCCACCCCAAGCGGCTCCCAGAGCAAGCCCGGCCCCGAACGCCAAGCCCATTCCGGGGACGTAACCTGGGTAATAATAAGGATAATAGGGATACACGGGCGGTCCGTAGACGACCACTGGGTCGTAGGACGGAACATAGACGACTTGGGGATTGGCCTGCTGAATGACGATGACTTGCTTGCCGCCCTCGACAGTCTCGGTTTCCACCTTCTGTTGCGCGCTGGTTTTTAAATTTCCAGTACCCTGAGCCTTTGCGCGCATACGCTGCACCGCATCCATCACATCGGATTGTTGCGAGAGGAAGGCGTTCCCCAGATCTGCCGCCCATTGGATGTTGCCAGCCAAACGCTGCACGACGTCCGGAAACGCCGCCATCGCCTGGACGCTCGGGTCCCAATTCTGTTTTGCCACTGCGTCCGACAGGGCGTTGTCCTTTAGGTTCTTGTTTCTTTCCATCCACTGCTGAAGCTGGATGATTTCGAGCGGATAGGTGGACGCGGCTAGAGTCTGAGCGAGGAGCGGATCCGGATACAGCGCGATCGGCGCGACCAGAGAGTCCAATTGATCATCCGGAATTTTTGACGCCTCTTGCGCGGTCGTCGCCGCCGGCGATTCAGCCGGCTGCGCCAGAGCCAGCGACGGACCTAACGTCAGTATGACGATGCCGCATAATACAGCAGTCACGCTACCACGTACTGGTTTGCAAAATCCGGATTGAGAATCGCGTGGCTTCATAGCTTTTTTGCCTTTCATTTATTTGGCAGCAGTATCGGGCGATTGTTCCGACCGGGTATATTGGACTTTGGTCCCATGCACGAAGCCGCCTTTCGGACGTATTTTAGTGCATAGTCGCGCGCCCGGCTTTGACTGGTAGCGAGACGCACCTTGCAAAATTCGTTCGAAAGTATGAATCCGCCGCAGTTCTTCGCCGAGCTCAAGCGGTCTAGTATTAGCCGGTTCGCCGTTACCATTCGAGAACTTAGGCGGCTAATCGGCTTCGTCTGTCTATAAGGGCTCGGGACTCCTTCTTACGAGAACGATCACGCCCGCGACGCCGGACGCAACTGAGGCTGCCAGGATTCCGACCTTCGCCGTCTCGAGCAATGGGGCGTCGCCAAAGGCAAGGTTTGCGATGAAGAGCGACATAGTGAACCCGATACCCGCGAGCATGCCAACTCCGAGGATTTGTCGCCAACTGGCCTTGTCAGGCATGGCCGCAAGTTTCGTTCGCGTCGCGAACCAGGAAAACGTCACGATGCCGATGGGTTTGCCAAGAGCGAGACCGCAGATCACACCGAGGCCGACCCGATTGGTGAGTGCGCTCACCGTTTCGCCGCCCAGTACGACCCCGGCATTGGCCAGCGCAAACACCGGCATGACCACGTGTTTGATCCACGGCGTGAGCGCGTGCTCGAAACGCAGCATGGGCGATTCGGCACGTTTACAATCCTCCGCAAGAATGCGAAGCGCGGCGGCGCGTGTGGCGCTGGCCGCAACATCGTCGCTCGCATCATCCGCTCTTCGAAATTCGCCGAGGACTTTTTCGCTGCGCGAAAGGAAAGTGCCGCGGTCGAGACGTTCTCGGGACGGAATGGTTATGGCGAGCAACACGCCCGCAACCGTGGCGTGAATGCCGGAATGGAGAAACCCAAGCCAGAGGCCGAGCCCAAGAACTGCGTAGATTAAAGGATGCCGCGCGCCCGCTCGATTCATGATCACGAGCGCGACGAGAAAAACTCCGGCGACGGCGAGACTGGACCAGGAGATGTTGGCCGTGTAGAACCCGGCGATCACCAACACTGCACCGACGTCATCGGCGATGGCGAGCGCCGCGAGAAAAATTTTCAGCGACAACGGCACGCGATCGCCCAAGAGTGCGAGGACGCCAAGCGCAAAAGCAATATCCGTGGCCATGGGAATCCCCCACCCTGAGGAGCCCGGACTGCCGGAGTTGAAAAGCGCATAAATTCCGGCCGGGACAAGCATCCCCCCGAAGGCCGCGGCAATGGGTAATGCAGCTTTTTTAAGCGACGCCAATTCGCCGACCAGCAGCTCGCGTTTGATCTCGAGCCCAACAACCAGAAAAAACAAAGCCATCAAGCCGTCGTTAATCCAGAAATGCAACGGCTCGGAGAGCTGCGCTCCAGCGAATCCAAACGTTAGATTAGTATGCCAGAGATGATGATAGCTTTCTGCCCATGGAGAATTTGCCCACGCCAGCGCGACAATCGTGCAACCGATCAGCAGAATTCCACCAGATGCTTCGAGCTGCGCGAATTCTTGAAACGGACGAGCGAGTCGTTCGATGGGAGTCGCATTCTTTATCGGAAGCGGCTCATTCATGATGGCGTGTCTGGCGGAAGATTCTGCAAGAGCGATCGTAGGTCGCGTTTAGCCTGTACATCGACACCCATTGTTTCAGCGATTTCACCCGGCTGGCCAATTCTGATGTGTCATAAACTCATCGCGAAATAGTTGGAACTTGCTGACCTGATCCATCCGTATCCACGACGAGACCATTCCGTTTCAGCATCGCTTCATACGTCGCGTATTTATAGAGATCGCCCAGCGTCGGGTAATTGAAACACGTGCGGTTAAATATTTCAGCGCCGGCTTCGGCCATCATCGCGATCAGACCGATGTGGACCAGCTCTGTAGCCTGTTCACCAACAACGTGCACGCCGAGCAGGCGCATGTCTTCGTGACGAAAGATGAGTTTCAAAAGACCGCTCTCGTCGCCGATGATTTGCCCGCGCGCGTTGTCCATGTAACGCGCGCGACCAACAACGTAGGCCATGCCTTTCGCCTTTAACGATTCCTCCGTCTCGCCTGCCATGCTTGCTTCAGGAATGGTATAAATTCCGGTCGGCAAAATCGGCGCAACCACGTCCTTGTAGTCGAGCTCGCATGCGACACACATTGCCATGCGCGCCTGTTCCATGCCGGTCGCGGCGAGTGCGGGCGCGCCGATGACGTCACCGGCTGCAAAAATGTGCGGCACCTCCGTTCGATACTGCGCATCTACTTTGAGTAAGCCACGTTTACCCGGCGTCAGACCCGCTGCTGTGAGATTCAGATCGGCGGTGTTGCTCTGACGACCCGCCGCGACGAGCACGTCGTTCACCGCCAGCGTCGCACCGGAAGTAAGTATTAGCGTCACATCGCCGGTGGGCGGCGCTTCGCAGTGCGTCACTTTTTCTTTCCAAACAAAATGGACGCCGCCCGCGGTCATTGCGCGTTGGATGTTTTCGGCGATCTCGCGGTCGAGAAAAGGGAGCAGCGAGTTGCGCCCATCGATCAGGTGGACTTCGGCGCCGAGAGCAGCAAAAGTGCAGGCATATTCCGCTCCGATTACCCCTGCGCCGACAACAGCCAACGTTTTCGGGAGCGCGGTGATCTCTAGAATTTCGTCCGAATCATGCACACGCGGATGTTCGAATGGAAACTCCGGCTGGCGCACGGGCGATGAACCGGTCGCGATGAGAATGTTCTCGCCCCGCAAAAGCGTGTCGGGGGCGAGGCGCACCGTATGGGGATCGGCGAAGCTGGCCTGGCCCTGAAACCTCTCGACCTTATAGAGGCGCATCTGCGCCTCTCGGCGCTCGCGTTCAAGCTTTACCACGTGCCCCTGGTGACCCATGAAGTCGGCAAGGGTCGCTTCGCGTCGGAGCGAAAGGTCCACCCCAAAAAGCTTGCGCGAACGCCAGCCGGAAAGAGCAAGCGCGGTTTCGCGCAACGTTTTGCTCGGGATCGTTCCTGTGTTGATTCCAGCCCCTCCGACTTCGCGTAGTTTTTCAACGAGCGCGACGCGCCTTCCGAAAATCGCCGCAGTATTTGCCCCGCAAATACCTGCCGGTCCGCCGCCGATCACCACCACGTCGAAGTCTTTAGTCATAGACGCGCGCCATCGCGGCGAGTAATAGCCGAACTCATCGCCGTCAGCCTATGGGCCTAAAGTCCTATATTCAATGCCTTCCCGATACGGACAAGATTACCGAATCTCCGCACGCTGCTCGGCTGCCGATTCGTTAGGCGAATTCATCGGTTTGAAACATGATATGCTGAAACTCACTACATGAGTGCGACAGCCGAACAGCAACGAATCGAAGCTGACACTGCTCGAAGGGCCTACTGGAAGCGCTGGGGTCCCTATCTTTCCGAACGCCAATGGGCCACCGTGCGCGAGGATTATTCAGAGAAAGGTGAATCCTGGGAACATTTTCCCCACGATCATGCACGCAGTCGTGCTTATCGCTGGGGCGAAGATGGATTGCTAGGGTTCAGCGACCGTGCGTGCCGTCTGTGCTTCGCCCTGGCGCTCTGGAATGAAAAGGATCCAATTCTGAAAGAACGACTTTTCGGGCTGACCGGGCCCGAAGGCAACCACGGTGAGGATGTAAAGGAACAATATTTCTATCTTGTCGCCACGCCGACTTACTCCTATGCGAAAGCGCTCTACAAATATCCACAGGCGGAATTTCCCTATGCGTCGCTGGTGGAAGAAAACAGACGGCGCGGCACGGGCGATCCGGAGTTTGAGTTAGTCGATACCGGCGTCTTTAACGAGAACCGTTATTTCGATGTCTTTGCGGAATACGCGAAAAATTCGCCTAACGACATTCTTATCCGCCTGACTGTGGCCAACCGCGGATCGGATGCGGCGACTCTGCATTTGCTACCTAACATTTGGTTTCGCAACGACTGGTCGTGGGGCAATATCGACGAAGGTTCGAGTTTCAAACCCGGCATTACCCTGGAAAAGGAGGGTTGTCTCGCGCTCAACCAGGAGCGTCTTGGCCGCTTTTCTCTGGAAGCGGGCGCCGATCCCGCGGGCCAACTTCCCACCGCGCTCTTCACGGAAAACGAGACGAATGTGCGTCGCCTATGGGACATACGTGACAGAGGCACATTCGTGAAGGACGCCTTCCACGAGTATGTGGTTCATGGCAACGACAAAGCGGTGAACCCCGCGAAAACCGGCACCAAGGCGGCGCTTCATTATGTGCTCAACATTCCGGCCAGCGCCGCTCAGACAATCTCGTTGCGCCTCTTCTCGGAAAAGGAGGAGCCTGCCGATCCGCTCGGATCTTCATTCGACCAAACCTTCGTCGTGCGCGCGAAGGAGGCGCAAGAGTTTTACGACTCAGTCATCCGTGTGAAACTCGACGACCAGGAACGCGGGGTGATTCTCCAGGCCGCGGCGGGACTGCTTTGGAGCAAGCAGTTTTATCATTACGTTGTCGGAGATTGGCTGCACGGCGACCCCGCCGGTCCGACACCGCCCGCCAGTCGGCTAGGCGGACGCAATCATAATTGGTCGCATCTACACAGCCGCGACGTCATATCGATGCCTGATAAATGGGAGTATCCGTGGTTTGCGTCCTGGGACTTAGCCTTTCACGTGATGCCTCTCTCTTATGTGGACCCGACATATGCCAAGGACCAAATAGTCCTGTTCTTGCGCGAGTGGTACATGCATCCCAACGGACAGATTCCCGCCTACGAGTTCGCCTTTGGCGATGTGAACCCGCCAGTGCATGCCTGGGCGGCGTGGCGAATCTACAAAATAACCGCCGCGCGCGGCATACGCGACCGTGAATTTCTCGAACGGGTCTTTCAAAAACTTCTTCTGAACTTCACTTGGTGGGTCAATCGCAAGGATGCCACCGGCGAGAATCTCTTCTCCGGCGGTTTTCTCGGCCTTGACAACATTGGCGTGTTCGATCGCTCACAACCACTCCCCGACGGTGGCACCCTTCGCCAGGCCGACGGCACGGCCTGGATGGCGTTTTATTGCGGCACGATGCTGAGCATGGCCCTCGAGCTAGCTAAAGGGGATGGCGCACGTACTGATATGGCCTACGAAGACATGGCGTCCAAATTTTTCGAGCATTTCGTGCAGATCACGGATGCAATGAATCATCTCGGTGGCACCGGGCTTTGGAATGAGGAAGATGGCTTTTACTACGATCAGCTGCGGACCGATCGAAGAGTCTTCCCGCTGCAAACACGGTCTGCGGTCGGTTTGCTTCCATTGATCGCCGTGGAGGTCCTGGAGAAGGCAACCATCGAAGAACTGCCCGGCTTCTACCGGCGCTTTAAGTGGTTCATGGAACACCGTCCCGACCTCGCCAGGAACATCAGGGACTCGGCCACAGATCACGCGCGCCGCCTCCTCGCTATCCCAACGCGCGACCGGCTCGAACGCGTCCTTCGCTACATGCTCGATGAAAATGAGTTCCTTTCTCCTCACGGCCTGCGCTCCGTCTCGAAATTTCATGGGAAGAATCCGTGCGTCTTCCACGCCGGTGGCTGCGAACACCGCGTCGCTTACGAACCGGGTGAATCCAACAGTTATCTCTTCGGCGGCAACTCCAACTGGCGCGGTCCCGTGTGGTTTCCGATCAATTTTCTGGTTATTGAAGCACTCGAACGCTACCACCATTTCTACGGCGACACCTTGCAAGTGGAGTGTCCTACCGGCTCGGGCCGCATGATGAATCTGCGCCAGGTCGCGCTCGAACTAAATTCGCGCCTTGCCAGAATTTTCCTGCCCGACACCTCAGGCCGCCGCCCCTGCCACGGTAATGACACGCGATTCGCCACGGATCCACACTGGCGCGACCTCGTCCTTTTCCACGAATACTTCCACGGAGAAACCGGTCGCGGCCTTGGCGCCAGTCATCAAACGGGCTGGACGGCGCTCGCAATCAGTAGCATTGCCGAGATTGCCAGACAGAGAAACGGCGCCGAGTAGCAGCTTGACTCAGATCGGCCCGACGGCCGGGGCGCCGGCCAAGCGCTTGCGGAAGGAAAGATTTTCTAGTGCGCGGCACTGCCCACAGGCGTAGCAGGCTCGATCGGTGAACTTGCTGGCGGCGCATGCTGTTTTTCGCCGCTGAGTTTTTCGACCACATAAAAGAGGGCCGGGATAAGAAAAATGGCGAGGAAACTTGCGGCGAGCATGCCACCGATGACGCATGTGCCCATGACCTGACGCGAGACTGCGCCGGAACCACTGGCGCGCCAGAGCGGAACGCACCCAAGAATAAATGCAAAGGAAGTCATCAAAATCGGACGCAGGCGAAGCTTCGCCCCTTCCAATGCGGCGTCGATGAGTGGTCTGCCCTTTTCGTATTCGAGCTTGGCGAATTCGACGATCAGGATCGCGTTTTTTGCGGCAAGACCGATGAGCATGACGAGACCGATTTGTGCAAAAACATTATTCTCCATCTGTCGCAACCAAAGGGTGGCGAAGGCGCCGAAGACCGCGACGGGCACACTGAGCAGCACACTGAAAGGCAGCGACCAACTCTCATACATGGCCGCGAGAATCAGGAAAACGAAGAGCAGCGACATGCCGAAGATGACCATGGGCGACACACCTTGCTGTGCTTTCTTTTCCTGGTACGACATACCCATGTAATCGAAGCCCATTTCGTTAGGCATGGTTTGGGCGAACACTTCCTCGAGCGCTTTCATTGCCTGAGCCGTACTGTAGCCGGGTGCGGCTGCGGCGTTGATCTGCGCGCTGCGGTAAAGATTGAAACGCATGGTGAACTCCGGACCGACCGTGCTCGTAATGCTCGTCAGGGCGCTTAAGGGCACTGACTCGCCTTTGCTGTTGCGGACAAAGAACTGGCCGAGGTTTTCTGCATTGGTGCGGTACTCGCCTTCTGCCTGGACGAAGACCTGCCATTGGCGCCCGAAGCGGTTGAAGTAGTTGATGAAATAGCCGCCCATGAAGGTCTGGAGCGTGCGAAAGACCTGCGAAAGATCGACGCCTTGCTTGAGCACCTTGTCGCGATCGACTTTGACGAAAATTCGCGGCACTGTTGGGAGAAACGTCGTGCTCAACGTTCCCAGCTCAGGCCGTTGCCGCGCCGCCGCGATAAACTTTCCGACATTCTGCGCCAGAAACGCAACGTCTCTCCCGGCGCGGTCCTGCAAGAGAAAGGTGACGCCGCCGGAGGCGCCCACGCCGGGAATCGCCGGCGGCGGAAAGGAGAACGAAATGCCCTGGGGGATTTTCGCAAGCTCACTCTGGAGGTGCGCCTTGATCGCGCCGTATTTCTCATCTGCACTCTTGCGCGCGCCCCAGTCTTTAAGCGTCACGAAGAAGAAACCGCTATAGGTATTTTGAACACTGCTCAATAAGTTGAAGCCGGCGACGGTAGTCGTGTATTCGATCCCCGGTGTGTGCGCGAGGATCTCCTCAATTTTCTTGCAAACGACCTCGGTGCGTTGCAGCGAAGCTGCATTAGGCAATTGCACTCCGACGTAGAGGTAGCCCTGGTCTTCCTCGGGCAAGAATCCTGATGGCAGCCTGCCACCGACAAACCCGGCGGCCACTCCAAAGACAAGCAGCAGTAAAACTGCGAGCGCGCTTTTTCTAATAGCGAGTCGAGAGACGCCGACGTAGCCCTTGGTCGCCGCGCCAAACATTTTGTTGAATCCATCGAAGAATCTTTGCAGCAGGCCGCGACCTTTCTTTTTCGGTCGCAACAGCAGCGCCGAAAGCGCGGGACTCAGCGTGAGCGCGTTAAACGCAGAAAAAATTACCGACACAGCGATAGTGACGGCGAACTGCTGGTATAATCGTCCGGTGATTCCGGGAATGAACGCCGTCGGAATAAACACAGCCGACAAAACGAGCGCGATCCCGATGACTGGCCCAGACACTTCCTCCATCGCCTTGAAGGCAGCATCCTTGGGCGAAAGGCCGTGTTCGATGTGATGCTCGACGGCTTCTACGACCACGATGGCGTCGTCGACCACGAGACCAATCGCGAGAACAAGACCGAAGAGCGCAAGCGTATTGATCGAGAATCCGAGCAAGGGAAAAAGCATGAACGTCGCGACAAGTGAAACAGGCACTGCCAGTAGTGGAATGAGTGTTGCACGCCATCCCTGTAGAAAGAGATAGACAACAAGAATGACGAGCACGATCGCTTCGAGCAGCGTGTGCTCGATCTCTTTCAAGCCTTCCGTGACGGCTTTTGTTGTGTCGAGCGAGACGACGTAATTGAGATCGGCCGGAAATCGCTGCGACAATTCCGTCATTAGCTTTTTCACGCCCTCGGCCGCGGCGATCGCGTTGGAACCAGGCAACTGATACAGCGCGAGAACGGCGGCGGGCTTGCCATTGAGGCGCCCGCTCAAATTGTAGGTCTGCGCACCGAGCTGAATGCGCGCGACGTCCTTTACTCTAACGAGTGACCCGTCAGGATTGGCGCGCACTACAATATTGCCGAATTCCTCCTCGGTTTGCAGCCGCCCCGTCGCGCCCACCGCATAAGTAAATTCCTGTCCAGCGGGCACCGGCTCGCTTCCGATCTGGCCAGCGGGATTGACCGCGTTCTGCGATTTAACTGCATCGACGATTTCCGGAATTGTGATGTTGAGTTTCGCAAGCTGGTCGGGCTTCACCCACAAGCGCATCGCATATTGACCCGCGCCAAAGATGGTCACGCTTGCAATGCCGGGCACGCGGGTGAGTTGATCGTTGAGATTGATGTAGGCGTAGTTTGCGAGAAACGTGCTGTCGTAAGTGCCGTTCGGGGAATAGAGTGAAATCAACATCAGGGGCGCAGAGGTCGATTTCTGCACCGTTACTCCAGCGGCAATCACTTCCTGAGGGAGCTGCGAATTCGCCTGGGAACTGCGCATCTGCGCAAGAATTTGGTCGGTGTTCGGATCGGTCTTGATGTCGAAATTCACGGTCAGCGTCATCGCGCCGTTGTTGGCGTTGACGGACGACATGTAGTTCATGTTGTCAACGCCGCTCATCTGCTGTTCGATCGGGGTAGCGACTGATTGCTCGATCGTTTGCGCGTCGGCGCCGGTGTAAATTGCTTTCACCTGCACTTCCGGTGGCGCGATGTTCGGAAATAGCGCGATCGGCAAACCGAGGATGGAGACAGCGCCGACAATCGTCATTACAATCGCGATCACGATCGCGACGATCGGGCGATTGATGAAAAACTTCGCCATGAGCAACTATTGCGCTTCGGGCGCTTCCGCCACCGGCGTCGGCGCGGCCCACGGCTTTGCGTCGACCGGCATTCCCTCGCGCACTTTCTGAATGCCCTCGACCACGACCCGATCACCGGGTTTCAAGCCTTGTTCGATCAACCACATTTGACCAAAGCGCTCGCCCACTTTCACCGGGCGAATCTCTGCCTTGTCGTCGGCGCCGACGACTGCCACTTGATATGACCCCTGCAATTCAGCAACGGCACGCTGCGGCACCAGCAACGCTCCTTTTTGCGTTCTAGTCACGACACGCACACGCGCGAATTGTCCCGGGCGCAAAATGTTTCCTGGATTTGGAAAGAGGGTCTCGACCAAGACTGTTCCGGTGCGCTGATCAACCTGGCGGCCGACAGCCGAGAATTTACCTTTCTCTGGCCATACACTGCCGTCGGCTAAAATGAGCTGAGCAACGAGGGCCGCAATCGCTTCTGAGTTTTTGGCATTGAGCTGTTCGGCTGCTCGCAAATATTCCTGCTCGCTGATCGGGAACACCGCTTTGATTGGATCGAGCGTGGAGATTGTCGTTAGGTCGTCGGTGCCAGGCCCGACCAGATCGCCAATACCCGGCTTCGCAATTCCGGCCAATCCATCAATGGGCGCGGTGATCTTGGTGAAGGCGAGATTGATCTCCGCTTGATCCGCGTTTGCTTTTGCGGCTTCAGCATTGGCGGCATTGGCGAGACTGTTCTGTAAAGCAATGTCAAAGTCGCGCTGGCTCGTGACTTTCTGAGCAAAAAGTTGCTTTTGCTTTTGGAACTCGGACTCGAATTTGTCCCGTTGTGCGACCGCTTGCCCGAGTTGCGCTTTCGCCTGCGCGAGTGCCGCCTCGAAAGGACGCGGATCGATCTCAAACAACACGGCACCGGTCTTCACGACCGATCCCTCCTTGTAATCTTTTTTCGTCAAATAGCCCTGCACCCGCGCGCGAATCTGCGCGTTGGCTGATCCGTCGAGTGTGCCAACCCATTCGCGCGTTACCGGTACATCCTTTTGCACGACCTCGGTAACGAGTACTCCGGAGGCGAAAGCGGCGCAGCGTTTTGAGCTTTGCGCTGGCATCCGGGGAAAATGAAAAATCCCATCGTTATGGCGATGAGTCCGACGACAAAACAATTTTTAGCGCTCATTGGATGGGAAAAAAGAGAGGTCAGCGAGCTTATCGATCCCCACGCGTTTAGTTCCTCGTACGAAAAATAGCTCGTATAACTTACCATCGCCAACAGAGCGGCCGAGCTCTTTCAATGCGAAGAACGGCATCAAGACGACGAACATGATAAGCCCTACAACAAGCACGCCTTTCAAACTTCCTCCGCCGATAGCAATGCTAATCGCCTTGCCACGCCACAATTCTGTGAGTGTTTCTTCCAGGATGCTACACGCCATCAATATCACCGAAAATACCGCGGACTTGAATATAACTGGGTAGATTAGAGGCTTATTCTTTAGAATATTTCCAGTGTGAAACATTTCTGCAATAAGCATGATCTTCGCTAAGATCAATGCACTAATAAGTGCAAATCCTTGATGATAAATCAAGGTCCGTTCGTGCAAAACGATCGACTTATGAATGGAAAATAGACCAAGCACGACCCAGAGATAAACGAATATCCAGAAAAATTGCTTTCCCTCGGCAAAAATTTTCTCCTTCAGACGATTCATTTGTAAATCTGTGAGCCAATCTGTTTTTGCGTTAACTTGGATCGCTATTTTTCCGTCCATTCCACCTTGCCGGTGTCGAGATCGTAATAGCCCTCGACCACCCGGACCTGAGACGCGAGGTCGCCGAGTTGGGCCTGCTTCCGAATCTTCTCCGCGACGTCCGCGTCGTTTGCATGAACAGCGTTCGTTAGGGCGTCGCCCTCTTTTCCTTTGGCCGCAGTCACCGCGGGTTGAATATCGCGCACCAGAGAATTGATATGGCCGGGAGCGGAGTCGCCTCCGAGCGCGGCTTTGACCGCACCGCAGCGCGCATGCCCCAGAACAACAATAAGTCGTGTTCCAAGATGGCTCACCGCATACTCGATGCTTCCCAGCGCATAGTCATCCACCAGATTGCCGGCCGTGCGAATGACAAAGAGATCTCCAATGGTTTGATCAAAAATGATTTCGGGTGCTGACCGGGAATCAGCGCATGCAACGACGACGGCAAATGGATGCTGAGCCTGCGCGGTTTCCGCGCGGCGGGCAGCGACAGGTTTGCCTGCGCTTACTTTACTATTGGCGAACCGATGGTTGCCGGCCTTCAGGCGACTGAGAGCCTCATCGGGTCCGACGGATGGAGTGGTGGGATCAGCGGCCATCGCCCATCCGCATAGGGCAATTGCCACCATTAAAATAAGATTGCAGGGATGTAGTTTCATAATTGAGGAAGTGAAATGATTCTTGAGATAACAAACGGCGACGGCGCGGACTATGGGACCTTAGGCTTACAGACGAAAGCCTGACTGGCACCGTTCAATGAGCAGTGTATCCGCCATCCACGACGAATACTTGACCTGCGGCGAAGGAGGCTGAATCCGAACAGAGAAAAAGGACCATGTCGGCCATCTCTTCAGGCCGCGCAGCGCGACCAATCGGTGTGTTGGCCAATAGTTTCGACCGAATACTGGCGTCCTCGAACCAATGCTTTGTCATGCCAGTCTCCACCAACCCAGGCGCCAGCGCGTTGATGCGGATTCCCTGGCACGCGTACTCGATAGCACCGGCTTTCGACAATCCGATCACGGCGTGTTTCGCCGCCACGTATCCGCTTATGCCCGGATCCGCGATCAGTCCGGCGATCGAAGCGTTGTTTACGATCGCGCCACCGCCCGCTTTGAGCATGTGTTGAATCTCGTATTTCATTGCCAGGAACACGCCTTTTAGATCGACAGCGACTACTTGATCGAACGCCTTTTCTTCAACGTCAGCGAGCAATGCCCCTACGGGAAGGACGCCGGCATTATTAAAGGCCACGTGCAGTCCGCCGTAAGTTTCCACTGCGGTCGCAACAAGCTTTTCGACTTGTTGTGCCTTGCTTACATCTGTCTCGACAAAGAGAGCTTCACCACCCTCCCGCTTGATCGTCTCAACCGTTTCCCGTCCTTCCCGGTTTACATCGCCAATGACAACCTTGGCGCCGTGTTGTGCGAAGAGAAGAGACGTGGCGCGGCCAATACCAGTGCTGCCACCGGTAACGATTGCGACCTTGTCGGTGAAGTTGCAGGAACTACGGTTCTGAGTCATGTCAGGATCAGCCTATCGAGTGCTCGCATTTTGGAAAAAGATGCGCCGTCGAATTTGCGGGCTGCTGCCGCGACCAGGCCGCTTGATTCACAAGCGCCTTAGTTGGACAACGCCATCTTCACATCCGTTTCGTGCCTGGCCGCATCTGCCTGAGCCTTGACCGCGGCTCCGATCGGTTGCACATCGACGGTGACTTTGAGGATCTTGCCGGTGAAGGAATTGTCGCGTTCTTTGTAGTCCGCGGTAACAGGCGTGGCGTCGTCCATACCAACTCCCGCTGTCTCGTCGGCCGAGAAGATCATCCCCTGGGTGTGCTCGATCCGACCGCTGGCAACGTTCTGGCCGTTGACCAGAATGCTGGCCGTCCCGCCTTTTCCGATTCCACCGCCGTCATAATCGAAATTCATGCGGACGGTGGTCTTGCCCGCGGCCAGCGCCTCCGGGGCGGAGACCTTAAATTCCTGCAGCCCCAGGAAGTTGTAGCAATAGGTTGGCTTGCCGTCCTTGAGATACAGACTCCAACCGCCAAACCGTCCTCCTTGGGCCAGGATCACGCCGTTCGCTCCGCCTTCTGGAATCTCCACGTCCGCCGTAATTGAAATCGACCGGTTCTTGATGTTGATGAATACGTTTTCGCTCATGCCCACCATGCCTTCTGAGAGCGTGAGCGACGTACGGTTCCCCATCAGGTCGGGCCGGCCCGCAGACGCGGGGTTGAGGCGTTCGAGAGTGCGGTCGTCCAGGGGGAGCACGCGGTATTTGATTGCCTCCTTCATAAAGAGACTTTGTAACTCCTTGAGCTTCGCCGGGTTCGCCGCAGCCAAGTCGTTCGCCAGGCTAAAGTCGGCGCGCGTGTCGTAGAGCTCCCAGATGTCCTCTTGCAGTTTGCGCCGGGGCAACTGCTCCCACGGCGCGCGGTGAATGGTGCCGGCAAACCAGCCGTCGCTATAAATGCCGCGATTGCCCATGATCTCGAAATACTGGGTCTTGTGAGTGCTCTCGGCCTTGGGATTCTCGAAGGTGTAAAGCATGCTCACGCCTTCGATCGGTTCCTGCACCGTGCCATTGACGCTTTTCGGCTCCGGTAGCTTGGCTGCTTCCAGAATAGTGGGCGCAATATCAATGACGTGGTGCCACTGCGAGCGCACCTCGTTGGTGGCCGCGATGTGCTTGGGCCACGAGACGATCATACCATTGCGAGTGCCTCCATAGTTGGAGGGAATCTGCTTGGTCCACATGAACGGCGTATCGCCCGCGACGGCCCATCCCGCCGCCATGTGCGGATAAGTCGAAGGGCCGCCCCATTCGTCGTAGTGCTTGAGCATCTCCTGCACCGTCTCCTGAACGCCATTGAAGTAGGTGCTCTCGTTGAACATGCCGCTCATGCCACCCTCGGCACTGGTCCCATTGTCGCCGATGATGTAGAAGATCAGCGTGTTGTCGAGTTCGCCTGTCTCGCCAATAGCATCGAACAAACGGCCAATCTCGTGATCGCAATATTCCCCAAAGCCGGAATACACTTCCATCTGGCGGGCAAATAGCTTCTGCTCATCGGCGCTCAGCTTGTCCCAATCTTTGATGGCTTCGGGTTTGGCGGCCAGCTTCGTCCCCTTGGGGACGACACCCAGTTCAATCTGCCGCGCCAAGGTCGCTTCGCGCATCTTGTCCCAACCGTCGTCAAACCGGCCCTTGTTCTTATCAATCCATTCCTTGGGCACGTGATGTGGCGCGTGGACGGCCCCCGGCGCGAAATAGATGAAGAATGGTTTGTCTGGCGTGAGGGCCTTCTGGAATTTCATCCAGGCGATGGCCTGTTCCGTCATGTCGGTCATGAAGTTGTAGCCCGGGTAATGCGGCGTTTCGACCCGGCTTAGTCCTTCGTAAAGACTTGGCGCCCACTGATCGGTTTCTCCGCCGATGAAGCCATAAAACTTGTCGAAGCCCGAACGCGTCGGCCAGCGATTCGTCGGCCCGGACGGGCTGACTTCCCATGCCGCCGTCTCATGGTTCTTACCGAAAAAGGCGGTGCTATAACCGTTCAGGCGTAACATCTCTGCGAGCGGGGCGACGTTGTCGGGTCGCTGTCCCGTGTTACCGGGAAAAGCCGTGGCGATTTCGGTGATGCCGCCCATGTTGTTCATGTGGTGGTTGCGGCCGGAGAGCAGAGCCGTGCGCGTCGGTGAGCAGAGCGCCGTGGTGTGGAATTGATTGTAGCGCAGTCCCTGGCTGGCGAGACGGTCGGCAGCGGGCATGCGCACGGGCCCACCAAACGCGCTCGGCATGCCGAAGCCCATGTCGTCGATGAGGACGATGAGCACGTTCGGCGCACCGGCGGCGCCTTAATCTCGAAGCGCGGCGGAGCCTTCGCATCGCGAGCGTCGAGCACGGGACCTGTGCGGGTACTGGGGTTCCGGAATCGGCAGCACCGTACGGTCAGTCGGCACGACGACCCGTTCGGACGCGACTTTCTGGTCTTCGACGGGTGCCGCCGTCAGCGGGACTAGCACCAGCAGCAGGGCCACGCTCAGCGCCAAGCTGACAGCGGTCCTTTGTATAGATTTTCGCTTCATGATTCCTCCATCTTGTTTGTGGCGTTGGGCGCCAGTTTTCATCGTCATCCTTTTCTTCTCAAACTTTGAGCCTTGCCACCGCCCCCTGTATCACGTTCTCGATTTCGCTTAGGAGAAGCGTGTTTGTAAGACTCTGTTTTGTGCTTGTCATTCCTAACGAATATTTCAAAACGTGATGCCAGTCGTGATTTGAGGTCCGTAGGTCGAGACTTTATAGAGGAATCCGCCGCTATCGTAATCGTCGTAGAGATAGCGAAAACCAATCTCGGAGTAGATGCTCCGAGTGATGTGACAGCCGAGGCCACCGTAAGCCTGGACGGCGACTTTGGAGCCGACGTCAAACCCACCAACGTCCGCCCTGGCGGTTACATAAAAAGCTTTATTCAGATCGTAGTGGGTACCAATGCCGAGATAAGGATCCACCCAACGTTCAGTGAGACTGAACCCGCGGTTAAGTTGCTTGTTCAAGATAGTGGCGATTTTCTGCTGCGCCGTCATCGGGTCTTGTCTGGCTGCGATAATGAGTTTGAGCAGCTTTATTTTTTCGTCAGCAGTGAGAGGCGGAACAGGCAAGGGCGGATTCGTTCCGTCGAGCCGGTGTTGCAAAAGACGTTCGAGAAGTCCCCTGAGGTCTCCAGCAATGGCATTGGCAAGAGCAGTGGCGGCCTGATCAATCAGGCGAGAATTCCCAAACAGCTTGGTGCTGCTGTAAATGTCGGTATAGCGAGCACCCGCCCGCAGATCGATCCACCCACGCGGGCATTCCACGACCCGGTAAAAAGCCTCGCCATCCACCAGGTACTGGCTTAGCCCAATGTTCACCTTCGAAAGCATCCCATTATTATACAGCGCGGCCGAAGCCTCCAAATAAAGAAGGTCTGCATAAACGCCAAAGCGGCCTTTTCGCGCCTCGGCGCTTACCGAAGTAGCCCAGTCGATGTGTCTGAGGATTTGATCGAACGCGACGTCGACATTCGAAGTGACGCCATGCAATCCGATATCGCCCGAAACACTAGCGAGCCAACCTGGCACCCCAAGGTTGAACTGCCAATGATCGTTGTCCGTGATCGTGGGCGGTGCCGCCATCTCCTTCGGCTCGAGTTCCATCGGGCCAGCTTTCACAGCACCGGCAATTGCGAAGAGCGCCCCTGCGAAGAAAAGCAATTTTATTTTCATGGCTGGATTTTGTGCTTGGCAAAGCTCAGTTTTAAGAAATTGCTGGCGTTAGTCGAGCCTCGTGATTTTGGAGCCTTGGAGACCAAGGCCGGCCATCAGACCTTGCTGATCGAAAGTGAAAGCGTAAATGGCGCTATGCATGGTGCTAGTGGTGAAGCTGCGGGCCATTCCTTTGTCCACGATGACGACGCTCGGGCCCGTGCCGATTTCCCAGCCGCGGGTGGTGTTGATCCAATTCACCGCCTTTTGATTCATGAAGAAGAGTGCGTACCCGTATTTCTGTACGCCGGCCTGCAAGCCATAGGAGCCAGCGACGGTACGATAGCGGCCGCCGGTTGGCCGTGAACGAAGAGAATTCCTTTGCCTCCGTGAGCGCCTACTACGAAGCCGGCTTTAACGACATTGGGAAAAACGAGAACGGCCAACGCTTTGGAATTAGCTTTGGCCGCAGCCGGATTCTGTGCCACAAGCTGTTGGAGCGCGCGACGGGAGTCGCTTGTTAAATCATCTGCGGATGCTGTGCGAACGGCGAGCAACGCGAGGGCGACCAATATTAAACCGGTCGCGTATCTAAGTGTTGGAATGATGTGCATGGTGTTTCCTGTTTTGGTTTTACTTGCCATAGGTTCCGGCGACTGGTCCCGGTTGCGGTCTGGCCGTTGGGTAAAGAAGGGTAAAGTTTAAGCGCACTCCCCAGTCGGGGCCATAGCGCGGCGTGTCAGCGTAATATTTTCCGCCGATCTGAATGCTGACCGGTTGCTTTCCGATCTTGAGGATTTGGCTTATCTGGAAAATGAGTGGGACCGTCCACTTGGCGTCACCCGGCGTGTTGTTCCAGTTGGCAGTCGCTTCCGTGCTCAGGGTAAAAGTCGTATGCGTCTTGGTCGTATAAGCCAGGAAGGGCTGAAGAAACATTTGGCTCACGCTCTTTCGATCCTCCTCGATGGCGACGGACCAGAGTTGGTTCATCAGCGCACCCGCCGTTAGTCCGCCCATCTGCTTCAAGACTACAACGGTGGGCCCAATCGAGAACGTGCCTGTACCAAGAAGCGGATGAGTTCCGGTCGGATAAAGGAGGGCGGGCCCGATACCCCAAATGAGGCCGAATGGCCCCGGTACTTTGGGCGAGAGAAAGAAACTCTGGGTGGTATCGCTGAGCCCGTCCTGGGAGCGGTTTTGCGGCTGTAATGGCGAATTCTTCGGCAAATTCTCGACGAAGAAGAGATCGTGCTGCGAGACGACCGGGATGATCGTCCGCAAAATCAGGTTCCAATCTTTGCCGATGGAGATGGGAATAACCGGCTGAATGTTGAGCGTGAATTTGTAGCCGTTATGCGACGGCCCGTAACCGAAATCCTCGTTTGCCTGAAACGGCACGCTAATGAGTGACGAAATCGGATTTGCCAGCTTCTTGGCGAGATTGGTCTCTTCGTCGTCGCCGGTGTTTTCTCCCGAGACCGCACCCATGGCCATCCCATTCGCGTTGACCACCGGAGACTCAGCGGCGGGCAATTCGTGAGTCGACAAAAGGAGGGCAGCGAAGATTGCGCTTACGGAGCAGGAGGTTTTCACAAGTTCGTTTCGTGTGACCAATTCTATTGGCTCAGACTCTGGAATTTCAGCACACGCCGAGAATTACGAATTCTTGCCGAAGGCGGATATTGGACTTTAGTCCAATAGGTTCGGGGGTCGTAATGCGGGCAAAGGAATCGGCGAGATCGCAGGATGGTCGCAGTCCCTCCGTTGCGGGCGACGCTGCGAGTTTCTCAAAGCGCGGCTCGCCCGCGCCCAGAAACTGTATTGATGTCGCCGCAAGCAGAGTGTGCTGCTTGCAGCCCGAGATTCTTGCCCGTGCTATCTCTTAATAACCATCGGTCGGAGCAAGAGGGCCAGGGCCCCATCCATCAAACTCGTTGACCGCGACCCCTTGCGGATCAGGATCAATATTGAGTCCGGGATTTTGCCTGCTCGCCTCCAACTGCACCTGCTTGTAGGCCTGATACTGGGCTTCGTTGCCAGTGTAAATCAGGTTGTGCGCCACATCGGGATAAGCGTAAAAGCTTTTTCCATTGTGCTGCACAATTGAGACGTGTCCCTCGGGCAGTGCCTGAAGAAGTTCTCTTTGCCTCGCGGTGGTCACGGCTTGGCTTTTGAAGCCCGCTTGCTGGAGCATGACCTCTTTTTGCGGCGACCCGGCGATCGTGGTTGTCGGGGTGATGGCGCATCCTATGCCAAGGATCAAACCCACGACAGCACGGAGAACGCTTGTTAGGGTTAATAGTTTCTTCATATATTTTGTTTCATTCTTTCCTTTTTCATGCGGTTACGGCGTGTGTACGCCGAAAGGCCGTCATGGAATTTTTGCTGTTTGGGATTTTGCGGCTTTTTCGCATTGAATGCGGCCGTCGTCGGAGAATTACTGGCAGTATTAGTGCTGGCGCACCGGCGAGGACGGCGGCGCCAGCAATGAGCGCGATGAGTTGGATGTTCTTCATATATTTATGGTTGTACCCTTTCTGATTCCTACACGCTGACAATTCCACACTGAGCGGCGCTCGCATATGGGACCAAAGTCCAACTCCGCGTCACATTGCTGTTTGGGGGCGCGCGCTTCGACACCCGAAGATTTCCGTCGTCTAAAAGTGGAACCGGATGCCAGCACCGACCAATTGCTGACCAACCTGTTTATTGCCGGTGCCGACATCCAGAGCCACATAGTCGAGGAATTTGTACTCAACGAATGTGCTGCGACTGCCTATTGGACCTTAGTCCTACTGGGGACACCTGACATTTGGAACGATTCCACTGTCTGCGAGGCTCTGAATCGTTCGGGACAAACCCAAGAGTTTGTGCTTTGTTGGTTCTTCTCGACGCCCTCCTCTATCTATATATATCTATAATATGGAGAGAGAGACAAAGAGGGCGGCTCGGTCGGCCATGACGGGCCGCAAAAGGAGAGCGCAGCGGTAATACTTCTAGGGCGCGATCGCCTTGCGAACCAGCTGTACCATAACCTCGTCTTCGAACGGTTTTGCGAGAAAGGCCACAGCTCCCGCATCGAGTGCGGTCTGACGCACTAGCGGATCGTCTCGTCCGCTAATGAAGATTATCCGTGTCTCGGGCGAATCTCGGCAGAGGCAAGCCTGCACTTCCAAGCCGTTCATTTGAGGCATCCATACGTCGAGGACTGCCACGCGACATGGGGCATGTTTAAGCCTGACGAGAAAAATGGCGGGATCGTCAAACTTCTCCGCATTTAGACCCGCCGATTTCAGCAAACGGCCAAGTGCCTTGAGCATGGAGGCATCGTCGTCAAGCAGCCAGATACCATTGCGGGCGGACGCACTCAGCGGCGAGCCTTTCGTGTCCGAATCTTCGAAACCATTAAAGGAATTTTGCATTGGGCATATCTATCTAGTCTTGTTTGTCGGCTCGTAGATGGGAATTATTCATTATTATTATTATATTAGATTGTGGGATTATAGGACTTCGATTGACGCAGCGCCATGAGACCTTGGTCTCATCCTTCGAGCACGTATCCTGCCACGTTTTCTATACGTAAGCTGACGGGCAACTGGTTGTCTCAAATTTTAGCGCTCTTCCCGTTATTTTTCTGCGCTTTCGCCTGCTCTCCGCAAACCGAGCTACGCCACTTTCGATTTGTCGTCATGTGCTTCCGGCAAGCAAACCGTAAAACAGGCGCCGCCGCCCTCACAATTCTCTCCTGAGATTGTCCCGCCGTGCGCTTCGACGATGCTGTGGGCAATCGCCAATCCCATTCCCGTTCCTTCCGCTTTTGTCGAGAAGAATGGCTCGAAAAGTTGTTCGACGATTCCGCCGGGAAAGCCTGGACCCGAATCGCGCAAACTAACAACAATTTCTCCTTCTCCGTTGCGGCCACTAGTGATGACCAGCCGTCGTGCATCAGGACGATTCACCGCCATGGCTTCGAAGGCATTCAGGGTGAGATTGAGAAGGACTTGCAAAAGCTGCACCGGATCTCCCCAAACCTGACCGGTACCGGAATCAATTTCGGCTGTCACTTTTACGTCCCTTTCAATGGAGTCAGCGTGCACGATGCGGAGGAGCGCACGAATTGTGTCTTCGATCCGTATCAATGCCCTGCGAGCTGTACCTTTGCGGACCATGTTGCGGATGCCTTGAATTATCTCGCCAGCCCGGCGGCCGTCAGCCACGATGTCGGCGAGCAACTCAGTCAACTCCTCGGGTCCGATTTTGCCCGCCGAGATTAAGCGTTGGCCGGCGCTGGCATTCGCGACGATTGCCCCAATCGGATTGTTTACTTCATGTGCAAGCGACGCCGCGAGCTCGCCCATCACAGTCACGCGTGCCACTCGCGCGAGTTCCGTACTTAGGAGTTGATGGTCGAGTTCCGCCTGCTTTCGCTCCGTAAGGTCAATACATGAACCGATGTAACCGAGAAACGCGCCATTGTCGGCGAATCGAGCCGTTCCGCTATCTAAGACCCAGCGATATTCGCCGTCATTTCGTCGCAAGCGATACTCCATCGTGAACGGTTGCCGCGCATCGAAGGAATTTCCGTAGATTTCGAAACAGTGCTCCAAGTCATCCGAATGAACACCATCGGCCCAACCATTGCCCAGTTCCTGCTCCATTGTTCGCCCGGTAAAATCGAGCCAGCCCTTGTTGAAGAAGGTGCAGAGTTTATCCGTGCCCGACATCCAGATCATCACCGGCGCTACGTTTGCGACGGTACGAAAACGCGCCTCGCTTTCTCGGAGCGCGTCCTCTGAGTGTTTGCGCAGCGTAATGTCGCGCGACACCCCGCGCGCAAAGGCCGGTTTGCCACGTTCGTCTAACTCGACGGTCCCATAACCCGAGATCCAGCGCGTGCTTCCGTCCGGTAGCTTGATGCGATATTCGCTTTCAGTTTCGCCACCGTGCTTGAAGACGCTCTGCACAAGTTGCTTCATACGTTCGCGATCCTCTGGGTGCACGACTTGGAGCAATCGGTCAAAGGCCACTGGCTCCGAATCCGTGAAGCCGAACAACTCTCTCCATTTCTCCGTTACCCAGAGTTCCTTATCCTGAACGTTGCAATGCCAAAGACCAAGATGCGCCGAGTTAGCCGCGAGGGTAATACTCGCTTCGCTTGCCCGGAGAACATCTGTGCTCTTACGCCGTTCCTCGATAAGCACTGCCAAGAACATTAATGGGAGCGAAATCGTGATAAGAAACAATTGGAGGGAGAGTACGTTATCCGCCAACATCGTGGTGACAAAAGGTCCGTGACCCTCGACCGCACCGAAAATTGATAAGAGCGCAACCAGGAGCAAAGACGTCTGAAGCCCAGTCGGGCCGAATCGAACCGCGGCCCAAAGAACCGCCGGCAGCGGCAAGTAAAGCAGTGCCGGAAAAGTGTGTTGGCCCGCGGTTGGCTTAATGAAGACGAGAACGCTAATTATCAGCAACCCAGCGCCCACGAGACCGGCTTCGATGCAGCGCGCAAAAGAGACTTTGTTGAGAACGGTTCGAGCGTTAGCGATCCAGGTCACGATGGCAGGGGCCAACGTCAGGAAAGATATGACATCCCCAAAGAACCAAACGCGCCAATCGAACCAGTAATTCCCTCCTCGATCGAACGCTCCTACGAATGCCGAGATGAAGGGGGCGAGAATCACCGCAAAAAGGATATAGGTCGCAAGGCCGCGCAGGTTGCTAAAAGCGCGAAGACCGCCGGCCAAACGACGCACGCCGATCGTCGCGATCAAAACTTCGATCGTGTTGCCGGCGATGAAGCAGAAGGTCGCCCGAGGCGTGTCGCTCCATATGTCAGCGATGAAGTTGGAGAGCAACCAGAAGAGAATATATGCTGTCCAAGTCCGAACTGGCGCCCATATTAACACCGCGAAAAGGATTGCGCTCGCTGGCCAGAGAGGCGCGATGTGATAAGGCGGAACCCGAAATGCGAGAGCGAACCTTGCGCAAGCATAGGTGACGACTCCGAACAGCAGCCCGTCGAACAGCAGGCGTATAGCATGAGGTTCGGTGGACGCGTTTTTTTTCCTTGGTTGGTTCGGTAAGCTCATCCTGGCTTGTTCACGGCGAATCATGCTCCGTTTAATTTTTCGTTCCAGCTCATTGGCGGAGATGCCGCTGTTCGGATTTGAATAACAGCGGCGATTTTCTTGGAGGTTGCGACGTCGCCTCGGCGGAGGCTCGTGAAACTAGCAAGTTTCGCTGGCTCGATTAAATGCGGCATAACGCGCGTGGGCTCGTTGGAATGATAAGGAGAACGGCACTGAATGTAAATTCATATCGAAGCGGCATCCACTTCATTTCGAATGTGCGACCAAACGCGGCGAATGCAGCGCACCACTCCTTCTGCCGAGTGGTGCTAAGCTTGGGCCTTCAGTATTTCAATTGAAACCCCAAGCCATTTCGCGGCGGCCTCGCGTTCTTCAAACATCGCTACCTTGAGCGGCGAATAATCGGTCATGACTGCATGCAGTTTGACGTAGTGCGCGATCTCCGGGTCGGTCACTAAAAACGCCGACTTCACCACTTCGCGTCCCGCACGGGACAGCCGCCGATAAAGAGCAACATGAAAAACATATTTGAAAGTAAGGTCGACCGCGTTCAGCGCAGACATGTCCGTAAACCGATTGAATTGCCTGCCGAATTTTCCTTCCTGCTCGGCAATGAACGTCAAAATTTTATTAACGGCCGCCTCATTCAGCACACCGCGTGGCCACCAGATAAAAAGGCTCACATCTTCGATAAACGTAACATCCGCCGGTAGATTCATGACGCATGTCGCTGCTGCACGGCCCTGTAGAGAAGATGCCGATGTAGATCGCGCCCGACTATTGGACCTTAGTCCCACCTTCCGCATTCTTCACTTCTTTCCGATTAGTCGGTCGTTAGGATATTGAAACCGCGACCGCTGTGTGTCTTCGGGTTTACCGCTGCATCGGTGAGCACGAGCGTGGTGCCCGGAGTGATTAGCGCGTGAACGTTCGCGAGAAAATCGGGCGGAATCGCAACACGTTTCGCGAACTCTTGAATATTTGGACTGCGGCCGCCCACGCTTGCGGTGGAACTCCAGTCGCGTCTTCCGCTCGCGTCGACTGTCGAGAGCGCCGAATAAACGTGCGAGCCCGACAAGCGCCCAATTCCTCCCACCGGGGATCGTCCAATCTCGATGCCGTTACGATAGACGTAGGCTGCGCCATCAGGCGCGCTCACAATAATCGAGACCGGTCCCTTTGGCGCTTTCTCCGGCGTCCAAACGGCGCCGCCGTTCGCGCTCGCGTGCGGCGAAAACAAGAGACCTGGTTTTGTTGTAACAGAGGGCGCGGAATCGTTGTCGGCGATGATGACCGTACTACCCAGCGTCGTTACCGCGTAAAGTTTGGCGGCGAAATCTACCGGGAGGCGGACGCATCCGGCCGAAGCGGGATAACCAGGCAAGTGCCCTGCGTGCATGGCAATACCACTCCAGGTGAGCCGCTGCATGTGCGGCATCTTCGCGCCTTTGTAGATGCTCGATTCGTGATCAACCTTTTTCTGTAGCACGGTAAAGACGCCAGTTGGTGTGCGTTTGCCTTGCTTCCCGGTGCTGACAGTGGAACGGCCAATCCGTACACCGTTGCGATACACGTACATGACCTGATCCGGAATACTGACCAAGACAACCACCGGACCAGCCGGTGAAACCTCGGGATGCCAGACATAGTCGCCGGGCTTAAGCGCGCGCGTGACCGGTTCGACTTCGCGGCCCTTGGTGTGCTCCGCTCCCTGAAAAGGCGTCGCGCCGAATAGTGGACCCAGCGCTAAAATTGTTATCGTAAGTAATCGGTTGTGTTTCACGTCATTTCACCAGCTTAACCCCTCCGCCCATTGAACGGATTCACCTAGAAGAACCACATTAATATATAAGAGATACAAGAGATACTTCCGATTCGGTCCCGGCCGTCCAAGCCAAAGCAGGCGGTAAACACGGCTCAAACTTGCGGGACTGGCATCGGCCCAAAGAATATCCGCAGCACCTTTTCTTTCCCAATCACGCGCACCAGTTCGTGCATCGTGCAATACATCGCAATAAGGACGAACAGAATGATCTGAATGGCCCAGAAATGCGGCCAGACGATTTCCGCCAGCAAGTTTTGATTCCCGGCGATAAAGCTGCCAGTCTGCCGCCAAAAATCGATCAGGCGTTCCAGGTAGTGGATGACGGCAGAAATCAACAGATAGATAGCGGTCTTCCAGGCGACGTTGTAGATCAGCGGTTTGTGCGGAAAGCGATTGATCATCGGTAGCATGTCCGCGATCAACACAGCCTTGCCGAGAATGAGGGCTGCGACAGCAATTGAAATGGAAGAGGATGGCGCGATCCCGGTTCCCTTCAGCATCAATACGCGAATAAAAGCGACAATATGCAGCGCGACGAAAAAGTAGATCGTCGGTGGGAGGATCTTGAAGAACTCTTCTTTTAGTTTGGTCATTTTCAGGTGCTTTCCTTTCGACAGAGGACGGGCCGCATATGGGACCAGCTCGCGGGTTTCATGATTAGCATCCATCTGGTTGTAGCCGTCAAGGTGGGTTCTTGCAGATTTCGTCGCCGCGTTTTACAAACGTGGCGCTTTTTTTTCGCTCGGATTCACTTGGATTCACTCGGATTCACTCGGATCGAATGGATGGCGCACCTGCTTGGCAAGTTCCGCAAGAGCGGCCTGAGCCTTCGGATGTTTCGCTGCGTACTTCGCCAGCGTCTCAAGTCCAACAACGATTTTGCGCTTCCATTTGTCGTCCGCCTCCTGCACCTGGGCCGCGGTCCGCTCCCGTTCGAGAACTAGTCGCTGCGCGCTGTGATCGCCGCGGCGCAACTCCGCGACGTCGGCGCACATTTCACGGAGGATACGCCAGCCTTCGATGCCCTCGGTTTCGGCCACTCGGCGCGTCGCCATGGCGTAACGCGAGGCGAGCCAAAGCGCCAGCGTGTCGGTGAGAGGTGCACGGTTTTTCGCATCCCACTCTATCGCGTCTTCGGCGAGCTTTTCCGCCAGCTCGAGTGCTTCCTGATGTGCGATCCAGTCGCGATACCCGCGCTTCTTCCATTCCGAGAGATTTTGCTCGCGGATTGGTTTCCCGCCGAAGTCCACAGCGAGGACAGCCTTCACTTCAGGCAGTCCGTTTAACCATGCAACCAGTCTCTTCCCTTCTTCACCATCACACAGACGGTGATTAAGCCGCTCGCGCACAGAGCGCGGCAGACGAGCGATTTTTCCATTTCGCGTTGTGCTCATCGGATGGGATTGGGTGGGATTTCCTGAATCAAAGCAGTTTGGCTTCTCTCTCGATGGTCTCGAGCGTTTCGCGCGTAAGTCGGCCGCGCGGCTCTTCGGCGTCCGACGGATCGCCCCTGCCAAAAATCTGCCGAATGCGTCTGGCCTTCTCTTCAGCCGACAAACCCTGGTCGCAGATGCGGCTCTTGTTTTCCGGCTTCATCGCCCATTCCCAAAAAGTTTTTTCCATGCGCTCCTTTAATAGTTGGCGATTTAGCTCAAGCTGTTCGCGTTCGACGCTGAGCCGTTCGGCGGAATGATCTCCGCGCCGCAGCGCCACGACATCGGCAATCAGCCCGCGCAGTGTTTTGAGATCGAGCCCTTCGGAGCCAGCATTCGCGGCAGCGCGTTTGGCTGCTGTCACGTAGTGAGCGGTTAGCCAGTGCGCGAGAGTATCAGTTAAAGCTTCTGCACCCGCTTCCTTGAGACTGGCAACTTCCGCCACGATTTCGCGGATGTGTTGGGGAAGAGAAGCACCGCTTCCGCCATCGTGTGTCTGATGAGTCGCTTGGCTGTTGGACATATCAGTAGCGGCCCTTGAGATAGGCATTGAAATACCGGCCGGGCGAAGACGTGTTGAGTAGGCCGTGGTAATGATATTCGGGGACGCCGTGCAGGGTGTAACTGCGTCCGCTGCGAAAAGTAAGATACATGGTGCCTGAGTCGTATTCGACCCAAGCAAGACAACTAGAGCTTAGTGATGGCATGGGGCCAATCGAACGAGCCTCGTCGCCTCTTCGAAATTTCTGTAACACGGCATCATTGCTGGCATGCACAGCTAGCACGCAGCTACGCTCGCTGGAAGTGCTACGGAAGCGGAGGAGTCGGGTATATCCAGGCTGCCCACGGGCATCCGTTTTGCGGGCATCTCACGTCGATGACCGCCTCACGATTTGATCGAACTTGTTTTTGCAAATTTTCTCCATGTACCGGCGCATGTCCTTCTCGGTATCACTTTTCGTTTCACCGCCGCGTTTTAATTCCTCCCACAGCGCGGGACTACGCATCGGGTTTCTAGCGAGTTCTTGAAATTCTTGCTTCACGAGCGCTAGAACTCGTCCCTTCCACCATGCCTTGGCGTCCTCTGACCAGTCGGGAAGCCTGGCGCACGCTACGACGTGTTCAAAGAGCTTTGAATGCAAGCGGCTCTTTAACACGTCATCGACTGAGGCGCCGCGGTACTGATCTGCTGTCTCGTGGAACTGTTTGAGTCGTTCAACACTTTCAGTCTCCCACGCATACTCCCTGCGAGCGTCGTGAATTTTTTCGATGAGCGATGCGACGAGTAAATGGCATACCGCGCCAACTCTGGACTTGTTATCCCAGACGTTCGGACTTGGATGTTTCTCGGCTAGGTGAATAGCATCGACGATCCTCGCAGCGTCTGCGGTAAACTTTGGATTACGACCGCGTAACGACGGCATGGTTAACGATCCCTCGGCTACCTCCTGAAACTCCCCTGGATGACGGACCGCCAAGCGTGTGAACGCCTCCGCCAAAGACTTAGCCTCAAACCAAAGGTGCGAGCAAGCCTTTGGAGCATTCTCTTCGGCTAGCCGGGCGAGTTGTCCATTCAAGTAGGTTAAGCGAGACGTCAGACAGTCAATGGCTTTGTCCGAACGCAAAGGTTTGAGGCCGGCCGCCCTTCCTTTCTCGGTCGGCTCTGTGACGTGAGTAAAGATTTTCGAACGAATTAGCTTTAGCAGCAACGAAGCTCCGCGATCAATCGACTCATATGCTGCACGAAGCGCGGCCCTAGGATCGCGCCGAATTTGTTCTTCCTCCTTATCGTGCTCGGCCAGACGCCTAACTTGCTCCGGCGTCTTGTTTCGCTTCCGGCGGATCTGCTCGCAGTTATAATATTCAAGGCCTGTATAGTCGCGTTGGCGGAGCATTGCTTCCACCGCGTCGGATATTTTGATCGGCTTCAATGGCCGAAATCGTCTGCGGCCGCGTGTATGCTTTAGGTCGGCTTTCTTGCTCATCGCGCATCAATGCAGTCGTTAGTGATGAGCCGCGCGTGTTCTTCCAGCGGCAGCGGCAAACCCGGTGGTGTGATTTTCTTGCCGGCTTTTTCTTTCGCCGCGCAGGCGAGATTAAGCTCGAGGAGAAACGCAAGTGGATCGATATCGTCGGCCATGCCGTAGGCGGCGCGAACGGCGGCGTCGAGCTGCGCGTGCGCCTCGCGCAAAGGATTATCGCCGGTTTGATCGAGCGTGCGATAAAGATCGCGCAACGAGTAGTTCAACTTCCGCATCGTCTCGCCCCGCACCGCGCGTAACGCCACCGCCGCTTCAGCGACCGCTTTGATTTGCGCTCGGCTCGGTTTCTGCGGCCACGGAAAGGTGTCGAAGATAGTGTCGGAGGTATAGCGAAAGCGCGCGGTCAGTGTCGAGCACTTCGCCTTGAACCATTGCCAATGCGCATCCGATTGAAGAATACCGAAGGAGTAATCATCGGCGAACGGGAAGCAGACTAGGCTTCCGTCGGGATGGATCGTTGAGGAAATGAAATCGAAGATGGGGCGCTTCGTGACGCGTGAACAAACGATGTAACGCGGTAGAACGAGGATTGCGGACATCGTCCCTGGCATGTAGTCGCGGAACTGCCACCACCTTTCCGCCATTCGGCTCCATCTGGTCTTGTTTTTGCCGGTCGCTACCTTCTCGGATTCCGCCTTGGCAACAACGTCTGGCAGGACGAGATCCTTCAATCGTTCAAAGGCCGTCTTGTAGCGCAGCGCATCGAACAACTCGCGTTGTTCGAAATCGATGACCCAGCGTGCTGGCCCAGTTCCGCCAACGACGTCGTCACCGGCGAGGTACGGAAAGATCACATCACGCAGCTCGGGTTCCTTCTTGAGCATCGAAGCCGCTTCGTCGGGTGTCAGGAAGAAGCCTGCATTGACTGGGTTCTGACCTTGGAAGCAGCACTTCGGTTTTTGATTCGCTTTCAACGCAACCGCTCCAGTCACGTCCGTCGCGGTCGATAGCGTCGGGCGAATGCTATCTATTTCCTCGATCTTCCACGCGTCATCTACGCTGTCGCCAACTTGCGTGAGAAGACGTTTCTTCACAGCGTCGTCGCCCTTAACCCAATTGACGATGCTCACATGCACTTGCGCATCGCCGCTCCAAACCTGGGTGGAGACGGCTTCGGTGATCGTGCCCCCATTTTCCACGACATAATCAAGGCTCGCCTTGCGGCTTTCGTTTTGCCGGACCGTGTTCGTGCCGACCAGTCCTGCGCGTCCGCCAGGAGGAAGTGCGTCATGTGCCAATCGAAACCAATGGGTGCAGAAGTCTGCCATCTTGGGGACCTCAGGAAATCGCGAATGGATTTTCCGCGCGTACTCGTATCCGTGTTCTCGTGCGAGGTAGCGCGATCCGAGATAGGGTGGATTACCGATGATCGCGTCGGTTTTCGGCCATTCGGCGAAGAGCGCGTCGGCGCAGACGATGTTTTTATCGAGATTGTCGAGCGGTAGTGGTTTTTCTTCGATGAGAAGCTGATCTGTTTCGGCGAGTTTCTGCGCCTCGATCAGTTCCAATTCTTTCGCGAGCATTAGCGTGACTTTTGCCAGCTCGACCGCGAACGGGATGATATCGATGCCGAAGAACTGGTGAAGTGAGATAGCGCTTTCGAGCGGCTCGCGCTTGCTCACTTCGCGCAGGCGTAACAGGATGTCGCGCTCCAGCCGTTTCATCTCGCGATACGCGATGAAGAGAAAGTTTCCGGAGCCGCACGCGGGATCTCAGAACGCGGAATTCGCGAAGATCGGCAAGCGCCTTACGCAACTCACTAACGTTCTTCCCAGCGGCGTCGATTCGCTCGCGCCATGGCTTAACGATTGTCGGACCGACCACTTTGCGAATGTCGAATTCACTTGTGAAGTGACCTCCGAAAGCGTGACGCTCCTTCTTATCCATGCTGTCTTGGAAGAGCGTGCCGAAAATTTCCGGGCGCACTTTGCTCCAATCGTTGTAACGCGCCGCGTCGTGCAATCGGTACAACTCCGGCCGCTTTAATTCGACTGGATCCACAGTTTCAAACAAGCCGCCATTGAAGTAATCGACATTCGCAAATCGTCCACCGCGCGCTTTTTCCTCCGTCGCCATCTGTCGAAAGAGAGAACCGATCAGATCGTACGAGCTCGCACCTTGCTCGGCGCATTGGTCCAGAAGTTCGGTCACGACCTCACGCGGAAGCAGCCCGATGTCCTCCGCCACCATCGAGACAAGTAGTTGCAAAATGAATCGCTGCGCTCGTTGTCGATCTTCGCCTCGTTCGACAATCTCACGGAAGACAGTGGCCATTTGATCAGCCGCCTTGCGCGTGACTTCGACGCGGTTGTTACCGAAAATTGGTTTCTTCCAAATCGGCAGCAGAAAATTGAAAGAGGCAATGTTCTCCGGCAGTTCGCGCAGTGCGATGCGGTCAACAGGATCGAACAGCTGCGTGTTGAAATCGTAAATCCAGAACTCGTCGAAATTGCAAAGGATCACGTACAGCGGCCGATGCGGAACGATGTGCGTCCAATAGTCGAATGTTTGGTCGTAATGTTTACTCGAGCTTCTCTCCGCGCGACTTCATCTCGATTAGGGCGCGGTCCGGCCAGAGAAGATCGGCAAACTTCTTTCCGCCTTTAGGTCTCGCACCGTTACCTTTGATCAATTCGAGTTGCGGCGAGCCCGGTTTCTTTGCGACGCGAAACTCAAACGTCGCACCGGACTCGATCACGCCTTCGTGGCCGAGTGCGCGGAAAAAACGATCCAGAAAAGTCTGCGCCTCGCTCTTCTCGTCGCCCTTTAGCGCCTGAGCGAACGATACAAAATCCGCGAGATTTAATTTTAGTTCATCCGGAGGCACGAGTCATCATTGCTGAAACACGCGCTGTGAACAAGTCACGACAAGATCAACATTCGCGTCCGGGAACTGTTTCGGGTTCGGCAAGCCGCGCGAAGGTGGCAGCAACGTCACGTTGCTCGCCGAAGTAAAGCCGGTTCGGCACTGGGGCATTTTGGAAGGAGACAAAGCAAAACACGGCGGGCGGAATCAGCTCCTGAATCAAATACTTCCCGGCGGCCAAAGCTGCTCATGGTAAATCCCGTCGCATCGCGGCCATGAGATTTTGTGCGGGCGTTGTTTTCATTGTGATGTTCTCCGGGCATCTGCTTTCTCCAGGTCCGTTTCCACTGGAATCACCGGCGCGCAACCGTCGCTCATTTTGTCTTCAGAAGTTCCGGCCCAAGAACCACGCATAGTAAGGATTTGCGCCGTCCTCGGCGGAGACTTTACCCATATTCTCGGCCCAGAACTTCCGCTCTCCCGCGTAGGCGTCCAGAGCCGCCTGGTAAAAATCCGTGAGGCGACCACGCTCATTGGCGGTCACGTTGCCTCCTGGATCGGGATTTCCATTCCTTCGCGGGCAAGCACCGTGTTGGGGAACCGTTCTTGACATAATTTTTCGATGCGTAGAAGAAACTCGTCGTCGTGTTCGGGGTCGTGATGCGTGAGGGCCAGGCGTTTCACGGTGGCCATTTCGGCAAGTTGCATGGCTTGATCGAAGCTGCTGTGTCCCCATCCGCGCCTTTTCTGCAGTTCCTCGGCTGTGTATTGCGCGTCATGGACCAACAAGTCCGCGCCGCGCGCCAACTCCACCAGCCGCGGATCAATCTGCTCGCCATGCTCGACATCCGTGCAAACGACGAGCACTTTGCCACTTCGCTCGATCCGAAAACTATACGCTCCGCCGGGATGGTTGTGCCTTTGAGCAGTGACCACGGTTTCCACCCCGTTGATGCCGGTGAAGTGTTTGCTGGCATCAGCGATTTGCAGGAACTCGAAATTGGCCCCCATGTGATCCAATTGCACCGGGAAATATTCCGCCTGCATTTGGACTTCGAAAATCTCGCGCAAATTGCTGACGGTCTGGTCCCGGCCGAGCGTCAGGAGCGTGATTTTCTGGCTGGGATCATAAGCCGGGGCAAAGAACGGAAAGCCCTGGATGTGGTCCCAGTGAAAGTGGGTGAACGCGATGATGATTTGCTCCTGCTTGTGGCCGATGGCGCGGAAGTCTCTGCCCAGATTTCGCAGCCCCGTGCCTGCGTCAATGATGGCGATGCGGTTCGTATCGGTGAACGTGATTTGCAGGCAGGTGGTGTTGCCGCCGAATTGCTGGAAACCGGCATCACAGATGGGGATGGATCCCCGCGTACCGTAAAATTTGAGCTTCATAGAGTCGCTTTTATGAAAGGAAGTCCCCGGCTCGCAAGCATCGAAACAAAATCCGTTTTCAGTCGTTTTTCATGCTGATGCCGTCCTAATTCGAGGGCGGGCAGGCCCGTACGGTGCCCGAGTTTTAACAGGAGGTAATAGAGTTAACAGAGAGATCTCTTTCATCTCCGCTGCCTCTACTTGCTCCTGTTGAATTGTTTTGTTCTTCGATTCTCTCGTTTCGATTGTGAATTCGCGGCGCGCGCGTTTCATGATCGAAGGCACCAGCTCATCGGGCAAAAAGGCGGGCGGCCCTTGCGAGCCGCCCGCCGTGAAGGTCATTCCGGTTTACTGGCTGGCGCCTTTGCTGGCCGCCTCCGCCTCGGCCATCTTTTTCGCCATCTCCGCTTTTACTGCGTCAAGATTGAAGCTCGCGCCCCGCTGCATCGGCGGGTATTCGAGGAAGGTCTGGAGTTCCTTGCCCATCACCTGCTGGACGAAAACAAAGCGCCAGAATTCATACTTGAACCAATCGAAGTATTGCTGCGCCCCTTCTTTCGTCCCAGCGTTCGGCCAGGCCGTGCGTTCGAATGGGTCGAGGCGAAGGTTGATTAGGACCGGCACGTCAAGATGCGGCTTGGCGCCGAGCCAGCCTTGGGGCTGGTCAATGAAACGATACTTGTAATCGTCAATGCGCACCGCGCCGACAGTGCTTTCGCCGAGGTAGAAGATTTCGTGACGATTCGACGGACCCTTGCCGGTGATGGCGGCCATCTGGTCATAGCCGTCCAGATGGTTTTTGTAAGTCCGATCGCCGAGTTTCACGCCCTTGAGCAACTGGTTAGTGATGTCCGGATTGCCGGCGGCATCGAGGAAGGTGGGGAACCAGTCCATGCCGGAGAAGATGCCATTCTGAATGGAGTCTGCCGGCACATGACCGGGCCAGCGCAGGAGGCACGGAACACGGAAGCCGCCCTCCATGACCGTCCCCTTGGACTGCGCGAATGGCGTCTGCCCGCCATCCGGCCAGGTGAAGACTTCGGTGCCGTTATCGGTGGTGAAGACCACGATGGTGTTGTCATCCACGTCCATGTCCTTGAGCTTCTGCATGACCAAACCGACGTCGTCATCGAGTTGGGCCATGCCAGCTTCTTCTTCTGACCAGCCATTCTGCGAGTTACGCATCTTCTCATACTTGTCCGAGAGGTGGGTGACGATGTGCATGCGCGTCGGGTTGAGCCAGCAGAAGAACGGCTTGCCGTCCTTGTGGGCCTTCTCTATGAAATTCAAGGCGAAGTCGCGAATCTCGTTATCCACCGTCTTCATCCGTTCGGGATAGAGCGTGCCGGCGTCCTCGATCTTCTGTTTGCCGATCTTGCCCCAGCGCGGCATGTCGGTTTGGTCGTCGGTGTCCGTCGCCCAGCTATGAACCATGTTGCGCGGGCCAACCTTGTTCAACAACTCCTGCGGGTAGTTGGGATGCGCCGGGTCTTCCATCGCATCGAGGTGATAGAGGTAGCCGAAGAACTCGTCGAAGCCGTGCACTGTGGGCAGGAACTCATTCTTGTCGCCAAGGTGGTTCTTGCCGAACTGGCCGGTGGCGTAGCCCTGTGCTTTGAGCGCGGTGGCGATGGTGCAAGCCTCGGCGGGCAGTCCTACCGACGCACCGGCCTGGCCGACCGTGGTCATGCCCGTGCGGATCGGCAGTTCGCCGGTGATGAAGTTCGCGCGACCAGCCGTGCAACTCGCCTCGGCGTAGTAGTCGGTGAACAGCATTCCCTCCTTGGCGAGCTTATCGAGGTTCGGCGTCCGGCCGGCCATCATGCCGCGGCTGTAGGCGCCGATGTTCCACATGCCGATGTCATCGCCCATGATAAAGACGATGTTTGGTTTCTTTGCTTGCGCAAAAACGTTGCTCGCTGAGAACGTCGCAATCAATGCAACTGCGACAGCCAGCACAGATCTAAACGGAGACTTATGAAGATTCATAGAATCCAAACTTTGCGCGTTATACCTCGAGCACGATATGAGACCTTAGTCCTATCGGCCTGCGGTTTTCGTGCCCGGGTCTTTCACGCAGCGGAAACCGAGATGATTAGTGCCGGTGTTGACTTCGCCTTTGCCGCGCGTGCCGACCATGTGACGCGAACAATATTGGGCCAGCGCCTGGTGCACAGCAGCGAGTATTCGTTCTCTCGTCAGTTACAGTTATTCGCAGCGGACGCTGTTTCTCATCAACCCTCTTATCTTTCAATTGTAAATCAGCCGATCAGCAGGCGCGCAGAGTGCGAAAAGCGCTTGTTTCATCGCAGCCCACGTCGAAAGTTTGGGAACAATCGCGACTCCCCGCACCATCGATAGCCTGTCCAGCACCAACCGCAGCCCACGATAATGAAACAAGTTGTCATCACCGGTGTTTCTACCGGGATCGGATATGCTTGTGTCAAAGCGCTGCTCAGTCGCGAATTTCGAGTGTATGGTAGCGTGCGGAATCAAACGGACGCAGATCGTTTGCAGCTAGAGTTTGGCGAAAGATTTGTTCCACTGCTTTTTGACGTAACAGACGAAGAGACGGTGCGAGCCGAGGCAGCTAAGGTTGGCGAGCATTTGGGGACAGGCACGCTGGACGGTTTAGTGAACAATGCCGGGATCGAGGTTGCCGGTCCCCTCGCCCATCTTCCGACCGACCAGTTTCGGCATCAACTCGAGGTCAACCTAGTCGGTCCTTTTATTGTGACGAAAGCGTTTCTTCCGCTTCTCGGCGCGGATCCGGCAAGGAAAGGCAGTCCGGGGAGGATTGTGAACATCAGCTCGGCCGGTGGCAAGATTGCCGGACCGTTCACAGGTGCTTACTCGGCATCAAAGTTCGGACTGGAAGGGTTGTCCGAGAGCCTGCGGCGCGAACTGATGCTGTTCGGGATTGATGTAATTATCATCGGCCCCGGCGCAGTCGTAACACCTATTTGGCAGAAGTCAGACGCGGGCGTGACCGCGCGCTTCCGCGAGACGCCGTTTGCGGAGGCCTTAGCAAAGTTTGAGCGCCACGCCGCGAAAGAGGGCAGAACCGGCTTCCCAGCAGAGGTAATTGCGGAAGCCGTCTGCCGTGCCTTGACCAGTTCGCGACTCAGGGTGCGTTATGCAGTTGTTCCGCATCGCCTGACGAATTGGATCATTCCGCAACTCATCCCAATGAGAATACTGGACAGACTCGTGGCCCGTTTTATGGGGATACGGCGGAGAAGGTAGTGGCTATCGGGCGCCAGATGTTCCTTTGGCGAGGTGCTCTTGGTTTAACCTGGTAGAACCCTTCCGCTCACCCCACGGGAGATTGGGATCGAGAAATCCTAACGCGTGCGGCGGGGTTATTACCCGAACGCCCTCCCGCCGCTGCACCTCGGCAATCTCTTCATGGAACTGTTTCATCCTGGTCCAATGCAGCTTCGGTCGAAAATGGTGTTCAGCGTGGTAGCCATTATTAAAAAACAGCCAGTTGTACAGCTTATGGTAAGAGCTTACACCCCAAGCGATTGGCTTGTCGGGATTGCCCCCGTAATGTAGGAAAAAACCATTCAGATACGTGCAACAATGTCCCAAATAATAGAACGGCAAAAAGAAGAGCCAAAATTTCCAGTCTAAAACAAAGCCCAGGGCAATAGTCGCTCCCAGAATCGCGATTTCGGTGATCCCTAATCGTGCATCGACCCGGTTTTTTCTCTTGATTTCCGCATAAATCACCTTCGGATCTTCTCGGAGATAACTGAGGAAGATGTAGGTCCAGGGGTTCTCCGGCTCGCCATGGTGTCCGTATCGATAGATAGAAATCCAGTCGTGGCAGTGGCCGTTCTCGTCCGGTCTATCACTGTTCCCCATATGGTGGCGATGATGGACGTGTTTGTAAAACGTTTGAGAAATTCCGAGAGTCACTGACTCCATTACGCTGAACAAACGGTTCAGAACTCTGGAAGTAAAGTACGGATTATGAATGTGGTTGTGCGAAATCCCGTTGATGTTCCACGAAACGCTCACCGAGTAGATGAGCCCCATACAAATCAACAGCCACAAAGGGGCATGCGGAAATACGAAAAAAAACGTGACGACATATGCGCAGTGAAGCCCCCCAAACACGACCGGAACTACATCCCATTTCGAATACGCTAAAACCTTCATCTCACACTCCTTGTTGAGCCTTCCAATAATTCCAAATTAAAACGATTTTGGATTTCTTCAAACTGAGCCAGAAGGTTGCTCGTTGAGAATGTGGCAATCGATCCAATCCCGACAGCGGCGCAAGACGGAATGCAGATTTGATCGGATTCACAATCCGAATCTGCGCTCCTGGCTTATCCCGCGGATATGGGACTTTAGACCTATTTTGCCGCGGTCTTCGCGGCTGCGTCTTTCACGCAACGGAAACCGAGATGGTTGGTGCCGGTGTTGATTTCCCCCTTGCCGCGCGTGCCGACCATGTAACGCGAGCAGTATTGGTCGTTGCAAAGAAATGAGCCACCGCGATGGACACGCTTTTTCTCGTTAGGCTCGGCTGGATCGAACGGTGAATCGGGTCCCTGAGGGTTGCGCGCGATCTTGCCGTACTGTGCGAGCTGTGCGTAGTAATCAGGTCGATACCAATCGCTGCACCACTCCCAGACGTTGCCGGCCATGTCGTAAAGGCCGTAGCCATTGGCCGGGAATTTCGCGACCGGCGCGATGCCGGCGTAGCCATCTTCGCCAGCGTCCTTCACCGGGAATTTTCCCTGCCATGTATTGGCCATCCATTTTCCGCCGGGACGAAATTCGTCGCCCCACGCGTAAGTTTTACCGGCTAATCCGCCGCGGGCGGCAAACTCGAACTCCGCTTCGGTCGGCAAACGTTTGCCCGCCCATTTCGCATAGGCTTCGGCGTCGGGATACGCGATCTGCACGACCGGATATTTTTCCTTTCCCTTGATGTCGCTTTGCGGACCGAGCGGATGTCGCCAGTTCGCGCCTTTGACGTAGCTCCACCATTGATAATGATCGTTGAGCGGCACTTCATGGTCGGTCGGCGCAAAGACAACCGAGCCCGCAACCAGGTTTTCCTGTGGCGCACTCGGAAACTCTTCCTTCGTCGGTGTGCGTTCCGCGATCGTGACGTAACTGGTCGCCCTAACGAATTTCTCGAACTGCTCGTTCGTGACGGTGGTCGTATCCATCCAGAATCCGTCGACGAAAACACGGTGGACCGGCTCCGCGTCATTCGAAGCCATCGGCATCTCGGAACTGCCATGGCCATTCGTCGCCGCGCCCATCGAGAACTCGCCGCCAGGAATCCACACCATTCCTGGCTGTGCGTTAGCTTCTGGCGCGGTAGGCTGCTTGTGGTAAGCAGCCGACGCCGTGCGCGTACTGGCCAGAAATTGATTCGTCGCGAGAAGCTGTGCAGCGCGCGAAGGCGCACTGCACTGTTCACATTTCTTATCCGCTTTGGGCGCGTTCACCATGCCAAGCAGCCCGAATGCGGGCAGAAGAAACGCGACAGCGGAATAGGACCAGAATTGTTTCAGCAGCTTCACGAGTCGGCAGCAGATTGCCGGATTCTGTGGAATTTCCATATAGGACTTTAGTCCAATTGGTATCCGAAGCTTGGGTGGCTACGATCGCGCGAATGGGAAATCGCAATGCAACTTACTTGTTCCTCGTTGCCCTTGCGGGTGTGATACTGCTGGCAGCGTGTGCATCGTACGGGCCGTACCATGCCAACACTGCCACCGAACCGCTCAATTCAATAAGAGGGCCCGAAGATGGACGCTACAAAATGGCCTTCATCGAATTTGGAGACCAGGGCTCGGCCTTAGATGAGTCACAGCGCGCGGCGGCTATCAGCATCATCCGCAAAGCGGAACGCCCCCTTCTTTTCGTCTACATTCACGGTTGGCAAAACGACGCCACATCGGGTGATACCTGTAAGTTCGAACACTTTCTCGACACGCTGTCGCGCTTTCCCGAGATGCGCGAACATAAAATTGACATCATCGGTGTTTACATCGCCTGGCGCGGCAAGGACCTTACGGTTCCGGGGCTTGATCTGCTGACCTTCTGGAATCGTAAATCAACGGGCGGAGAAGTCGCCGCGCAAAACGGTTGCCTGGCTGCGATCAGCGAGCTCGCTTTGGCGGCGCGAGCTCCGGACAAGAAATTGCATCATTGCGTGCTGATGGGCCATTCCTTCGGCGGCCTGGTTCTGGGCAACACGATCTCTCACTCGATTCTCGATGCTAGCAGCAATGGTGAGCGAAATTCCAGTCCATGGGACATGGCGCTAGCTTTTAACTCCGCCGATGATTCCATCAGTACGCGCCAGCTAATGTCGGAACTGGATGACCTCTATAAGTACGATCCCGCGCGTCATGCTTACGTCGGCCGGGCCGGTGGTGTCGGCACGGTCGCCGCGATAGACGAGAACCGGCCACTTTTGATTATGTTGCAGGCCGAAAACGACCAGGCAACAGGAGGATTTTTTCCGATCGGAGCGAGTCTCGCCAACCTGGTAGGTCTTCGCTATCACTGGACCCACGTGTCGGTACCGGGCCGGAATGGAGAGAAGGTTTCGGAGAGGGAATTCGAAACCCGCACGCCAGGGAACAATAAGTATTTGGTTAACTACCAGGTTGTTCCCCGAGGAGAAGCCACTCCGCCGCCGGGGCTAAAAGGAGTTGAGAACCGGGCCGTCGAAGCCAATGCCGTGCACAATCTGCACGGCCGGGTCTTTTACACGAGCACAAAAAACGACGGCCATGAAAATAAATACTGCCGCGGTTCCACTTACAATCCCGACGAAATAAAGTCAGTGCCGGACAGCGAGGTCTGGCGGGAATGGGAGATTGTTTATACCGGTAACGCGCGCATTCCGTTTTGGATCGTGCGCGTGCCGAAGGAGATCATTTCAGGTCATGGAGGATTATGGAGCGATAATTCCATCGCCCTGTTCGCCGCTCTTTACCGGCTTCACTTTCCGGTTAACGCTCAGGGCGTTAACGTGGCAAGTAATCCGGATGTGGAGCATTTGGACAAAGAGAAGTATGCCGGGGAGTCCTCTTCTAACGCAGCTACCCGCGTCAGTAGCGAAGCAAAGAACTGATGCGCTTACGTCGAGCGCGGCAAATGGCTAAAAATCGTTATTTGAAAACCCTCTGCTGCCGATTGGTTCGCGGTGTATCGAATTCGAACTCGCGTGTTACAAGTTGAGCGGTTGCGCGAGGCTGAACTCCATCTTCGTTCCAGATGGAATGGTGGATGTGCCAACCGAAACTCCGGCGCGCGATTGTCGTGCTGTCTTGGCTTTAATTTGCGGCTGAACTCCGCTGACCGTTTTGATTGGCATTGTCCGCCCGTTACTCGAAACGCCGGTTAAGTTAAGAGTAAGTGGAGAAGAACTGGTGCGCGCATTCGCTCGCGACGCCTCGACCGTACCAAGAACTTTGGTGCCGGCCGGAAGCAGGACCTTTCCTTTTACCACAATATCTTGATCGAGCTGTGCCCTGAAAGTTCCGCCGACTTTCTCGTGCGAAGAGATGGAATCGAGCGTTCGCACGACCAAAGTCGTGCCAGTCGGGATTGTCGCGCCGGAAAAGGTTGCGATCCAGGCGCAGCTTGAGATAGCAATTAGAACGAGTGTTTTTTTAGTCATATTTAGATTTACAGTTCGGAGTTAGGAAAAACTGAGTCTGCCGCCTGGTTTTCTGCTGGTCTATTGGACTTTGTACCTACGCGTTCTTTTTCGCAACGAAAACCGGCTCGCCATGTTCGCCACTTTAGTCTGGTGTGATTGGCATGATCTTCCATTCTGGCATTCCAATGCGAGACGCGGCGGCTGTCATGCGCCTGGAGTGATTGTGCGCTGCTTAGCCAGATTCAGCGCGTCACGCACAGCAGCGAGAAATTCTTCGTCGTTGAATGGTTTGATGAAAAAGGCGACTGGGCCGATTGCCATTGCGGTTGCGCGCGCTGCCAGGTCGTCTCGCGCGGTGATGACGATCACGCGGGGCCGCGGTGAGATGGCGCACATGCGCGCGAGAATTTCCAGACCGGTCACTCCTTCCATCCAGACGTCAGTCACCACTACCGGCACCGGATGATCGGCGGCGTGGGCCAGAAACTCTTCCGGTTTATTAAAGGCGCGCACCGCTATGCCGTCCGAGGCGAGCAGATACTGCATCGAGCGGAGGACGGATGAATCGTCATCCACCAAACAGACTTCAGCGTCGCCGGCCGTATTCATGCCGCCTGACTTTTCGAATCGCTGCGCGCCGCCGGCAAGTGAAAGAAGAAACGCGCGCCGCGGTCGGGCGCGTTTTCCGCGCTGATCTTACCCCCGTGCGTTTCAACAATGGAGCGGACGATGGTCAATCCCATGCCCATTCCGGTTTGCTTGGTAGAGAAGAAATGATCGAACACTTTGTCCGGACGATCCTTAGGCAAGCCCGTGCCAAAGTCGCGCACACTGACTTCCGCGCGCTCTCCGTTTAACGAACGTGTACTAATAATGATACGACGCTCGGCTGGCGGACATGCTTGGACCGCGTCGAGCGCATTCATGATCAGGTTAAGCAGGACCTGCTGAATCTGGACCGCCACCGCTTCCACCTGCGGAAGACTGTGATCCATCTCGGTCGTGACCACGCTTTCACGCAGCACGATGTCAGAGCTCACCAACCGCAGGGTATCCGCGATCACGGCGTTTAGATTGAGCATGCTCCGAGCAACGTTTTTATCTTTCTGCACCAGCGCGCGAATTCCACGAATGACTTCGCCGGCGCGCTGACTGTCGGCCACCATGTCTTGCAGCAGCTGTTGTAGCAGGACGGGGTCAATGTTGCCGCGCTCGAGAAAACGGCGCGCGGCCGAGGCGTTGTTGGCGATGGCGGTGAGCGGTTGGTTCAATTCATGCGCGACCGAAGCAGTCATTTCACCCATCAACGCCACGCGGTTAAAATGCGACATTTCTTCGCGCTGGATCTGCAACTGCAAGTCGGCCTGTTTTTGCGCGCTGACATCGATCGTCACACCGATCAATTCCAAAAGATTTCCATGCTCGTCCTGCAAACATCTTCCACGCGCGATGACCCAGCGCGTTTTTCCGTAAGGCAGAACGAGCCGGTGCTCCGACTCGAAGAGTCCGATCGAAGCACACGCGCGATCGAAAGCCGCGTGCACCGCGGCTCTTTCATCAGGATGCACGCGTCTGCAGATCAGGTCGCGATTCAACGGGAGTTGAGAATCAAATCCGTAAATCGCACGCCCTTTGTCGCTCATCCAGGCGGTATTTTGTTCCGGATAGATGACCCAAAAAGCGAGATCAGCTGATTCCGCCGCCAGGCTGATCCGGGCCTCGCGTTCGCGCAAAGTCTCCTGGGCGCGCTGACGCTCGATAGCGATCCCGGCAATGTGGGTCGCGATCTGGGTCAGTCGCAATTCCTCGGGCTGAGGGCCGCGCGTTTCCTCGCGGTACATCGCGAACGAACCCAAGACATCGCCGTGCGGTGAAAGAATCGGCGTCGACCAGCAGGCGCGCAGACCGCAGATCTCCGCCAGCTTTCGGTAGTCGGCCCAGAGCGGATCGGTCATCACATCCTTGACTACGACCTGCTTGCGCAAGTACATGGCCGTTCCGCAGGAGCCATTCCGCGGTCCAATCGGCGCGCCATCGACAGCTTTGACATAAGCCTCCGGTAAATTTGGCGCCGCACCGTGCCGCACGTGCTTCCCGTCGCGGTTCAAGAGCAGAATAGAACAGCGAAGTCCATCGGCTTGCCCTTCCATGAGAAGAACCAGGCTAGTGAGAACATTGGCCAGCGAGGCGTTGGCTGCGATCATTTCCAGAACGCGGCTTTGATCGAAAAGAAAAAACTCTTCCTTTTTAATTTCCGTTATATCGCGACAAACGATCACGCCACCCGACAACTCGCCGTTGGGATCTCTTATTGGGCGGCCATTAACCCGTGTCCAAAGTCCATTGGGCGCTTTCTCGTGCCGGACGAATATCTCAACATTATCTACCTCTTCGCCGCGAATTGATCGCGTGAGGGGCAATTGATCCGGCGGGAAAGGCGTGACCTTGTCCGGCAGGTAGAGACCGTACTGATGCGACCATTCGCTGGATGACGTTTGCGTCGCGCCCCTGCCGAACATGCGCTCCGCCGCCGGGTTAAAGACAAGAAATTTACCTTCCTTGTCGGCGACGATGACGCCATCACCCATGCTGGACAAGATGGACTGGAGGATTTCGTTGGTGCTTGAGAGTTCTTCTTCGGCGCGTTTCCGCTCCATGACCAGATCCAATTGTGCGGCGACGGCCACGATCACCTTCACCAGCCGCTCGTTCTTGGCGCGTGACTCCCGCACGAAAAACTCGATCACGGCGATAATCTCGTTGCCTGACAAAATGGGAATACCGACAGCCGCCTTTAGTCCTGCTTTCGCAGCTTCGCTGTTCCGGGGAAAGTTCCCGTCCAGCGTTACATCCTCTATCCACGCTGGCTGTTTCGATTGCCAAACGCGTCCGGGAAGTCCTGTGCCGGGCAAGAAATGAGAGTTTTCGGAGGCAGCTCTGAACTTTTTTAAATTGGCCTCGCCGCAAAACCATGCCGGTACGCAGTCAAGAACGGTTCCATCCTGATTCGGCACCCAAGCCTGTCCGACCATCCAGCCTGTCTTCTCGCAAACACGGCGGAGCACAACTTCTAAAGCGGACGAGAGATCGCTGGCAGCGGCCACTTCCATCGTGATTGTCTGCAGCAGGCTGAGCTGCTCTTCGCGAGATGAATCAGCGGTTTCTCGATGTTCGTCCGATTGCTTGTCGATTTTGTCTCGTTCGCTCATTCAAGAGGGTGCATTGCCAGCGCGCCACGCACTGCGCTGAGGAATTGATCGTCGTCAAAAGGTTTGGTGAAAAACGCGGTGACGCCCAATTGCAGGGCGGTTAATTTCGCGGCCGGATCGTCGCGTCCCGTAATGATGATCACGCGTGTGCCGGGTGAAAGCCCGGAGAGGTGCGCCTGGAGTTCCAAGCCGCTCATCTCTTCCATCCAGATATCGAGAATGACGACTGGCACTGAATGAGTCTGCACGTGCGCGAGGAATTCCTTCGGCTTGTTGAAGCCGCGAACGGGAAGCCCGTCGGACGCCAGCAATCGCTCGAATCGACTTCAGAACCGAAAGGTCGTCATCGACCAGGCAAACAATCTCCGAGTCTGATGTCTCAACGGGTGTCATTCAAATTGCGCGATCGCCCATTTCCGAGGTGGGACGTATCGAGCAATATGAAGGTTATTACCTACGATCCGGCTGGATAGTGGACTTTAGTCCCATGCCGGATGACGGCGAGCGGCACACCCGCCCGCTACGAGATGCCCACCAAATCAGGCACCGATAAGGATGGTTTCCTGGATGATGATTCAGGCGGGTGGCCGAGCGCGCGATGAACCGCCTCGAGAAATTGTTCGTCATCAAAAGGCTTAACCAAAAAAGCGACTGTGCCGATTTGCATCGCGGTGATCCGCGCGGCGCTATCTTCGTGTCCGGTGATCACGATCACATGGGTCTGCGGCGATATAGCGCATAGCCGCGCCAGGACTTCCAAGCCGGTCATCTTTTTCATCCAAATGTCCAGCACGACGAGCGGCACATCGTGTGACGCCACATAAGCAATGAAATTCTCGCCGTTATCAAACCGACACACGGCGAATCCATCTGAGGCGAGTAAACGACCGGTCGATTTGAGCACCATGGGATCATCATCCACCAGGCAAACAATCTCCGAGAATGGCTTTTCAGTCGGCGGCATGCGCCTTTGCGCGACCGCCCCGATTTCAATGTGGGACGTAGCGATCATATCGCAGATTAGTCCCGAAAGTTTGGCAGGGTAGTGGACCTTAGTCTTATGCCGGATTGCGGGCCGGCGCGACGCCGGCCCGCTGCGAAATGCGCACCAAGTCAGGCACAGAGGTGGCCCCGAGCTTTTGCATGACGCGGCCGCGATGAACCTTGATCGTCTTCTCGGCCGTGTGCAGTTCCGCCGCAATTTGTTTGTTTAGAAGGCCCGTGACGACGAAACGCAAGACTTCAAACTCGCGCGGCGTCAATTTGTCGATACGTTCTCGCGCCTCACACCTTTCCCCGCGTTTGCGCAGTTGTTCCTCGCCACGTTCCAAAGCACGTTTGACCGCTTCGATCAGTTCCCCGTCGTCAAAAGGTTTCGTCAGAAAATCAACGGCGCCGTTTTTCATCGCTTGAGTGGCGGTCGGCACGTCGCCGTGGCCGGTAATGAAGACAATCTGCTCGCAAGCGCCTCGTTCCGCGAGCGCTTCTTGCAACGCCGGACCCTTCAATCGCGGCATGCGGACATCGAGGACAAGGCAGATCGGGCCTTCGGAGATTTCTCGCGCGAGATAGTCTTCGGCTGAGGCAAATGTCTCCGCCACATATCCAGCGGACTTAAGTAGACGCCCTAAACCGCGGCGTACCGATTGATCGTCGTCCACCACGCAAACAAGCTTCTTGGCTTTGCTCAAGCGACCTCCCAAGTCTCAGATTTTCGTGCCACCGGAAGGGTAAAGAAAAAGCGAGCACCTTCATCGACATTTTCCGCGCCGAGCTTGCCCCCATGCGCCTCCACGATCGAACGAACAATTGTCAGGCCCATTCCCATTCCGTCTGGCTTGGTGGAGTAGAAGTGTGTGAAGATCTTATCGGGATTGTCTTTGGGGAGCCCGCCACCATAATCCCGCACGCTGGTTACGACAGAAGAATCTGGTTCGCATCTTGTGGAAATGAGAATGCGGCGTTTGGCCGCCGGCTTTAGCTGCATCGCTTCGAGCGAATTCATCACAAGATTTAGCAACACCTGTTGCAAATTGACCGGGTCGGCATCCACCATCGGAAGGTTCGGAGCGAGTTGCGTCTCGACGGAAGTAGCGCGCCCCAGCAAATCGGAATGGAGTAGTCGCAGGACCTCCCGGATGATCTCATTCAAATTTACCGGGCGCCTTGTCCCCTCGCGCTTGCGCACGAAATCGTGAATCCTGTGAATGATATCGCCCGCTCTCCGGGCATCAGCCGCAACATCGGCGAGCAACTCTTCAAACATTTTGAGGTCGGGAGAACTCTGCGCCAGAAATCGTCTCCCGGCTACCGCGTTGCTAACAATGGCGGAGAGGGGTTGATTAAGTTCGTGCGCGAGCGAAGCGGTTAGCTCGCCGATAGACGACACCCGGCTCATGTGTGCCATCTCCTCGCGCTGCAGTCGTAGCTGGAGGTTGGCTTTGAATTGCGCCGTGATGTCGATGGCTACCCCAATCAGTTCGCTCACTTTCCCCCGATCGTTGCGCAGATAACGGCCGCGCGAAATCAGCCAGCGTGTTTCGCCGTCCGGCCGGAGCAGGCGATATTCAACTTCAAATGTGTGCGATATGGTTCGCGCACGCTCGATGGCTTCATCCATTGCAATTCTGTCCTCTGGATGCACGCGAGAAAGAAACAATTCGCGGGACAAAGGCTCGTCAGGATCAAAGCCGAAGATGGCGCGACCATTGTCGCTCATCCACGATTCCTTCCGCTCGAAAGTAAAGGTCCAGAACGCGAGTTCCGCCGATTCGGCCGCGAGACTGATGCGTTCTTCGCGTTCGAGCAGTGTCATCGCCCCTTTGCTGCGCTCTTCTATGACGGCGGCAAGAAGCAGCAGTGGAACGGACATGACGACCAAAAACATTTGAATCGAAAGCGCATTTTCTTCTGCGGATGTTGTCGAAAATGGCCCATACCCGTGGCCGGCGCTCCATATCGCAAGAAACGCCACCGTGCAGATGGCCGCGCTCGCGCCGCGCGAGCCGAAACGCACCGCTGCCCATATCAAGAATGGCACCGGCAAATAGAGCAGCGTGGAATCTGCGGTCGGCGCCAATTTATAGAAAGCGATGGTGTCAACCGAAACCAGACCAAGCAAAAGGAGGCAGGCTTCGAGAAATCTCGGGCGACGAATCTTCCCAAGCCAGGCGATTCCCTCCGCGCTCCAAGTCACAATAAAAGGCACGAGGGTTAGCGCGGCTAAAACGTTAGACGTAAATCTGAGGCGCCAAACTTGCCAATAGCTGTCTTGTCCCCAGTGATTGATCGCGACGAAGGCCGCATCGAGAAAGGAAGAGAGAAACGGCCCCAAAAACGCAGCGAAGAAGCAAAAAATTCCGACGTTGCGAAGACGATCGAACCGCACCGGACGATCGATCAGGTACCGGACACAGCCCGCGCCGATGAGTGCTTCGCAGGAGTTGCTTATGAACCAGCAAAAAACCATCGTGGGAGGGACGTGGCTCTCCAATTCCGCCGCCAAATGCGCAGGAAATGCGGCCAGAAGTAGCACCCACCAAACGCGGATGGGCATCAAAAGAAGCGCCGCCAGCAAAACCGAGTTGGGCGGCCAAAGAACCGAAACTGGATGGGGTCGGAAAGTCAGCGCAAATCCGATCCTCGCGCCAAGATAATACGCCGCGAACACCAGGAGCGCGGCGAAAAAAGGGCGATAATCCAGCCGCCTCTGTTTACTTTCCGAGAGCGATGACATCCCTGCATCCAAGGGCTGAGCAATCGCTCTCATAATCGAAGGTGAGTTATTGTCGACCCGAACACGTTCGATTAAACGAATCTGCCCCAACGCCCTTCCATTGGCTTAACCGATTGTTCGGCAAATCATTGATTAATCAAAGCGGGTCCGCGACACAAGCTTTCAATTGTCACATCTTTGTGAAATCTCCCACGCTAAGCGGCTTTGCGAACGATGAGCGACGCCCCGCCATCATTTGCTTTTTTAACGGCCAGCCGGGCGAGTCGCGACCAGCCCAGCGCAGGCACCTAACGAATGGCCCTGCAGAAGAAACTCGGCGTGAGCAATGGATAATTGGCCACAGCACCGGCCCGGACTACATTGTTCTTATTTAGCGCCTAGAACACGATGCCGCCACCTACCACCAGCCCCTTAGAGAATTCTTCTACCCGTGCTTTCGAGCTTTGTGGGTGGTAACGAGTTGGAACCATCGCCCGGTAGTCGCTTCAATCTCCAACAACACGTCCACTGGCTGGTCAGGCGTAATCCGCTAACGGACGCCATGCCGTGGGGTAATGACGCGCCAATCTGAAAGCATGTGGAACCGCAGCGATCGTGAGAGCGAAGAATGCTGCGAACAAAACGAATCCGTGAAGGACCAAGGAAAGGCCAACGGCAAAACCGGCTAGCATTGCCACCTTCGAAGCGTTTATCACCCGTTGTCGCCTCGGTTTATTACGCACGACCGGCAGGCATTGTGCTTCCCATGCCTGAATTCCACCCTCGACCACGACTGGCTCAGCCAACCCAGCGCTGGACAGGCTGCACGCAGCCAGTGAGGCCAGCGCCCTCTCTCGGGACATAATGTACAATGGGGCGCGTCTATCCAATTTTCGATGGGCGAGGACCGAGTGAGGTTCGAAGCAGGATAAAGGAATTGAGCGTGCCACCAGCGCATGAACCGCCTTGAAGTCCTTTGTCGGGCGCACATCGATTAATTCGATATGACGCTTATCGATCAGCATTTGCAGTTCGAAAGGAGTGATTGTTTTCATAACGGATCCTTTTGATGCAAGCTCAGCTGGATCATAGGATCGTGGTGTTCAGGGCTTGGATTTTCTTCTCCAATTCTTGCTATCATTGCGAGCCGTACGCTGACGGGATAATCATCAGGCCGGGACATTGAAACGGCGAAATCTTGGTTGAATGTGCGTGACCGCCCTGCGCTATCCAGGCCACGCCAGTCGTGATTGATTCTCGCTGAGTCATGGCAAGAGTTTGGGACAAGAAGCGAAAACCGCACATTGGACCTTGGTCTTATTCGCGGGATGCGCCGGCTGTGTGCCAAAAAACGGTTAACCTTCTGTGCTAGAATTTGTGGTAGACTGGGCCGTTGATTACTCTTTCTCTTGTTTTCCGCCGGCGTGATTTTCGGCGGGAAGCTTCTTCGCGCACCCAAGTATCGGGTGTTCGCAAATCGCTCCCTCGATTAAAAGTCGTTTGATCTTGCCCGAGGGCGAAATCCGCAGCGGGTGTTCGCGAATCGCTCCCTCGATTAAAAGTCGTTTGACCTTGCCCGAGGGCGAAATCCGCAGCGGGCGAGAATTGGGGGAAGTGAAGAATTCTATCATCGACGGCGCGATTAACTGTCTGTCCGGATCTTCGCTACTTTTAGCTTAGGCCCCTCGCGTCAGCCCCTAGCAGTTCCATTAGGCGCGCCTCGTAAAAATCACACATCGGGGACTCGCCACCTCGCTCGATCCACTCCGGATGTTGGATCCGCAGGTCGTCGTGGATCTGTTGCCGCAGGTCGGTGTAAGTGTGAATCTTACGAGATGCGACCGCTGCGTTGGTGAAATCTTCAAGTGTGGGGTAGGACGGCCTCACTAACTTATTTTGTCGGTGAGAGAGCTTTCTTCTGAGACTAACGAATTTCATAAGCTTTGTTCTGAGACTAACAAATTTCATAAACGCCTTTCTATTGGGAGTTGACTGGTCCAAATTCGCGCGGAACCAAGAACCAATCCTCACAAGGCGCTTGGAACAGCCGCCTCGCTTTGGTCGACTCGGGGCCCCGGTTGAATGTGGTGATCGCGCTAAGCGGTGCCTCAGCGAAGGTTAAGCCCCAACCGGCTTTTTCAGAACCGGCCGAAAGTGCGTCGAGACGTCGGATGGCGTAACTAAAGGCAATTTTAACCAGCGTCTCAGCGAGCTGTATATGGGACTTTAGTCCAATGCACCTTTAGGTCTGGCGGGAGCTTGGAGCCCAACTTTCTTCATCCCTCACGGCTCCTTTTCAGAAGAGGTCAGCACAATAGGACGTTAGTCCTATATCGTCGTAAGTCCCCAAAAGGGAATGTCAAATGCAGGACGTGCGAGGCGACTCACAATTTGTGTAAAGTGAAGATCAGACCCTTTTTCGCTTTCGGGAAATTTTACGGGATAGGCCGCCCAATTGTCGCGCGAAAGCTTGCCAGATGCTCAGCGAACCGCGGTGCCTGAAAATCAGCGCGCGATCGAAGGTCCTCGAACAGACGGGCAAGTTCGGGATTCTTCGCCGCACCCGGAGCCCGGCTTTCCACCACGCCGGAGAGGCGATCGAGCGCCAGTACCGAGTTTTTCAGCACGGCGGAAAAGCACAGCTGGCGGTGTTTCTTTTGAAACAGCGAATTCGGAATCCGCAGCTGCCAAAGCGTGAAGAACGTTCATGGCAAAGTCATCGCTCAATCGAGATTCCGCGGCGCGGCGCGCCAACACGTCGGCCTGTTCTTGTGCGCTCACAAACAAAGCGCGACTCGTTGCTGCCAGTGGTTGATCGATGACCGGCAGGTTCGATTGGTGCGCAGTCGCTTGGGCCAACAGCCAAATCAGTCCCTTCCATTTTGCAGTTGCTTCCGCATCGGGTGTCTCATTTTTTGAGAGTTCCCAACTCATCTCGCGCAAAGCCACGGCTTGGCCGACGAGCCATGCCCGCACATCACTCGATGGATCGTCGTCTCGCCAGTGCTTCGGCTCAGCGACGGATTGTCCATCGAGTTCAAAGATGAGCTCAGGATGGCCGGCCTTGATGATGTCGGATTCAAGATTTTGGTGGCACGCGACGCAAGCATTTGCGCGCACATAAAAGCTTCGGAGATCGCGCATCCCGGCTGTGACACCCATGGCGTAGTTCCAATCTTTTCGGGTGTGCCCACGCAACCACGACTCTGCTGCACCGTGACAACTTTCGCAGGAGACGCCTTCATCCGGGTGTGCGGTTGGCAGGAGCCGCTGAGGTGCGACTGATTGGAACGGTGAATGGCAGACCGTGCAACGGCTGCTCTCCCGGGCTGCCGGTAGCGCGAGCGTCTCCGCAATCCGCGCGGAGCGGGCGTCGGTCAAAATCGCGTATGAGCGCGCGTGAAAATCTTGCTGCAGCCACGTGAAATACTGGCTTCGCTTCTCGCCGGCTCCGCCGTGACAACTGGACGACTTGCAACCGGCCGCACCAACGAATTGACCACCGTGAATTGGCGCCATTTTCACTTCCGCCGCCGAACTGCTCGCGGCGCAAGCGAAGACAAAGGCGGCCGCATACAGCCGGCAAACAACGCTTCGGGCCACGCTCTCAACGTTAGCGGAAATTGCGAAGGCAAACCATCCAAAAAACTTGACGGCGATGGGAGGATCGATCTCTCCGAGTTGAAAGTTCTTCCATAAGGCACGGCGACGAGATATTTCTTGCGCTGTCTTAGCTGAGAACGCGGCTGGCGTTCGGCATTTTTGGGCGAAGCCATTGAATCAAGAGATATGAAGAACACAGATCACCGGAGCTCGCTGAGAGCTGAAAGTGATGCGCGTCTTGTGAGGTCCAAGCTTTGGGGAGCGATTATAATGAAGTGGTTAGTGACCTTGTTCACCGTTCTATTTTTGGGAATGTCATCTTCTCGACTCGCGAGCGCCGAAGACACGAGCGATAGAGGTAGGGCGGCGCTTCTTTCAAAGGAAAATTCGGTGGATAGCTCCAGGCCGCCGGCGGAGTGGCGGCCAGCGAACGTGGGTCAAGAGCTGATCGTGCACGATCGATTGCGAACCGGAGAGGATAGCCGCGCGGCGGTGCAATTTGGCGATTCGAGCATCCTGCGGATCGACGAATTGACGGAGGAAGAGATCTTACCGCCGCAGGTCGCGAGCGCCAAGCCGACGATGGACCTCAAGCAAGGCTCCGCTTATTTTTTTAGCCGGGAAAAGTCACGTGAAATACACGTGCAAACTCCCGCTGCGAACGGCGCGATCCGCGGGACCGAGTTTGTCGTAGCTGTAGCCGCAAATGGCTCCACCAGCTTTACGGTTCTTGATGGTGAGGTAGAAATCTCTAGCTCGCAAGGTTCGGTCGTCGTGCGGAGCGGCGAGCGGGCAGAGATAGAACCGGGCGGCAAGCCGGCCAAGACCCCCGTGACCAACGCGATCGATTCCGTCCAGTGGTGTTTTTACTATCCGGGCGTTCTCGATTTGAACGATCTAGCGCTTTCTCCGTCAGAGCAGGACACGCTGCGAGAATCGCTATCCGCTTATGGCCAGGGCGACGTACTGCGCGCGCTTGGAGAGTATCCGCACAGTCGCGTACCTGCTTCGTCCGGCGAAAAGGTTTATCGCGCGGGCTTATTCCTCGTCGCCGGTCAGGTCCGGAAAGCGGAGGATCTGTTGCACGAACTTGACGAGGCGGCTCCGGGTCGGCAGGCGCTTTCCACCTTGATTGCAGCAGTCACGTTGAAGGAAAAATCAACTTCAGCGCTACCGCAGACGGCGACCGACTGGATTGCAGAATCATATTATCGGCAATCGAAGTCCGATCTCGCTGGCGCTTTGCAAGCGTCGGAGCGCGCAGCCAACCTCAACGCAAACTTTGGTTTTGCCTGGACGCGAGTCGCTGAGTCGCAATTCAACCTGGGTCGGGTGCCGGAGGCAAAGGAGGCACTCGAAAAAGGTCTCAAGTTCGCCCCGCGCAACCCGGCCGCGCACGCATTGCGCGGATTTCTCTTCAACGCTGAAAACAAGCTCGAGGATGCCAAGGATTCTTTCGAAACCGCGATCGCTCTCGACTCCGGGCTGGGCGATGGATGGTTCGGTCACGGTTTGTGTCTCATCAAACAGGGTCAGGTTGAAGCTGGCCGGCGTGATCTTCTGATAGCCGCGGCGCTAGAGCCAAATCGCCCCATCTTTCGCAGGTCTCTGAGTGAGAACTTCAGCATTCTTGGCGGCGGGACAACAACGCCAAAGAAATGGACCCCGCGCCCCGAGGTAACCCCGAGACCGAGACCGGGCTACCCGCAACGCATCCCGCGCAGCCAGATAATTGTAAGCCCGGGGCCACGACACGGCCAACGTACCCCTCCCCCCGCGCCAACCCCAAGCCCGAAGCCGCGCCGCCCGCGACCTATCCCGCGACCTACCCCTCGACCTACCCCTCGACCTACCCCGCGACCAACGCGCCCGGGAACGACGCAATAGAGCGAGTTTCCAGTACCACTATTGATTGGATGAGGCATAACTCGCAACCCGCCCGGTGATGGCTTTTGCGGAGCGAACTGAAGACTGCGTGGTATCATATCGGAGTTCTCGATAAAAAACGCCGTAGGTGCGACAATATCCCGCGGCTCTGGCCGCAGCAGAACGCACGGACGGACCTGGTTAGTAAATCTATTTGAGCTAATGCAGACTCGTCAGATTAAGCGTCTTATTCGTGCCTCGACGATCGCTGGCGGCGTTCTCGCGGCCATGACATTGGGACTCGCCTGCTTGCGCTATTCGTTCGCAGAACCTTTGGTGCGGTTGAGCTACGATTTGCCCTTCCTCTGGCGAACCACACTCGACACGCATGAGATTACGCTCGTTTATCTCGACGAGTATTCGGCCAAGCAGCTGAACCAGCCGCTCGACGATGTCTGGAACCGTGCGCTGCACGTTCGCCTCCTGGATCGTCTGACGCAGGAGAAAGCGCGACTCGTCTTTTACGATATCGTCTTCGACGCACCTGCCCCAGATCCCGCTGCCGATGCAGCTTTTGCAGAGTCCATTCGCAGGCATGGAAAAGTTGTCCTCGGTGCGGCTCTCGACATCGTAGAACGGCTTGGCAGCGTAAGAGAGGAGAGAGTCTCCGCGCCGACAAAACCGCTGCGCAAAGCCGCCGCCGGATACGGCATTGTCGCCTTCAGGCCAGTGGACCCGGATTACGGCGTGCGTCAGATGTACCTGAGAGGAACTAGTGTTGTCCCGACCGCGACATGGAGCGCCGCGGAAGCGCTGGGAGCGAAGGTCACGCACGAGGCACGGGAGACGATTGGACCGCTCTGGATCAATTACTATGGGCCCCGAGACAGTTTTTCCTCAGTGAATATCGCGCAAGCGCTCGATCCGGACGGAATTCCTCCCGGCTACTTTAAGGATCGAATCGTAATGGTCGGATCACGGTCCGCGGTTGGTTATCTCGGGATCGGGAAGGACGAGTTCGCCACGCCGTATTCTCGATCGAACCGCCAATTTTCTCCCGGCCTCGAGATTCATGCGACCATTCTGCTTAATTTGTTGCGCAGCGACTGGTTGACTCGAATGCCACTCAATCGGGAAACTGCCTTGATCATGTTCATTGGCTTGGTGGCTGGCAGCCTCGCTTTCTTCCGTCCGCTTGTGGCTGCCCTGCTGGCGGTCATCATTTCGATAGGAATCGCATGTGGCGCTTGCCGGCTCGCGTGGGGCCAACGAACCTGGTTTGCCTGGATAGTTCCCGCGGCCGTCCAGATGCCGCTCGGTCTGGCTTGGGCCGTCGGTTCGCAGTATTTGCTCGAATCGCGGCGCCGCAAAGAATTGCGCACGGCGTTCGGGTTCTATTTGTCGCCCCAAATGGCTGACAAGATCGCCAATTCTGATTTCGATCTTCGCCCGGGTGGAGAGATTGTCGAAGCGACTGTCATTTTTACCGATCTTGAAAATTTCACGACCCTTTCGGAGGATCTCGACCCGACTGAGGTCTCAGCGATCCTGATTGCGTATTTCGAGCAAACCACGCGCTGCATTCTCGAAAGAAAGGGGACGATCATCAAATACGTCGGTGATGCGGTGATGGCGGCATGGGGCGCTCCTATCGACGAGCCTGCGCACGCAATCTGCGCCGCGGAAGCAGCCTGCGATCTCCGCGCTCTGACCGAAATGGAGGTGCGGGGAAGAAAGTTGCGGACGCGGATCGGCCTCAACAGCGGCAAAGTGCTCGCCGGCAATCTCGGCTCATCGTTTCGATTCGATTACACGATGATTGGAGATACGACGAACTTCGCTTCGCGTCTTGAGTCTCTGAACAAATATCTCGGTACGCAAATCTTGATTTCCGAGGCCGTCAGAGAACGGCTAGCAGACAAATTCATCACCCGGCGGCTCGGGGAATTTCGCGTGGCAGGCAAGGCTCATAGCGTTGTCATTCACGAGCTGCTCGGTCGCGACGAGGTACGTTCGGGCGAACAAGCTTGGATTGGTGCGTTCGAGGCAGGACTCGACAGTTTTCGGGTCGGGAAATTTTCCGATGCGACCGATTTGATGAACCGCACCTGTCAGCTCCGTGGCGGTTCCGATGGACCGGCCGAGTTTTACTTGCGAAAAATCGCGGTCTTGCGAGGCCAGGATCTGAAGAACTGGAATGGAATTATTGAACTCTCAGAGAAATGACGATGATGGGAATTAGTAGCAAGGGCGTCCTTGCCACCAATCGCCTCGGACCAGCCTCTCGACAGTGTCAGAACTTGCAGCGGCAACAATTGCAAAACTAGGTTGACCACACGGATTAATCTAGCCGAGGGGAAAGTTCTTCCATAGCAAGCACGGATAATGTATTTCTTGGCTGTCGCCTCATGACCATGCGATATGCAGGAACCCCCTGAGAAACTTTCCAGTGAACCGCTGAGCAATTCGCCTGAGTCGGTACACGCGGAAGCTCGATCCAGCATGGATGATCGCTTCGTGAGCACGCCTGAAATCACAATCTCTCGGTATGCGGGTTTTTAACCTCTCACACGTCCCGTGGATGATTTTTGTCGTGCTCGCCACAATGGCAACTTTCTGGATTTACCTCGTTAACTTCCAGCCAGAGCTTTTGCCGACGGCATTCCGAGTACCATCCTCGCTCCTCCAAAACCCACCGGATCATCGCAGCATCGGCGGCACGCCGCTCGGGCTCGTGCTCGGCACAATCTCGTTAGGCATTTTTGTGTTCGCGGCGCTGCTCGGCGTGCGCAAGAAGCTCCCGTTTCTCCCTGTAGGAAATGTGCAACGCTGGTTGCGCGCTCACATCTGGCTCACGCTCCTCACGATTCCGCTGATTCTTCTGCACAGCGGTTTTCGTCTCGGTGGCCCGATGACAACGACGCTTATGGTGCTCTACGCGATCGTGATGGTGAGCGGAATTTATGGGCTCATCCTGCAACACAAGTTACCGACGATGATGAAGGAATCGTTGGCGGCGGAAATTGTTTTCGAGCAAATTCCAAATATGCGCGCGCAACTCTGCGCCGCGGCGGAAAAATTGCAGCGCAGTTTGAAACAGCAGGCGACGAGCGGATCGGCCGTGGTAGCTACCGATGTTTCACAGGAGGAAGTGCTCGCCGGTTTCATCGAGCAGCGCTTGCTCCCGTACCTGCGTGCCGGACGCGGCGAACGATATCGGCTCGGTCACGCGCGCGAAGCGGATGACATTTTTAGTCACCTGAAATTGCGCGTTGATGAAATGTATCGAGCGCGCGTCGATGAAATGCGCCGCTGGTGCGACGAACGCCGCCTCACCGATACACAACTGCGCATGCAACACTGGCTGCACGGCTGGCTGTTCGTGCACGTGCCGCTTTCGTTTCTGCTCCTGCTCATGACTGTGTGGCACGCCTTCGTCACGCTCTTTCGTTATTGATGCACCATGGATGAAGAACGCGGCACGCAACGAGAAATCGCCAAGAGTTATCGCGATCGCGTGCAATCACGTTTCACGCGCACGGTGTGGCGCAGCGCGCGATTTCTCCTCAGCGTTGTGCTTTTCGCCGGCGGAGTAGTTGCGATTTATTACTGTGAGAAAGAAAAGCCGCAGGAATTTGTCAACACCGGTCCGCTTTCGCGTTCGCACGCACATTTGCAACATGGCTGTGTTTCCTGCCACGTGCCGGAGCGCCTAACGAGTAGTTCCGCCGGACAGCCGGCGGGATTTTTCCAGGTGCTGAACGATCGCTTCGAAAAAGGTGCGCCCTCATTCGAGCGCATCGATCGCGCTTGCGGGCAATGTCATCAGCAGCACGATTTCCACGAGCCCAATGTCGTCACGAATCGCTCGTGTTCGGCGTGTCACAGGGAACACCAGGGATTAGACGCGCTGATGCGAATCGTGAGTCTGGATTGCGCTTCGTGTCACAACAACAGCGCGGTCATGCAAGCTTCGGCCGAGCGCGGAAAACAGCTGCCGCGCCAGCGTTTTCATCTGAATCCGAACCTGGTGAACTTCCGCCAAATCGTTTTGCAACTTCCACGGCCGGGCGATGGCTACACAAAGACGTTTGCCTCATTCAGCGAAGGTCACCCGCCATTTCAATTGCAGCGCGAAAATGTGCGCGACAATGACGTGCTGCGTTTCAATCATGCGCGTCATCTGAACAGTAGCGACATTCCGGCGACGAAAGCCGGCAAGCTCGATTGCAACTACTGCCATCAGCCTGAGCCGAACGGACGCTACATGCAGGCAATCAGTTTCGAAGCGCATTGCCAGGAATGTCATTCGCTGCAGTTCGATGTACGCAATCCGGATTTCCAACTACCGCACGGCGACGCGCAACTTGTCCGCACATTTTTGCGCACGCTCCCCGCGCAATACGCCGAGCTGGCGCGACGCAAACGTGGCCTAACCAATGAAACGAAGATCAACGAATTCGCCGTCCAGCAGGTGCGGCAGTTGCTCACGCAATTTCCGAATGCGCAGCAGCTTGAGCACGACGTTTTCTTCACCACTGACCCATACAAAGCCTCGCAACAAAACGATCCCAGCAGTCGCGCGAGATACACCGGCTGCGCTTTTTGTCATGAGGTGAAGCAAGCCGCCGGCATTTCTTATCCGACGGCGGAGATCAGCAAGCCGGTCATGATCGAACGCTGGTTGCCGCATGCGTATTTCAGTCACGCGAAACACGCCACAGTGGCGAGCTGCCGCGAATGTCACGTCGCCGCGGCATCGAGCCGGTTAACTTCTGATGTTCTCATACCGGCGAAAGAAAGTTGCGTGCGTTGTCACAGTGCGGGGGGCATTGCGCGCAACGCGAGCGAATGCGCGACCTGCCACTTGTATCATTCGCCCGATCAACCCAGCACTGCAGCGATAACAGGCTCAACAATTTGGTTTAAACAAATGTTGTTAAAGTCAGATGCGCGCGGGCATTAAGATTCGGGGGAGCGCACGCTTCCAGCGTGCTCGCGATGGCATTTTGCCATCGCGAGCTTTTCGGCGCACGCGCGCGACACCGAACAGCTTTGCTTTCAGGAAAGTTCGTCGCAGCAGAATGCCGCGACCAGCACGCTACAAGCGTGGGCACCCCAAACCTAACGTGCCGCATCTTTCGATATAAAATGGGCTCGCTCGTTACCGCGCTGCAAAAAATCCAGAGCCAGTTTGGTTATCTGAAACGCGAAGCACTCGAGCAATATTCCGAGCAAACCGGCGTGCCGCTGTATCGATTGCATTCCGTCGCGAGTTTCTTCCCGCATTTTCAACTCACGCCGCCAAAGCCGGTGACGTTGAAAATCTGCCGCGATATGGCTTGTCACATGGCCGATTCGGGAAAAATGCTGCGCGATCTGAAGGACTCGTTAGGCAACAGCATGATCAACGTCGAAGGCGTGTCGTGTCTTGGCCGTTGCGATCGCGCGCCTGCGGCCTGCATCGCCATCACTCGATCGGAGCACGATTATTTCTATCTCAAACGTTCCGCCGCCGAATTGAAGCAAATCGCGCAGGACTGGCTGCGCGGCGAGGCGCGGCCCGCCGATCACGACATCGATCAACCTTTCTCGCCCGCGCCGGTCACCATCGATCCGTACGCGGGCAAATCATCGAAATACGCCGCCGTCATGCGCGCGTTGCAGATTCGTGATGAAGCACTCGTTAGGGCAGCGAATCTTCTGGCGGAAAAATTTCACTGGCCGCAGGACGACATCGCGCGCTTCCGCAACGGCGCGCTGCAAACCAAAGTCGCAGATCCGTTGCCCGAGCAGGTGGAAGAAGCATTGCGTTGCTGGCATACGGAAGGCGATTGGGCCAAAGGACCTGAGCTTGCCGGTTGGTCGGAACTTTTGCTCGACGAATTGAACGATGCCGATCTGCGGGGTCTCGGTGGCGCCGGAATTCCGGCAACGCAAAAATGGCGCGACGTACGCGACGCCGTGCGCACCGCGGTTCAACGCCGCGATGACACGCGCGCTTTCATCGTCGTGAACGGCGACGAAAGCGAGCCCGGCACGTTCAAGGACCGCGAGCTGCTTTTGCGCACCCCGCATCTTGTCCTCGAAGGGGTGATTCTCGCCGCGCTCGTCACGGGCGCGACAGAAGGTTTTATTTTCATTCGCCACGAATATCCCGAGCAGATCGAAGCCTGCCGCAAAGAGATCGCGCGCGCGGCAGAAATCGGCGTGTGCGGACCGAATGCGTTGCTGCTCGGCCGGCCGTTTCCGGTTTCAGTATTTGTCAGCCCGGGCGGCTACATTTGCGGTGAGCAAAGCGCGCTCATCGAAGCGATGTCCGATCGTCGCGGCGAACCGCGCAATATGCCGCCGAAGCTGGAAACGAACGGCCTCGATGATCGACCAACGTTGGTGAGCAACGTCGAGACCTTCGCGTGGGTTCCGTACATCTGCATCAACAGTGGCGCCGGTTACGCAGCGCAAGGTCTGAACGAATGGAAAGGGCGGCGCTTGTTTTCCGTTTCCGGCGACGTGAAACGGCCGGGAGTCTACGAAGTGCCGATGGGATTAACGTTGCGCGAGTTGATTTATGGCGAGCAATTCTGCCAAGGCATCGTTGGTGATCGGAAACTAAAAGGCTTCGCGCCATCCGGACCGAGCGGCGGATTTCTTCCGGCGAAATTAACTAACACGGCCGGTTTGCCGCGCGATCACACGAACAACAAATCGTGGCAAGCACTCGTTAGGCGCCGCGGACTCGATCCAAACGCAACTGAATTGGACATTCTCGATCTGGAACTGGAGCTGAATTTGTTCCGCGCACTCAGCCCGACGCAGGCGCTCGGCGCGGGAATGATCGTTTACGCCGAAGGTCGCGACATGGCGGAGGAAGCAGTGAATTCGCTCGAATTTCTCCGAAACGAATCCTGCGGCAAATGCGTGCCGTGCCGATTGGGCGCGCAGAAAATGGTCTCTTTAGGCGAAAACTTGCTCGATGGAAAAATTAGTCGAGCGCGTTGGTCCAACGAGTTGTTGCCGCTCGTCGCCGAGATGGGCCGCGCCATCGAGCTCGCGTCGATCTGCGGACTAGGCCGTTCCGTGCCCGTGCCTTTGCGCACCGCGATTAACTACTTCAACGACGACGTGAACAAATATCTGAAGCAATGAAATCACGATCCGATATCAATGAGAGCTCTGGGGAGTGCACGCTTGCACCGTGCTGGTCGCCGCATTCTGCGACGACAAACCTTCTTGAGATGCAGTACTACTCGTTCGGCCAAGAATTTAGCGAAAGTTCGTTACAGCGGAATGCCGCCGTAACGCAGACGTGGAGCGGTGAGGCCGGGCTTGCAAACCAGCACTCTGGCGGCGTGCGCTCCCAAGAACCTGATCACAGCGCAAACTGAAATGCCAATTATTCCCGAAAGATCCGGCGGCCTTTTCGTTCGTGACGACGACGAAGATTTGTTCAGCCGCGATATCAACGGACAACTCGTTAGGCTGGATGCGCCGACGCAGGGCGATTACGAAAAGCAGGTCACACTGCAGATCGACGGGCAATCGATCACCGTGCCGCTGGCCGAGCCCTTGAAGGACGCGAACGGCAATGTTGTGCAGGACCTCGATGGTCAGACGACGCCGCGTTACACCACGATCTACGACGCCGCGATGAAGCTTTACGGCGACGAAGCGAAGATTCCGATCCCGACACTTTGTCACCTGCCGCACATGAAACCAGTCGCGGTTTGTCGTTTGTGTGTCGTCCAAATCTACGGACAGAAACGCGGCAAACGTGCGGCCGAGCGAAAACTTCTTCCCGCCTGTCAGCATCCCGTGAAAGACGGAATGGAAGTTTTCACCATGAATGCGCCGGGACCGGACGGGGATCGCGTTCGCCAATCGGTGAAGGTCGTCACGGAATTACTTGCTGCTGATTGTTTGAAGCCCGCACCGCATCCGGAAGTCGCCAAGGAACTCGCACGGTTCAACGAGCTCGGTGAAATGGTGGAGCGCACCGGCGCGAACGCATCGTATTTCAAACTCGATGTTCTCTCGAAACCGCCGCCCACTCCGCGAGAACGCGCAGGTCGGCACAAACTCGATGCGTCGTCACCGGTCTTCACCGTCGATCACAGCGCGTGCGTTTTGTGCGATCGGTGCATCCGCGCATGCGATGATGTGATGGAAAATCACGTCATTGGTCGCACCGGCAAAGGCAACACGGCCGGCATCGGCTTCGATCTCAACGACCCGATGGGCGAGTCGACCTGCGTGCAATGCGGCGAATGCATGGTCTCATGTCCAACCACGGCGATCACATTCAAGCCGATCGCAACGGTGAAGCCGCGTCGCACCGCCGGCGGCGCGGAAGTTCTTTCCGCCGCGGAACTGCTGCGCGATCCGGTCTTCGAGGGAATACCGCCGAAGTTCCTTCTTTGGCAGCAAGGATTGGTCGTTAGGCGACAACTGCACCGCGGGCAGGTTCTTTGTCGCAAAGGTGAGCCTGGCAACACCGCCTTCATCATCAAATCGGGGCGACTCGAAGCGCTGGTGACGCTGGAAGGTGTACGCGCCTCGCGCGGCCGCGGCGGAATGTTGCGATTCTTCCAGCCGCTGGTCTATCGCGCGCAGCTCACGCCGGAAGATTTGATCGCGGGTGAAATGGCGTGCGTGAGCGGCTCACCGCGGGCTGCGGATCTGACGGTGGTCGAAAACGCCGAGGTGTGGGAAGTGCGTCGCAATGTACTCGATCGTTTGATGCGATTGCCGACACGTCGCGCAAAATTCGAAGAAGAGTATCGCGATCGTTCACTGAATCGCGTCCTGGAAGGCATCGAGCTTTTCCGCGATCTCGCCCAGGAGGAATACGAAAAAATTGCTGATTATCTGCGCGCGCGAATTTCATTTCTGCGCGTCACGCCTGGTCAGGTGATCTTTCGCCAGGGCGAACTTGCAAACGAACCCTACCTCATTCGTCTTGGACACATTCGTGTCGGCGTGCAGCGTTACGGCAACGAGCTGCGCGTGCTGACGAAAGGACCGGGAACAATCTTTGGCGAAATTGGTTTGCTCGGCCTTTCCGCGCGCGATGCGTTGAAGAGCATCGATCAAGTTGATCGAGAAATCGCCGCGGCACTTAACTCCGGAGCTGAAATTCCTACGGGCGTACGCACCGCAACAGTTTCAGCTTTGAATTACCTGGAGCTTGCGCGCGTCGGTCGCGCGGATTTCATCGAGATGCTGCGACGGTTTCCGGTGCTGCGACGCCGTATCGTCGAACAATCACTCCGCTCGCTCCGCGGCGACAGCCAAGTCAATCCGCTCATGGCCGAGTACGTTGAGCAAGGTCTCTATGAAGGCCAGAGCATTCTCGTGCTGGACATGGATCTGTGCACGCGTTGCGACGAATGCACCAAAGGTTGCATCCGTGAGCATGGCGACGAATCGCACGGCGTGCCGATCACGCGCTTACTCCGCGACGGTCGCCGCTTCGGCGATTATCTCGTCGCGGTTTCATGTCGCTCCTGCACGGATCCGCATTGCATGTCGGGTTGTCCGGTCGATTCAATTCATCGCGGCAAACATCTGCAGATCGTGATCGAAGATCACTGCATCGGCTGCGGTTTGTGCGCCTCGAATTGCCCTTACGGAAATATTTTCATGGTGCCGAACCAGCGCCGGATCCTGGAAGTGCTTGATCCTACCAGACCGCGTGCGACCAAACGCATCGCGCAGCTCAAAGCCGCAACCTGTGATCTTTGCGACGGGGAAGGAAATCGTTCCTCGCCGAAACCGATGTGTGTCGCCTCATGTCCGCATCAAGCTGCGTCGCGGATGACAGGTCCGGAATTGTTGGAAGCTGTGACGCAACGGCGCGATCAACGTTTCGGACCAGACTCGAGCGCATTTTGAGAACGGAAAGGCCTAACAAATCAGAAACTACTCGCGATACCATACGAGAGTGCACAATCTTCGGGCGTGCCGCTCACTCCTCCACTACTCCGGCTCGATCCCATGTTTCATCCGCTCCGGAATGATCCGCGGTTTCAGAAGCTGGTGGCGTCGCGCGCGCCCAATGACGCAAAACCGTGATCGCAAGTCAGTAACAAAAAGCCTCAGCGCCACGGTGTTGTCATTGGAATTGCGCTCGGCTCCAGTGCAGGTTCCGTCGGTGTCGGAGATGGGGCAGCTAAAGGTGCCAGAACCGTTCCGCTCTTCGTAGTTAATACCCCGCCGGAAAGCATCACGTCTTCGACACGATAAAGCTCGCCTTTGCCCGCAACATTTTTTCCTTCGCCAGATGTCGATCTTCGATAAAAACGCTCCATCTCATCGAGATGGAACGGACGCGCGCCGCGCCGGCCAAACACGACTGTTTGCCCGCCGGTTTCATCGACGACGCGATCACGCTCCAATCCGCGCGAAACACAGAGCGCTTCGCCTTTCGTGTGATACGTCGCAATCAATTTAGGATTCGGTCGCGGACTGAACCCTTGTGCACCAGGAACGGTGTCGGGGGAAATCAATTGCACGACGCGCAATCCGTTTTTGCCGTCGGCTACGAGTGCGAACTCTGATGCGTTCACGCTCCCGATTTGCACTGCGCGCGTGTCGTTCAATGCGCCGTTCGCGTTGAACATTTGATCGATGAATGGCCGCTCCGGATTTTCCACATCGACAATCGCAAGTCCTTCCGGCCCGTTCGCGACATAGGCGTATGTGCGCGCGACATACAATCGCCCTGGGTGATTTAATCGAATGGTTGCGGGTGGAATCGGGACTGGTCGCGTGGGCTCGGTAAGATCGACAATCTTCAAGCCATCATCGTCGGTGATGAAGCCGTAGCGGAACTGGATCGCAACGCAGCGCGGATTGCGCAGAAATCCGGTGGTTAGGCTGCCGGCGATGCGCGGATGCATGGGGTTACTGACATCGACAACATAAAGTCCGCGCGGCGTGGTGATATAAAGACGATGACCGGCTGCCGCGACAAACGTCGCGCCGGTCAAGACGCCATCGGGATTGAAGCGGACAGCGTCATTTATGAAATTATTATCGGGATTTCCGTCCACTAAGGTGGCGACGTTTGGGATAACGAGTCCCTCTTCGCGGTCTGAAACGTAAACGAACGCGTAGAAGAGATCGATCGGCTGCTCCTCGTTTTCTGGCAGATGCAGTCGCGCCGGATCGAGCGCGAGCGTGCTCGGCAGAGCGACGCTGGTCGCATATTTTGTCTGAATGCGTGTGCGCTGACCGAGCGGCGATACCGGTGCGCTAACGATGCGTTCCGAGAAACCTTTTTGGTCGATGTTGGCAACGTCAAAGACTTCAAAACCGCCGGGGCCATTTGCGGTGTAGAGATATTCGCCGCGCAAGACGATGTCCTGAATATCGTGACCGCTGTGTTCGTAGGCTTCGGTAAGAACTGAACCACCATCGACATGTTTCTTGTAGTTGGCCGGGTAAGCGATGCTGTGGAGATGACTGCCGATGACCGCTTGCGGTTCATCAGCTTCGGTCCAAACCACAGCGTGAAATCCTTCGCGACCTTCGCCCACGTACGTGTAGCGTCCGAAGAAGTTCACCGTGCCGGTGCCGAAGCCTAACAACTGTGTCATCCACGCATTGTTATCGTTCTCCTTCGACAAATGGCAGTCCGTGCAATTCTTCGTTGTGCCGACGCTGCTGGTGGTGTGCGGAAAATGCGGATTGAACGCCTGGCCGCTGTAACCTTCCGCCGAAAAAGTTTGTTGCTGCGAATAGACCCATTCGCGGTTCGCGTTCTGCGAGCTGACGACAACCGCGCTCGACGAACGAATTACCGCCATCCGGTTTTTCTTCACTGTGCCGTCGATGCCGAGCATGAACACGTCGTCGCGCACCACTTGCGGGTTGTAAGTCGTGAAGTTTCGATCGGTGACGCCTTCGAATTTATTTTGCGGCACGCGTTGGTTCGCTTTCATCGGCAAATGGCAGCCGAAACAGCTCGTCGCCCACGACGTGTGACAGATCTGGCAATCCATCGCCGAATTGTCGTGCGCAAGCTTGACGCGGCGCTCCTCCGATGTTGTCGGAAGAAGACCGCCCCATGCCGATCCGTCACGCCGGAGCGTCTTCGCGTAGGCAGACTTCGGATTGTAATGCGGCGAGAGCGGATCAATGGTGTCGATCGTTTGCGGAATTTCCCAGCGCACGTCCGGCGACATGGATGATTGCTGCCAAAGTTTGTTTCCTTCCCAAACAAAGCGCGGACCGAAAGGCGTATTGCTCGTGTTGAGCAAATCGATTTGTCCCGCGTTGCCGCTTGTGCTCAGCGTCGGCCGTTGATCGACCGCGCCGTGACAATCGATACATGTGATAGTGGTGGCGTTGCGCGGCTCGCCGTAAAGTTGACCATTCCCGTGAACGTCAGTGACGAAATGGCAGTCGCCACATTGCATCCCGTGCGCGAGATGCACGTCTTTTAAGTGCACGGCTTTCGCGAACTTTCGCGGATCGCCCTTGTCAATCTTGTTGTCGTCCAAATCGAGCAAGTTGCCTTTGCGATCGTGTTTGAAAATCGCGCGAAAGACCCAGCCGTGTCCGTGATAATCAGCGAACTGCGTGTGCTTGAGTTGCGGATTTAATTCCGCGACGCGATCGAGAAAATCTTTGTCGCCCCAAAGTCCGCGCGCGGCCGCGGCTTCCGGATTGATCATTGTCGATCTGACGAGCTCGGCGTCGGTCGGATTATGTTGTTCCGGCGGATACATGAACTCGCCGTCCGTTTCCTGGTCCCACCAAGTGTAACCAAGATAGGGATTCACGAAAAGATTCCCCTGATGCATGTGGCAGTTCATGCATTGGCTCGAAGGAATCGAGCGCGTGAACTGGTGGATGATCGGGTGACCGCGCTCCGTTTTCGGAATCGATTCGTCGGCGGTGAAACTCAAACCTTCATGTCCGTATTTGCTCCACCAGCCCGAATTAGTCGGCGAACGATCGTTCGCGTAAACAACATGGCAGGCCGAACAACCGCTTGAGCGATAATCGCCCGGGTGATCATTGCTGCCAAAAAATCCGAGGAGCGGATCGTGCAATCGCGTTTTCTGGAGACCGAGAAAAACGGGGTCAGTGCGATTAAGCGTGCCGAGGCCGCGCTCGGACAAACGGCGCTCTGGTTTTCCATTCGGCTCCGAGCTCGTGGGAAGTCCGAGTGAAAGCTGTGGGCGTCCGCCCTTTTCGAAAATCCGCAAAATGTTTCCCGGATTGCTTAAATTGAAGCGCGGCAATGGTTCGATGGAGGGAAGAATGCCGTGCACGCGTGTGTCCTCGGGCGTGACCGGCGTGTAATTGACGAGCTTGAGCGGCGCTCCGTCGGCGCCGTAAGCCTGACCGAACCGGTAATTCTTCTCCGGATAAGCCCCATTATTATATAAAGCGGCGCCCCAGAGCATCGCGCCGTGGTTCATCATGCTGTGATCGACATTGCGGAGGATCTCACCATGACACAGTCCGCAGGCCTGCTGCGCGACACGCAGGTCGCCGGGATTCAGGAAGCGGATGAACTCGGGCGACTCGTGATTGAGCCACGCGTTCGAGTTCGGCGGTTTGGCGGATGTTTTCCAAAACTCTTTGTTCTTCGGGAGAATGTGCGCCTGCTCTTTCTTGAGGCTGCGAGCGGGATTGCCGCCGTGACAATCGGTGCACCCGAGCACGACGTTTTGCTCCGCTTTGTGCATTGGCTCGACGCCTTGATGACATTGCAAACAGCCGATACTTTTTGCGTCCGCTTCGGCTTGGGTCTGATCGATCCAATTGTGCGGAGGCAAGACCGCCCGTGTGATTGTCGATCTTTCAACCGGAACGGAGGTTGGTGGGCCGTAGCCAGATGTAACCTCTTGTGCAATTGCCGAACTCGAGATGCTAAGAAGGACGAGCAGAAAACGTTCAACGCTCAACGTCCAACATTCAACGCTCAAAGGAAGAGGGCGCGATTTCACTTCGAGTTCTTTTCGGCGGTGCGCTGAACGTTGAACGTTTTCTTTCTTTTTTTCATTTAGTACGTCAGCGTCAGCGTCACGATTGCGCTGTAGAGAAAGGGATCGACACGACCGGGCGGCGGCCCGGGATAACCGAAGACTGGCACGGTGTTGGTGCGATAAATATCTTTGTAACCCCAGCGCGGAATAAGGAACCCGACGCCAGCGCTGAGAATGACGTTTTCGGTGAGCAACGGACGCCATTCAAATCCACCGCTGCAATCCAGGGCGAAATCGTTGCTCGCATGGTTGGTGAAAAGGACCAGCTTTGTGGTCTCAGTGTCCATCGTGCGAATGTAATTTACGTTCACAAGACCCTTCAGCTTCGGCAAAATGTCGGCGTCGAAGCCGTAGCCGAAAATGAGCGCGCCGGGATTGACGAAGTTCGCCTGGCCCTCGGATTTGCTCGTGCGGAAGTCGATTACCAAACTGTCGCGCTGCTTAAAATTCACCGCCGTCCCGGCGAGATTGAATCCTTGATGCGAAAAAAAGCTGAACGGGCCGCCGATAAAAAACGGCCGATCGAAAACGGTATCGAATCCGGTTGCTTCCGAGTCCGTCGGCTTATCGTCGCCGCTCGCGTAAAAGATCGACAACTTGTGGCGCATCCAATCTTTGTCGACGGAGAGTTCGAGCGCGGCCATTTGAGCATTGATCTCGACGCGTTGTCCTGCGATGCCGTTCAAGCTGTCTTCGCCGAGAACTTGATAAAGCGCGTGATCGATATTGAGCCAGCCGATGTGTCCGTCGCCCGTCCAACCGAGGTAGTACGCTTGTAGGTAGTGATTGGCGACCGTGCCGATCGGCGCCGGGCGCGTGAGGAAACCGTTTTTGTCGTAATGGCGGCTGTTGTTGTCGAAGTCGCCGAGGAAACTGAGTTCGCCGGTGTAACCTTCCCAAATCAGATCCTGCCGGAAGACGTTTACGACGTAGACCTGCTGGTCGCGCAGGTGGAATTCGTTGAGATCTGAATACGTGTCCTTCTCGAGCATGTCGAAGGCAGCGATGTTGTATTGCCAGCGATTGTTGTCGTAATTACCGAAAATGCGAACGCCGAGATTTGTGTCGTTGAAAATAAAACCGCGGAAATCGCTCACGAACGGCTGAATGCCGACTCGCACGGAAATAAAATCGTAATTGTTCGACAGATCGCGCACGTGAATTTCGCCGAACGCTTCCTGCAACGAGTAAAATTCCTTTTCCCGCGTCGTCCCGTTTTGCGGATTCGGATTTACGACGTTTCTCTCTTCCACGTCGATGTAGTTGTGGTTGTAAACGCCGAGAACGCGCAGTGCCCAATCGATGGGCTTGAATGCGGTTTCGCCCTGGAAAAGATCGACACCGATCGAAAAATCGTTCGAGTAGAAAAGCTGATCGCTCAGTCCAAAAAACTCCGAACTGTTCGGGCGCGCCGTGCTAACGCCACTCGGTGTGGGCAGCTTGCGTGCTTCGAATTGAAAAAAATCCTCCGCGGTGATGTTGAGGAAAATGTCCTCGCCGATGATTGGCGCGTCGCCTTTGAGTTTGCTCTGCAAGTAGGGATGCCATAGCTGTAACTCGGATTGGTAGGGCGTTTCGGTTGATGGATCGGCATAACGTTTCCAGCGGCCGAAACCGATGAACCAGCGGTTCGGCTCCGGCTCGGAGCCCGGCAGTAAACCTTCGCCCTGTTCTGATTGCGGATAGCTTTCGTATTCCAATTTCCACCGGCGCGGCACAACTTCACGCACGCCCTTGCGCGGAAGCTCGAGCGAACGCGGCAGCGCTTCCTGCCCGTATTTAGGAAGTTGCGGCAGAATGGGCGGAAAAAGTTCGGGCGGCGCCGGCGATTCCGGCTCAGCGCGCTGCGAGGCGCCGGGATCTGGATTGAATTCGGATGGCGGCAACGGTTCTTCGTTCTGTGCGAGCAGAGTCGTGTTCGCGAAAATCAAGTCGCGCTGAAGAGAAAGAAGATCTTTTGAATCGACGGTTGTGGCGGCCACGGCCGTTGTCGCCGTCTCAGCGGCAGAGGGCGGTGCCGCATTAAGGTCAACCGTTTGGCCGCTGAGAGTGCCGATGCCGATCCGGGAAAAACCCCCAAGAAAGATCGCGACCCACCAGCGCACAATCGCGCCGGCAAACGGCAGAGCTGACCAGCGCATGGAAGGGCGAGGATGCCTGAAAACGCCTCGTATTTGCAAGCTCAACGCAATAGAGCGCTGCCTGACGCAAAAATCGAAATGTGTCTCGGTTAGTTTTCAGTGGCGCATTATTGCCCAATTTGATAACTGATGGGGCGTGAAGCACCGGGCTTCTTTAGCGCTTGTCGCCGCGGTGATTTCCTCCGCTTGTCAGGCGTTCGCCACAACTGGTCCGGCGGTGATGCTTAGCCCGGTGCCGGGATCGACCCTTACTTCGTCCAGCGTTACTTTCAACTGGAGCGCCGGCAGCGCTACGGCCTATTGGCTTATCGTCACCAATTCAAATGGTGCCAGTATTTACAACTCCGGCCCGGTGCACGTCCTCTCGGCCACTGTAAATAATATTCCCACTGATGGGAGCACTATCCATGTGGCACTAGGTTCGCTGATTAACAGCTCCTGGACGTTTAACAGCTATACGTATACGGCTTTCAATTCGTCGGCTACACCCACTCCTACACCAACTCCGACTCCGGCGCCAACGCCGACTCCTACACTAACTCCCACACCCACGCCGACTCCTACACCGACTCCCACACCGACTCCAACCCCCACGCCTACTCCGACGCCAACTCCCACTCCTACGCCCACGACCGGCCCAGCAGTGATGCTTAGTCCGCCACCGGGATCGACCTATAGTGCTTCAAGCGTGACGTTCAACTGGAGCGCTGGCAGCGCCACCGCCTATTTCCTTTTCGTGGGCAGTTCCCCACATGGTGCCGATATCTATAACTCCGGACAAGTGCAGGTCCTCTCGGCCACTGTAAATAATATTCCAACTGATGGGCGCGTTATCTATGTGACACTAGGTTCGCTGGTTAGCGGTTCTTGGACTACGAACAGCTACACGTATACGGCTTTCAAGTCGTCGGCTACCCCTACTCCGACGCCTACTCCTACTCCTACGCCTACTCCTACTCCGACTGCCACGCCAACGCCGGTTGATCCGCTTACCGCAATCGACGTCCAGACGATAGTCAATCAAGCGGTGACGCGTGCGGTAAACATTTCACCCAACAGCGTGATCGCAGTTACCGATCGCGAAGGGTATGTGCTGGCCGTTTGGGTGGTGCGCGGCGGCGCGGCCACTCCCGGCGAAATCGCCACCGCGGTCAGCAAAGCGGGCACAGCTGCGTATTTGAGCAGCAATCAAAACGCGTTCACCTCGCGCACGGCCGGCTACATTATTCAACAACATTTCCCGGTCGGCGTGAGCGATACCGCGCCCGGCCCGCTCGTCGGCGTCGGTCTTTCGAATCTTTTTGTTTCCGACGTAAACCACTTCAAAAAAACTGACCTGATACCGTGCCCACCGGCTGTGCAATCCCCTGGGACGCTCGGAACAACAATTCCCTTCACCTCACTCGACGGCGCGCCCGGTGGCGTGCCGCTTTACAAGAATGGCACGTTGGTCGGAGGCGTGGGCGTAACCGGCGCCGGCACTCCGCTACCGCCCATTCCTTCGACTGCCACGCTAACGCTCTGTGCAACGGTGCTCCTGCCGGGGATAGCGCGGGCCGAGAATCCCTTCATTTATATTGGCGGATACGACACGGACGAAGATGTTGCGCTTGCTGGACAGAAAGGATTTGCTGCGTCGTCCAGTATCACTGCGGACAACGTCTTCATTGGCGGCATCAGGCTTCCTTATACCGCATCATCGACATCCACTTCGAAGACAATCGTTTTGCAAGGTAACGAGGATCCGGCGTTTGTTCCGATCGTGGGCTCGCCGCCGCCTTTCCCCTATCCGGTTGCGACATTCGGCGGGGTAACCGGCCAGATTCGTCAACCGATCATCAACGATCCGCTCGTGGCGCCGATTAATGGACAATCGCGGCTCAATGCGACAGAAGTGGCGAGCATTATCAATTTCGCCGCTCAGCGCGTTAAGATCACCCGGGCCGCGATTCGCTTGCCGATCGGCACGCAAATGGAAGCCTTCATCACTGTTGTGAACAATCCGGACATGGACGGCGTCGCGCCCACCGTCCTTGGAACCTTTCGCACCGGCGAAGCCACTTTGTTTAGTTGGGACGTGGCAGTCCAAAAAGCGCGCACCGCGGTTTTCTATTCGCGTCACGATTTCGTTGGCTTCGGTTTGGACATTGCGATGTCCACGCGCTGTGTCGGATTTTTGGCGGAGGAAAATTATCCGCCGGGCATCGACGGCAACAGCAGCGGGCCGTTTTTCACTGACCAGGACAAAGTTTCCGGGTTCAGCGGAACCGAGCCTAACGTCACTTTTACGGCAATGGCCGGCACCATCCCCATGCGCAACGGCATCATTCCAGACTTGCCTAACGGCATTACCATCTTCCCCGGCGGTTTTGGGCTGTATCGCAACGGTGTCCTCGTCGGTGCGATCGGCGTCAGCGGCGACGGCGTCGATCAAGATGACATCGTCGCCGCGTCCGGCACGCACGATTTTCTCGCGCCGATGTCGATCCGCTCCGACGAATTCTTCTTCCGCGGCACGCGCCTTCCCTACGCCAAATTCCCGCGCGACCCGGGATCTGCTGCCAAATAACGTTGCCGATTGACGTTCGGCAAGAAGTCACCGGTCAAGCGCGCCTCAAATGGTACATTGGGAGGGTGCCATAGCCTTTGGCCATCGGTGTTTGACCGGCATAATCGAAGTCGAGAAACGTCACCCGTTGAGCAGCGGCCACAGCGGCAAACTCTTCACTCGCGTATACTTGTCCGGGCGGAGTAATTGGTTCGATGCGTGCCGCCCGACTCACGTGCGTGCCGCTATAGCTGCGATTACCCGTGATCGGATCATCGAATTCGTAAACCGGACCCGCGTGTAAAGCGATGCGCAGATTCAATCCCCGCGGCAGGCCTTTTTTCTCCCAGTTTTGCTTTGTAACGAGATCCGCCAGCTGCAACGCGAAATTTCCCGCAAGATTGACATCGGAAAAAACAAAGTAGAGACCATCGCCCCAAGTGTTCTTTGCGATAATCGAGTCGGCGAATCGGTTACTCAATTGCGCGATTGCTCCGAGAAAGTGCTGCACAAAGCGCGGCACTTCCGCCTCCGCCAGCTTGCTGAAGCCAACCGCATCGGCGAAAAGAATCGCGACGACGCGCGAACCAAACGATTCTTCTGAGGTCTGCGCGATGGCGCTGCCAGCGGGGCGAGACTCCTGTAGGGGACGACGCTGTCGTCCCGCGGGAAGCGGACTGCTTCTCTTACAAACCTTCTCGAGATTAATAATCTCCGGTTCGTAACCGAGTTCTCTCCAATTTTCGACGACACTGGCTGTGCCGCCGGGCCCCTCACCTGGTTTCTCATTCCAAATGGCCATGGGGATCAATGTGCTGTCGAGTTGCCGGCAACGAATGGCCGCAAGTCCCAATAGCAATTGACTACAGAACTCGTAGGAAATGCCGCCGATCCCGATCCTTTGCGTGGATGCCGTGATCACGCGCGCGGATCGCGTGAGCACGCGTTCGAAACGTGCACGCCACTTTGAGTTTGGAATAAAATCAACGCTGTCGCGGACAAAGTCCTCTTCATTATAGGGCAGCACGACCGAGACTTCCGCGCTGGCGTCTTGCATTGCTTCGAGAAAAATGATGTCCGAACCACAAGCCGCTGACGCGAAACCAAAGCCCGGTTTCAACATGTCGATCTTGCGCTGAATTTCTTTTGCGACCACCGATTCGAACTCACTAGGGAATCTCGGGGTCGTGCGATCGGGCCGATCAATCATATGGCCCGAAAAAACCAGAACGCAAGGAATGCACAGGTACTTTTCGATCCAGGCTTGATCTTCATTCCAATGCTGGAGGATCAGTCGGGCGTTACGTCGGCTCGAATGCAAATCGCCAAAACGATTTTCGCCCGTTTCGGCGGCGCGCGCATACCATTCACCCGCTTGCGATTGGTCACGCAGAATCAATGATGCTTCGCCAAGCGCGGCTAGTTCCCAGTACCTGATCTCCACTCGGGTCCGCAATTTCTTCCAAACATTCATCGCGCACTTTCCGCGCGAGTTCCTGTGCTCGCTCGGTCTCGCCAATGAGCAGATTCATGGTGGCGGCGTTGATTCCCGTCCAATAACCACCGGTCGCTTCGTAAGCCTGCGCGTAAGTTTCCGCGGCGCGTTTCAAAAACTCGTTACGTTGCTCTCTCGTCGCAGCGGTTGCGGCCAAATCTTTGTAAGTGCGTCCAAGCATGCCGAGCGTTTCTTCACCGGCCCCCTCCTCGCGACGCAAATTTTCCAGAACGGCATTGGCGCGCTCGGTCGCTCCGCTGCGCGACAATGCGAGACCCTGGAGCTGGCGCAACCGCACGTCTTTGGGCCAAATCCCTAAGCCTGCACTGACAACGTCGTAAGCGAGAAGCGGCTCGCCTTGAGCAAGAATCCGTTCGCCGAGACAACGAAAGACGGCGGGAGAACCAGATCCCTCCTCCTGCGCGCGCGCCCGCCAGATCGACATCAATTCACCGAGCGAAGCTGAACTGATCGAGCGAAGGACCTTAGCAATATTGGCAGCGTCCGCCTCCCCTCGCCCGAATGTCTCCTGTGTCACCTCGAAACCTTACATCGAGTCCAGCATTTGCGGCAAACGTCGAGGCGCGGGGTCGATTTTGAAAACGCCGGCCATCCGGGCTGAATTGCGCACTATACAGGTTCAGATCGACATTCATGCCGACGGCCTCCACAACAACACGCGGGAACGGCGTACGATTATATCCGGTATCCGCAGCGTTTGAAAAAGCTGGTCTCGCGCTTGATCCCTGTTAGACCTTGGGTCGAGGACGCGACGGATGAGTAACCACGTTTTCGTAAGTCATTCCAACGACGATGCACCCTTCGCGGATTTGATTGTGAAGGCATTGGAAAAGCGCGGCGTTATCTGCTGGATTGCTCCGAGGGACGTTCCCGCCGGCGGTTCTTATGCAGAGTCCATCCTCAATGCGATTGAGAGCGCCAGCTGTTTCGTGCTGATTTACAGCCAAAGCTCCAATGTCTCTTCGCATGTCATGCGCGAAGTGGAACGCGCGTTGAAATTTGGAGTCAACATCGTTCCAGTGCGGTTTGATGATTCGACCCCATCGAAGAGCCTCGATTATCTTCTCGCTACCGTGCACTGGCTGGCGATAGCGCCCGATGCGCGGGAACGGTCCATTGCGACGGCAGCAGAACAAATTCTCGCCGCCGTAGCAAAATCCCAGAGCGCACGTCCACCGGGGGAGGAGAAGAAATTTGCACCACCCCGAACCGCCACGGCCCCCAGCACATCTCCACCAAAGCGACATTTGGTCTGGATCGGAGCCGCGATCGCGCTCGCCCTGGTCGCCGGCCTGATCGGATTTCTTGTCTCAAGGAATCCAGCCTCCGTTCAGAGCACGCACAAAGGCGGGACTAGTGCGAATGCGACTGGCGCATCTTCGACAACATCAGCGCCTGCCGATGCACGGATAAACCCTGCCGAGATGCCAGTGGCGGTGACACATCGTTACTTTGACTTTTTAAGCAAACGAAATGCGACCGCTGCCTACAATCTCTTGTCGGAGGGTTTTCGCCGGCACGTCTTGATCGAAAGATATTTAAAGAACGTGAGTACGCTGCCACGTGCGAAACTTGTGGAAGCCAGGCTTGTTTCCAAGAATGACCGCACCGCGACCGTTACGGCGGTCTTCGAGGATCCCAATCCTAATTCTAATCAACCGCAGTGGCGGGGTCCGATTGAGTTTGTTCGCGAGCCTGAAGGTTGGCGCATTCAGAGCATGAAAGGCCTCATCGCGGCCAATGGTCGCCCGCTGCCCGCCTCCGCCAAAGGGTCCGACGACGAAACGACACATGAGCCGTAACCGGAGCGCAGATTTTATTCGTCGACCGCTCGCATCGTCAACTCTGCCGACCTGGAATCCGTTGCGTCTGTGTCCAAGAATGAGGCCGTTTCTGCTCGCCCTCTGATATCCGGCGCAAAATGAAAATTAGGCCGATTTACCCAGGTAAACTGCGCCGGATTTGATGTGCAGAGAAAAGCAAAGAAACGGTCAAAACTTCAATTTTAAGTCCGTTGCGTCTGCCTCCTCACGGGCAGTTCTTCCGCCTGCAGAAAACGTTCGAGGTCGCTCTTGAGGATCCGCTTGTGCCGAAGCTTCTTCGGAGATCGCAGGGCTCCTCGTACGATCAGCCGATAGATTGTCGCTTCACTTACCTCGAGAGCTTCGGCGGCCTCGGAAACGGTGTATGCAAGGCGCTCGATTGGTGGTCGCCCATTGGATTCGATTGGCATGGTTTGCTCCATGCCGCCGACTTCTACTCACGCTCGCTGAATTGAATAGGGTATTTTTTGCTGGCTGCGTGTACACGATTTTGTTTTGCACACCCGGCCACGTCTTCACGATAAAGTCTGTCGTCACTAGGCGATAGTACGTAGAGGCCGGCTTGAGTTGTGGATCGGTTTCCACCCGGTCCGATACTCGCGCAGCGCGTCGGCGAAGGTCAGGTTGCCTGAGGCGCATTTGGCGGCTTCTTCGGCCTGCGCTCGTTTCTCAGCGATTTCATCACCAACGTGGAGTCGCGCGACCTCATAGACATCGGTTCCGAGACTCTTGCGGAACAGCTTGCCGCCCGCTTTGAAGTAGCCATAGTAGGTGCCCTTCGGAGTGTACCGAATGAGGCCCTGCGTCTTCGTCTTCTGCCACGCTGATTTGCTCTTTGACTCCCTCATTTCAACCCGGGTATACAAAAGGCAAATTCGAGGTTTTTTCTGATCGCCACTGCTAGGTAAAAGCACCGTTAGCTCAATTGGCAGAGCAAGTGACTCTTAATCACTGGGTTGCTGGTTCGATTCCAGCACGGTGCAAAAATTCCTTCTTGCCGGTTGCGAAATCGCTAATTCAGTCTCTGATCAGATTTGCCTCAAGCGATTGCTCATGAAGGTTTCCGTCGTCATTCCCTGCTTCAACGAACGAAGAACGATTGAGCAGATCGTACGGACGGTGCGGGCGGCGCCGGTGGATAATATCGAGATCATCGTTGTTGACGATGGTTCGACCGACGGGACGAGCTCACTGTTAAAGGAAAAAGTCTCTTCAATCGCTGACGGAATCATCTATCAGTCTCGCAATTTGGGAAAAGGCGCAGCGCTTCGCGCCGGTTTCGCGGCCGCAACCGGTGACATTATCCTCGTTCAGGATGCCGACCTTGAATACAGCCCGGGAGATTATGCCGTCCTGCTCGAGCCAATTTTAACGGGTAAGGCCGATGTAGTTTTCGGTTCGCGTTTTATGGGAGGCCACCCCCATCGAGTGCTTTATTTTTGGCACATGGTGGGGAACAGATTTTTGACGCTGCTCTCGAACATGTTTACGAATCTCAATCTGACCGATCTGGAGACCTGCTACAAAGCGTTCCGCGCGCCGGTGGTGAAGAGTCTCAAGCTTCGGGAGAATCGTTTTGGATTTGAACCGGAGGTGACCGCGAAACTGGCAAGAGCAAAGTGTCGCATTTACGAGGTAGGCATTTCTTACAACGGACGCACCTATAGCGAAGGGAAAAAAGTCAACTGGAAGGACGGCCTCTACGCCATTTACGCGATTTTGCGCTACAACCTTTTTCCGTAGCGACTGCCTAAAGCTTAATCGACGTACTTTTGCGCAATCGGCATCCGGCGGCCAACTCCGAAAGCGCGAGTAGTGACCTTCAATCCCGGCGCCGCTTGCTCGCGTTTGTATTCGTTGCGATCGACGCGTCGCTGTACCCAGCGCACAATTTCCTCATCAAATCCGTGGGCGATGATATCGCGCGCGCTCAAGTTTTCTTCGACATAAAGCCTCAGGATTTCATCAAGAATTTCATAGGGCGGCAGCGTGTCCTGGTCTTTCTGGTTCGGCTTCAATTCCGCACTCGGCGCTTTCTCGATTGTCGACCTTGGGATGAGCTCACGCTTGCCGCCGGTATAATCGGAGTTGATCCAGCGCGCGACTTCGTAAACCATCGTCTTAGGCACATCACTGATGATGGCGAGCCCGCCTGCCATGTCGCCGTAGATGGTGCAGTAACCAACGGCGAGCTCGCTCTTATTTCCGGTGCCCAAGAGTAAGTGGCCGAATTTGTTTGAGAGCGCCATCAGTGTCATGGCGCGCAATCGCGGCTGCATGTTTTCCTCGGTTTCATCTTCCGGCAGTCCCGCAAAAATCTCGCGGAATTGCGCTTTGAGGACTGCGAACGCCTCAGCGATTGGAATCTGCAAGCATTTGATCCCGAGATTGTGCGCCAGTGCGAGCGCATCCTCAACACTGCCCCGCGACGAGTACTGGCTCGGCATCGAAGCGCCAACCACGTTGTCGGCTCCGAGCGCGTCTACCGCGATCGCCGCGACGACGGCGGAATCGACCCCGCCGCTCAGCCCGAGCACCGCGGATTTGAAATTACACTTTCGGCAATAATCCCGCAGGCCGAGGGAGAGTGCGGCAAAGATCTCCTCCGGCATCTTGCCCTCACGAAATTCGATCACGGAACTCGCCTCAGTGTCAATAATCGCTTCCGCTTCCTTGAAACTAGGCAGCTGCGCGATCAATCCTCCGGATGAATTCAACGCAATGGAGTTGCCGTCGAAAATGAGCTGGTCGTTGCCGCCAACGGCGTTGCAATAACAAATCGGGCGGCCGTAAGCGCGCACTAACGCCCCGACCATTTCGTAGCGAACTGCCGGCTTGTGCAGGCTGAATGGCGACGCGCTCAAGTTCACGATCAATTCCGCGCCTTGCTCGATCAAACTTCGTGTCGGTTCGACATCATAAAGTGGCCGCGGCAGATAATGCTCGGTCCAAATGTCTTCGCAGATGGTTACACCGATTTTTTTCCCGCACAGCTCGAACGGCTCGACCCGGTTCGCCGGCTCAAAGTAGCGATCTTCATCGAACACGTCGTAAGTCGGGAGAAGCGATTTGTAAGCCTTGCGAATCGGTTGACCGGACTGGAGCAAGGCAGCCGCATTATGAAACGGTTTCCCGCGCCCTTCGTTTCTGTCTACGAAACCGACGAGCAGGGCGGCGCGGCCGACGCGGCTATGAAGTTGCTCGAGGACCTGCAGGGTCTCTGGGACAAATCGCGATTTAAAGACCAGGTCTTGTGGCGGATAGCCGGTGATGGCGAGCTCCGGGGTAAGCACGAGCTCCGCGCCGGCCGCAGCAAGTCGATCGTAGGCTCGGACAATCTTCTCAAAATTTCCTCGCAAATCTCCGACCGTGGGATTGAGCTGAGCGAAGCCGACTTTCATGCTGCGCTACGCAGGTTATGCGTAAGATAGACCGCAGCAATCCCTCTTTTATTCCGCTTAAGGATTTCCCGGGCCGATTACTGCGTGGTGCTGGTAGCCTTTGTTTAAAGCGTCATCAGCCCCTTCGACAAAAACTTTTCCCCACTCGATAAGCGCGGCCGCGAAGAATCCTGCGATCGCACAGAGAATCACTTTCTGGGAAAAAGTTGCGTGCATCTGCTTTATCACAGCATCGCGGGTGCCAGTTTCACGATTCTTCACCAAAATCCCCATTGCTGCGTTTTAACAATCCAAAGAAAGCAGATTTGTGATCGCGTGGGTCGAGCTTAGCCAGACGTTGCTACCCACCTTCTTCAACGCACTGTTGAGTGCGAGCAAGAGGATAAACAACGCGATCGGTAGTAGATAAGCGGCTAATTTTCGTTTCTGAGGCATAGGATTTGCACGACCCTTTTGGATGATTCCCGGTCCGCACACCAAGACCAATTCGAGCCAAAGCGATGCGGAAAGGCTGACACAAGAGTTGGAACTCGAGCTGATCCACAAGCGCGCGACTTGGAAACAAGCCGGCGCGCGTTATCGAAGCATTCGCGCGATCGCTTTTCTTTTCCTGTTTGTTCTCATCGTTGCATGCCTGTTCGGTTCTTTCTTTGTCTTCTCTCGCGTGAACCAAGAACGAGCGAATCCGCAGACCACGGCGACCCCGACCGTTCCGAGTCGATGACGTCGCTGAGCCGGCTGCGGCGGGCAGGCAGCTGTTTCAAAACCCGCGAGCCATCACGTAAGGGGACCCCTGAAAGAAGAAGCCGGGCGACCCAGCCGATTGATCCAATTGCTGGCTCCATGCGCGACGCGCGTTCAACTAACCTACTTCGTGTAGCTCACCCGCCAGATCGTGCCGTTGCCATCTTCACTGAAAAGCAGCGTTCCATCTTTCGCTACAGTGATTCCGACCGGGCGGCCCCAAACATTCCCGTTCTGTGCGACGAAGCCGGTCACGAAATCTTCGGTACTGGCCAAGGGTTCTCTCAGTTGCATGATCGAACGGCACTCGCACGATCTTGTAACCGGTTCGCTTCGTCCGGTTCCAAGAACCGTGAAAAGCAGCGAAAATGTCGCCTGTGTATTCGTTTGGAAATTGCTCGCCCGTGTAAAAGCAAAGATTGAGCGTGGCGGAGTGCGCCTGGACGAGCACGTCCGGCACCACCACTTTGTCCGCAAGATCGGCATGTTTCCCTTTCTGTCGAGGATCGACATGATTTCCGATGTAAAACCAGGGCCACCCGTAGAACCCGTCCGCCTTAACGCTACTGATGTAATCGGGCGGCAAATCGTCACCGAGTTCATCGCGCTCGTTTGTGCTCATCCAAAGCTCATTCGTACCGGGCCGGAAAGCGATCCCGACCGCATTACGAATTCCCCACGCAAAAACTCTTTGTTCCGTTCCGTCAGGATTGAATTCGAAGATGCGCGCGCGGTTCCCTTCGCTCGCGTCATCCGAGTCATTCGAGCGCGAACCGGTTGAAACGTACATCTTTCTCCCGTCCAGCGAGAAAACGATGTCGCGCGTCCAATGCCCGCCGCTGCGCAAAAATCCGGCGCCGCCGGAGAGCCGTACGCTCAGTTTTTCGGCAGGCCCGCGTGCTTTGAGGTCGCCGTTGCGGTAGGGAAACCGGATTATCCCGTCGGTATTCGCCACGTAGAGAAACTGAGGATCGGTTCCCGGCGGATAAAAAGCGATGCCGAATGGTCGGTTGAGATCGCGCTCCGCAAAGATCTCGCTCACATCCGGTTTGCCCGCGCTCCTGGTGTCGCGCAACACCTTGATTTGATTCGCGCGACTCTCGGTTACGAAGATGTCGCCATTCGGCGCGGTAAGCAGGAATCGCGGATCGCGAAATCCACTGGCGTAGATGTCGATCTTGAACCCGGGCGGCACGCGTAGCTCGGCTCCAGCCGGCCTGCTGGCAACCCGCGGCGGATTTATCGCGAAGACGTTGGAACTTGGTGGCGGCAGATCATCCACCATGATTTTGCGCCGCACACCGGGCGCATCACTCGTCCAATCGCCCATCGCTGCCTTGCCGGTGAGCAATTTTCCGCCGGAATCCAGGTCCGCCGCAGATATTGCGCGGACGACAGAAAACAAAGCAACGAACAGAGCGGAATTGCGCAGGCGAGCTTGACGCTTGAAGGCGTCTCCCGTTTTCAAATCCGTTGCTACGGGGCGATCGAGGCGGCGCCGCCGGTGCCTTTTGCTTGCGCCAATGCCCGCTGCGCTTTGCGATCGGTGATGAGAAACGTGTTATTCTCGCCCAACTTCGACCACGGCCCGCGCGGCACGTCTTTGAAGTCGACAAACTGCCAGTCGGTCACGTCGGTTTCATGGAGCCCGAGGTAATCGCGCACAGCAGGCGAAACATCGAGACCAGCGCCTCTGTTGAGATTCGGTTTTGGGCGCTCGTTGCCAAAAACATACTGCCAGTGGTCGGTGCGGAAAGGTCCGGCGTCCTCCCATTGCGCATAAACCGTTCGATTGCCTTTGCGGATCGCCACCCAACGCCCCTTACAAACAGAAACGCCCGGACCTTGATATGCCTCTTTGAACCACGGAATAACCTGCGGCGCTTCCGGTCGATGGCCATTGGTGGCCTTATCGTTGTAAGGAAGCGCGCAATAAAATGGATTTTGGCGCGGAGTGAATTTGACTGGAATGTAATCCTGCCGGCGCGCTGGATTGGGATCGTCAAACCCGCCATAGCTCTTCGCCCATTCTTTGTCCCACGAGCTCGACCGATTTGGCACCGGATTATTTCCGCTCGGCGTCTCACCAATCCAGAAAACCGTCGTCACGATATTTTGCTTCCATGGATAACGCTCGCCCGACGCCGCTGGCGCCAATTTTAGATGACGCGGTACAAACAAGATGGAATTTAAAAACGCGTCCGACGATCCCTCGGATTTCTTGGTCAACTTCACCTTAGTCGGCTCCGATTTCACCTCGGTCGAATGCGCAAACAAGGATGAAATGGACGACAATAAAGCTGCAATCGTGTGCGTGATGGTTCCTGGTTTCATGAGATCAAACAGCGAGCAAGACGCCAAACTTTAGACGGAATCGCTCACTAGATAATTCGGACGAAATTGCGCAGTCGCGCGCAGGTCAGGCGAATTTTAGTTTGGTAAAAGTGCCCGCAATTTCCCTGCAAATTCCTGTTAGTCAACAAATTTCCCGGGATTTAGAATCCCGCTGGGATCCACAATCTCCTTCAGCTTGTGGTGAAGAGTGCGCACGATTTCGCTCGTCGCTTCCGGCCACCAGCGCTTCTTGGCCAGACCGATTCCGTGTTCGCCGGTAATGACGCCGTCCCACCCCAGCACCTGCGCGAAAAGCTCGTCGAGCGCACTCTCAACCTTCCCGCGCACAGCCGCATCGCGATTGTAACGATCGGCCATAATGTTGACGTGAATGTTGCCGTCGCCGGCATGACCAAAACAGGCAATCGGGAACCCGATGTTTCGCTCCAAGCTTTTCGGCAAACTCGACAAGATCGACGATGCGACTACGGGGCACGACTACGTCCTGGTTCAGTTTGGTCAGGCCGGTGGCGCGCAGTGAATTGCTAAACTCACGGCGCAGCGCCCAAAGCTTTTCGCATTCTACTTCACCGGTGGCCATTTCGAGGGCGTTCGGTTTTTTGCTTGCCAGTAATTCACGAATTGCAGTTGCTTCGCTCCGCACGCTCGCCTCCTGCCCATCAAGATCGACCAGCAAATGCGCGCTCCCCGCCGGAACGATCGCCTTCCCAAGGTCTTTCCGGGCTGCTTCGAGGGTAAAACTATCCGCGATCTCGAGCGAAGAAGGCAGGAAGCCTTGCGCAAAAATTTCCTGCACCGCTGCGGCAGCTTGTGACATTTTCGCAAATGCGGCCGACAAAGTCGCGCGCTCCGGCGGCAGCGGCAGCAGACGCAGGGTAATTTCGGTAACCACGCCCAGCATTCCTTCCGAGCCGACAAAAAGTCCGATCAAATCGAATCCGGTCTTGTTTTTATGTACGCGTCCGCCAGTTCGCAACATTTCCCCATTCGCCAATACGACTTCAAGGCCGATGACATAATTGCGGGTGACACCATATTTCAGACAACGGGGGCCGCCCGCGTTCGTCGCGATGTTGCCGCCGATGCTGCAATCCTTCATGCTCGCCGGGTCCGGCGGATAAAATAACTTTTGCGCGCGGGCTCCGGCTTTCAGATCGGCCGTGATCACGCCGGGTTCGACAATTGCGACCGAATCCGCGAAATTGATTTCCTTGATGCGATTCATTCGCATCAACGAAAGCGCGATTCCTTTCCGCACCGGAACGCATCCGCCGACGTAGCCAAATCCCGCGCCGCGCGCAGTGACCGGAACTTTTCCCTGGATGCAAATTTCAACAGCTTCGAAACATCAGCTGTCGATCTAGCGAAGACGACGACTTCAGGCGTTTCGGCTGCGAACCATTTGTCTCCGCCGTGCGCCGCAAGCGTTTCTGGATCGCTCGCGACTGCGTCGGCTCCGAGCAGTTTCCGCAATTCATCCGCAAGTTGCATCTGCGGACTAATTTATCGGAACATGCCGGTAATGCCGTCGATCTGTTGGGTGAAGCGCGTACGAGCCGCCGCGCGTCCGGATGCATCACTGGCTTCTCGTAATCTTCGCCGGCAAAAGTCTTGACCGCGTCCAACGAATCAAAACGCAGCAGAGTTATGAATTCAACCTCGTCCCCATCCTCACAGACGAACAATTCACCGCCTTTGTACCCGGGAATGTTGCGCCGCGCGATCTCGAGCAGAATTTCTTCGCGCAAGAGCTTCTCATACGCTCCGGCATTCTGTCGCGTCGTCCAACCGTGCCAAATCCGCGCAATCACTTACATCCCCATGATTTGATAGCCACCGTCCACGTAGATCACTTGACCGGTGATCGCGGCAGCACCATCGCTCGCCAGAAAGACGCCCGTCGCGCCGAGCTCGGCCGTCTCGCAACTGCGTTTCAACGGCGCGCGTTCCTGATAATGTTTTAGCATTTGAGTGAATCCGCTGATTCCGCGGGCGGCGAGCGTGTTAACTGGTCCGGCCGAAATACAGTTCACCCGAATTTTTTTTGGACCGAGATCGTAGGCGAGATAACGTGTGCTTGCTTCGAGGCTCGCTTTGGCCGCGCCCATCACATTGTAATGCGGCACGACTTTTTCCGAGCCGTAATAAGTCATTGAGAGAATGCTTCCGCCGTTTGTCATTAATGGTGCCACTTCACGCGCCAGCGCCACGAGCGAATAGGCGCTGATATCATGCGCGGTCCGAAACGCCTCGCGGGTCGTGCTGACAAAATCGCCTTCCAGCGCTTCCTTTGGCGCGAACGCGAGTGAATGGAGCATAAGGTCGACATGATCGGTTTGACCTCTCACTTTTTCAAAGAAAAGTCCGATCTCTTCGTCGCTCGAGACGTCGCAGGGAAAAAACGGCGTCTGTTCTCCAAATTCGCCGACTAGTTCCTCCACGTTTTCCTTTATTCGCTCGCCTTGATAATTGAAAATCAGGCCAGCACCGGCGCCGGCCCAGGCTTTTGCGATCGCCCAAGCGATACTGCGCTTGTTCGCCACTCCGAAAACCACGCCAATTTTTCCCGCCAACACTTGTGAAGTCATAACCACACGGACAATACCCAGGATTAATTCGCCGCAAAGCCACTGTAGCGGCGGTCTATTTATCGCGCTGTAGGATTCCGCCAAAGCGAATGCCCACCGGCCTAATAATGGCGGCGCTCACAGAGCGCCGCTAGAAGAGATCGATATTTCGAGCATCGCCAAGCGTGCAGCTTTGGTTAAAGTGATCGACTATGATGGCCCGATCTTCATTTTTTGCTTCGCTGGTTTCAATTTGTGTCGCCACCTTCGCCTCCGCACAGGAGGAAACCCCGCCCGGCGTTTCGTCGGCCGGCGGCGCCTCACCGACTGCATCTATTGTGGCCACGACACCGCCGCTTTCCTCTTCGGTAACGCCGGCGCCCTCGCCAACCGCGCCGCCGCTCAGTGACGTCCTTTTCAAAAATTTGAAAGCGCGTTCCATTGGGCCGGCGGTAATGGGCGGCCGTGTTTCGGATATCGCGATCGATCCGCGTAATCCATTTGTTTTTTATGTCGGCCTCGGGCACGGCGGCGTTTTCAAAACGAACGACAACGGCGTAACGTTCGACCCCATTTTCGACAAACAACCGGCGCTCTCGATCGGCGCCGTTGCGATTGCGCCATCGGATCCGGATGTGATTTGGGTCGGCACTGGCGAAGCGAACGATCGCAATTCGTCTGATTGGGGCAACGGCATTTATCGCTCCACCGATGGCGGTGAACATTGGCAGAACGTTGGACTGAAAGATAGCCGCACGATTGCCCGGATAGTTGTCGATCCGAGAAAGCCCGAAGTCGCATATGTCGCGGCAATGGGTCATCTTTGGAGCGATGGCGGCGAGCGCGGTCTATTCAAAACGACCGACGGTGGCAAAACATGGAAACTGATTTTGCAAGCGCCTGCGCCGCAGAACGCGCGGACCGGGTGCGGCGACGTGATTCTCGATCCGAGGAATCCTGAAACTGTTTATGCGGCGCTCTACGCGCGACAACGGACACCGTGGAGTTTCACGTCGGGGCCCGCCGCGGTGGGCGGCGAAGACGTCGGCGGGATTTTCAAAAGCACAAACGGCGGCACAAACTGGAAAAAACTCAGCGGCGGCTTACCCGAGCAGTCTGGCCGAATCGGCCTCGCGATTAGTGCGAGCAATCCGAAAGTCGTAATGGCGGTGGTGCAAAGCTTCGAGGGCGGCTCCGGACAGCTCACCGATTTGCGCAGCAAAAGTGGCGGCGTGTTCCGGTCCGAAGACGGCGGCGAAAAGTGGATGCGGATGAGCGCAATCGACCCCCGGCCATTTTATTTCAGTCAGATTAGGATCGATCCGGCAAACGATCAGCGCATTTATTTGCTCCAATTCGGTCTGCTGGTGTCGGATGACGGCGGCAAGAATTTTCGCGAGGATTTATCGGAAAAAGTGCATCCCGACTGCCACGCATTTACCATTCAGCCGGGGACAGCTCCTCCGCCAAAGCCGCCAAAACCTGAGGACAAGAACCCGCCGAAGCCGCCCGTTTGCCTGCGTGTATTACTGGGAACTGACGGCGGCCTTTACCAAAGTTTCGCCGGGGGCAAAAACTGGCATCATCTCAACAATATTCCCTCGGGAGAATTTTACCGAATTTCACTGGACGACTCAAAGCCGTACTTCAGGATCGCCGGCGGACTTCAGGACAACGAGAACTGGGTTGGGCCGAGTGGCGTCCAAAGCAAGGAAGCCATTCGTAACTGCGGCTGGACCGCTCTGGCCGGCGGGGACGGCTTTTATGTTCTCTTCGATCCGAACGATCGCGACACGTTTTACGCGGAAAGCCAGCAAGGCGAGGTGCACCGAATCAATCTTCGCAACGGCGAACTGCGCCGTCTGCGTCCTGAGCCTGCCGAAGGCGCGCCGAGATACCGATTTCATTGGAATTCGCCGTTGATCATGAGCCATCATAAACGGGGCGTGATTTATTTAGGCGGCAACTGTGTCTTTCGTCTGACCGATCGCGCCGAAAAATATTCCGTCATTAGTCCGGATCTGACGCACAACGATCCGACGCGAACCAACGCAACCGGAAGCGGTGCGGAAAGTTACGGCGTAGTGTTCTCGCTCTCGGAATCTCCGAAACGCGCCGATTTGCTCTGGGCTGGCACGGACGATGGTCGCCTTTGGGTCACAGAAAACGAAGGCGGCAAGTGGACTGAGCTAACAAACAACTTGCCGGAACCGGCGCGCGGGCAGTGGGTTGTGCGGATCGAGCCTGGAAATGCTGATGCGAACGTTGCCTATGTTGCCACGAATGCCTATCGCGCTGGCGATGATCGCCCAATGATTCTGCGCACTGCCGACCTCGGCAAGACGTGGCAAAACGTTACCGGCGACCTTCCGGCGAGCGATCCGGTCGAAGTCGTGCGCGAAGACCCGGTGAATCCCAAGCTGCTTTACGCTGGAACGCATTTCGGATTGTTCGCGTCGTTCGATCAAGGCATGCATTGGGTCCGGATCGGCGACGTTCCGCCCGTGCGGGTGGATGACATTCAAATTCATCCGCGCACGAGCGATCTCGTGATCGCGACCCACGGTCGGAGCATTGCCGTGCTTGATGACAGCGTGCCGTTCCGCGAATTCACGCCGGAGATCGCGGCAAAGCCCGCGCATTTATTCAGTGTACGCTCGGTCATCGGCGCGTATTTGCAGCCGGGCTTTGTCGATTCGAACGGCAAAGGAATTTATCGCGGTCAAAATCCGGCCGAAGGAGCGCTCTTCACCGTGTGGGTGAGAGAATTCACTGGCGACGAAATCAAAGTCGCGGTGACAAAATCGACTGGGCAACCAGTTGCGAACATCAAAGCGCCGGGCGCGCCGGGCTTCACGCGATTGAATTGGGATCTCCGGCCCACCAAAGACGTGAGCATCGAGTACGGCGGCGACGATCCGAAACGGCTTTTGCCCGCAGGCGATTATAATGCAGAACTAACTTTCGGCAGTCTGAAGGTGAAACAAACGTTCCACGTCGACCTTGCCGAAGGCATAACGCCCAGATGATTCTGTAAATGGAGGGACGCGCCGTCGTGTCCCAAATATTAGGGCGCCGACAGCGCGGACGCCCTCCATTCCGTTATCTTAGCATGCGATGGCGTGACGACGGCAAACGCCAGAAAGCATCTCCCAAAGCGCGTCGAGGACCCGGCGCACAGACGCGCGCACGCTATCGATGTTGTGATTGTCAATGCACGCGCTGAGCATTTCGCGCTCGGCGGCGGAGTGTTCGCGGTCGGCTTCGATGTGCACACTGAAATATTTAAAATGTTCCGAATCGTTAAAGCCGTAATACTTTTTCAACCCGCCGATCTTCGATTCACAAATCGCGGGAATCTGGCTCTCGTAGGCGTAAAGCGCGGCCAGACCTTCCGCAGTCGATCTTTCGCCGCAAACTGATCGAAACGTATCGATCAAGTTCTTCGTCTCCGGCTGTTTCGCCGTGTTCCTTACAGCGACATCTTCGATGCCGAGGCCTTCAGCGAATTTCAGCCAAAGCTCGGGATGATTCGGCGAGCCGGCTTCTTCGTCCACCAAATTAGAAAGGAGTTGTTTCCGGGCCGACTGATCGTCGCAATTCGCGTGCACCGCCGACAGATACGTCGGAAATGCCGCGACGTGTTGATAATATTGCCGCGCGTAATCCGTTAGCGCCCCCCTGCTCAACTCCCCGCGCGTCCACGCGAGATAAAACGGATGTTTCAAGAGATGCTTCTCTGCAATGTCATGGTCGATCTTATCGAGATGTTGCTTCATTGTAGTTTCCTCCGATACGTCGTTTCTAATTGCACATGTCGTGATACGCAAAATCTTGTTCTTGGCTACAGATTGACACAGATTTTCAGAAACGAAGAAACAAATTGATCTTCTTATCTGTGTTTCATCCGTGTTTATCTGTGGTAAAAAATATTAGGCCGACTTCAAAATGTGCTTGATGCCGCGGATGGGAATGACGACCCAGTCGGGGCGGTTGTTTAGTTCGTAGCCGATTTCGTAAACGGCTTTGTCGAGCAGGTAGGCTTCCAGAAGGATTTGGAGGTCCTCGGCGTTTTGCGGGACGAAGATGGCGTCGGCGGTGGTCTGCAAATAACTTTGGAGGAAAACGCTGCTGATCTGGCGATACCAGAGGTCGGCCCAGCGCTCGAGGAAGGGGACGTCTTCACTGCGCATGGCCGGCTGCCACAGCGCGCTGTAGGCCGCATATTGGAACGATCGCATCATCCCGGCGACATCGCGCAGCGCGGAGCGTTTCAGTTTGCGCTCGCCGAGAGCGCGCGCGGGTTCGCCTTCGAAGTCGAGAATAACGAAATCTTTTCCGGTGTAGAGAATCTGGCCGAGATGATAGTCGCCGTGAATGCGAATTTTGGCGGCGTTTGCCCTTCGATCGAGGAGGAGTTTTTCGCGCGAGAGAATTTCTTTTTCCGCTGCGAGAACTTCCCTGGCCTCCTCACGAAGCGGATCCGGCACATCCTGCAATTTCTTTTGGAGTAAGGCGAAATTACGTCGCAACAATGCGCGCATGCTTTGATAAGCAGAGCGCTGCGCCATCGTACTAAACGGCTCGGGCGCGAACGCCGGGTTGTCTCCGTTCGAGGCAAGCGCGCGATGCAATTCGCCAGTACGTTTCCCGAGCAATTGCGCCTTCTCAGGATAAATGCCGCCGATCAATTCCTCGAGAAGCGCTCCCGGCGGTGCAGTTTGATTTTGGAGATCGGCTTTGCGGCCGAGCACCCGTTCGTAGTAGCGGCCCACCGAATCGAGCGTAAGTGTCCAGGCGTCACGCTCACTCAAGACCGCGTCTTGGAGAAGGCAAATGACCGTCGCCTCGGATTTTCCACGGCGATATTCGATCGCGCCCTGGAACGCTGGCACGTTGGTAAAATTGCTGTGCTCGGTGAGAAATCGCGTGATCTCGGCGTCCGGATTCACGCCATCTTCGAGTTTGCGATAAAGTTTCAGGAAAAATCTGTCCTCGAAAAGCATGGAGGAATTGCTCTGCTCCCCGGCAATCACGTGCGACGCCAGCGCCGGGATTGAAGAATTGCCCGAAAGCGCTTCGCCCGGGATGCCGAAAAGATCGCCGCTCCGGCCCTTCACGGTTTGCCGCTGCGTTATCGACTCGAATAATTGCCCGCGAAACTTTGAATCCCAAACCGCATCGCAAAGAACGGCTTCCTCCGGACCGGCAAAGCGGGCGATGACAGCATGTGGCGCATTCTGCAGGATGGCACGGGCAGCGTCGCCGGATGCAACTTTGACCGGCAATGTATAAGTTTCATCGGGACCATCGAGATAGCTCACCTCGACGAACCAAATTTGTGCGGAATCCGGTCCCAAGGACATCGCAGGATGTTCGGTCACTCGCATATGGCGGAGTGTGCGCGACTTTGCGCCGAACCATCGACAACTCCGGATGTAGTCGGGAAGAATCTCGCGCTCCAAACGCAGGCGCTGACCGTCGGCCAGCAATGCGTTCAAGTTCGGCAAGGCGTGCAGTGTAGGCGCCTCTCGCTTTTTCTCCAGGCGCCGCCGCTCAGTCTGCGGTTGAAGAACAAACCAATAATGCGCATGCGGATTAAGCGTCAGGACATAAGGCGACTTTTTGATTGTTGGAAACCGATTACGACTGAAAACCTCGACCGGGACACAGCCGGAAAAGCGAGACAAACCGAGCTCAACCGATTGGGCAAAGCGCGAAAGGTTCACAACCACAATGATCGTTTCGTTCTCGTAGCGACGCAGAAACGCCAGCACTTTCGCGTTATCGGGGTAAAGAAACTCGAGCGAGCCACGTGAGAACGCCTTGAAGTTTTTGCGCATCGCAATCACGCGACGCGTCCACCAAAGCAGCGAGGACAAATTCTTCTGCTGGTTCTCAACATTGATGGCTTCGAAGTGATACTCGGGATCGATCGTGACCGGCAGATAGAGTTGCTGCGGGTTCGCCTTGGAAAAACCGGCGTTGCGATCCGGGCTCCACTGCATCGGAGTGCGGCAACCGCTACGGTCGCCGAGGTAGAAATTGTCGCCCATCCCGATCTCGTCGCCATAGTAAAGAATCGGCGTGCCCGGCATGGAGAAAAGCAGTGTGTTTAGCAACTCGATCTTGCGGCGGCTGTTAGCAAGAAGCGGCGCGAGCCGACGGCGAATGCCGAGATTGATACGCGCGTGTGGATCGTTCGCATAAACCCGCCACATGTAGTCGCGCTCCTCGTCGGTAACCATCTCCAGTGTGAGCTCGTCATGGTTGCGAAGGAACATGGCCCACTGGCAGTTGTCGGGAATGGGCGGCGTCTGATCGAGGATGTCGATGATCGGAAAACGGTCTTCCATTTGCAGCGACATGAACATGCGAGGCATGAGCGGGAAATGAAAACTCATGTGCGACTCGTCGCCATTTCCGAAATAAGCCACCGCGTCTTCGGGCCACTGGTTTGCTTCCGCCAACAACATGCGGCCAGGAAATCTTAGATCGACGTGGGCACGGAGTTTCTTCAGATATACATGCGTTTCCGGCAAATTTTCGCAGTTCGTGCCTTCGCGTTCGTAGAGATAGGGAATCGCGTCCAGCCGAAGACCATCCACGCCCATGTTCAGCCAAAAATCGCAGACCCTTTCGACCGCTTCATGCACGGCCGAATTTTCGAAATTCAGATCGGGCTGGTGCGAATAAAAGCGGTGCCAATAATATGCCTTTGCGACCGGGTCCCACGACCAGTTCGAAGTCTCGAAATCTTTAAAAATAATGCGCGCGTCCTGATATTTTTCCGGCGTGTCGCTCCAGACGTAAAATTCCCGCTCGGGCGAGCCAGGCAAGCCGCGCCGCGATTTTTGAAACCACGGATTTTGATCCGAGGTGTGATTGATCACCAACTCGGTGATGACGCGCAACCCGCGCTCATGGGCCGCGTTGAGAAAGGCACGAAAATTGTCGAGCGTGCCGTAGTTTGGGTTGACGTCGAAATAATCGGCAATGTCGTAGCCGTCATCACGCATGGGCGAAGGATAAAATGGCAGAAGCCAGAGCGCGGTAACGCCGAGCTCTTGCAAATAATCGAGCTTGTCGATCAACCCGCGAAAATCGCCGATGCCGTCTCCGTCGCTATCGTGGAACGCTTTGACGTGCAGCTCGTAGATAATCGCGTCTTTGTACCAAAGCGGATCGACAACTGGTTCACTACTACCGGCCATGCGGTTAACCTTTGCCGCACAAATCGCGCCGTGCAATCACGCCTTCAGAATCCGGCCCACAAATCCGGCATTTACTGGGCTCGGTTTCGCAAGACAAAAGCGGCCCCGCGTTGCCGTTGGCCGCTTTAGATCAAGGTGGTTTCGCCGGAGATTTACCCTTTAAGTTTCATCACCTGGCTCGCAACGCATTGCCACTGGCCGTTGCGCTCGACCCAGGTATCGGTGAAGCGAAAAGTCCGATCGAACGCTTTGCCGTCTTTGCCTGTGCCCTTTTCCCGCGCTGTCCCGACGACGACAGCCACGTTGGGACCGTAACTATGTACAGCCAGCTTCTCGTTCACGGCAGACTTGTAGGTGTCTTTGTCCTTCTTCATTTCCGCGATACTACCTGACTTGCTCATCAGTTTGCCGTCCCAATAAACACCGACGAAGTCACTAGCGACCAGTGATTCGGCGACGGACGTATCATGGGAGCCATAAGCGGTTTCCCATCTGTTCTCGTTGTCCTTCAACGCGGCCTCAACGCTCATTTTCTTTGCCGGCTTGGCCGCGGCAGACGAAGCGGCTTTTTCGGGAGTAGCTGCCGGCTTCGTCGCTTTCTTTTCCATAGCGGGTGAGGCGGCTGCCGCCTTTTCCTCCGATGCTGCGGTTGGTTTGGTTTCCGAAGCCGCCGCTGCAGCAGGCGTCTCCTCTACGGTCGCAGAAGCTGGTTGTTCTTTGGTCGCGGGAGATGGCGATTCTTCCTGCGCGAATGTTGATGCGACACAACTCAACGAAGCGATTGCGAGGAATACGATAATTGATTTCATTTTCAGTTTCCTTTTCCAAGTTTTTGGGCTGGAACGCGACCGTCCCGAAACCCATTCCCCCACTCTGGCGGTCATCGCACGTACGGTGGACGCCGACTTGCGTTTCTGGAGAAATCGTATTTGGGCGGCAGTTGCCCGGTCAAGTTTATTGCGAGTGAAGAACCGGCTCCAGAGCGGCGCCAAAACCGTTGGACGATCCCGCTAGATCGGACTAAATCCTGGAAATGGCGTCCGCAGTCGATGGCGAAATACAAGGCTGCGCTTCTCCGGATGCCGAGCCAGAAAAGAGCCGGCCTCCTTCCCCGGCCGCGGTCGAGCCCGAGCCGGGCTCGCCGAGCGATATCGATCTGATGAGGGCGATCCAGACAGCGGACCCGGACGCGCTTTCGCAACTTTACGATCGCTACAGCGGAATCCTGAAGGCGCTGATCATACGCATTATTCACAATGAGACCGAGGCCGACGACCTTCTTCAGGAAGTTTTTATGGAAATTTGGAAGCACGCAAAGAATTATTCCATCGATAAGGGAAGACCGCTCGGCTGGATGGTCACACTGACACGGCGGCGCGCGATTGATGCGTTGCGCAAAAAGCAGGCTTACCTGCGCGCAGGCGAGCGTTTCCAAACCGAAACCGAGCAGCAACCGGACGCGTGGGTCCAAAATGTCACGGAGAAGGAAATTCGCTCGGGCGACATCCGTGCGCTCATGGCGAAGGTGATCAATTCCCTTCCTCAAGCGCAGCAGCAGGCCATCGAGCTTGCATTTTTTCAGGGTATGAGCCAGCGCGAAATCGCAGCAAATACGAATATACCCTTAGGGACGGTAAAAACCCGCCTAGAATTAGGTTTAAAAAAAATTTACGACGGCTTGAAAGAGTTGAGAGATGAGCTTTGAAGAATTCCAGAACCAGGCGCGACTCTACGTAATCGGCGCTCTCGAACCCGAAGAGCTGGAAAGGTTTGAGGCGGCCCGGAAGAGTTTCGGAACGAAGGGCGATGATTTCGTCAACGAATGTTATGGATTACACGAAGCCTTCGCGCTAAGCCTCAAACCCACAAAGTCAGCTGCTGCCATCAAAGACCGCCTTATGTCGATGGTGCGCGAAAAGCGGGCCAAGTGATTCGGCGAGCAGCCGACCTAGCGCGCTTTGAAGATCTTTCATATATCGCGCCTGACGACGTGAGGGAATGGATCTCGTTCTGACGGGATCCGGTTCCCTTCGGACGGAATGGTGGTACCGGGCCTAGAGAAATTTTGCTTCAAGCCGGTACCGGCTCCCGAGCGATAGACCTAACTGACTTCAAGTTCGCGCAAAATAAATTCCTGGAGAAACCCGTAGAAGTTAACCTGGAATAGACCAAGGTCGCGTCGCGACCCGATTGGGGAACGATAGTGATCGCTCAATTCGTGGTCGGAGAAATCATATTTGGCGGCAATTACCAGCCTGGCCTGATTGAGCGCGTTTAGCCAGGCATCGGCGTGCTTCGCCGGAATCCGCAGCGTGCAATTGGCGGCGACCTGCTCCTTTCCGTTCAACTGCGCCAAATCCGCCGCCACCGTTTCAGTCGCGCTCTGAAAAAGACGGCGCAATTCGGGCTCAACATAAACCTTCCACTCCGCGCAAATCCCCTTTTCGCTGGCGTCGGCCGGCGCGCTAAATAATCGTTGCTCCGCCACTGACGCGCCTTCGGGATTGGCGCTGGCGGGAATTTGCCTCAGGAGCTCGGCCAGGAACGGATCAAGATCAAAAATCTCCAAGTCGTCCCCGCGGCGGCAGATTTCCATATCAATTAATCTTCTCCAAGGTAGCGAGGAGGAGATAGCCATGGAGTTGCTGCACGTAAAGCTCGGCTCGTTCCCGCATCCCACTCCACAAAATCGAGCGGCCTTTCTGATGTACTTCCAGCATGTGATGCTCCGCTTTTTCGCGCGGATAACCGAACACGCGTTGGAAAACCATTGTCACGTAAGTCATAAGATTGACCGGATCATTGTGCACCACCACTTGCCACGGTAGATCCAGCTCCGCTTCGCCGCGCGTTTCCTTTTCAAGCCCAGGAGCTTCGACCGTAGAAGGAGCAGCTTTCTCATCCAAAACCCGCACCGAACTCATCGATCGGTCGTTTTGTGCCACCGCCACCCCGTCCCAACGTGGCTCCCAGCTCATACTAAAACGCTAACACACAGCGGGTTCAGTTCAAACCTCCTGCGCGCGCGAGAATTCTCCGCTGAGTCGCCTTCATTTTTCGCACCTCGCGTTCGGTTCGATCATTAAAGCCGTGCAAGTGGAGGAGGCCGTGCACGACGTACAAGCCCAGTTCCTGCGTAAGCGAGTTTCCGAATTGTCGAGCCTGAAGCCGAGCCGTCTCTGCGCCGATGAAGATTTCCCCGTGTCGAAAAGTTATTACGTCGGTTGGCCCAGGCTCATTCAGGAATTGCCGATGTAGCGATGCCATCCGGCGGTCCGAAACAACCAAAACGGAAACCTGACGCAGCTTCGTTAAATCCGTTCCTTTGCTGGGGCGAATTTTGAGGCAAAGTCGTAGAGACCGCGCAGCGAGCTTTTCAAGCTCCACAACATCGACGAGAACGATTCGCTGCAAATTGCGAACTTTAATGGTCGGAACCTCGCGATTTCCACCGGACTTCATGATGCTTGCCGGCCGGCGTCGAGCGCTTTGAGAAGCGAATAAGCGCTGAGTTCGTCTTTGCAATTGCTGAGCTTGTTCGAGTTCATTCATTGCCCATTTACTCAATGGCTTACTCTCTCAATCACTCAATTGTCTTCAAGCCGGCGGTCTCTGTTCCGATTGGAAGTTGCGGGTAATCAGCCGCGCGCCTTTGTTAAAGGTGAAGTAAGCCCAGGCCCATTGAAAAAGCACAGCTAGGCGATTGCGGAAACCAACCAGAAAAATAATGTGCACGAACAGCCACGCGAGCCAGGCTGGAAGTCCGCTGAAGTGGACAAAATTCAAATCCGCCACCGCTTTATGGCGACCGATCGTGGCCATGCTGCCTTTATTCCAATAGTAAAATCGCTGCGGCCTCAGACCCTCGATCATCGCCAAAACGTTGCGCGCAGCATGCCGGCCCTGTTGCATCGCGACAGGCGATACGCCCGGGAGGGGCTCACCGCTTTGATGCGAAAAGTTCGCCAGATCGCCAATTACCTGGATTTCAGGATGACCCGGGATCGTAAGGTCATTGTTGACCAAAACGCGACCAACTCGATCGATCGGGATGCCTAGCGTTTTGCCGACAAAGGAGGCGTTATTTCCTGCCGCCCAGATTTTCACACGACACGGAATAAATTCATCGCCCACGTAGAGACCGGCTTCGCTGAGATTTGTCGCGTACACCCCGGTGCGCACTTCTACGCCAAGATCAACAAGCTGTTTCATGGCACTGATCTGCAAATCTTCCGGGAAAGCGGATAGCACGCGCGGCTCGCTTTCGATGAGAATGATACGCGCAGTCGATGGATCGATGTGGCGAAAATCCCTCGCTAAAGTGTAACGCGCGATCTCGGCGATAGCCCCCGCCATCTCCACGCCGGTCGGCCCGCCACCGACAATCACAAAAGTCATTGCAGCCTTGCGCGCCGTTTCATCCGCAATTTTTTCCGCCTGTTCAAACGCTATGAGAATGCGGCGGCGAATTTCGACCGCGTCTTCCAGGCTCTTGAGCCCGGGCGCTAATTTTTCCCATTCTGGGTGCCCAAAATAAGAATGCCGCGCGCCCGTTGCGAGAATCAAAAAATCGTAGCCAAGCTCACCGTCGACCATTTTCACTTTCTTTGCGTCGGCATCGATCGATTGCACTTCGGCAAGGATCACCTCCGTGTTCTTGCATTTGCTCAAAATCGCGCGGACTGGAGCGGCAATGTCGGCCGGGGAAAGCGCCGCCGTCGCGACCTGATACAGCAGCGGCTGAAAGAGATGATAATTCGTCCGGTCTATCACAGTGACCCGCACGTTTTCGCCTGCCAGCCTCTTGGCAGCCTCGAGTCCGCCAAACCCGGCACCGACAATGACGACTTGCGGCGGTTCTCTTGAGATGTCCTCCATACGAGAATGTTCCAGCAAACGCCCTACGCTCAACGGCCAACATCCAATTGGAAAGCAGTTGTCAGCAACGCAGCTTGCTCTATCTTTCGCGCCTTATGCCGAAAGCGATCGCCCGCAGCAAAACCAAGAAAGCAGTGAGAAAACGATTCAAGATCACTGCCCGCGGCAAAGTTCTGCGCTCTCAATCGTCGCGGCGTCATTTGCTCTCCGCCAAGAGCGCAAAACGCAAAAGGCACCTGGGCAAGGCGGCGCTTGTCCATGGAACGGACGTCGCACGGATCAAAGCAAACCTGCCGTTCGGTTAATTCGCATCGCTGCGCGATGCCTTCGCCATGGCCGGGCTAGGATCGTGAACGGCGGTGGGACCCGTTTCAAAACGCCATTGCGCATTGTCGATCTTGAAGCGAAATTTTCGCCTCCGTCAGGGGCTATGGATTGAGGACTGACGAACCCCGCCAGGGCAGGAATGCAGCAACGGTAGTTTGATCCTCCTTGCCGTAGTTCTCTGGCGGACTTTTTTTGTGAAACTTCTCAAAGTCAAAACCGCGCGCTTTGCGGAAGTGGCGGCGAAGTGCGGCCAGCCCGAGGTATACATTCTCTGGCAAAAACCGGCGCAAGATCGGCATCTTCAATCGAAAATCAAAAATGATCGCGTGATGACGATTCAGAAGGGTGAAACCGGCAGGGAGTTCGGCGTCGTCGGATTCAAGGAGCGCCAAAGCGCAAGCTATCTGGTCTTTCCGAAATCGTTGAAGCGACTCGAAAACCAGCGCATCGTTGGAATAAATTGGGACTTGGTAAAATCATGATGACTGACGAAGAACGTCTTCGTTATTCGCGGCATCTCATGATGCCGGAAGTAGGCCCGGAGGGACAGCGTCGGTTATGCGGCGCGCAAGTCTTATGCATCGGCGCCGGTGGACTCGGTTCGCCGGCCGCGCTTTACCTCGCCGCAGCCGGCGTCGGCAAAATCGGGCTTGTCGATTTTGACGACGTCGATCTTTCCAACCTGCAGCGGCAAATTTTGCACGGAACGAAGGACGTCGGCCGCAAAAAATTAGAATCGGCGCGCGACCGATTGCGCGACGCCAACCCGAACATCGACGTCAGGCTTCACGATTGCCGATTCACCAGCGAGAATGCTGTCGAGCTGGTCGCGAGTTACGACATCGTGGTTGATGGATCGGACAATTTTCCGACCCGCTATTTGTCGAACGACGTCTGCGTTTTTGCGCGCAAGCCAAATGTTTATGGCTCGGTTTTTCGATTCGACGGTCAAACCACGGTCTTCGCGCCGCATTTGGGCGGACCGTGCTACCGCTGTTTGTTCCCGCATCCGCCGGAGCCTGGAACGGTTCCGAATTGTGCCGAGGCCGGCGTGCTCGGCGTCCTCCCAGGCATTATCGGCATGGTGCAAGCGATCGAGACAGTCAAGCTGATCCTCGGCATCGGTGAGCCGCTAGTGGGGCGGCTTCTCCATTTCGATGCGCTAAAGATGAAGTTTCGCGAGTTCAATCTGCGGCGCGATCCGCAATGTCCCGTCTGTGGCGAGTCGCCGACCATTACGGAACCAATCGACTACGAACAATTTTGCGGAATTGCGACGGATCTCCCCGCGATCTCCGTGCAGGAATTGAAGCGAAGACTTGATTCGCGATATCCAATCCAGTTAATCGACGTCCGCGAACCTTTTGAAAGTGAGATCGCAAAGATCGAAAGTGCGCAGTTGATTCCACTGAGAGAATTGCCGGATCGGCTGAATGAACTTGATCATGGCCGGTACACAGTTGTGCACTGCCATACCGGTATGCGCAGTGCGCAGGCTGTAGAGCTGTTGCGCCGAGCGGGCTTTGCCAACGTTTTTAATCTCGAAGGCGGAATCGCCCGCTGGTCGGACGAGGTCGATCCGGCGGTGCAGAAGTATTGAGCTTACTTCACTACCGCGGCCAACTCCTTGGCAGTCGGCACCCCTCTCCACTCTCGCAACAATTCGCCCTTTCGACCGAACACGAAGACTCGAAAATCCGCGGCTTCAAATGGAACGCCGAACTGTCGGACCAACTGACCGTCAAAATCAGGGACCGCGAAAACGTCCTGCCGCGGATCGTGCGTAATCTTCCTCGCGGCGTAGCGAGTTTGAAGCCGCCGTGCCTCGGTGTCGAGCCGGTGGCGGATCCAGGCCCGAAAGATTGCGCGAGTGGCCGAGCTCCGCTTCTTTAGAAAGTTCACGACAGTGATCATTCGATAATGAGGATTGCCAAGACAATAATCCGGGACGCGGTCGCCGACGATTTTCGCTTTTGGCACGTCCGCGGTCGTGGTTAAAACGACAACCATGACTCGACCGTCCGCCGTGGAAAGTCTGTTTCCATCGACATCGACGAAACTGATTGGATAAATTTGTCCAACCGAGAGGTTCGCATGGATCGACATGAAGGGAACGCAAAGCGCGCCAGTCAGGAAAAGGAACGATCTCATTTAGCGATTGAGCGAATCAGTGATTCAACGAATTAACGAATATAGCTCCCGAATGAGCAAGCTGGACGAGATTCGAAAATTACAAGATCGAACGAAGCGATTCGCGGTTTCGATCACGCCGAATGCAGCCAGCTCGTGAAAATTTTCTCCAGCTCACTTGCGACGGCGAAGTCAAATCGTTAACTCTCTCAGTCGCTAACTCACTCAATGAATGGCTTTCGCATCTCCATCTCGATCTTGTGCGCGCTTTTGCTCGTCGGTTGCGATCGGATGGTCACGTCACGCAATGCCCAGCTGGTCAAAGAAGCGGATTGGAAGGCGGCACAGGGCGATTATCTGTGGGCGATCAACCTTTATGAAGCGGCCCTCGATGGCACGCCGCAATCAGCCGAAGTCCATTTCAAACTGGCGTTGCTTTACGACGATAAGATGAACGACCCGCTGCATGCGCTGCATCATTTCAAACGTTACCTCACGCTTAACCCGAACGGCGCCCATGCGGCGGACGTTAAGGATTTCATGAAACGCGACGAGATTGCGCTGGCTACGAGTTTGTCGGGCGACTCGGTCGTCACCCGGGCGGAGGCGACCCGTTTGCGGAATGAAAATCTTAATTTGCGCAAGCAGCTCGACGAACGGTCATCGAAATCGCGCGCCGCCGCAGGCAAGTCTCAATCGCGCGATACTGAAAGCGAAAAAGCGGATTCAAAGAAGACCGGTGCTCACTCCTACACGGTGAAAGAGGGTGACACGCTTCGATCGATCTCGCGGAAGTTTTACAAGACGTCGAAACGCTGGAGGGAGATTCTCGAGGCAAATGAGAATAAGATCGATGATCCGGACAACTTGAAAGTCGGGCAGAGCTTGACCATTCCGCCGCCTAACGATTGAATTAAGGCATGCTCGTGTGGCAAAATTGGTGACCTAATGTCGCCCGACACGGCCATGGCATTCCGATTTTCGGAATGCCTGATTTGCCGAAAGGAATAACAGCCCTCGCGGCTACCGTTGGCTTAGTTATGGTCGCTGGCTCGTGGGAGCTGTTCTCACGCGAGGTGGCGGTGTGAGTGTCGGACGAGAAGGAGGCGGGGTCGGATGCGCGTTTATGCTTTGATCGATCGTGTCCTGACTTGTCGGATCGATCAGGCCACTGCTCGGCGGCGAGGTCTGTTGATTTTCTATATCGGCCAAAATGAGATCGAGCTCCGGCAACGGCCGGTTAAACCCTTTGACCAATTTTCCCTGAAGCACCTTCGACAGATCGACGTTTAGCACTTCGGGACATCTGGTCGGATGTGGCGCCCATATCACCATCTGGCCGGTGTGCAAACGACAGGGAGCGGCCGAAATATTTTTGAATGCAATTGTTCCGTCACCATGGAGGACGATGAACTTGCTCCAAGTGTTAGCGTGAAACTCATAGATCGCAGTGAAACCCATGATCGCAACGGTGGCAGCTGAGGTAGTGATTTTTACGGCACCGGATCCTCTCGGGGCGGACATTAAAATGGCGCCACTTCCCAAATTATAGGTTCGAGCTCCTTCATTAAAACCGAAAACAGTGTTAGCACCGAGGCGGGCGAGCGTTTGATCCGCAAAAGTAAGTTCAGCGCGCGACTCATCGCCCGTTCGCACCGTGGTACCCTCTCGGACGCTCTCGTTCAGTGCAGCGGGACGCGGCGCGGCGTTGGAAGCAAGCAGGCGCACGTCGCGAATCACTTGCGTGACCCGGGCCTCCTTCTTCTCGGCCGCGATTGCGAATTTCGTTAGCCCGATGATGAGAGCGAACCCGGAAAAACCCGTCACTATATAAATTTGAAGCGATTTCTTACTGTACGTCATCATCGTAATCCAAGGTTGATCTAAGACGAGGCCGGTGGACCGAGCGCGGACGCGTTGGCCAAAGGTCGTGGCGGGTTTCCGCCTAAGCCAGCAAATGTGCCGGCGGTCGGTCCGTTTCCGCCGAAGCCCGTGTAATTTGCAATGTTGGTAAGAACATCGGCCATGTGGCCCGTAGTTGTCAGCTCCGCCTAAAACTTCACCCCCAGCGAGATCGCACCGCCAGCATTTGCCACGGAGTAGTCAAAAACGTCCTGATTCGAATCGCTGTTTGCGAACGAGCTGATCGCGCTCACCGTCCACCAGTCGGTCAGCCGGTAGGTGGCCGAGAGGGAGAAAATCTCGCTCACGTCCGTGCGACCGTTTTGATGGTAATCGCGCACGGTCACGCGACCCGCCGCGTCGATCGAGAGCGCGCGCGTCAGATGCACCGAGTAACCGACATAGGCCTCATAATCATTCCTGCGGGGCGACTGATGATCGGCCGCGATGCTGATGTTCGTATCGGCGCCTAACGAAACCTGCTGGGCGCGGCCGAGATGAAACGGCAGGTCGGCGCTGAGAATGATCGAGTGGTTCTCGAAAAATTCGTCGAGAATGCGGTCGGAAGAAGTCAGCCGGTTGAAATCATATTCCCCGTGCAAAGTCAAATTGTGAAACTGGGGCAGAAAATAATTCAACCCGGCTTCCACATCCATGCTGCCAAAGTCGAAGCTATGATATGTGTTGTAATAAAAAAACTGCTGCCGAACATCGACCAGCCCGTAGAGCGTCTTTGTGATCCGCGGCTGGTAGAAAACACCCGCCGAGGGCGCCACGACAAGGTCGCTTACTACTCCGCTGTTCGTCAGCGCCACATTCGACGTGTAAAAAATCGGCGACGACAGTGTGGCTGAGAAAGGTTCATAGCGTTCGGCACGTTTCAGGACTTCCTGCTCGCCCAAGTCCGCGTCGTTCGGAGTCGAGACCGCCTGATTGCCCGTTGTGCCCTCCGGCGAAACGCCTGGGCCAAATGGAGATGGCTGAGTCTGCTGCTGCAATTGCGCTCGATCGAGCTGAACGGTCTGCCCGACGCCTTTGCTTCCTACGATTAGAAAGATGAAGGCTCCGAACAAGGCGATAACGAAATCTAGCTGGAGTGAGAAGTAACGATGCCTATTTCTCATGCGTAATCTTTTTCTTCGTGTTTCCTTGTGAGGTTCTGAGTTTGTTACGTCAAGCAGGGTTTTCTATTTTGCGATCAGAACGCTGCTCGGTGGAAACTCGGCGCGCTCGAGAGCAGCACCGGTTTTTTGACGCCGCCCTGGATATCCGCCCGATCTGATTTCACGCGACTACCAGCGTTGATCCGGCTGGAATTTCTCGAATTGCTCGTGCTCTTCGAAGCCCGAACCGTGACCTTCCCGCTAGGACCAGGGGCAGCGGCATCGAGCAACGAAAGCAACTCCGCCGAGTTGCTGAGATTGATCGTGCTGCTCGTCGTCGCCTTCCCGCTGGTTGCCTTACGTGCAGCCGCCAATGAAACGTCGCTTTGAGACGGAGATTGCCGGGCACCACCGGATGCGGCGTTAACGTTGCTTGATGACGCGACATGCGTGCCGGACGAACTTTGACTCTTGGTACTCGAGCTTGCCGTCGCCGATGCAACGGTTGTGCTCCCGCTTGCCGAGCTTTTCGTAGCGGAAGTAGCCGAAGCGCTGAACGGCGGCGCATTTCCGAGTGATTGTGGATTACTGGCACCGGCACCGGCAAACGTTCCGGTGGTGGTGCCATTCCCACCCGAACCAGAATAATTGGCAATATTAGCGTAGACGGAGGCTTGGAAGCTGCCGGCGATCGTCACCACCACGTTATCATTAATTGTTATGGTGTTTGCGGCCAGGATTAGCGCCGCGGCTTTGCAGGTGAGAGTGACGTTCGCGGTAAAGTCGATCGTGCCACTGCTGCCGGTGGCGTAAAGCTTCATCAACGTATTGGCAGAGAGAGTGCCGCCGCTGATCATCAGCGTGCCGTTGGAACCAAACACAGCAGCCTTGATCGTATCGGCGCTGATATTGGCATTGGCAAACTTAATGGCTCCGTTCCCATCAATAGTGCTCAGGAAGGTTCCACCGACAGTGTAACTGCCGCCGTTGAAATTGATCGCTGCTGATCCTGCCGGGTCATTACCAAGAATCTGAACTGTCGCGTTGTTCGTAACCGTGGCCGTGCCGCCAACGTTCATGTTAATGGTAGCGTCGCCGCCAATGCTGCCGCCCGTGTTGTCGATTAAAACAGTTAGCGAGTCTGCTGTGATATTCCCAGTCGTGCCAATCTGGACCGTGACACTGTCACCGATTGATCCACCGTTGTTCAGAATTCCGAAAAAGGCTCCGGTTGTGGAGGTGACGTCGCCCGCGACTTGGACTGTAACATTGCCTCCATTGGTGATCTGGCCGGCCTGATTTTCAATGTCGACGTTAAACCCTTGACCGCCAGCTACGACGTTCCCTCCAACTGTTAAGGAGATATTTCCGCCCGTTCCGATGACGCCGCCGCCATTTGCAATTACCGCGGCAAACGAACCTGTAGTCGAAGTGGGCGTCGTCTCGGCGTTTCCATCAAATGTGACGTTGATATTACCGCCTGTCCCAATAGTGCCACCTGTGACGTCTGAGCTGAAAAATCCGGCGCCGTTTAAGACAAAGAAGTTCAGACTGTGAAATTGTCCGACGGTATCAGTAACATCACCAACAAAATGAGCTGTTACATTGGCGCCATTAGTGATTGATCCGCCATTAAAATTGTCGACTTCCATACCTAGCGGGCCATTAAGCATCACCGGACCGGTTGTATTCAGGATCGCGCTGCCACCGGCGTTGATCACGCCGCGATTGGAGTTGTCGACGTAGAGGGCCAAACTCGGTGTGCTGGTCGTTCCTCCGACGGTATAGGAAACGCCGTCGCCGGGCATCCCGCCACCAATCGAGCCACCTTCATTCAAAATTTGTAATGTGATTCCGTTCGCGCCAGACACAGTCACGTCACCGCTAACGTCGAGGCCTACATTCGCCCTGCCTCCAATGGTGCCGCCGTTATTATCAATTTCGCCGTCGAAGCTACCGCTGGTGGAAATGCTCGCTGCATTTACATTGATCGTGGCGTCCGATCCGATAAAACCACCTGACCCACCAACGAGGTTTGCGTTGAGGATTACAAAGTTCGCGTCACCAGGGACGCCGCTGCTATTGGAATCGCTACCGGTAGTCGTGAGACCACCCGATAAGGTTATATTTATCGCGGCATTCCCCTGAATGCTTCCGCCGGTGCCGCTGCCGCTTCCGTTGTTCTGGTTGTTGATCACGGCGTCGAGTTCCCCGCCCACCGACAGACTAGTCGCAGTGACGCTCAGGGTAGCATCGGTTCCGATGGAGCCACCGCTCGGCCCCGGCGCACTGGCACCGCGCTGGTTTTGGATCTCTGCGTCAAAATCACCTGCAACCGACACATCGGCAGCGCTAATGCTCAGCATGGCGGCGCCGCCAATCGATCCACCCGCCGTTCCCGAGGCGTTTTGCTGATTCCTAATTAGGAAGAATGCATCGCCGGGAGCATTAGCACCGTTATTGGCAGTGATGTCCCCTGTAACGTTGAAGTTTATCGTCGCATTACCATCGATTACTCCGCCATTCCTGTTGTTAATCTCCGCGTCTATGGCCGGGTAAACATTGCTGAACGCATCGACGAAGCCGCTTGCAGTAAGGCTTCCAGCCGTGACTTGAAGAAGGGCATTGCCATGGATCGTTCCACTGATGGGGCTGAAAATGTTGGAACCGCCGTCGTTTAGCAAAAAGAATGGGGCGGCGCCCCCAATGGTCATCGCACCGGAGACATTCCACTCGTAAGTAACGTTGCCATTGATAGTGCTCCCTACGTTGCTGATACCACTGGCAGGCGAACCGGCGTTAAAAAAGGTGCCGCTCAGCGAGCCCCCGACGTTGACGCTGGCGGCGCTCACCTGGAGGGTCACGCTCGAACCGATACTGGAGCCAACGCTCGAGCCGTTGGCGCTGTTGTCGAATCTTGTTTCGATTATGAATCCCGCATCACCGGTGGTGGTGAGAGCGCCGTTTACGTTGAGCGTTAGATTTCCGCCGGAACCGATTGTGCCGCCGCCACGATTACCGATGAATAAATCAACTGAATTCGCGGTGAGATCTCCACCCGTAGTGACGGCTATATTTCCGCCGGTGCCGATGTGGCCGGCGGGATTGGCACTCTCATCGTAATTCTGCAGTACTAAACTAAGCGCCTGAGTAGACAGGGCGCCCGCAGCTGAAACTGTGATGTTGCCGCCAGCGCCTATGCTTCCGCCGGTGTTTTGGAGCGTAAACGAAAGGCCACCGGCGTTGGTCGTTATACCGCCGCCGCTGGTCAGCGCGATATTCGCCCCGGCGCTCAGATTGCCAGTGATCGAATTATCGACCATGACAGTCAGGCCGTTCGCCGCCACGAAGTTGTTGCCCGCGGTGAAGGAAACATTAAGACCCGTGGGACTGCCGCCGAATTTCCGATCAATCTCCAAGGCATTGGTAATAGAAATTTGATTTCCAGCGAAGATATTGACGTCGCCGTCGGAATTGGTCGCGGTTGCGCTAAGAGTGCCGCCGCTCCAGTTCAAATTGTCGGTCGCCGAAATGGACAGCGTCACGACGTTCAATGTCACCGGAGAATTGACGCCAATGTTCACGTCGCCCGCCCCCGAAATGCTCAAGATTTCACTCGTCAACGTCGCGCCGTCGATATTGATCATTGGTGTCTGATTTACCGGATCGCCCTGGGAGATTGTTATCGTGCCGCGATCCGCTTCGATCGTTCCGCCCAAAATGTTAATATCGGCGCCGAAGGTCGAAAGCGTGATGGAGCCTCCCGGTCCAGGCGCGCTCGCGTCGAGGAGCGAGAGCAACGAAGCGGTTTGACCAATCGTGATACCCGGCCCGGTGGTCAGGTCAGTGTGCAACGTAATATTTCCACCGCTCGCGCTTTGCCGCGGAGCACTCGGATCATCAGAGGACACCTCAATCCTCTGATCGACCGTGACGCTGCCGCCCGATGAGTCGAGGGTCACGTTTCCACCCGCTCCGCTAAACACGCCACTGCCGGAATTCAATCCTGTCGTCGCCGTAATGTTCGCGCCACTGACTATGATGTCGCCGGTAGTGTTAACAATTAAGGTGCCGCCGTCGCCTCCTTCTGCAGGATTACCGCTGCCAAATGCACCGGAATCAGCGCCGTTGAAATCGGTGTTCCCGACTCCAACCTCCGAGTCGAAAGTGATCGTCCTGGCATTGATCGTAAGCAGTCCGCCGGAGGAAAGGCCGTTGATTCCGTTGAACTGGTTGCCGCTGAAATCAATACCCGCGGGCGAGATGATCGAATCGATATTGAATGTGTTCTGCAGTCCGGCGCCAGCATCAGTCACCTCGGCAAAGATCCCTCCCGATCCAGCGGTCAAGACGGACGTCGGTGCGTTGATCGTTATCACGCCCACTCCGTTCGCCGTGATATTACCCCCGGCAGTGACATCATCGGCGAACAGTTGCCCGCCAACATTGATCGTTGTGCCCGCAGTAATGTTGCTTGCCCCCACGTCGCCGCCGATTGAGACGCTGGTTCCCGCCGTCAGATCGCTTACATTCGTGATATTGCCCGTCGCATTGACCGCGCCGGCTGCGGAAATCGTTCCCCCGGCGATGTTGCCCCCATGACCATTGGAGGGTGATTCGAAGCTGCCAACACTGATGTTGCCGCCCGATGTCAAAGTCAGATTGGATCCAACAAAGTTAATATTGGATGCATTGATTCCACCTGTGCCGGCAGCAAAAATCACTCCGCCGGTGGCATTACTAAAGTCGAACGAATTTTCCCCAGTGATGTTGATTGTACCTCCGGATGCATCGAGCGACGACCAGCCGAAACCTCCGCCGCGGTCGAGGTTCAGGTTCAAGGTGTTCGTCGCGTTCAACGCAACGGAACCGGTGTTATCTGTCGGATTCGGGAATTGGCTTGCGTTAATATTAATGTTGTTGAGCGACTGGATGTTGATGTTAGTCGCTGTGATTGGCCCGGTACCAGCCAGGAAATCTCCTCCAGACAGGGACGAGAATGTATCGCTCACAGTGACGCTTCCGTTTACCTGAACCGTCCCCCCGGAGTACAAATGGACGACGCTGCCGCCTGAAATCGGGCTGGCCAAAGTTAAGTTCGAACCAGATCCGCGCGCATAAAAAGTCAGGTGATCGATGCCGGAAAAAGCAATCTCCGATCCGAGATTGATCGAGCCGTTTTGAGTGATGAAATCCAGCCGCTGGATGCCGGCGAACGTCAATGTTCCTCCGGGCGCGCCGGAGGTGATGGTGCCAACGCTGACCAGAGCGAGATTAGTTGCGCCACCACTAGGAACCGTGATCGTCGGATCACCGGCCAACTCCAGGTCAGCAAATTTAAATACCGCGATCGGAAGATTATTCTGCGCTCCGCTAAACACCATTTGATCAAACGACGTCGGCGCTTGGCCGAACAAAAATTGGCTCGGTGTTCCATCCAGAGCAGTACCGTGATAGAACGTCCCGAAATTGGTGACGCCGTTGGTCGTGATCGATAGATCGGTCACGATGCTGGTTCCTGAATTAATGACGTACGGGTCAGGCGTGGAAATCGTTGGCGGCGATCCGAATTCGCTCGGCGTGCCTGTTGGCGCAGGTGTTGCCGTGAAGGTTACAACGGCCGGGTTCGCCGTGGTATTTTGAGAGATTATGTCAATGATGTTCTTCGGCGGCGGGCTCGAGCTTGCGGTTGACTGAGCCGCCAGCTGCTGATTCATCACGTCCAAAATCAACGGCAGGTTCGTGAGCTCAGGAAAATCGACGATCAGATGCGACGTGCTAAGAACCAGTTGAACATTAAATTTTGTGGACTGAGTGATGTGGCCGTTTGCCGTCATCATCACCATTTCCCCTCCGTGGAGAGTCACTGCTTCCTCGGGGTGGCCAGTCGGATAAAAGGTACCGGTCCCTTCCAGCACCATGAATTTTGCGGGCGGACCCTTACTAAAGAGAGCAGTCCCGCCCGAAATGGCCGCGGTGACAGCGGGTGTCTTGATTTTGACGGCGGCTCCCTTCGGCGGCACTTCCACAAGAACGGCACCGCTCGAAAGATTCAGCTCACGAGTTCCTGCGCTAAAACTGAAGACCGTGTTCTCGCCCAACCGGGTGATGGTCAGATCGGCAAAGGTCAACTCGGCACGCGATGCCGTCCCGGTTCGCACCGCCGTCCCTTCACCGATGCTATCGTTCACTGCGGCGGGACGCGGCGCGGCATTTGATCCAAGCAGTCGCACGTCCTGAATTACTTGCGAGACGCGCGCTTTTTTTAATTCCGCCGCATTCCCCGAGGACCGCACGACGAGGAAAAATACAAAAACACAAAGCAGCGCGATGGATCTGCTTCCAGCGGATTTTCCAAACAATCTTTTCATACTCGTTATGATTTCATTGGCAGCGAAACGATCATGTCTTGCTATTGCACCGGATCTGATATGGGTCCCGATGCAGCTGAATCGGTTGAAGCTGGAGTGGGGCGCGGCAGGCGGCCGCGTCGCCGAAGTGGCGCGAATCCTTAAGAGCGCTTGAACTTTAAAAGGCATCTGGCGGGGCGACAGTTATGGTGGTTCATCGCCTCCCAGGTCAAGCTTTTACGCGGTGGAAGCTGAAAATGTCTCCCGCTCGGCGTCGTCTGATGGTGACGACGCCTAAATGGATTACCTGTTTGAGTACCAGACTCGGGACCTCGGTCAGAACGCTGCTCGGTGAAAACTCGGCGCGCTCGAGAGCAGCACCGGTTTTTTGACGCCGCCCTGGATATCCACCGCACCCCGATCGGATTTCACGCGACTACCGGCATTGATGGAATTTCTCGAATTACTCGTGCTCTTCGGAGCCGGAACCGTGACCTTCCCGCCAGGACCGGGGGCAGCGGCATCGAGCAAAGAAAGCAGTTGCCCACTGTCAGTGACGTTCATTGCAACAGCGGTCGTCTTGCCGCTGGTGAGGTGGCTACTCTTTTCCTTACCGGCGCTGCCTGCCAAAGAAACCTGCGATTTGGAAGCAGATTGAGATTGCTGCTTCGCTGTGCTGCTGGCGGACGAGGATGCGGGATTAAACGGCGGTGCTTGTGAAAGAGCCTGGGTAGTGGCACCCGCGCCAGCGAACACTCCGGTCGTGCTTCCGTTACCTCCCGACCCGGTGTAATTGGCGATATTGGTATAGACCGACGCCGGCATGGCACCTGCAATCGTCACAACCACGTTGTCGTTGATTGTTACCGTGTTTGCTGCAAGGATTATCGCCGCGGCTTTGCAGGTGAGAGTGACGTTCGCGGTAAAGTCGATCGTGCCATTGCTGCCGGTAGCGTAAAGTTTCATCAACGTATTGGCGGAAATCATTCCGCCGCCAATAGTAAGAGTGCCATTGGTCCCAAGTGCCCCAATCTTAACGATGTCCGCGCTGATTTGGGCGGCTGAGATATTGATCTGACCGTTACTTCCAGCGGGCTCGATATCGACCGTGCCGCGATCGGCTTCAATTGTTCCGTTGACCGTAATATCCGCGCCATTCGTAGACAAAGTGATCGAACCACCCGGGCCCGGAGCGTTCGCATTTAGAAACGAAAACAACCCGCCATTGGAGGTAACCGTTATCCCGGTGCCCGTAGTAAGATTGCTTTGCAAATCAATTGTTCCGCCGCTGGCGCTTTCGCGACCCGCTCCCGTTGTTCCATTTTGGGTGGCGTCATCGGAAGAGACCTTCACGTTGCCGTCCACCGTGATTTGTCCCGACGTCGTAATATCAACTGTCCCGCCGGCACCGGCGTACTGAGAAGTGACATCGGAAACCGTGCCGGTCGTTGCAGTAATCCCCGCGTGATCGGTTGCACGATTCTGGATCAACACGTCGCCTGCCGCGGTGATATCGACGGTACCGCCGTTGCCGCCGCTAAAGGGACCACTTGGGTTGTAAGCTCCGCCTTTGGCTTGAATAGTATCCAGTTCGTTCCCATCACCGATAGTAAGGCCGCCCGACGTGATGTTCAGGGTGATCGTTCCACCGTTCCCTGGAGCCGAGGACGCAATTGCATCGGTCCCGTTGAAATTGATGCCATTTACAGCGGAAAGCGCCCCGGCAGCAGTCACCGTGATCGTCCCTGAGGTTCCGGTTATTTGATCCACTGGCGCATTTCCGCCGATCGAAAAACTGCCTCCGTTAGTAAGACGCAGCGTTCCACCGGTGACGCTGGCGCTATTGATGAGTTGCACTTGGGAGGTAACGCCATCGGCGAGGATAATGCCCCCTGTGTTGTTGAATTGGCCGCCGTTGAGCACCAACCCGCCTGCAGCGGTGGCTTCCAAAAGCCCCTGGTTAACAAAGCCTCCGCCATTGGCACTTACCAACGTGCCGTTGGTGGTGGGAGTTATGATCAGCGCATTAGTGGCGGAAGTGGCGTCGATCACACCGGCCACCTTGTTAATGAACTCAATCGAGTTGCTCACCCCAATCTGCCCCGCTCCCGAGATCGTGTTGTTGACGTTGGTCAGAGTCTCGGCGCCGCTGTTGGTCGTGCCCCAAAAGCGGCTGAGGCCATTGTCGCTCAAGATTACGCTGCCCCCACCGGTCAGCATCGTCCCGTCCGCGATGCGCAAGTCGGTCAAGTTCCCGGTAGAGTTGATTAAGATTGTGCCACTGTTAATGATCGTGCCGTTCAGGAACGTTGTGCTGTTGTTGCTCCCCTGGTAGGTGCCGGCAATGGTCAGCGCACCCTGGCTCGTTCCATCCAGGGTCGCGCTGTTGCTGATGGCGGTTTGGACCAGGCCACCCCCGCTTAGCGTCCCGCCAGAGACGATGACGTTATTTTCAAGAGTCACGTTATTGCCGCTGCCAACTGCCTCAATCGTCGCACCTTTGTTGTTGAATTGGCCGCCGTTGAGCACTAAGCCGCCTGCAGCCGTGGCCTCCAAGAGCCCCTGGTTAACAAAACCCCCGCCATTGGCACTTACCAACGTGCCGTTGAGGGTGGGACTAATGATCAGTGCATTGGTGGCGGAGGTGGCGTCAATCACTCCAGCTGCCTGATTAATGAACTCAATCGAGTTGCTCACCCCAATCTGCCCAGCTCCCGAAATTGTGTTGTTGACGTTGGTCAGAGTCTCGGCGCCGCTGTTGGTCGTGCCCCAAATGCGGTTGTTGGGACTGTCGCTCAAAATCACGCTCCCACCACCGGTCAGCATCGTCCCGTCCGCGATGCGCAGGTCGGTCAAGTTCCCGGTAGAGTTGATTGAGATTGTGCCATTGTTAATGATCGTGCCGTTCAGGAACGTTGTGCTGTTGTTGTTCCCCTGATAGGTGCCGGCAATGGTGAGAGCACCCTGGCTCGTTCCATCCAGGGTCGCGCTGTTGCCGATGGCGGTTTGGATCAGGCCACCCCCGCTGTCGCTCAGCGTCCCGCCAGAAATAGTGACGCTGCTCTGGAGAGTCACATTATTGCCGTTGCCAATTGCCTCAATCGTCGCACCCTTGTTGTTGAATTGGCCACCGTTGAGCACCAGGCCGCCAGCAGCGGTGGCCTCCAAAAGCCCCTGGTTAACAAAGCCTCCGCCATTGGCACTTACCAACGTGCCGTTGGTGGTGGGAGTTATGATCAGCGCATTAGTGGCGGAAGTGGCGTCGATCACACCGGCCACCTTGTTAATGAACTCAATCGAGTTGCTTACCCCAATCTGCCCAGCTCCCGAGATCGTGTTGTTGACGTTGGTCAGAGTCTCGGCGCCGCTGTTGGTCGTGCCCCAAAAGCGGCTGAGGCCATTGTCGCTCAAGATTACGCTGCCCCCACCAGTCAGCATCGTCCCGTCCGCGATGCGCAAGTCGGTCAAGTTCCCGGTAGAGTTGATTGAGATTGTGCCACCGTTAATGATCGTGCCGTTCAGGAACGTTGTGCTGTTGTTGCTCCCCTGATAGGTGCCGGCAATGGTGAGAGTACCCTGGCTCGTTCCATCCAGGGTCGCGCTGTTGCTGATGGCGGTTTGGATCAGGCCACCCCCGCTGTCGCTCAGCGTCCCGCCAGAGACAACGACGTTATTTTCAAGAAACACATTGCCGCTGCCAATTGCCTCAATCATCCCACCATTGTTGTTGAATTGGCCGACGCTGAGCACCAACCCGCCTGCAGCGGTGGCTTCCAAAAGCCCCTGGTTAACAAAGCCTCCGCCATTGGCACTTACCAACGTGCCGTTGGTGGTGGGAGTTATGATCAGCGCATTAGTGGCGGAAGTGGCGTCGATCACACCGGCCACCTTGTTAATGAACTCAATCGAGTTGCTCACCCCAATCTGCCCCGCTCCCGAGATCGTGTTGTTGACGTTGGTCAGAGTCTCGGCGCCGCTGTTGGTCGTGCCCCAAAAGCGGCTGAGGCCATTGTCGCTCAAGATTACGCTGCCCCCACCGGTCAGCATCGTCCCGTCCGCGATGCGCAAGTCGGTCAAGTTCCCGGTAGAGTTGATTAAGATTGTGCCACTGTTAATGATCGTGCCGTTCAGGAACGTTGTGCTGTTGTTGCTCCCCTGGTAGGTGCCGGCAATGGTCAGCGCACCCTGGCTCGTTCCATCCAGGGTCGCGCTGTTGCTGATGGCGGTTTGGACCAGGCCACCCCCGCTGTCGCTCAGCGTCCCGCCAGAGACAATGACACTATTTTCAAGAAACACATTGCCGCCGTCGCCAATTGCCTGAATCGTCCCACCCTTGTTGTTGAATTGGCCGCCGTTGAGTACCAGGCCGCCTGTACCGGTGGCTTCCAAAAGCCCCTGGTTGACAAAGCCCCCGCCATTGGCACCTACCAACGTGCTATTGGTCGTGGGAGTGATGACCAACGCATTGGTGGCGGACGTGGCGTCGATCACTCCGGCTGCCTGGTTGATGAACTCAATCGAGTTGCTCACCCCAATCTGCCCAGCTCCCGAGATCGTGTTGTTGACGTTGGTGAGCGTTTCGGCGCCGCTGTTGGTCGTGCCCCAAATGCGGTTGAAGGGACTGTCGCTCAAGATCACGCTCCCACCACCGGTCAATGTGGTCCCGTCCGAAATGCGCAAGTCGGTCAAGTTCTCGGTAGCGTCCAAGGAGATATTGCCAGTGTTTGTAATCGTTCCACTCAGATTTGTGGTCGTGTTGTTGTCCAATTGGATGGTGCCCGCTCCGGAAAAATGTGTCCCGTTAGTGAACGTCCAATTGCTGGCGAACTCCACGGTCGCGCCAGCGGATGCCGAGAATGTACCGGCACTGGTCCCGCCGATAGAGAAGCGCAGAGTGCCATTTTCCGATGATACAGTGCCAGAGTTATTGAGCGGGATGTTAAAGTTGTCGGTCCCAGTGCCAGTAGTCTTCGACAGCGTGCCGGAGTTGTTAAAGGTCGCCGACCCGCTGAAAACGTCGCTGCTGTCAAACGTGATGCTGTAGCTCCCACTGTTTGTAATAGTCAGGCCGTTAACAGTCATGAGCGCGGACTGCGTGCTCGGTCCTGCAATGAAAAGATTACCTCCCTCGATTGTGCCGCCGCTGAATTGCAATCCAGCGTTCAAGGTAAGCGGATTGTTCAGTAATAAGGTGCCGCCGCTCATTTGGAGCTGCTGAATCGTCACGCCGGGCGAAATGTCTTGCGTGAGCGTTCCCCCCAAAATCACCGCATTGTAGTCAATCCCGCCATTTCCATTGTTCGGGACGACCATCGGGGTCCAGTTCGCGATGTTGCTCCAGGTTCCAGCCGGGGCGCTGGTGTAGGTTACCGTTGTGGTCTGAATTGGTGTCGGTGACGGAATTGGCGTTGGTGTCGGAATTGGTGTCGACGAAGGTGGGGTGCTGGTTACGTTAGGATTTGACACCGTGTTTAGGGAGATAATATCTATGATGTTCTTTGGGGGCGGGCTGGGAGCTCCGGCTAACTGATTCGCCAGCTGCTGATTCATCACGTTCAAAATCAACGGCAAGTTCGTGAGCTCAGGAAAATCGACGATCAGATGCGATGTCTCGAGAACCAGTTGAACATTAAATTTTGTCGGCTGAGTGATGTGGCCGTCTGCCGTCATCATCACCATTTCCCCTCCGTGGAGAGTCACTGCTTCCTCAGGGTGACCGGTCGGATAAAAGGTACCGGTTCCTTCTAGCACCATGAATTTTGCGGGCGGGCCCTTACTAAAGAGAGCAGTCCCGCCTGTAATGGCCGCGGTGACAGCGGGTGTTTTGATTTTGACGGCGGCTCCCTTCGGCGGCACTTCCACAAGAACGGCGCCGCTCGAAAGATTCAGCTCACGAGTTCCTGCGCTAAAACTGAAGACCGTGTTCTCGCCCAACCGGGTGATGGTCAGATCGGCAAAGGTCAACTCGGCACGCGATGCCGTCCCGGTTCGCACCGCCGTCCCTTCACCGATGCTATCGTTCACTGCGGCGGGACGCGGCGCGGCATTTGATCCAAGCAGTCGCACGTCCTGAATTACTTGCGAGACGCGCGCTTTTTTTAATTCCGCCGCATTCCCCGAGGACCGCACCGCCATGAGAAACACAAAAACAAAAACCCAAAACAGCGCGATGGATCCGCTGCGGGCGCATGACGTCGCCGAAGTGGCGCGAATCCTTAAGAGCGCTTGAACTTTAAAAGGCATCTGGCGGGGCGACAGTTATGGTGGTTCATCGCCTCCCAGGTCAAGCTTTTACGCGGTGGAAGCTGAAAATGTCTCCCGCTCGGCGCGTCTGATGGTGACGACGCCTAAATGGATTACCTGTTTCGGTAAGAGACTCGGGACCTCGGTCAGAACGCTGCTCGGTGAAAACTCGGCCCGCTCGAGAGCAGCACCGGTTTTTTGACGCCGCCCTGGATATCCACCGCACCCCGATCGGATTTCACGCGACTACCGGCATTGATGGAATTTCTCGAATTACTCGTGCTCTTCGGAGCCGGAACCGTGACCTTCCCGCCAGGACCGGGGGCAGCGGCATCGAGCAAAGAAAGCAGTTGCCCACTGTCGGTGACGTTCATTGCAACAGCGATCGTCTTGCCGCTGGTGAGGTGGCTACTCTTTTCCCTACCGGCGCTGCCTGCCAACGAAACGTCGCTTTGAGACGGAGATTGCCGGGCACCACCGGATGCGGCGTTAACGTTGCTTGATGACGCGACATGCGTGCCGGACGAACTTTGACTCTTGGTATCGAGCTTGCCGTCGCCGATGCAACGGTTGTGCTCCCGCTTGCCGAGCTTTTCGTAGCGGAAGTAGCCGAAGCGCTGAACGGCGGCGCATTTCCGAGTGATTGTGGATTACTGGCACCGGCACCGGCAAACGTTCCGGTGGTGGTGCCATTCCCACCCGAACCAGAATAATTGGCAATATTAGCGTAGACGGAGGCTTGGAAGCTGCCGGCGATCGTCACCACCACGTTATCATTAATTGTTATGGTGTTTGCGGCCAGGATTAGCGCCGCGGCTTTGCAGGTGAGAGTGACGTTCGCGGTAAAGTCGATCGTGCCACTGCTGCCGGTGGCGTAAAGCTTCATCAACGTATTGGCAGAGAGAGTGCCGCCGCTGATCATCAGCGTGCCGTTGGAACCAAACACGCCAACTTTGACCGTGTCAGCGGTGACATTGGTATTGGCGAACTTGATGGTTCCGTTCCCATCAATAGTGCTCAGGAACGTCCCGCCAACCGTGTAACTACCACCATTGAAATTGATTGCGGCACCTGAAGCGACGCCGTCGCTGCCGAGAATTTCAAATGTCGCATCATTGGCCACGGTAGCATTGCCCGAAACATCGTAATTGATCGTTGCAGCGGAGCCGATTTGGCCGCCACTGCTGTTGTCAATGAGGGCAGTGAGATTTCCGCCGACCGAAACATTAGTGGCCATCACAGTGAGCGATGCACCCGACCCAATGGTCCCTCCGTTGTTTAGGATCTCGACAGTAGCGTCGCCGTGGGTAGTTATATTGCCGGATACGTCTAAGTTAACGTTGCCCCCGGTATCGATTTCGCCTCCACCGTTTAAGAGATTAACCCTCAGATTATCGGTGCTGAGGTTTCCTGTGATGGTGGCAGCAATGTTCGCTCCGTTGACAACGTGGTTGATGTCGTTGTTGACGAAAAGCGTTGTGTCGCCACCCTGGTCCGTAACAAGATTACCTCCGACGCTCAGGGTAAGGTTCGCACCGGCGCCAACCGATTCCTGAACCGGAGTAATTACCTCAAGGTCGATTCCACCGGAGTTGTCCGTATTGTGAACGATCAGGTCCTTTGCAACGTCGAGTGTCACATTTTCGCCGTTGCCTTGGGCAAACCCCACGGCGAACTCGGTCCCGAAAAAGAGATTGCCTGCGTTCAAGCTACCGCCGACGTCAACATTGATATTGGCCCCGTCTCCAGATTGCGCGTTGGCCGATGTTTGCAACGAAAGCGATCCGCCTACAGTGAAATTTCCGCCAGCCGTGATTCCGATATTGGCCCCGGTTGTTAAGTTACTAATATCGGTGGACACCGAGAGATTGCCGCCGACCGACAAATCAGTGCCCGCGTTGAGCGTAACATTCAGGCCAGAAGCGCGACCACCGTTTGTCCGCTCAATATCCAGATTGTTCGTGACGTTGATCGCCTGGCCGGCAGAGATACTTACATTGCCGTCGGAATTGGTCGCGGTCGCGCTAAGAGTGCCGCCGCTCCAGTTCAAATTGTTGGCTGCGGACAAGGAAATGGTGACGGCGTTAATCGTGACCGGGTTGTTTAGCCCGATATTTACATCGCCGCCACCGGCGATAGTTAATGTCTCGGTCGTTAGGGTGGCGCCATCGCCGCTCGTGTCGATGTTTACATTGTTTCCGGCATCGAGAGTGACCGTTTGACTTGAATTCGTTCCTTCTGAAAACTGACTGAGGTTAAAGTTGACGTCGTGATCGGCGTGGATGTCGATGGATCCGGTCGCGGTGATCGGGCCGCTACCGGCGAGAAAATCTCCGCCGGCGTAGGAGAGGAATTGGGCAGTGTTCACCGCTCCATTCACCTGAATGTTCCCCTCGGCTCGCATTTCCAGGTTCGTGTTTCCAGTGATCGGCGACGCTACCGTTAGATTTGAGCCACTTCCGCGGGCATAGAAGTTCAGGTCGTGCTCGCCAACAAAAGAGATACCGGACCCTAAATTGATTGATCCGTTTTGAGTCCAGAGTCCAAGCCCGTGAATTCCGCCGAACGTAAGTGTTCCGCCTGGTGCACCGGAGGTGATTCCATTAACGCCAATTAGACCCAGATCAATCTCACCGTTCAGGGTTGAAACCGTCGGGTCACCGGTCAATTGCAACGACGTAAACTTGAATGCCGCACCGGAGGTCTTAACTGAATTGTCAAAGCCGCTGGCCGTGTCGAAAGACGACGTCGATCCAAACGCCCACGCCGATACCGGGCCATCTACCGCTTGTCCGCGATAGATTTTTCCAAAATCGGTCACGCCATTGGTGGTGATCGCCGGATCGGTTGTAATCGTCGTCCCGCCCGCAATGACGTAAGGATTCGGCGAAGTGACGGTCGGAGGCGGTCCAAACTCACTCGGCGTGCCGGTCGGCGCCGCAGATGGGGCCGGGCTTGGAGAAGAGCTCGCAACAGTTGATTGGGAAACCACATCGATGACGTCTTTGGAAGGCGGCGGGCTCGAAGAGATAGTTGCCAATGATTGGTCATCGATCGTTGCCAAAATCAGGTCTTCGTTCGGCAGAGGCCGAAAACCGACGATCAGTTTAGATGTTTTATAAAGACGCTCCGCGTTGAATTTGGTCGGCTGAGTAAGATGTCCATCCACGGACACCATCCCCATTTCTCCGCCGTGCACGATCTCGCATTCGTCAGGATGACTTTCCGAGCAAAGTCTCCCGCTTCCTTCGAGAATCAACAATTTGGCCGGCACGCCCTTATTAAATTCGAAGAGACCGGTTCCACCGCTAACCGCGGCGGTAGCTACGGTGGTCGTGATGTGGGCGTCAGCCCCTTTCTTTGGCACCTGCACAAGAACGGCCCCGTTGGCAAGATTCAACTCACGGGTTGCTGCCTTAAAACTGAAGACGGTGTTCTCGCCCAACCGGGTGATGGTCAGATCGCTAAACGTTAGCTCGGCCCGCGATGCCGCGCCGGTTCGCACCGCCATTCCATCGCCGACGTTGTCGTTCACGGCGGCGGGGCGCGGCGCCGCACTCGATCCAAGCAGCCGGACGTCCTGAATCACTTGGGAGACGTGTGCTCCGGTCAGTTCCGCCGCCATCGCCGGTCCACGGGCGATCATCAAAACCATAAAGATAAAAATCCAGAACCGCGCGATCGACCCGCTAGCGACGAATTTTTCAAAGAGTTTATACATATTGGTTACGATTCGATCGCGAGCGATTATTTTTGCTGCTGGCCCGCCGAGGTGGCGGGCGACGGCGCAGACTCCGGGAGTGAACTGGATGCGCCCGGTCGGGTTGAGGTCGGAGCCGGCGCCCCAGGTGTAGATGCACTAGTTCCAGGATCGACAATCGACACCGATGTCCCGCGCCCAACAATAAGCAGGTTCGTATCGAACAACACCTTTTTCGATTTCGCGTGCTGCTGATTCCCGGCCTCAGACGCGATTAATTTTTCACTTGGAAGCGCCCGGAAATCGACGATAAAGCGGCACGTTTTCACGAAACGGCCGATGTCAAAATCCACCGGATCGCTTAACGCGGCATTCGATTTGCCGAAAACCATTTGGCCGGCCTGGACGAGGACCGAGTCTCCCAAGTGGCCGGGCCGATACAATCGCCCGGTGCCGTTCAGAACGAGGAATTTGTAAGAGGTCGGATGATACTCGAACACGACCGTGGTACCGCTGATCGCGGCGGCGACGCTCGATGTTTCAATCTTGGCGGTGGTGGACCTTTCCGGCGCCTGCACCAGAATTGCGCCTTCGCTCAAATTCAAAACCCGATTCCTGTCTCTAAAACTGAAGGCGCTATGACTTCCAAATCGCGCGATGGTCTGATCCGTGAGGGTAATCTCGGCGCGTGAATCCGCCCCGGTCCGGACCTCCGTCCCTTCCTTAACCAGATCACTCAGTGAAGCGGGACGAGATGAAGCATCAGGCGCGAATAAGCGGACATCCTTAACTAGTGCCGTAACGCGAGCATCTTGTGTCGAAGCCCCCGCCACGACACGCGAAAATGAAATGGCGACGACGCAAGAAGACAGCGAGAACCGCCAAAAGACCCTCAATACTAGGTTTTTACTCAGAAGCACGGACGCCTTTTGTCGGCCATGGCCCTCTTTAAGTCAAGCCAATACCAATGGCGGTAGTGTATCATTTTGAACGGCAGAGAAATTGCAACGTAGTAATCGACGTGGCATGATGAGGGATGCCAAACCGCTCAGGCAAGAAGCAAGACCTCAACGAAAAGGCATTTTCCACCGTCCAAAAGCTGACAGGCCAATCGTTTGAGATTGAGATAAACAAGAATCCTGCTGCGGTAGAATTAGGGCGTCTTGGCGGACTCAAAGGCGGCAAAGCTCGTGCGGTTAAATTAACGCCGAAACAGAGAAAAGCTGCCGCTCGGAAAGCTGCTCGCGCTCGTTGGTCTAAACGCTAGCTTTCTGTTTCGACGGCTTTTCATTCGGATAGGCAATACTCAGGATTTCAGGCGCGAAAAATGTTCTGATGCTCGAATCTGGAAGCTCAGCTAAAATTTCTTTCTTGAGCAAATATTCCACATCAGATTTTGCGGTCGGATAGTAAACGCTGTTCTTTTTCGCTAGATCGCCGATCCTAACGAACGGGAATTGGAAAAGTTCATCGATTATTCCATGTATTCTCGCTCTGCCATCCTTCTCAGTTCGCTCGTGCATCTTCCGCTTTAACAGGTGCAACTTCTGGCACGTCTCGGTTGCTTTGGTGCTCTCTTGGATGACTCCGGTCAGACAAAATTCTATCCACTTCGACCAAGCTCCTTCGGTGCTAACCCGAAAAAGATTGTCGATGTAATCGTCTTTGTACCTCTTCAAAAAATGGACTGAGATACAACCAAGGCATTGTCAGATCACACCATTTGTAGATCATCAGTGACAACACGACGCGACCGATTCGACCATTGCCGTCAGAAAACGGGTGAATGGCCTCCAATTGATAGTGTGCCAAAAAGCAGCGAACTAACGGGTCAAATTCGTCTTTTGGTTCGTTAAAATATTTCTCTAGCTCAAACAGGGAGCTTTCCATTCTGCCGGGAGGTGGAGGCACGTAACGCCGGTTGTATCCGATATGAACTTGTTGCCCTCGAAACTCTCCTATTCTGCTTGTCGCACCGCGAACGCCCTCCAATAAAGTTCGGTGCCAATTCTTAATCATTCTGAGGCAAAATGGCATCTGTTTAAGATCGTTAAATCCTTCAATTAGCGCGAGGGTGTGATTGTGAACTTCAAGCCATGAGTTGACCTCGTCGGTCGAACTTTGCGGCTGTTTTGGGCTCAACTCGAACAACATCACTTGTTCGGCAGTTGCGTACGTTCCTTCTAAGCGAGACGATGTAAGAGACTCGACACGCTGTAGCGGTTTCAACAAAAGCTCAGGGTTTGGCAACATTCGGGCGACTCCATTAAGCTCGCCGAGTCGCCTCTTTGCTTCAGCGAGTAACGGCCAAAGTTTAGGATCAAATGTCCACTTCGGCGGTAACGGGTCGGGGACAAAGGCGTAGTCCTGGCTACCGCCAGGGGCGCTGAATGGGAGGAGGGTGCCAGTCTTGCCGTTCCCGAATTTCGTGATCTCCATGTCCGACTATAACGCGGAACACTGGCATTACAATTAAAAGGTTGTTATTGCAATCCGACCTGGTTTGATTATATAGCCACGGAAGGTAACTATACGATTTTACTTGACAGCTCACGCATATATGTCATTTTGCGGCATGAACAAATTGAACACCGATAGACGGGCAAAAATCCTTCACTGTCTTTGCGAGGGCAACTCGATTCGTGCGACTGCGCGGTTGACTGACTCCGCGATCAACACGGTGGTAAAACTTCTCTGCGAGGCAGGGAAAGTGTGTTCTGAATATCAGGACAAAGTTTTTCACAATTTGAAATGCCGCCGACTGCAAACAGACGAAGCATGGGCGTTTGTCGGTTGCAAAGAGAAAAACGCAACGGCAGAAAAAAAGGCGAAGGGACACGGCGACGTTTGGACGTGGGCTGCGATTGATGCGGAAACCAAACTCGTGCCGTGCTGGTATATCGGCAACCGTGACGCGGGCGCTGCTTATCATTTTATGCATGACCTCGCCGGGCGCTTGGCGAATCGTGTGCAACTCACGACAGACGGGCACAGGGCATATTTGAGCGCCGTCGAAGATGCCTTTGGATCAGAGATTGATTACGCAATGCTCCAGAAGATTTATGGCGCACCGCAAGACACTCCAGAAACTCGCTATAGTCCCGCCGTCTGCATGGGAACACGGAAAGGCGTCATCACTGGCAAGCCAGATTTCAAACACGTATCAACGAGTTTCGTTGAGCGCCAGAATCTCACGATGCGCATGGGGATGCGACGCTTCACTCGCCTAACGAATGCGTTTTCGAAGAAATTGGAAAATCACGAGCACTCGGTCGCGCTACATTTTATGCACTACAATTTCTGCCGGATTCACCAAAGTTTGCGCGTGACGCCAGCGATGGAAGCAGGCGTTACCGACCATGTCTGGAGTCTCGACGAAGTTATAAGCCTCGTGTCGTGAGTGGTTTATGATCTTGAATTGACCCGGCATGAAAAGTGTTCCATCCTCTGCACAGTGCGGCAACAAGATGACATCCAATTCGAACTGGACTTTGACAAAGCCGTGTCTGCCTTGGTTTTCTTGGCGAAGAAGACTCCCAAATTTGACCAATACAAGGCATGCAAGCTCTTGTTTTTAGCTGATAAAAGACATCTTGTGAAATTTGGTAGAACAATTACTGGAGACAGCTACTCAGCATTAGAGTTCGGCCCCATTCCTTCTGTCATCCGAAACGAAATGAAGCAGTTTATTGAAAACAACACAGGACGATTAAGAGATGCTTTCGATGTTGATCGGAATTTCAAACATCCGCGTCTTGTTCCCAAACGACAATTCGATAAATCGGCACTCTCCAAGTCGGACGTGGCAATTCTCCGCGAGATCGTAAATGAGTTTGGGGCAAAAAGCTTCGACGAACTGCAAGCAATAACGCACGAAGCAGCAGCCTACAAAAAGGTGTGGAAGCCAACGGAGTTAGTAAAGAGTTTCCCAATGAAGTTCGTCGATTTCTTTGAAGAAGATGAGGACGCTGTAGCGGGAGTTATGGAAGAAGTGATCGAGAATCACGCGCTCAAGAAGTCCTTTACTTGAGCATATTTGACCCCAGCACGCTTGCGCCATTTAGCGTTATTCGTTGCCCGGTTGTTCTAGGCGGGGAGAGGTCACGCAAGCGTTTCGTGGTAATTGCCCATAAGGCAAAGCATGTCATTTGCCTGAAGGCAACTTCCAAGGTTGATCGGTATTTTGCAGACCAGAAACTATTGGACGGTGTTTTGAGTTACAAAGCCGGAAAATGTGCCTGCTTTAATAGCGACACTGTTATCCAGCCCGACAATCAATTTCCAATTAGCTATGACGATTTGACCGCTCACGATGCTAGAGGGGAACTGGAAACAATGGGTCAACTTCCAGCAGGTGCCAAGGAACGGTTAATCCAAGCCGTTAAATGTTCATACACAATGGACGAACGGCAACAAGATCGGCTTCTCTCTATTCTTGTTTGAAATTCAAAATGATACACTACCCCAATGGCGCCTGATTTGCCGGATTGCTTCTTGTTTCAAAAATGAGGTCAGCAGCGTAGTCTTGAAAATATTTGTCGACGGGAAAGCGTATCTGTAACGTTTCGCCGGCGGGAACCGTCTGGCCGAAATGTTCGTTGAATTGTCCAACGGCCGGTCACGCAAGATATCGGGTTAGTCGTCGCGCTGATCTTTGGTTTCTGAAATCCCGAGCAATTGTTGTTGCCACGGAACAAGCAGCGCGCTCGCACGCGTTTCGTCGGCGGCGATTGTTTCCAAAGTTGCGCGCGGTGCAACGAAGGAAGACTCCAGGTCCAAATCCTTCGCAGCGCGATCCCGCTGGCGGCGCAATTCGTCGCTTCGTCGCACAATCTCCGCGGTTGGCCGGCTCCCCGAACGAAGGGGGCGGGCTGGCCAATCTTGTTCGGGCAATTGCAGCGCTCGCTCGGCTGCCTCACGAAATGCGCGCCGGCGCCGATCAGAAAAGTGTTTGTAATCTGGAACTTTGCCGGCAACGAAGTTTTCCGCCGACTTGAGCAACTCTGGATTTTGCAAAATGTGAAACGGCGGGCGATCAACTGCTTCCGCTTCTTTTTCGCGCCAGCGCCAAAGTTCGCGCAGGACCGCGGCAGCGCGGCCGCGCAACGCGCCCGCGCCGGAAATGCGCCATGCTTCATCGAGATCGCGCACCCGATCATGGCCGCTTGTTCCAGGGCGCGCGCGCAGGATTGGCGAAACCATTCCAGCCGCCGATGTCGATCCAATTCCGCTTCCAATCGCTCGGCCATCGGGAGCAAGTAATGCGTGTCGTTGATCGCATATTCCGCCATCCGCGCTGGCAGCGGCCGTTGCGCCCAGTTTGCTTTTTGCGAACCTTTCGTCAGTTCGACGCCAAAGTATTTCTTTACCAACGCGGCCAAACTGAATTCGCGGATTCCGATCAGACGCGCCGCGATAACCGTATCGAAAATCTCTCCCGGCACGAAATTCAAATTTCGTCGCAACAAACGAAGATCGTAATCGGCGCCGTGGAGCACGATTTCCTTCTCCGCAAGCGCATGGCGCAGGGGCTCAAGGTCGACATTCGCTAGCGGATCGACAATGAAATCGCACTCTCCTGAGCTGATCTGGAGCAGACAAAGCTTTTCGCGATAACAATGCAGACTGTCCGCTTCGGTGTCGATTGCTACCCGATCCGCCGGTTCGACCTGAGCAACGAGCTCGGAAACGCCCGCAACGGTGGCGATCAGGTTCTTTGGGAATGACGAATGTCGAATGTCCACCGTCGAACGAATGAGGAAATCCGAATTTCGAGAAGAAGTATCCGATCGCTCCTTCGTCATTCCAGCATTCGTGCTTCTTTCGTCATTCGTAATTCGTGCTTCGTCATTTCCCGCGGGCATCACTTCAATCCGCTCAGGAGCAATTCGGCGTTGGTCTTGGTGGCGTGAAGATTGTCGATGAGTTTTTCCATCGCTTCGATCGGCGGCAATGCCGCCATTGTTTTGCGCAACAACTGTACCCGTTCCCATTCGTCCGGGTGATAAAGCAATTCCTCCCGCCGCGTGGCCGATTGCAGCGGATGGATCGCCGGATAAAGCCGCTTCTCCTGCAGCGCCCGATCGAGATGCAGCTCCATGTTGCCGGTACCTTTGAATTCTTCAAAAATTAATTCATCCATCCGGCTGCCGGTCTCGGTCAATGCGGTCGCTAGGATAGTCAGGCTGCCGCCTTCTTCGGCATTGCGCGCCGACCCAAAAAATTTCTTCGGCTTTGTCAACGCCTTCGACTCGACGCCACCGGACATGATGCGCCCTTTGCTTGGCTGAAGATTGTTATAACCGCGTGACAGGCGCGTGATGCTGTCGAGCAGAATCACCACGTCTCTTTTTCAATTCGACGAGTCGTTTGGCGCGTTCCAGCACCAGCTCCGCCACTTGCACATGCCGATGAACGTTTTCGTCAAAGTTGGAATGATAAATCTGGCAATCGATTTCCCGCTCGAGATCGGTTACTTCTTCCGGACGCTCATCCACCAGTAACACAATCAGAACAATCTCCGGATGATTCGCGCGGATCGCTTTCGCGATTTCCTTGAGCAAAATCGTTTTGCCGACGCGCGGCGGCGCCACAATCAAACCGCGCTGCCCATGCCCAAGCGGCGCAAGCAGATCGACGGCGCGCGCGCTGATCGAGTTGGTCTTCGGGTTTTCCAGCATGATCCGGCCCTGCGGAAATTGCGGCGTCAGTTTTTCGAAATCGGTCGGCTCGCTCCATTGCTCGGCCGGCTCGATCTTCAATGGTAATGACTTCATCGAGCACGAGACCTTTCTCGCGGTCGCGCGGCAGACGAAGTGTTCCGGCGAGCCATTGCCCAGGCCGCAAATGAAAATACTGACCGATTGCGCGCGGGACGCAGACCTCTTCAGGAACGGGAAGAAAATTGAGCTCGGGATAACGAAGTAAGCCGAACGAGTCGGCCACTGGATCGAGAAAGCCTGCCACCATGACAGTCCCACCGCGGCCGAGCGCGGCCCGGGCAATGTCGAGAATGTGATGATGACGCGTGCGGGCGGGATGCAAATGCAAACCAAACTCCCGCGCCAGCGGCTCGAGATCGTCGCGCTTTTGCAGCTCGTTCAAATCGAGCGGGCGCGGCGGTTCCTTCGCTGGAACCTCTGTTGCGTCCGCAGCCGATCTAGCTACTGCCGTCGCTGTCTCACCGGCAGATTCCGATTCGGGCGGCGTTTGATTGCTTAAGCTTTCGTCCATCTTAGGATCGATTTACAAAGGAGAAAATGTCTGCGAAGAAGATCAAAGGGTTTGCGATGCGTTTTGTCGCTTCAGAGCTCCATTCGCGGAGAAGCCGCTGATGGAAAATTTATCCGAGCGCGCTTTTCGTGCGACGCTCTCCAACATTATCGCCCAAACTTCTCTCGATTCAAGCTCGATTCACACGGTGGGTTAGCGAGCCCTCTCAGCCATGATCTTCAAATGCTTGTTAGACACCGCGCTTATTCCGCAGCCTACGCTCAAGCCTGTCGAGGGGGGAAAAATGATACACGCTAACTCGCTGTGCTTTCCAAAGAGAACACCGGGAATCGCCATGAGTTCGCAACCGGGAGCGGCACGTACGCCAGCAACCACCAACGAGACACCAAGGAAGCTGACTGCTGCCAGCTCACCCTTTCCGCGGCCAAGGATCGGTGCCCCGGAGCCGCCGGCAACATACACCCCGATGAGTAACCCCGACGCGACGACGATCCCGAGGCACGATCCGAAGGTAACGATGCGTCGCGATACAACGATATGGATTAGGCTGTAGATGCCAGTCAACCCAAGCATGATCACCAAGGTCCCGACAACAATTCGCAAGGGCACTCGCGAGTAAGTAGGCATGACGTAAACGATCAGCGTGAGGCCGAGCAGAATGCGGAGGGCACGCCCCACCGGCGGTGCCCGGCGAGGTTGTTGAGAATCGAGGGAGCTTGTAGTCACCTTTATGTATCCTTGTCCCGCATACGCCTAACGAGAAGAAGATCAGCTATCGCTGTCGACAACGCAATGTTTCTTGCTCTCAACTATCCACCGATTTAGTGCAACCAGACGGAGGTTGGTTAGGCTCGTCCGACGGATAACCTTCGCGAAACTTGACCTGGTCTCGTCTCCAACGCCGGCCCAGAAGTAGAATCAGCGCTTTTTCAAAATGACAATGGGTGGCGCCAGATCATTCGAAGGTGGGTAGTAATAGTGATAGAGCGGATCCGGCTGATTGTTCCAATGAATATCGGGAAACGGAATCGTGATTTTGGAATACTGGTATTTAGAAGTCTCCCGGACGTACCCCTCGTCCACGTTCATGGAACCAAAGCGCCGGAATACCATCCATTCCGGCGCGGGAGCTCCGACTTCGGTTGAACTGACGACCGGCAAGGCGGTATGGAACATCAACGGCAAATCTCCGTAAGATATTTTTACTCGGTCGGTCGGCGCCGCATTTTTCCCGAGATATTCAACAATCCAGTCGATGGGCCCTCGTGGCGGACGAACGATGCTTCGCAGGTAGTTAACGAGCGGGAACCCGATGGGAACATTGATGAGCTCTTTCACCTCTCCCCTGGCAAAACTGAAGCTAATGTTTTCTCTCTCCAGAAAATCTGGATTGATCCCGGCCGTAGTCCACCGGGCCGCTTGCAAATTCGTCTGGCGGAGCAACGGAAGCGGCAGGACCTGAAATAGATTTGTGCCTACGACCGTGATTGCCACCGGCCAGAGGAGCCATTGCCGATTAAAGGATACCGTCTCTATGCCGGTCGCGGCAAAAAACATCAGGAAGGGCACGATTCCAATGAGGTACCGAGTGAATGGAAAGTCAGCCACGAGCGAAAACCCGATTAGCTGCGTCACGCAAACCGCCAGAAACAAAAAACTTAGTTCATCCTTGAAAATATTCTTCTGCGCGATGGCTCTCCACCGCAACCCACACGCCAGAGCTACCAAGGTGAGCGGGAAAAAGTAGTTATTCAGTGTAAGAAGGAATCGGAGCAAGTACATCCCGAATACGGCCGGATCCTGGTACCCAACTGGAAGCCGAACCGGCGGTCCCAAACCCGGCAAAACCAAGCCATTGGGAGATTCACAATCAGCACGATCCCCGCGACGGTCGCCAACCCCTTTAAGACAGGCCCGGCCGGTCTTCTTCTTATCAAATCAATACCCAACGCCACGCCAAGCAGAATCGCCCCGGGGAAAAAGGAGTTCACCAGCGCTGTCGCCCATACGATCAACATTATCCTACGCTTAAGCGTTGGCCCCTTCAGGGAACTGAGATAGGCGTCGATGATCAGAAGATTGAGAAGCGGAACCAGGAACGTAATAACGGCATTGCCTTGCGTGGAGCAGCAAGGGCACGCAAGTCAGGGTCAGCGCCACCGTCAGCCACAGGTGGCGGTGGCGATCAGTATGCCACTTCCTTAGGAAGACATAAAAAAACCCGATGAAAACAACAAAAGCAGCGGCAAAGGGAAGCCGGGCTCCAAAGGCGTTGCGCCCCAAAACAGCCATCGACCCGGCCGCCAGATAGGACGGGAGCCAGCCTTGCCAGATATAGATTCCGTCCCGGATGTCTTTATGGTCTGGAAAAATGGAAACGAGATTTTTTCCGTTCGAAGCCGCCGGCACGCCCCGCGAGAGAATGTTCTCCGCTACGACTGCCGTTTGGCCTTCATCCTCCCAAATGCAAATGCTGCCCAAATGCCAAAATACCAACGCCGTCGAAAAGATGAGGAGAACGAAAACAACGATTCTATGATGCGACTCAATCACTGTTCGCTTGCCCGTCTTGGATGCTTTTTTTTGCTGACATAATTCTCTATATCGAAACGGCGAGACGCTACCTAATCTCTCCACTCACGAGTGAATTAGATCGGTTACGAATAAAAGAACAATTTCGTTAAGCTGCACGAAAGACGCGGGGCTACGCGACCAAAGACTCGTTAAAGGCGCCAATTCCGCTCACGGGAGAATGAGACCTAACGAGAGGGAGCTCAGCCACCCAGTACTTCGAAAGAAAAGCTGCCCATTGTCGAGGGACTTACTACAAAGTGCTGGGTTGGCTTTAGCGATTGGTTAGGCTGCATAAACCTATTTCTCACCGGAAGATTGGCCGATATTAAACATCATACCGTACGGGTCTCTGATGTAGCAACGCGGGATCTTAGGATTCTCCTCTATTACAGTGCAACCGGCTGCTACGAGTTGTCGTTTGGCGGCTTGAATGTCTGGCACAAGAAAGTCAAAGACCGGCCCATGTTCTTTTCCCTGTTCAACGTATAGGCAAAAAGAGCCAGCTTCAAAACCCACGATCGTTTCGTCTTGGTGTGTGACCGGCAGACCGAGAACCGACCCATAGAACTTCAGCGCTTCTGACCAGTTCTCGGTTCGGACGATAATATCCCGCGAAGCTCTAAATGTATTGGGCATGGTGATCTCCTAAGTTGCAGTCTAACGAGAAGATCAGCCGCGGCCCCGGTTCGCACAAGGACGAATCCGTCCGACTGGCTGACAGGCGCAAGTGGCAGAAAGCTGTGGCACTCTAGCCGCAAATGCTATGCGCTTACTTAGTATCCGCGACTTGCAACGGTGTCGCCCGTTCGAGCCGCTCGATCACCGCTTGGATTTTCAAGTCCTGCTCTTTGAGCTGGGCGTTGAAAACTTTCTGCTGCTCGGCCACTATCGATGAGAGTTGCCTGATCGTTGCCTCTTGTTCCTCGACCTTTTTGTGCTCTTTAAGGAACTCGTTGAGCAGCATCGCGTTCACTGCCTCGTAGCGGACGGTGTTGACTTTGCCAGTCTCATCGCGGCCTACCAGATCAGTGTCTACTTTCTCTACTTCCTCGGCAATCAAGCCGAACTGCGGTATACCTTCTGGGTCTATTTCTTCTTTGTAACGGAAGGTAACAGGCTTTAGTGCGAGGATAGGTTCGCTCGCCTTGTCCATGGGCTTGATTGCTTGCTTGAACCGGCCCGAAGAAGTGGCGACGCCCAGCTGGCCATTTGAGTTTACCACTACTTGGCTGCCAGCCACCGCCGTTCCAAAGATCCCCGCGACAAAGGTTGCTTTCTGCGTGCCCGGATTGCCGATGCGAATAGTGCCCTTGTCATCGGCTTTGCCAAGGACGTTAGCGCCAATGTCGATATTGTTACTGCCAGTGATGAGATTTAAACCAGCCCCATTGCCCAAGGCGGTGTTGCTGCCACCGGTTGTGTTGTTTAAGAGCGCTTGATAACCGTTGGCGGTGTTGCCCACGCCGCTGTTGTTAGTAGAGAGCGCAAGCCTACCGGTGGCCGTGTTGTTGTTGCCGGTTCTGTTGTTAAAGAGCGCCGCACCACCGTTGGCCGTGTTGAAGTTGCCGGTGGTGTTAAATGCGAGCGCACTCTCACCGGTGGCCGTGTTGTCGCTGGCGGTGGTGTTACCTCCCAGCGCCCCGAGACCGGTGGCCGTGTTGAACATACCTGTAGTGTTGGATTCGAGCGCGGAAACACCATTGGCCGTGTTGCTTTCGCCGGTTGTGTTCTGATTGAGCGCAAAAGCACCGTTGGCCGTGTTGTCGAAGCCGATTGTGTTGCTAAAGAGCGCATCAAAACCGGTGGCGGTGTTTTCGTCGCCCACGGCGGAGGCAGTGTTCGTGTTGTTCGCGAGCGCACCAGAACCGATGGCCGTGTTGTCGCCGCCGGCTGTGTTGCTAAAGAGCGCATGAAAACCGACGGCCGTGTTGTCGCTGGCGGTGGTGTTGCTTTGCAGCGCACCCTCACCCTCAGCCGTGTTGTTGTTGGGATAGCCTCCGTCCGGTGTTGGCGATGGCAGCTGCGCTCGGGCCATCGGCAAAAGCGCAAACAATGCGAGGGCGACCGCGATGAGTAGAAAACCACGGCGCAGAGGCGCGTAACTAAGCGAATTTATTATCGATAGAGTTGTCATTTGTTTTGGTTTCATTTTTTGTTTTCGTTGAGGCGGATTTGTTAGGCTGGGCTGCTTTACTGATTGTTAGCCACCATTTGCGTTGCAGGTTTGTTCGCTTCGACCTGGGCGCTCACTTTCTGGAGTCCCGTAGTGAGAGCTTCAATCTGCTTTTGCTGTTTGGCTATGGTCGCTCCCTGTTCCTCCATTTTGCGGTCTTGTTCCTGCACTTTGCGGTACTCTTTCAAGAACTCGTTGAGCAACATCGCGTTCACCGCCTCGTAACGCACCGTAAAAACTTTCCCGTCAGCATCGCGAGCCACCAAGTCGGGATTCACCTTTTCCACTTGCTCGGCCACAAGGCCAAACTGCCGAATGCCATCCGGGTCAAGCTCGTGCTTATAGCGGAAGGTGACAGGTTTCAGCGCCAGGATCGCTTCGCTCGCCTTGTCCATCGGCTTGATCTCGTCCTTGAAACGTTCCGAGGAAACCACCGTGCCGAGGTGACCGTTGGTATCTACAATTACCCCTACGCCTCCGGCAACAGTGACCCCGCTAATGCCGGCGATAAAGGTGGAGGTTTGAGATCCAAAGCCTACGTCTCCCCCGATGCGGATGGTGTTGGACTCAGTCCCACCAAAGTTGCCGATATCGATATTGTTACTGCCGGTGGTGATATTTGCACCAGCTGAAAGTCCCAATGCGATGTTGCTGTTGCCGGTTGTGTTGCTGTCGAGCGCACTAACACCATTGGCCGTGTTGGAGTTGCCGGTTGTGTTGCTAGCGAGCGCACTAACACCGATTGCCGTGTTGTTGCTACCGGTAGTGTTGCCAAAGAGCGCTTGAAGACCGTTGGCCGTGTTTTCGGCGCCGCCTATGTTGCTTTGGAGCGCACTAGCACCGGTGGCCGTGTTGGCGCCGCCGGTTGTGTTGCTTTGGAGCGCAAAAACACCGTTGGCCGTGTTGCTGCCGCCGGTTGTGTTGCTAAGGAGCGCTTCCAAACCGATTGCCGTGTTGTTGCTACCGGTGGTGTTGCCAAAGAGTGCTTGAAGACCGTTGGCCGTGTTGCTGTTGCCGGTTGTGTTGCTAAGGAGCGCTTCCAAACCGGTTGCCGTGTTGTCGCTGCCGGTTGTGTTATTAAGGAGCGCTTCAAAACCGTTGGCCGTGTTGGCGCCGCCGGTGGTGTTCTTTTGGAGCGCACTAGCACCGTTGGCCGTGTTTTCGGTGCCGGTTGTGTTGTTACCGAGCGCTTCAAAACCGTTGGCCGTGTTGGCGCTGGCGGTTGTGTTGCTACGGAGCGCAAAAGCACCGTTGGCCGTGTTGTCGCTACCGGTTGTGTTGCTAACGAGCGCACTAGCGCCGGTGGCCGTGTTGGCGCTGGCGGTTGTGTTGCTAGCGAGCGCACTAACACCATCGGCCGTGTTGGAGATGCCGTTTGTGTTGTGGAACGAGTGCTTCAAAACCATTGGCCGTGTTGAAGCTGCCGGTTTTGTTACTTAAGAGCGCTTGAAGACCGTTCGCCGTGTTTTCGGTGCCGGTTGTGTTGCTAAAGAGCGCTTCAAAACCGGTGGCCGTGTTGCCGCTGGCGGTTGTGTTGCTAAAGAGCGCACTACCACCGTTGGCCGTGTTGTCGCTGCCGGTGGTGTTGCTTTCGAGCGCACCCGCACCGTTGGCCGTGTTGCCGCCGCCGCTTGTGTTGAAAATGAGCGCTTGATAACCGCTGGCCGTGTTGCCGCCGCCGCTTGTGTTTTGTCGGAGCGCTTGATAACCGATTCCCGTATTGGCTGTGCCGCTTGTGTTGCTAGTGAGCACACTAGTACCCAAAGCCGTGTTAGCCACGTTGCCGCTGGAACTGCAGTTACTAGAACAGGTCTGGCTGTGCGCCGTTGGCAAAAGCGCAAAGCATGCCAAGGCAAGCGGGAGCGCGAGGAGAAGACAACCACGCCGCAAAGGCGCGTGGCTAAATGAATTTCTTATCGATGGAATTGTAATTGTTAGCTGAATCGGCTCATGCATACAGACTCCTCTTTCACCTGGTGGTTTACCTGTAATTACAGGTCTGAAAGAGGGAAGAAGCTCCCAGGATAAGCGGCCATCCCGGATCCAGATCTATTCGATGATGGAGATTGACCGATCACGCCGATTCTTGTCAATATAATAAATATGGCCGCGCGGTCTGACTAAGATAATTCAAGTAAATCTTCTCAGAACTCAATATATAAACCCCTGGTTCCCTGTAACCTTGCAGTGGGGATTCAGTTACTTCGGGCGACCCCTGCCACCTGACAACCCGAGTTCTAACGGTCCGAGGGCAATTGGGGTTTTCTGGCTCTTTCCGAAATGCGGCCGGTGGTTGGGCTCCGCTGTTCTACTGATTACTGACGACTATTTGCGGTGTGGCTTTGCTCGCTTCAAACTGATCGCTCACCTTCTGGATTTGCGCTGCCTGCTCTTTTAAGCTCGCGGTGAGCTGCGCGACGGTCGTTTCCAATTCCTCGACTTTGCGGTGCTCTTTGAGAAATTCGTTTAGCAACATCGCATTCACCGCTTCGTAGCGCACGGTGTAAACTTTTCCATCGGCGTCGCGAGCTACTAGATCGGGGTTCACCTTTTCCACTTGCTCGGCCACGAGGCCAAATTGCGGGATGCCCTCGGGGTCAAGCTCGTGCTTATAGCGGAAGGTCACTGGTTTGAGCGCGAGAATCGCTTCGCTCGTTTTATCCATCGGCTTGATTGCTTCCTTGAAACGGGCCGACGATGGGGCTACCCCAAGTTGACCGTTGGTGCTTACCACAACTGCTGTGCCTGTGACGGCTACTCCGCTAATGCCGGCGATATAAGTGGCAGTCTGGCCACTTTCATCGGGCATGGCCTGGGTCCCGATCCGGATGGTGCCCGACTCACCTATAGCACCGGCGTTGCCGATATCGATATTGTTACTCCCTGTGGTGAGATTCACTCCGGCATTACTGCCCAACACGATGTTGCCGCCGCCGGTTGTGTTGCTAAAGAGCGCTTGAGAACCGATGGCCGTGTTGTCGGTGCCGCCTTGGTTGCTAAAGAGCGCTTCAAAACCGTCAGCCGTGTTGCCACCGCCTTGGTTGCTAAAGAGCGCTTCAAAACCGGTAGCCGTGTTGAGACCGCCGGTTGTGTTTTTTTCCAGCGCTTGAAAACCGGTCGCCGTGTTGTCAACACCGATTGTATTGAAAAAGAGCGCACCAGTGCCGTTGGCCGTGTTGTCGCTGCCGGTTGTGTTTCTATTGAGCGCATTAAGACCGGTGGCCGTGTTGTTGCTGCCGTTATTGTTTAAGAGCGCATTAAGACCGGTGGCCGTGTTGTTGTTGCCGCTTGAGTTGCTAAAGAGCGCTTCGAAGCCATTGGCCGTATTGGATTTGCCGGTTGTTAGGCTGTTGAGCGCATTAGTTCCCTCGGCAGTGTTGTTGTTGGGATAGCCTCCGTCCGGTGCTGGGCTAACCGCTCGAGCCATCGGCAAAAGCGCAAACAATGCGAGGGCGACCGCGATGAGTAGAAAACCACGGCGCACAGGCGCGTAACTAAGCGAATTTATTATCGATAGAGTTGTCATTTGTTTTGGTTTCATTTTTTGTTTTTGTTGAGGCGGATTTGTTAGGCTGGGCTGCTTTACTGATTGTTAGCCACCATTTGCGTTGCAGACTTGTTCGCTTCGACCTGGGCGCTCACTTTCTGGAGTCCCGTAGTGAGAGCTTCAATCTGCTTTTGCTGTTTGGCTATGGTCGCTCCCTGTTCATCTACCTTGCGATGCTCTTTCAGAAATTCGTTTAGCAACATCGCATTCACCGCTTCGTAGCGCACGGTGTAAACTTTTCCATCGGCATCGCGAGCTACTAGATCGGGGTTCACTTTTTCTACCTGCTCGGCCACCAATCCAAACTGCGGGATGCCATCCGGGTCTAGCTCGTGCTTGTAGCGGAAGGTCACCGGTTTGAGCGCGAGAATCGCTTCGCTCGTTTTGTCCATCGGTTTGATCGCTTCCTTGAATCGCTCCGAGGACGGCGCCGTGCCAAGGTGACCGTTGGTATCTACATATACCGCTATGCCGTTGGCAAGCGTTACCCCGCGAATGCCGGCGATATATGTGTTCGTCTGAGTTCCTTCGGTGCCGATGCGGATGGTGTTGGCTTCGGCAGCAACCCCAACGTTTCCGATATCGATATTGTTACTTCCTGTGGTGAGATTTTCACCAGCGTTAAAGCCCAATGCGATGTTGCTGCTGCCCGTTGTATTGAAAAAGAGCGCACCAGCGCCGTTGGCCGTGTTGTCCCCGCCGGTTGTGTTTCTATTGAGCGCATTAAGACCGTTGGCCGTGTTGTTGGTGCCGGTTGTGTTGTTAAAGAGCGCATTAAGACCGTTGGCCGTATTGTTGAAGCCGGTTGTGTTTCTAGCGAGCGCACTCTCACCGGTGGCCGTATTGGAGTAGCCGGTTGTGTTGCTAAAGAGCGCAACACCACCGTTGGCCGTGTTGTTGCCGCCGGTTGTGTTGTGAAAGAGCGCAGAATCACCGTTGGCGGTGTTGCCGGTGCCGCTTGTGTTGAAATAGAGCGCTTCATAACCGGTGGCCGTGTTGAAGCTGCCGGTTGTGTTGTGAAAGAGCGCAATCTCACCGTCGGCCGTGTTGTTGGTGCCGGTTGTGTTGGCAAAGAGCGCAGACTCACCGGTGGCCGTGTTTTGGAAGCCGGTTGTGTTGCTATAGAGCGCTTGATAACCGATGGCCGTGTTGAAGCTTTCGGTTGTGTTGCTATGGAGCGCTTCATAACCGATGGCCGTGTTCTCGGCGCCGCTTGTTAGGCTGAAGAGCGCATCAGTTCCTTCAGCGGTGTTGCCACCGGCATAGCCTCCGTCCGGTGGCGGGCTAACCGCGAAAGCTTTCGGGGCCGGCCAAAGCGCAAAGCAGCAGAACGTGAGCGGGATCAGAAGAATAACGCGCCGCAAAGGCGCGCGGATAATTGAATTTCTTGCTGGTGGAATTGCATTTGTTAGCTGAATTGGCTCATGCATATGGCGCTTCTTTCTTTCCCCTGGTGGTTTAACCTTGCGAGTGCAGGTCTGAAAGAGGGAAGAAGCTCCCAGGATAAGCGGCCATCCCGGATCCAGATCTATTCGACGGCGCCAGTTTGATCAGTCGAGCCGAGTCTTGTCAATCCGAATCCTTACTTCCGACGCCGCGCCTGTTGTCAGTATAACGAGAACAAGATCAGCTACCGCTGGGGAAAGCGAACGTCGCTATGGTCGTTTTGGGTGCTGCCCCCTGTCCATGACTGCTTGCCGACTCTGCCCTCCTGTATCCGGGAGATGACCTCCGAATAGAAGCCGTAGGTGTCCTGCGAAATAGACGAATAAAGCTTTTCCATCGCCTTCGCATCGGGAGGCGGCTTGTCCGGCGTTGCGTTATGCAATTCCTCGAGCGCATTGTGGAAACTCATCAGCTTCCCTGTGATCGAGTAATTGGCCCAGGTTGCTTCGGAATCCGCTTTTTCGTTGTAGAAACGCTTTTGCATTTCCGGGCCGAACTGTTCGAGAACCAGAGCCCGGTACAAGTTCCACTTTAAGTTCCAGGCGTTGACGGCGTTCATGTAATCCTTCCACACCTGGTCCCTTTCCGCGGGCGGTGCGTTCTCCCGGATGGTGTCAAGAACACGAAGGGCGAAGTGCCTGCGCTGTTCGAGTATATCACCGACCTCTCGGAGAAATGTCAGTGCCGATTGTCTGGCCGTTTCCAGGTCGGCCTGTTCCTGCTGAGCACGGTGGGCTCGTTCTTGATAATAATAAGTGATTCCACCGCCAATCAAGCCGGTGAGCGCAAGCGTAATCCCGACCTTGAGAAGATCGAATATTTGCGCGCTGATCGCGGCGGTCTTGCGTGGTTCTTCGGTAGATGGCATGGCGGATCATCGTGCACTTTGGAAACCGCTGCTGCGAGCCAAATTATCTGGTGCGGTCAGACCGCATCCTCCGCGGATCAACTCTCAACTTCTTAGCACTTGACCAGCCGTTGACTGCATCAATTGGTTAGGCCATTCAGCTACCTATCTAGTCTTTCTTCTCTTCGGTAAAAGCCACCGCGCCAGTGTCCAAGTCGTAGTAAGCGCCTATCACAGTAATCGCTCCGGCCTCAACTTCCTTTTTAAGGACGGGTTCAGAAGAGCGCAAGCTCTGCACCACATTCTTAACATTCGCTTTGACGGTGGCTTCCACGTCGGCGCCGCGAGTAGCTTCCACTGCGGGCTGGATGGCGGCAACGATCGAATTGATATGCGCCGGTGCTTCAGCTTTCGAGTCGAGCGTTTCCTTGGCGGCCTGGACCGCGCCGCAGCGCTGGTGGCCCAGAACGACGATGAGCTGAGCCCCCAAGTGGTCGACTGCGTACTCGATGCTGCCCAGGGCGTGATCGTCGAGGATGTTGCCCGCGACGCGGATAACGAATAAATCACCCAAGCCTTGGTCGAAGAGGACCTCCGGCGGAGTGCGGGAATCTGCGCACCCAAGGACAATCGCGAACGGTCGTTGGCCGGTCGCCAATTCCGCTCGGCGCTTGCGGTCCTGATTCGGATGCTGGAGCTTGCCAGCGATAAAACGCTGGTTGCCAGCCTTGAGGCGAGCGAGAGCCTCTACAGGGGCGACTTTCGCCGGTTGTTCCCCGTGCTTGGGGGTGTCGGTAAATGCAGATTGGCCGCCAAGGAGGAGGCTGGCGATGAGTAGCGATCCTGCGAAGCAAAGTGTGTTCATGGGTATATCAGTTCGTGGTTCTATATCAGTTAGTGTGGTTCTACAATAGTAATGTTCATAGCACTGCGTGGAAATGGTCTAACAAAAATAAGATCAGCCACCCAGCACTTTGAAAATCATGGTGCGCCATGTTTTCAGCGGTTGCAACAAAGTGCTGGGTTGGTCTGCATCTTTGGTTAGGCGTCATGTTGAACATAATCAAATAAGTCGTTTAAGTTGCCGAGCTCGTCCGGCGGTTTTGTTCCTGAAAGGAATCTTTGAAATTCTGGCGAATACGCGTGCTGGCGACCCGGCCACCATACCTGACGGACGCCATCGCTGTGGTAGTATCTTCGAAGCAATGTCTCCCACCCAAGCCACAGCGCCTTATCAAGGATTCCTGCTTTCTGTTGATACCAAGCGTTCTCCGACAACTTGAAGAAGGAAAAAAGAAAGTAGTGCGCCATGATCCGCTCTTCGCGACTGGCTGAACCCCAATTGGTCGTCGCTTTGGATATGGCAGATCCGAGAGCGTGGGACTCCATTGCCGGAACATTGATTGAGGCGATAGCTGCCGCCAGGGAATCTACGACTAGAGCTTTCTGGGACCTGGTGCTCTGCCGGATAGTGATGATCAGTGCGATCAGCGTGAATGTTACTGCCAAAGCGCTGACTATTTCAGCGGCGGCAACCAATACTTGTAGGTTCATGCCATCAGCTCCATGTGACGCCTAACGAGACAAAGCTGAGCTACGACTACCCCGCCGCGGCGGGTAAACTCTGGCGAGGTTTTCATCTCCCAACGTTCAACTATCAACCATCAACCGATTTTTCAAAGCGGTAGCCGTTGTCTGCATCGCATGGTTAGGTCTGATGTGTCGTCTCACACTGATCGTCCAATGAAACTCCGCAGAATGGACAAAACCGCAGCTTCGGGGAAAGGCGAAAAGGACTGCCGCTATAAGCGATGATAGATGCTATCCAGCCTCGACAGTGCGGACAACGGATCCCGTAGAGCATGTAAACGCCAGCTGCCATGGATGGCAAAAGCGCAATCGGGATCAGAAATGCGAACCTCTCGTTGTATACGGAGAGAATGCCGGCCACACCAAATAGCACGAACCCGACGTACATGATGATTGCTGCCGTGCGCTTGCGCCTACTCAAGGACTCACGAATCGTCATTTAGACCTAACAAGAATGAGATCAGCTACCGCTGGCGGGAGCGAGCGTTCCAAACATCGAGAGCTGTTTCATAAAATCAAATCTGTACATTGCGATGGCCAGCGGTTAGCTGGAGCGATTGGTTAGGCCTCTGTGCGTTCAAAAGCCTCTAAGCTTCTCCTTCTCTGCTTTGGCGGTTTGATCGTCGGTGAGTTTCGAGCAGCGTTTCGTCGTGATCATAAGCACATTGTGCGTCTCAGCATAAGCAGCGGTACAGACCACCGGAGTTGAGCGTCCAACGCCGCAACAACACAACAGGAGTCTGTTGCTCGGTCCAAGTCGAGCCGCTGGCGTTGGCGGCAAGGAGGGTGTCGATCTCGGTCTGCGACAGCTTTGCCTCGTCCGGCTTGTGGTAGTCCTCGGCCTGACTGACTCCGTCGATATACGTGACGGTGATGCGGAACCCCGAAGCGATGTAGCCTTTGCGCGGAAGCTCGCTGCCGTGCGAGAAAGTGAAGACCGCCTTACCATAGCGCTTCTCAATTTGCGCTTCCGTCTCTCCTATGCGCGCGGGAGCGCTGCTCGCCGTGAGCAGCAGTGAACCTGCGGCGACGAGTGAAAGGATGCGTCTCATACGCCTAACTATAATTGGGTTGCAAAATGTCGTAGAAAAAGGCGGCATGCTGCAGCCTATTTCTTGCGCGTGCGAGGGGAAACGAACAAAAAGGCGGCATCGCGCTCGCGGTACGATTGTGAAAAGTTCGAAGAGTCTCTTGAGGAAACGTAAAAAAACCTCCCTAGCGCGCCGAACCCAGTTCGACGGTGAACGAGTTTCCAGCGGCGCGACATTGTTTGCCAAACAGTTCGCGCGCGTACTGGTTACAATTCAAGATCGAAGCGGTTCGCGTCTTCTAACAACGTGCGTGTTTCGGCATCCAGAGACGCGACGTCAGGTTTGTCCTTGGTAACGTTTACTTTGGTATAGAAGGGTAAAGGCCAGCCAATTAAGTGGTGTAGAAGCATGACGCTTGCATCAAATTGTTCCAGGAGCCCGACTACGAGAAAATGCGCCCGCAAATTTGCCTCGGCGCGCTCGAGGGTGGCACGGGTTACAGGACGCTGCGGATCTTCCCACTCGTCGCCGGCAATTAGGCGTGTCTGCCTGTTGAAAAGTTCCAACGTCACCTCTCGTGCAAGCATCGTCTTGAGGTCGAGACGCTCTTTAGTCAACACAGGATAGAGATAGTGATCGCGATGGCTGCGGGCGTAGCAATAGAAGGAAAGCAGACGCTCGATGGGATTGCGCAGAAGAGTAATATACGTACTCGCGCCCGGGATTAAACGATGTAGGCCAAAGTGGAAATGCCCCCTGATCAAGCGGTACCGCCCGCGCTGCGTGGCAGGTAGCGCCCTGAGCTGTGCGATGTGGCTGAGGGGACCATCCAAATTTAGCGTTTCAGCGGGCGAGTAATGGTGTTGGAGAATTTTGTACAACGTCGTTCCGCCCGTTTTGGGAATGTGAATAAAAATGAGCGCTTCGTTTCGGTCGGGCATCGCGGACAGATTGGCAGTCTTCGGATTATTTTTCAAGACGTCACCGGAACCGTCCATTTTTCCTGACGCCAAAGGTTAACCAAACTGGCCGCCTGCTCTTCCAGCAAAGCTCGGCCTCCATTGTTCCAGACAACGTGGTCGGCGAGCTTAATTTTTTCGTCGAGCGGCATTTGCGATTTGATCATTGCTTCGGCCGCTCGGCGCTCGATCCCCATCCGTTGCATCAAGCTGGAGAGCTGAATGCTGGGCGAGCAGGCCACCACCACCACTCGGTCGCACAAGGTTTCGCCACCGGTCTCATATAGAAGTGGGATATCTGCGAAGAAAAAATCGGGAGAATGGCGGTGCGTTTCCGCCGCAGCGCTCCATTGCCGGCGAATCCGCGGATGGAGAATTTGTTCGAGCGCGCTTTTCTTAGCGGCGTTCTGAAAGATTATCTGCCGAAGCGCGGCCCGATTTAAGTCTCCGTTCCGGGCGAAAATTCCGAGACCGAACTCGCGGAGCAGTTCTTGTTTCACCTCCTCAAGATCGGCAACTTGATGCGCGGCCGCGTCAGCGTCGAAAAATTTGGCGGCGGTAAGAATCTCACGGAGACAGTCACAGAAAGTGCTCTTGCCCGTAGAAATTCCGCCAGTGATTCCAATGGCCGGCATTTTAAGTATCAACGCGCTGATATCTGCACGTTAGAAGCGAAATAGTTAATCCGATGAAAAGCAAAAGAGCGAGGACGCCGTTGATTCGTGAAGCAAGCGTCACCGCAGCCGGCGCGTGTGGAACTCTTGTTAGCGGCAAGACAACGAAGTTCATGAACAGATAAACGGCCCCGCCATAAAGGAGACCGGAGAGAACGGGGCGCCGGATGAGAACCGCAAATTTGCGGCTTGCCGCGTAGAACACAGCCGTCCAGGTGAGCGCGATCGCATAATGTATAGCTACCCCGAGGGCGACCGATGCGAAACCGCTACGGAACGCTTTCATCCCGATCAACCCGCTCGCGATGTATTGGAACACCATCTTCGGCGTAATCCCGCGCAATTGGTTAAAGACGAGGTTATCGGTTATGTCGAGCGTCCCGGCCACCAAACCGATCCACAAGATCGTCACCAGAGCCGATCTTTTGCGTTTCGAAGTGTTCATTTCACCTTTTCGAGTCTCCAGAAAGTGTCACAGATAAGCGAGAAGAACTCCGGAAATGTGTTGGCGTGGATTCTTGCTGGTGTGGTTCTTTTCGTTGTGCTTCAGCGCCCGCGCGGAAAGCAAGTCATCGCGTTTTGTTGTCATTGGTTTGATTTGGTTGGATTGGGTTTGATCCGGTTTGATGCCCAACGGGCGGTGGCGGCGCAATGTCGTTAATCATCGACTCGGGCGAACGCTCCAACTCGGCGACCTCCGAAAGCTTCCGCTTAAACTTTGCCTCCTCCTCCGGTGAAAGCGTCCCAGCCTCGACTTTCTCCTCGGTACTGACGCCTCGCCTCGGCCACGAGAACTCGCAGGTAGACTTTTGCCGCCTCGGCCTTGTGTTTCAGCTTCTCCAGTTCCTCATCGCTTTTTTCTTGCTGCTCGGCGTCCCATCGTGCGCGTTCGATCCGTAACCGCTCTTCTTCATGATCGCTCCGGCGGAGTTCCGCCAGTTCCCGCGCGATCGCCAGCAATCCCTTGCGCTGCTCCGGGTTGTTTTGCGCTCCCGCCGCGACCTCCTGAATCCAGCGGCCCAGCGCCACGGCCACCGGCGCGGAGAGCCAGTCAGCCACCGAGACATCGCCTGCTTCTTCCTCGAGGTCCGTCGATTCGTCCACCAGCGTGCGGACCCACGCGCACGCCTCCTGGTGCCGGAGCCAGTCTTCGAAACCGCCCTGCTTCCACTCACTCAGGTTTTGCTCACTGATTGGCCGGCCACCGAATTCCTCGGCGAGAACCTCCTGCACCTTCGGAAGCCCATTCAGCCATTCCACCAAGCCTTTGCCCGATTCGCCGTCGCGCAGGCGGCCGTTCAGGAGATCGCGGATCGAGCAAGGCAGCCGGGCGATTTTTCCGTTGCGCGTCATGTTAGTCGTTTAGCTGATGCGCGTGCAGCCATAGCGATTGCGCAGGTTGTAATAGTAGTAGCTTCCTTTGGAATCGGCTTCCATGAGACCGTGGAAGACTGAGTCAGGGACGTTGTAGTGCTGGTAAACGCCCCCGCTCCAGAACTCGACTTCCAACGTACCCGTCCAGTCATCGTATCCAACGGAGCGTACATTTGAGGAACTTACGGGAATCCCTGTTGCATCCACACCGCGATTTTAAAACCCCCGGGTGATTGCGCCATGGGACAACTGAGGCCTGACCTAGGTCACGCGGATTCTAGGTCAACTCGATGGCGCCAGGCAGTGCAATGCACGAATTACGTCTCTACGAACTTCACGCCGTTGTTGTCCGCGGGTCCTGACGCCGGGCCGAGCAAGGATCGCTGAAAACTCGGGAACTTCGGAAAAGTTCTCGTACGTCGCGGTGATGTAAGGCATCAAAGCCTTGTCCGCCCAGACCTTCGCGTTTGCTTTTGTGAGTTTGGGCAGTGCTCTTAAATCAATCGCGATAATCCCTGGCAGGTCAGACAGTCCTATCGAAAATGGAAGTCTTTTCAGCTTGCGCCAGACGAACCGGTTAATTGGAGTTCGGAGAGAATATCTCGCCGGTCGTTGGCCGTCAGCGTTGATTGCGCACTCAGTGCCAAGTCCGATGCTGTCGAGATACGTAGAAATAATTTTATTTGATGTTTCGTGGCGAGAGAGCATCACTGGCCAGTCAGCGCGACGCGCGGCCGTCTTCTGCAAGGTTTCGGGGTTACGCGACGCGACTTCTTCGAGCGCGTCGACCATCTCACACGCATGAATCGCAACAGCGTGGGTTGCCTCGGAATGCCCCGCCTTTGCCAGACGCACCAAAACATTTAGGAACAACGAGCCAAAACTTCGGAGCGCCGCGCAGTACGGATCATCAGCGAAGGCGTCTATCACGCCACGGTAATGCGGGCTTCCGGTGAGGTGATTCATCCATTCCATCGCCGCGTCAAATTGTCGTCGTCGCAATTTTGCCCCATGCCGCGTTCTGCGAGTAAGTTCTTGCTTCATGCGTTCACTCTACAAAATCGTGAATTCGGAAATTGACATCCCTGATAATCAGTCACTTACAACGAATCAGGGAACTGATTATGAGCCTGCAATGGCCCTGCAGACCTTTTGCAGTGGTTTTGCAACGATTTCGGCGATTTTCTAGCGATTCACCGTGTCAAGGAAATCTTTCTGATTTCGCAAACTTTTTTGAGTTTGGTGGGCGTGTGCCGATGATAAACCGACACGGCGTTGGATTCCACGCTGGCAAGATCCTATCCTTAATGGCTCGCATGACGCTCGCGCGAGAAACACCGATTTGTAAGGCAAATTCGCGAGGAATCATGCCGTCACCCGACCGCCGCGCGCTCCGTATTTTGCGCATCGCTGCTTCGGGCCGTCCGCTAACCGGCGGGTAATATTCGAGTTCGTCGTCCCCGAAATCGCGCCTCGTTTCCCTCAACCGATTCAGAAAACGAATCGCTTCCTGCCTGGCGACGCCCCTCCTGTGCGATGGAATTGGTTTCTGCCGCTTCAGAAGGCCTTGCTCAATCCATTTGCTAAGCAGGCGCACCGAAATGGAAAAAATGCGGGCAAGCTTGGTCGCGTGGAGAATCTTGCGCGGTTCCCCCTTTAGCATTCTGTGAAGGAAATTAGCATCCCGGGCGATGCGACGAGCGGCGCGAGAGCGCGTGTACAAGTCTGTCGTCGCGATCGACAAGCTGTTGGCTCCGCCGCGCTCGCCGCTCACAACAGCTCACTTTGCTTCTCTCTTGCGGACTCGCGTGCGGCCATGGCGAAGGGATTGATTTGCGGCGGAGCGTCGATGCGCTCGGTGCCGTTAAGCAAGCCTTCGACCGTGAGGATTTGGATGCGCGGATAATCTTTTTCGTGCCATAGCTTTGACGTGAAGCGGCCGGCATCTGCCGCTTCGGTGCGCATTTGTTTGCTTGGCTTTTCGAGGGTTATTAGAACGCCGCCCGCGGCTGTTTGGTTGTTCACGTCGCCGAGCAATGTCGCCACATCGCCGCGATTCACTCCGCCGCCTTTGACCTGCACGATAATCTTCTTTCGGTGCACTGGTTCGCTACGTGGCAAAGGTTCTTCCTTCACTCGGCCTGGAATATCCTTTCGCTCGGTTTCATAATAGTAGAGCAAACCGTCGACTCCGCGATCCGCACCTTTGCCTTCGCCTTCTTTGAGCGGACGCGCACCGATCAATGAAAGCGCCCAATGCTGGAACTGGAACTTGTCGAGTTCGGCAAGTCGCTTCGCGCTTTCGAAATCGGTCGGCTGACCTTTCTCTTCGAACTCAATCTCTTCGCCGAACGCGTCCTGCAATCGACGCTTGATCAGATTGATCGCCAGATAAGTGACATCGATGCCGATCCACTGACGCCCGAGCTTCTGCGCCGCGTGGATGGTTGTGCCACATCCACAAAATGGATCGAGCACCACATCGCCAACTTTGCTAGATGCACTGATGATTCGCTCAAGCAATGCGACCGGCTTCTGCGTTGGAAACCCGAGGCGCTCCTTCGCTTGCATATTGATCGGCGAAATATCCGTCCAGTTGTCGCCTATCGCCCGGCCCTTACCCTCGTCCTCATACCGAATAAGTCGCGGCCAGCTCCCATCGTCCGGCAAATAGATCCGGCCTTCGGAATGCAACTCGTCGAGCCGCTCGACGGTCGTCATCCAATGACGGCCGATTGAATTGACGTCGAATCCTTTCCAAGGAACGCCGCTCCGGCCGTTTCTTTTGCCGGGTGCCGTTAGTTCACCGTGCGCATACCGGCGACCGGAGGCGTCCATGTGTCGGTAATGTCGTTCCCGGTGACTTTCTTCAAGCGGGACATACAGGCGATTCCACACGTAATCGTCAGTCTTCGAATAAAAAAATAGCGTATCGTGACAGGTCCCCATCGATTCGCAGATGAATGAGTCCCAGTTCGCTTCCAAATCACTTCGCTGCGGAAATTTCGCCCGCTGAAGATTCCATCCATTAGGATTCGCAGGTAATGGCTCGCAGTTGGATCGCAATGCAGATAAAGGCTGCCTGTTTCCTTCAAGACGCGATGCAGCTCGACGAGGCGCGGAGCCATCATCGCCAGATAAGCCATCATCGGTGAGTTTTTCAGGAAGCTGTGAAACGCTTCCATCATCTCGACGACCGCGACGTTCGGGCATGTGTCGACGAACTGATGATACGTCTCGGCCGCATCGGCCCAGCTCCATGTGTCGGTGAACGCGTGGAATTGCGCCTGGCTCACTTCGCCGCTGGTTTCCCGAAACAGAACGTTGTAGTCCGCGTTCGAGTTAAACGGCGGATCGAGATAAACAAGATCGACGCTCGCATCCGGGAATTCTTTCGTGTTCCGCAGCCAGCCGAGATTATCGCCGAAGTAAAGTCGATTCACTTTTTCGAACAGGGCTGGTCTGCTCCGGGCAGCAGCTCGGCGAGTGTTTCCGAATCTTTCGTCATCGGTTTGCTACCGGCGGGAATTGTAGGTGAGCAAACAATAATGCGCTATTGGAAAATTATCGCCGACAACCTTCACAAAAACGGTTCGAGTTCGGGCTGCTGCACCGCGATGACGAGCAACGACAGAATATTGTTTATCATTGATGCTCACTGGGGCGATGGTCGGCGATTTGCAAGGCGTGCGAGTTGATTCACGATTTGCGTAAAGTGAAGATCAGACCCCTTTTTCTCTTCCCAATGTCCGGGATTGCTAAGACCGCTTTACCGTTCAGAAATAGGGATTCGCGACTCCCCGGGCGTTTCTGGCTTCGAGATTCTTGAAATACTCCTCTCTTGTTTCTTTCAAAACATTGGGCGGAATAATCAGCCCGCCGGAGTTTTCCTCGGGTAAGTCTGACACCCAACCGCCGTTGCCGTAAACGATATAGACAATATAGGTTCTACCTCTCGCGCAGTTCGGGCAGTTGACGGACGCGGAGCCAAACAAGCGATCTCCTGATTTCAGTAGAGGAGCTACGCTACCACCGCCGAAGAGATTTTGCGGTCCGCCTTCTTGGTGTGGTTTTAGCCAATCAAAAGTGCTGACTGGAATTGGCAGTGGATCAGCTCGATCAGGAAGATCCATATTCCAAAGAACGACGGTCCATTTTATGTCGCGAGCTAATGAATTAGACGAATTTACGATCACTAAAGCCGGGGATTTCGGGTAAACGAATCGCAAAGCGACCTCAGGAAGTGCTTCCGACGCCTTCTCCGACGGTGGAACAGTAATAAGGGGTGCATTTTTAGCGATGGCCGCGAACAGAAGTGCAACCACGACCCCTCCTGCTATGCCAACCGCTAGTGTAGTCATCACCGGGGCAGTGTGAAATGCACGGAGCAGCGGATTTTTAGCTTCGAAATAGAACCAACCAGCTATCAGAACGACTGCTGCCGCAAGCGCTATCCAACCGATGCCTTTGCGGTCCGGGGCAAGATACATCAGTGCAATGGCGAGAAAGCCCACGATAAGCCCAGCAATGCCAAGACGATCGCCAACAGACATGCAAAAAACATCGCACTGGGAGGGTGAAAAGTCGATGCTCAGCATCGCTTGTCGTGTCACCCGTTGTATCACCCGGCGTGGTAAAATGGGCTGATCACTGATTCACCCACGTCTTGCACGGAACTGGGGGCGTAATCGACAGTCATCGGGGTTGCACAACGGATGATCTTAGATGAACGTCGATGACCCGTTTTTATACTCTGGTCATCATCTTGGTGCTCGCGTAGGCTCCAACTAAGTCCCCCCGTGAGATTGCTCGTTCACCATGCGCCAAATATTCATCTATCGTGACGGCCAGGACGACCAAGGCCCCTACACTTTGGAGCAGGTTCAAGCGCGCCTCATAGTTGGTGCGCTAAGCGCGACTGACCTCGCGTGGTATGAAGGGTTGCCTGATAAAATGCCGCTGTCGTTAGCCATTACTCAGCTTGAACAGCAGGGGGAACACGCATCAGACGACTGGCAGCGGAAAGTCGCGACGGCTGACCAGAAGGCAGAGCTACACCTTCTTGGACTCAAAGTGAAGCGCGATCTTACTCAAGGTGGCTGTCAAGATCTGATCGACGAAGCCTGCAAAGATCAGGCCACTAAATTGAGACTGGAGGTATTCCGCCTGAAAAGGACTAAGGAGAGGGACTTCTTGGATTTCCTCCGCAAGAACAATTTCAAGTTAGGCATGATGGTGCCCACGATGGCACAGCTTCGCGAGACGCTTGACTTTCTGCAGGATAGCATCCCGAGCTGGGCGACGGAGACTTCGCCGGAGGAGTTTGCTAAGCTGATCCTTATTCGCTATCCGGACCTCAAAAACAATTGGGAATCGGCCGCAGCGGAGGTCAAGGGCGTCTCTGATTGGGGCGACGACCCGGCAACGGGGCCGCAGTTGGCGTATCTAAGCGCTCTTGGTGCGCCCTTTTCACCCGACATCAAAAAGGCGGAAGCATCCGAACTCATCGACCGCTACAAGAACCAAGCGACTGACGCTCAGAAACGTCGCCTCACCTTTTATGGTCTCGATTCCGACCCGGACATCACAAAGGAACAGGCATCAAGGCTGATTGATTCCTACTGTGAGCGTCACCCTGAAAGCGAAGATGCTTACCAAGAATGGAAGATAAGAAATGGCATCCCTAAGTCTGCATCGTTAACACCGCTTCGACCGGCGAAGCCATTGGCTCGGTGGCAGAAAATTTCTGCTGCCAGTTTTTTCGTAATAATAGGAATGGTCGTTTGGCGCGTTATTTTCCTCAGTCAGATCCGAACACCATCCACCGCTCAAAGCCAAGCGACGTACGGGGCGCAGCCCTCGCCCATGTATGAGGCGGAGCCCGCGCCCGCGCCAACGCCAGAGAATTTTATCGAGGAGCGCCAAACCCTTTACGCACGTGTCATGAAAACTGCGTTCGCAGAAACCGGATCGGGGTCAATTCATCTGCGGCCGGGCGACATGGTTCTCGTCATCGCGCGCAATTCGAAGTACGCGCGCATCGATCTCAATGGTAAGATGGCCACGATTCCGCTCTCAGTTACCGACCTTGCTGAGACTTCGCCGACGCGGTAATGGCGACTGCCACGCGCAGCAAAATCAGCCGCGCTGTAAATTACTGGATCCCAAAAGATGGCCGCCCTAGCGCAAACCACGCCCGGCTCGGGAAAATCGAGTCCACCAGAAGAAGGAAATAGGGTCTGATCTTCACTTTCCACACGCGCATTCCTTACGAACCTGTTGCTCCTATTGCCTAGAGTGAAATGCTAAGACGCGACCCCGTCTTACCGCATTTACTTCACAACCGCGCTGCGATTAAATTCAGATAAATCGAATGAGAAACGGCCTTCTTGGACGTGATATATGCAGACCCATTTGAAATTATAAGGTCGGTTTTCGACGGTGCCCTTTCCTGTAGCCTCAATCAATATCATCCTGGAGTCGCCCGACCAGGCTAGGCATCGCACATACCGATGATCAGACATTTCTTTCGCTGGTAGCCCCGCCTTACGCAGCGCCGATATTTCTGCCTCTTGGTTCAAATCGGGCTTTTCGATCTCGCGAAATGCCACTCCATTTTCGCGTTTGAATAAACGACAGCGCACTCCGAGGCTCGCGCCTCCGTTTTGTACGACAATCCAGTTGTCATTCGGTGCGAAATGCATCTCGAGATTTCCCCAACCTTCCGTCTCACAAAGTTGTTTAGCGTCCGATTTCTCATCATTTGACCATAGCCAAATAGCCTTGTCGCCCTCGCGGTCGGGTATCGGTCGCAACTCGTAGTGAATCTTTCCGGACAGCGACTGCCCCCAATTCATTTGCTCGCACAACGCATGAGAAAGCGGCAAGAGCAGCGTCAAGAGCGAGGCGAGTGCGGGAACGCGTCTCATCGATCCGTCAACATGTGTGAAAATTGGGGCCGTGTCTAAACATTCAATATTGTGAATACTCTCCTTAATTTTTTATCCGTTTCTGCTCGCCTTTGAATCCGACGAACCCCCGCCAAACATTACCCCGACCTCTCGCAAGGTGAGCCCGCTTTTCTGCCAGGTTGCGCACGGTTGTTCGGCAGATCGAACTTGTGTCGCTGCTGGTGCGCACCGAATAATGTTTAAATCGGCTGGTCTCCCGAACACGGTCGAGCAGTTTGGCCTTGCCACCCTGCACCGTGGGTGAAAGATTCGATGGCATGCAGCCTTTTCCGGCGATTCCCCTCGCAGGCACCAGAAATAGACGCACAATGTGCGCCTTATTTTACGCACTTTGGCCATCTACATCTAGTTAGACCTATGCGCGTTCAATCCATCATTGCTTTCGTGCTAATCACGTCTGCACAGTTGTCACCGCTCAGCAATGTCCACGCGCAAGACGCCAACGTAGTGGCGCGTGCGTACGCAGTGCAAGCCACTGACATTGCGCGCCAAGTTTTGCTTGCCGAGCTCATGAAGCACCCTGAGCGCATTCATCGCGTTTCGATGACATTCAGCTTGCAGATCGATCCGGAAGGCCGGGCTCATAACGTCTAGATTGCGTCCAAGACGCCTAATCCATAGCAAAGTGACTACGCTCAAATGAATTGGACTAACGACATGGGACTTATCGGGGTTTGCGCCGCCGAGATCTTGCTTTCGTTCGGTGCGCTCTTCGGCCAAACCGCATCACCAAGCTTTGCACCTGCGAGCCAACCCGCTTCGCCGCCGTCTTCACTCAAGACTGAAACGGCTTCGGCCCAGCGCATTACCAATGTCATGGATCGTTATCCCCAGTTATCGCATGATGGAACTACGCTCGTGTTTGATTCGAATCGGTCCGGAACGTGGCAGATCTATACTCTCAAGGTCGATGGCGGCGTCGATGGCGCGGCGAAGCCTCCAGACCAGACTGCACCACTGTACCGGAGCGACAAAGTTCATCAAATCACGAACCTGCCGTTTGCGGCCAGGTGTCCGTGCTGGTCGCCGGACATGAAAAAACTAGCATTCGCCGGGGAACCCGACGGGCACTCTGAAATTTTCGTAATGGATTCGGATGGCTCGCACGTTGTCCAACTGACTCACACCGGCGGCGACGACTCGCACCCGCATTGGTCCGCCGACGGCTCGCGGATCATGTTCAATTCCTCGCGAACCACTCCCGATCCGAAGGCTGATTGGTCGAAGCAATGGCACGAACTGTTCAGCATGAAGCCGGACGGAACGGACGTACGCCAGCACACGCATTTTAAGACGGTCTGCACATTCGGCTCCTTCTCGCCCGACATGAAGAAAATCACCTATCGGAAAGTGATTGATGGCCCGGGTATGCAATGGGATCTGACGTTAGGAAACCGGAACTCGGAAGTGTTCGTCGCCGACGCTGACGGATCGCATGAAATCAATGTTTCGCAGAGCGGGGCATATGATGGATGGCCGGTTTGGTCGCCCGATGGAAAGACCATCGCCTTCACTTCCAATAGATCGGGCCCCGCCAACGTCGGGCAAATTTACATCATCAATTCGGACGGTTCTGAGCTTCGTCAGATTACGGCCGGGCCGCGCAGTTTCGCGCAGCCCTCGTGGTCCTCGGACGGACAACGGATTTTTGTCTACGAGAATTGTGAGACAGCGGACTATGAGTACGGCAATATTTCGGTCGTTGCGGTACGCCCAAAGTAGTTTGACTGCGGATTTCTTATACAGCTTTGATATTCGGACCCTGTGTTGCTATCGGTCCTATCGTTTCGTTAGCCGTGTTGGCTTGAGTCGAATCCCCGAGAACTCGCCTTGCGCTTTGAAATGAAATCCAACACCGTGTTAAGCGATCTAAAATTTGCCTTGCGAATGGTCGTAAAGCGTCCCGGGCTGCCACCGCGTTACCAAAAAAAGGAAATAGGGTCTGATCTTCACTTTCCGCATGACCAGGAAAATTGGGGCCGTGTCTAAACATTCAATATTGTGAATACTCTCCTTAATCTTGTCCGTTTCTGCTCGCCTTTGAATCCGACGAACCAGCTGGCTCACCGCGCGTAGTCCGGTCCGCCAAACATTACCCCGATCTCTCGCTAGGTGAGCCCGCCCTCATCGGCGAAGATACGTTCGCCGCGCTTTGCAGGGCGTGCGAGTTGACTCACAATTTGTGTAAAGTGAAGATCAGACCCCTTTTTCTCTTCTCGGTCCGACTGTCGTTCATCGTGGGCCAGCTGGAGCCGATCACGCGTTGAGCAAAAGCGCCCGAGCGGGTCGAGGCGCAGAGGACAAGGCGAAAGGCATTTTCGTATTCTCCCCCTTCCGGTCAGGGGGGCACGCCGGAGGGTAAAAAAATATCAAAAAAAGCTTGCATACCATATTAGATTAGTAGAGATTCTGCCAAATCCATACTATTTTGGTCGACATTGAGATCGATGATGCCGACTGAAAACCCGATATGAAAACAACGAAATTGATGATTGCACTGACTTCCTTAGTTGTATTCGGCGCGAGCGCGGCTTGGACCGACTACAACCTGGTAGCGCACGCCGGGATCGCATTTAGCCTTTTTGCCAGCGTGGCCGTTTTAGTCTCGCTGCTAGGCGCCATGCTTCGAGCCCCCGAGGGCTACGAAGACGCTCATGGATTTCACGTTAGAGCACGCGGCAGTCAGACCGAGCGTGCTCGCTATGCCCGGCTCTCGCAACTGACGCGTGCTCTAAAAACGGACATGGCCCAACTTTTCATCAACTCCTGAGCATCTGACTCTCATTACCAGAAAAAATGAAATTCTCGAAACGAGGAGAATACGCGCTCAGAGCCCTGATTGATCTTGGAATCGCGCAAGAGTTGGGTTGGTCGATTCTGCAAGTGAGCGAGTTGGCAAGGAAGGAGAAGCTTCCCGTAAAATTTCTCGAGCAGATTTTGGCGCAGCTAAAACGCGGCGGATACGTGAAAAGCACCCGCGGGAAGCTAGGCGGGTATTCTCTGGCGAAGCCGATGAAGCGGACCAAGTTTGGATCGGTCATTCGCTTCATCGAGGGGCCGCTTGCACCAATTAAGTGCGTGAGCCAGACAGCTTACGTCCGGTGCTCTTGCCCAGACGAGGCGCATTGCGGTTTGCGCCTACTGATGCTCGATGTGCGCAACGCCATCGCGAAGATCCTCGATCGCTACACGCTCGCCGACATCGTGGAAATCACGTTGCGCAAGCTGCGTCGAGACAAGGTTACGCCGCTATTTCTTCCACGATCAGCCGAGCTTCGGTCGGTGTTGCCGCCCGCGATTAATTCGCTCGGTGGTGGCCGGTAAAATTAGGGGTCTCTCGCCCCAAGTGCCCCTTCTGACGGAAATGAAACGCAAAGGAATCGAATCGAAGAAATCCAACGGTATGAATCAACTCATCAACATTCCTTCTACAGGCCACGCCCGCGAAACAAAAAGCGCAACACCAAGGAGAAAAGTAATGTCCATCAAAAAATGTTTCTTACTACGAATCAGCGCTGCCATTCCGATGGTGCTGCTGGCAATTCAACCGGTTGGCGCGCAGACGTCCGGCGATAAATCCGCATCCGAACGAATTGAAAAATTGGAGCGAGTAGTCGAGCAGTTGCAACAGGAAATCGCCGACTTGAAAAAACACCGGACGCCGGCGTCGGCAGCACCAGAGTCGAAGGCCGTAGTCGAGGCGACACCGCCGCCGGAGAAGGAGCCCGTTTACGTTACTCCGGCGGGCTCGGAATATAAACTGACGCTGGGCGGATTCATCCAGGCGAATTTCGAGGATGGCGCTGTTTCGGCCTTCGAGGGTCGCTTCGGTTTGAACGCGCTAAAGGACCGTTTTCGCCTGCGCCGAGCGCGCATCAATCTGACCGGCGATTTTGCCGAGCAGTTTGACTTCAAGATCGAAGGCGACTTCGAACAAAGCGATGCGGCAATCACGGCAATCAAATCGGTCACTACAACCATCGACAAGAAGACGGGCGACATCAAGAGCATCAAAACGACCACGACCTCAAATTCTACGCGCACGGAGTTCTCCGCCACGGACATCTTCGTCAACTGGCACGCGTATCCGGAAGCGAACATTAAAGTCGGTCAATGGAAAGCGCCGTTCGGCCTGGAACAGATCACGCCTGACACAAAACTCTTTACGATTGAGCGAAGTCTTCCTACGGGCGCGCTCACGCCGGAGCGGCAGATCGGCGTACAACTCTGGGGCAAACCGTTGACGAACTTGTGGCCGGAGGAGAAAGACCTCGTGACCTACTACGCGGGCATCTTCAACGGCAACGGCCGGAACTTCAATACAAACGACAATAACAACTTCATGTATGTCGGTCGCCTGGAGCTTCTGCCGTGGCAGGGCAAACTACTCGGGCAGGAATCGAGCCTGAAGCTCGGCGGCGACATCATGAACAGTCGTGATGACGCCGGCACAAATATCTCGCAAGCATTGAACCTGAAGGTCAATGCCGACGGCTCGCTTTCGGCGTTTACGCTCCCCGGGGCAGATGAAAGAACCGCCTGGAGCTCGGACGCATGGCTAAACATCGGTCCGTTTGATCTGATCGGCGAATACCTCCAGGAAGATGTTGATGGTCGCACAGTGGCCGGCGTAGCGCCCGGTTTTGCAGACTTCAATCCGACCGGCTGGTATGTTCAAGGCAGCTATTTCCTCATTCCAAAGAAACTGCAAGCGGTGGTTAAGTGGGAAGAGTTAAGCCCGGATCAAGTTGCCAGCGACGGCATCCATTCCATTACGGGTGGCCTCAATTATTACATCCACGGCGATGCGATTAAGTTAATGGCTAACTACGTCCACACGTGGTCGGACTTTCGCGCTGCACACCCGGAGTTTGGCGATGACCAGTTCGATGAAGTCCTCGTACGCCTCCAGTTGATGTTTTAGTTTTAGAGAATGGCGATTACCTCGCGATTCGGATTCTGAACGTGGCGCCGACCTAAGATGCTTAATGACAATGTTCTCCTGTTCACGACTGACGTATCTCGCAAGCTTGTTGCGAAAGCCGCGCAGGATGGAAAGGACGCCGGTTTTCTAAAGGGCGAAACGGATACTTCCAGATTGATTGAGGAGCCCTGAACCTCGCGCAAGCGGCTACGCGGGGCCTTGCCAACAAAGCTCCTCTGACTGTCGACGCAGGCAACGCACAAATGACGAAGAAGGAATCAGTCTTAGTTAGGCAGGAGGTTAGGATCATGAACGAATTGGGTTTGCACGCGCGGCCGGCGGCGGAGTTCGTGCAAGCGGCCCAGGCTTTTCGTTCGGAAATATGGATCGTTAAAGGGAAGGAGCGGTTTTCAGCGGCCAGTATCATCGAGGTCCTGATGGCGAATCTAGATTGTGGCGATACTGCCGTGATCGAAGCACAAGGGCCAGACGCAGAGCCAGCCATTGCGCGGATCGTCAGATTGGTGCGCGAACTTGGGAAAGAAGACTCCGCTCGGTGATGGCGACGGGGAAGCGGTTTGTGAACCCAGGCCCGACCGCTTTAGTGCCGATCCCTTAATCACATGTTAGTCGAACCGGCGGCGAGCATCCGGGGGACGGCGTGGTAAGGCCATACACGCAGGCAAGGGAAGCAGGCGTTTCAAAAAAGCTGCCGCTGCCCGGACGCGCCGCCGGAGCAACGCCAGCCCGAAGCCGCAGCGGTGTCACCCGGCTCTCGCAATTCATAGAGTAGCAGATTCGTTTCCTAACGAATGTCGAGCTTTATTGTACGGGTGGGTCGTGTCCGCCCGCTTGATGAAATAATTTTCATTGAGGCTGCTTTTGGTCAGTTTCAGCCTTCATTGGTACCTTACCTATTAGTGGGAGCTGATATTTTCCAAATGTCTAACAAATGCCGAGAGGGTCTCCTTGCTGACATGGTGCTCAATGCCTTCTGCGTCGGATTGAGCCACCTTGGGAGGAATCCCCAGCGATCTCAGAAACTCAACGACGATCTCGTGACGGCGCTGTGATTCTTTGGCCAGCTTCCGACCGTCATCCGTCAGGAAGATGGAGCGGTATGGCTGCGTCCTGACCAATCCGTTGCGCTGCAGCCGCTGTATGGTGCGTCCTACCGTGACATGCGTCACTCCCAAGAATCGGGCAATGTCGATCGCACGCGCTTCGCCAGTCGTCGCGATAAGGTTCGCAATGAGTTCCACGTAGTCTTGCGCCGTTTCCGATGAGTGCTCTTCGCGGGTGCGACGCGGGTTTCCACCGATTGGAGCCGGACCTGCGCTTCGGGTTTTTGAAGACATTGGGAAAGGTTATTTGAGCGCCTGATTTAGAACAAAAAAATCATCTCGACAACCATTAGATTCGTAATATAGCGTAAGTTACATTAGTAGGTTTTAGCTGCAATCTATATTCTAGGCTTCAGTCCGGCTTGCAGCGGCCACGTAACAACTAGGGAAATATCTCGCGAAAGCCATTTCAACCAAACATTCAAGGCAATCACTGGCGAAACAGATGGCGTCAACGACCCTATTCGCCAACGGAACGCGAAAGGCTGCCATTCGCGGGATGTTGCGAGCATTACCAGTTTTAGCGTTGCTGGCGGATCTGACCCCCCATGCGCTTTCACAAGAAACTGGCGCCGCTAACCAACCGAATCCGCCCGCCCAAGTCGAACAGGTTGTCGTTACGACCTCCGGTCAGAACAGCATCAGCCCGGAAATTTCGCCCGAATTGGGCGTCAATAGCTACACCGCTGACCGGGCACAGATTGCGAGCGTGCCCGGGGGCGACAGCGCGCCTTTTCAGCAAGTATTGTTGCGTTTGCCAGGCGTCGTGCAGGATTCCTATGGAGAGGTACACGTCCGCGGGGAACATGGCTACACCGGTTACCGTATCAATGGTGTCACGTTGCCCGAAGGCCTTGAAGGTTTTGGCCAGCAATTTGATTCTCATTTTATCCAGAGCGCGACGCTTCTGACCGGTGCGTTACCGGCTCAGTTCGGCCTCCGCGTCTACGGGGTTGTCGATATCACCACTAAAACCGGGACGGACCTGAACGGCGGTGAGGTGGGAGTTTACGGCGGCAGCTTTGACACCATTCGTCCTTACCTCGATTACGGCGGCAGTAACTGCAAGGTCGATTATTTTTTCAGCTTTAGCGAACTCCACAGCGACCTCGGCATCGAGAACCCGACTGACAGCACGCGGGCGCTGCACGATTACACTGATCAGTTAAAACTTTTCGGCAGTCTGAGTTACAAGATCGATGAAACCGATAAGTTAACGCTTATCTCGGGCGGCTCCTACTCCGATTTTGAAATCCCAAATAGTCCGGGGAAAGCGCCTCTTTACAAGCTTGCCGGCTTCACGCCTTTCCCGTCGTCCGAGTTAAACGAGAATCAAAACGAACAGGATTATTTTGCTGTCCTGGCGTATCAAATCGCGCGCGGCGATCTGAGCGTTCAAGCATCGTTATTTGCCCACTATGACAGGATACATTTTGTTCCAGACTACAAAGGCGATCTGGTCTACCAGGGCGCCGCCGGATTGATTAATAACGTTCTCCACTCCGAGGGCACCCAGATCGACGCAACCTACAGTCTGAACGACCAACATACCTTGCGATTTGGCACCATCGTTAGCTTTGAGGGATACGATCGTCACGATTCCACCAGTGTTTTTCCGGCTACAGCGAATAGGGTGCAGACCAGCGATGTTCCTTTCACAATCAATGATATGGACAGCAAGGACGGCCTGCTCTTTAGCTTTTATGCCGAAGACGAGTGGAAATTAACGTCCAAACTGACCATTAACTTTGGGCTGCGTTACGATTTAAGCGAGGGCTATACCGATGCGACCCAATGGAGTCCGCGAATCAACGGCGTCTATCAGTTCAGTGATGCGACCACCTTCCACCTTGGTTACGCGCGCTATTTCGTTCCGCCGGGGCTCGAGTTTGTTTCGGCTGGCAATGTTGCCCGTTATGCAAACACCACGAACGCACCAACCGTATTCAAACAAGATGCGCCATACCCCGAACGGGTAAATTATTTCGATGCAGGTGTCGTTCAAAAAGTAGGGTCATCCTTGAGTCTCACCGGGGATGCCTTTTACAAAGCGTCGACCGGCGGCCTCGACCTCGGCCAGTTCAGCAGTGCTCTGATTCTCACGCCGTTTAATTACAGTCACGGACACACCTACGGCATTGAGACTGGTGCCGAATATAGCCAGGGACCATGGCGGGCCGGGTTGAATTTCTCCTATGTTCGTGCCACGGCCGTGCGCATTACATCGGCCCAGTCCGAGTTCCCGGCTGATGAGTTGGCCTACATCGATTCTCACCGCATCGTTCTGGACCACGATCAGCCGTTTACCCTCTCGACAGATGTTTCATACTTATTCAACAGCAGTCATACCCGGCTTTTTACCGACTTTCTCTTTGGAAGCGGCTTGCGCGAGGGATTTGCAAACCTCGGCGTTTTGCAGCCTCACTATCAGCTCAATCTGGGCTTAGAACACTCGATCCCGGTCAATCGAGGCGGCATCAAGGCAATCAAATTGCGTCTTGAATGCACAAATATCTTCGACCAAAGGGCCGAACTACGCGCCGGGAGTGGGGTGGGTGTTACCCAGCCGCAATATCTCCCGCCTCGCGGGGTCTTTGGCACGGTTGCATTTAAATTTTAGATGCGCTTCAGGGAGGAGAAAAGGGGTCTGATCTTCACATTTGACATAGCGCCATTGGGAAATTATCGCTAACAAACTTCATAAAAACGGTTGGAGCTGGGGCTGTTGTACCGCAGTCACGACGAACGACCAGATGTTGTTTATCATTGACGCTCATCGAAGCGATGATCGGCGGTTTGCAAGGCGTGCGAGTTGACTCACAATTTGTGTAAAGTGAAGATCAGACCCCTTCCTTCTTTCCCAGGTTTCCCGTTGATATCGACAAGACAGCCCAGTAGATACGCACGCCTCCCATACCTACAAGGTATGACGCCTTGCTTACGAAGTATTGGCTAGATAGGGCCGGGAGGCGTAATTGCACCAATCAAATGGGGGTAAAATAATGAACTGGAAAAGACTTCTCTTAATTGCATTGGTGGCAAGTGGATTCGCTTTTGCTTCGGCGCCGCGTTCTAACGCTGGCGTGTCGGTCGGAATCGGATTTGGCTACCCGGGTGGGTACGGCTATGGCTACCCGGGTTATGGATATGGCTACCCAGGTGGGTACGGCTATGGCTACCCGGGTTATGGATATGGGCATTATCCGTATGGGAATTATCGACCGTATCCATACTACGGCGGGCGTCGACTCTATTACGGCCACCGTCGTCATTACTACCGCAATCGGTACTAAGCTGACGTAGGATAATAAAATCCGCTTGAGCTGGCCCTGGAACCCGAATTGTCGGGGGTCAAAGATGCAGGAGAAGGAAATAGAGTCTGATCTTCACTTTCATTGACGCTCATCGAAGCGACGGCCGGCGCTTTGCAGGGCGTGCGAGTTGACTCACAATTTGTGTAAAGTGAAGATCAGACCCCTTTTTCTCTTGGTCCGCACCGGTCTCTGTATGATATCGACGCGGTCTTCCTTTAACAAATCGGAATTCCGAACGTTTTAGCGTGATCCATGCTACGGATTCAGATCGCCCGTTCAACTGTTTAAGCTCCCGGGTGTTTTGCAATTAAGCGCTTGTCAACCGCGCCGAATTTATTTATCACGGCGGCTTTGATGCTGAAAGAACTTTTCACGGCGTTGCTTTGCAGCTTTGCCATTGCGGGACAAATGCGCGCGCAGGAAGGGGAGGTCGCTCGCGAAGCAAAACCAAATCCTACCGAGCGAGTAGCGCCGGTTTCTGAGCGAACGGATTCAGAATCGGAGACCGTGACAAAAACGAAATCTCAGGGTCGGGAAAAGAAATCGGCTTCGAGTGTAATTACAGTCGAGCAGATGCGAATGGCAGGAGCGCTCGCCGCAGAGCGAACGAGCTCAGTAGAAGGATCCAGTTTGCAAGGCCCAAAAGCCGCAACGCTCGCTGAACGGCAGAAAACCGAAACTCGCGTTGAACAGGCGACCGCACACCGGGCGCCGACCGCCCAATCCACGAATTCGGAAGCGCTCAGCCCTGGCTCTGTTCGGCCGACGATGCTCGAATCCGGGAAGCAAGAACCACGGCCGGTTACGCATTACAGCTACAAAACTCCAGAGGGCAAAAAAGAATCAGCGCCCGTTATTACGCAGTATTACCCGAAGCGGATCGTTTACCCGTTGGCCAAGGTCGATCGACACATCGATCGCAAGCTGATGCAAGCGGCGACGATCGCGCAGGAACGGGCCCATGCGCATTCGCGCTCGATGTGCTGGCATTATGTAAAAGAGGCGTTGCTCGCTTCGGGCGTTATCGATTCCCGCCCGAAGAGCGAACTCGCGAAAGACGCTGCCCAAGATCTCGTCAATAATTATGGATTCAAAAAATTAGCGGTGAAAGATCCATTCGCCGCGCCGGTCGGGTCGGTGCTCGTGTATGGCGCCAACCGCGCCGCCGGTCATGTCGAGATCCGCACCAAGGACGGTTTCGTCAGCGACTTCTGTTCGAAAACGCCATCGCCCCGTCCTTTGCTCGGGGTTTACGCGAAGTTGTAATTTCCGGCCAACTTCGGAACGAACGGGAGAAGGAAATAGGGTCTGATCTTCACTTTCCACACGCGCATTCTTTACGAACCTGTTGCTCCTATTGACCAGGAAAATTGGGGCCGTGTCTAAACATTCAATATTGTGAATGCTCTCCTTAATTTCTTGTCCGTTTCTGCTCGCCTTTGAATCCGACGAACCCGCTGGCTCACTTCCCCGCTGGTTTCGCGAAACAGAACGTTGTAATCCGCGTTCGAGTTGAACGGTGGATCGAGATAAACCAGATCGACGCTCGCATCCGGGAATTCTTTCGTGTTCCGCAGCCAGCCGAGATTATCGCCGAAGTAAAGTCGATTCATCTTTTCGAACAGGGCTGGTCTGGTGCGGGCAACAGCTCGGCGAGTGTTTCCGAATCTTTCGTCATCGGTTTGCTACCGGCGAGAATTGTACGTGAGCAAACAATAATGCGCCATTGCGAAATTATCGCTGAGAAACTTCATAAAGACGGCTGGGGCTGGGGCTGTTGTACCGTGGTCGCGACCAATAACAGAGTGTTGTTTATCATTGACGCTCATCGGAGCGACGGTCGGCGCTTTGCAGGGCGTGCGAGTTGACTCACAATTTGTGTAAAGTGAAGACCAGACCCCCTTTTCTCTTCTCTTCGTCATTGACATGAAGACGGCGGAGGACATAGCCTCGCATCCATTGTGAGGCGATTTGGCCGATCGGTTGTCGCGTTTGCACTTTGTTGCTCGGTTGGAGGTCATTGGTTCGGCCTGCAGTCGATTGCGTGGGGCAGCATGGTTATCAACTATTCGCAGCACTGCTCCTTCGTGAAAGCGGTCGAGCAAACTTTGGACGGCGCACATCCGTGTGATTTATGCAAGCGAATAAGCAAAGCAAAGGATGCTGAAAAGAAGCAGGATAATCAGCGCAGCACGCGAAAGGGAGATCTGATCTGCGTCGTGAGACAGTTCGCGCTGTTAACGGCTTTCCGTCCTGTCGCCTATTCCGAGCTGGCAAGCTTCTTGGTTGGCGGTTCACAACAACCGCCTTTTCCTCCTCCGCGCGCCGAGCTCGCCTAACTATAACGGCGAAACAGAGGTGGCAGCGTGTGAGTGCACGTTCCGTCGTCTCTTCGCATTCAACGGGATGAGTCACGGTGTGCCCGGCGATCCCTCTTGTGGAGGAATTTCAAATGCAGAAACTATTTTATTTTTATTCCCAGTTACGCGTTTACGCAGTTGTGCTGGCCGCGCTCATAGCTGCCAGAACTGCTTCGGGCTGTGCGTGCGGCTGCGACATTTTCGACGTCGGGACAAGCGCGATGTTCCCGAATCATCCAGGTGCGATGATCTTCGTCGATTACGATTTCCAGGACCAGAACCAGAACTGGAATGGTACTTCAACGACACCCGCTTCACGCAACGATGATAGGGAAATTAAAACCCACTTCACCGATCTCGGCCTGCAATATCTGTTTAACGCTAGCTGGGGTGTTCAAGTTGAAGTGCCATATGATTTTCGGTCGTTTAGCAAGAAGGTTGGCGGGAAGATCGTCACGGATGACTGGAATCAGTTTGGCGATGTACGCCTTGAAGGCCTTTATACTGGATTTTCTGCCGACCTCTCGGCTGGCGTGAACCTCGGCGTTAAGTTACCGACGGGAGATTACAAGTTTGATCCGAAGCTCGTGGACCGTGACACGCAGCTTGGCACCGGAAGTACGGACATCCTGATCGGTGGCTTTTACCGTCATCATGTAAATCTGCGCGCGAAATTGTTCTGGTTTGCGCAAACTGAACTCGATTTGCCGGTGCTGACTCAGGAGCATTACCGGCCGGGACTGGAGCTAGATAGCGCGGTTGGAATGTTTTATACCGGCTGGAGCGTTAGGGGCGTTAAGATTTCTCCCGTGGCTCAAGTTATAATCTCGGAGCGAAAAAGCGATGGCGGCGGGGCTTCCGCCCATCCGGTCGGTTCGGGTTTCCAACGAGTTCTTCTTTCACCTGGAGTGGAAGTCGATGTTCACCGGATAAAGTTCTACGCCGACGTAGAGGTTCCTGTTTATCAGAACTTCACTGGCAATCAGATCGCGGCGCCTCTCCTAGTTAAAGCAACGATGGCTTACGAGTTTTGACGCGCAAATGAGCAAGTGTCAAAAAGGTTCCAAATGGTCACCTTCAGGGGCTCGACCCAGGAGAATTGGCGATATGACTAGCGAAAGAAGGAAATAGGGTCTGATCTTCACTTTCCACACGCGCATTCCTTACGAACCCCTTGCTCCTATTGACCAGGAAAATTGGGGCCGTGTCTAAACATTCAATATTGTGAATACTCCCCTTAATTTCTTATCCGTTGCTGCTCGCCCTTGAATCCGACGAATCCGCTGGCTCACCGCCGCGTAGTCCAGTGCGCCAAACATTACCCCGATCTCTCGCTAGGTGAGCCCGCGTTCGCCGCGCTTTGCGGGGCGTGCGAGTTGACTCACAATTTGTGTAAAGTGAAGATCAGACCCCTTCCTTCTTTTATGAAAATCACTTCTCGCGTTTCCAATGTCCTCCGTCCAACTGTAGCTCACCCGACGGGAGTGTCACGAAGCGCACGCGGTTGGTGAAACGCTGCGGAGGTGACCCCTCTGAAAATGGCAGCTTCGGGTTACCATCAATGATTATCTCGCTGCCTTGGATGTGCCAAGAGCCGCCCGGAAAAGGCTCCTCGCCATCGAATGAAATTGTGAACGTGTGATCGCGCTTAAATACGAAACACACATGAGTATCGATGGTCATGTAGCACCACTTGCCAAAGAACTTTACTTCTAGCGACCGCTCGCAACTGGGTAGCCACAAAAGTGCTGCCAGACACAGAGCAAGACGCGACCTCAGCATCTAACGAGACACAAGATCAGCGACCGCGCCCGAGAGCGCGCATGGCCGCAAGCTGGACGAACTAATTACGTGACAGTTACGCATCGGAGCGGGGCACGGTTCGACTGCATCGCCTGGTTAGATTTCTTTTCGCTCAAGCCTTCGGTAGCCGAGAAAAATGAGTAAAGCAAAGGCCACGATAAGTGAAATGAACTTCAGCGCGTCTGCGAGCTCTGACCAGTAATTGAAATAGCCGTCACAGATGCTGAAGATGCCGCCGAACATGAGACCCGTGCCCATGGCTGGTAAGCGCATGAATGCGCCAACCAACAGGGCGACTAAGCCAAGCGGGACAGCAAACGCGAACAGGTGCTGCTGAAAGCGTTTTGCCGCCGCCTTATAGTCTTTCTGTTTCTCTTGCTGTTCGGCTTGCCGCTGCGCCTTCTCTTGGGGCGAGGCGCTAGGATCGAATACACCGTGAACCTGATACTCGTCCCACTTGGGACTGTGGACAAAGGTGCTGACTCCGTAGTGAATCAGCATAGGGAATACGACTGCGATACCGAATCCGAGGGCTATTTTTTTGGCTATCATATGGGTGGGTTGCAGAAATCTAACATGTGATTATGCCGACAATTTCGACGGTTATCCAGCGTATTAGCCATCAAGTCCGTCTTTCTCTCAAAATTGAGACTGGCGCGCGCCGCGCCGCAAACGCCCGCTACGCCCCTTCTCGAGTCCCCCAGGATCAGTATTTCTCGTATTTGTGCTTGTGCGCATAAGCTTTTTTCGCTAACCCGAAGCTCTTCGCAACAATCACTCTCCCACGAAAATGCAAATCAAAGTCAGTTTCGCAGTGGTCGTCTTAGCCTGCACTCTTGGTCGTGTTAGTGCCGAGCTGAGCTATACCGTTACCGATCTCGGAACACTTGGCGGCAACACGAGTACGGCAAACAGCGTTGCCGGTCATGGAATGAATGCGGCCGGCATGATCGTCGGCTCCTCGACCACCGCCGACAATTCTGAACACGCCTTTCTTTATGCCGGCAATCAGATGTTCGATCTCAACACGCTGTGCGATCTTTCCCAGAGCGATTTCAAAGTCCTGACCATCGCCAGAACAATTAGCGATTCATGCGTCATCATTGGTGACGGAATCACCAACAGCGGTGACAAGCATGCCTTTATGCTTACGCCGCTGGCCGTTGCTGGAGGTCAGTGGACATATCAATGCTGCCAGTGGGTTTGGATTCAACAGGGCGGCGGTTGGTGGTGGGAAGAAAATTGCGGTTGCTACAGATGGCACGGTCCTCCGGGCAATCATCCGCCGTGTCCGCCGGGGCCACCGCCGTGCTGGTGGTTCCCGCTTCCGTGTCCACCCCCTATCCATCGCCCCACGCCGACGCCGACGCCGACGCCGCCTCAATGTTGGTGCTGCATCAACGGACAAGTTGTCCTGACCACGCTGGCCGAATGTCGGGAAAGGGAGGGTGAATGCTATCCGACCAGAGAAGAAGCGATCAGGCATTGTAAAGATCTCTGCTGGTGTTGCATTAACGGACATATCGTCTTGGTCAACGCGGCGGAATGCAAGGAAAGGGGCGGCCAATGCTACGGTTCCAGAGAAGAGGCGCTGAGGCATTGTGGGGAACTCTGTTGGTGCTGCATCGACGGACAGGTCGTCCAAGTGCCAGTGGCGGATTGCCGGGAGAGAGATGGTCAGTGTTATCCCAGCAGAGAAGAAGCCGTCAGGAATTGTCGCCCGCGAACACCGACTCCGCCGCCTAATCAGACGCCGACACCGCCGATTACTTATATCCCCGGTGTGGTTCAACCAACCCCAACTCTGCCGCCCGCTGTTCGAGTAACGCCGACTCCGCCGGCCCGGAAAACGTCGACGCCATCACGAAGACACGCAAGTCCAACACCGCGGACGTTTATTGCGAAACCGCAAACGACCGCGATTCCGTCAAGACGCGGCACGCCCAGTCGTAAAAAGCCAAGTCCGACGCCGTATAATATTCGTTAAGCGAGAGTACTCGACTCGACTGTGACGCGTCGAGTGAACGCCGTGGCCGAGCTTCATTCGCCCGGCAACACCCAACGGAGTCATTAGCTCCCTTGAGAAAATCAAATCGCTATATGTCATATGAAATCGGGAATTGAAAATTGGGGCCGTGTCTAAACATTCAGTATTGTGAATACTCCTAAATTCCTAATCCGTTTCTGCTCGCAATGGGAAACTGAATGTCAAATGTTTAGATACGGCCCCAGAAAGCGATGGGATGCCCTCGCAATTCTGGGTGCGTTGAGTTTGATAAAATGGGCAGGGAGAGGCAGCGTGGCGTCATGTCAGTTCTAATTCGCACCGTCGTCCTTCTCGGTATTTCCAACGTGTTTATGACTTTTGCGTGGTATGCGCATTTGCGAAATCTTAATGACAAGAAGTGGTACATCGCGGCGCTCTTAAGCTGGGGCCTAGCGTTATTTGAATATCTCTTCCAAGTTCCCGCGAATAGGATTGGCCATTCTCAGGTACAGCTTGGGACAGTTGAAGATTCTCCAAGAGATTATCACGCTTGCTGTGTTCGCCCCATTCGCCCTTTTTTACATGCACCAGCCTCTTAAGCTTAATTTTCTATGGGCGGGCCTCTGCATGGTCGGAGCAGTCTATTTCATGTTCCGCTCAAATTAGGACACTACCCTGAGAAACTTCATAAAGACGGCTGGAGTTGGGGGCTGTTGTACCGCAGTCACGACGAACGACCAGATGTTGTTTATCATTGATGCTCACTGAGGCGCTGATCGGCGATTTGCAAGGCGTGCGAGTTGACTCACAATTTGTGTAAAGTGAAGATCAGGCCCCTTTTTCTCTTGGTCCGCACCGGTCTCTGTATGATATCGACGCGGTCTTCCTTTAACAAATCGGAATTCCGAACGTTTTAGCGTGATCCATGCTACGGATTCAGGTCGCCCGTTCAACTGTTTAAGCTCCCGGGTGTTTTGCAATTAAGCGCTTGTCAACCGCGCCGAATTTATTTATCACGGCGGCTTTGATGCTGAAAGAACTTTTCACGGCGTTGCTTTGCAGCTTTGCCATTGCGGGACAAATGCGCGCGCAGGAAGGGGAGGTCGCTCGCGAAGCAAAACCAAATCCTACCGAGCGAGCAGCGCCGGTTTCTGAGCGAACGGATTCAGAATCGGAGACCGTGACAAAAACGAAATCTCAGGGTCGGGAAAAGAAATCGGCTTCGAGTGTAATTACAGTCGAGCAGATGCGAATGGCAGGAGCGCTCGCCGCAGAGCGAACGAGCTCAGTAGAAGGATCCAGTTCGCAAGGCCCAAAAGCCGCAACGCTCGCTGAACGGCAGAAAACCGAAACTCGCGTTGAACAGGCGACCGCACACCGGGCGCCGACCGCCCAATCCACGAATTCGGAAGCGCTCAGCCCTGGCTCTGTTCGGCCGACGATGCTCGAATCCGGGAAGCAAGAACCACGGCCGGTTACGCATTACAGCTACAAAACTCCAGAGGGCAAAAAAGAATCAGCGCCCGTCATTACGCAGTATTACCCGAAGCGGATCGTTTACCCGTTGGCCAAGGTCGATCGACACATCGATTCGCAAGCTGATGCAAGCGGCGACGATCGCGCAGGAGCGGGCGCATGCGCATTCGCGCTCGATGTGCTGGCATTATGTAAAAGAGGCATTGCTCGCTTCGGGCGTTATCGATTCCCGCCCGAAGAGCGAACTCGCGAAAGACGCTGCCCAAGATCTCGTCAATAATTATGGATTCAAAAAATTAGCGGTGAAAGATCCATTCGCCGCGCCGGTCGGGTCGGTGCTCGTGTATGGCGCCAACCGCGCCGCCGGTCATGTCGAGATCCGCACCAAGGACGGTTTCGTCAGCGACTTCTGTTCGAAAACGCCATCGCCCCGTCCTTTGCTCGGGGTTTACGCGAAGTTGTAATTTCCGGCCAAAAGGCGGGTTTGTGCAGGAGGGAAAGAAGGAAGAGGAATCCGGCTGCTGCTGGGTAGGAGCTGACTTGCCTGCCGACAAACCCACCGCGCTGGAAACACAGGTATACCAAGCGATCCTGGAGCGGCGCGCTGCCCAAATCATCCCTCGGCTAAAGGAAGTTCTGGCCAGGCCTGATCCCGCGTTGGAGAGAAGGAAATAGGGTCTGATCTTCACTTTCCACATGACCAGGAAAATTGGGGCCGTGTCTAAACATTCAATATCGTGAATGCTCTCCTTAATTCCTTATCCGTTCCTGCCCGCCTTTGAATCCGACGAACCCGCTGGCTCACTTCGCCGCTGGTTTCCCGAAACAGAACGTTGTAATCCGCGTTCGAGTTAAACGGCGGATCGAGATAAACGAGGTCGACGCTCGCATCCGGGAATTCCTTCGTGTTCCGCAGCCAGCCGAGATTATCGCCGAAGTAAGTCGATTCACTTTTTCGAACAGGGCTGATCTGCTGCGGGCAACAGCTCGGCGAGTGTTTCCGAATCTTTCGTCATCGGTTTGCTACCGGCGAGAATTGTACGTGAGTAAACAATAATGCGCCATTGCGAAATTATCGCTAAGAAACTTCATAAAGACGGCTGGAGCTGGGGCTGTTGTACCGCAGTCACGACGAACGACCAGATGCTGTTTATCATTGACGCTCATCGGCGCGATGGTCGGCGCTTTGCAAGGCGTGCGAGTTGACTCACAATTTGTGTAAAGTGAAGATCAGACCCCTTTTTCTCTTCCCTTCCCGATGTAATGCCACTCCACACCGATCTCCCCACACCATGCGAGTACGGCGTTGGACGTGAGTTCCGTGCCGTTGTCGCTGACGATCATCTTACATATGGCTGTCGATGAAGCGCAGGGTGCGGCCCCAAGCGATTTGAGCTGCTTCGGGGGCAAAGCTATCGCGTTCGTCGCACTGGAAGCCGTGATCAGCGTTATAGGTGTAGACGTCGACCGACGGCTGCTTCGACTTGATCGTCTCGACGTCGCTCATCGGGATGTGCGCGTCCAACTCACCGAAATGCAGCATGGTCGGGACTTTCGGGGACTGATCGGCCATCCTGACGATCTGGCCGCCGTAATAGCCGACTGCCACCGAGAAGCCCGGCAGATTGGTCGCCGCGCCATAGGTCAGCGTTCCGCCGAGGCAGAAGCCGGTGACCGCGATCTTGCCGACATCAGCGATCGCCTCGCGTGCGGCAGCGACGTCCAACATCCAGGCCTGGATTGGTGGATTGGCGACAAAGCGCATTGCGCCCTGCACTTCTTCCGGCGAATAGCCGCATTCGAACCCCGCTTCAATGCGATCGAACAGGGCCGGCGCAATCGCGACGTAGCCGAGCGCAGCAAAACGGTCAGCGACTGAGCGGATGTGACGATTAACGCCGAAGATTTCCTGAATGACGACGATTCCGCCCTTGGGCGTCCCCGCTGGATCGACGCGATAGGCACCGAACTTGTGGCCGTCGCTGGCAGTCAATTTGAGGTGCGTTCCCATGGATGGAATCCTTTGGTTTTGAGGAAAAGAAAGAAGAAAAGGGGTCTGATCTTCACTTTACACATATGTCCATGAGCTGCCTAGCTTAAATCTAAGTGCATTGCGTCGATCTTTGATATCGACAAGACAGCCCGGTAGATACGCACGCCTCCCATACCTACAAAGTATGACGCCTTGCTTACGAAGTATTGGCTAGATAGGGCCGGGAGGCGTAATTGCACCAAAACAATGGGGGTAAAATAATGAACTGGAAAAGACTTCTCTTAATTGCATTGGTGGCAAGTGGATTCGCTTTTGCTTCGGCGCCGCGTTCTAACGCTGGCGTGTCGGTCGGAATCGGATTTGGCTACCCGGGTGGGTACGGCTATGGCTACCCGGGTTATGGATACGGCTACCCGGGTGGGTACGGCTATGGCTACCCGGGTTATGGATATGGGTACCCGGGTTATGGATATGGGCATTATCGACCGTATCCATACTACGGCGGGCGTCGAGTCTATAACGGCCACCGTCGTCATTACTACCGCAATCGGTACTAAGCTGACGTAGGATAATAAAATCCGCTGAGCTGGCCCTGGAACCCGAATTGTCGGATTGAAGGGGATTAGGGGGATGCAGGGCCAGGCTCCGAGTATCGAGTCGCGCCGCCCTGTCGCCCTTATGGCCGGCCATTTACATCGTGGACGGATCGCGCCGAAAGCACCAAAGCCCGAAGCCCTGAAATCTGTTGTCTTGGATCACTGAATCATCGACTGCGGGGTTGTCGCGCGCGACCCTTTGTCGGAAGTCCATGACCGACGTTGAGCGGATTCTTCGTGACGGAAAATTTGCTGTGAGGCTACATCGCTGCCCACTCGCACTGCGCACTCTCTGGCTCTGGGCTTGCTAAATCGCATATAAACTTGGTATTCGCTTTCGTCGCGGTGTCACCTCGCCCCCTAATTTTCATTTCTGCAGTCAGTCGTGAGCTGAAAAGCGCCCGACAACTCGTGGCCAACACGCTGACTTTTCTCGGCTATCAACCAGTGTGGCAAGACATCTTCGGTACCGAAACCGGCGACCTCCGTGGATTGCTACGGAAACAGATTGATCAATGCAGGGGCGTCGTTCAACTCGTTGGACAATGCTACGGTGCCGAGCCGCCAACTCCAGATGAGGAGTTCGGTCGAATAAGCTACACGCAATACGAAGCCCTTTACGCCCGAAAGCGCGGGAAAAAAGTTTGGTACCTCTTTATTGACGAAGCCTTCCCTATCGATGCGCGCGAACCGGAGCCGGAGGAGCTGCGCGGGTTGCAAGCGGCATATCGTCGGCGCCTGCAATCTGACACACATGTTTTCCATCCGCTGGCCAGTAGCGAAGCCTTGGAGGCAAGCGTGCTGAAGCTGCGCGGCGATCTCACCCGCCTGCGCCGTGGTGTCAAACAATGGGCCGTTACCGTGGTTGCGCTTCTGCTTTTCCTGGTGGCAGCCACCGTTTGGCTTGTGCAGGCGCAGCGCCGCCAAACTGGCGTGATCCAGAAGCAGGGCGAGCAAGTTAACGCGATTGTCGATCGCTATCAGAAGATGCAGCAAGCACTTGTGCGCCTGGCTGATGTCGAAGCCCAGTCCAAACAACCGGGCTCCAAAACGTCGCCAGAGGAACAACGAGCCAATGCCTACGGTGTTCTGGAAAGGGAGCTTGGCCTTGCGGCGGGTTCACTGGCAAAAGAGCTTCCTGCCTTTGCGCTGGAACTTTACAACCGCAGCGATACAACGCCTCTCATGCGCGCTCGTGCCGCGTACGCCCTCGGGCGGTTCGACGAGGCTGAGAAACTCAGTCTGGAAGGCGCAGCGCAGGACCGACAGGGATATGAATCCGCCCAACGGGTGGGAGAGGATCGGCGCAAACACGCAATCGAAGGCTACGAGTTAGCGGGGCAATCGGCACAGAAGCGTATCCAGTACGCTGAAGCGCTCCAACACTTCCGCGAAGCTGAAAAGCTGACCGATCGCGACCGGAGTCCGGAAGATTGGGCGGAAGTGCAGTACTCGATTGCCACTTTGCTACTAGATCAGGGCCATTACGCTGACGCGGAGAACATTCTGCGAAGTCTTTTGGAAGTTCGTACTCACGTGCTAGGACCCGAGCATCCAGATACGCTCAAAAGTCGGAACAGCCTGGACTATGCCCTTTGGGAACAAGCGAAAAACGTTGAGGCAGAGGTGGATTTTCGTGAGCTTATCAGGTTGGAAGAAAAGGTCCTCGGGCCCGAGCATCCAGACACACTCCTAAGTCACAACGGCCTCGCCAATGTCTTCCTTCGTCAAGGCAAGTATGCTGAGGCAGCAGCCGAGTATCGTCTGATTTTAAAGCTCGGAGACAAGTCGCTTGGACCACAGCACCCCACCATGATCCGGAGCGGCAACAATTTGGCGGTGGCGCTTTATAGCGAAGGCAAGTATGCCGAAGCGGAAGCGCAAGATCGCGAGCTCATTCGGATTGAAGAAAAAGCACTGGGGCCTGAGCACCCCTACACGCTTTCGACCCGCAGCAACTTGGCCCAGACGCTTGACGATCAGGGTAAGGTTGTCGAAGCGGAAACCGACTATCGTCTGGTTTTGAAGCTCAGAGAGAAGTTACTTGGCCCAGAGCATCCCGAGACGCTTAAGGTCCGCAGTAACCTAGCCGGCGTGGTTTTCGAGCAAGGCAGGTATGCAGAGGCGGAAGCCGAATATCGTGATTTAGTTAAGAGCGAAGAAAAAGTACCTGGGACCCGAGCATCCCGACACGCTGACAATCCGCGACGACTTGGCCGAGGTGCTTGATAACGAAGGCAAGTATGCCGAGGCGGAAGCGCAGCATCGCGAGCTAATTCAGATTGAAGAGAAAGTACTGGGACCCGAGCATCCCGATACGTTGGGGACGCGTGTTTACCTGGCTCGTGCGCTTGATAACCAAGGTAAGTATGCCGAGGCAGAAGCGCAAGACCGCGACGTAATCAAGCTCGTTGAGAAAGTACTGGGTCCCGAGCATCCCGACACGCTTAGGAGCCGTGCCGTCCTAGCGGTAGCCCTCTATGGGCTAGGCAAGTATGCCGAGGCGGAAGCGCAGTTTCTGGACATAATCAAAATCGAAGAAAAGGTAGAAGGGCCCGAGCGTCCCAGCACGCTGGATTCTTGTTACTATTTTGCCTCTGGATTGAAGCGTCAGAACAAGCTGCAAGAAGCGAAGGAGTTTGCGCGGCGAGCGGCTGAGGGCGCGCGCAAAGTCTTGGGTCCTAATCATCCTTCCACACAGAAATACGAAAAGCTCGTGGCCGATTTGGAAGCCAAGAAATAGCAGGAAGAAGGAAATAGGGTCTGATCTTCACTTTCCACATGACCAGGAAAATTGGGGCCACTCCAAATCAGGCCAAGCCGTTCCGGCGCACAGTGCAATGGGTCGCGAGCTAATGGCGGCAGTCGCAGCTGTTTACTTTCCCTGATAGCCGCTGACGCTGCCCACGCCGGAGCAGTAGTCCCAGCCCGGCGCGGCCAAATAGCCGGCATAGTTATAGCAGGTGCCGGATACGACATCGTTGAATCCCACACCTTGCCCCAGATCCGAATAGATCTCCGTGAGTTCCGCCGCGCTGGAGCCGTAGAAGCTTCCCGAGGAGTTGACGACGCCAGCCAGCGAGGGCGCCGAGACGCTGGTGCCGCCGACCACACGCCAGCCCCCAGATTTTCCATTCGCCGGATAGCTATCGTAAATCCAGACACCTGTAGTCGGGTCGGCGTCGAAGGCGAGGTCAGGCGTCCCGCGATTCTTGCCGATGATACCGGCGAGTGAATTCTGGTAGGGGGGGATGGCAAAGTAGGCGCTGGGCCCGCTGCCGGTGCCGGCCCAGACAACTTCCTCCTGGAAGGCGCCGGTCGAGGGATTGCGGCTGACGGCGGTGCCGCCGGCCGAGACAACATTCGGAGAGACGCTCGGCCACAGCGTCCCGGGACCGTCGCCCGATGAGGCGAAATAGACCACATTTGGCGTTTGAAAGGTACGACTCGTAGGAGATTTCCGTCTTGAACTCGCTGCTGCCCCAACTCATGGAGACTTCGCCACCTCCGGCCTGCGCCACCAGATTACTGGCTACGGAGACAGCCGCGAGCAAGTCGGAGTTTTTGTTGGAGGCGGCTTCCACCAGGAACAATGCGGCGTTGGGAGCCATGGCATGGGCCCACTCGATATCGAGCGATTCCTCAAGCTCCCAGCCGCCGGTGGGATCAGCTGGAGGCTTTGTGCCGCTCGCATAAATCACGTGGAAGTTGGCGGGGACGATTCCAAACTGGGCGTCGAACGCCGCCAGATCGGCGGCGGCGTTGGGGTCATCGTAGGCATCCACGATGGCGATGGCGCGGCTTCCGCCGGCCGGAATCGCAGTGACAACCGTCGGCGAGCATCCGGAGGACGGCGTGGTAAGGCCATACACGCAGGCAAGGGAAGCAGGCGTTTCAAAAAAGCTGCCGCTGCCCGGACGCGCCGCCGGAGCAACGCCAGCCCGGAGCCGCAGCGGTGTCATCGGCTCTCGCAATTCATAGAGCAGCAGATTCGTATGCGAACGGTAACCGACGTTCCTGGGCTTTCTCCTCGCTCGAATTCGGAACCGTGACGGCGCCGGAAACCTGCGAAGGCTGAACAAACGCGGCGGACGAATTGCCAGCCGAACTTGTCGCCCCGCTAGGTGGATTCGCAGCGAAACTGAGCAGCGCCAGGAACGCACCAGCCAAGCAAAAAGTGAGGGCCACTAGAGCGCGTGGATTGAAGCGGCCTGATTGAGAGGCGAGATTTTTCTTCATGGGAATTTTTCGCTTGGATTGCGAAGATGCGTTGAAACGTCGGGTGACGTAATCGGCCTCGCTGATAAATCTTTTCCTAACGAATGTCGAGCTTTATCTTAGGCTCCTAACGCGCCGATTGCTTTTGCAACCAACCAATTGCAAGGGGTTTCACGTATTATTTTTTGAATGATCAGGAATCACACCTTATGATGAAGCAGCCCGTACGGGGCGCTGCCTAATTGATGAGTAATAAAGTATCAGAGCGAGAGGAAAACCAAATGAAAAAGACGATACATCCGCTGACCGACGGACAAATCCGAAACAGGATGCTTCAAGGAATCGTCGAGTGGAAGCCGTTGCGGAGTGCTACGTTCCTCGCGCTTCTCACCGTCGTGCTAGTAAGCATCCAGCCGCTCTCGGCCCAAGTGCAAGGTCAATGGGTAGGCACTGGCGCCCTGCAAAGCGCTCGTGAGTTAAGCGCCCAGGTGCTGCTTGCCAATGGAAAGGTCCTCTCGATGGGGGGAATCGACAACAACGGTAATCTTCTCGCTTCGGTGGAAGTCTATACTTCCGGTCTGGGCACCTGGAAACTCACAGGCAGCATGGCTAACGCGCGCGAGGAGTTTCCCGCCGTCGTGCTGAAAAGCGGCAAGGTTTCTGGTTTCCGGTGGACTCGGCGCCAGCAGCACAGTGTTGGCTGCGGCGGAGCTGTACGATCCAGCGACTGGAACATGGTCGTCGGCGGGTTTCCTTTCCGTGCCTCGCTATGCTCATACGGCGACTCTGCTCCAAAGCGGCAAGGTGTTGGTGGCTGGCGGCGGCGGTGGCGGCACCGTCACGGCTGTTAGCGAACTTTACGATCCCACGACGAACAGTTGGTCGACCACGGGCAGCCTCAACACGGCTCGCGATGCCCACACAGCTGTGCAGCTGAAGAGCGGGAAGGTGTTGGCCATAGGAGGTACCGCCGGCACCACCGCCATCACTTCCTGCGAACTCTACGATCCTTCCAAAGGTAACTGGAGCAATGCGGCTAGCACCAATGTTGCTCGCGTCCTCAATGGCACGACGCTCCTTGTGGATGGCAAGGTGCTGGTCACGGGCGGCGCTGCGGGTCGCTTCCCCATAAGTTCAGCAGAACTCTACGACCCTTCTGCCAACACATGGACGCTAACCGGAAGTATGACGACGGGGCGTGACGCTCACACAGCCACGCTTCTCACCGATGGCACCGTTCTGGTCGCGGGAGGAGAAGGGCAGTCAATTAGCTGTGGAAAGGATTGTACTGAGTTATATCCCTACCGCTAAGGCAGAGATTTACAACGAAGCTGCAGGCAAATTTACCGCCACGGCAAACCTGAATCAAGCGCGGGCGTATCACTCGACAACCCTGCTGAAGAATGGACGGGCATTGGCAGACGGCGGCAGTGGCACTACCAGTGTCTGTTGTGTGGTCTTGAACGCCGCCGAGATTTATACACCGCTGACCACGACGCTTTCCAGTTCCAGCCTGAACTTCGGTGTCCTGCAGATCGGATCCACCAGTGCTTCCCAGACGGTAACGGTAACTAACGCCAGCAGTCACTCGGTCACCTTCGCCAGCATTACCAGCAGCGGCGACTTTCCCGAGAGTAACACCTGCCCCACCACGCTGAATGCCGGCCTAAACTGCACGATCACGGTCGCCTTCAAGCCAACCGCAGCGGGAACTCGAACCGGAGCAGTGACCCTCAAGGATAATGACCCGGGCAGCCCCACCCAGACCATCGCGCTGACAGGCATCGGCGCAACCAACGCTATGACGCTGATACCCAGCAGCCTCAGCTTCCCCGCTCAGATCCCAGGCACGACTACCTCCCAGAGCATCACGCTGTATAACGATGGCACCGCGGCGGTCAACATCACGAACATTGGCATTTCCCCCACCGGGTAGGTACTTTTACTGAAACCAACAATTGCCAGTCGACTTTGAATCCCAACACGAACTGCGCCATTCAAGTGTTCTTCACGCCGCCAGACTCCGGCACCTTCAGCGCAACATTATCCGTTACCGACAGCGACACAAGCAGTCCTCAGACTGCGTCACTCTCAGGTACCGGTTCGGACTAGTTGGGGTCCGCCCGTACTTGCCACGACACCCTGGGTTTCATACAGGCGCCCGGCTTCCCTAGTGCGATCGCCGCGCTCACGCACTCCCGCCGTAATGTTGTTCAACGCTACCCGTGGCTTATCTCTTTCTCGTTAGGCCCATGAATATCCACAAGCGATGTCATGGGCATGCCTCGATGCTCCGGCCCCGCCTCCCGTCCAGCTCAACCTTCATTCCTAAACCTGTACCCTCAGCCAACCGCTGGCCGGCGTACGGCCTCGCTTCACTTTATCAAAACACATCCGTTGCAATTCGCGCTCGCCATCGCCAGCGGTGGCTGATCTTGTTCTCGTTAGGCCTTATGGACACCGCCGCCGGTCGGGCCGCCGCTGTTATTGATTGCGAGTCTGTTTTCTTGATTCGATTCGGAAACAAACAAGGCCGACAAGCCCGAAGCATAAAAGGGCAAGAGTTGAACCGCTGTCAGGAACACTAGCAACGGGTGGCGGCGGCGCGATCGGTGGTGGTGGAGCGATCGGTAGTGGTGGCGCGATCGGTGGTGGCGGCGGAGCAATGGGCGGCGGTGGCCCGACCGGCGGCTCTGCTGTAAAGCTAAAGAGGAAACCGCGATGCTTTTTGGCTTTAGTGTAGGTAAAACTCCAATCCCCAGCCGTGGCATCGAAGCCATTTCCGATAATGGTGCCGGTGCCCTCCACAGTGAGAGATTTCCGGCCGCGCGAAAGGACCTCGGAGGAGGTTAAGTCAAAGGTAAAACCATTAGCGCTCCACAGAACAGAGGATGGCGTTGAGGACCCAAAGAACCACGGCGTTGTCAGTGTGACCGCGCTTCCCGGAGTGGCAAATGTGAGAAAACCGCCGCTGTCGCTTAACACACTAGCGCTCATCCACTTTGTTATATCCGAAGCACGCATCAAACCCTTGTTAAACCTTGCGCCGCCGCTAATGCTAATGTCTCCGCTCATGGAAATGGCCAACGCGCTTGGCACCAAAGACAAGAGAAGGCAAACGCCGAAAAAGAATGAATGGGATCTGAGCTGCCTACACCCAGCATAGATGCCAGAGGGAAGTGCCGCTTTCATGGGCATATTTTTAAAGCGCTGCTTTTAGCAAAATTTAATATAAATAGCAATATTATTATAAGATTTCGGCTCCGGCTTTCAAAACACCGCAATATCGTGATCTCCTTCTTATCCGCGCGCGGGAGAAGGCCATTCCGTCGACGTCTAATTGCAACCTCTCGGAGGGCGTTCGCTAGTGGTCACAGTATACAGTTCTCAGGTTACAGATAGGGAATTTCTCCCGATAGCGCATGCTTACAATCGAGGCACACTTTTCAAATCAACCGCAGAGGCTGGGAAGTCTGTGCTAGGGATTAATCGTAAACGTCTTTGCGTTCGATGTGCCTCCGCCGGGCGTGGCGTTCACCACCGTCACGGAAGCTGTGCCCTGCGTGGCGATGTCGGCGGCGGAGATTGCAGCCGTCAGCTTCGTGCTACTGGAGAACGTTGTCGTGCGCGCGGCTCCATTCCAATCCACCACCGAGCCCGCAACGAAATTCGAGCCGTTCACGGTGAGCGTGAAGGCCGGGCCTCCGGCTGTGGCGCTGCCGGGCGAGATCGAACTAATCGCTGGCACTGGGTTGTTGATGGTAAACGTCTGTACGTTCGACGTGCCTCCGCCGGGCGCGGCGTTCACCACCGTCACGGAAGCTGTGCCGGCGGTCTTGATGTCCAATGAAGGGACGGTGGCCGTGACTTTAGTGCTGCTGACAAAAGTAGTGGTCAAGGTCGAACTGTTCCAGTGCACTTTCGAGGCCGAAACGAAATTCGACCCATTGACGGTGAGCGTGACAGATGCCCCGCCGGCCGTGGCGCTGGTGGGCGAGATCGAAGTAATCGCGGGCACTGGGTTGTTGACGGTAAATGTCTTTGGAGCCGATGTGCCGCCGCCGGGGCCAGGATTCGTGACGGTCACCATGATTGTTTTAGCCGTAGCAATGTCCGCCACCGAAATCGCAGCCGTCAGCTTGGTGCTACTGGAAAACGTTGTACTGCGCGCGGCTCCATTCCACTTCACCACCGAGCTACTAAGGAAGTTCGAGCCGTTCACCGTCAGCGTAAAGCCTGCTCCGCCAGCGGTGGCGCTCGTCGGCGAGATGGAAGTCACAGTTGGTTTTAGATTGTTGATCGTGAACGTGAGCGAATTCGATGCCCCGCCGCCTGGGCCCGGATTCGTGACGATTACCGGCACCGTGCCTGCATTGGCGAGGTCCGTGCTCAGAATTTTGGCCGTCACCTTGGCGCTGCTGACAAATGTTGTGCTTCGCGCAGAGTTGTTCCAGCTTACGATGGCGCCGTTTACGAACTTCGAGCCATTTACCGTGAGTGTGAAGCCGGCTGAGCCCACGGTTTTGCTGGAGGGCGAAAGCGAAGTCAGCACGGGCACGGGATCGTTGATAGTGAAAGTGAGCGCGCTGCTTGTGCCGCCGCCAGGCGCGGGATTCGATACCGTGACGCTTGCAGTGCCAGCGGCGGCGATGTCATTGGCAAGAATCGCAGCCGTCACCTGGCCGGAATTGACGAACGTGGTTGTGCGAGCGGAGCCATTCCACAGTACCAAGGCGCCGTTGACGAAATTGCTGCCGTTGACGGTCAGGGTAAATCCGGCGCCGCCTGCTGTGGCGTTATTGGGGGAAAGCGACGTCAAGGCCGGAAGGGGATTATTGACGGTAAAGGTAGCGGAATTGGAAGTCTGGCTGGTGGAAGAATTGAAGACGGTGACCGAGAACGTACCAGCCGTGGCGACATCCCCCGCAGGAACCGCCGCGGTCACCTGCGAACTGTTGACGAAAGTGGTGGCAAGGTTTGATCCGTTCCATTGCGCCACTGACGTCGAATCAAAATTCACGCCGTTGACGGTCAGCGTGAACGCGGCGCTCCCGGCAGTGGCGCTGTTCGGCGAAATCGACGTGATGGAAACTGTAGGCAGCAAACTGGCAACGTTGATGTCCCAAGCGCCGCGGCCATGCGTGGAAGCGCGCAGCGTCCGCGACGGGTTATGCAGCGTCAACCCCAAGACGGCGATACGGGGCAGCCCGTTGACCAGAGATGTCCAGCTGGTACCGCTGTTGGTTGTGTAAAACACGCCTACATCAGTAGCTACAAACAACGTGTTGGGCGCGTCCGGATCGATCACGACGAAGTTGACCGGGGTGTTCGGCAGGTTACCGCTGATATCGGTCCAGGCAGAGCCGCCGGTTGTGGTTTTGAAAACGTGCCCGAGGCTATCGCCGAAGCCAGTGAAGCCGCTGAAGGCGGCATAGGCTGTCGTGGAAATTGTAGGATCCACCGCAACGTCCGTAACGACGCGAGGCGGCAACCCTGCGCTGACGTTCGTCCAGGTGACCGAGGCGCCTGATCCGGCGTTAGTGGTTACTTGGACGCGGTCGTCCATGGTGCCGACGTAAACCGTATTCGAATTGTTAGGGGCCGCGGCGATGGTGCTGACCACACCAAAGAAACTGTTGCCTCCCGTGAGGTCGGGAGAAATGGCGGTCCAACTCGAGGCGCCATTCGTGGTTTGGTACACGCGGTCGGTTCCAAAATAGAGCGTCTGCGAATTCGACGGATCCATCACCAGCGGAGGAATAAAGTCTACCCGGTCGCCGGTATTGATTCCATTTGAGGCAGCGTTCCAGCTCCCAAACGTTCCGTTCGATGTGGACTTGAAAATATTGAACTGCTGGCACGCGGCGTACATTGTGGCGGGCGTGATGAAATCGATAGCCGTGTAACCGCCATCGCCGCACACAACATCGTTCCAGGTGGGAGCGCCGGAATAAATCACTGTGCCGTTGTCTTGATTACCACCAATGGCGATGGCCGCGCTGGTCGGATTAATAGAGAGGCCGGGATAGAACTGAGTGAGCCCCAAGGTGGAGTTGAGGGCGGTGAAGGAGGGATTGCTGGCGGTGATTTGCGTTGTGACGTAGGCGCCGCCGTCATTGCCAAGGTAAGTGTGTTGCCATCCGGGAAAAACGCGAGCGCGTGCATGTCCGCATGCAGAAAGCCAAAGTTTTGGGCAGATTGCAGGGTAGCCCAGGTAGTTCCGCCATCGAGCGAGCGCACCAGCGTGGTTGTATAAGCGCCGCCGGCAAAGACTACGTTGGGATTCGTCGGCTGCACGGCGATGACCTGGTCATACCAGCATTGTGGCGCGCAGTAATCCGGGGTGGACGTAAGCTGCGTCCAGTTAGCGCCTCCATCAGTCGTCTTGAAAAAACCAAGCAAGTCGCCCGTGATGACATTCGCAATTCCAGCGTAAAGAGTCGCAGTGCTGGACGGCGCCATGGCCAAGACGATTCGGCCGGCATTGGCCAGAGCCAGGACGTTCGCGCCGGTGCCGTTTGCAGCCGTCCAAGTCTGGCCGCCGTCCGTTGACTTGAAGACGCTCTCGGTGCCCCCACTGAATGAATTGCCAAGGGACGCGTAGGCAATATTGCCGTTGGTGGGATCAAAGATGACCGAGTTGCCGGGGTTCCCGGAGATAACCTGGGTCCACGTGTTGCCACCGTCGGCAGAGCGGTAGACGCCGTTTTTATTCAGCAGCGCGACGGCTGCGAGCAGAATCTGGGTGTTTGTCGGATGGACGGCGAGCCCGCCGATGCGGGCGCCTCCACCGAAGGGCCCATCCTGTCCCACAGGGCCGCAAAAGGGTCCGCAGAATTGCGTCCAAATGTTGCCGCCGTCAGTCGATTTGAGTATTCCGGCGCCGTAATAGCTATCGCCGCTAAAATTCTCCTCACCGGTTCCCACATAGATGATGCTGGAGTTTGAGGGATCGAGCGCGATGGAGCCGATGGCGGTCGAGGCCTGCGTGTCGGTCATCGGCGTCCAGGCGGTGCCGCCATTTGTCGTCTTCCACACGCCGCCTTGCGCGCCTCCGAGATACACGGTGTTGACGTTGCCCGGATCGATAGCGAGCGCGGTAACTCTGCCGGAGACGACAGGGTCGGTATACGGCGTGTCAATGGGCTGCGGGCCAATGAAAGTCCAAGAAGGGTTCGATGCCGCTGGCGCAGAAAGCGCGCGAGTGGCTTCTTCTGCTGTCAGCTTTTGTTCGAGCTGTTTCAATGCCCGCTGGTGCGCTCCGGCGGGGACGTAGTTATGCGGATACGCGCGCTGGCGATAGAACCATTCCTGGCGCTGGCGCGGCCGATCGCGCTCTTCCTTCTCCTGCGTCTGCGCCACAGCAAGGAGTGCGAAGCCCGCCAAGAACAAAAGTAGGGCCAAAAGACTGCGAATCGAGACATGGGCGTGACCGTGCACAGGATTGGTTTTACGCAGGTTACCGTGTCGAGGTCAAGCGCAGGTGGGCAACATTAGGGCGATCTCTCGTAAGGTGAGCCCGCTTTTTCTGCCAGGCGAGCTAGATCGCGAGGTTGCGAGCTTCCGAGCCGTAAGCCGAGGACGCACTCTGCCAAATGGAAAACTGAAATGTCTAATGTTTAGATACGGCCCCAATCTTTCTGGGCCTCACTCCGATTTGGGCAACACGCCCCTTTAGATACGACCCGATTTTCCCATGCGCAGTCGGGCCACACCGAACATCGGGATCAGGGATAGAATCAACAACGGCGCGGTTGCCGTATTTTCTGGGACTGTATTCTTCGCCTCGCTAGATTGGGCGTTGTCAGTAAAAGCAATGGTTACCGCAGTCCCTGTTACTGATTCGTTGCCGACTTCCCGCGCGCTAGCGTCTGGAAAAATATCAAAATTTATGTCTACTCCTGTATCGCTATTTACTACTATTACATTGGGATTTGGAAGAGTTAGTTTATTAATTAGGGCAGAAGATTCTGGTTCTAACCACTGGAAGTCTGATTTGTCGAATGTGATAGCTACGGGTACTACTACATTCCAAACATCTGGGGAGCCACTTTTATAGTCGGCTCCGAACGTTGTGAAGACAGTGCCGATAAAATAGCTATACTTAACTGTGAGATCTGTAGACGAATTCTCAGTCATCCTCATAGTAATAGCCTTGGCGTCTGATAAGGCGATCAGCGGGACAGCGGTGATGACATACAGCAGGCGAACGAAAATAGTCTTTTTCATATTGCTCTCCTATCGAATACTGAAATTGGTAAGCTTACCATAGACCAACGCTCGTGTAAGTTGTCGCAGAAGAAACACAAAATGCTTGTAATAAGCATCTTAGATAGACATGCTTTTTGTAACGACAATTGCCAGAGGCGTTTCGAGCGAGGTGTAAAATGTAAGTTTTTCCGACAAATTCGCGTATCCGCTCCGGTGAGTGGTTTTGTCCGTCCGTCCTTTTCCCTAGGCCGGTGAACGGACGGACGCAATTAATAAGAAGAAGGGAATAGGAAGAAGGAAATAGGGTCTGATCTTCACTTTCCACACGCGCATTCTTTACGAACCTGTTGCTCCTATTGACCAGGAAAATTGGGGCCGTGTCTAAACATTCAATATTGTGAATACTCTCCTTAATTTCCTATCCGTTTCTGCTCGCCTTTGAATCCGACGAACCCGCTGGCTCACCGCGCGTAGTCCAGTCCGCCAAACATTACGCCGATCTCTCGCAAGGTGAGCCCGCTTTTCTGCCAAGCGAGCCCAGATCGCGACGTTACGAGCTTCCGAGCCGTAAGCCGAGGACGAACTCTGCCAAATGGGAAACTAAAATGTCAATTGTCTAGATACGACCCCGATCTTTCACCTGAAAGCAATGTCAAATGTGAAGATCAGACCCCTTTTTCTTTTATGAAAATCACTTCTCGCGTTTCCAATGTCCTCCGTCCAACTGTAGCTCACCCGACGGGAGTGTCACAAAGCGCACGCGGTTGGTGAAACGCTGCGGAGGTGACCCCTCTGAAAATGGCAGCTTCGGGTTACCATCAATGATTATCTCGCTGCCTTGGATATGCCAAGAGCCGCCCGGAAAAGGCTCCTCGCCATCGAATGAAATTGTGAACGTGTGATCGCGCTTAAATGCGAAACACACATGAGTATCGATGGTCATGTAGCACCACTTGCCAAAGAACTTTGCTTCTAGCGACCGCTCGCAACTGGGTAGCCACAAAAGTGCTGCCAGACACAGAGCAAGACGCGACCTCAGCATCTAACATGTGATTATGCCGACAATTTGGACGGATATCCAGCGTATTAGCCGTTTTTTGGTTGCTATTTGTTAGGCGACCTCCATAAAATCGCGGCCACTCCGAATTAGGCCAGCCGTTCCGGCGCAGGGCGCAGCGGTCAACCGCTGAAATGACTTTCCCCCTTCGGTTTCGAAAGGAAACCTATTTATGAACCTCCGAATATTGACCGTCATTATCTCGGTTCTCGTCCCAACCTTTGCCAACGCCGGCAGCGCGACGTGGGATCTTAACCCCGGCTCAGGCGATTGGAATACCGCGACGAACTGGACGCCAATGACTGTGCCGAATGGAACGGGAGACACGGCTACTTTCGATTTTTCGAATACGACTGGCGTTTCGCTCTCGACGAACACGGAGGTTAACGGCATCACGTTCACGGCGGCCGCCACGAATCCCTATGCCATCACAGCCGTTCCTAACTTAACGCTCACCCTCAGCGGCGCGGGCATCACGAACAATTCGGGGATCACACAGAACTTCGTAACTGCTGTTAATGGAGCCGGCAACGTTGGATTAATATTATTCAAGAATAGCGCGACGGCAGGGAGCGGGACTCTCTTCACTAACAACGGCGGCGTGGTCAACAGCATCAACGGCGGCGCCACATACTTCTACAACACCTCGACCGCGGGTAGCGCGACGCTCAACAACAATGGCGGCACGGCCCAGGCCGCAGCAGGCGGCAACACGATCTTCTACAACAGCTCGACCGCGGGCGGCGCGACGATCAACAATAATCGCGGCTCGGTCAGCGTTACCGAAGGCGGCTTCACGGTATTCTTCAACACCTCAACTGCGGGTAATGGCATCATTACCAATGACGGCGCCACGGTCGACAGCGCCGGCTCCGGCTTCACTTACTTCTGGGACAGCTCGACCGCGGGCAACGCGACCATTACCAACAACGGAACCGGCGGCGCAGCGGTCTTCGTTTACGGTGGCTTCACGACCTTCGTTTTGAACTCGACCGCAGCCAATGCCACGATCACCAACAACGCCGGCGCATACGAGGGCGGCTCTGCACTATTCCAAAACACCTCGACCGCAGCCAATGCCACGATCACCAACAATGGCGGCACGGTCAGCGGTGCACACAGCGGCGGCACGGCCTTCTCCGCCAGCTCGACCGCGGGCAACGCGACGATTACCAACAATGGCGGCACGGTCAGCGGTGCGGGCGGCGGCACCACCTTCTTCAGCGACACCTCGACCGCCCATTCTGCAACGCTGATCGCCAACGGCGGGATGGGAGGCGGTCAAGGCGGGGCAATTTTCTTTGAAGGCAACTCCAAAGGCAAGTCCACTGATGGCACACCGCGGGTTGAGGTTTTCGGCAACGGATTTTTGGACATCAGCGATCACAACGCTCCGGGCGTGACGGTCGGCTCCGTCGAAGGCAGCGGTAATGTTTTCCTCGGAGCCAATAATCTGACCGTAGGCGGCAGCAACCTAAGCACAAACTTCTCCGGCGTGATCCAGGACGGTGGCGTGATTGGCGGCGTCGGCGGTTCGCTGACCAAGATCGGCTCGGGGACGCTCGCGCTTTCGGGAATCAACACTTACACCGGCGACACCAATATCAACGATGGCCTCTTGAAGGTCGACGGCTCGATTACGAGCAACACATTTGTCCGCCATTCCGGCACACTAGCAGGGACGGGAACAGTCAATGGAAGTATTACCAGCAATGGCACGGTCAGCCCGGGGGATGCACCGGGCACGCTGACCGTCAATAGCTACGCGCAGACAAGCATTGGCACTCTACTGATCGACATTGCAGGTCCTAGCGTTGACCAGTTTAGTGTTCTCGATGTTCTCGGGAATGCTAACCTAAACGGAGTCCTCGATCCAGTACTCCAGAACGGTTTTGTCCCCGCGATCGGTGAATCCTTCACCTTTATGGATTACACGAGTTTGACTGGATCATTTTCCAGGATTCAGAATCCTGTCTTCGATAACCATACGGAGCGTTGGGAAATAACCTATCAACCCACGGACGCCGTTCTAACGGCGACGGCAAATACTCCTGATGGCGGTCCCACGTTGCTGCTGTTGACGTTGGGCCTGCTCGGGCTGGTGACGTATCAGCGGCAGTTGCTGCGCAATCCCCGATGTTAGTTGTCTCAGGCGGTCACATAAAAACTCACGGCGAGGCCAGCTCCTCGCACCCTCTCTTGGCTCTCATTCAGCGGGCCGGAGGATCTTTGAGGACTCCTGTCGCGCCGGCGCAGGTCGAGCATCTGAAATCTTCTGGAATCAGCTTGCGTTGTCCTGCTCGCGTTGGTAACCGGAGCCAGCGTCCGGTATTGTGTAAAGTGAAGATCAGACCTTTTTTGTTCCCCTGGATTGTTGTAAATTAGTCGAGCCTTCTGACGTTGTGAAAATTCTCCTGTCACTTGCGTTCACCGTGGTTATTCTGTTTTTCCCTTCCATACGGGCACATGCCGCTGAAAGAGAACCTTTCGATGGAGCATGGTCGGTCACCATCGCCTGTTATGAGCACACCGATGAAGGCAAAACAGCGGAGTCGTACACGTTTCATTATGCCGTGCAGGTACGGAATGGCGCTTTGCACGGTGAGCGCCTGTCGCCCGGCCAGCCCGGTTGGATGACGCTGGACGGCACCATTCACCCAGATGGTTCGGCGGAATTGCATGCCCGCGGTTTGACGAATCGTCCCATCAACACACTGCGCCATGTACGCCAAGGAACGCCCTATTCCTATGATGCTACCGGCCAGTTCCACGGTTCGCGCGGCATCTGCACGCGGATCGGCGGACGCGCCTGCGAGCTGACTTTTACTCGCTAAGAGAAGAAGCCCGCGCCTGCTTGCGTCCTCGTTGGCCGTTTCAAAACCAGCCTTCGTGGCGTGTGAGTTGACTCACGATTTGTGTAAAGTGAAGATCAGACCCCCTTTCTCTTCTTCTCTCGCCGTGAGTCTAGCCTATACGGAAAAAAGTGTTTGTTCGTGTTACAGCGGTGCCATCAACGGCGGTTGTGGGCAGCTGGATGATGAGTTCATTGTCCACCACACGCACATTTCTAACATATATCTTGCCAACGTTGCTGGGAGAAATTGCTCCTTCAAGATGCGTCGTGAGAGTGCCTGCGATTTCGTCTATACTGTAAGTACCGAAGTAAGCATCGTATCCGTTAACGGCGACAGTATTATTTTTGGCTTGGAGTGGCTGTGCCACATTCTCCTCACTGGATCGATCGCGTTTCATGAACTGGGCTGCAAAATGACGTGGCGCAAAGCAAAGCATACCAAGCGGATCTAGGCCGAGTAACGGATCGATGCGGATTTGTCCCGTGTCGTCGACATCCTCACGTGATTTAAGCTTCCAAATGCCGAGAATCGCGGCCGCGAGATTGGCGGTTAGCGGTGGAAGAGAAGCTTTCTTCATACGACCTCCTAAGAACGTGCACCTAACGAGAAAGAGATAAGCCACCCAGCACTTTGAAAATCAATGTGCGCATTAATCGAGAGCTTACAACAAAGTGCTGGGTTGGCTGAAGCGTTTGGTTAGACCGGTTCGCACAAGGTGCGCTCTGATATCAATTCGGCGCTGACTCTTCATTCGAAATATCTACCACACAACGCCACTGCTTGTCCGGATCGAGTCGCCATATCGATATCCCGCGGGAGTGCACTGTCATCGTGCCACCATTCGGTCCGGGAATGGTTGCTTCGTCAGTCCCGCGCATGTAAGCAAACTTGCCGTCCGGCGAGAAAACAGGCTTCTGCGAAACCCAGTGGATTTTGAAGCCCGGAGTATTGAAGCTCGCTGTAACGTAAGCACGAATCGCGACTTTGCCTTCGAGCACGGGCTGCCCCGGGAAAATCAGCACCGCATCATCGCTCCAGTAGGAGACAACCTTTTCGACATCCTTTCCGGCAGTCGCGAGGTCGGACCACTCTGCATCTCGGCGCAACAACTTCTCTCCCTCTGTTGCGGGATCGAACTGCCGCCGCGAACAGCCCACGAGCGCAAGCGCGATGACGACTAACTGTAGGTAACGCGATGATGTCATGGAGCGTGAAGGTCTAACGAGACACAAGATCAGCGACCGCGCCCGAGAGCGCGCGTGGCCGCAAGCTGGACGAACTAACTACACGAAAGCTAAACATCGGAGCGGGGCGTGGTTCGCTGCATCGCTTGGTTAGACATCGCGTTTGCTTCGCAGCTTGCGCTCGAGCATATCGAGGGGGGAGAAGATAACACACGCCAATTCGGTGTGCTTCCCAAAGAGGAGACTGGGGATCGCCATTAACTCGCAACCTGGAGCGGCGCGCACTCCAGCAACCAACAATGAAACACCGAGGAAGGTAACTGCTGCGAGCACGCCTTCTCCGTGGCCAAGCATCGGTAACCCAAGGCAACTGCCCGCAGAAAACGCGACGAGCAAACCCACTGCTACGAGCGCCCCAGAGCATGGGCCAAAGAAAATGATGCGCCGCGAGACAACAATATGGATTAGGCTGTAGACACCAATGAACCCAAGTATGAACAGTAGCGTCCTCACGACAACTCGTCCTGGAACTTGGAAATAAACAGGCGCCACATAAGCTATCAGCACGAGGCCGAGCAGGATGCGGAGCGCACGCCCCACGGGCGGGGCCCGGCGGGGCTCTTGAGGCAACGCCTGAGAATCAAGGGAGCTTCTAGTCACGTTGTGTAGTGTTGTTTTGCACCGGTCTAACGAGACTCAAGATCAGCGACCGATAACGAGAGCGGGTGCCAGTTGAAGTGGAATTATCTTAATCATTGGAAAATGTGATCGCACAGCGGGTAGCCGTTCGCTGCATCGTCTGGTTAGACATCCACAGCTAAAACCCCAGTTTGGGAAATACCTCGAACACCGCGATCAACTGCCAGACGCAGATAGTGATCGCCATAAAAGCGTGGATGCGGATGTTTTTGGACCGGACGCAGACCACGCAGACAGGAATGGCCGCCGCCCAGTATGCAAACACCAATACACCGCTCGCCTGGAGATACGGCCAGCCTCCCTTCAGCCAGGCATCGACAACGTCCGCGAAGATCGCGATCAGATAAAGAGGATAGAACCATTGCCGCTTGGACAGGAAATAATCATCCAGACTATCGGTCGTCGCCCAATCCCGCGGGAGCAGAAGAACCGCGAGGAGGAAGAGAAGAACGGCATAAGTTATGATAAAAAAATAGTGCGCCAGTGTCCAACTTTTCAGGAGTGCGAGGAGCCGGAACTCCCACCACCAGAAGGATACCATCCAGACAAACAGCGTGCGCCCAGCTCAGGCGCAAGCCGGCTCCATGTCCGGTAATCCGCTCAATCACCGTGCCTACGCCGATGAGAATGTATGTGATGCCAAGCCCGATAATGATCGACGTAAGCACCATCACATGTTGGAACTGGTCCGTCACTTTAGCTCCTTCATGTGTGGTTTGCTGGTTTAGGTCTAACGAGAAGAGACAAGCCACCCAGCACTTTGAAAATCAATGTGCGCATTAATCGAGAGCTTACAACAAAGTGCTGGGTTGGCTTCATCGATTGGTTAGGTCTATTCATATGTCGGCAGTCCGTGCGCTTTCAACCTGTGTTTGATGTAGCTGACCATATCCTCGGCGGTCTTGAACTCGGAGCCCTTCCACGGCAGAGCGGGCGATCCGCGAATGACTTCATACGAAGATATCCAATACTCCTTCCAGGTGAGATCTCCACCCTGCGGCAGCTTTTCCCCAGCCTGCTGCTGCGTAACCAGGTGCTCGATCAATCGCTTCCAAGCCTGCGCGTCTAGCTTGGCATCATAAGCGGGGTCATCGGGCGGGGGCTTACAACGTGCAGCGGATGGAAAACAGCTAAACGTAAAAAGAATGACTGCGACGAAGATTCTCATAGATCTAACGAGAACAAGATAAGCCACGGGCGGGGTTGGTGGCAAGCTCGCTGAAGTTATTTCGATCAGGAGCCGTTGGCTTCATCGATTGGTTAGACCTAATCGATGATGGGATCACGATCCAATGATTGGGCGGTAACATGCCAACCAGCTTTCGAACGCTGAAGTTCGAGTGAATAGGCATCGCTGTAATCGGGATGTGCGAGATTGCGAAAATAAACTTCGACATCGTCGCGGCTGACCACATGAACTCGACGCACCTGAAGCCAAGCGTGTGTGTGCGCAATCCTCTCGCGAGCGACTGACAATATGGCGCGAAAGTCAGTTTCCGATATCAAGTAATCTTTGCCGTCGAGCGCTGGATCGCCGGGCCGGGATTCCAGGGCGAGTGAAGTGCAAGACGAACCGACCGCGAGACAAAACAACAAAAACGGCGAAGGGCGCGTCATTAGGTCTAACGAGAACAAGCTGAGCGACGGACACGGGGGGCGAGCATTGCTCGAAGCGAAGCGTTTTTAACCACGCGAGAGGTGAGCGCAACGCGGGTGGCCGTTCGCTCCAGCGCTTGGTTAGGCCCTTCGTGATCCATGCTTTCGACCGCCGCTATGGTCGCTCGGATCGCAGCTGGATCAAGAGTGAGCGAGATGTGGTCGATCCCCGGGAGCAGCGTGACGGGAACATCCTTACCCGCTGTCTTGAAGACGCTCGCAAACTTATCGGCGTAAAACACTTCATCATTCTGACCGGCCAGGACCCGAAGCGGCTGCCTGACCGCACGAATGTTTGCCTGGTAGTCGCGCTCGGGCCTGAAATTCTGCTCTAGGGCGAATGAATATTGCGGCGTGAGGAAACCTTTGTCCCTCTCGTCGACCGCGAATCTGACCACCGGCAGGTCGTCAAACGCGTGCATTCCAAACCCGTTTAGCACGGCGATCGCGATGATGCGCGGAACCCCCACGGTAGCCCAGCCGCCGCTGCCCGGACGCAACGTTGCTGCGCCCTGACTGATCCAAGGAGAAAGAAGAAGATAGTTGGAGAATAACTTCTGTCGTGCGGTGCCCGCAAAGCGAAGCACGAAACCGCCGCCGGAAGAGAACCCAACTAAGGTGGAAGGTTGAGCTAGTTTTATCGCATTGACAAAATCCTCCATGTCTTGCTCCAACTGCCCGATATAGGCGATATGACCTTTGGCACCGGATTGGCCGTGTCCTCGAATGTCCAGCGCATAGGCTGCATATCCAGCCGCGGCGAAGCTCTTGGCCATCACATGCATGCTGCTGCTACTGGCGGAGGAGCCGTGCACCAGCACGACACTGCCTTTGATCGCGTCGCCGACTGCCGGGTACGCCCGGAAGGCGACTCTTGCGCCATCGCGAGCCGTGAAATGACTAACTTCCGGCAGATCGGAGAAATCCACGTTCTTGAAAGGGTCATTAATGCTCGACATTGGCGGCGGCGGCTCGCCTGGTCCGCCAAGTGCGATCGCGAGTCCAAGGGCCGCCACAAGAACTGCAACAACAATAAGGATGGTGACGAGAAGACGCTTCATGCGATGGGCCTAACGAGATGGAGCTGAGCCACCGCTGACGAGAGCGAGCGTAGCCGCGATGTAAAGTGTTGAAGTCGTCATCTCGAAATTCTCGCGCCGGTCAGCGGTTGCCTCCAGCGATTGGTTAGGTCTTTTTGGTTGCATCGGAATGTGTGGGTATCAATGCTTGAATTGTGGCACCACCGTCTCAACTCGATCGCTCCAGCGCAAAGGCAAAACGCGCACTGTCGCTTTTCGCGATTCGTCGTTAAGGACTACCAGCACGTCGTTACCACCCGGTCCGGGATATCGGGCAGAGAACTGTATGAACCATTCGCGAGTGTCGATTATTCGCCAAACTTGCTGGTGCCAGCGGTACCTCGATGGGTCAATATGGTTTGCTGCAAGAGCGCCATTCGCGATAGAAAGCGCTTGGTTCTCGGACAACTGCCACTCGTAAACGGGACCTTGTGTGGCGCAGGCAGCGAGGGCTACTGCGAGGAGGAACACAAGGACGCGTGGCATAGACCTAACGAGAAAAAGATAAGCCACGGACGGGGTCGGTGGCAATCATGGTGAACTTATTTCGCGGTGGGGCCGTTGGCTTCATCGATTGGTTAGGTCTAAAATCCATCGCCGATCTTCTCAACCTGTACTTCGACGAGCTTATCATCCACGAAACGCCACTTGGAAGTAACATGCATGGGAAAAGGCCAACCGTAATGTCCAACCTCGAATCCGATCGATCGCTTGCCGAGAAATGGCGACGGTGCATTAAACGGGATCTCGTACGTAATAAGCCAGTGATCTCGGATCGCAACTGCTCTAACCGTTCCGAAAGATGAGCCAAGCGGCGCCTTTGTCAGTAGCCATTCGCGGACTTCCGGATTCGCCTTGCGTAGCGGGTCGGTCGCGACGTGTGCACCGAAGGCCGCGACAACAACAGCACAAATAGCGATCAGCGACAGGATGATTCTTCGGTTCACGCTCACGAGAGACCTAACATGTGATTATGCCGACAATTTGGACGGATATCCAGCGTATTAGCCAGCAAGTCCGTCTTTCTCTCAAATTTGACACTGGCGCGCGCCGCGCCGTAAACGCCCGCTACGCCCCTTCTCGAGTCCCCCAAGATCAGCACTTATATGTCATACGAAATCGACTGGTGCTGGTAGGCTTTGAGTATGGTGTTTATATTAAGGACATTAAGGAGCGCTCCAGATCGCTAAGCTTCCCAATCGCCTCTGCAACGAGTTCCTGAATGTCTGCCGGAGCGTTTTCGCCGATCTTGCTTAGTTGCTCTTTGATGTCTCCGATGATTCTTAACTTTTGCTCGTTTGTCATGAATGTTCCTTTGGCGTACACTCCGCCGTGGCAAAGCGCGACACAAGCCAAGAAGCCTATGGCTTGCCGAATCAGTGCAGAGACGTGAAAATTGGGGCCGTGTCTAAACATTCAATATTGTGAATGCTCTCCTTAATTTTTTATCCGTTCCTGCTCGCCTTTGAATCCGACGAACCCGCTGGCTCACCGCCGCGTAGTCCGGTCCGCCAAACATTACCCCGATCTCTCGCTAGGTGAGCCCGCCCTCATCGGCGAAGATACGTTCGCCGCGATTTGCGGGGCGTGCGAGTTGACTCACAATTTGTGTAAAGTGAAGATCAGACCCCTTTTTCTTTTACCGTTCCGTGTTGCATCTATAAGCGCAGGGACAATGCTGTCTCTGATAGTTAACACCGGGAACGACACATGAGAAAACTTGCGTATCAAATCATTCTTCTCGGCAGCCTGATGGTGATGTCTTCGCTGCCGGCCCTGGCGCAGGCTGAGGATGTGAAGAATTCGCAATCAAACACCGTTCCCTGCGCCGGGTGTATCAGTATCCGGGTAGGGCTGCCCATCGTCGCGCGCGGCCCTGGGCCTGACATCGAGGATTTTTCTGCGATTCAACTCCCCGACGGGCGTTTCCGCGGCTTCATCGCCGGTGGCAGAACTTACGCCGTTGACGGGAAGAACCTATGGGACATGGGCGGCCCACGGCGACTCGTGTTCGATATAGGAGCACCGGGCACGTATGACTCCTGCGGACAATGGATTCATCACGTCGAACAGTCCGGCAAAAAAGTCGTCGCCTGGGTCCATAACGAGACCGAGTGCCACTACGCGGCTCATGGCCAGAGTCATATGTCAACGTCGCTGGCCATCTCGAACGATTATGGCTTGACCTGGAAGGACTACGGTCGAATTCTCACCGGCACGGACAGTCCCACGCCCAACAAGATCACCGGGGAAGACTGCGTCGCTGTCATCGTGCGGGATGGCTACTACTATGCTTACTGCGGGCGCTATCGGGATGGCAGAACAATCGTGGCCCGCGCGCCTGTTTCCGACCCCGGTCCGGGCAAATGGATGAAGGTACTTTCAGAGCAAATGGGATAAGCCAGGACTTGGCGGCGACGCGACAGGCCTCGCCAGGGGAGTGGGCGACAGGGGCGCACTGTGGACCACGACCGGCCAAATTTTGATGCTAGGCTGGGAGCACGGCGGCATAACACTGCTATCGTCCGCCGACGGAATGACTTTCACAACGCTGAGAGAGCCGCTTATATATGTCGGTACCGGCCGCGTAAGCTGGAGTCGTCCCGGTCCCACCGAGCTGATAGCCTATCCGGTCTTGTTGGACGCCAAGACGGGCAGCACTGAAATATCGAATTCCTGGGTGCTGGCCTACATGTACGTTCAGCCCAACGAAGGAATGGCTAAGCGCTACCTGATTGTTCGGCCCGTGGAGGTATCGGTGTCAAACTCGCCCGTCAGCCCTCAGATTGGGGTCCTCCTCGCGCGCTGGTACAACGCGAAGGTGCATGACCGCTGGTCTACGACGGAAGCTGTCCCGCCCAGGAATGGCGATGCCTATCAACTTGAAGCCAAGTTGGGATTCCTGATGACGGTGGCTGACCCACGGTGGCCGTCCGTCGAGTTGGAAGATTGCGAAAGCCAGCAGGGACAACACCTGGATCATGTTCTTGCGCCGAAGGGTGAGTGCGAGCGAAATGGTTATCAAGGGCAGCGCACGGCCGGCTTTGTATATTCCGCTCCTCAGCCAGGTACGCAGCCCCTGTATAGCTGTTATTCCGAGTCGGAAAAGTCTCACTTCACCTCTAACAGCCCGGACTGCGATCACTTGGGTAAGCAGGAAGCTCTTCTCGGCTACGACCTCAAGGAATGAGATTCATTAACCGTGGAGAATCGATGAACAAACTCCGGATTTTTGTATTCGCGTGGTGCATCTTGTTTGGCGTCGCTCACGCGGCTCAGGCAGAGGGCGTCATCGTAGGAGTGAATGTGACGGGTGTCCAGCGGTTGAACGCAAAGCAACAGGATGCGCTCATAGAGGAATTGAAAGAAAATGGGGTGAAGATAGTCCGTACTGGCATTGGTGACAGTTACTCCTACTTTCTTATCCATGCGTATCAAAATGGCATCCAGGCTCTGGTCAGCATTTCCCCAATTCAAGGGGACAAAAATGCACCCATGCGGCCGGCGGACAAATCCCTGGGTTTGGAATGGGGGGAAGGGCGCATTACAGGCATCGATACCGGGAAATTCAAGGCGTGGCTTACTGCGCAGCTCGACTCGCTAGAAGCGGCAGGCGTTCATCTCGCTGCGTTCGAACTGGGAAACGAGATCAACGGACCTTATTTCAATGGCGATTTTCTTCCTGCCCAGAGCTCGGGACGAATGCTAGGAATATCAGACCTTAACAATCCCAATGATTCGGAAGGTCAAACGATTGCTGCCAGTTATCGAGCTTATCTGCGACTTTTAGCAGCGGTTAAGGACGTGCGCGACCATTCCAAACTCAATCAGCATACACCCATCATTTCGGCGGGGCTGGCTGATAGCGGACCGCCCCGAAAGAATACCGGCCAAAAGCTCGACGGGGTAAGCATCCCGGACACCCTCGATTTCCTACGCCATAACGGCTTGGACGATTTGGTGGACGGGTACGGCATTCATTTCTATCCGTCCAACCAGGACCCCAACGTCCCCGTTACAGCGCGCATCAATTCGCTCAACGAACGTGCCTTCGCACGGTGCACCGCTGCCAAGCCTTGTTGGCTGACGGAGTGGGCATTCCCCAATCGGGACCTGTCATGCCCAATTCATGATGAAACGCGGTTTAAGCTGATTCAAACGGAGCGAGAAGCTTTCAAGAGCTTTATCAAACAAGGGCGACTGGCCGCGATCATCTACTATAACTGGACGGCACTGCCGGGATTTGAATCCCAAGCCATCTTCCGCTGCGGTGCGCTCACTGACGCCGGAAAGCTGGCCCTAAGCCCGATGTAGCGCATCCGTTTTCAACAATCGTGGGGCATAACATCAAGAAGCTTATAGTTCTTATTCTAACCTGCTCTCTTTTTGTCAGCTCCTATGGCGCTCACGCAGAAAAGGTCATCGTTGGGGTGAACGTCACGAACAACGACGGTTCTATTTCTGCATCATTTCAGGACGAGGAGATTAAACAATTAGCGGAAAGCCATGTGACAACGATCCGTGTCGGACTGGTGTCTTACAACATTGATTTCATAATCAAAGCTTATCAACATGGCATCGGCTCCGTGGTCATCGTGCTCCCTTTTCTTGGTTTAAAAGGCTGGTCAGATGTAGTTTATTCCAAAACTACACCAGAAGTATTCACCGAAAGGGTCAAGCCGATGCTCGATAAGCTTGAGGCAGCAGGCGTGCGCTTGACTGCGTTTGAACTTGGAAATGAAATCAACAATTCTCAATTTAATGGTGATCTTCCCACGGTGGGTGAGGGACGCGAACTACGATTGGCCGATCTCAACAACCCGAATGATCCGCAAGCAAGCCAAGTTGCTATGGGTTACAGAGCTTATATACGGCTTATGGCGGCTCTGAAAGATTTGCGGGACCAATCCAGGCTCAATCGGCAAACACCCATTATCTCCGCTGGACTATCGCAGGTTCATTCCACTCCGTTCGAAGTTACTCTCCGGGACGCCATCGAGTTTTTGAATCAAAACGGCATGGACAAGCTGGTGGACGGCTATGGGATACATGTTTACCCCAGCGGCGATCCAAACCGGCCGGTCTCGGCGCGTATTGCTTCGCTTGAAGAAGGCATGTTCTCGGCATGTAGCCTTAAACCATGCTGGGTTACGGAATGGGGTTTTCGCAACGATGGTCAAGATGGTCAATATTGACCTGGCAATAACCCGGTTCTTACAAAGGTGGTTCAAGATATGCGAATGTCGTTCATGCATTTTGCGACGCATGGACAATTGGGCGCGCTCATCTATTTCGACTGGACTGCCAGACCAGGGTTAAAAGATACTTTTAGTATCTTCCGATGCGGCGGGCTTACCGATGCCGGTAAACTGGCTTTGAAGCCGATGTGAGGAGTCACCCAACCATCCTTACCGTCATATTAAGACAAACGCACATCACATTATTCTTCTCGGATGCATGTTCGCAATGTTAGCCAGTCAGGAGGCGGCAGCGCAGAACGCGCAGCCAGGCCGGATCGTCGGCCACATTGATGGCATCAGCCGGGACGTCGACCATTACTTTCTCCTGGGCTGGGCATGCCAACAGGGACAAAGTAAATCCATCGCGGTCCAGCTATTCGCCGAAAAGGTGGCAAACGGCCTCTCGAGGCAGGGGCCGCTATTCAGCGAGCCTGGAGTGGCTCGGGCCTGCCGCGACTCAGGAGGCGGTAAACACCGCTTCATCATCGTCTTGCCCTACGGTTACGGACCGGAAAGCAATCTCTCCATCCATGGAATCCGCGTAGTGGATGGGGTCCCGAATGATCTGATCGCGGGTTCTGGAACGAAGCTCGCACTCAAGCCGTTTGATGCCCCTTATCCTGCGCTTCCTCCCCTCGGCGGTTCCTATCGCAGTCTCACGCAGCACCCGGGCGTCTTTATGACAGCCGACGAGTTAAAAGACATGGCGTCGCGCATCAATCGGCCTGGAAGCTATTCGATGCGGCGCTTCGGCCTGCTGGCAAAGCAAATCGGGCAGGATCCTAAGTCGGGCACCGACTGGGATGTCACTTATTCGGGTCCCGATGCGGGAGTCTATGAGTATGCGTTTTCCTATGAGCCCCAGGATCAACACGACGCCGAGACCCGCGCGGCTCTGAAGATTCCCGCTGGCGTGAAGGAACCGGCAGGAGCCGCTATTGTCGCTTCACGGCTCTCGCTTTATGCGGCGCTGCTGAAGGCGGGAGCCTCGGCGCCGCCGGGAGCGCCCGGTGCTGATGAATCGATAGCGCTGGCGAAACGCATTCTGCTGGCTTGGGCAGACCGGGGATTTCGCGACGCGGACGGACACTTCCAGGCTCTAGGGTCATTCACCCGCGATGGTCACGGGAGGCCCACGTCAGGGCTCGGGATAACCCTGGGAAGAGGGATCATCTATTCGGTCCACGCCCAGGACCTGCTGGAAGGCATGGGGGTGCTCAACGCCGACGAAATACGCCGGCTGAATGCGTTTCATGAAGCGATATTCGAACTGATACGGCAGTCGGAAAACGTGCTCTATGCCGGGGTCGGATTCCCTTACTCGGACTGTTCCCGGTACACCAACCTTGCGACGAATGCCAATGTCGGGATGCTGGCAACCGCGCGCCTGCTCAACGACGAGCGCAAAGTCAGGGCCGTTCTCTTTGGGGGCGACGCTACGGTTCCTGTGCTGGCTCCCTGGACGCATCTATTCGACCACCTCATTTACGGGCAATCGGACGGGCCCGCTCCCGGATGTGTCAGCAACCATGAGCCGGACAGCCAGAGTAGCCTTGCCAATCATCACGACTACCAGACAACGAATGCCGCGCCCGGCGAAATCGCCGACCGTTTTCGTAATGCCAAGCCCGGACAGGGCATCGGCTATCCGATGTTCACCCTTGAACGTCTATTCGACGCGGCGGAGCTCATGCGCATTGCAGGTTTCGATCCCTACGGTTATAGGGGGGAGCATCATCAATCCATCGAAATGGCAATAGAGTATTACGCCTGCTACGCCAAGGGTGCCGGTTTCTACAAGACGGTCACGGCGGAGAATTCCGGTTCTTGCCCGAATGCCGCGCAGTATTACGGAAAGCTGGTCAACGGCGTCGATCGCATGCTGCTCATCGGTGCGGAGAGATTTTCCGGGAATCCAGCGATTACAGGGCTCGAAGCGGGTGCACAAGAAACAGCGTCAACCGGAGCGTTTTCGACCGATGCCATTCTTTTCGGCAAATGGCACGACTAGTTGTGATGGCGCTGGATTTTCCAACCCACAAATTGAGGGAGAAGGAAATAGGGTCTGGTCTTCACTTTCCACACACGCATTCTTTACGAACCTGTTGCTCCTATTGACCAGGAAAGTTGGGGTCGTGTCTAAACATTCAATATTGTGAATGCTCTCCTTAATTTTTTATCCGTTCCTGCTCGCCTTTGAATCCGACGAACCCGCTGGCTCACCGCCTCGTGGTCCAGTCCGCCAAATATTACGCCGATCTCTTGCTAGGTGAGCCCGCCCTCATCGGCGAAGATACGTTCGCCGCGATTTGCGGGGCGTGCGAGTTGACTCACGATCTGTGTAAAGTGAAGATCAGATCCCTTTCCTCTTCCCCCTCACCCTTTTAATGCGGCTTGAGATTCGCAATTTCAAATATGGCGAATTTCCCGTCAGAGAAAATAATTTTTCCATATTTAAATCTATCTAAGATATCCTTGTAGGCGTCCAGACCAACACGCACCGGCATCAATGCCCCTTGGTTAGTAAACTTTAGTAAGTTCGATTTGCCCTGCTGGTCTGGCGATTTGCCGAGCGTCTCCCAATCTTGATCCGAATTGCCGGCTTGAAGTGTCACGCTGGGCCAAAAATTGCCATCAGAGGTCTCCGTGCCTTTGATCTCCGTGAACGTTCCTTTTCTGCCGACAAAAACAAGGTCGCCAACTAGGTGATTCGAAAATGCGCTTATCGAGACCAGTGCGAAGAGGCTCCCAAACCGCGCCGGATGTGGGTCGGTTACGTCTTTCTTGTAGTCCTCGGAGGCGCCCCGGCTTTCCGAGGTTGGAAGGAGATCATCCAACATTATTTCCGCAGCTTCGCCATTCGATAACACAACACGACCGCGGTGAAACTTTCCGATGCTAGAACGAAACGGCTCCATGTCGACACTTAAGCGGCCCTTTGGATTCTCAGCGTCGAACCTCATAGTTACGGGCAATTCGGGTGCATTCCCTGCGATGACCTTCCACTTCCTTCTGCCTTCAATCGCTACCTCGTAAGATACAGCTGGCCAAAAGTCGCCGTACGAGTCCTTCCTCCCCTTGAGGATAACCGGCTCTTTCTCATCCATCCATCGATAGATTGCCCCGGCGGAAAGCTGGCCAAAACTAGAAGTCGTGCTCACGATGGTAAACGGCGTTCTAGCATCCAGTTCATCGACCGTTTGACGAACCCAATCTGGCGTCGCTCCAGCGTATGCTCCCAGCGCCAAACCTGCCATCGCCGCGGAGACGGTCAGAACAACAAGTGGCCTGCCGATCGACGATCGTCGCGATTGACATCGTGTCTTCAATACTGTGGCGTGCCAGTTATAGGGCGGTCAAATTCACCGATGAGCCGATCACGCTCGAGAAGAAGGAAATAGGGTCTGATCTTCACTTTCCACACGCGCATTCTTACGAACCTGTTGCTCCTATTGACCATGAGTAAAATGCGAAGATACGTTCGCGGCGATTGCCACGAGGCCGAGGATGATAAAGCGCTCCCTCACTCCAGTCGCAACTCCCGCGCCATGACGAACTCTGCCAAATGGGAAACTAAAATGTCAATTGTCTAGATACGACCCCGATCTTTCACCTGAAAGCAATGTCAAATGTGAAGATCAGACCCCTTTTCTTCTCCCCTGGAAGCTGACGCTGCCAGTTGCGGCGTAATTGCCGATGGGGTTGCAGTTGTTGGGCCAAGCGCTGGGATGCTTTCCTCGGTAATCGAGCAGCAATGATTCAATGCGTTCGTGCGTTCGGACGGCCCTAGCGGCGGTCCGGCCCATTGTACGAGATCACGTCAAAGTTGTAGAGCGTCTGTGTCAGACACAAACCAAAGCCGGCGTTTCGCAGAAACGCCCTACAATTTCTCCCGCCGATGCGGGTCTCGCACTACCTTCCCCGCGCGCAGGCTAGAACTGATAAATGATCGCGAAGGAGGCGTTGTGTTCTCGCAAGGAGGCTTCGTGATGGCCGGTGAAGGTCGGCGCGTTGGTAAAGACACTATTGAAGTCGACGGAACCAAGATCGACATACTGATATTGTCCTCTCATGCGCCAGTGATTGGTCAGCGCGTATTCCAACCCGCCACCAACCATCCACCCGACTTGTGTTTGATCTTGGCTTCCGCCCTGGCCGACGCCTTCGCCCACAATGAAAAGGCTCTGATCAAAGTCGATGTCACCGAGCGCTACTCCGCCGGTAACATAGGGCAGCCACCTGCACAGCGCGTAGCCGATGCGAGGACCGAACGTGGCCAGATAGTGCGTCTTGAAAGATGCCCTCACACTATAATCGTTAATAACCCCGGCCTCCGAGGCGCGGGAATCGCGCAACCAGAGGTAACCTCCGTCGGCTTCTGCCCCGACCACCCAATTGCCGAATTGATAGTTGAACCCAATTAGCCCGCCGGCTTCGGCCCCGCTTGTATCCAGATCACGCGAAGCAGCCGCCTCCAAGGCATCTCTCTCATTTGGAATCAGGTCCCAATCGCCACCAAGCCTCAAATCAATATCGGTGGCGGCGAATTTGTAACCGCCAAAGCCGCCAATATAGAAGCCGGTCCAACTCGGACAGGCCGGCGCCACCGGCTGCACAACTTCTTTCGTTTCTTTTCCAGAAGGCAGAGGCTCGGGACCGGCAAAACTGAAAGCGGACAAGGCGCACAAAACGGTGAAGGCTAAGGCAAATTTTTTCATATCATAACCAAACGCGTTATAGACGAGCGGCCAAGTCAAGTCAACCTCTCATTTGAGGATGAAAGTTGGGGCCGTGTCTAAACATTCAATATTGTGAATGCTCTCCTTAATTTCTTATCCGTTTCTGCTCGCCTTTGAATCCGACGAACCCGCTGGCTCACCTCGCGTAGTCCAGTCCGCCAAACATTACGCCGATCTCTCGCTAGGTGAGCCCGCCCTCATCGGCGAAGATACGTTCGCGGCGATTGCCACGAGCCCAAAGATTATAAAGCGCTCCCTCAAACTCCAGTCACAACTCCCGCGCCATCACGAACTCTGCCAAATGGGAAACTGAAATGTTAAATGTTTAGACGCGACGCCGTCTCGCGCCTCCCGCTTGGGTGTGATAGTGACCAAATGTCAAATGTTTAGATACGACCCCATTCTCCCTTCTCTGGAAGTAATTGGCGAGCGGCTCGATTACCTTTGGTTTTACGTGCCGTGCTTCGCCTGCCATTGACTGAGCGCGCCGAGGTCTGTATGCGGCTTCGGTTCCTTTGGTTTCCACGGCGGCGGCAGCCAACCCGGACGGTGGACGAATGTGTTTGCAACAAACCATCCATCGTCGATTATCACCGTGCATTCGTCCGCCGGATTCTTACACGCATGGAGTTCGATGAAGTAATGGTCTCTAGACGTTTTTGTGGCCGCGGCGACCTTTATCGTCCAACAGTGCGGGTTCACGGAGTTGGCCGCGTTATTAAACCCATTGGCCCAGTTCCAACACCAGTAGCCACCGATGGGGTCCCCGTCGTCTCCCAACGGGCCCTTGCCGAAGTTGTCGTTCCATGCTTTGACAATTGCGTCCGTGATCTTCTGCGCTTCGTCTGCGCATTCCTCCGGTGTGCATGGGTCCCATGTGCACTGAAAATTGCGCGCGGGCCATTCGCCTTCGGTGCAAGTCATGTCGCAGCATTGGCAGCCGCAGAGCGCTTTTAGGGTGTCCGCCGCCGCCTTCAGCGCTGCTTCGCCTTGCGGTTGTGTCGGCTTTAGACCGAATGGATCCAGTGCTCTAAGTGGATTGTCCGCAACGAATGTATAGCGGTTCCCGAGCAAGTACCCTATCACAGACGCCTCACTCGCAACCTTGGTTTCGCTACGTCTCCCGATCGGATCGCGACTGACATCGAGGACCGGGTCCCTGCTTAGAAACCTCCCCTTCACGCAGTCATAGTACCGCACCCGATAGTAGTAGAGACCCGTTTCCTCATCCAATTGCCGCCCCGTGAACAGATACGGATTACCGATCGCGCTGTGGGGCGTGCCCCAGGCGTTCGACGGGACAGGGTTACCCGTGCCATCTGTAGCGGTTACGAAACCGTAGGCGTCGTACTTGTAGCGCTCGACCACGCTGGCCGCGCTGTTCGTAACCGCCTCGACTGACCAGAGCGCGTTTTGGTGGTAATAGAAGGTCTGGGCGGCGCGATCCATCGTCAACACTTCGTCGACATAGTTGCCGTAAACGTAGGTCGCCTGCGTTATCCCGCCGCCGTCTTGCTCCTCGATGATGCGCGCATTGTCGTAGAAGTAGCGAGTCGTCGTCGGGCTGAGCGGGCTGGCCGGATTGGCCATCTTCTGGACGCGGCGGGAGAGGGCGTCGTATTGATATTGGCCGACTACCGCCGAATCAGACTTGCGCGTGATGCCAGTGAGCCGGTTTTCCTCGTCGTAGGCATAGGTGTAGGCGGTGTCGATCGTAAGATTGCCGTTGCCATCGTAGGCGAGCGGCTTGCCATTGATCTTGGTGATCTCGTTGACAACATTATGGGTGCGGACCTCGGGAACTCCATTGGTGACCTTTTTCGGCCAGTTACCTACTGGGTCGAGGGAGTATTGGGTCTGGGTGGAAGGCATCGGGATAGTCGATCCCACCAAGGTCCCGACCTGGTACGTGATTAGCCGGTAGATCGTGTCGTAACCGTAGGCCTCGGAGTGGGTGGTGTCTTGGAGCTTGTCCTCGAATTGCTTGTTACCCTCGTTGTCGTAGGCATAGGTGAAGCCCGCAATCAGGGTCGCGCCAAAGTTATGCTGCAGGCCGGTGATCCAATCGTTGTTGTTGTAAGTAAAGGCAGCAGTAGCGCCGTTGCGGTAATTGCGCAGCGTCACGCGGTTGCCCGCATCATAGTTGTAGGTCGCGATCGGCGGCGGCGAGGTCGCATCGTCGATCTGCGAGAGGCGGCTCCGGAGATCCATGCTCTCGGTGATGGTGCGGCCACCCGGATAGGTGATGGTCCGGGTGCTGGCCGCCGGGATGTGGTAACTGTAGCTGACCGTCTCGCCGTTCTGCACGTCCGTCAGGAAGCGGTCGGCGCCGTCATAAGTAAAGGTTACCGCCCAACTGCTGGGTGGGGCCGCGAGCGCGCGCGTGGCCGAGAGCATCCGGCCGGAGAGGTCGTAGGTCATGGTGTCAGTCGAGCTGGGATAAGTGCGCTGCAACACGAAATAGAGGTCGCTGTAAGTGTAGTTCGTGGTGACGCCGTTCTGGTCGGTGCGCGAGGTCAAGTTGCCGACGAAGTCGTAAGTGTAGTTCCGCGACCGTCCATCGGCATCGGTCTCCCTGATCAGCCGGTTGACGCCATCATAGGCGTAGTTCGCCGCGTGGCCGTTGGCGTCGGTGACCTTGGTTCGATTGCCGACTGCATCGTAATGATACTTCGTCGTGTTACCGAGCGCGTCGGTCATGCTGGTGCGGCGGTTGATCGCATCATAAGTGTCGCTCGTCACATTGCCGTTGCGATCGATGGTCGAGAGAAGGTTGCCCACCGGGTCGTAGGCATAAGTAGTGTTCTGGCCAAGCGGATCGGTGACCCGCGTGGTGCGATAGATTGCGTCGTAGGTGGTAGTGGTCGTGTTGCCGTTGCCATCCGTCTGGGTAAGGCGGTGGCCCTCTGCGTCATACGTGTAGGTCACGACCGTGCCACCGCCGTCAGTTACCTGGGTTTCCCGGTCGTCGGCATCGTAGGTGTTGGTTGTCACGTTGGTGGTTGGTGCCGTCATCGAGGTGACGTTACCCACACCATCATAATTCCACATGGTCACATCACCGGCGGCGTTGGTCTCCTTGGTCTTGCGGTTATCCGCGTCATAGACATAGGTTGTGGTGTTGCCATCGGGCTCGGTCACCGTCAGCACGTTGCCCACCGCGTCGTAAGTGGTGTAAGTGACGGCGTCGGTAGGATCGGGAGGCTCGTCGTCGGAAGTGTTGAACTGCTTGCTGACTACCTGGATCCGGCGATTGAGGCCGTCATACTTATAGTAGGTGACACCGACGTGCAGGCCACCGTTGCCATCACCGTCGGTAACTTTGGTGATTAGACTTGAGCCAGGGGTCGCGCCGCACGTGCTGCAACTGCCTGAGTTGCCCATGTCGTATTCAGTCGTGGTGACGCTGCCGACGGCGTCGGTACTGGTGACCATGCGGTTGAGCGCGTCATAGTTATAAGTGGTAGTGTGGCCGTTCGCGTCGGTCCGGGAAGTGACATTGCCGACCGGGTCGTAGGCCGTGTTGGTGGTGTTGCCCAGCGCATCCACCGTCTTGATCAACCGGTTCTGGACATCATAGGTCATCTTGGTTGTATGGCCGTCCTTGTCGGTTATCGACGTGCGATTGTTGTTGCCGTCGTAAGTGGTGGTGGTGTTCTGGCTCAGTGCGTCAGTGATCTTGATAAGGCGGCTGCGCAGGTCGTATTGGTATTGGGTGCTGTTGCCGTCGCGGTCGGTCACCTGCGTACGGTTGCCCTCCCCGTCATAAGTGGTGGTGGTTGTCTTTCCGAGGGGGTCGGTCACCTTGGTCACCCGGTTAAGGCCATCGTAGGTGTACGTGGTAGTGTGGCCGTTCGCGTCGGTACGTGAGGTCCTGTTGCCGACGGCGTCGTAAATCGTGGTGGTGACGTTCCCCAGCGGATCGGTGGTCGTCGCCAGGTTGCCGTTAGCGTCGTAGGTGTAATTTGTGGTGTGGCTATTCTTGTCGGTGTGGCTCAGGACGTTGCCGTGGGAGTCGTAAGTCCAGGTCTCGGAGTTGCCGAGTGGGTCGGTGGCCTGGATGCGGTTACCTCGCGCATCGTAGCTGTAGGTGGTCACTCGACCCTTGGGATCGGTCATACTGGTCATCATGTTGAACACGGGCTCATAGGTGTAGGTGGTCACAAAGCCGAGCGCATCCTTCTTCTGGGTGCGGTTGCCCATCGAGTCGTATTGGTAGCTAATGGTGTTGCCGTCGGCGTCGGTCATCGTAGCCACCTCCAGCGTTGCCGGATCGTATGTGTAACTGGTCGTGGCGCCATCCGGAGCGGTCACCTTCGTCACGTAGCCGTTCGCGTCATATTGATAGCTCCAGATATTGCCGCGCCCATCGGTCTTCAGCGTGGTGCTGGGCACATAGACGCGTTCCTGCGTGTTGGCCAGCGCGGAGAAGGAGGTAGCCCAGTTATTGGAGTTAGTCATGCTAAACAAGCTGGCGGGGGTGCTATCCTTCATGCCAACCGGCAGGTTGTTTCGATACTGGAAAGTGAAGCGTCGCCCGTCGCGATCCGCCTTGCTTAGCATCTGATTGAGTGTGTTGTAAGTGTACAGCGTGGTTTTTCCGCTTGGATCGGTAACCTTGGCGAGGCGTCGCCCGGTGCTGTCATAGGTGAAGGTGGTCATGCGTCCGAGCGGGTCGGTGACTTGCGTGAGCTGGCCCGAGGCATTGTAGGCTAGGAGTAGGAAGCGCCCGTAGGTGTCGGTGATTCTCACCAAGTTCCCGCCGGCATAGGTCAGGGTGGTCGTGTTGTTGTTCCGGTCAGTGATGCTTTGCAGGCGAAAGACCGGGCCGAATACCATGAACGGCGTGCCGGGCACGATAGCAAACTGGTAAACCGTTTGGTCCTTCGTCGTCAACGTGAACGAGCCGTCCGGATTCTTGACTAGCTTGTTAAAATAGCCGGTGTCCGCAGTGTAAGTGCCGCCTTCCCCGAGTTGGAACTTCTCGGTCCGCCCGTCGGGTCCCATCAGGAAGATGCTTCCTACCTGCGTAAAAAGAAAGCTGTTGAACGAATGCGTCCATCCCCAACCTGCCACCGTGTCCACTTGGGCGTGGGAGCCGTCGGCATTGTAAGAGTTGTAAGTCAGGACGAAGTCCACTGTTCGCCCGAAAGCGCTGCTCAGTGAACTGACGGGAAAAGGTTCCCTTAGGTTCCCTTCGGTCAACCCGATCTCCGCGCCCTTGCCGGCGGAGCTGGGGGGGGAGGAAGGATCGGGGCAACAATTGCATTGAGAATGCGATTGCCCGCCAATGGGATCTGCGAACGTGTTTGGTATGATCGAGCCCAGGCCCAATAGAAGCAGGATCACCGTCTGCCTACGGATCAGTAATGTATTCATGGTCATGTACGCAGCTTTTGTATTATCCGCCCAGATAACCCCCGTGGCACGCCACGCTACCCGACCCCCAGGCGAAAGCTCCCGCGTTAAGATCTTTGCGTCGCTGGGACCGGTTTCCGGAGGAAACTTCTGCCAGCGGCCACTGCACTCCAACCGATCAGCAGCAACCAACAAGTCTCTCCTGCTTCCGGCGTCGAGGTTGCTTGCTTGTCGGTAATCAGTGAAATAGAAACGTCTTGTGGCATGCTCGAATCGAGACTGATTGTGTTAGTAAGATCTGGATTCATTGAGCTGAAGGCCGATCCGCTGGGACCCACGCTCACCTGATCAGAAAACGAGAGGACAGAGGCACCGTTCACGTTCAAATTAAAGATCGTATCGTCTCGCAGGACGGCGCCGTTCGCATCGGCCATGGCCGCCAGCGTGGAGGACAATAGCGCACTAAATGTAACCTTCACGAAACCCGAAGCGCCGGTGATCGAAAAGGAGTTCTCCAATGTACTCTCGGAAGGTTCCACGCTGGCCGCGTTAACTCCGCCTGGGATATTCACCGTCCCGTCAACGTGGCCGAACTCGCCGCCGACAGCAGGGAAACTGGCCGAGCTGTGGCCGCTGGCAAAAGGGACGCTTGCGGATGCACTCGCGCTTACAGAATTGGTTTGGAACTGGGAGTTTAAGCCACCGCTGCTGTTATTAACCGATACAAATGCCGAGAGTGTCCAGGGCCCCGACCACATAATGGAGCCGGACGAAGGTGTCGCGCTGAAACTATTCAAATCCAGACTGCCGGATGCGCTGGTAAACCCGCTGGCGGGAAACGGGTGCGCCAACAGGAACGTAAGCCCCACGGAAATTACCAACCAGGCGATCCCTCGGCTGGCCCTGCAATAATTCGGGGAGAGGATTCTCGCGTTCATAGTGAACACCAGATGTCCATTGGGCAATCCTGTCTCGCTCAAAGTCAAGATAAAAATGTCATTGGAGCGCGGTCAGCTTTCTGAAGCCTGGAGAAGGAAATAGGGTCTGATCTTCACTTTCCACACGCGCATTCTTTACGAACCTGTTGCTCCTATTGACCATGAAAATTGGGGCCGTGTCCAAACATTCAATATTGTGAATGCTTTCCTTAATTTCTTATCCGTTGCTGCTCGCCTTTGAATCCGACGAACCAGCTGGCTCACCGCCGCGTAGTCCGGTCCGCCAAACATTACGCCGATCTCTCGCTAGGTGAGCTCGCCTTTCTGCCGCCTTGCGCTCTCGTCAGCGCATTCCGCTGTCGCAGTACCAGGCGACCTTCGCCATCTGACCCGCCACTACAGAGACATCGAACGGGCCATAACGCCCAATTTTAGGTTTCTTGTCCCTTGCTGAAACGCTGTAGTGGCCGGGCGTTAGCGAAATCCGAAACCGGCCTTGATCATCAGTAACGAAAGATGTGACGACGCCCTTCTCGTTTTCCACAATGAAAGTCGCGTTCGCGAGCGGCTTTGAATCGGGAACGCCAACTCGGGCTGGCCCGCCATGAGTTGGACCGAGAGTAATCACGCCTTCGATTCCTGTTCCAGGTTCCGGCGTGAGTGTCGGCTGCGTTTGCGCCGAGGAAAGAGTAGAGAAGACAAGAAAGAGCACCGGGATCACTCGGAAAAACGTGCCCCACTTGCTGTCATCTTTGCGAGTTCGGAAAGAGCCGCGAAAAAACATAAACCCGTAATAAGCTGCCAGAAAAAAAAGTCACGCCTGTTGCGGCGCATTGCAACGGAAAAACTCTGGCAAACGCGGCGAAATGCACCTCTCTTTTCGGTTAGGACAAAACGCGCTGGCTCAGACTCGAAGTTCTCAGCATAATCGATTCGCCTGACTCACTTCCGAATTCTGCAAGACTAGTCCGATTATTCTTGTCTTAGACGGGCCTTTTGAAATTAAATTGGAGTCCGGGAGAACGATACCAAGCAGTGCCCGGACCAGTCGGCCAAAACAGATAGATCACAATGAACGAGAAAAATACCGTCGCTGATGTAACCGAAACAGGAAATCCTTCCGCCAACAATGCCGTCGACAGAGGCTCCAGCCGTCGCAAGTTCCTGGGCCAGGTTGGTGCGGCGCTGGCGGGTGGAGCGGTCTTCGGCAAAGCCGCGGTCGCCTCCGCCCAGGATCACAATGTCGCCGTTGGGGACACCAACGCTCCGCTGAACGGAGTGATCGATCCGCGGATCAGACAGTCCTTCGCCATCCGCGTCGGAACAGCGACCAGAGAAGCGCTGATTCCCGTTCCGCCGCACACGACCAACGGCGACGAAGCGCGCTATCCGGACAAGTCGGGCACCTACACCAAGGACATCCTGCAGGATGGGATCGGACTGGTTAATCAGCCGGCTTTTCAGACCTTCCGGCATGCGATCAACACCGGTACTTTCGCCGCCTTCGAAAGCGTGATTCTCGGCGGTACCCGCACGCTGAATGGTCCGCTGGGTGGACGCGCCTTCGCCTTGGAAGGGAGCGATGACGTGCAGTTCGGCAACGCCTTATCTCCGGCCAATCAGATCAACCAAATCGTTGTCCCACCAGCTCCGGCTCTCGCGAGCGCGGCTTACGGAACGGAACTGGTCGAGCTTTACTGGGCTTCGCTGCTCCGGGATGTCGCGTTCACCGATTACGCTTCAAATCCCACCGCCGCGCAGGCTGCGGCCGAGCTGACGAACATGCCCACCTACGCGGGCCCGAGGAATGGGTCGGGTCAGGTCACGACGGACTTGCTCTTTCGCGGGCCCTACCCGGGCGAAACCGTTGGGCCTTACATGACTCAGTTGCATCTAATCCCCACGTACTTAGGTGCCCAGCCAATCAGCCAACAGATACACACTTACGTAGCGGATCTCGACTACATGATGGACCCGACGACTTTTCAAGAAGTCCAGAACGGCATCGACACTGGGTTTCGGAACCAGTTCGATCCCGTGCTACGCTATCTCCATAATGGCCGCGATCTTGGCGCATACACGCATCTGGACGTGCTCTTCCAGGCATACTTTGTGGCTTACCTCGTGCTCAACACGATCGGCGCGCCACGGAACCCCGGTAACCCCTACGTCAACTCGACGAAGCAGAACGGCTTCGGGACCTTCGGCGGGCCGGATTTCGCCGCAACACTTACGGCAGTAGCTAGGCTTGCAATCAACAGCGTATGGTATCAGAAGTGGTGGCTTCACCTCCGGCACCGCCCCGAGTCGGGCGGCGCGATTGTCCGCCAGATTTTGAGCGGCTTCGGCAACACGCTCCAGGGCCACGTGAACAACAACGTGCTCAACTCGCAGGCGGTGCAAAGCAGCTTCAGCAAATACGGGGACTACTTCCTTTCGCAAGCTTTCCCCGAAGGCTCGCCTACCCATCCGGCGTATCCTACCGGCCATGGCGCCGTCGCCGGCGCTTGCATCACCGTCCTGAAGTTCTTCTTCGACGGCAATTTCGTGATCCCCAATCCGGTGGTGCCAAGCAGTGATGGGCTTTCGCTGTTACCCTACACGGGCTCCGACGCCGGCCAGCTCACTGTCAACGGCGAGTTGAACAAGCTTGCGAACAACATTTCCTTCGGCCATGGGATCCACTCCGGCATCCACTGGCGCAGTGACACCGCCTCATCCATCCAACTGGGAGAGGCAGTGGCCATCAGCATGCTGCAGGATAGAGCGGCGACCTATGCCGAGAAGTTCACCGTCGGTCTGACCAAGATCGACGGTACGACCGCGACCATTTCCAATCAGTAATCATTACAGTGGGGCGGCCCAGGCAAATCTAACTACCCTCGGTTTGCCAGAAGAGCGGTCGCAGGGATCGAGATTCGGCACGACGCTGATCCAGCAGCGAAAGACCGTGTTCGTGCTATCTTGGCCGAGTTGCGCGCATCTAACCCCTATGTAAGGAGTCAAGGGTGAGGAGCGGTTTATATTCTGTGGTTAGGCTATTTCATGGGGTTGCCAAAAAAGGTGTTCGTATCGAGTCTCAAAGCCTGTAAGCTGGATTTAATGAATCGCTTAATTTCGAAGCTACGTGCTTGCAGCCTTTTGTCGACTTTGTGGTGGAGCCCCCGGAAATAGATTGCGGATTGCCGTCTATATCTCGTTAGGACTAAAACGCCGCGAGCCGCAGAGTCATCCCGCTCATCTCAACTGTCGCTCTGTTGTTTGTGGGATGCGCGACACAGACTGTCATCAGCGGTAGAGTCGTCGATGCGCGAGGTCACCCTGTTTCCGACGCTCTCGTCACCGCCAGGTTCCGCGACATTAAGATGGCCGGTCCCGACATAGAGCGCGTTCACATCCAAACAACGACGACAGAGCGTGACGGCAAGTTTAGTTTAACGACGAAAGAAGCCCCAGGCGATCTGGCGCTGCGTGCTGACTCCGCTGATCTGAAGCGGTCGACCGTTTTGCTTCACATAAGTCAGAGTGGCAATCTTCTCGTATTACGATGAGTGCTAACCAGTCGATGAAGCCAACCCAGCACTTTGTTGCAACTCACTCGACAATGCACAGCCTTAATCTCAAAGTGCTGGGTGGCTTATCTCTTTCTCGTTAGATGTCCCACAGGTCCGCATTCAAATCCTGATCAAAAATCGAAGCTCAAGATCAGCTTCAGCACCAAGGAATCGGACGCCCCCGTAAATCCGTGGCCGATGCCGAACTCAATCGCTGCCGGCTTGTCCTTGTAATCGAATACCGCAAATAACGTATGGCTCTGCCGGTCAGCCGGCTCGAAGCCGGAAAAGCGCCCAAAATCGGCGTAATACTCGAGCCCCAACGCATAGGTCTTAGAGAGATTATAAGCGACGCGTCCGGCGGGGGCGAAGTCGAGCTGACTCAAGCCACCCTTGAATTGGGTGTCCAGGATCGGATTGGCGATCAGATCGATCGCCCCGATCCGGTAGCCGAGGATAGGCCTGATCTCGCCCGAGAAGCGGGTGGTTTCCCAATGGGGTTGATTGTAGCTCAATTCGAAATTGAGGCCGTAAAAGAAGGTCCGTTCCTGGGCATGAGGGCTGACGAAGAGGCTTCTCAGCTTGACCCCGTCGAACAACACCGAGCCATTCCGCGTTACGGTGTAAAGCGGCACATAGGCGCCAAGCTCGAACCAGTCGGTCACGCCATAGGCGAATTCCGGAACTCCGTTCAGCGCGTGATCGTCGATGACGCCGCCTGAAAAACCCGGCTGCTTCACGCCGATTGGCGTGTAATTATTATGGAGCGTCAGGTTGAATTTGCCTTGTTCGACAATCTCGGCGTCATAGACTTGGATTTCGTCGGTCGCCGCCAAGGTCGGCAGGCTGGCCCCAAGCGTGGCAAATCCAATCAGAAGCCCAAATTTCGGTTGCATCGTCTCCTCTCTTGTTAGGCTGTCGTTAACGCTAACCGCTGGCCGGCGCGATGACCACGTTTGAATTTATGAAACACATTGTCGATGTCACGAAAGCTCGTTACCGCCAGCGGGGCCCTGGCCAAGATCGGATAAGGAAATGAGGAACTGCGCAGGCGCTGCAAGAGCGACCCGCGCAAAGTAACGCTCGCAATTCAGCGTTACGTGGTTGAGGCACTCAAAGAATCCGAAGAACAATCCTTAGGCCACACGTGAGAAAACCGAAGTTCTGTCAGCCAACCAACCTTGGAACAACAGCCGGGCTCTTGGCTTTTTTTCTGTTTACGCCATCGGAAGCTTTTGCGGATTCAGGTCGAATTGTTCCGCGCCCCGGGCAGACTTTCCGCGGCTGGGGAATGTCGCTGGCGTGGGAGGCCAATGATCTGTATGGCGGCGGACGTCAGCCCGCCAGAATCAAGGGTCCGGACATCCAGAGTCAGTATATGGACCTCCTTTACGGTGACCCGTCGACTCGTTTAACGCTTGGCTTCAATGTTGCCCGCTACAACATCGGTGGCGGCGACGATCCCACGCACACGCACATGCGGCCCGACGCCCAGATGGAGGGCTTCCAAAGCGGGCCAGGTTCGGCTTTTGACTGGACGCGGGACGCGCCACAGAGGCGCATGCTGCAGGAAGCGAAGAAGCGGGGCGCCAATATTTTTGAAGCGGCCTCCTATTCCCCTCCTTACTGGATGACTCTTAGCGGTTGCTCCTCTGGCGCAAAAGTGAAGCATCAAGACAACCTGCGCCCCGACATGTACGCGAGTTTCGTCAACTACCTGGCGACGGTAGTCAAGCATTTTCGGGACGTAGAAGCCATCCACTTTGAGAGTCTGGAGGCGTTCAACGAGCCGGATATAGGCTGGGTCACTCCCGGACGTCAGGAAGGAAATAGCGCTTCGTATTCTTCCCAGAACGTGCTTATTCCGCTGTTGGCAAGCCGATTAAAAAGGGATGGCCTGGACACCTTCGTTTCCGGTGCGGATATGAACAATCTCGATGATGCGGTCGGCGGCGCCGGCCAGTTAGATCCTGCTGCACTTTCCGCGCTGGGCAGGTTGAACACCCACGACTACCATTCGCAACCCAATCCAGGAAGACTAAAAGAGTACAACTCGCTGGCTCAGAAGCTTCACAAACCCATTTGGATGAGCGAACTGGGATGCTGCTTCCCGCATCAGAGCGATGGCACCGACATGTGGGGCGCTTTGTTCATGGCGGATTCGGTGCGAATGGATCTGCGGGACCTGGGCGCCGAAGCCTGGGTGCTCTGGCAGCCAGATTGGAATGTGATCGCGTTCGACCCCAAGGGCGGAGTGCCCGTTCCGAAAAAGCAGTTCTACGCTCTTGCCCAGTACACCCGATTCATTCGGCCCGGTTTCCAGATTATTTCCTCGGGAGGAGCCTACAACACGCTTGCGGCATATTCCCCTGCGTCAAAACGGCTGGTGCTTGTCAGCACGAATTGGGATGAGGCTACCTCAAATGATCTCGACCTAAGTGTATTCGCCGGAATCCCATCGTCAGTCGCTGTCTATCGAACGACTGCCGACGAGGCTGTCAATCTCCAAGAGGCGAAGATTGCGCTTTCTTCGAAAGAGCACATCGTCGATCAGCTTCCAGCGCGCTCGGTTACAACCTATGTAATCGACGGCGTCTCGCCACTACCCATTCCCGCTTCGAGCGCCATCGAAGGCATGCATCAGATCGTTTCCGAAGGTACGAAATTGTGCATGAACATCACTCGAAACTCAACCGAGAGTGGCGGCGGAATCATTCCGTATCCGTGCAGCGGCTTAAGCAACATGGAGTTCAATTTTGTCGATAAGGGGGGCGGCTTCTACTCGATTCACACACTGAATGGCGCGAAGAGTCTGTGCCTGGCCATCTCCAATGCTTCGCGGTCGCCTGGAGACGGGAAAAAAGTTGGCGGCCCAGGGAATCTGATTCAGTGGAATTGCAGCAATGGTTCCTCGGCGGACAACGAACTCTTTGAAATCGTGGACCTAGGCGGAGACCGTGTGCAAATCCGCGTCAAGAGCAGCGGGTTTTGTCTAGAGGACCCCGGCAGAGGGGGCACCATCTGCCAGAACCTGTGTAATGAGTCGAACCGGAATCAGGTCTTCATCTTGACTCGATAGAAAGCCTGTTTCATCTCAAGGACCGCTTTCGCCTGGCGGATCTGGTCCCAACCTTCCGTTGGACATTCTCGCTCCGGACGGCACTCTAATCGCGATTACGAGGGGAAGAAAGGGGGTCTGATCTTCACTTTACACAAATTGTGAGGCAACTCGCTGCGATCCTCGAGATTAAACCCGCGACCGTGGGTAAGCATCTCGAACGGATTTATCCGAAGCTCGGTGTGGAAAACCGCACGGCCGCAACCAGTTTCGCCCTCGGAATTGAACGGCGACGCGCGCTAAAGCGTCAAAATAGAAACCTCTGACCCTTTTTTGTTCCCCTGGATTGTTGTAAATCAGTCGAGCCTTCTGACGTTGTGAAAATTCTCCTGTCACTTGCGTTCACCGTGGTTATTCTGTTTTTCCCTTCCATACGGGCACATGCCGCTGAAAGAGAACCTTTCGATGGAGCATGGTCGGTCACCATCGCCTGTCATGAGCACACCGATGAAGGCAAAACAGCGGAGTCGTACACGTTTCATTATGCCGTGCAGGTACGGAATGGCGCTTTGCACGGTGAGCGCCTATCGCCCGGCCAGCCCGGTTGGATGACGCTGGACGGCACCATTCACCCAGATGGTTCGGCGGAATTGCATGCCCGCGGTTTGACGAATCGTCCCATCAACACACTGCGCCATGTACGCCAAGGAACGCCCTATTCCTATGATGCTACCGGCCAGTTCCACGGTTCGCGCGGCATCTGCACGCGGATCGGCGGACGCGCCTGCGAGCTGACTTTTACTCGCTAAGAGAAGAAGCCCGCGCCTGCTTGCGTCCTCGTTGGCCGTTTAAAAACCAGCCTTCGTGATTCTCGTAAGGATTAACCGGGTGTGGCTGTTTACCTTTCCAACAGGCGGAAATTCGATCACTGTAACGAGCTGCGCACTCATACGTGAATGCCAAGCCACCTCTTGTTCTTAATTGCGGACCGTCCGTTCTTAGGCTGGATCATGTTCGAATGAACGTCTAAACTCTTGGAAGCAAAAGCAAAATCTAGTTGGCAATGACAGTAATCGAAATCAGACCGCATCGAAATGGCTGGAAAGTGTTCGAAGCGCCGGGCGTCGAACCGGGTGTTTGGAACGAAAGATCAAGCAATTGGCTATGCCGAGACACGCGCCTTTCCACGATCGTGGTTCAACCGAATCGGCCATCCGTTCCGGCGTTTAGGGTTGTAGCGGGTCATCCGCTGAGATTAACTTACCCTTTCGGTTTCGAACGAGAAAGGATCGATCACCATGAAAAGTAAGACAAATTTTCTGCACCCACTCTCGGCGGCTATAGTTCTTGTTTCCGTCGCGGTTCCAGTAACTGGATGGGGACAATTACCCTCGCCAACACCGGGTGGAGGCTATCGCAACAACAACACCGCCGAGGGCACGAATACGCTCTTTAGCAACACGACTGCCGATGCCAACACGGCCATCCTTTACTTGAAACTTACCTACGGTTCGCCGCTGACCACGGTCTATGGACTCAGCGACGAATTCGGTTTTTTCGGAAGCGTGCTGCAGAAACAAGGGACCTTTCCTTTCGATTCTCCGGGCGGCGTCCTTTCCTTAAAACCATTTCCTCTGAGTGGTACGCTCACCGCAATCAACACAGAATCCTGGGCAGGATGGTTTTCAAACGGCGCTACCTTTGCCATCGCAGGATTCACTTATCTGCCGGCGCAGAAAGTGCAGTTTACCTTCAACCTTTCGGATACGAGCACCTTTTTGGTTGGCTTGCACCACGAAGGCACGGTCGAGGGCTGGTACGCCGACTTTCATCTCAAACAGCATAGCTTTGTGGCCACTCCGGTCCGCGAGAATGGCAACGTGGTGGGCTACAACGTCGTGCCCTTCTCCGTTCCGGGAGCGACGCAGACGCGAATTTTGACGGCGAACGATGAGGGGCGCGGAGGTGATTATGTGGACGCCTCCGGTTTGCGGAACGGATTTTATGAACGCTTGGGGAAGCTGTATTCTGTGCCTTCCGAGGATACGAATCCAGTCCGCGTAACAGCGATCTCCTCCCAGTGTATCGGTGTAGAGGTTGACCTGCCTTCCGGCCAAACTCGCGCCGAAACCCGCTGTGGATCGAATCGCCGCTTGATCGTCCTTGGCGGAGGGTCTCCTTCCATCCATATCACGCAGGTGTTCGATGATGGCAACGCCGTGGGTTGGGTGGACGAGGGCAACGGTTCCGGCTTCGGTTACCTGACCTACTGACCTCCCATGAAGTTTGACATTAAACAGGGAGAAGGAAATAGGGTCTGATCTTCACTTTCCACACGCGCATTCTTTGCGAACCTGTTGCTCCTATTAACCAGGAAAATTGGCGCCGTGTCTAAACATTCAATATTGTGAATGCTCTCCTTAATTTCTTATCCGTTTCTGCTCGCCTTTGCCCCCCCGATCCTGGCTTGGCCGGAACCAAACTCAAGCGGATTAGACCCAAAAAAGTGCGTCTTTAAAAGCGCAATTATTGGGCCGAATCCTCGTTAGATGCTGAGCGAAATGATCGAGCAGTTCGGTTACGAATCGCAGTTCTGGGGGCAAGTGCTAAGATCGTTATATCATCCATGAGTCTTGCCGATCTCGCGTCACTTGCCAGCAGCGTCGCCGTTGTGGTTTCGCTTCTCTTTCTTGGCCTGCAGATACGGCAATCCAATCGCAACCAAAGATCGTTAATGCAACAGGGACGAAGCGCGCGCAACGTCGAACTCCTCTCTCGCCTGAGCGATCCCAGTGTCAGCGACGTCATATCGCGCGCCGCCAACGGCGAAACTCTGACCGATCAGGATTGCTTCGTCTTGTACGGTTACATGACCTCGGTGTTCTGGAGCTACGAAGACTGCTTCTTTCAGTTTCATTTGGGCATGCTGGATCCCAAGAGCTGGGCGTCCGACGGTACCACCTTGAAGCGCTTGCTCGGCAACCCTGCCTATCGCGCGGTCTGGAGGTTCGCGCGGGGCGGGATCGGTGATGAATACAGGTCCTTTCTCGATGGACTCGCCGCCGAATCCAGGCACAACGTCCCGCCCAATATGCCCAACACGCTCCGGCAATACATCGCGGAAGAGAGAGAAGCGCTCCAGAGGTCGCAAGATGCTAGGCCTTGATTCACGGCGCACAAAACATCTAACCAGGCGATGGAGCGAACGGCGGACCGCCGTACGCTCCACTTTTGAGATGACTTCCACACTTTCACTCCGGGCGACGCGCGGTCTCGTCCGCCGTCGCTCATCTTGTTCTCGTTAGGCCCATGCGTTCAGCCATGACAATTGCAATTATCGTTGTTGTAGTGCTCATCGGAATTTTGGGCTTCGCTGCGACGAAGCCCAATACCTTAAACATTCAACGCGCCGCGGACATCAAGGCTCCGCCGGAGCGAATCTTTGCGCTTATCAACGATTTCCATAACTGGCAGGCTTGGGCACCTCAAGACAAGATGGATTCCACGATGAAAAGAACGTTCGGCGGAACGGTGAGCGGCAAGGGCGCCTCTTCTGAATGGGTAAGCAAAGGCAACGCTGGCTGCGGACGCATGGAAATTACCGAGTCAACGGCTCCCTCCAAGATCACGGTGAGGGTCGATTTTGTAAAGCCATTTGAAGCCCACAACATCAACGAATTCACACTGGAACCCATGGATGATATGACAAGGGTAACGTGGGCCATGCGCGGTACGAACCCTTATATGGCGAAAGTTATGAGCATTTTCGTCAATATGGACCACATGCTGGGAAAGCATTTCGAGGCTGGCCTTGCTTCTCTTAAGACGCTTTCTGAAGGGTAGTGCCTAACCAATCGATGAAGTCAACCCAGCACTTTGTTGCAACTCACTCGACAATGCATAGCCTTAATCTCAAAGTGCTGGGTGGCTTATCTCTTTCCCGTTAGGCCTATGTGTTTCCAAACCATTGTTTGTTTTATATCGCTTGCAACCGTTGCGGTCACTCAAGCCCAATCACCCGCTGAGGCTGAGCCGAAGGCGACGGGCCCCCGGCGAACGCAGGCGTTAGCCGATCTTCCTATACCTAATGGACTCGTTGTAGTTCTACCGCCAAGAAAGCTAGGGGGAGTAGACCCGCGGCTGCTGAATAATCCATTTATTAATGGCATCGCGGCGCAAATCAATTGGCGCGACATTGAGCCGGTCCAGGGGCAACCGGATTGGTCGAGACTGGATGAACTGTTCGCTGCGGCGGAATCATCAAAGAAATGGGTACAACTCGCCATCTTCCCGGGCTTTTTTGCCCCTGAATGGGCCAAAGACGGCGCCCAAAGCGATTTGTTCCCAATACAATATGGGCCTGGCCATGGCACCGTCGCGGTGCTTCCGATGCCATCGGATCGCGTGTACCTCGACCGCTGGTTCGCCTTCGTGAAGCAACTGAGCGAAAGGTACGGAAGGTCGCCAGCCTTTAGAATGATTGCGGCTGCCGGACCGACATCGGTTTCCGAAGAGATGACGTTGCCCAGCAACTCTCCGCCGGCGATCAAAAAATGGCTCAGCGACGGTTATACGCCCGCTAAATATTTGGGCGCATGGGAAGAGGCTTTTCACGTCTATGCCGATTCTTTTCCCAATCAGTATGTTTCTCTTGCGGCTCCGAACCTCCCGATTCTTGGGCAGGGGAAATCCGGTCTTCCTGCGCGTATGCGCGCAAAGCAAGACATCGTCGAACGGGCAGTGAAGGTCTTTGGGAGGCGGCTGGCAATTGAATCGAACGATCTTCATGCTGGTCGGGCGCAGGTCGAAGCTTTTGATGGCACCGATTTTATCAAGAGTTATACCGGACGGATCATCACCGGCTTCGAAATGCGCGGCGGTTCCCATGGCCTTATCCCCAGCAAAGTCATGGGCGCCGAAGGCGATCCTCCCCTGGCCTTGAGAAGGTCGATCGATAAAGGGATGGCGCCTAACAAGGCCGGTCAGCATATCAATTATCTGGAAATATACGAAGGAGATGTACTGGCGGACGAAATGCAACCAGGACCGCGCTACGCAGCATCGCTGTTTCAGTCAAACCCACGTTAACGGCGTGGATCCGGTCCTATTCCTCATTGTAGTCGCCGGTCTACCTGGGCGGAACGTCTAACCAATCGATGAAGCCGACCCCGCCACTTGTGGTGCGCCTCAGAGCAAACGCTAGCTTTTGCTTCAAGTGGCGTGGTGACTTATCTCTTTCTCGTTAGGCCCCGCGCTGAACGTAATGACACATCCAATGCAACTTGTACCGCCATCGCTTGATCGTTTGCCGAGCTACGTCGCGGCCTTGAAGCGAGGATGGTCCCCCGACAACATCAAAGGTGCCGCCGGTTCTATTGAGGAACTTGCGCACATCGAGAAAGATCCCCGGTCGTTCGTCGAAAGCCTAACTGATCGGGAGGCAAAGGGCCCGCCGATCGTGCTGCCAGATGGTTCGAGCGCGGCGCGTCTTCCGGGATTTAGACTTTGGCTTTGGGATACCGAGTTTTGCGGCTCTATTGGTTTGCGGTGGCAGCCGGACACATCAGAGTTGCCCCCTCACGTCCTCGGACACATTGGCTATGCGGTGGTGCCATGGAAGGAAGGCCGCGGCTATGCCAAGTTGGCGTTGAAATTGATGTTGGTACATGCTCGCGCTCAAGGGCTCGAATACGTCGAAATCACGACGGACCCAAACAATGTTGCTTCCCGCAGAGTCATTGAAGCTAACGGCGGTGTCCTCATTGAGCGGTTCCAGAGGTCTGCGCAATATGGCGGCACTGATGCTGTTCGCTATCGAATCACACTCTAGCTCGCAACGCCCGTGCCCTAACCAATCGATGAAGCCAACCCAGCACTTTGTGGTAAGCTTTGGATGATGCGCACTCTGGTCTTCAAAGTGCTGGGTGGCTTATCTCTTTCTCGTTCGGCCGCTCGGCCTCGGAAGCTGTGCGAAATTGCAAGATGCTGGACTCGGGATACAATCAAAACGCAATTGGAACAATACAATGAAAGCTAAACCATCAGGCAAACTCAGGGACGGCGCTCGATGCAAGGTCATCGGCGGCGTCCATGCAGACAAGTCCGGCATCGTGACGGACATCAACACCAGCAAAACCGGTCATGTAACGATTACCGTGGTGCAACCAGACGGAGAGCGATTCAAAACTCTCGCGAAAAATGTCGTCATTTAAGTGGAAGCTGCCTAACCAAGCGATGCAGTGAACCGCGCCCCGCTCCGATGTGTGGCTTTCGGATACCTACTTCGTTCAGCTTGCAACCACGCGCGCTCCAGGGTGCGGTCGCTGATCTTGCGTCTCGTTAGATAGATTCCCGCGTTGAGGCATCCAACTGGCAGCCAAATCAGCTGGTGGCATGCATCGCCGCGGCCAACACCAGATGATTCCAACGCAACACAAAATAAGTTGGGCGGTATCAACTCCGGGGAATTGAGTCAGCATGGCTTACTTCCCGGACGTGAGTAGACCATTGCGGCGACCCTGCGCAAGCGAGCAAGCGAATTCCACTATGCGATCAAATGATAACGCTGCTCTATTTAAAGGCCGTATAAGTGTAGCTGTTCGTGGTCCAGGAACCGTTAACCAGCGAACCTAGTGTGACATAAATCGTGCGCCCGTCAGTGGGAATGTTATTTACGCTTTTCGACTGCACAGTCACTTGGCCGGAATTGTAAATATCGGCGCCATGTAGGGAACTGCCCACAAAAAGGAAATAAGCAGTGGCGCTGCCGGCGCTCCAGTTGAACGTCACGCTTGAAGAAGTAAACGTCGATCCCGGAGGCGGGTTCAACATCACCGCCGGTCCGGTCGGTGGCGGCGTTGGGGTTGGCGTAGGTGTTGGTGTGGGTGTGGGTGTAGGTGTAGGTGTAGCGGTCGGTGTCGGAGTTGGCGTGGGCGTTGGACTTGGTGTCGGTGTTGGCGTAGGTGTCGACGTTGGTGTAGGGGTCGGTGTTGGAGTTGGAGTAGCCGACGAATTGAAGGCCGTATATGTGTAATAGTTCACAGACCAGGCACCGTTGACCTGCGAGCCCAGTGTCACATAAATCGTGCGCCCATCAGTAGGGATGTTATTTACGGCTTTCGAAAGCATAGTACCTTGGCCCGAATTGTAAATATCGGCGCCATGTAGCGAACTGCCCACGAAAATGAAATAGGCAGTGGCGCTGCCGGCGCTCCAGCTGAAAGCCACAGTGGAAGAAGTAAAGGTCGATCCTGGTAGCGGGCTAAGCATCACCGCGGGACCAGTGCTCGGTGTAGGAGTAGGAGTAGGAGTAGGGGTTGGTGTTGGAGTTGGGTTCGGTGTTGAAGCGGGTGTCGGCGTGGGAGTTGGAGTTGGCGGGGGGCTTGATACGACGTGCACGGTGAAGCTCCCGGTTCCGAAGAGTAGCCCATCGCTCGCGTTTACTGTTACAGTTGCAGTGTTCTCTGTTGTGGTCTGCGGAAGGATCGTAAGGGTTCGCTCACTACCCGTGCCGGATATCTGGACGCTTGAATCTGCGAGAACCGTTTGGTCGGATGAAGTTGCGCTTACCACCAGGCCATCGGGAGGCATTAGGTCGTCCGAAACATCGAACGTTATAGGGTCGGGGTCACTGCCGACAAGCACATAAACGTCCGCAAGGCCGGACACGGAAGGAGGGTCGTGTTTATATGAAATGCCAGCGATATCGACGTAATCTCCGGGCCCTCCGCTTTGTATTGGGTCGAGGCGTAAGCGTGAAATGAGCCCGGACCACGCCGCATTGCTGCTAAGATCGAGGGAGTAGACTCGCCATGCGCCATCAGGCGTGACTGTCACATTTTGTGTTGCGGAAAAACCCCCGCTGTTATTTGTCTCCCATAAAAGCTGCGCGAAAGACCCAGCGGGCGGCGAACTCATAGAATAGCGTGCAGCGAAATAGACATTTGGACAATCGGAGGCCGCAAAAGCAGTATACGGTCCGGTGAGGCCAGGATCGCCACCGTTCAGACTTTCACGCAGAAAACCAGTTGGGACGCCTGCATCGCCGTAATTTGCATACCAGTGCTGGCGATTGGATATGAAGTGATAGTCTGGCCGATGATCGCTTGCGTGCGCATAAACCCAGCTGCGAATGTCTGTAAGCGTTCCGACTATGAGGTTAAAGTCGTATTCGTATACAATGTTGGCGTCTAGAGTCTCGACCTGGAGTGGCGCGATATACGCAGTGTTATAACCTGTGGTCCCGCCAGTGCCGAACGCGCCGTTATATGCATAGCCGGCCACCGTGAGCACCGCATCGGGATTGTGTACTCCCACTCCGAAGGAGTTGTCACCTACACAGGCGGTCCAGTTTTCCGTGGCACGGAAGTAAGTCCAGGGCTGTCCCACTGGTGGCTGCTCAGTCAAGGAATCACCTGTGAACGGTGCAGTTCCAACATAACTGAAAAGGTGATGCAGGGTGCCGATGCCGTAGGCAGCGGGCAACTCCTGATTGTAAGCCATATATTGAGTCGCATCGCTGCGCTGGTTGGTAAGTTTGCAATGCACCCGTACTGCTGGTCCATCGAGATGCAGCCATGTTTCGAATACGCAATCAGCCCGTACGTTTTTAAGCGCCCATTGCATCGGTATTGTTTTTACGTAGATAACGCTTCCAGAGTTGTTGCTCGCCAGAACTAGTGAAGGATTGCCATAGGAATCTCCACCTTGGGTTGGGTTCCAAGGCCAAGGATACCAGTGCGGATTTTGGATCGTGCCTGGCGGATGAAGGTTGCCCGGACCGCAATAATAGCTTTGCTGGACCTCCCTTCCAGGATCGTGGCGGTTAATCAAGTTCGTTCCGGACCCTGACTGAGAGAGGTACGTAATTGTGCCACCGAGTGAGGTGTCGACGCTTACTATGATCGTACCGTTGTCGAGCGTGAGCAGTGAGGCCTGTAACGGAGCAGTAAAGGCGGCAATGATCAGGACGACCATGCTCCTCGCGCTGAACGCAGGTGTGCTTGTGTAACGCATTCTGTTTTTGGTGGAGTCTCGCAGGAGAAACGAGTCGCGTGGATGCCCTACACGCCGTCAGACTCAGCGGCTAGTGACTCGGGATTAGAACAAAATCTGCGTCGTTCGGCAAGCAAATTCTCTCCAAAATCGAGATCTCGGCGTAAGCGCGGGCGCTAAGCTCCTTTTCCGAGATAGGCCTTCCAGCATTCCTTAAAGCCCGGGGCGAAATCATCCGCTCGCGCTGCGATCCATTCCGCTTCGCTGAACGGGATCACGTGTTCGATATTGCCCGGTGTAAGCCTGTTCCGTGCGAATGCTGTAGTGTTTGAGGTCACTGACCGCCCGAACCTGGTCGAGCAGTTTCGGGTTGTTCAGTCTCCCCACACCGGGTAAAATCTCGGGCATGACCCCCGATCTTGACCCCGCCAGAATCAAACTCAACCGGATTAGACCCAAAAAATGCGTCTTTAAAGGCGCAATTATTGGTCCGAATCCTCGTTAGACCTAAACCAGCAAACCACGCACGAAGGAGCTAAAGTGACGGACCAGTTCCAACACGTAATGGTGCTTACGTCGATCATTATCGGCCTTGGCATCTCGTATATCCTCATTGGGGTAGGCTCGGCGATCGAGCGGATTACCGGACATGGCGCCCCCTTGCGCCTGAGCTGGGCACACGCTACCTGGCTGCTTACCCTGTTCGTCTGGATGGTATCCTTCTGGTGGTGGGAATTCCGGCTTCTCGCGCTCCTGAAGAGCTGGACCCTGGCTCACTATTTTTTCATCATCACTTACGCCGTTCTTCTCTTTCTCCTCGCCGTCCTTCTACTCCCGCGCGATTGGGCTACGACCGACAGTCTGGATGATTATTTCCTGTCCAAACGGCATTGGTTCTATCCTCTTTATCTGATCGCGATGTTCGCGGACATTGTCGATGCCTGGCTGAAGGGAGGCTGGCCGTATATCCAGGCGAATGGCGTAGTAGCTTTCGCATACTGGGCCGCGGCAATACCGGTGTGCTTGGTCGGCGTCCGATCCAAAAACATCCGCGTCCACACTTTTATGGCGATCACTATCTGCGTCTTGCAGTTAATCGCGGTGTTCGACGTGTTTCCCAAACTGGGGTTTTAACTGTGAAGGTCTAACCAGACGATGCAGCGAACGGCTACCCGCTGTGCGATCACATTTTCCAATGATTAAGACACTTTCACTTCAATTGGCGCTCGCTCCCGGTAGCCGTGGCTTATCTCTTTCTCGTTAGGCTCCATGACCGCCGAAGAATGCACCGCTGAGAAATGGCGAGAAGCCTCACGCGATTTGGGCTTCAGATTTATCGCGCCATTCACCCTTGAAGATGCTGGCGAAAAGCTCACTTACCTCGGCTGGCTCCCTCAGTTTAGCTGCGATTACGGCATGTTGATCATCACCACCGAAGACGAGGAGCATCGGCAACGATTGCGCCGCGTGGCACAAGCACGAGGATTCGATTACTCGTGCATTTCCGCCAGCTCTGCTTCATACGATCGAGACATCATAATAGAAGTGCTGAACGATTGGGGTTGGAGTTCATCAGAGCCGAAACCATCATGGTATAATCCGTCTCCTGATTGCCACGTATGAAGCCTAACCAAACGATGAAGCCAACCAGCGTAAATATTGACACGCGGCAGGCGACCCCATTGCGAGATAACATCAACGTGCTTGCCACCGACCCCTGGATTTCATCCAGGTGCCCGGCTTCCCTAGTGCGATTCGCGTCTTCGCGCTCACGCACTCCCGTCGTAATGTTGTTCAACGCTTGGATCTCATCCAGGTGCCCGGCTTCCCTAGTGCGATTCGCATCTGCGCGCTCACGCGCTCCCGCCGTAATGTTGTTCAACGCTTGGATTTCATCCAAGTGCCCGGCTTCCCTAGTGCGATTCGCATCTGCGCGCTCACGCACTCCCGCCGTAATGTTGTTCAACGCTACCCGTGGCTTATCTCTTTCTCGTTAGAGGATATTGACGTCTGCATGAAACCTCCCACCGAAAGTCGCCGGTACATAATTGCTCCCGTATGGCACACTTGCTGTCTGCTGGCAATGTTGGCGTTGGGTTCAGGATTGTCAGCATACCTAAGAGTGGGATCAGCCACTCCCGAGCATGGACATCTACCCTTGTACGCAGTTGTCATCGTGTTTGAATGGGCGCAGTTCGCGTTGAGCCTTTGGGGTTCCAACGCAGCTTTCGTGGGTTATGTAGCGCGCGCGGCTCAAAATCCTCGTTCGCTTCTGATAGACATCCCGGTTGCCCTGGCTATCTCTGTAATCTGTTTTTTGCTTGCACCAGTCATCGTCCATGTTTTGGGGCCGACAGGCTGGAGTTCGATGGAAGGAATCCTCCCCAGTGATAACTTAGAAATCGTTGCATGGATTGTGATGGCAACCAGTGCCGGCGTCTGCGAGGAAACCGTATTCCGTGGCTATCTCCAGCAGCAATTCTCCGGCTGGACGGGCCACGTGAGCATCGGTGTATTGGGTCAGGCACTCGTCTTTGGTCTGGCTCACGGATATCAAGGATGGAAGAATATGGCGCTCATCTTTGTGCTTGGCTGCATCTTCGGTGCCTTCGTATTGATGCGGAAAGGACTCCGCGCCAATATGATTGCCCACGCAGGCATGGATATCCTGGGCGGCTTCGGAAAATAGCAGGCGGCGCCAGTTGCATCGAATGCGCATTTATGCCATTCGGGACAATTCTTGGTGTTTTTACGATTCGTCGTGCTGTCGCGAACATCGTGAAGAAGCTCTTTGCTTCCCATGGCTCGCCCCTTCCCCTTCTATGCGAGCATCGGTCTAACCAGACGATGCAGCCGATGGCTCCCCGGCGTTATGCTTTCATGTCGATCTTAATTTCGAACATCTAACTTGCAGCGACTTGCGCCTCCCAGAGTCGCGGCTGAGCTTGGTCGGTTAGATCGCATGCCACTCACCGAGTTCCAACATTGCAAATGCTAGATGCACCGATGAGCGACAAGCAGAAATGCCCGCTATGCGGTCAGCCTAATCGCTGCGCCATGGCCGAAGGGCACTCAGTTGGCGCTTGCTGGTGCGTCAGCATAAGGCTCACATCGGATATGCTCGAAGCTGTCCCGACCGAGGACCGCGGCGTCCGATGCATCTGCGCCACGTGTGCCCGCGCGCTGGCGAGCGGCGTCGCCTAACCAGTCGATTCAGCTAACGGCCACCCAGCGCGTGACCACGTTTTCCATGATTAAAACATTCCCACCGCATTTGACGCTCGCTCTCCGTAGTCGTAGCTGATCTCTGTCTCGTTAGGCCAGAGTAAATGATGCGGTTTCGCCGATAAATAGATTTACAAACCAATCACCATATAAGCTCACTTTATTTCAGAGTATCAATAAATGAACAGAATGAATCCTGAGGTTGATGGATATTTAAGAAGAGCCAAAAAGCGGCAGGAAGAAATGGAGAAATTGAGAAGGATCCTTCTTGACTGTCAGCTGACCGAAGAATTGAAGTGGGGTAAACCTTGTTACACGTTTCAGAAAAGTAACATAGTTATAATACAAGGATTTAAAGAATTCTGTGCGCTTTTGTTTTGCAAAGGCGCCTTGTTAAATGATCCCAATGGGATTCTTAAAACATTTGGCTGGCAGGCGGCACGCCGGGTTCCGTTCACTAATGTTCGAGAAATAGTTGAGATGGAACCCATCTTGAAAGCCTATATTCATGAAGCCATGGAAGCGGAAAAAGCCGGTTTGAAAGTGACACTTAAAAAGAATCCGGAACCTATTCCTGAAGAACTTCAAAATAAATTAGATGAAATCCCTGCCTTGAAAGCTGCTTTTGATGCACTGACGCCGGGGCGGCAAAGAGCATACATTCTTTATTTTTCTGCACCCAAACAACCCAAAACCCGGGAGTCAAGGATTGAAAAATGTATGCAGCAAATTCTCAATGGTAAGGGATTAAATGACCGGTAATGCCACGCGTCGCCAAAGCGCCTAACCATGCGATGCAGCGGTGATAATATACTTGACTGACCTTGCGTCGGTCTTATGGTGGTCGCTGACGGGGCGGCTCTTAGAGCTATTCCTTGTCTGCTTTTTCCTCGTCGGATTCGCGGGCCTCACGCCACTCTTTGGCGCGTCGGTCAATCTCGGCCTTAGGAACGCTAGTAACTTTTTTAACCAACCTACGAAACCGCTCTGCCGCTTCTTCGCCTTCCCGACATTCGACTTCTTTGCTCATTGTGACGGTTTTATTCCTACCCGAATGTACACTACGCCGTCCTCCGCGCCGAACAACTCTCCTCCAGCATCTATCTCGATAGACTTAAGTGCTTTTTGGATTTCGCCACCATACGGAGGCTGCTTATCTTTGTCCTTTACGCCGATTATTACACCCACTGGCGGCGGCCCGAAGAGTGTAAACGATACTAATTGCGGGCCAACATCAAAGCCAGCATCCTTCAATGCGTTCCAAAGTTGTGCCGCAAACGTATACGCTTCGGGATCGCCAGTTATAACCGAGACTTCAACTTTTCCTTTTGGAACGTCAGCGAGTTGCTTCACAAACGTATCGCGTTTTTCACCGATTAGAGTTCTCGGTGTGAACCTTTCCTGTATTTCAAGCAATGTTCGCTCGGCCTCAGCCTGTTTAGCTTTAGCTCCAGCCAGATCAATCTCGACTTTTTGTTGGGCCGATTTTGCTTCGATCGCAGATGCCTCTAATTTCCCGGCGCGCTCGTTAGCGTCGCCCGCTGCTTTATTGGCATCTCCAGCGGCCTTGTTCGCATCTGCTACCGCAGCATCTTGTAGCAAATTGCCGCTTCTCCAGACCATCCAAGTCAAAAATACGGAAACCAAAGCGCCAATTACAATCCAACCTACATACCATTTAAACCAAAACGTATGGTTCTTAGCAGCGATTCGCACGGCTTCTGATGGACTGGATGAAACCGATTGGGTTTGTATTTGTGCTATTAGCGTCCTTGGAGTTGGATTAGGCGTCATAGCGGTTGTCGCAATTAAAGACCAAAACAAAAGGTTTAAGAACATTCTAAATCCTACGCGGTCTGCCCCGCCGGTTGAATGCCATCACCGCCAATGAGCTTCGCATACCGCAACCCTTTGCCAGTAATACCTCGAAGCGCCTTAACAAATCGACCACCATCGTTCTCTTTGCGCTCGTTAAATCTAAACGCCTGCTCATCCAGATACCGAAACAAATGAAAGGGTTCGACGTTCACATACGTCCCATGCAGCGCTCGTTTGAGGAGCGACCAGAAGTTTTCCAAGCCGTTCGTGTGAACGTGGCCTTCCGCATAGCTAATGGCGTGATCTATCACGCGCCGGTCGTAATCACGTTCAAGATCATCATAGGACATCAGTGCGTCTGTGCAGACAGTAGAACCCTCTTCGACCTGTTGACGAACGTTGCCGCAAAGCTCGGGTCTGCGCGTGTTAGGAACCACCTTCAAGACGACGCGAGAATGTTTGTTGCCTACTGTGTGCTCCAAGATTCCTTGCACAGCGGTCTTTTTGAGTCCCGCGTGTCCGACGCCCGTGCGTTTATCTTTATGCATGTTGCGTGCTCTCGCGCCGATATAGGTTTCGTCTGCTTCAACCCTGCCAGAGAACTTGCCAGTGATTCCCTTTTGCATCGCCATACGGATACGCTGCAACATGAACCATGCGGTTTTTTGAGTAACTCCCAAACAACGGTGAAGCTCATACGAGCTAATTCCGTTTTTGCAGTTAGCGGCGAGCCACATCGCCGGAAACCATTTGTCCAAACCGATAGGCGAGTCCTCAAAGACCGTTCCCACTTTGACGGAAAACTTTTGGCGAGGGTGCGCGTTCTTACATTTCCAGACTCCGGCGTTTTTCAGAAACGTTGCGCCCTTCGCTCCGCAATGCGGACACTTCAGGCCACGCGGCCAGCGGAGAGCGACCAAGAATTCCAAACAAGCCTGCGGATCGCTGAAATACCGAACCGCTTCAAGAAACGTTTTAGGTGCGTTCATGAGAGGAGAATACACCCTTGAAACGGTCAATCAAGTATATTATTACCGATGCAACTAACAAGCTCCGCCTGTGGCTGATCCTATTCTCGTTAGGCGTCGAAAGACTCGCTAATCGGAAACTGAACCCGGCTTGGCCTAAGCCAGGAATTTAGCGAGCGGCTCCCAGTAATGTGCCTTCCATCCTGACGCGAGGTGTTCCGCGTCGCCCTTGGGAAAGCCGGTATGGTCAAAGACGATCTTGGTTCCAGTGCCTTGCTCGACGAGCTCGAACTTTGCGATTGAGTAAGCACCTGGATCCCAGTAGCTCACGCGCCAAGCCTGGACGATGCGCGTGTTCGGCACGAGTTCGACGTGTCGTCCCAGGATAATGCCGCCGAAAAGCGAGAACGCACCGCCCACATCGGGACTGATTACTGTCGGCGATTTCTCGAGCGAAATGGCCGGCTCCCTGGCGGCAACGATCTTTGTGACCTCGTTAAACTGTTTGGTATCAGTGAGCGCTTCGTACACACGATTCCTGCTCGCTTTGAAAATGGGCTCTTGATGGATGGATTCCGCCGTTCGGGAAATCTCCTCCCCGGTTGCCGCCCTGACCTTAGTTAAGCTTAGGGCGAGACCGCCAAACGTCATGGCGATACCGGCGATCATTTGCCGCCGCGTCGGCGAATTTGCAGTCGCGGTTGGATTCCTTCTTTCGCTCATCATTGTCTTCATGTGTCCTCCTGGGTTCTTGCGTTCAACTTTCCCAGCAGAAGAGCCCAGCGCTAAAATATGTTCAAGATAATGTTTTGCTGGAAAGAAACTGCTGTTCGAGGCATACTTTTCCACTCGAAGAATCAAGGAGACCCTTATGCCCTACCCCGCTGGTCACCGCCCCGCCGTAAAGAGAAAAATCATTGATAGCGCACGCAGGCTCTTCAATCGCCACGGATTTGAAAATGTTTCTCTCCATCAGATCATGTCAGGAGCCGGCCTGACACACGGCGGATTTTACAGCTATTTCAAAAGCAAGAGCGACCTCTATGCCGAAGGTACTTGCCTGCTTCTTCACCGACCCAAACTGGAAAGATTGCTGGGAAGGTGTGCATGTGGACCTGTCATCCACCGACGTGGGAGCTCAAATCGTCCGCGCCTATTTATCGCGACAGCATTTCGAGGATGTTGAGAATTCCTGCCCGATGATGGCATTGCCGACCGACGTTGCGCGTAGCGGAAAGACCGCACGGCGCGCCTTCGAGACGGTATTCAAAGCGATGGTTAGCGTTTTGGAACGGAGCCTAATTGAGAAGGACCCCCAGGGTCGCGCAACAGCACAGGCCATCGCCGCGTTGTCCATAGGAGGCATGGTCATCGCCCGAGCTGTAGTTGACCGCACTGTCGCGGATGAATTGCGCGACGCATGTGTGACTATGGGGCTCAAGCTCGGGGGCTGGGACAAGCCGCCGGAAAGGAAGAACCGCAAATCCACATCCAAGCGGTCCCATCGCGCGGAGGACGGCGTCGGCCACCACTTGCGCCTGCCGTAGCCGTGGCTGACCTTGTTAGACCTAATCCATTATGGCACATAAATGCTCATCGCCAGGGTGCGCGTTTTATCTTCCAAACAGCTACCCGTTGGAAAAATGTCCATGGCATATGGCTCCTGGTCGTGGCCCGGTAAAGATCGCCGCGGCGATCGCCATTGCTGCGGCTGGGTTGGGCGGCGGGATCGCTTACAAGAAATTCCGGGAATATCTACGCGAGAAGAAGCTGCGCCACCAACGCGAGGAATGGCGACAGAAGCGTTCGATCCCCGCTAAAGAAGCCAAAAGGCCTGGCACCAAAAAGGCCAAAAGCAAATCCAAACGGCCAACGCGAAAAAAAAATGCAGCGCCTAACTAATCGCTCCAGCCGACGCCCCCCGGCGTTACGTTTTCGATATCGATCTTGGCTAGCGTGATTCACTCGGCCGCCATTTGCGCTTGCCGGAGCCGCGGCTGCGCTTTGTCTCGTTAGGTCCTGAGCACCACTAACTTGCAGCATGTATCGAACGCAGGTAGGGCAACCGATATGAAACCAAGCAACGTGCACGTCGGGTTGATGCTGTTCGTGCTACTAGTCGCGGCCCCTTGCGTGGCGCAGTCGCTCTCCCGAGCGGGGCGTCCGGAAGTGAAGGTCGGCGAGAAGTGGGTTTACCAGGACCGAGACCTCCGTACTGGAGAAAAGCGCGACACCTCCTTCCTCGTAACCGTGGTTGACGCAGACAAGATCGTGACAGAAACCGGACTGAGCACGTCGGGTGCGTGGATATTTACCCGCGATTGGAATCTCCTCGAGAAAAGGACCGGAGAGATGGTCGCCGCTTCGACGAAGCCATATTGGCCGTCTTTCCAGTTCCCTTTGGAAGTGGGTAAGGCTTGGGAAAAGGCATTTGAAAATGAAGTCACGACCAAGGCCGGCAAGCGCAACGCGAAATGGCACTGGCGGGCACTCGTCGTGGCTGCCGAAGTGCTAACTGTGCCAGCGGGAAAGTTTGCGACACTGAAGATTGAGTACCGAGGGAACGTTCGCCAGCCGTGAGGGCGAAAGGTCCTGGACCGGCTCCCATAAGGAAACGATTTGGTATGCGCCGGAAGCAAAGCGCCTCGTCAAACGCGAATTCGAGCAATCGACGCCGAAGAATGACTACCAGGACCATCACGTGATCGAGCTGCTGTCCTTCAAGCTCGCGCAATGAGGCCAGCGCGGGTGAGGAATAAATTGGCCTTTCCTTCCCTGTTAAGCCCGCAGACCGCTGCCCGGACCCGAATCGAGCAGTTTGGGCGGTTGGAACCTGACGAAACGGGACTTGCCATCGTGCAGCCCTTTAACTGATATTCCCTCTATCGAGCAAGAAATAGATTGCAAGATGCAATCTAATTCTCGTTAGGCGAAAAGAGGCTTGTGGACCTGGAAGCCTGCTATCTGCGAGTCGGGATCCGGGCCGAATCAGTGTCAGGGGGCAATCCCCCTTGGCGCAACTCAAACAGGCGTATCTCGGCGGGAAGATGGGCGACCTGTGCGACCGGTCGGCCGTGTCGTGCATCAACTGGCCCAATGCAAAGGTCGGGTCCATGGTCCACTCCCTTGACGCGGATCGGACCCGAGGTTACCATCCGAAACCAGTCCGGGGCAATGGTTGCCGCGGATTCCACTCTAGAGGAGGCACCAATGAAATCGATTACTCAGTTAGTCACGGCCGCAGCGATTGTGTTCGCGGTCACCACGCTGTGTCCCGCGCAGGGGGACGTTAAGCCAACCAACCTTGGAAAAGGGGCGGAGTTCAAGGGCAAGAAGATCGAGATGAAGGACAAGGGCGAGGTCGCATACGTCCTCTCCTTCACGGCTGGGAAGGAGTTCGAGGCTACTACGGACGCCACGAAGAACACTGACGTGAACTTGTACGTCTTCGACAAGGCCGGCAAGGAAGTCGGCAAAGACGACTCGCCCGGCCCGAAGTCTTCGGTGAAAGTCACGCCGGAGAAAGACGGGAAGTACAAGTTCGTAATCAAGAATGCCGGGGGCGACAATACGGTGACCTTCGAGGTAAAGGTCACCAAGTGATGACCCGTCGATTGTAAGAGAGACCCGAGGATTCAAGCGACTCTTTGGTGGGCCGGATCACGCTGGGTAGCTGCCGCCCGAAGCAGCAACTCCCCTAGCCGCAGAGGCCATTCGTGATTTGGAAATACCGCGAAGAGGAGGAAGGTTTTTTCTCGTTTCTCAGTCCAGTCATCCTCATTTTGGCGGTGGCGGTACATGGCATCGGACGCTCGAAGACGCGCTAGCGCAGGCAGAGTTTGAGTTTGGCGTGAAACCGTCAGAGTGGAACTCACCCGCAAACACCTAACCACTCGATGAAGCCAACGGCCCCTTGGCGCGGCAAACTCAGCGTGTTTGCCACCGACCCCTGGATTTCATACAGGCGCCCGGCTTCCCTAGTGCGATTCGCCTCTTCGCGCTCACGCACTCCCGTCGTAATGTTGTTCAACGCTTGGATTTCATCCAAGTGCCCGGCTTCCCTAGTGCGATTCGCCTCTTCGCGCTCACGCACTCCCGCCGTAATGTTGTTCAACGCTACCCGTGGCTTATCTCTTTCTCGTTAGGGTAACCTGCCAATGGCTCGGGTCCTATTTCTGTCAGCTAGCTCTTCTCGTTTATCACCAGCTGACTACTCTCTTTGATTTGTTTCCTTTCAATGGTTCGCGACACTACAAGCGAAAGGAAAAATTAGCTGAGGCGCAGAATCGCAACTTTAAGCCAGAATTTCGGTTCAATTTACAGTGTTAGCGCCACTCTCAGGCTCAAAGTGGAACTACGAGAAAGCCGCCCATCTCTTGAATCGCATCGGTTTCGGAGGTACGCCGGCACAGATTGAGTCGGCACATGGCCGCGGTCCGGACGCGATCTTGAGCGAACTGGTCGATGCACGCGAAGAGCCTGATCGCGAGCCCCCTCCAAAATGGGCGCATCCTCAAAACCTTACGCAAATCCGGATGGCTTTGCAGGCGTTGAAAGAAGACGCGCCCGAGCGCAAAGAAAAGATGCGCGAGATGCGCGAGATGGAAGCAGCGCAAATACTTGATCTACGTCGGTGGTGGCTCAGTCGGATAATGAGGGCCCAAAATCCGCTGCGCGAGAAGATGACCCTTTTTTGGCACGGGCACTTTGCGACCAGCGTGCAAAAAGTAAACAATTGCTATTGGATGTGGCTGCAGAACGAGACGTTTCGCCGCAACGCGTTAGGCAACTTCAAGTCGTTGACGAGACAAATTTCGCGCGATCCGGCGATGATGATCTACCTAGACCTGCAAGAGAGCCGCAAAGAGCACCCGAATGAGAACTGGGCACGCGAGCTTATGGAGCTCTTCACCGTTGGCATTGGACATTATAGTGAACAAGACATTCGGGAATCGGCCCGAGCGTTCACTGGGTATCGCGTCGACATGACGACGCAGGACTTCCAATTCGCCGCCGGCCAGCATGACAATACGCAAAAGACGTTCATGGGTAAAACAGGCGCTTGGGATGGTGATGACATGATTGATATTCTGATGGAGCAGCCGGCCTGCGCAGAATTCATCGCACGCAAGATTTGGCGTTACTTTGTCGAGGAGGAGCCGGCGCAGAAGATTGTCTCCGCCGTAGCCGCTCGACTGCGCACCGAGAAGTATGAAATGCGCCCAGTGCTGCGAGAGATTTTCAGTTCGACCGAATTCTTCTCAGAAAGTGCAATGCGCTCCCAAATCAAAGGTCCGATTCAGTTCCTGGTTCAAACAGCCAAGCTCCTCGAAACGGATCTGCCCACTCCCAAGGTGGCACAAAACGCGATGGCGCAAATGGGACAAATGTTGTTCGCTCCCCCCAACGTCAAAGGATGGGATGGGGGCCGCGCATGGATTAGCTCTTCGACACTTTTATTTCGCTATAACTTTGCGAACTATCTGGTGAACGGTGATCCGCCAGCTCCGGTGCCTACCGCGGCGCAACAAAAAGCTGTCGGTCCCGCTCTCTCGTCTCCCTCGCCTGCGGCGGTCGAGCCGCGGCGCAAACCGATCAATGTCGCCCGAATTGTGCCGCCGGAGCTGCGCAACAAGCCCGAGGATCTAGTGGCACACCTGGCAAAGAGGCTTTTTCAACGGGCGCTGCCCAAAAAACGGTCGGAAATATTCACGCAATTCCTCGTGTCGCGAAAACCCGCGATCAGTGACGAAACAGTTCGGGCTCTGATTCATCTCATGATGAGTACGCCGGAATTCCAACTGACTTGAATCCATGTTCATTGGACCTTTCGATACCCGCTATTTCCAGCGATCGGAGCTGAGTTCTCGTTCGCTGCATGCGGGTTGCATCGCCTTTGCAATTACACGTCGCACGAGGTGCAATCTACGACATTGGACCTCCGCAAACGCTACCGGCTATCCGAGCATGTGTTCCGAAGCATTTTACGCGATGCAGCGGACGGCTCCCCGGCGTTATGTTTTTGATATCGATCTCAGCTAGAGTAACGTAGTGTGTTGCGACTTGCGCCTGCCGGAGCCCTGGCTGAGCTTGTTCTCGTTAGGTGACGCGACCGTGATGTTCATCGACACAAATCAACTTAGCGTGAAGGAACCGCGGGAAGGCTGGAGGGGGCGTTTCTTTCATTCGCGGAACATGACATTCGCGTACTATGCCGTGGAGGCCGGTGCTTGGATTCATGAGCATTCCCATCCGAACGACGAGGTCTGGAACGTCATCGATGGCCGGCTTGAGATCACAATAGCCGGTGAGACTCGGGTCGCTGGCCCCGGATGTGCGGCGGTGGTTCCTCCAGACACTACTCACTCAGTGAAGGCCCTCACCGACGTGCGAGCTATCGTCGTTGATTACCCACGGCGATACTCCATAGCCGGCATCGACCTCTAGCTCATGGATGCCACGCCGTCTCGCTTCAGAGCCGCTTGTTTCAGCGTATGCGAGCAATGTCCGTCCGGCATTCTTGCTGTGGTTGCAGGGTTCGCGCCAGGCATGGCAGCGCGGGGCAAGGGTTGCATCTTGGACCGCCCATCGTGATTGAAGCGGGATTGGTTGCGCCCGAAAAGGAACCGGTGCCAGTACCAGTCCAACCGCTGAAACTGTAGCCGCTGCCGGCGGTTGCGCTGATTTGCGAAATGTTGAAAGCGGAGTTAGAGTCGCCACTCTCCACCGTGCGCTCGGCCACGCGGCGTATTGGACTAAGGTCCTATAAGAGAGGCCGCGACGAGCGGCGATAATCAACGTAAACAAAACCCTCAAAACATAGAAATAACCCTATGAAAACTCCAAGTATCGGCAAAATACAAACAACTTTCTTGTTTTGTGTCCTGTTTGCAATTTTCGTTCACGCAGACCCAGCTCCTCCAGCTTTTCGAACCGTAATAACAACTGATGCCGATCCATCCGTAACAAACCACGCACACCTGACCGAATTTCGGAGCATCAACGGCGTACTCGCCTTGGATATATCGGCAACCTACGACAGCAACAACCCCAACGGGGCTATATTTCCGACCCCCCCTGATGGTAGTAGTCCGGCCTACTACCGCCTGGCCTACAGTTGCAAATACACCGGAAGCAAAGACGCGCCGGTGGTCAGCTATGCTGGGCCATTTTTGAGAGTTCAGCCCGGTGATCACGTCATTATTAATTTTACAAATAACCTCAAGGTCGAGAGGACCAATGTCCATTTCCACGGCTTGGGCATTACTCCGAAAATAGGCACTTCAGAAGGCTTGGACTACGGAGATTATGTGAATCTTCCCTATGTGAATTTTGTAGATCCGGGCACTTATCGCCAATTCGATTTCTATATCCCCAAGGAGCAGCGTCAAGGATTGTACCTGGTACCATTCTCACGCCCACGGGGTTGCGGAAATTCAGGTAGGCACCGGATTGAGCGGACCACTCTTGGTGGAAGGCGAGATCGCAAGATTTCTGACGAGTTGGACTGCCAAGGTTGAGAAGATGCTCGATCCAAAAAGTGCCGCAAAACTGATCTCTCAGGTCCAAAGCACTTTACCCAATCTCCCGTATTACGTGCTTGTTTTGAAGGATTTTACGTATCCTCTCGACGCCAACGGCATTAGTGGGCCATTCGAACAGTCGGTTAATGGCAAAATCACCTATACGTCGAACAATTCGACGAGTTCAACGCCTTTCTGGATCATATCCAACGGAACCAAGCAGGTCTGGTCCATTGTCAACACGAGTGGGGATGCTTACTATAATCTGAGCTTCCAGGTTAACGGCAAAAGCCTGCCATTCGAAATCATTTCGCTGGACGGTGGCCCCGACAACACGTTTAGCAGCTCCATGAATGGGCCGGAGACTTCGCTGCTGCTTCATCCTGCATCGCGCGCCACGGTCATTGTGCCCACGGATGCCCTAGGCACTAGTGTTGCCCAAATTATTGCGGCCCCAATCAATACCTCGCTTGGTGCCACGCCTGGTTACGAGTTGGCGGCCGGTGACAGGTATTTCCAACCGCCGAACAGCATCTACGCGAATGGTGACGAGCGTCCGACTCCTTGGGATATTATCGAGGTTCATCCCGCCGCCGGAGGTAGCCAATCCGCGGTTAATGCGAGCCTTCAGATGCCATCGGTCATGAATTTTCCGGGCGCTCAGCCTAATCTAAAGCCCACGTATCTGACGCCACCACAAATCAACGCAACCTATGTCTTCTCTCAACCGTGGCTCTACTCACCTCCAGACCCAAACGCACCGGCCCAACTTCCCCAAGAAAACAGCCACGCGCTCTCATTCTATAAATATGTCTCTCCTGCCCAAGGGACGCCTCTGAACGTGCAGAACCCCGTGCAACCATTTGAAGCCTATGCACCCCCTATTGCCACGCTCGTCCCCGGGGTTCCTCAAAACTGGATCATTCAGAACTCCACTCAGGAATGGCATGATTTTCATTTGCACCAATGTCACTTCCAGGTCGATCACTTCACCGTGGTTCCGTTCCCCTTTGATCCCTACGCGGATCCGACTCAGAATACGACCCGGCCTCTGCATAACTATCAACAAGAGTACTACTCCCAGGATCTTCCTCCGCCTCCGGGAAAACAATACGGAGATCCACTCTACGTAGGGTTTTCAGACACCGTTAGCGTACCACCCATGACGCAGGTCTGGATCCATATCCCTATGACCGAAGGCACTCATGGGGACGATCCCATCGCCGGACATTTCGTCATGCACTGCCACATCCTGAATCATGAAGATGCTGGGATGATGGCCAATGTTCAAGCCACTGATCAGAGTGGAGAGGTGCCTCCGCCGGTAGTGCAGGCGAAAAGCTCGAAGAGTTCGTTTGCCCATTCACTGCCTCCATTGGAGATTCCGAAGGTTCGCACCGACCGCCCCCTGCGTCTTCAGGATGCTGCCGGTCATATTCAGAGTCCGAAAGTGTTCGCGAGCGCCGATTACTCGCTGGTGACCTTTGGATTTACACATTGTGAAGGGGCTTGTCCTTTTACGGTGGAAAAGTGTCTGAGCGCCTTGGCCAAGTTGCCCGTTAAGGATCAGTCAAGAATTGCACCGTACTTTATCAGCTTGGATCCAGAACGCGATGACGGCAAAGCCTTGACTGCTTATGCGATCAACCATGCTTTGCCAAGCACCTGGAAGGTCCTGTCCGATACTGACCTGCAAGGGACGCGGGCATTTGGCGTTCGTCGCCAGGTCCGGCATCTTGTCAACGGGGGCAGGCAACTCTGGCATTCCTCCACGGTCTATATTGTAGATCGCAATTTAAACATCCGTGCAGCGTTTGATCCGGAAGACTCGACCGACGTGATGGTGCAACAACTGAAAAAGCTGCTTGCTGATAAAGGAAGTGACGCCAGCAGAAATAAAAATGTTTCTCTGGAGAACTCACCTAACAGTGAGTTCTCTGGGGTAACGATGTCGGCACAGAATTAGCACGCGAGTACGTTGAGTTCATCACGGCTTTAGCGTTCGCGTGGCCACCAGGTCCGTGATGGGCAGCTTTGCGCGCCCCATGAACGGAGAAAAAGCCTCCGGCGGCGTGTCCCCGGAAGGTCTTTGAAGCGCCCGGTGTCGAGCCTGCTTTCGCTCTGGCGAGATTCGTGTTCTCGATTCAGTCGGCAATGTCGAACGGGTGATCCCCTTGAGCGAAGGGGATCGGAAACTGTAAATGGATCAATTATCGGTAAAGCTGGCCGCTTCTGTAATTGGACCGCCCATCGTGATTGAAGCGGGATTGGTTGCGCCCGGGAGTGGCAAATGGGGTCAGTCCTCACATCGATAGCATTGGACTGCATCGTCGCGCGGGACGCGATGATCGACCAGGAACCGAGATCATCAATTGCCGCGCTCGCAAACAGTTGCCCGGCCGGCCTCGGCCTTAGAATTCCGAGCAGTTCAAAATTACGCGGCCGCGGCATTTCTCACTCCGACAAATGATTTTGCACTTTTCTTGAATCGCGACTTCGCCACATACCGGACAGACGATCGGCTCGGACCCCGCCTGTTCGGTCCGAGCTTCGCGCTTCGGATCGGTTTCGGCTTGCTCGTCCGGCATCGCTAAATCTTCTCCCGTTTCACGTCATTTTTCATCGAGACGGATCTGAAGAATTTAATCACGCGCGATCATTGTTACACATGCGATTTACCAATCGAAACGGCAAACATGAAACGTAACGATCATAAAGAAAAAGGGGCGACCGGATGGATTTTGTTGTGGCTTATCGGAATCCCGATTCCTGTGCTGCTCGTACTCTTTTTGCTTCGCGGCTGCACATAAAGTCAGTCATCGCAGGCGCAAATTCTCGCAGAGTTTGCTGTTCGGAAATTTAATCGGCTCCCACCGAGAGCAACCTGCTGGTTGTTCGTATTGCTTGAACGTGCGCGCTGCTCTTTACTCGCCGTACTGCGTACATAAAAAACCGCACTGCGGGATTGAACCACAGTGCGGTTGAACTTTCTTTATCTGACCTTGGTGCCTCCACCAGAAACGCTCGTTCCGTGGCCGGAAACACTTGTCCCGCCGCCGGAAATGCTCGTCCCGTGACCGGAAACGGCGGTTCCCTCACCGAAAACGTGGATTCCGCCGCCCTTGGCGTCTTTGGATGGTTTCAGATCGCGAACTTTGGTGTTTTTCTTTGCTTTTGATTTAGGCATACTTATTTTTCTCTCTGCTTAGGGTTATTTGTTGTTTGTGTGATTTCTGAGGCACCGAACAACAATTTGCTCCCACCAACGACATTCTGTTTTGGGATCAGGTCATCGAGGCGGATCAATTTTTCCTTCCTGCGCTTTGGCCTTTGACTCGTTGACTCTCTGGCGGGCGCATCTTTTTTGTTCTTCGGTGAACTCACGTTGTCCTCCTATTAACATCAATCATGCCATCGTTTTTTGAAGTCCTAAAAGGCAAATCGCACATGCTTGAATACGTTGAGTTTGCGAAGACTTGATTTTACCGGCGCGTCAAATCTGCATTAGAAAAATGGTGTGATTTTGAGGCCGCATCGGGTCCATTTTTAGGCCACCGTAGGGCTTATTTGCGCGCTCCTCGCGGGACTAATCTGTTGTTGGCCTACGCCTGAGTAGCCCTATGGCTTGACAACTGAACAGTGTTCATTACGATGAACCATGTTTATGCAAGCGCAGGCGAGGCGAGAACGTTACCGGCAGGAGACCCGATCAGTAATCCTGGGCGCGGCCCGCGAAATCTTTGTGCGCCATGGGTTCGAAGCCTTTTCCATGCGCACCCTTGCCCGCGCCGTCGGATACTCGCCCGCTGCGATCTATCTGCATTTCACGAGTAAGGAAGAACTACTCGACGTTCTGGTGGAGGAAAGTTTCGTCCACTTGTACGAAGCGCTCGGCATCCTGCTCAAGGAGCGAGGCAAGGATCCGGTGCGGAGATTGAAACGCGGGTTGCGGCTCTACGTGGAATGGGGATTGAAACATCCCAGCGAATACCAAATCGCCTTCGTCGTTCGAAATCCGGCGAAGAAGCCGTATCGGACTCATCGAGCGTTCGACCTTGCGCGGGCCCTGGTGAAACTTTGTCTGGGCAAATCTAAGGCCACCGAGCGCGAAGTGGAATTGCGCACCCAGGCGCTGTGGGCCGCCACGCACGGCATCACTTCTCTTCTCACGCAGAGGCCTTCTTTTCCCTGGGTCTCGAAGCAACGCGTGATCGATCAGGTAATCGACAGCGCCGTGCAGGGAGCAATCGGCCCAACGAAGCGACAGAAATCACGGCGAAAAAAATAAGAGGGACACTTATGCAAACGAAATTCGAAACAGCGGCGGACAAATACCAAGCACCATTCACAACCGGGGCGGCGAGAACTGGATCGTGGATTCCGTTAATCGCCGCGATCCTTCTTCTGCCGTTTGCCAACGGAGCGCACGCCATCGCGCTTGCCGCATGGTTGGCGCCGCTCTTTTTGCTGCGGTTCACTCGAGCTCAGAAAATCGTTGTCGGTATTCCCTTAGTCCTGGCAGTGCAAGTCGCGGCGCTCGCGATCCAGTATCGCGGGATGGTGCCTTTTCCGACGGCTATCTACATAGTCGTGATGATCACGTATGGCCTCTGTTTCACGCTGCCGTATCTGGGCGACCGTCTCTTGTACCGCCGACTCTCAGTGTTTTCGGGCACGCTCGTTTTTCCGCTGATCTTGACCTCAATCGAATATCTCCTGTCGCTGGGGCCATTCGGAACGTGGTTTGCCACCGCCTATTCGCAGTACGGTAACCTGGCATTGCTTCAAATGCTTTCGGTCACGGGCTTGTGGGGTGTTACGTTCCTGATCGGATGGACGGCGTCGGCCGGAAATGCGCTGTGGGAGGAGTGGACCATTTCGCGACGCGTCCCGCGCGTCGCGGCAACGTGCGCTCTAGTTCTCATCGTCGCGATGCTCGCCGGGGGTGAGCGTCTGGCGCTCTTCCCGCCCATGGGAAAAACAGTGCGGGTGGCGACGCTTTCACGGATCGACAGCGAATTACATCCGGATCCGAAAGTGGTTGGACGTTTCTTCCGCCACGAACCGCTCGCGCCCGAGGAAATCGCGACGATTCGGGAACGCTCGGCTGCCGTTGACAATGATTTGCTAAACCGGAGCGCGCGCGAAGCAAAAGCTGGAGCCCGCATCATCTTCTGGGGCGAGGCGAATGCGCCGGTGCTCAAGCAAGATGAGAACGATCTGATCCGGCGCGGCGGGATCCTCGCGAAGGATAACGGCATTTATCTCGGAATGGTGCTTGCAAGCTGGCATCTGGAAACAACGCCGCCTCTCGAAAACAAGATCGTTCTCGTTCAACCCGACGGCACTCCCGCATGGGAATTTTTTAAAGCCCATCCGGTGCCAGGCGGGGAAGAAGCGATCTCCATCCGGGGCGATGGAAAGGTACGCGCGCTCGATACTCCCTACGGGCGGCTGAGCTCGGTAATCTGTTTCGACGCCGACTTTCCCCAACTCCTCGCACAGGCGGGGCGACAAGGAGTCGACATACTGCTCGATCCGTCTAACGACTGGAAAGCAATCGACCCGTGGCATACCCGGATGGCCAGTTTCCGGGCAATCGAACAGGGATTCAATCTAGTCCGGCACACAAGCCAAGGTCTTTCGGCAGCTTTCGACTACCAGGGTCGGCCGCTAGCCTCGATGGATCACTACGTCACGACCGATCGAGTCCTAGTCGCACAAGTTCCAACTCGCGGAACGCGGACTGTCTACGCGCTGCTAGGAGACTGGTTTGCCTGGGTTTGCCTCGCTGGGCTTGCAGGTGGGGTGGTCTTAGGAGCAAAATCTCGCCGCTAACTGGATTACTTACCAGTTCTTGATCTCGAACGCGAACACAGTCTGCAAGGTAGTGTCCTAATTTGAAGGGTCTTTATTTTTGCTGCCCGCTCGCAATCGCAGCTTGGACTGCCGTGCAGGCAGAATTGACTGGCGGCAACTCTAAAACGGTGACGTAACGCGGCTCTCCGCTGTCAAGGTAACTCCAACCGTAACACCCCGTGGTTTTCGGATGATCGATGAGTGTAAACACCTCCACGACGCCATCCCACACGGTCTGTCCTCGAAACTGTTCCATGACCACCTCGGACCTCTTATACACAGCCTTGCATCCGTGCATCGTCTCTACCGCACGCAGAATATCTCTAATTCGGTTGGTCACGATTCGGTTGCTCGCCACGCTTCAATCATCTCAACGAGATCGCGGACTGTCCAGAACGTATCAGGTAGGGCGGTCACACTTTACGACGTAGGATAATTACCTACCCTTATTCATTTATATTAGCACGTGCATGGCCGGCATCGGCCTCAAAATTCCGCGCAACGGAACACTCCAACACGTATCAGACTCTATCTCAGATATTTACTATTAGAATATGCCGGTTACGGCTGGCAAGTTTTGTCGGAAATCTTTACGATTTTTCATCGGAGCAAATCGAGATTTAAGAGAACTTTAGAACATAAATACGTTATGATGAGCTATTTATGAATTTATGAATCTGAGTTGGCATCCCATGTGCTATGTTACTATAGAAACTAGAGGTTCGATAATTAGGCGATTTTAACATGAAAAAGATAATTTTAGCAATACTTGCGACTGCCTTCGTCACCGCGCAAGCGTACGCCTTCAGTGGCTCGGTATTCATGATGGGCTCGGTTCAAACAAAGGCAAGCAAGGGGGGTATAAATACGGTCAAATTCGGGACGAATTGGAAGGTTCTTGCAGCACCCACGCCCGATGGCGCTTACGCGGCATCGGCCGGGAGCGCAGCCACCTTAGTCCCGAGCTTCAGTTACAACACGACGAGCCTGGCCGTTACGTCTCCCGCCTCCATTCCATTTCAACTCTGGACATTCAAGTTCGGGGGAAACACGTATTCGTTCAAGCTTGACCATACACTAACCGCTGCACTCTCGACCAACAAGCAGTTGCTTCTCGGTGGAACGGGGACGGCATTTATCAACGGCAGGGACGCTTCACCCGCAGTTTGGTCGCTCGAATCAACCGGCGGTGGGGGCTTTAAGTTCACGGCAACTTCCAGCACCTCTGCGGTTCCCGACGGTGGCTCCACGATTGCTCTTCTTGGCATCGCGCTCTCCGGAATCGAAGGCGCGCGCAGGTTGATTCGCACGCGCAAAGCCTAACGGCTGCGCGGACACAAGAGCGCACTGCGGGGTTGGAGCGAGAGGTCGCGGCACTGCGGATAGAGTTAGACCGAGAGACTCAGAAGCTTGACCAACCGAATTAGAGATATTCCCCGGGCGGCTAGAGGCAATTCATGGGGTGCCCTTTCCAGCAAGCCGAAAAACTATTCATCCGCGTCAGCATGCACAAAAGTTGCGCCATGGGAGCTACTTAAACCAGTCACAATCGGCGTATAAATGCCTGTTGATAGGTCAACGGTGCCGATGGAAGGGCCGCTGGAAGAATACCCAACGGTGGTATCGAAAGAAACACTCGTTAACGCGTAAATAGTGTTAGTTCCGCTATCCGTGAAATAAATCGTGCCTTTTGAGGTCGCAGGAAAAACGGTGTCATCGACTTGAACAGGATTGCCACCAGCATCCGTGAGCGGCAATTCCAGAACATTCTGCGCATACGTCCCAGGATTACTGATGAAGAGCAAAATGCTGTCAGCCTGACTGTCGAGAACAAGGTTCCCAAGTCTGTCCACGGTAAACGAGTCTGGGTCGGTCTGAACCGTCTTAACCGGTAACCCAGAAACTCCATTAATGGCGTAGGCATCCCCGGAAAGGACGGGAGTCGTTTGAACGGTGTTCCCAGAAAGCGTCACCCTGAGGATAGAGGGCGCCGGATTAAACCCGTTCTGATCGAGGGTTGGATTCGAGGCACTAATGTATATTTTGCCGTTGCGAAAAACCACGTCATCGTAGCCGCCTCCATGTGCCGGCACACCGCTGTAGATGTAGATATAGTCCTTCTTCGTTTGACTTAGGGGATCAATGATAGTCAAGGCGGGATTGCCGTCCTGATTGCGGAGAGCCCAGATGGTATGATCGTAAGGATTGTATTTCAGTCCATCGTTGGAGCCCAGAATCGGGTGGCTGCTTAATAAAAATCCCTTGGAGCTATATTCGACTACCGTGCTGGACTTACCATCCGAGCCGTCAGGAGCAACTCCATTGGTAAAAGAAACCCAAACATTTCCAGAGCCATCGACCGTGACGGAATCGGGCTTGCTGGACCCCGCCGGGCCGACAGCAAATTGCGTAAGGGTATACGGCCCGATGACAGAGGAGCTAGCCAATGCTGCTAGCGGAGTTATAAGAAGGAGGGCAAAGGTGAATGCCTTTGCATTGAGCAAGGTTTGATTGATCATTCTTTTCATACGTTATCTGGCGTTTTAATGGTTTGTGTATTGCTTATTTATCGCGAATAATTTCGCCTCCCTCTGTCACGAACACATGGCAGAAATGTAAAGATTGCGTAAAGTTGCCTTCCTGCGGGAGTGCGGCGCAGCACCCCCTGCAACAGCGGGACCAACCGAATTAGAGATATTCTTCGGGCGGTAGAGACAATTCACGGATGCGAGGCTACGCATGAGACTTCGCAGGCGGTCATGGAAGAGTTTGGAGGACAAACTGTCTGGGATGGCGGTGGCGGCGTAGGTGTCGAATGTCAAATGTGAAGATCAGACCCCTCGTTTCCGACTTCGCCCTCGTTTCCGACTTCGCCCTCGTTTCCGACTTCGGTTGAAAATCAGCCTGATATGATCCGGCGGCTGCCGGAGTACCGGACCCTGTAGGCTCCGCGGTTACGAGTGAAATCGTTAGGCGATTAGGTGCGCTTCGGTACCTCTGCTGCGGGCGGCTTGCCAGGAATTGTTGCGCGAGAATAGACTCGTTTAATCCGGGTTCTTGAGATAATAAGAAGCTGATGCCGACGGAGCGTTCGTCCGAGGTGAAATTCGAGATCGGCCACGTCCTGTTCATCGACGTGGTCGGTTACTCGAAACTGCTTATCACCGACCAAAGTGTGCAAATCCAAAGATTGAGGGAAACCGTACGCGGAACGGAGCAGTTCCGCGCGGCAGAAGCGGAGGGCAAACTGCTGCGATTACCCACCGGTGACGGTGGCGCACTGGTTTTCCGCACCAGCGCGGAGGCACCGGTGATCTGTGCAGTAGAAGTTAGCAAGGCACTAAAGAATCATCCCGAAATTCGAGTCCGGATGGGAATCCACAGCGGGCCGGTTAACGAAGTCACTGATTTGAACGAGCAAGCTAACATCGCAGGCGCTGGAATTAACATCGCGCAGCGAGTGATGGACTGTGGCGATGCGGGGCACATTCTCCTCTCCAAACATGTGGCCGATGACCTGGAACAATATCCGCGGTGGCGGCCGCACCTGCACGATCTCGGCGTATGCGAAGTGAAACACGGCGTTCGCGTCCACATGGTAAATCTCTACACCGACGACTTGGGAAATCCGGAAGTGCCGGAAAAGTTTAAGCAAGCAGTGTCGGCGACGCCGGCATCCGCTGGGAAACCGGCTCGACGATCACGCGTATTGATTGTCGCGTTAATCATCGTTGCCGCTGCCGCGGGATTTTATATTTTCTCACATCGGCCTCGCTCGAACGCAATTCAGGAAAAATCGATCGCCGTTTTACCTTTCGACAATTTAAGTCGCGACCCGGACAACGCGTACTTGGTTGATGGGATCCAAGATGAGATTCTCACCCGACTAGCTAAGGTGGCCGACCTTAAAGTGATATCGCGCACTTCGACTCAACAGTTTAAGAGTAAGCCTGGCAATCTGCCCGAAATCGCGAAGCAGCTCGGCGTCGCAAATATCCTGGAAGGAAGCGCGCAACGCTTGTCGGGCCAGGTTCGGGTAAATGTTCAGCTCATCAATGCTGCAACCGATGCCCATCTTTGGGCGGAAACGTACGATCGAAAACTGACTGATGTGTTTAGCGTCGAAACCGAGATCGCTACGAAAATCGCCGATACACTTCAAGCAAAGCTCAGTGGCTCCGAACATCAGGCAATCGTGGCGCGGCCAACCGAGAATACGGAGGCACATGAGCTTTATTTGGAAGGCCGATACCTCGCTGGAAAGCGCACGACTGACGATCTCCAGCGGGCGATTGATTACTACAATCAAGCGTTAGCTAAAGATCCTAACTATGCGGTTGCTTACGCTGGAATTGCTAATAGCTACATGCTCTTGCAGGAATACTCGAAGCTAGCTGCAGCCGAAGCGTTTCCAAAAGCACAGGCCGCTGCGGCAAGAGCGCTCGCGATCGACGATAATCTGGGCGAAGCGCACGCGGCACTCGCCTTTGTGATGGTGCAAGCTGAGTTCAACTTCAAGGAGGCAAAGCGGGAGTTTCAACGAGCCATCGAACTGAACCCGAATTACTCGGATGCGCATTATTTCTTCGGACTTTCGGTGCTCCTCCCGCTTGGTGAGTTTGACCAAGCAATTGCGGAGATAAAGCATGCGATCGCGCTCGATCCCTTCTCCCTGATCATGAATGCGAATCTCGGCCTCGCGTATATTATGGCGCGAAGGTATCCCGAAGCCATCGCGCAGCTTCGCAAGACGGCAGAGCTGGATCCCAGCTCTCGCCAAGTCCACTCCCGTCTGGGATATGCGCTCTTGCTTAGTGGGGATGTGCCGGGTGCTATAGTTGAATATGAAAAGCAAAGGGAATCGGCGCGAAAGGATGGTCGAGGACGCGAGTACTACGCAGTGGTGTTTCTCGCACACTTATATGGCGTAAGTGGAAACCGCGAGAAGGCATTGGAAATGTTGGAACAGGCAAAACAGCTGGAAAATCGCGTCGGAGTTTGGGCGTTCGGCTACGCTTTGATTCAAATCGGGCTTGGTAATAAAGAACAAGCAATCGATTGGCTTGAGCGAAGCTATCAAGCCAAAGAGAACGCCATCGCTAATATTAAAATTGATCCGCTACTCGACCCGTTGCGGGGTGATCCACGTTTCGAAAAACTCGCAAACCAAATAGTGCCACAGGATCCCCACTGATCGTGCGTCTGTTGAAGATGGGCGATTCGATTCCGAAGGCGGGGAAGATCATCGGCAAAGGCGCGTCAACAATTTGGCGAGTGAAGCCTGCTTTGGCTGTGTAGCCAAACTCTTTCGGCGTTCGCGGCCACCTGCGCCGAGCAATTCTACCCTCATCAGGTTGATCTATTTCGTGCGGCGCCGGATTCTCGTTGTTGTGATAGGCCGACGTTGACTTGTCGAATGCCAATGAAATAAAGCGCAGCCAAAGAGAGCCATCAGAAGCAACTCAAACGTGAAGCCCTTCTCTGGGACGGTTGCCGGCCCGTTGAGTTGGGCAACGACCGTTGGGCCAAAGCCGTGCTCAACTACCGTGAAGCTACTAGCTGATATGGTGCCGACATTGAAGGCGTGCTGGCCCGTCGGAAAAGCGCCAGAGAAAGCGCCAGAAACCACGGTAAGAAGGACATCGGTCGGCTGATACGTGATGGTGAAATGCTCCGTGCCGTTAATCGCCAGGCCATTCACAGTCGCAAATGTTCCGGTCTCGGAAGTGAAATTCATGATTTTGAACGTGTTGCCAATGTTCGGCACAAAACCGGTCGGCCGGCTGATGTTTAGAGTCCCACTCAGAGTTGCCTTGGTCGGATTTAATTGATCGAATTGGGTGCCCGCCGTGGTTCCCTCAATCGAGATGTCGAGCGTACCGGAGTTCTGGGTGTAGGTGCCCGTGTCTTTCAGGATGCCCGTCGCTGTCGAAGAGTCGCCTGGATTAATGGTGCCGGCACTGCTCGAGGCGACGGCACCTGTGATCGACCCAGTTCCAAACAGCAAGCCGCCTTGCAGGCTGACCCCCCCTGACGCCGCCGATAGCGATCCATCGTCTGTGGTCGTGCCACCCGATTGCGTGAACACCCCCGAGCCACCCAACGAGAACGTGCTCCCTTTATTGATGGTGAAAGTGCCGGCGTTGGCAAAGCTCCCTACCGTTGTGAAGGAACGGTTTCCCGCCAGAGCGAAGCTGCCGTTATTGGTAGCAAAGTTGGCCAGGCCGTTGGCGTTCGACTGGTTGATAATTTGGGAGGAGGTCCCGGTTAGCGTGATGTTGGCGGCATTGGTCACGATGTTGGCGCCGTTAAACTCGAGCGTCCCAGTCACGTTGTAGGTGCCGCCCGTCAGCGTGGTGCCCGAGAAGTTGGTCAACGAGTTAGTGCCGGTGGCGAACTTGGTGCCGGTGCCGATAGAAAGCGTGCCGTTATTCGTGAAGTTGCCGACGGTAGTGAAGTTGAAGCCGCTGGCGATAGCAAAGGTGCCGTTGTTGGTGGCCAGGTTCGTTAGGCCATCGGCCGCACCGGTCTGGTCCTCAATTTTGGCGGTCGCACCCGACATGGTCAGGCTGGTGCCCGCGGCGATCGTCTGGATGTTGGCGCCGGCAAATTGCAGCGTGCCGCTATCGATGTAGGTGCCGCCGGTCAGCGTGGTGCCGGAGAAGTTGGTCAAGCTGTTGGCCAAATTCACCTCGAACTTCGTGCCGGTGCCAATGGAAAGCGTGCCGTTGTTGGTAAAGTTGCCCGCGGTAGTAAAGTTAAAGCCGGTGGCGATAGCAAAGGTGCCGTTGTTGGTGGCAAAGTTGGTCAGGCCGTCGGCTGCGCCGGTCTGGTCCTCAATCTTGGCGGACGCCCCCGACATGGTCAGGCTGGTACCCGCGGCAATCGTCACGATGTTCGCGCCCGCGAATTGCAGCGTGCCGCTATCGATGTAGGTGCCGCCGGTCAGCGTGGTGCCGGAGAAGTTGGTCAGGCTGTTGGCCAAATTCACCTCGAACTTGGTGCCGTTGCCGATGTTCAGCGTGCCGTTGTTGGTAAAGTTGCCCGCGGTAGTGAAGTTGAAGCCGCTGGCGATGCCAAACGTGCCTCCGGTTGCGATCGTGTTCAGGTTGGTCAACATGCTCCCACCGGTCGAATTCAGGAATTTGGCTGTCGCGCCTGTCATGGTGATGCTCGCGGCGTCGGTGGTGATGGTGCCGGTGGTATTCATGAGTTGAAGTGTGCCGCTGACCGAATACGTGCCGCCGGTCAGCGTGCTCGTGCCGCTGTTGAAGTTCGTGAGTAAGCCGCCCTCGATGTCCAGCGTATCGTGAGCACTCACGCTGAGCGTGCCGTTGTTGGTCAAGCCGGTGCTGTTCGTATCGATAATCAGCGGATTGCTCTGGTTGGCACTAATCGTTCCATTGTTCACCACGCTGATCAAAGCGTTGCCGATATTTCCAGCGCCCTGAATAGTATTGGCGTTGGTGAGCACGTTGCCGGAGCTGCCAGTGATGAGGTTGCCGGCGTTGTTCGACAAAGTGACTTTGCCGGTTCCGTTGAGCGAGACGTTGCCGCTGATAGACAGCGTCGCCGCACCGGAAGCGTCACCAACGTTGATGGTGCCGGTGTTGGTATTGATGCCTTGGAGGGTCAGCGTGCTGGTGTCGGACACCTGAAACGTCCCTGAATTCACCACACCGTTCAGTGTAGTGGCGCCGCCCACGACCGTTTCGATCAAGCCGCTGGTCTTGGCGGTGGTAAGCGTCCCGCCGTTGATGATCACGCCGCTTTCGAGCAGCACTAGCGAACCAGTGCCGGTGGCTTCGATGGTGCCTTTGCCGGTTTGGGTATAGGTGCCGGCATCGAGCTGAAGCGTTGCGCCGCTGGTGGCTTCCATGGTGCCGGAGTTGCTGGTGCCGTTGCTCGCCTGAATGATCAACGGCGCGAGCACTTGGTTCGCGTTAATCGTTCCCTGGTTGTTGAGCGCCATCGAGTTATTACCGATATTGCCCGAGCCTTGGATGGTATTGTCTTTGTTGGTCAGCGTGTCGGTGCCGACTAGGCCCTCGATGATGTTGCCGCCGGCGTTTGCCAGCGTCACGGTGCCTTTCCCGCTGAGGGTCACGTTCCCATCGATCTTCAGAGTAGCGCCGCCTAAATTCGAACCCAGGTTGATGGCGCCGGAGTTCGTCAAGGTCCCGGCGGTCGTAATGGTCAGCGTGGCTCCCGTGCCGACAGTCGCGGTGCCGCTGTTGCTCAGCGTGCCCACATTGGCTACGTCGTGCGTGTCATTGAAATTTCCCACGATGAATTGGCCAGTGGCGTTGTTGGTGAAAAGGTCCGTGACGGTAAAAGTGCTGGAGTTGGTCCCGTTGTTCCCATTATTGGTGAAGTTGGAGCGATTGGTCTCGACGAGACCGGAGTTGGTTAGCTTCCCAGAGATGGTCAACGTAGTAGCGCCGGAGAACCCCTCCACATCGAGGATGCCACTGCTGCTCACCGTCAGCGTCCCAGAGCCCGGCGTAGCCGTGGTGCTCTGCCCGTTTTCCAGATCCAGCTCACCCTCAATACTGTTCAAGCTGGCCAGCGCGTTGTTGGCGCCGGCTTTGAACGTCCCGGACACCTGCAGCCTCGAGCCCGACAGAATATCAGTGATGCCACTGGCCTGATTGGTCAGGTTCAGCGTGGCTCCCGTACCGATATAAACGAAGCCGCTGTTGCTCAGTGTCGCGACATTGGCTACGTCGAGCGTGTCATTGAAATTTCCCACAATGAACTGGCCGGTGGCGTTGTTGGTGAAAGCGCCCGTCACGGTAAAAGTGCTGGAGTTGGTCGTGTTGTTCCCATTATTGGTGTTATTGGAGCGATTCGTTTCGACGAGGTTGGAGTTGGTCAAGTTGCCGGAGATTGTCAGGGTGGTAGCGCCAGAGAACCCCTCCACGTCGAGGATGCCACTGCTGCTCACCGTCAGCGTCCCAGAGCCCGGCGTAGCCGTGGTGCTCTGCCCGTTTTCCAGATCCAGCTCACCCTCAATACTGTTCAAGTTGGCCAGCGCGTTGTTGGCGCCGGCTTTGAACGTCCCGGACACCTGCAGCCTCGAGCCCGAGACGACATCAGTGATGCCGCTGGGTTGACTGGTCAGATTCAGCGTAGCTCCCTTACCGATATAAACGAAGCCGCTGTTGCTCAGTGTCGCGACATTGGCCACGTCGTGCGTGTCATCGAAATTCCCCACAATGAACTGGCCAGTGGCGTTGTTGGTGAAAGCGCCCGTCACGGTAAAAGTGCTGGAGTTGGTCGTGTTGTTCCCATTATTGGTGTTATTGGAGCGATTCGTTTCGACGAGGTTGGAGTTGGTCAAGTTGCCGGAGATTGTCAGGGTGGTAGCGCCAGAGAACCCCTCCACGTCGAGGATGCCACTGCTGCTCACCGTCAGCGTCCCAGAGCCCGGCGTAGCCGTGGTGCTCTGCCCGTTTTCCAGATCCAGCTCACCCTCGATGCTGTTCAAGTTGGCCAGCGCGTTGTTGGCGCCGGCTTTGAACGTCCCGGACACCTGCAGCCTCGAGCCCGAGACGACATCAGTGATGCCGCTGGGTTGACTGGTCAGATTCAGCGTAGCTCCCTTACCGATATAAACGAAGCCGCTGTTGCTCAGTGTCGCGACATTGGCCACGTCGTGCGTGTCATCGAAATTCCCCACAATGAACTGGCCAGTGGCGTTGTTGGTGAAAGCGCCCGTCACGGTAAAAGTGCTGGAGTTGGTCGTGTTGTTCCCATTATTGGTGTTATTGGAGCGATTCGTTTCGACGAGGTTGGAGTTGGTCAAGTTGCCGGAGATTGTCAGGGTGGTAGCGCCAGAGAACCCCTCCACGTCGAGGATGCCACTGCTGCTCACCGTCAGCGTCCCAGAGCCCGGCGTAGCCGTGGTGCTCTGCCCGTTTTCCAGATCCAGCTCACCCTCGATGCTGTTCAAGTTGGCCAGCGCGTTGTTGGCGCCGGCTTTGAACGTCCCGGCCACCTGCAGCCTCGATCCCGACAGAATATCAGTGATTCCACTGGCCTGATTGGTCAGGTTCAGCGTGGCTCCCTTACCGATGTAAACGAAGCCGCTGTTGCTCAGTGTGCCTACATTGGCCACGTCTGTTGTGTCATCGAAATTTCCGACGATGAATTGGCCGGTGGCGCTGTTGGTGAACGCGCCCGTCACCGTCAAGATGTTCGCTCCGCCTGTGCCATTGGACCGATTCGTCTCGACCATGCCGGAGTTGCTCAGATTCCCGGTGATCGATAACTTGCTCGCCTGCTCCAAATCGATTAGGCCGAAGTTCGTCGAATTTGCACCCGCCGTGACGGTGCTCCCATTTGCGAAGAGAAGGCTCCCAGTGGTATTTACCGTGAGCGCGCCAGTGATGGTGAGCGTCTCCGCTGTGCCCGACTTATTCGCCAGCGTGGAACTGCCAGTTGAGCCACCGAGCACCAACGAAGCGATAGTGGGGCTGATGTCCAGCGTCACGTTGTCGGTCCCGCCGGAATCGATGGTGACGTTGAAGACGTTTCCGCCGCCGTTGTTGGGCACTGTGGTCGGAGTCCAGTCGCCAGCTGCGCTCCAATTGCCTGTGCCGCCATCCCAGCTCGAATTGACTGTCCCGCCCAAGGCCGCGCTGTGGAAAGGCGCGGCTATTAATAGAGCCGCCGCCGCAACCACAACCAGCCACTTCGTTACACTCCAGCTAAACGTTCGCATATGAATATTCCTCCAAGGTTGACTTCATCCCGCTCTGTGAACTCCATTCTGCAGAGTGGTTCCGCAATTTGACTTCCGGAACGATTCCCTGCGAGAAACTTTGATAAGCTTGAACTCGCTGCACTGCGGACTTCTCTCCCTGAATTGGAGGGGCTGCCAATCCGAAGCGGCAGGATTCGCAGTTCGGTAACCAGCGATCTCGCGCGCGGCCCTCTGGCTTAATGAACTCAGGAAAGGCGAGTTAATAGTTAGATTATTGTCGCCCTTAGACGAAACGACGACTCGTCGAATGCCAATGAAATAAAGCACAGCCAAAGAGAGCCATCAGAAGCAACGTAAACGTGAAGCCCTGCTCTGGAACGGTTGCCGGCCCGTTGAGTTGGGCAACGACCGTTGGGCCAAAGCCGTGCTCAACTACCGCGAAGCTACTAGCTGATATAGTGCCGACATTGAAGGCGTGCTGGCCCGTCGGAAAAGCGCCAGAGAAAGCGCCAGAAACCACGGTAAGAAGGACATCGGTGGGCTGATACGTGATGGTGAAATGCTCCGTGCCGTTAATCGCCAGGCCATTCACAGTCGCAAATGTTCCGGTCTCCGAGGTGAAATTCATGATCTTGAAGGTGCTGCCAATAGTGGGCACAAAGCCGGTGGGCCGGCTGATGTTCAGAGTCCCATTCAGGCTTGCCGTAGTCGGATTTAATTGATCGAATTGGGTGCCCGCCGTTTTTCCGTCAATCGAGATGTCGAGCGTACCGGAGTTCTGGCTGTAGGCGCCCGTGTCCTTTAGGATGCCCGTCGCTGTCGAAGAGTCGCCTGGGGTAATGGTGGCGGCACTGCTCGAGGTGAGGGCACCTGTGATCGACCCTGTTCCAAACAGCAAGCCGCCTTGAAGGCTGACCGAGCCTGGAGCCGATAGCGATCCATTGTCTGTGGTCGTGCCACCCGACTGCGTGAACAAACCTGAGCCACCCACCGAGAACGTGCTCCCGGTATTGATGGTGAAAGTGCCGGCGTTGGCAAAGTTCCCTATCGTAGTGAACGAACGCTTTCCCGCCAGAGCGAAGCTGCCGTTGTTGGTAGCAAAGTTCGCCAAGCCGTTGGCGTTCGACTGGTTGATAATTTGGGAGGTGGTCCCGGTTAGCGTGATGTTGGCGGCATTGGTCACGATGTTGGCGCCGTTAAACTCGAGCGTCCCAGTCACATTGTAGGTGCCGCCCGTCAGCGTGGTGCCGGAGAAGTTGGTCAGGCTGTCGGCTAAATTCACCTCGAACTTGGTGCCGGCGCCGATGTTGAGCGTACCGTTGTTGGTAAAGTTGCCCGCGGTGGTGAAGTTAAAGCCGCTGGCGGTGGTAAAGGTGCCGTTGTTGGTGGCAAAGTTGGTCAGGCCGTCGGCCGCACCGGTCTGATCCTCGATCTTCGCGGTCGCGCCGGACATGGTCAGGCTGGCGCCCGAGCCAATCGTCACGATGTTGGCGCCGGCGAATTGCAATGTGCCGCTATCGATGTAGGTGCCGCTGTTCAGCGTATTGCTCGAGAAGTTGGTCAGGCTATTGGCCAAATTCACCTCGAACTTGGTGCCGGCGCCGATGTTGAGCGTACCGTTGTTGGTGAAGTTGCCGGCGGTGGTGAAGTTAAATCCGCTGGCGGTGGCAAAGGTGCCATTGTTGGTGGCAAAGTTGGTCAGGCCGTCGGCCGCACCGGTCTGGTCCTCAATTTTGGCTGACGCGCCCGACATGGTCAGGCTCGCGCCTGAGCCAATTGTCACGATGTTGGCGCCCGCGAATTGCAGCGTGCCGCTGTCGATGTAGGTGCCGCTGTTCAGCGTATTGCTCGAGAAGTTGGTCAGGCTATTGGCCAAATTCACCTCGAACGTGGTGCCAGTGCCGATGTTGAGCGTACCGTTGTTGGTGAAGTTGCCGGCGGTGGTGAAGTTAAAGCCGCTGGCGATGGCAAAGGTGCCTCCGGTTGCGATCGTGTTCAGGTTCGTCAGCGCGTTCGTGCTATTCGTGGTGTTGAAAATCTCCGCCGAAGCGCTCGTCATGGTAATGTTCGCTGCATCGATGAGGATGCCGTTGCTGCCAGCGGCAAAATCCAGATTCCCGGTGACCTTGTAAGTGCCGCCGGTCAGCGTGCCGGTTCCGGCATTCATGTTGACGAAGCTGCCCCCCTCGATCGTCATAGTGGCTCCCGAGCCTACGATCAATGTGCCCAGGTTATTGAAGTTCTTGTTGCTGGTGTCGATCAAGAATGTGCCGGCGGTGGCATTGATGACTCCAGTCGCGCCATTCACCAGACCCATGAACGCGTCGCCGAGATTCGCTCCATTACCGCCGATAATCGTGCTGTTATTAGTGAGGATGGCGGTGCTGGCGACGCCCAAGACGAAGTCTTGCGGGCTGCTCGTCATGACCAGTGTGCCCTTACCGTTCAGGCTCACATTTCCGCTGATGAGTAGTTCGGTGTCGTTGCCGGTCGAGGCCAGTGTAAACGTCCCGTTATTGGTGAAAGAGTTGACCAGTGTAGTCGTTGCGGCGTTGTTCACCTGGTAGTTGCTGCCCGTGCTGAGGGTTACCTTGCTCAGCGTAGCGGTGTTGAGATCTTCGATGAGCCCAGTGCCCGTGCTGGTCAGCATTCCGCCGTTGATAGTCACTGCATTTTCCAACTGCACGGTAGCGCCGGTGCCCAGTGCTTCGATGATGCCAACTCCTGTGTTCGTAAATGTTCCGCCATTCAGCAGTAGCTCAGAGCTATTGGTGGCTTCGAGCGTCTTTGCGTTCGTCACCCCGTTGCTCACCTGAAGGATCAGCGGAGTGCTGCCCGCGCCACTGTTGGCATCGATCGTCCCCGAATTGACCAGCGCCATCTGGGCGGCCCCGATGTTGCCCGAGCCTTGGATGGTCTCGTTGTTGGTGAGGATGTCTGCGGCCACGAGGCCGAAGATAAAGTTATTCGCGTTGTTGCCCAAGGTGACGACACCTGTGCCGGCGAGAGTAACGTTCCCGCTCAGAGTCAGCTCGGTGGCGTTGCCGCCCGAGACCAACGAGATGGTGCCATTATTGGTGATCGTCCCGGCCAACGTAGTCACCGCGGCGTTGTTCACCTGGTAGTTGCTGCCTGTGCTTAGGGTGAGGCCGCTCAACGTAGCAGTGTTAAGGTCGAAAATCAGCCCGCCGCCGCTGGTAGTCAGCGTTCCGCCGGTGATAGCCACGCCATTTTCCAACTCCACCGTGGAGCCGCTGCCAACCGCTTGGATCGTGCCGCCCGTGTTAGCGAAGGTCGAGCCGTTGAGCACGAGCTGAGAGCCGGTTGTGGCCTCAAGGATCCCAGTATTCGTGGTCCCGCCGCTGGTTTGAATGATGAGCGGAGTGCCGCCGTTGTTGTTGGCGTCGATTATGCCCGTAGCCGAGTTCACCAAGGTCATCTGGGCGTCGCCGATGTTGCCCGAGCCCTGAATGGTTTGGTTGTTGGTTAACGTGTTGGCGCCCGCGGCGCCGAAAATAAAGTTCTCATTGCTGTTGCCCATGGTGACGACACCTGTGCCGGTGAGCGTAACGTTCCCGCTGAGTTCCAGAGCCGTCTGGTTGCCGCCCGAAACCAACGAGATGGTGCCGTTATTGGTGATCGTGCCGCCGAGGTCGTAGTGCCGGCGTTATTGACCTGGTAGCTGCTGCCGCTGCTCAAGGTTACTCCGCTCAGGGTAGCGGTGGAGCCGGCGCTGTCGAAAATCAGACCGCCGCCGCTGGTAGTCAGCGTTCCGCCGGTGATAGCCACGCCATTTTCCAACTCCACCGTGGCGCCGCTCCCAACCGCTTTGATCGTGCCACCCGTGTTGGCGAAGGTCGAGCCGTTGAGCACGAGCTGAGAGCCGTTGGTGGCCTCCAGCGTCCCGGTATTCGTCGCTCCGTTGCTCAATTGAATAGAGAGCACGTTTTGCCCGGCCCCAGCGTTGGCATCGATCGTTCCCGAATTCACCAGGGCCATCTGGTTGGCCCCGATGTTGCCCGCTCCCTGGATGGTTTGGTTGTTGGTGAGGACATCAGCGGCCACGGCACCGAAAATAAAGTTCTCATTGCTGTTGCCCATGGTGACGACACCTGTGCCGGTGAGCGTAACGTTCCCGCTGAGTTCCAGAGCCGTCTGGTTGCCGCCCGAGACCAACGAGATGGTGCCATTATTGGTCATCGTGCCGGCCAGGATAGTCGTCGCGGCATTGCTCACCTGGTAACTGCTGCCGCTGCTGAGGGTTACTCCGCTCAGGGTAGCGGTGGAGCCGGCGCTGTCGAAAATCAGACCGCCGCCGCTGGTAGTCAGCGTTCCACCGGTGATAGCCACGCCATTTTCCAACTCCACCGTGGCGCCGCTCCCAACCGCTTTGATCGTGCCACCCGTGTTGGCGAAGGTCGAGCCGTTGAGCACGAGCTGAGAGCCGTTGGTGGCCTCCAGCGTCCCGGTATTCGTCGCTCCGTTGCTCAATTGAATAGAGAGCACGTTTTGCCCGGCCCCGGCGTTGGCATCGATCGTCCCCGAATTCACCAGGGCCATCTGGTTGGCCCCGATGTTGCCCGCTCCCTGGATAGTGGACTGGTTGGTCAGGATGTCGCCGGCCGCCGCGCCGAAGATAAAGTTTTCATTGCTGTTGCCCATGGTGACGACACCTGTGCCGGTGAGCGTAACGTTCCCGCTGAGTTCCAGAGCCGTCTGGTTGCCGCCCGAATTCAGGTTTATAGTCCCTGAATCGCTGATGCTCGAGCCAGAAACCGTGAGCGAAGTAGCGTTGGTAATGTTCAGCGTGTTCCCGGAGGCGAGCGTCAAGTTATTGGTCGAGCTGGCAGCGCTGAGCGAGACCGAGGAGCCGTTATTAATGACGGCGCTGGTGGTGCTGTTGGGCACGCCATTGTTCCAGTTCCCGGCGGTATTCCAGTCGCCATTGCCATCAGTCCAGGTAGTGGTCTGGCCATAGGCCACGCTGTGGAAAGGCCCGGCTATCAATAGAGCGGCCGCCGCAACCAAAACCAGCCACTTTGTTACACTCCAGCTAAACGCTCGCATGTGAATATTCCTCCGAGGTTGACTTCATCCCGCTCTGTAAATTCCACCGTACAGAGTGGTTCCGTAATTTGAGTTTGCGGCTGAGCTTATCATATGCCAGGGCGCATCTGACCGGGCCATTGGCAAATCTAAGAGTCTTGTAATAAGCATCTTAAACACACATATTTTCTTTGATGATCAAAATCGCAAGCGTTTGAACGAATGAGAAAGTGTAAACGTTTCCGACAACTGCATGCAACATCTCGTCCTCTCGTCCTACATATTTGTTGAAAGTTACTGGCTCTCCAAGGCTGGATAGGGCTAGTTGAAGTAGTGTAAGAATTTCCGGCACTCTATGCCGCTCAGAGCGGCCAGATTGGCTTTCGCCGCTGATGTTCTTCTCGCTAGGGTACTAAGCCTACCCACTTACACTTCTCCTGCGCCACAGCTTCTCCACACGCCGGGTATCACCTTACTTTCGAAAATTATCGAAACAATGATTGACCGTGCTGCCAGTTAGCCCTTAGGCTAGCGAGGGCAGCGACTAGCAAATCTCAAGGGATGGTAACTGGTGGCGTGTTGGCGGCATGTAAGGTCCCGCAACCCGTTATTACGGATCATATGAAAATCAAAACTCCAACGACAAACGCCGCCCCTCGATTCTCCTCACGACAGAGAGATCGCCGATCACAAAAGTCAGGTTGTTATTACCTGGTCAAAGTCTGGAAATTAGTTATCGCTGCCACCGTAGTCTTCTCCGCCATTTCCCCGAGCGCCAGCGCCAGCGAAGCCAGCATGGCAATAATCACTATTACCGGTCAGCAAGCGGGGGTTACTCCGTTTATAAACGACCTAACGCTGACCGTCAGCAACGTCAACGTCCTCCAGAGCATACAATTTACGATTACACCGAAGTCGGGATCCGTTACACGAGCGCTCTCTGCAACGTATCCCGCCAGTTATCTCGCGAGCAGAGGTTATCTCGACTCGTCAACCGGCCAGATAACGCTGCCAATATTCGGTCTTTACGCTGGTTACTCGAATAACGTCACCTTAACGTTCTCATTCAATGATGGTTCGTCAAAAGGCATTAGCGTGGTGGTACCTACGGCTAACTTTTCCGATAGCTGCGGTTTTGACAAGCCGATAGTTTTACAAAAGCGAACCCTGGATACTGATTTAAGCTATGATTATATTCTGATCAAGAGTGGGTGTAGCACTAACTCTCCTGAAATAATCGATACCGATGGGGCGATCCGATGGGTTGGAACGGCGGGACTCGAAAACCACACATCCACATTCTTTGATAACGGCGTGTACATCCCCTCTAATACTCAACTAGCTCGGATGGAGCTTGATGGTACCGTCACCATTCTCACACCGGACTATAAGAGTATTGGCGTAAATTACCTTCACCACAGTATCGATTACGGCAAGTACGGAATGATCTTAGATGCAAGCACGAACAGTTGGGAAAAATGCGTGAATATTGAGGTGGACCAAGGCGGGAACATCTTAAAAGTCTGGAACCTCGCCAACATTATTAGCGCAGCCATGGTGGCCGGAGGAGACAACCCAACTCAGTTCGTTTATCCGAGTCCTACCGATTGGTTTCATAACAACTCGACCACCTATCGAAAGAGTGATAACTCACTAATCGTCTCAAGCCGCGAGAATTTCGTCATTTGCCTTGATTATGACAGTGGCGCGATCAAATGGATTCTGGGTGATCCGACCAAAAAGTGGTACCAGTTTCCTTCTTTAAGAAAATATGCGCTCACGGTCGCGCCGGGGGGGGTTCCGCCTATTGGTCAGCACGGGGTGTCCGTAACACACGACGATGACCTTTTGCTGCTCGACAACGGCGCAGATAGTGAATTCCAAACCCCTCTTGGAAGCAGCCGGAGCTACTCTGCTCCGCGAAAGTATCAATTAAATCTGCTGGGGAGTACGGCGACAGAGATATGGAACTACACGAGAAACCAAAGTGTTTACTGTCCCTACTGCGGGAGTGTTTACGAAGACGCTCCGTTTAATTACATGATCGACTATGCACTTATACATGGTGGAGTGGCGGAACTCGTTGGGTTAAATGCAGCAGGGAAGCAAATCTTTAATTATGAATATCCGGCGGTGACCTGTAATGACACGGCGTTTAATTCAATCCCCGTTCATTTAGAACACCTCGTCTTTTCTGCTCCCACCCCAACGCCCACCCCTACCCCGACACCAACCCCCTCACCCACACCTACACCCACGCCAACGCCTACCCCGACTCCCACCCCTACTCCAACTCCGACACCAACGCCCACGCCCACGCCTACTCCAACTGCGACGCCGACTCCCACTCCGACGCCAACTCCCACGACAGGCCCAGCAGTGATGCTTAGCCCGGTGCCGGGATCGACCCTTACTTCGTCGAGCGTTACTTTCAACTGGAGCGCCGGCAGCGCTACGGCCTATTGGCTTATCGTCACCAATTCAACTGGTGGCGTTATTTACAACTCTGGCACGGTGCACGTCCTCTCGACCACTGTAACTAATATTCCCACTGATGGGAGCACCATCCATGTGGCACTAGGTTCGCTGATTGACGGTTCCTGGACGTTTAAGAGCTTTACGTATACCGCTCTTTAACCCAATGGAGACGCCACGGGACCGGACAGTCGGATTCCGAGGGATTATCTGCACGGTGTGGGAACAAATCCCGGTGCAGGAGAAGTCTAACTGGGTGACCGCTGGCGTCTCGCCCGCGGTGATCTTGAACGGCTCGGAGTTTTAACCTTTTAGATGCCAGTCGCCGCGGCGACACCGAGCCGGTGCGTGCCAACCTCGGACCTCTGGAACCGTACATTCCGCAGATCGCTGGTTGGATGGATTCATCCAGTGGCGAATTCCCGGAGGTCGTCAGGCAATGAGATTTCGCCCTCCCTCGTAGTACGCCGACCGGCACACCGCGACTCCAAAAAAAACACTACGGTGAACGATAAAAAAAGCTGGAGTTTGCATACAATTAGCTGTAATGAGACGCTGGGTGCCGGATTGCGGAAGCGGGAACTCGCAATTCTTCCTTAACAATTCATGAAAAGGCTTCGGCAAATGGGTTCAGCTTTATTGGCGATAGCGGCAGTCGTTTTAATCGGCCGTGCGCTCAGTGCCAATGATCCGACAGTTAATAGCTTATCAACTACCAGGCCGTTGGGTACATTTATCCTGGGCAGTGCGGTCACCCAAGGATGTCCGACCGGGTTTACCTGCAGTAACTTTACAGTCGTTTGTCCCGGTATCGCGCAAAATGCAACTGGCGTGATTGCAGATCAAATGCCCGTGGGGCAGATAAAAGCAGTCGCGATGTTTTTTTCTGGAGGGGACGGGACCCTCTGGTGGTCTGGAACAAGCAGCGGGGTCCCGGCATTTTTTCAATCACTGCTAAACGATGGATTTGAATTGGTGCAGGTTCAGTGGACTGACTCGTGGCTCGCATCACCCGTTGGCGTTCTATCCGGGCAGGAAACCCTGGCCTGCCGGCCAGCAACGGTAATCAAATGGGTACACGACAACATGTATGCCCCATTAGGTTTGCAGCCGAATGTCGGTCAATGTGGATTTTGTATCACTGGTAATTCCGCTGGCAGCTCTCAAATTACCTATGCCCTATCGTCGTACGGAATTGATAGCATAGTCAATGCGGCAGTTCCTAGTTCTGGTCCACCAATGGCTAAGATTGCAGAAGGCTGCTTACAAGAGGTAGGATACGCTTACGACCCCTCGAAAGAGCAATTGATTGATCTATCGTATGGCTTTAGCATTATAACTGGGCCATGCGCATTGCACAATGCAGCGTTTAACAATACCTGGATTGCAAACAGCGTTGAGACCGGAGGCGTTAAATACAATTATCCCAATACCCGCATCGACATTATCGTAGGTGGTCTAGATCAAGCCATTATCCTAAACCGTGCCAGCGATTATCTTCAAGTGTTAACCCAAGCGCATCAGCCGATGCTGACGTTGCAGTTAGTTCCTGACATGGCACACTCTATTCAGGATTCTGCCGAGGGTCTCTCTACGTTGTTCAGCGCGCTAACTAAACAGGCTTTGCCAACCCCAACTCCGACTCCGACCCCTACGCCTACTGCAACACCAACGCCTACTCCCACGCCCGGCGCGGCAGTGATGCTTAGTCCGCCTCCAGGATCCACGTTTAGTTCTTCAAGCGTGACGTTCAAATGGAGCGCCGGCAGCGCCACCGCCTATTTCCTTTTCGTGGGCAGTTCGCCGAATGGCGCCGATATCTACAACTCCGGGGTGGTGCACGCCCTCTCGGCCACTGTAAATAATATTCCCACTGACGGGCGCACCATCTATGTGACACTAGGTTCCCAGGTTAGCGGTGCTTGGGTTACGAACAGCTATACCTACACGGCCTTCAATTCCTCGGGTACACCAACGCCTACTCCGACACCAACCCCCACGCCTACTCCGACTCCCACCCCGACACCCACCCCCACGCCTACTCCGACTCCCACCCCGACACCCACCCCCACGCCTACTCCTACGCCTACCCCCACACCAACACCGACCCCAACTCCTACTCCGACTCCGACCCCCACACCAACGCCAACTCCGACTCCCACCCCTACGCCTACCCCGACACCAACCCCAAAGCCCACCCCCACTCCGACTCCTACCGCTACTCCGACGCCAACTCCCACGACAGGCCCAGCAGTGATGCTTAGCCCGGTGCCGGGGTCGACCCTTACTTCGTCGAGCGTTACTTTCAACTGGAGCGCCGGCAGCGCTTCCGCCTATTGGCTTATCGTCACCAATTCAAATGGTGGCAGTATTTACAACTCTGGCCCGGTGCACGTCCTCTCGACCACTGTAACTAATATTCCCACTGATGGGAGCACTATCCATGTGGCACTAGGTTCGCTGATTGACGGTTCCTGGACGTTTAACAGCTTTACGTATACCGCTCTTTAACCCAATGGAGACGCCATGCGGCGGCTCTCAGCTGACGGAGGTCAGAGATCGGAAGTCAGAAATCAACGTGGTCATAGAGCAACCGAGGAGTCTTCGTCGCTCTCTATTAAAGGTATTTCTTGAGCAGCGCCCAATAGTTGGACTTCCAGCCTTCCGCGAGATGATCGCGTTGGTCCTCTGGAAAGCCGGTGTGCTCGAAAACCAAGTGCGTCCCAGACCCTTCTGCCTTCAGATCGAACCTTACCATGGAATAGACCCCTTCCGGCCACGTCACCACGCGCCAAACCTGTACGATTCTTTGATTCGGAACCAATTCCATATTCCGGCCGATAATGTGGCCGCCGAACAGCGAGAACGCACCGCCAACTTCGCGAGTGATCTCGGCCGGCTTCCCGGAGAACGCACTGAATTGTTTGGCGTCCAGCAGCGCCTCATAAATCTGTTCGGGGCTTGCCTTGAAATCGACTTCCTGGTGAATCGCGTTCGCTGGCGATGTTGCGGCTGGCGACGACGGTGTAGGCGGCATGAATGCTTGGGGTGAAGCCGCGGCTGCAACGGTGGTCCGCAACCTGGATGGCGGTCTCAACACGTCCAGGGAACTGTTCTCGGTCGGCGCTTCTACTACCGAGTCTTCCTTGCGTTTTTGATCAGCGGGCGATGGCTCCTGTTTCTTAACCGAGGCTGCTACCGGCGCCGGTTGCTCGGCTGAGGCTGCCAATCGCGCCGGTCGTTCCTTCGGGGTTGCAGTCGGCTTCGGCGGCGGTTCAGCCGACCAGTCACTGACTTTGTTTCCGTCTGCAAAGTTGGCGTAGAATTTCTTTCCGTACGCATCCGTACCTCACAACAGGTCCGTCAAATTTGCCTCGAACCATTTTGCCGGAATAGCTGCTGACGGGGAAGCTAGGCCCCCAGCCAGACGGAATGTTGGAGCCAGTCAGCAGCTTTCGCTCAACGCGATACCATGTCAGCACGCCCTCGCCGGCGGCGTAGCCGTCCGGGTCTCTATCGCCCGACCACGCAGCCTCGTCAGCCCAACCACGAAGATTGTTCCAGACGCGGGTTTTTCCGTCTTTGGTGCGCTGGTACCTGGCGGCATGAGCGGCATTAGCGAACAGCAGCAATAGCGCAGTGCAAACAAAGAGACGTCGCGCGGTCACGGTATGCTTTAAAGGTCCCTGGAACAACAGCGCGAAGATTAACCCGGCGCGGAAGTTCAGGACAAGATCAATCCAGCCACCGGGCAGTAGAGTTCGGGCGCTCGAGAATGAATTGGATGCGGGGTTTAGTCGGGGAAGGCTCAATCGCGATGTCAAAGTCTGTGCACGAGCCGGCAAGAGCCAGCCCGGCTGAATCAGCCAACGAAATCATTTCCGCGGGCGTGAACAGTTGCCATTCGAAGTCATCGGCGCCGCCGTCCGGATAATCGAGGTGGACAAAGAGCCGGTCGCCCTCAAAGCGCTTTCTCTCGCGAACGATCCCGCGGGCTGTTTTCAAATCCCGCTCTCCCTGATGAGCGGCGAAGAATTCCGGGCTCCAGAGATCGAGAACAACGCGTCCGCCCTCTCGCACGCCTGCGGCCAGGCGCCGGAGCAGATCGCAATTGGTCGCCGCGTCGAAATGACCAAAGCTCTGAGACATAACGATGGCTACGTCGTAAGCGCAAGGACGAGGCCCAAAGTCGCGAATATCCACCTGAATGTAACGCAGGCCGCCGGCCAGCCCGCGGGCCGTCGCAATGGCAGCAGGATCACGCTCAACCCCGGTAACCAAGTAACCGCGGTCGGAAAGAGCGCGCGCATGCCGCCCCGTTCCGCAGCAGACATCGACAACTTTGCGGAAGGAGGGCAAAGGCGCGCAAGCGCAAACAAAGTCGACCTCTTGGGTTGTGCGGGTCTCGGCAATGCCAATATGAAAAAATCCGAACCAACGATCAGAGTAGGCATTTGCTTCAACTCGGATCATCAGCGCAGCAGAAACCCAAGGAGATTAAGATCACCTACAGTTGGCGGCGGCGAGCTTCCATCAAGAGAATGAGCGCGATTATCCTCTCACAATGTAGTGGCCGTGAATCCAGACTCTTTGACCGTGGCGCCACGCCCAATGTCCTGGCCTCCAGACGTAATAGGCGCGGCCCACATAATAACCAGGGCCACGAGTATAATAGGGCCGATCGCCAATCTCGACCGTGACGGAGCCTGGGTAGGGGCCATACCCAGGGGGACCAGCGTAAGCGGGGCCATAACCGGGTCCATAATACGGTCCGTAACCCGGGCGCGCCCCGGCGTAATACTCGTCTTCGCACCCGCTTAGACCGAACGTAACAGGAAGCAGAAGCAAGAGGAGGAGCACCGGCCATTTCCGTATCGTTTTCGTTCCATTTCTGGCGGAGACCGCCTTCTTCTCCACGCGACCAACAATCTTCATCTTCATATAATCATATACGGATCAGAGAAAGCTTTCACGTGCCTGAAATTGGGGGCACTTCTGCATTGAACCGGAAAAACGGCCCGCCAATTTGGCTGCTTTGAGGGAAAAAGGGCTCAGCATCTAACAAGAATTTGCCGGCATTCTGCCGTCTAATTCCGCACCTGACTCGGCTTTATCGCTTCAGCGTTCCGCCACTCCGTTCGAGCCGCTCTCTGAAATACTCGATCGTCTTCTTGATTCCGGCGTCGAAGTTCACGCGCGGTTCCCAGCCAAGAATCTTTTTCGCGCGGGTGATGTCGGGCTGGCGCACTTTTGGGTCGTCCACCGGCAACGGTTTGTACTCGATTGTCGATTTTGCTCCAGTAATGCGAATAATCTCGTCGGCGAATTGTTTGATCGTCATCTCGCGCGGGTTGCCGAGGTTGACCGGCTCGTGATAATCGCTCATCGCGAGTTTGAAAATTCCGTCGATCAAATCCGAGACGTAACAGAACGAACGGGTCTGCGAGCCGTCGCCGAAAACGGTGAGCGGTTGGTTGTTTAAGGCCTGGCCAATGAACGCAGGCACGACGCGGCCATCGCGCAAACGCATCCGCGGCCCGTAAGTGTTGAAGATGCGGACGATCCTGGTGTCGACCTTGTGATAGCGATGGTACGCCATCGTCATCGCTTCGGCGAAACGCTTCGCTTCATCGTAAACGCCGCGGGGCCCGATCGGGTTAACGTTGCCCCAGTAATCTTCCTTTTGCGGATGCACCAGCGGATCGCCGTAGCATTCCGAGGTCGACGCCAGGATAAACGACGCCTGCTTATCCTTGGCCAGGCCGAGGGTGTTGTGCGTCCCGAGCGCGCCCACTTTCAGGGTCGGAATCGGCAGCTCGAGATAATCGATCGGGCTGGCCGGCGAGGCGAAATGAAATACGTAATCGATTTTTCCTTCCGCCAGAAAAATGAAATTGGAAACGTCGTGCTTGATGAACTTGTAATTCTCGTTCCCGGCCAGATGCCCAATGTTCGCCGCATTGCCGGTGATCATGTTGTCGACGGCGATAACGCGATGCCCTTCCGCCAGCAATCGATCGGTCAAATGCGATCCTAAAAAACCGGCAGCGCCGGTTACGACGGAAACGGGATGCGATTTCTTCTCGGCCATGCCGCGTCTTATCTAACGATTGGCCAGAGCATTGGCGAGCAAGAAACAATCCGCCGCGGTTGCATCCGGCTAATTCGATTGCAGCTTGGATGTCTTAATTATGATTTCTATGCGCATTTTGTTATCTCGAACCCTGCTCTTGCTGTTTTCGGTTACGTCGCTTCTGACCAACGTCGCGTCCGCGCAGAACTTGCCAAACACGACACGGCTCCTGCGGTTTCCAACAACCAACGGCAAGCAGATTGTCTTTTGCTACGCGGGCGAACTTTACACAGTCGGAAAAGATGGCGGCGATTGCCCGCCGCCTGACCAGCGGCCCCGGTTACACTTCGTTCCCGCGTTTCTCGGCAGACGGCGAAACAGATCGCGTTCACTTCGCAGTACGACGGCAATACGCGAAGTTTACGTGATGCCGGCGGAAGGCGGCACGCCGAAACGGCTGACAATTTCGGCCACACTCGGCCGCGACGACATTTCGGACCGGATGGGGCCGAACAATATCGTGATGGCGTGGGAGAACACGAAGCCGTTGATGGTTTTTCGTTCGCGCATGAAATCGTTCAACGATTTCATCGGCTCGCTGTTCAGCGTCGGCATGGACGCCGAATTGCCGCAGCAGTTGCCAGTGCCGCGCGGCGGTTTCGTTTCTTTCTCGCCGGACGACTCGAAGATGGCGTTCAACCGCGTGTTCCGCGAATTCCGCACCTGGAAACATTATCGCGGAGGCATGGCCGACGACATCTGGATTTACGATTTCAAGACGGGCGCGACTGAAAACCTGACCAACAATCCTGCCCAGGACATCTGCCCAATGTGGGGACCGGACAACAAAATTTATTTCGCGTCGGACCGCGACGGACGGATGAATCTTTTCTCGACCGATCTGACGTCGAAAGAAACGAAACAACTCACCAGGTTCAAGGATTTCGACATCAAATTTCCGTCGATTGGCAAAGCAATCGATCGTATTTGAGCAGGCCGGTTACATCTGGCGCTACGATTTGAAGAGCGGCCAGGCGACGCCGGTGCCAATCGAAATCAAGGAAGATTTCGCGATCGGGCGGGCGGCGTTGGTCGATGCAGCAAAACATATCGAGTCGGTGAATCTCGCGCCAGATGGCGAACGGACCATCGTGGTCGCGCGCGGGCGATCTTTTCTCGGTCCCGGCAAAGAACGGAACGCCGCGCGATTTGACGAGGACTTCAAACGCGCACGAGCGCGATGCGGTTTGGTCGCCGGACGGGAAATGGATCGCTTACAACTCGGACGTCACCGGCGAGAACGAGCTTTATGTCCGCGCACAGGACGGCAAAGGCGACCCGGTCCAGCTGACGAGCGGTGCGGACACTTATTATTACGCGCCGGACTGGTCGCCCGACAGCAAGAAGCTGCTTTGGAGCGATCGGTTGCAGCGGTTGCGCTATGTCGATGTTGCGACGCAAGACGGTGACTCAAGTCGATCAGGACAAGTTCGGCGAGATCGAGGTGTTTAACTGGTCGCCGGACAGCCAATGGATCGCGTGGGGCCGACCGGAGGAGAACGGGATGTCGCGAGTTTATCTTTACGCGCTAGCGCAGCAAACAACAGACCGCCGTCACCGACAATTGGTACGGCTCGGGCGAACCGGTTTTTAGCGACGACGGCAAATATTTGCTGCTGAGCTCGGCGCGCGATTTCAAGCCGACTTTCGGCGACGAGGAATTCGCGAACGTCTATCGCGACATGGAACGGGTTTACCTCGTCACGCTGGCCAAGGAAACCGAGAACCCGCTCGGACCGCGCAGCGACGAAGTGGGCAAAGCGGAAAAGAAGCGAGAGCAAGAGAAAGAAAAGGAAGGAGCTGAGAAAAAGCCCGAAGAAAAAGCTGGCGAGAAGAAAACGGATGAAAAGAAACCGGAGAGCGCCAAGCCGAAGAAGCCTGTCGTGGTGAAGGTCGACACCGATGGAATTCAAAACCGGATCGTCGGCTTGGAAATCACGCCCGGAAATTATCGGAACATCCGCATGATCGAGGACCGGATTTTTTATTTGCGTCGGACCGCGGCGCGACGATGTGGGCGAGGACGAGGAAGACGGAGGGCGGGCGAGATCGCAAATCTCACCTTTGTGCCTACAGCGTGGAAGACCGCAAAGAAACAGTGCTCGGCGACGTGAACGATTATCAGATCACGTTCGACGGCAAAAAGATGCTGGTGAAGATCAAGAAAGATTACGCCGATCATCGATCTGCCGAAGGACAAGATCGAGACCAAGGACCACGAGCATAAAATCGAGGGCCTGGACATGCAGCTGGATCGTCATGCCGAGTGGAAACAAATCTATTTCGAGTGCTGGCGACAGATGCGCGACTTCTTTTTCTCGCCAACGATGAATGGCGTCGATTGGAAAGCGATGCGCGACAAATACGCCGCGCTGCTGCCATTCGTGAATCATCGCAACGATCTCACTTACCTGCTGGGCGAGCTGATTGGCGAATTGAACAGCGGCCACGCTTATGTCGCCGGCGGCGAACGGCCCGACACGCCGCGGATCAAACTGGGATTACTCGGCGCCGAGTTCTCGCGCGATCCGGCGACGCGCGCTTACAGGATCGATCGAATTTTGCCGGGGGAAAACTGGGACAAACACACGCGGTCGCCGCTGACTGCGATCGGCGTCAACGTGAAAGCCGGCGATTACATTCTGGCGATCAACGGCACGCCGGTTTCGACGCTGCCGAATCTTTACGAGGCGTTGATCGGGACGGCGGACAAACAGGTGATCTTGCGAGTGAATTCAAAGCCCACCGATGCCGGCGCGCGCGACGTGACCGTTGTGCCGACCGCATAACGAAGCGCCGCTCTATTATTTGGATTGGGTGCAAAAGAACATCGATTACGTGACCAAGAAAACCGACGGCGACGTTGGCTACCTCCATATTCCGGACATGGGCCAGCCCGGTTTGAACGAATTCACCAAGCTTTATTTCCCGCAGATCCGCAAGAAATGCGTTGATTGTCGATGTTCGCGGCAACGGCGGCGGTTTTGTGTCGCCACTGGTGATCGAGCGATTCCGTCGCGCTTTTGTAATGATCGGGATCGCGCGCAACGGAATGCCGCAGCCCGATCCGACCGAAGAGTTTCATGGGGCCGATGGTTACGTTGATCAATGAATTCTCCGCGTCCGACGGCGACATTTTTCCGTTCCGGTTCAAATCGCTCGGACTTGGCAAGTTGATCGGCAAGCGCACCTGGGGCGGCGTGGTCGGCATTCGCAGATTCGTTGCCGTTGACTGATGGCGGCCAGTTTTTCAAACCCGAATTCGCGATTTATTCGAAGGACGGCAAAGAATGGATCATCGAAGGGCACGGTGTCGATCCCGACATCGTGGTGGACAACGATCCGGCGAAAGAATTCCACGGCGAAGATCAGCAACTCGATCGCGCGATCCAGGAAATCCAGGAAGAGATGAAAACCAAACGTTACGAACTGCCGCCGCCTCCGCCCTATCCGGACCGGAATCCGGCGCACGGTGGCTGAAGCAATCGACCAGCCTGCGCTCGCCCAAGCTTTCCGAGTTGAAGGTTGAAGGTTGAACGTTGAACGTTCAGCGATATGCGCATTCTATCCGGCATTCAACCAACCGGCGTTCTGCACATCGGCAATTACTTCGGCATGATGCGGCAGGCGATCGCACTGCAAAACGAAGGCGAAGCGTTTTATTTCATCGCCGATTATCACGCGCTCACCAGTGTGCGCGACCCAGGCGCGCTTCGCGAAAATATCCGGCGCGTTGCGCTTGATTTTCTCGCCGCCGGTCTCGACCCCGATCGGGCTGCGCTCTTCAAACAAAGCGACGTGCCACAAGTAACAGAGTTGACCTGGATTTTGTCGACAGTCGCGCCGATGGGGTTGCTCGAGCGCGCGCACTCTTACAAGGACAAACTCGCCCGTGGGATGTCACCGACGGTAGGCTTGTTCAGCTACCCAGTGCTCATGGCCGCCGATATTCTGATTTACGACAGCGATGTTGTGCCGGTCGGTAAAGATCAAAAGCAGCACATCGAAATGACACGCGATCTGGCGGCGAAAATGAATGAGCAGTTCGGGGCCGAGCCGGCCAGCCAGTTGTTCAAGTTGCCGGAACCACGCATTCAGGCCGCGACGGAAGTGGTGCCGGGCATCGACGGCCAGAAGATGAGCAAGAGCTATGGGAACAACATCGACATTTTCGGCGACGAAAAGGAAACGCGTAAGCGCGTCATGAGTATCGTGACTGACTCCACGCCGGTGGAAGCGCCCAAAGATCCGGCAAAATCGACAATCCTCCAGCTCTATTCGCTCTTTGCGTCCAAAGACGAGATCGCTGAAATGCACGAACGATTCCAAAAAGGCGGCACCGGCTACGGCGATTTCAAAAAGCAACTGTTCGAAAAGCTCTGGGAATTCTTCGCGCCAATGCGGAAACGCCGCGAAGAAATCCTGGCCGACAAACTGTACATCGACAACGTCCTCGTTCGCGGCGCCCGCCGCGCCAACGAAATCGCCGATCAAGTTATGAAGCGCGTCCGCGCCACGGTCGGCTTGCGCTAAGATGCCACGCCAATCGCAGTTTCAACCAACTCGCGTAGTCATGTCGCAGCCTGCTTTCGTAATCAACGATCGCCGCAGGTAAAAATAAGCGACGATAAGTGACACTGCGAAAGTGATGGCAAGCCATCCGAGGAAATGAATGATCAACACGGCCGCGATTTCTCTACGAACTCGTCGCGTTGATGTCGCGACGGTTGGATATTTGATTGCCAAGACACAAAGTCCGGGAAAGAGGAATAGTGTAGCGATCGCCATGAGCTCCCAAGGATTGTTATTAGGAGCTTCAGGCGCCGCCGCGATGTCGGGTGGGAACGCTGCATCGTCCAGAATTTCCTGGACCTTTGCCGCACCTTCCAAATCGCCGTTGAGAATGCAAATCGCCTGATCGGCTTGATCTTCTCGAACCAACAACCGGATCGGGACTGCAAATGGGGCTCCAGAATAGCGATTCGTATCCTCGTCTGCCAATGCGCAAAAGATCTCGTGATCATCGAGTATCGACTTTGCCAGGCCGGCTTCGACTGGGCTTGCATATGTTCGCACCGTCACCACGGATCAAAACTTAGCGAAAGGAAAAACTAAGCCCAGCCTGTTTTAATCAAACAAAATCGCACATCGACCGTCGCTACAGTTGGATGAATGGCAACTCTGCGATTTCACATTGTCCCAAACGCGAAGATCGACAAGGTGGTCGGCGTGCACGGAGCGGCAATTAAGATCAAACTGCGCGCCCCGGCAGTGGAAGGAAAAGCCAATGCCGCTTTGCGGACTTTCCTGGCTAATGTGTTAAAAATTCCCGAACGAATGATTGCGCTAGAACGCGGCCACAAATCGCGCGACAAACTAATTCGCATCGCCGGGTTAAACGACGAAGAAGCGCGCGGTCGCCTGCTGCGCTAACAATCTACTTCGCCAGTTTCGCCGCTTCCTCTGCGATCTTGTCCGCGGCCCCATTCATGAACGAGTGTGGGTTTTGACCAGCCGCGAACCCGCCGCCGAGCGGCCAGCTATTCTTGTCCACTTTGATCATGCCGATGTCCCTGCCTTGGCCGTCGCGAAAGTTCACGCTGGCTTCCAAAAGTGCCATGCCAAATCCCATTCCGAGCCAGATCCGCTTTGCGGTGCTGCCCTCATCGTACTTTGTAGCCGACGCAAAACAGACGAAGAGGCGGCATAATGGCGAATGGAATAAGCAAACTGACGAAATAGCCGCGTGTCCACCAGTGATGCTCATGGTAGCCTTGCCAGAAGTATTCGCAGCGGTCAAGGCAGTGAGCAGAGCAAGGACTGATGCCACAGCCCGAAGAAAACTCGGATGGAGCTGCACGCTCATAGACCTAACGAGAGCAAGATCAGCCGCCGCTCTCGGAGGCGCGAGTGAAAATCTCAGGATGCGTTTTAGTCATCGGGACTGAAATCGTAAACTCGGGAGGCGTCGGCTGCATCGCCTTGTTAGGCGTTGCGGTTGTGGTGTGAATGCTCATGAAATCCAGCGGGCGATGCCGAAAGCGGCGGCGGCGGCGAGGCTACCGATGATACTGGTCTGAAGTGCGCTGCGGAGAACTGGGACGCCGGTAAAGCGACCCTTGATGCCGCCGAAGACGGCTAGAGCCGCCAGCGTAACGACCACGGAAAGCAGCAACGCGCTGTGCGCGTCGGAAAGGAACACGTAAGCACTGAGCGGAATAACGCCGCCGACGATGTAAGCAGTCGCAATGGTCAGCGCGCTCTTCCATGCGCGGCTTGGGTCGGGCTGCTCCAGGCCAAGCTCGAAGCGCATCATAAACGCGACCCAATCCTTGGGACGCTTGCGGAGAGACTCGACCACTGTGGCGCACTCCTCTGCGGAAAGGCCGTAGGTGGTCTGGAAGATGTCGCTGACCTCCTTCGCCTCTGTCTCGGGAATGGCTTTGACCTCGCGCTCCTCGATGGCCCGTTCGTGGGCGTAGTGCTCGGCGTCGCCACGGGCGGCAAGGTAGCCACCGAGACCCATCGCGATGGAGCCGGCGGCAATCTCGGCAAAGCCTGCCGTGACAATCAGATGGGTCTGAGAAATGGCCCCGGTAAGGCCAGCCGCGAGAGCGAAGGGAACGGTCAGGCCGTCGGACATGCCGATGACGATGTCGCGGACGGTTTCGCTTGCCGTGAAATGCTTCTCAACGTGTGGCGTCATTGGCATGGAATTACAGACAGCGCGTAGCAACGCCTAACGAGAAAAAGATGAGCCGCCGCGAGCGAGGGCGCGCGTGGCTGCGAATTGACGGGTTAAACTCATGGAAAGCTGGATAGTACGGCGGCTCGTGGTCGGCTCCATCGTTTGGTTAGGCCTGCTTCAGGAGGCACGCGATGGTAAATTTTGCGACATTGGCTGGAAGCGAACTCCGGCACCGTCAACCACTTCATCGCCCGCATTTCGGAACCCAAATCTGCGATAGGCATCCACTGCATTAAGCGAAGAATTCACGGTAACGGTCGCTCTGGCAGATCTATCGGAAATAAACCATAGCGCCTCGTTCATGAGCCGTCGTCCGATTCCGCTTCGCTGTCGGTCTGAACGAACGAACAAATGATAGATGTGCGAGGGGGGCTTAACCACCGCAATCCCGACAATCGCACCACCTTCCAGGGCGACCCAGTGCGGGAATCCATCGGTCATTCGCGTGATCGTCGAATCTACATCCATACTTCTGAGTAGGTTCTCCAAGCCTCCAGCCTGAAGGGTTGACCCAATGTGCGTCACTGCGAGCTCAGACACGAATCGGCTGATGGCTTCGGCCTCAGATTTCTCAGCGAGACGAATCTTCATTTTGCGGCCTAACGAAAAAGAGATAAGCCACGGTAGGGTGTCGTGGCAAGCACACTGAACGCATTTCGATGCGGGGCCGTTGGCTTCATCGATTGGTTAGGTCTCGTGGCGCTACCATTGCTTACGCGAACCGAGGTGGAAATCTTGAACGGCAAACTTGCCATCTTTCGTGACGACGGCGTCAAGATGTGAATCGAGATTCGGGAAATTCTCAATCTGTTTCGGGTTCGCAGAGAGATCGGCTTGCACACGAAGCGGGAGCGAGACCGCTTTACTGTTTTCATCGTCGGTAGTCACATCAATGGTGAAACCGTCGGGGAAAGCGCTGCCGCTCCCAGCATTTGCTTTCTTGGCGATTTCGTATTGTCGTGGCGCAGCTTTTCCGGTGCGAGACAACACAGCTTGCTGTGCTGTCTTCAGTAAATCGAGCTGCCACTTAGCTCTGTTTTGCTCGATTTTGAGCAAAACCAGAGCATCGGGATTCCATTTTCCATCCACTTTCCAGAGCAGAAGGGTCGAATCTACAGACCAACGTGGTGGAGCGGTCTCGTGGAAGTTCAACGCGCGGTCGTAGCCAGGCTCCGCGCGGATTACCGCAACGACCTGCCCGGTCGCAAGCTCTACCACCTTGTTCAGCCGATTGTCGGGGTCATTCGATTCAATGTGGAAGACCGGAATCATGACGCCATACCGCTGATCGGGTGAGAACGTGAATGGTGGGGTGATGTAGTCGGTATTGATACCGGCCGCGATAGCGAGGAACTCGGCGCTGCAGAAAGCTACGAGGATCACGCCGCGCCGCATAGGCCTAACTGTGATTATGCCGACAATTTCGACGGTTATCGAGCGTATTAGCCGACAAAAGCCGCAACTGTTCGAAATAAATGCACACGATTTGACCGGTGTGGCGACGATTGCCCCCACCCTTGCGAACGCAGCCGCACGATGGATTATGTTCACATGCGCCCTCGCTTGCATTTCTGCCCGTGCGGGTCCAAGTGAGGGTGACAGTGAGCATAAATGGCGCTCCGTCGATTATGGCGAGCCGGCCAGCAGCCGTTAAGCTCGGTTATTCAGTCGAAGAGAAAGGGGGTCAGCTTCCGTCGAACCAGAATGATTCCCGGGGAACAGAACAAAGCACTGGACGCGTGGCAAACCTCTGCGCGGTATTGGGACAAGTACCGAGTGCTGATCGCAAAGATGTTCGCGCCATTAACGTCCGGTCTAGTCGAAGAAGCGCGGATCGAAATCGGCCAAGAGGTGCTCGATATCGGTGGCGGAAGCGGCGAGCCATCGCTCACAATCTCATCCATTGTCGGGCCAACCGGATCAGTAATATACACGGATCCTGTCGCCGGTATGGTCGAGACTGCTCAGGCGGAAGCAGGCAGGCGGGGCCTGACAAATATCCACTTCAGGCAATGTTCTGCCGACGACCTGCCGTTCGCGGACTGTACATTTGACGTAGCCGTAGGCAGGTTATCAGCAATGTTTTTCGTCGATCCCGTCACTGGGGTGCGGGAGGCGCTGAGAGTGATTCTCGAGGATGGATATGTCTCGTTTGTCGTCTGGGGTCTAAAGGATGCTAATCCTTTCTTTTCGAGTGTTACAGACGTGGTCGACCGATTTGTGGAGTCTCCTCGACAGGATGCCGATGCGCCAGATGCATTCCGTTTTGCCGTTCCCGGCAAGCTGGCTGGAATCCTGGAAAACGCTGGCACTGAAAATGTGATTGAGCGCCAGCTGAATTTTCGCATTGAAGCGGCCATCTCATTTGAGCAGTTCTGGCAATTGCGAACTGAAATGTCCGAAACTTTGCGGGAAAAAATGACTGGACTCACGCCCGCTCAACTACCAACCATAAAGCAGGCTGTTGCCGATGCAGCACGGAGATACTTTGTGAGCGGAACAATGAGTTTCCCCGCCGAGGCATTGATCGTTAGCGGTAGAAAATCCGCCGTATAGGCGAATCGACGACTACTAATGTCAAACTCGCGATTGCAATACGTGGCAGATTCATAAAGGCCTAACGAGAATAGGACGAATATTCGCAATAAAAGACGAACATTTCTTCGTCTAATCTAGGAAACTGCCGCGCCGTTTTTGAGCTCGGCGAAGACGAGGCGGCCGGCGGCGGTTTGAAGCGCGCTCGAAACAATCACAGTCCTGGTTTTGCCAACGTGGGGACGGGCATGGTTGACCACGATCATTGTGCCGTCAGGCAAGTAGCCGACAGCCTGATGCGGATCGCGGCCCTCCTTGACCAGATTGAGCTCGATCTCGTCGCCGGTAACGAGGGTCGGCCGTAACGCTCGCGCCAGATCGGCCAGGTTTAGCACTGGGACCTGTTGCAAGCGCGCGACCTGCGCGAGCGCGTGGTCGTTCGTGAGCAGGCGCGCCTTCAACACTTTGGCCGTGCCGACCAGACGCGCGTCCACGCCAAGATCGACATCTTCCGCACCGACGCTTTCGTGAATGGTCAACTCGACCTCGCGCGAACGCTGGAGCTCGTTCAAAATTTCGAGACCGCGCCGGCCGCGTTCCCGTTTGATCGGATCGCGTGAGTCGGCGAGCAATTGCAATTCGCCCAGAACAAAGCGCGGCACGATCAACGCGCGGCTGAGGAAACCGGTCGCGCAAAGGTCTGCGATGCGCCCGTCGATGATGACGTTGGTGTCAATAACGAGCGGCTCGTGCTGGGTTGTTTCCCGAGCAAAACGCACATACGGAATGATGAGTGAAAATTCGTCGCGGCTGCTGCGCATGGCCAGCATCATCCCGAGATAAGCGAAGACCGTGTAAACGATCAGGCGAACCGTCCACTCCGTCCCTTCCGGCTGATAACGGAGGACCCCCGAAGCCGTGAGCAAGTTGGCGAAGAGCAATCCGAGCAAAAGCCCAAAAGTAGCTGACGAAAATGCGCGAAGCGAAAATCCTTTGAGCAGCCGGTCGATCAGGACAACAACCAGCCCGAGAAGGAGACCTAGGATGATGCCCGGCGCCGGGCTTCCCTGTAATTCGCCCGAAACCATCGCGCCGATCGTTGCACAAAAAGTCATGAACAAGACGCGTAACAGATTGATGGTGAGAAGTGGCGTCATTGATGGCCTCCGGTCTGGTTGCGAGGTTTGTTCTGTTCGCGAGCGTTCATGTCGATTTTGGCAGCGTTATCGCGATAGAAGAGCACACCGTGTGCTCGCAGGTTACCAATTAACGCGCGCAGATCGTTGGCCAACTCCTGATTGGTCAGCAAGGCGGCGAGCAATCCTTTTCCTTGCGTCGCCGATCTGGAGCACTTTGCGCGCGTCGCCAATCGCTCCCTGCAAATCATCGGCCGCTTTTTTTGTCGAATCCATCGTGGCGAATCGGCTTTTTCGACTACGCCGTCCAATTTCTTCGAGGATTCGGCAAAGGCGCCGGTTGCTTCGTTCAAGTGCGCGATGCTGGACTTAAGATTGTCGGCATTTGTCTGCGAAAGAATGTCCTGATTCAAGTGCGTCACTGTGGTATCGATCTTTTGCACCGCGCCACGCAGATCGCTCAACGAGCGCCCCGCCTTCGCGGGTGAGATCGTCGATGCCAGTTTCCCGGGCGCCGATGATAGATGCGTTCGGCGGCAGGTAAGCTTTCGGCTGGCCCGGCGGCATGGTCACGTTAACGAAGCGATCGCCGAGCAAACCCGAGCTTCCAACGGAGAATTTGCTTCCCTCGGGAATTTTCACGTAATCATAAATTTTCAGCGGCACGAGCACGCCGTGACCTTCGCGGACCAGCCGCGGACCGCCCGCGACCTTTCCGATTTTGGCGCCGGCGAGCAACACATCCGAACCCTTCAACAGCCCGCTGGCATCGGTGAAGCGAACAGTGACTCCGTAATAAGTCTTGAAGCCCTCGCCCAGCCGGCCGAACTGGACAACCAGCGCGCCCAACATCGCCAATCCTACGAAAACGAAGGCGCCAACTTTAAATTCCAAACCTCGTTCGTGCCGATTCATCAATCTTAATGCCAACTCCTGCCCCGCCGAAGCTTCGGCGAAGCTGGGTCAACTCTCAACTGTCCCCTCCGAGCGCCCGAGCAGAAAATCCTGGAGGACTGGATCGCTGGATTGCTGCAACTCAGCCGGCGAGCCCTGAAAATAAATCCGGCCCTCGTGGAGATATGCGATCCGATCCGCGACGTGGAACGCATTTTTCATGTCGTGGGTTACAACGATACTGGTCACGCCAAAACGGCGCTGCAAACGGCGGATCAGACGATTGATGGAATCGGAAACAACCGGATCGAGACCGGAAGTCGGTTCGTCGTAGAGAATGCAAGAGGGTTGCCGAATGATCGAGCGCGCAAGGCCGACGCGTTTTTTCATTCCGCCGCTCAGGTTAACCGGCATCTTCTCCTCTTCGCCTTCCAGCTCCATCACTTCGAGCATTTCGCGCACTCTTGTCCGCAGCACTTTTGGGTCGCGCTCGCCCGCTTCCCGCAAAGGAAAAGCGATGTTTTCGGCCACTGTCATGGAATCGAAAAGGGCGCTGCCTTGAAAAAGAATGCCAACCTTTTGCCGAATGGAAGCGAGGTCCCGTTCGCTCATACCGATGATGTTTTGACCTTCAACCCAAATTTCGCCGGCATCCGGGCGCATCAAACCGATGAGATGCTTGAGCAACACGCTCTTGCCGCCGCCGCTGCGGCCAATGATGGCAAGCGTTTCACTGCGGCCGACGTTGAGATCAACACCGCGCAAGATTTCTTGCCGGCCGATCGCCTTGATCAGATCGCGCACGGCAATCATTGAGGAGTTGCTTACTTCTTGTGTGGAGGCCAGCGCCGTTGTAGCTGCCGCCGTCACTGGCGGCAGATCGCCTTGAATTGAGCTGGAACGCAGATCATTCATCGGCGTTCGATAAACACGGCCTCGCCCTGATACGGCCACTCATCCGCGATTCGAACTAGCCCAGCTCGCACTGGATTTTCGCGCACATAATCCCATTTTTGCGAATAGCTCTCACTGTTGCGAACAACGTGATCGAAGAAACCGCGCTGCCAAAGGCCGCTTCTGCCGCCAGTGACGGCGGCAGCTACAACGCGTTTCAATCCCCGAACCCAAATCCCCAGCTCAAAATCAAGAGTTCCGCTGACGAAGAGATGAATGTGATCGGGAATGATGACGTAACGACCCAAAGCGAATCCGCGTTCGACGCCCTGCTGACCAAAGTTAATCAAGACGGAGTGAACCACATCGTTTGCCAATACCTCGCGTCGGTCCTGTGCGCACATCGTCACGAAGTAAAGGGGCGGATTGTATCTTTCGAAGATTCGTTCCAATCGGGGTGATTTGCCGAGCGTCATTAGTTAAAACCTAACATTTCTTGTCCTGCCGCCAGAGACGGCGGCAGCCACAACGCAACCATTATTGATAACCGGCCGGGTAAATGATGTTGAGCGTCATCGTCAGGAAAAAATTGCAAATTAAGACCGCGAGTGACGCATTCACCACTGCCTCCGTCGTCGCGCGACCAACGCCTACCGCGCCCTCCCGCGCGGTCAATCCTTTGTGGCAACTGATGAAGACGATGAGGATCCCGAAACAAAACGCTTTGGAAAGACCCATGATGATATCGCGACTTCGCGTCCAGCGCACCATATTTGCCATGTAGTAAGTGCCGTTCACTTCGAGCAGAGAAATTGCGACCAAGTAGCCGACTCCGATTCCGACGGCAATGCACTCCGCCACCAGCAGCGGCATCGACACCATCATCGCGAGCGCCCGCGGCACGACCAGGTAATCGGTCGGATAAACGGCCAGCGCGCGCAGCGCGTCGATTTGCTCGGTCACTTTCATTGTTCCGATTTCGGCAGACATGGCCGCTCCGACTCGGCCCGTCACCATGAGTGCCGCCAGGACCGGCCCCAACTCGCGGCAGATTGCGACCGAAACGACCGCGCCGACAGCCGAGCCCATGCCGAGTTTGTTGAATTGGAAATATGTTTGGGCGGAGAAAACCGCGCCGGTAAATCCGCCTGTGATCACGACCACCAGTTGTGAAAGCAAGCCAATCTCGACGATCTGATTGAGAAATAATTTCCAACGAAGCCGGTGCGTGAAAATTGACTGAAATGTGTCGGCAGCGAGGAGAACGACCTCGCCTAAATATTGAACAAACCTGAAGAGCGCTGTTCCGAGCGCATTGAATAATCGAGTGATCATTTTGAGGAAGCTACGAAAAACGCGGCTCCCGATTTCCTTAAACGCTTAGCAGCTGCGTTTTGGTTTTGGGGCCAAGTTCCGGCGAAATGGCGCCGCCAGATGACGCCTCGAGCCGATGGCCCAGTTCCACAATCTTGTTCAAAAGACGCAGACCGGTCGCGTAAATATCCAGTTCGATCATTAGGCGCAAAATCTACGAGCGCCAAAGTACTATGCAAAAAGAGAAATGTGTAAGATGAAATCGCTCGCCGAGCGCGCTGTCAAATTAATGCGGCCGCGCCGCCACTCTTAATATCGAGCTCCGAGAGCTCGATCCACCATTGCGCGCCGCCCGGAGCTGAGTAGATGTCGTGGCTGTAGATGCCGATCTTAGAAATGAAACACGCAGTTCGATTGTTGTTGTCGATCCAGATTCTTGCCGGGGCGCTTTTTTTGCCGAGTTGCCAAACGATGCCGCAGGGAATTCAGCAGGCAAAAATTGACATGCAAAACCGGATCGCGGCCGAGCCGCCCGGAAATTATTTCATCGGCCGGCGCTATTTCAAACGGGACTTCAAGTTCTGGGGCTACGTGCGACACCCGGGCGAGCCGTGGAGCGGCTCGGTACTGGTCATGTTGAACGAGAAACAAAAGCTCGCACCGGACCGCGCCCAGTTGAACTTCGGTGTCGACAACAATTACGAATACAAACTTTATGGCTACTTCAGCGGTGAAAAGGTCTATGAACCAGCCAGTAACACGATCTATCCCGAGTTTGTCTTGAAAGATTACGAGCTGATCTCGACCAATCCGCCACCGATTTTTAGAAGCCAAATGAGCGGCAGCGCCGACGCCGAGCGGACCCGTTACACAATCGAAAAGCCGGAGTAACAGAAATTGGCCGCACCGAGTTCGCGCGACAACCTCGCGGAGGAATTCTTGCAGCATCTCGCGGTGGAACGAAATGCGTCGCCGCGGACGCTAAAAGCTTACCGGCAGGCGCTGGCGGCGTTTCGCGCGGGAGATAAAACGCCGTGGAAAAAATTAACCGCGGATCATTTTCGCGATTATCTCTTCGCGATCATGAAACGGGGTCAGGCGCGTTCTTATATCCGGCTGCAATTCTCAGCGTTGCGCGCGTTTTACAAATTTCTGGTTGGGCGGAAAAAACTTAAACGCGACCCGGTGCGCGAACTGCAACTGCCCAAGATCGAGAAAAAACTTCCGCTCGTCCTTACCCGTCAACAGGTTGAGGAACTGCTCGCGGCGCCGATGAAGATCGCCAAAAATCGGGCTGCGCCAACCTGGATGCCGCTGCGCGACATCGCGATCATGGAGCTTTTTTACAGCAGCGGCCTGCGCCTGAGCGAACTGGCCGCGCTCGACGTCGCGGAGGTCGACCTTTACACCGAGTCGGTGCGCGTTTTCGGCAAGGGCCGGAAAGAACGCGTTTGTCCAGTTGGCCTGCCGGCACTGGAAGCGATCTCAAAATATCGCGCAACGGCGAACGTGCATTCCGGACCGCTCTTCATAAACAAATCTCGCAAACGAATCTCACCGCGATCGATCTGGTTGATTTTGAAACGATACCTCCGGCACACATCAATTCCGATTTCGATCAGCCCGCACAAATTGCGGCACAGTTTTGCCACGCACATGCTCGATCGCGGCGCGGATCTGCGCAGCGTCCAAGCGTTGCTCGGCCACGCGAGCTTATCAACGACACAGATTTATACGCACGTCACGGTGGAGCGTTTGAAAAAAGCTTACGCCGACGCGCATCCCCGCGCGTAACATCGACATGGAGGCCGCTGCGCTGTCGGCGCCCAAACATTTGGGACACGACGGCGCGTGTCCCTTCATCATCGTAAGTTGATCAGTGAGAAACCAACCTGGATAGTAGCGATTGGCTTATCCAATCGCAGGTCTCGCGTCACTCGCTGATCGCTTTGGCAAGATCAGCTTTTTGCGGTCCGGAGCGGAAACTGAGTTTGCCGTCAGCCGCGGTGACTTCGAACCGGCTGCCGGGCTTTACATTGCCGCGCAGAATTTCTTCCGCGAGCGGATCTTCCAGGTAGCGCTCGACCGCGCGCCGCATCGGTCGCGCGCCGTAATTCGGGTCGTAACCTTTCTCGATCACGAATTCGTGTGCCGCGCTATCGAGAGCGATCTCAACCTCTTTGGCTTTGAGGCGGCCTTTCACTTTTGCCACTTCAAGATCGACAATCCGCAAGAGATGCGATTTCTCGAGCGAGTGGAAGACGATGATCTCATCGAGGCGATTGAGGAACTCGGGCTTAAAGACCCGCTTGGTCTCCTCGAGAATCTTCTCCCGCATCGAATCGTAATCATGGCCTTCGCGCGGAGCGCCAAAGCCCATCACAGTCTGCTTTTTGAGCAGTTCCGCGCCGACGTTCGAGGTCATGATGATGATCGTGTTCCGGAAATCGATCTTCCGGCCTAACGAATCGGTGATTTTGCCCTCTTCCAGAATCTGGAGAAGCAGATGCATCACGTCCGGGTGCGCTTTCTCGATTTCATCGAAGAGCACAACCGAATAGGGCCGCCGCCGCACCGCTTCGGAAAGTTGGCCGCCTTCCTCGTAACCAACGTAGCCCGGAGGCGAACCGATTAAGCGCGAGGCGGTGAACTTCTCCATGTATTCGGACATGTCGATCTGAATCAGGGCGTCGCGGTCGCCGAACATGAATTCGGCGAGTTGTTGCGCGAGAAAAGTTTTTCCGACGCCGGTCGGGCCAAGGAAAATGAACGAACCGATTGGGCGGCGCGGATCCTTGAGATCGGCGCGGCTGCGGCGCAACGCCTTGGATATCGCGGTCACAGCTTCGTCCTGGCCGATGACTTTGACTTTGAGTTCCTCCTCCATTTTGAGAAGCTTTTCGGTTTCGGCCTGCTCCATCCGCTGAAGCGGAACGCCGGTGACCTTCGAGATGATGTGCATCATGTCGTCGCCGGTCACGAGCACTTCCTTTTCTTCGCGCTCCTCGCGCCATTTGGTGCAGAATAGCGTCGAGCTTTTCCTTGGTCTGCTTCTCCTTGTCGCGCAGCGCGGCAGCCTTCTCGAAATCCTGCGCCTTGATCGCGGCTTCTTTTTCAATACGAATCTCTTCGATCTCTTTCTCGATCTCCTTGACGTCGGGCGGACGCGTCATCGCGTTAATCCGGGCGCGCGCGCCGGCTTCGTCCATCACGTCGATCGCTTTGTCGGGCAGAAAACGGCCGGTGATATAGCGCTCGGAGAACTTCACGGCGGTCTCGAGGGCTTCGTCGGTCAGCTTGGCTTTGTGGTGCGCCTCGTACTTCGGACGAAGCCCCTTCAAAATTTCGATCGCTTCATCGATCGTCGGGGCATCGACTTTCACAGTTTGGAACCGGCGCTCCAGCGCAGCGTCTTTCTCGATGTACTTGCGATACTCGTTCATCGTGGTCGCGCCAACGCATTGCAACTCGCCGCGGCTCAAGGCCGGTTTGATGATATTGGACGCGTCCATCGCGCCTTCGGCCGATCCCGCACCGACGATCGTGTGCAGCTCGTCGATGAACAGAATCACATTCTTGGAGCGGCGAATTTCGTCCATCACCGCTTTGATGCGCTCTTCGAACTGGCCGCGATATTTTGTTCCGGCGACCATCAACGCGAGGTCGAGCGTGACCACGCGTTTGTCGCGCAACAGTTCCGGGCACATTGCCGTTTGCGATTTCCTGCGCCAGACCTTCCGCGATCGCGGTCTTGCCGACGCCCGCCTCGCCGATCAGCACCGGATTATTCTTGGTGCGGCGGCAGAGCACCTGAATGACGCGCTCAATTTCGTTGCGGCGCCCGATAACCGGATCGAGCTCGCCTTTCTTCGCCAGCTCGGTCAGGTCGCGGCCGAAAGCGCGCAGGGCCGGAGTTTTGACATCTTTCTTCGAAGTGGGTTCGGCGCCTTCCTCCGCTTCCGATGGCGTGAAATTCGGATCGAGCTCCTTCAGAATTTCGTTCCGCGTGCGCTCGATGTCGATCTCGAGGCTCTTGAGCACGCGCGCGGCCACCCCTTCGCCTTCCCGCAAAAGTCCAAGCAAAATGTGCTCGGTGCCGACATAGGAATGATTGAGCGCCTTCGCTTCCTTGCCGGCGAGCGCCAAAACTTTTTTCACCCGCGGGGTGTAGGGAATGTTGCCGACAATTTTCGTTTCCGGACCGGAGCCGACTTGTTTTTCGACTTCCATCCGCACGGTCTCGAGATCGAGCCCCATTTTTTGCAAAACGTTCACCGCCACGCCCTGGCCGAGCTTGATCAGTCCGAGCAGCAGATGCTCGGTGCCGACGTAATTGTGATTGAAACGGTCGGCTTCCTTGCGAGCGAGCTGGAGGACCTGTTGGGCGCGGGGCGTAAAATTATTCATTGTTCTAACGGCTCCGGAGCCGAGCCGTTGCTCGATTCCTTCGCCAGTTTACTGATATCAGGTTTAGGAAAGACTTTCAAACGCGTCCCGAATAATTTGTGCGCGGAGGTGGTCGCGTTCCTCCGCGTTTAATTTTTGCTGCGAGCTTTTCTGCAAGGTGCGCCGGCTGGGTGTCGATGAACAATTCATCGATCGGCAAGCGCCGCTCTTCGGGAAACGCGCCAAGATCGACGCCAAGCTTGATAATCGACAACAAGTTGAGCGCTTCCTTCGAGCTCATGGCATGCGCAAAAGTCAACACGCCATAAGCGCGGCCAATCTGGTCCCACAGGGTGTTCGATTTTTTCTGAATCAAGACCTGGCGCGCGTCGTGTTCCTTTTCGATGATGGTCTCGATTACTTTGGTCAGCCGAGTAATGATCTCGTCTTCCTTTTCGCCAAGCGTGGTCTGATTCGAGATCTGGAAAAGGTTGCCCATTGCTTCGGTGCCTTCGCCGTAAAGACCGCGCACGGCCAGACCGATCTTGCTTACGGCCTGCACCACTTGATTGATCAACTCGCTCAAGACCAGGCCGGGCAAATGCAACATCGCGGAAGCGCGCATGCCGGTGCCGACGTTGGTCGGGCAGGCGGTCAAATAACCGAGCCGCGGATCGTAAGCGAACTCGAGATTCGCCCTCCAGCGCGGTATCGACTTTGTCGAGAAGCTTGAACGCCTGCTTCAATTGCAAACCGGAGCGCATCGATTGCATCCGCAAATGATCTTCTTCGTTGATCATGATGCTCAAGCGTTTGCCGCCGATTCATCACCACCGCGCTGCCGACGCCCTTGGCCGCGTGCTCGCGACTGATCAGATGCCGCTCGACCAGAACTTGTTTTTCCAGCGCGGAAAGATCCTGAAGTAATTCTGAGAATGAATCCTGCATCTCGGGCAGCGTCTCCACCCGCGGCTTGATCAACTCGAGGACGGCCATGCGCTCCGCTTTTTTTGCCCACCCGGAAACGCGCGATTGCGCAAATTGCGCGCGAAGCGCACCCGGCTGCTGATCACGATTTGATGATGCGGTCCTTCACCGCGGAGCCATTCCCCGGCGCTCGACATGACATTGGAAAATTTCACGGCTGTACTCGCCAGTTCGCTTTCGAGCTGCTTGATTTGGTCGCGCAAGGAAGCGGCCGTTTCGTAATTTTCTTCGGCCACCGCTTTTTGCAGACTCTCGTTAAGATTGCGCATCCGATCGCTCAACTCGACGGTGCGATGCGCGCGCTCCGGTACTTTGCCGACATGCTTGGTGCCTTTGTGCATCGCTTTGAGCAACGTGTTCAACCCTTCGGCAAACGTGACGTAGCAAGTGCTGCAGCCAAGGCGGCCGGTCTTTTTGAAATCGGCCTGGGTAAAACCGCACACCGGGCACTTCTGGGTCGGCCCGCCTTTTTCGATTTCTTCCGCCGCCCCAATACCGAGGAGCAGATCGGCCAGGGCAAAACCGGTCGGGTCCTGCACGCCTTTTTCCTTCGAGCAAGCATCGCAGAGATTCACCTTCTGCATCTTGCCCTCGAAAATTTGGGTCAGGAAAACCGTAGCATCATTGCATTTGCAAACGTCGCACAACATTTCTAGTTTAATTAGACCTCGTAATCGTTTAAAACATTCAAGCTCGTTGCTCTTTCGAGCACCTTCCGCGCCGAGTTGCCTCCCGCTTTGTTTATCGATAAATCGGCGTCCCCGTTGCTCGCGTCATTTCTCGGAAGCGCGCGATCATCCGCGTGCTGATCGGCCCCGGTTTGCCATTTCCAATCGGCCGCCCGTCTGCCTTGACCAACCGGAACAATCTCCGCCGCCGTTCCGGTGAGAAAACATTCATCCGCGATAAACACGTCGTGCCGCGTGATATCGGTGTCGTTGATTTTGATTCCGAGCTCGGCGGCAATTTCGAAAACGACGGAACGCGTGATTCCGCGCAACGCGCCGGCCACAATCGGTGGCGTGAAAATTTGACCGCGCTTAATCACGAAAACGTTGTCCGCGGTGCATTCGGCCACGTTGCCGTCATCGTTCAACATCAGTGCTTCATCGGCCCCGGCCAGGTTCGCTTCGATCCGCGCCATCACGTTGTTCAAATAATTGAGCGATTTGACCGCCGGATTGAGCGCGCTCGGGTTGGTCCGGCGCGTCGCACAGGTCACAACGCTCAAGCCATTTCGATAAACCGTTTCCGAATAGAGCGCGATTTGCGCCGTGATGATAATCACGCTGGGCCGTTTACATTGCTCCGGATTCAAACCGAGATCGCCGACACCGCGGGTGACGACAAGACGAATGTAACCTTCACGCAGATCGTTCTGGCGAACCGTTTCCAACAGCGCCTCGCTCATCTCCCGCATGCGACATCGGAATCTCCAGGCAAATCGAGCGCGCTGAATCCCAAAGGCGTTCGAGATGTTCTTCCAGGCGAAAAACACGGCCATTGTAGAAACGAATGCCCTCAAAAATTCCGTCGCCGTAAAGCAGTCCGTGATCGAACACCGAAACCTTCGCGTTCGCTTCGGAGTAAAATTTTCCGTCGATGTAAATCTTCGATTCCTTCGGAGACGGCTTTGACGCGGGGCGGGTTTCGACCGCCGGCTTTACCGTTTCGCGTGTTTTGGGTTGATCAATCACCGTCCCGCCAACATCAGTGCTTTTCATAATCGCAATAAAAATGTTCCGTGTTTCACGACGCAATTCAAGGGGAAAGGTTGAAGCGTTAAGGCTGACGGGCCGCTTCTACCCTTCATCGCTTCATCGCTCGTTACTGCAAGACGCCGTCTTTTATGTGCAGTTCGCGATCGCCGCGCTCTGCTAGACGCGTCTCATGCGTGACAACCAGCAAACGTTTTTTTTCGGTCGCGCGCGAGATTCAACAAAAGATCGACAATTACATCGCCGGTCTTGGAATCGAGGTTGCCGGTCGGCTCGTCGGCAAAAATGATATCCGGATCGTTCGTCAGAGCGCGGGCAATGGCAACGCGCTGTTGCTCGCCACCAGAAAGCTCGGCCGGCAAATGTTGCATCCGGTCAGCCAAGCCAACTGCCGCCAAACTTTCTTCCGCTGTTTTGGTTGCCAATCTTCCGCCAATCATCCCGGGCAGCGAAACATTTTCCAGCGCCGTCAATTCCGGCAGCAAGAAATATCCCTGGAAAACGAAACCCATTTTTTGGTTGCGAAAGCGCGCCTGCGAAGCCGAACTGCCGTTGTAGAGATTGCGGCCCTCAAATTCCACCGTGCCCGATTCCGGTCGCTCCAAGCCAGCCAGCGTGTAAATCAAAGTTGTTTTCCCCGCTCCGGACGCGCCGCAAATAAAAACGATCTCGCCATGCGCAACTTCGTATCGAGATTCCACGCAGCACTTCGATCCGTCGTGGACCCATCCGGAACGATTGGAACAAGTCGCGGGCAATTAACTGTGGCTGCACGAGCAACTATCTGCCGCTAAGATCGGCATCGTGCAAGGCTTGTCCTGCTCGTGGCTCCGCGGCCTTGGCGAAGGCGCGAGCGTGGTCGAACGCAACAATCCTTCGATTCACAAAAAAGCCGCCGCGTTTCGCACGGCGGCTTTTTGCTAAGCGGAACTGTTTTACGCCATATTCAGCGACTCCAGCGTGGGCTCGTCGATTGCGCCTGTCGGCTCCATCGAATTAGCTGATTGATATTCGGCCAAAGCAGCGCGCGTTTGCGGCCCGAGAATACCATCCACTTCACCGTGATAAAAACCTTGCTCCTGCAGTGCGGATTGCACATTGGCGACGACCTGACCGGGATCCATTTCCGCGTTACTAGCGTAGATCGGCCCGTCGTAGGCGTAGTATGCATCCGGCGCGTAGCCCCAGGCTGGGTACCAGTAACCACCATTCCAAAAATACCAGCCCCCGAATACGAACACGATGTGGCTGCCGTAATGCGAATGCCACCAGCCCTGGTTATGCCATTGAGCGCTATAGTTTCTAAAGGCCGCGTACTTCTGGCCCTTCCAGTTCTGGGCGCCCGCAATGTGATTGTTTGCCTGAAACTTCACATTCGGGATATTTGGATTCGGTTTATTCGCCAGGTTGAAATGCTGGGCGTGGAATGTTTGCACCTTCGTTTGGCCCTGGGTCGTTGTTCGGAGCGGCGCCTTCGACAGGTTAGTGTTGGTGTTGTGTAGCGTCGTGGTTTTGTGCAGCGTCTGCACATGTGGAGTATTCGTCACCGTGTGCGTTTTGCGGGTGAATTGCGGCTTCGGCGTTACGTTCGATTGTTGCACCGGCTTTTTCTTTGGTGGCGGGGTGGGCTGCTGGGCGGCCTGCGTAAAGCACGCCAGACCAACGCAACAAGTTAATGTTAAAAGAATTCTCATATATTTTTTTCCTCCGGAGTTGTTAGAGCTTTCGGGTGTTATACTTATTACAACCCGGAGCTTTAGTAAATGTTGCTTTTTGAATCGCTCGCCTGGGGGAAAGAAGAAGCCGCGTGATGTTTCCAACATACGGCTCTTCAATTCGCTTATTTATCGACTACGATAAGCCAAGTGTTTCAAGCGTCGGTTCGTCGATAGTCGAAGTGACGGCCAATCCGTGGTCCGCCTGAAACGCGGTGATCGCTCGCCGCGTCATCGGCCCGAGGGCACCGTCAACCGGGCCTGCGTAGTAGCCGTCACGCCGGAGTTGGAGTTGAACGTCCACCACAACGCGATCCGGAGTTAAGCCATTGTATCCGTAAATCGGACCGCCGTACGGATAATACGCTCCGGGCGCATAACCATACGCCGGAAACCACCAGCCGCCGTCCCAGAACCACCAACCACCGTTCACGAAGACGATGGTATCGAAGTGGCTCCTCCACCAATCACGGCTGTGAAATTCGCCCCGATGGAGGCGCGTTGCGTCAGCGAAACTAAGCCTATTGTTGTTTGTCATGGTTCGTCCACGATTCACCGCGAGATTTCGGTCACGGTTTACCGTTCTGTTGCGATTGACTGCGACGTTGCTTCGCGCTCGAACTTTGGCATCGGCCGAAACGTTTCGCTCTCGAGACGCGCGGACGCGAGCGTTCTTGTTCGCTGCCGTTGTTGAACTAGTTCGCGGCGCGACGCTATATGTCCTCTGCCGGAACGGTGCAGTCGAGACGTGACTCTGTGATCTCATCGCGCCGGTGCTTCTCACCGCAGTGCGGTTCGTGGTTGTTGATTGAACTGCCGCACCGCGCGTCTTTGCCCCTGCTCGAACGGTCGTCGTGTCTTTTACTTGCTCGCCCCACGCCGTGACTGCCAGGGCAAGGCTTCCAATGCATATTGAATATAGAAGTCGTTTCATGATTTTTCCCTTATTTTTCCTTTACAATTTAGACCAAACCGACGCATCGATTATTCAACATCGTTAACCATCGGTGGCGGCACGGCTTACACGCCTCTTCCAGACGTCGCCGCATCGGCGGCGAATCAACCAGTCACCTCTGCTGGCGCACGGCTTCAAAGAGCACAATGGCTACAGCCGTCGCCAAGTTCAGGCTGCGGGTCCCGTGCATGGGAATGGTAATGCAATTCTCGATGTTGGCGGCCAGCAGATTTTCCGGCAATCCCTTCGTCTCGCGCCCGAAGACGAGAAAATCTTCGCGCTTGAACTTCACCTCGGAATAGGCGCGCTGCGTTTTCGTGGTCAAAAGGAAGTAGCGAGCGTTGGATGATTGCGCGCGCTGCAATTGTCCGAACGAATCCCACGTTCGCAGATCGACATCTTCCCAGTAGTCGAGCCCGGCGCGTTTCAATTGTCGGTCGTCTAGCGAAAAGCCGAACGGCTTGACCAGGTGGAGCGTCGATTGTGTAGCCAGGCAAAGCCGGCCGACATTGCCGGTATTCGGCGGAATCTCCGGCTCAACCAGAACGACGTTGAACACAATGTTTCAACCGCGGATGTCGCGGGTAAAAAATGAATCAGGAAACGGAAGAAGGCTTGTGCAATCTAGAAGCCACGAAACAGAAACAGCCTTCTTAATTCAATTCCTTGGTTCCTGGATTCCTGGCTTCCACATCTTTCCTATCCGTCTAAGTCCGCGTAATCCGCGGGCCACTTATCCGAGCTTGCTCGCGACCAATTTTTCGAGCTTCACGATGTCGGCAGCGAATTTGCGAATACCTTCCGCCGTTTTCTCGGTTGCCATCGCGTTGTCGTTCACGAGATAACGGAACGTCTTTTCGTCGAGCTCGAGTTTGTCGATCTTCGCGTTCTTCGCTTTCTCCGGATCAAGCTTGCGTTCCACCGGCTCATACGACTCGGAAAGCTTTTTCATTAACTCAGGACTGATGGTAAGCGCATCGCAACCGGCCAATTCGAGAATCTGACCGACGTTACGAAAACTCGCACCCATCACCTCGGTGTTGTAACCAAACTTTTTATAATACGCGTAAATTTCCTGGACAGATTGCACGCCGGGATCGTCCGGGCCCGAGTAATCTCGCTTGTTTTCTTTTTGTACCAATCGTAAATCCGTCCGACAAAGGGCGAGATCAATTGCACTTTCGCTTCCGCACACCGCACCGCCTGGGGCAGCGAAAACAGCAGGGTCAGATTGCATTTGATTCCTTCCTTTTGGACCTGCTCAGCCGCGTTAATGCCTTCCCACGTTGATGCAATCTTGATCAGCACGCGTTCGCGCGGAATTTTTCGCTCTTCATAAAGCTTGATCAACTGTCTTGCCTTGCGGATGGACCCCTCGGTGTCAAACGAGTAGCGCGCGTCCGTTTCGGTTGAAACGCGGCCGGGCACGATCTTCAACATTTCGCAGCCGAATTTTACGAGCAAATGTTCGATAATATCTTCGATCTGCGCGGCGCCGGTGAGTCCCGATTTTTTTCGATCGGCAATTACCTCGTCCAGCAGATGGACATATTGCTGCTTTTGCGTGGCAGCATAGATCAAACTCGGATTCGTCGTCGCATCCTGCGGCTTGAACTCTTTAATTGATTCAAAATCGCCCGTGTCAGCAACGACCTTTGTGAATCTCCTCAATTGATCGAGCTGGCTCAGCTTGGTTTTTTTCTCATCGGCGACAGCAGTGCTCATGATTTTTGGCCTCCTTCTGGTTAAACAGGCGGGAATGCTCCGTGGATGGCTTCAACGTAAGCCCGCAAACATCGATCGCCAATCGAAAATGGCAGAGCCGATTAGCCAAAACCTAAGCCGAGACCGTAGGCCTCGTTTCGACCGCGCGCTTCGAACCAAGTGCCGCGCGCACGAAATTGTTTCCCAGTTCCCACATCGGCCCGGGAAATTTGCGACATTCGGTCAGCACTTCATCGAGCGTGCTTACGAACATGTCGATCTCGCGCTCGCCGATGATGAGCGGCGGCAGAATTTTCATCACGTCCATCGCGTGCCCGGCGACTTGGGTAAGGATGCGATGCTTGCTCAACATTTGGGTCACGATCATCTGTGCAAAAAGCACCTTGTCGATCTTGTGCAGAAGTTTCCACGCCATCTTCAACTTGAATTCCTGCGGCTCGTGAAATTCGATCCCGATCATGAGCCCTTTCCCGCGCACTTCTTTGATGAAAGAATGTTTCGCTCGCAGCATGTCGATCTTTTCCATGAGCCGCGCGCCCATTTTCGCGGAATTTTCGATCAAGTTTTCTTTATCGATCACTTCCAGCGCAGCTAGCCCGCAGGCCATCGCCAGATTATTGCGGCCGAATGTCGTTGAGTGAACAACGCAGCGGTCCATCCGCGAGAATGTCTTTTGATAAATATCGCGCCGGGCCACGATTGCGCCACACGGCACGTAGCCGCCGCTCAGCGTTTTCGCCAGCGTGATGATGTCCGGCTCCAGATCCCAGTGCTGGAAGCCAAACATTTTCCCGGTACGTCCGAGTCCAGTTTGGACTTCGTCCGAAATCAGCAGTGTCCCGTACTTGCGGCAAAGGTCCTGTGCGCGCACAAAAAAATCGGTCTTGGGCGTTTGGCAGCCTTTGCCCTGTACCGTCTCAATCACGAACGCCGCCACGTCGCGCGAGCGTAATTGTCGATCTAACTCATCGATATCGTCGATCGGCACCCGCGCGTCGAAGCCTTCCATCAGCGGGCCAAAACCTTCGGTGAAACTTTCGCAGCCCATCAGCGAGAGCGAGCCAAGGCTCAGGCCGTGAAACGCGCTAGCGAGCGAGACCACGCGCTTCCGTCCAGTTGCGGCGCGAGCAAATTTCAGCGCGCCTTCCATCGCTTCGGTGCCGGAGTTGCAAAAGAAAACAGCATCGAGATACGGCGGAGTCCGTTTCGTGATTGCTTCCGCGAGCAATCCGCTTAAGAGCGAGCAATCCATCTGCACCATGTTTGGCAGATCGAGATCGAGCACATCGCGAATCGCTTGTTTCACCACGGGATGATTCCGCCCAATATTGAAGACGCTGTAGCCGCTCAAGAAATCGAGGTACGGCCGGTTATCCATGTCGTAGAGGTACGCGCCCTCGGCCCGCGCATACACCTTGTCGAAACCGATAACGCGCTGCGCCGCAACCAGCGTTCGATTCAAGTGCCGCTCATGCAGCTGATAATTTTCACCCAGCCGCGCTGCAACAACTTCTTTCAGATCAAAAGCCATCGCGTCAATGTTCTGCGATTTGCGCCCGAAACGCAAATATGGAGGGACATGCGCCGTCATGTCCCAAATTTTAGGGGACGCGACAGCGCGCGTCCCTCCAAGCTTAAACAGAAAAGCCGCAGGATTGTCCAACCCTGCGGCTTTGAGTTTGCGAATTCGTTTCGCTTAGTCTTCGTCCACCATAACGCGTTCAACCACGCGATTTTCACCGGTGCCGGTGTAATAAACCTTCACCTTTTGACCGCTCCGTAGCGGTGCTGTGACGATCCTGCCCGCGCCGTCAATGATGCGCGCGGCCGTGCCGAGAGCGAAGCTCACCGGACCTTGGTCGCTTTTAACTACGATCGTCTTTCCGGGTTCGTAGGTGCTGACTGTGCCAGCGGAATAGGTCGTCGTAGTTTCCGTTGTCGACGTCGCCGGATTTGTGCTGGTTGTTTGTTCTGTCGTCGTTGTGCTCGTCTGCGCGAACGCCAAAGGCGCAATCAGCGCGCAAGCCAGTGTAAGGATACTCTTTTTCATTTTCCTTCCTTTTTGTTTTGAACTCTGACGCCTGGGCCCCTGAGCCAAGGCGCGGCCCTTTTGCGAAAAGCGGCCCTTTCCTTGTTTGACTGCCTTGGGCAGGGCCGTATTCGACCTATTTTCACATTTGTGCGATGGCCCTGAAAGCCTTCGCCAGTTGAGGGTGCGCACACATTGGCTAACGTGACGCTTTCGATGCCAAGTACGATTGTCGATCCTCCGGTAACGCCCGAAGTTGTGGCGAAACACGGCCTCACGCCGGAAGAATTCGAGCGGATCAAAAAGATTCTCGGCCGCGAGCCCAACTTCACTGAGCTCGGCATTTTCTCCGTGATGTGGAGCGAGCATTGCTCCTACAAAAACTCCAGGCGCGAGCTGAGAAAATTGCCGAACTGCGGGCCGAATATCCTCGTCAAAGCCGGCGAAGAAAACGCGGGAGTGGTCGATATTGGCGATGGCTGGGCGATCGCGTTCAAGATCGAGAGCCACAATCATCCCAGCGCAATCGAGCCGTTTCAAGGAGCGGCTACGGGCGTGGGTGGGATCATTCGCGATATTTTCACGATGGGCGCGCGGCCGGAATTTTGCCTCAACTCGCTGCGTTTTGGCCCAATTACACAATATCGGAAACCGGACACCGCAAACCGGAAAGAAGAGCAATCCGCAATTGCAACCAACCGCTGCCTCTTTACCGGCGTCGTCTCCGGAATTGCACACTACGGCAATTGTATTGGTATCCCCACCATCGGCGGGGAAATTTATTTTGACGAAAGCTTCGAGGGCAATCCGCTGGTCAATGTTTTTTGCCTCGGTGTGCTACGTCACGATCAAATCGCTCGCGGCGCAGCGCGTGGCATCGGCAATCCCGTTTTTTACGTCGGCGCGGAGACAGGCCGCGACGGTTTGGCGGGCGCAGCGTTCGCGTCGCGCGAATTGACTGAGGAATCCCGCGAAGATCGCCCCGCCGTGCAAGTCGGCGATCCGTTCAAGGAAAAACTTTTGCTGGAAGCGTGTCTGGAACTTCTGGCGCGCGACGCGGTCGCGGGAATTCAGGACATGGGCGCAGCCGGCCTGACTTGTTCGACTTGCGAAACGGCCAGTCGCGGCGGCAGCGGCATCGAGATCGATCTCGCAAAAGTCCCGAAGCGCGAGCCTGGCATGACGCCCTACGAAATTTTGCTCAGCGAATCTCAGGAACGTATGCTGATAATCGCCAAGCACGGAAAAGAGAACGTCGTCCGCGAAGTTTTTGAAAAATGGGACGTGCCCTGCGCGGAAATCGGCCGCGTGACCGGTGACGGGATGATGCGCGTGCGCAACAACGGCTCGATCGCAGCCGAAATTCCGGCGAAACCGCTCGCCGAAGAAGCGCCGCTCTACTCCCGCGAAGCGAAAGCTCCAAAGGTGGCGCAAGTTTCCAACTTGCGAGAATTATTGGATGGCAAGTTGGAAACTTGCCCCACAATTCAAGCGCTCCGTCAGTTGCTGCGCGATCCGACGATTGCGTCGAAGAACTGGGTTTATCGGCAATACGATCATACGGTTCGCACCGGCACGGTGGTGAAACCGGGTTCAGATGCAGCGGTCTTTCACGTCAAATATGCGAACAAAATTTTAGCGGCCACGACAGATTGCAATTCACTCTACTGCTGGCTCGATCCGCGGGAAGGCGGCAAAATAGCCGTCGCCGAGGCCGCGCGCAATCTCACCTGCTCGGGCGCAAAGCCGCTCGCTGTGACCGACAACTTAAACTTCGGCAATCCCTACAAGCCGGAAAACTTTTGGCAATTGCGGGAAGCGGTCGAAGGAATTGCAGAGGCCTGCCGCGCTTTCGGCACCCCGGTCACGGGCGGCAACGTCTCTCTATATAATGAGAGCCCGGCCGGTGTGGTCGATCCGACACCCACAGTCGCGATGGTCGGCTTGATCGATGACGAAAGGTATATCACGACGCAATGGTTTAAGAGTGCCGGCGACGCGATCATTCTCGTGGGCGAAATTGGAGATGAACTCGGCGGCTCGCAATTCCTGAAAGTTTGCCACGGAAAAAAGATCGGCCCACCACCTCATGTCGATCTTGCGCACGAAATCAAAATTCAAAATGCCGTGCGCGATTTAATCCGGGAAGGTTTGGTGAAAAGCGCGCACGATTGCAGCGAAGGCGGTCTCGCCGTCGCCCTCGCGGAATGCTGCTTCAATCCCGAAAAGCTTTTCGGCGCCGACATTACTGTGACGCAAGCTTCCGGCTTGCGAACCAACGAAGATCGCGAGTTGGAAACTTGCGCCACTTTGTTCAACGAATCGCAGTCGCGGATCATCATTTCCATTTCGCCTAACGATCTAGAAAGGGCGATGTCGACCTTGCGGAAACACAGTGTTCTGTTCCAGACACTCGGTCACGTCGGCGGCGACGAATTGCGAATCCAAGCGAGCGGCGAAGATTTCCGCTGGCCGGTTGCCGATCTTTACGACGACTGGTGGAACACAATTCGGCGCGCGGTGGAGTCTGATTCCACTGAACGCATCCCGAGTTTGTGAAACGCGATCCAAACGTCATCTTCGAAGGCTCGATTCCTGAGAACTATGATCGCTATTTGGGTCCAGTTCTCTTCGAGCCATTCGCCCGGGATATTGCCGCGCGCTTAAAGCGCCACCAGCCCAAGGATGTTCTGGAATTGGCCTGCGGCACAGGCATTCTCACGCGCCAGCTGCGCGACAGTCTTGCTCCAGGGGTGCGACTCATTGCCACTGACCTCAACCCTGGGATGCTGGCGCTTGCGCAGGCAAAATTCGCCGCGAACGAGAACTTGAAATGGCGAGAAGCCGACGCCGCCAGTCTTCCGTTTCCAGACGGTTCGTTCGACGCGGTCGTTTGCCAGTTCGGCTTGATGTTCGTTCCTGATAAGGAATCGGCAATGCGCGAATCGTATCGCGTCCTCAGGCCGGGAGGCGTGCTTTTGTTTAACGTGTGGGATTCGATGGAGCGCAATCCGTTCGGCTGGATCGCTCATAAAACGATCGCCACATTTTTTAAGCATGATCCGCCAAATTTTTACGAGCTGCCGTTTGGCTTTTACGATGCCGACTTGATTCGAGGGCTGTTAGAAAGAGCAGGCTTCAAAGCGGTCGAGGCGTCGTTTGTCGCGCTACCGTGCCGTAGCCCATCAGCGGCCGAGTTCGCAATCGGTTTGGTCCGTGGGAATCCTGCTTCTACGGCGATTCAGGAGCGCGGCGTAGAGATAGACGACGTAATCAAAGCCGTGAGTGAAGAGATCGCGCAGCGCTCCGGCGCGGCACCCGTAGAAAGCACAATGCAGGCATTTGTGTGGCGCGCTGTGCACGAATGAGTTGTTGCCGCTGCTGCGTACCGTTGTGTAATTAGTCTGGAACGATTCGTTGAACCTCGCGCGATTTGGTGGATTATTTAGTGTGATCTCTCCAGACAAGATCGACATCGCCGAGCCAACCGAGGCCGAGGCCTACCCGCAGCATGAGTGCGGTCTTTTTGGCGTGTTCGGTCATTCGAACGCAGCGGTGCTGACCTACTACGGCCTGTTCGCGCTCCAACACCGCGGGCAGGAGAGCGCCGGCATCGTCACCAGCAACGGCCCGGCCACATCGTTTCTGGTTCACAAAGGCATGGGCCTGGTCTCGCAGGTTTTTGGTCAAGCTGAGCTGGAAAAATTGAAAGGCACCCGCGCGCTCGGGCACACGCGCTATTCCACGACTGGCACCAGCACGATCAAGAACGCGCAACCCTTTGTGGTCGATTGCGTGCGCGGACAAATGGCGATTGCGCACAACGGCAATTTGATCAACGCGGACGTTTTGCGCGATGAACTCGAACGCAAAGGTTCCATTTTTCAAACAACCGCCGACAGCGAGATCATTTTGCATTTGCTAGCTCAACCTTCGGACAACGGCGGCAACGTGCTGGCGGCGTTGCGCCAAATCGAGGGCGCGTTCTCGCTTCTGATCATGAGCGAGCGCGAATTGATCGCAGTGCGCGATCCGTTCGGCTGGCGGCCACTCTCATTAGGCAAACTCGACGATGCCTACGTGCTCGCTTCCGAAACCTGCGCGCTCGATCTCATCCACGCAAAACTTATTCGTGAAATCGAGCCGGGCGAAGTGCTGATCATCGACGAAAACGGCCTTCGATCTGAATTTCCATTTGCGCCGCAGCAGCCGGCCTTCTGCATGTTCGAGTACGTTTATTTCGCACGTCCCGACAGCATCATCGGCGGAGTAAACGTCGGCAAAGTCCGAACTGAAATGGGACGCGAACTCGCGCGCAAATTTCCGGTCAAAGCGGACATCGTGGTCCCTGTCCCGGACTCGGGCAATTATGCCGCGCTTGGTTTCGCCGAGGAACTCAAAATTCCGTACGCGCACGCGTTCGTGCGCAATCACTACATCGGGCGCACATTTTTGCAGCCGAGCCAGCTCATCCGCGATTTCGATGTCCGGGTAAAATTGAACTTAATCAAAGAAATGGTCGCCGGAAAACGCGTCGTGGTGATCGATGACTCGATTGTGCGGGGCACAACCGCGCGGGCGCGGGTCGTAAATCTGCGCGAGGCCGGCGCCAAGGAAGTGCACATGCGAGTGAGCTGCCCGCCGCATCGGTTTGCCTGTCATTACGGCATCGATTTTCCCGATCCGCAAAAACTCATCGCCAACCAAATGTCGATGGAAGAAATCCGCAAATATCTCGGTGTGGACAGTCTCGGCTACCTCGACGTGGAAGGAATGGTCCGGGCCACCGGAAAACCGGTGAACGAATTCTGCCTCGCCTGTTTCAACGGCAATTATCCCCTCCCCGTCGATCCTGCGCTCGACAAATTCATCATGGAAAAACGCGACGCGCGCGCCAAAGCCCTCGCCGATCAGGAAACCCATCCGACATTGTTCGCAGACCTGAAGTGATTTGAATGACCAAGCCCGAAGCGCAGGAGCCGGATCTCGTTTGCTGATTGTTTCGTAATTCGACATTCGGATTCGTCATTTCGCCTGCAGACGTATCCTGAAGTAATTGGCACAACATCGTGTGAAACCCGCGGACAGAACGAGAAAGGCTTACGCGTCCGCGGGCGTAGATGTCGATCTTGGCAATCGGCTCAAACGCCGCATCGAACGGTTCGTTAGGCAAACCCATGGCCCGCAAGTGCTCGGCAAAATTGGCGGCTTCGGCGGTTTGTTCCGCGCGAACTTTGGCAACATGCGCGACCCGGTTTTGGTGGCCAGCATCGACGGTGTCGGCACAAAATTAAAAATCGCTTTCGCGATGAACAAGCACGACACGGTCGGCGCCGATTTAGTGAATCATTGCGTGAGCGATATCGCCGTGCTCGGCGCCCGGCCTCTTTTCTTTCTCGATTACATCGGCTGCGAGAAGCTATATTCCCGCGTTTTCGATCAACTCCTGCGCGGATTTTCCCGCGCCTGTCGGCGTGCCGGGTGCGCCCTGATCGGGGGCGAAACCGCGCAGCTGCCTGGCATCTATGCCGAAGGCGAATACGATCTTGCCGGTTGCGTCGTCGGCGTGGTTGATCAGGAAAAAATCATCGACGGTCGCAAGATCAAAGCTGGCGATGCCGTACTTGGTCTAAGCTCGAACGGTCTGCACACAAACGGATATTCGCTTGCCCGCGAAATTTTGTTCGAGAAGATGCGGCTCAAAGTTGGTTCGCGGCTGCCAGGATCGACAATCACAGTCGGCGAGGAGCTATTGCGGGTGCACAAGAATTATCGGCCACTGCTCGCAAGAGTACCGGTCGGAATGATCAAAGGCCTCGCCCATATCACCGGCGGTGGGTTGATCGATAATTTGCCGCGCATTTTGCCGAAGAATTGCGACGCCGTGATCGAGACGAAAAGCTGGCGGGTGCCGCAGATTTTTCAAACTTTGCAGCAAAATGGAGATGTCGATCTCCGGGAGATGTACCAGGTTTTCAACATGGGCATCGGGATGGTCGCAATCGTATCCGAGCGCGACGCGAACCGCACGATGTCGATCTTGCGCGCGAAACGGATTGGCCGGATCGAGCGCGGCAAAGGCAGAACGCGGCTTTCGTTCTGACCGCGGAGATCGCGGATTGCACAGATTTCTTTTGCGTTTATCCGTGTACATCCGCGTAATCCGCGGTTGATTCCAACGACAATGGAAGAACGGCAACTTGGAAAAACGGACATGCTTGTCTCCGTGGTCGGATTTGGCGGCGCGGAGATCGGTTATGAAAAAGCGTCCACCGACACGGTCGCCAAGCTGCTGAACGGCGCGCTCGATGCCGGACTCAACGTGATCGACACGGCGGAATGTTATTACGGGAGCGAAGAACTGATTGGCAACGCGGTTAGCGACCGGCGCGGCGAATTTTATCTCTTCACCAAATGCGGGCATCCGCACGGGATGGAGAGCGCCGCGAATTGGTCGCGCGATTCCATCCTCCAAGGCATCGAGCGAAGTCTGCAGCGCTTGAAAACCGATCGCCTCGATATCGTGCAATTGCACAGCTGTTCGGAATCGGAGTTGCGCAAAGGCGAAGTGATCACGGCGCTGCAAACGGCGCGGGAAAAGGGCTACACCCGCTACATCGGCTACAGTGGCGACAGCCGGGCGGCCCATTTTGCGGTCGAATGCGGCGCGTTCGATACCCTGCAAACTTCCGTCAACATCGCCGATCAGGAAGCGATTGATCTCACGCTGCCGCTGGCTCGGGAAAAAAACATGGGCGTGATCGCAAAAAGGCCGCTCGCAAACGCGGCCTGGAAAACCGGGCATCGCCCGATGGATTCTTATCATCACGAATACTGGCAACGGTTGCAAAAATTGAACTACGATTTTCTTCGCAACAGCGATCTGGAAAAGACGATTTCAATTGCGCTGCGCTTTACCCTAAGCGTGCCGGGGGTTCACACTGCCATCGTTGGGACAAAGAACCCGGAGCGATGGGAGCAAAATGCGAAATTGCTCGAGGCCGGCCCGCTGAGCGAAGCGGAGTTTTGTGCTATTCGCCACCGCTGGGAAGAATACGCGCCGCACATCTGGGTCGGAAAGATATGAAACAACGCAAGCTCGGACACGGCGGGCCGGTTGTCTCCGCGCTCGGCCTTGGTTGCATGGGAATGTCCGATTTTTACGGGGGCCGCGATGACGACGAATCGCTCGCCACAATCCATCGCGCGCTCGAACTGGGAATCACTTTCTTCGATACGGCGGACGTATACGGTCCGCACACCAACGAACAATTGCTCGGCCGTGCGCTCAAAGGACGTCGCGACCAAGTTGTGATCGCAACAAAGTTCGGAATCTTACGCGATCCGACCAAGCCGGAATTTCGCGGCATCAGCGGAAAGCCCGATTACGTGCGAGAGGCTTGCGAAGGAAGTCTGCGGCGGCTCAATGTCGATGTAATCGATCTATATTATCAGCATCGAGTCGATCCGAACACGCCGATCGAAGAAACAATTGGCGCAATGGCGGAGCTGGTGCGCGAGGGTAAGGTGCGTTTTCTCGGCTTATCCGAAGCCAACGCCGAAACAATCCGACGGGCGCACGCCATTCATCCGGTGACGGCGCTGCAATCGGAATATTCGCTTTGGACTCGCGATCCGGAAGACGAAGTTCTTGGTGTTTGCCGCGAGCTTGGAATCGGTTTCGTGCCCTACAGTCCGCTCGGCCGCGGATTCCTCACTGGGAAAATTCGGACGCCGGATGACTTACCCCAGGATGATTATCGTCGAACAACGCCACGTTTTCAGGGCGAAAATTTTCAGCGCAACCTCGATCTCGTAAAGCGGGTCGAACAGATTGCGTTTGAAAAGCACTGCACCCCGGCGCAACTGGCGCTGGCCTGGGTCCTGGCGCAAGGCGACCACGTCGTGCCAATCCCCGGCACCAAGCGTCGCAAATACTTGCAGGAAAACGTCGGCGCGCTCGATGTCCATCTTACGAGCGATGACATGGCGCGGATCGACGAAATTGCGCCCAAGGAGGCTTTCGCCGGATCGCGTTATCCCGAAGCAATGATGCGATTACTCAGCCGCTGAAAATCGCGCTCGCGATTTTATCTTCGCCCAGCTCTCCGTCTCGCCGCCCAGCGAGCTTTCATCATGTCGGAAAGTTTTTTCCGGCCGGCTGCGGTAAGTCCGCCTTTTCGGCGCGGACCTTTTTTCGCTGGCTTTGCGCCGCCCTTTCCTTTGATGCGCGCCCAGCGCGCCCTGGCTGCGGCCGCGATCTTGGCTCGGGCTGTGGCGGACATCCTTCGTCCCCGGCGTGCACCTTTTGGTGGTGCGCCTGTTTTGCCACCAAACAAATTAGCGTAACGTTTTTCCAGCGCGTTAATCTGCCGCCGGATCCCAACTGCTTGTTCAAGTTCTCTGAGTGATAGGTCCATATCAGCTTTCCGATAGAGTAAAGTCTGCGCGGAAGCAAGTATAACTTACTTGGACGGTATACTTCGCTTCAGGGAGGTTCTCGTCGCGAGTATCTCTAGCACTGTAAACTTAGAGCTTGCGCCTCGACACAAGTGCCGCCGCCGTCATCGTCTGCACAATTTCAGAACGCTGGTTCCGTGTCACGTTCTGCAACCGGATCACTCCATAGTTTGGCTTCGAGCGCGACTTGCGTAACTCGACAATCTCGGTTTCGACCTCGAGCGAGTCTCCCGGTCGAACTGGATTCGGCCAGCGCAACTCATCGACACCCAGTCCGATTGGGCCTTCGGCAAAATTCAACGTCTGGACAAGAAGCCTCATCGTGATCGCCGCGGTATGCCAGCCGCTGGCGATCAAACCTTCGAAAATTGTCTGTTTCGCCTTGGCTGGATTGAGATGAAACGGTTGCGGGTCAAACTCGCGCGCAAAAGCGATGATTCCTTCTTCGGTCACTACGTATTTGCCCGAACTAAATCGGTCGCCGGCTTTGAGATCTTCGAAATAGTGTTGGCTCATCGGAATAATCCTTTTGCCGCATTGCCCGCGTCTCAGCAACGTGTAAAATGCGGGCGCGATTCCTGCGAACGTAATAAGCGGGCGGTTAGCTCAGCGGTAGAGCATCTCGTTTACACCGAGAGGGTCGGGGGTTCGAAACCCTCACCGCCCAGTTCAGCGGCCAGAAGTTAGTGTGTCGTCAGCAACTCTAGCGCAGCCGGAAGAATAATTTTCTCCCACTCGACGTATTCCTTTGCCGAAGGATGCAAGCCATCTTTGGCTACTAACGATGGATCTGTGCCCATCTTCTTGCTAAGTGGAAAAACGTCGACAACTCGTAAGCTGCGGTTCTTTGCTTCTTCAGCGATGATTTGATTAAAGCGGGTTAGTCCTTCCGAAATATTGCGACCGCGCGCGTAGCGTGGTCCGGTTGGAGTCACTCCAAAATCCGGAATCGTGACGATGACTAATCGTTTCTTGTTTGGGAGGACTTGGAGCATTTGATCGACGAGGAAGACGAAGTGCTTCCGAAACGCGGCTTCGTCGATCCCTTGCACCCAATCGTTTACTCCGATCTGCAACGTGGCGAAGTTCGGCTGCGAATCGCGAAAGATCGGTAACTCACGATCGATTGCCTCTTTAGTTGTCCAACCGGTTCGCGACGGATTGGCGACAAGATCGATATGCAGCCCTTGCGCGTTCAAATGCCGCGTCAACACCGCGGGCCATGATTCATTAGGAGTAGCACCTTCGCCAATCGAATACGAATCACCGATGGCAGCGTATCGGAGCTTCGGGTTGTCGATCTTTTCTTCGGTCAATGCCATGGCAACGGTTAAAACAGCTAGTGTCGTCATGGTCATAAAGAAAATCGACTCAAAGCGTAACTGTGCCCTGCTCTCGACGCGCCGCTGCCAAACGTTGGAACGGCAGGACCGAGCCAATGCCGAAAAGGATCACCAGGGCGATGCTTATTGCAAAATGGGAGTCGAATCCAGTTTCGGAGATCGGCGCCACAGAGAATGATCCAACGAGTCCGTATAAAATCGGAATGACAATAAAATCGGCGACCGCATGCAGAGCAACCGAAGGCTGAATTGACCCGCTGCATTTAACTAACAGTCCGTGCACCGTGCTAATCGCGAGAAAAAACGGAAGAAAAGCGAACGTAGCGTAGTTATGGCTGAAGTGGTGATCGAGAAAAAACATGAAGCCGGAGAGCAAGATCGCCACGCGAAAGCATATAGCCGCGAAAGCCAGCTTCTTCCACAACGCCCGCAGTCGCACTGATACATGCGATTGCGCATATCACAGTAACCAACGGATAGTTTGACAAGTTGATCGGCGCGGCGAATGCGTCCCGCGAAACATTGGCCAGGCGAACGGTGACGAATCCCAGCGACAAAGTGCTCGCGATAGCAAGGCTTCCGGCCAGCAAAGCCCAGCCCCACGCTCGGCCCGATAAAGACTCTCCGCGCAAGTTGCGACACCGCGATTCTGCGGTTTGCTGAGGCCACCCGCCTCCGCGCAAGTACCACCAGAAAATCCAAAGCCATAGCCCAGTAACCAAAATCATCCACGGCACTCGCGGAGTAGTGCGAAGATTAGCAATGATTGCCAGCGGCGGCACAATCCCGCCGATATCAACAACTAGCTCGCCGACAATGATTGCGCGCACGATCACCGGCAACCAATTCCAAAAGCGCCTCAACATTTCTTGCTACAGGTCCGCGGTCGCTCCAGTGACACGTTTCATTCAGATTTTTGTTGCGAGCGCGTCGGGCGCAGTCAGCCGGACAAAGATCAAAACATGCGAGGCGATGATGAGTGGGACGAGAAATGTTGGGAGCAAACTAAGCGGGAGGGAACGCAACGCGGCCATCGATTGCCAGTCTTGCAAGCCGCTCCGAAGCGCGCTGAACGCGACAAAGACGATGTCGATGAAGCCAAAGAAGTTCCAAATGCGCAGGAGCGTTTGCCATGACGGAATGTTGGGCGCGGCGAGAAGGACCACCGCGATGCTCGCGACTGCGATGTCGCCGAAGCCGGCCGGTTTGGCAAACATTCCCGGTAAGGCGCCGCGTCGGCCAAGAATCAGAAAGTAAATCCCCACAGATCGCAGGAGATGCGGCGCGATGAGTACGCGCAGATCGACAGTCGTGGCCCAGTCTCGGAACAGACGAATTTTCCAACCTGCAAGTAATGCAAGGGCCGCCAGCGTCCAGATTGTCAGTGCTGCAACTGGTGCGCCGGCGTTGCGAAACGAACCGCCGACTCCGATCGCCAGCGCAAAGCAGAACCAGGCCAACAATATCGCTCCGACGATTTTCCCCGGGGATCGATTCATTGCGTCATTTATGACAACATCTCAGCGACCGCAGCTTCGGCGTGGATTTTCATGGTGTCGAGGAATGGAATTCCGTTGTGCGATTCGTCCCGCAGAATGAGTGGCAGCTCCGTTCCGGCGAGGATAACGCCGTCGATGTCGATCCTGGCTTTCAAACGATCGACAATTGCAAGCAGTCCGGCGCGCGTCTCGGGCAGAAATTTTCCAGGAACTAATTCAGTCAAATATTTGTCATGGATGTAATCCTGATCCCGCGCTTCGGGGACGACGAGCTCGATTCCCTCTCGCGAGAAAACTTTCTGATAAAAAGTTCCCTGCATGGTGTAGCGCGTACCGAACAAACTTAATCGTCTCATCTTGCGCGTTTTTGCCGCGGCGCAGGTAGCTTCGACAATACTGATCAACCGAATCGGCGACTTGGGGGCGACGTCGTCGAAGACGATATGCGGAGTGTTCGCCGCGATTAGCCCGAAGTCTGCGCCGGCGCGCGCGAGTTTGCCGATTCCCTCGACCAGATAATCAGCCATCCCGGCGAGGTTGTTAACGGCCATGAAATCGAGTCCCGTTTTTAAATCGATGCTATTAATGATGAAGTGCGGATAACTGCCGTCGCGCCGTCGTTCGCGATAGAGCGCGATAATGTTCTTGTAATATTCAACCGTGCTTTCCGGCCCGACCCCACCGATGATTCCGAGAAGCTTCACGTTCGCGATGCTGGCATTCGACGGTAGAGGCAGTTGTAAAACCGGTCGAGTTCAAACCGATGGAAAGGTTTGTCACGACTTGTGTCGCATCACGATCAGAGCGGGGTCGAGGTCGGTTGCGAAAACAGTCGCGCGATTTCGTTCATTTCAGCCGCGAGTTGTTCGCCGATCGGATCGAGATAGCGTGTGAGGTCCTCCGGAACTTTTCCACTTTTTTGCAACGCGCGGCCATTGAGTTCGGCCAACATTTCCCAAAGCACCCCCGCTTGCCCGAACATTGAATGTACAGTGGCGATAACGCCGGTCTCCAGTTGCAGATCGTCACGCATTTGCGTCATCAGCTGACGAATCCTGTCGATCTTATTGCGCAGCTCGTTCTTCTGCTCCGGCGAAAACGTGTCGCTCTGGCGATACATTACGCCGACGCGCAGTTTCCCTTTCGTCCAGTCGTCCCATTCGCACAGAGCCTTGTCCACCAGTTGCAGCGTGATCGAAATGCTGCGGTGGTGGTTCTCGCTCAATTCAATCGACGCGCCGGTTGATTTCTTCATCTGCGTCTTCGATCGATTGCACGCCAAGCCGACGACGATAAAGGCGACCCCACGCGTGCATTGCATCCTTACTTGGTTGAAAAAATTTCTGCGCGAAAAGCGTGGGCACAAACGCGCTCAAGATCACGACACTCACCAGAACGGTGTATTGCTGCTGGTCGATGATCTTATTCTGCAATCCAAATAGCGCCGAGATCGTGCCGAAGGTCAGACCAGTCGCCATGAGCAGCGTCGTGTAGCTCGCCTCCCGCATGCGCATGTAATGCAGCCGTGCGAGCGGAAAAACGCCGCTGATTTTCGTCAGCATTTTCAAAAGCAGAAGCGCGCCGATTATCGCCAGCCCGGACCAAATCGCCGGCGCCGCGACGAAGAGGCCGGCTTTGATGAAATAAAATGGCGTAAACACGGCAAACGCGATGCTCCGCATGCGATGAACGAGCGTTTTATCGCGAAGGAAAACGCCGGCAATGACAAGGCCAACCAGATATGCCGGGAGAACCGCTTCGCTTTTTGCGGTGGTCGCGAGGCCGCCGAGAAAAAAGAGAACGAAGAAAATGAATTTTACTTCGGGCTCGCTTACTCGCGTTGCGCCCAATCGCGTGATGATCGATTGCGTCCATCTCGGCATGAACCACAGCACGATCAACGTCACAACCACAAAGACAAGCAGCCAAAGATTGTAGTTCGCGAACAGTCCGCCCAGTGCAAGCACCGTTCCAAGATCGGTGATAAAACACGCCGCCAGAATCATTTTGCCCATGGCCGTATCGCTGAATCCACCTTCGATCATCACAGAATAGACGACCGCGACCGAAGTGGTCGAAAGCGCAATCCCGGCGATTTGCGCCTGATGCAACGACCAGCCGAGAACGAACTGCGCGAAGAGCCAGCAAGCGGCAAATGGCACTGCGAATGAAATTACGCCAATCAAAAGGCTGGCGCGCAAGTTTGCTTTGAGCGAGACCGGATCGATTTCCGCGCCGGCCAGGAACGTGAGCACGCCGCTACCAAGCATGGCCAGGAAGTTGATCCACTCCGTATTCGCAGTGAGATGGAGAACGTTCCCGGCAACTGCGCCAACCAGAATTTCAATCAGCGCGACGGAAATGCCTGCCCAGATGGAAACGAGGCTCGCGCAGAGTGCGAGTCCCATCCACAGCGCTGCCACGAACCAGATATTTTGAAACATAGCTATTCCTTTCTTTCTTTGAAGCTGACAGGAAAATCGATGCGTGTGAAAACGTCGTCCCGAGAACCAAACGCGTTGCGTTTAACAGACTGAGCTGGCTAGACATAAAAAAACTCCTCGAAACGCGTTTCCGCGCATCTAGGAGTCATTAGCTCTGAAAACAGTCAGCGCAGTTTTCCCCGCCTCAGGCGAGGAAGGCAAACTCCATTGCCTGGCGCTGAGATAAATCCGAATTCGGTTTCGGACAAGCGAATTGTGGCGTTTTTTGTTTCGCGCTGGCGATTACGCTTTCTCTCGTTCAGCCCGAACCGTTAAGATCGACCTCGTGAAATCGAAGATACTCTTGGCAGCAGCAATCGTTATCGCCTGGGTGTCAGTTCACGCGCAACCGACGCCGGGTTCGCAATCCGATATGACAAAGAAAGCGTTGATTACTAGGACGGCGCCGAGCGTTGCTCCGGGCACGATCACGAGCAAGAGCACGAGCATGAACATCGCTGAACTCCATAAACTAGCGGAAGATTATTACGCCTGGCGCAACGAAAATTATCCGGTGCGCAGCAGCGACGCCGGTCTGCACACTTGGGACGATCGGCTGACCGATTATTCGCCTGCGAAAATCGCGGAACGCGCCCAGCATGTGCGCCGGCTGCTTGACAAAGTGCGCGCGATGAAGATCGACACTTGGCCGAAGGACGAGCGGATCGACGCGATCGTATTCCGCGCTCAACTCGAGCGGGTCGATTTCGAAGATCGCGTGCTCAAATTCGAGCGGACGAATCCTGAGGTTTATGTCGGCGAATGCACGAACGCGATTTTTTCGTTGCTGAAAAAGGAATACGATACGCCCCGGAAACGCGCGGTCGCGGCAACTGCGCGCCTCAAACAAATGCCCGCGCTACTCAAGCAAGGGCTGGGCAATCTACAAAATCCAGTAAAACTCTACTCCCAGCTCGCCATTCAATCCGCACGCTCGATCGATCCGCTCCTGAACAACAGTTTGATGGCGCTGGATGTCGATCTTGCGTCTAACGAGCACGAGGAACTGGTCAAAGCGCGCGACGCTGCGGTGGCCGCATTACACGGTTATGCGGACGAATTGGAGAAGCGCCTGCCAAAAATGGTGGACTTCGCGCCGATGGGCGAAGCGAACTACAATTATTACCTTAAACATGTCCTGCTCTTGCCGCTCGATGCGCGCGAAGTGGAAATGATCGGGCGCGTCGAGCTCGCGCGTTATCGCGCACTCGAAGCGCAACTTTCCAATCCGAAGCTTGCCGATCCCGATCCGGCGCGCAGCGCGAACATCCCGCCCGATCAGGCATCTTTTCTAAGAGCGTACGAGAGCCGCGAACAGGAGATCATCAATTTCCTGAAGGAACATAATCTCGTTACGCTGCCCGATTATCTCGGCCGGTTCGAGATTCGGCAGCTGCCGGATGCGTTCAAGCCGACCAGCCCCGGTGGGTTCATGAATCCGCCCGGCGTTTACGATAAAGACTCAACCGGTTTCTATTTCATTCCGACTTACAATCCGCGGTCGAAGAATTTTTACATTCGCGCTGCGATTGAGGAGCCGCGGCCAATTTTAGGACACGAGGGAATTCCGGGACACTTCTTGCAGCTCTCGATCGCCAATCATCTGAGCGATGAGATTCGCCGCCAGCACGAAGACACCGTTTTTGTGGAAGGCTGGGCGCTTTACGGCGAAGAAATGCTCGCACGCACCGGACTTTATCCGGACAACTCGCCCGGGCAGGGACAAGTTTTGCGACTCGCGCGTTATCGATGCGCACGCATCGGCGTCGATGTGAATTTGCACACCGGCAAGTGGAGCTTCGAGCAGGCGGTAAAGTATTTTACGGACACCGGCGGACTGGACCGTGAGGCGGCAGAAGGTGAAGCCGCCGGCGCGGCCTCAAGTCCGCATCAAAAGATCAGCTACATCATCGGTAAATGGCAGATCATGAATCTGCTCGGCCGTTACAAAGATCGACAAGGCGACAACTTCCAACTCGGCCGATTCCATGACGACCTGATTAAGAACGGCAGCCTGCCCGTTTCAGTAATCGAATGGATTTTGCTCGACGACCCGAGCTCATTACAAAAGGCGATGAGTGAGAAGTGACTAGTGGCTGGAACCGCGGATTACGCGGATATCACAGATAAGAACATTGAAGAATCTAAGCCATGGGATTGACACCGATTTCCACAGGTCTGTTTTGCCGAAACGGCAGGCGACGTAGCCGCTTGAACGCTTCAACTTCTCAACGGTTCAGCGTTTTAAGCCTTGCGCTGCTCCTCGCATCGTGCGCCGGTGGTCGCCATTTTCAAGCCGTTCCAGCTGAAGCAGCCTCGCCGGCTCCGCGTTATCTCGAGATTTATTCGGAGGTCGCCGTGGCTACACTGCACTTTCCGGCCGGTGTATATACTTTAAACGCGGTTGATAAAATCGGTTACTACTACCGAGCGCCGCGAAAAATCGCCGAGCACATTCCAGCAGGTTCGGTTTCGCTCGATGGCGGGATTTTTGTCAGTAAGCGCGACCCGGGGAAACTGCGCGGCTACGTCTTTCGCGCCGGCGCACTTACCCACATCGGCAACCTGTCCCGGACCAAGCACCAATTTCACAATTAAGCTGACCCCAGATCGCTGATCCGCCGAAGGGTGGACTTGCGGTGACCAACTTCCGCCTACCAGGCCGTAGGTCACCGCGGCGACTGAAGGCGGGACCGCTGATCCCCCACCGGCCTAATTCCTGCTCAGGACGCTGAGCGTGAGCACGGAGCTGCAAGAAAACAGGGCTATTGAGGTCGCGGTAACGAAGATTGAGCTGATCGAAGGATTGCAGGCAGCGATCGATCGGAAGTATCGCCGTTTACTCGAGGCAGCAAGGGCCGACTGGGAACATCGGTTCGCAGGCATTGACCCGAGCGACACGTGCGTCAGCGTTCGTGTCGCCGGCGAAGAAATTCAGCGACCGCCCCCGACCTATTCGCGGTTCCGGATTTCTGAAATCGCGCAAGCCATCAGCCACTAAAAATAGGACGAAACGTTCTCTGCCGCGGTTTGCGCACTGATTTGTTCGAAGATCGCGTCAGCTCTTCGGCTCTTCCGACACTTTGAGGACAATTTTCCCGCGGGTGTGATGGGTCGCGGCCTGTTCCTGTGCTTTCACCGCGTCGCTCAGCGGGAGCACGATAGAGACAATCGGCTTGATCCTCTTCTCATCGATTAGTTTCGTTATTTCGGAAAGCTCGCCCGCGTTCGGTTTGACCGAGATAGATGCGCCGTGAATCCCATGCTTGTCGAGTTCAGCTTGATCGAGCTGGGCGACGAGCGTGGCGATGAATCCCCCTTTTTTCAACACGCCATAAGAACGCTCGAGTGTGTCCTTGCCAACTGAATCGAGCACAACATCGACATCTTTGGCAACATCTTCGAATTTTTGTTTTGTGTAATCCACTGCCACATCAGAGCCGAGTTGTTTGAGCAGATCCTGATTCGGCGTTGATGCCGTCGCGATCACCTTCGCGCCCCGCGCTTTTGCGATTTGGATTGCGAAACTCCCCACCCCGCCGGAGCCGCCGTGAATAAGAACCGTTTGACCGGAACTTAGCTTTGCGGTGTCAATTAACGCTTGCCACGCGGTCAACGCCGCAAGTGGGACGCCAGCGGCTTCAACAAAACTGATCGATTTCGGTTTCATGGCGGCCTCTCCTTCAGTGGCGACGGCGTATTCCGCATAACCGCCACCCCACATTGTATATGCGTAAACCGAGTCCCCGATCTTCAACGTGGTGACTCTCGCTCCTGCTTTCTCAACTACACCGGCGATATCGTAGCCGGGGATCAAAGGCAGAGTCGTTCCAAAGAATTTTGCGTATTTCCCGGATCGAATAAGAGAGTCCACCGGATTCACGCCCGTTGCGATCACGCGGATAAGGACTTCGTTTTCCTTGGGCTCCGGTCGTGGTGCATCTTCGAATTTCAAAACTTCCGGGCCGCCGTACTCGTGAACGACGACAGCTTTCATCATGGGCTTGGTTGATTGCCCAACGACCACGCCTGACGCCAAGCCAAACACCGCCAATGCGACTGCAATGTAGAACTTCTTTTTCATAGATTAGAGTCAGACAAGATCTACAAGATTAGCAGGATCCTGGAAATCAACTAGATCCTGTTGGTTTCGTCCAAAAATATCCTCGCGTGTTGCACGCGCACAAATCAAGCTGCGCTTATGACGAACATGAGACTATTTTTGATCGCTGCATTAACTTTTGGCAGCGCCGGTTTTTGCCTCGCGCAAACAGGGAGCTCAGCACCGGAGGTTTCAGTCAATCCGACGGCGAGCGCCAGCCCCACCGAAACTGCAACTCTGCAGTTGGGACCGAATCCGAAGGTGAGATCGACTCACAAGACCGGCGCTCCCTACGTTGAAGGGCCAGTCTGGGTCCTCACCCTGATCAAAACGAAGTCGGGATTGAGCGATGACTATCTCAAATCCATCACCGGAACGGTGAAGCCGGTTTACGAAGAGGAGAAAAACAGAAAAATTATCCTCGATTATAAAATCTTGAACGGCGAAGCATCAGGTCCGCAGGATTTCAATATCCTCATCATGGTCGAGTACGCCAACATGGCTGCGCTCGACGGATTGCGCGAAAAGACGGACTCGATCATCGAAAGGGTCATCGGCCCTGAAAAGGAGCGTACCGATATGGCAGTGAAACGACTCGATATCCGCGAAATCCTCGCCAGCAAAACAATGCGCGAAATCTGGCTGAAGTAATCAGAGGACCCGCCTTTGTTAAGGCTACGGCGCGGCAGGCAGAGATCAGAGGTCGGAAAATCTGCGCGATTCGCGCAATTCGCGGTTAATAACTGCCGCTACCGCATCCATGGCAACGCGTCGAGATCGACGTTGCCGCCGGTGAGAATAATTCCGACGCGTCGGCCGCTGATGTCGATCTTGCCTGCCGAGCCGTAGCCTGGCGAAGGCTGGTTTGCGACGATTGCGGCGTACGGAACAGCGGCCGATGGTTCGATAACGATTTTCATCGTCTCCCAAATCGTGCGCATCGCAGCAACAATGGCTTCTTCGCTCACAGTCACGATGTCGTCCACGTGACGTTGGATGATCGGAAAATTTGGCGCACCGACATTTGTTCGCAGTCCATCGGCAATCGTGAATTTCTTTTCCGTCTGAAGCAAACGCTCCGCGTGAAAGGATTGCGCGGCGTCGTCAGCGTTGCCCGGCTCGGCAGCGATCACTTTGATTTTCGGTCGCATCGACTTCGCCGCGACAGCCGTGCCGCAAAGCAATCCGCCGCCGCCGATCGGACACATCACAACATCGACATCGGAAACGTCTTCGAGCAATTCCACCGCTGCCGTCCCCTGCCCCGCCATCACATCTTCGTTCTCGAACGAGTGAATCAACGTCGCGCCGGTTTTCTTAATCACGTCCGCGCAGGCGGCCTCGCGCGCCGCCTGTGTCGGTTCGCAAAACACGATTTGTGCACCGTAGCTCTCCACCGCTCGGACTTTCACCCTGGCCGAGTTCGACGGCATGACGATGTGCGCAGAAATGCCGCGCAGTTTCGCCGCGCGCGCGACCGCAGTTCCATGATTTCCGGACGAATGCGTAGCCACACCGCGCCGCGCCGTCGCATCATCGAGCGAAAAAACGGCGTTGGTTGCGCCGCGCGCCTTGAACGCGCCAATCTTCTGAAAATTTTCGCACTTGAAAAATAAGTGCGCACCGCTGGCTTCATCCAGCCGCGAGCTCGTCAGCACCGGTGTGCGATGGATGTACGGACGAACGCGCTCATGCGCAGCGCGGATAGCGGCAAGATCGAGGACCATCGCTTCTTCCATCTATGCAATTCCGTTGGACGTGAGCGTTGGATGTTTTCTTCGTCCTACGGCTTGGGTGGCCCGCCCTTGTTCATGAAGGGCGTGAACAGATCGATCGGCACTGGAAGAAACGTCGTCGTGTTGTGTTCGCTGGAAATCTCGCGCATGGTTTGCAGGAAGCGCAGTTGCAGCGCAATCGGCTCCTTGCTCATCATCGCGGCGGCCTGCACCATTTTTTCAGCGGCTTGAAATTCGCCCTCGGCATTGACGATCTTGGCACGGCGTTCGCGCTCTGCTTCGGCCTGCTTGGCCATCGCACGCTTCATGGTGTCGGGCAGCGCCACGTCCTTTACCTCTACCGCCGTGACTTTGACGCCCCATGGTTCGGTTTGCCGGTCGATGATCTCCTGCAACTTCAGGTTGATCGACTCGCGTTGCGAGAGCAGATCATCGAGCGGGGCCTGGCCGAGCACGCTGCGCAACGTGGTCTGGGCGATGAGCGAGGTGGCTTGGAGAAAGTTCACCACTTTCACCACCGCGGCTTGCGGATCGACCACGCGAAAATAAACAACCGCGTCGACCGTCACCGGCACGTTGTCCCGCGTCATTACCTCCTGCCGCTCGACACTGATGGTCACGACGCGCAAATCCATTCGCACCATCCGATCGACGATCGGGATGAGGAGAATCAGCCCCGGCCCTTTCGCGCCGAGTAATTTTCCGAGACGGAAAATCACTCCTCGTTCGTATTCGCGCAGGATGCGGATCATCTGGGGTAGGATGATCACGGCAAGAATGATGAGGGGAATGATCCAAGCAATTAGTCTTAACGGTGCTTCGAATGACATGGCTTTATCCTTCTTTGGTTTTTACTTTTAAAGTTAATCCCTGCACCGCTGCGATCTCCACTACTTCGCCTTTTTCGATGGGTGTATCGCTGACCGCGTTCCAATACTCGCCTTCAACGAAAATTTTGCCGCCGCGCGAATCGATTGGAGTCAATGCGGTCACCATTTTTCCAACCATCGTTTCCGCTCCGGCCTTCACCGGCAAAAGTTGCGCGCGCAAACCTTTCCCAACAACGAAAACAAAGAACGCCGCCGTAACCAGCGTCGCCGGAATGATATAGTTGAGCGATAAACGAAAGAGTGGATCAGCGCGGTTGAAGAGCATGAGCGAGCCGATCAGAAACGAAATGATTCCGCTCACCGTCAGGATGCCGTGGGTAGGCGCATAAACATCAAAGATGAAAAGCATGAGTGCGAGCGCGATCAACACAAGTCCGGTCACGTTGACCGGCAGGATCGCCGCCATATACAGCGCAAGGATCAAGGCCATCGCGCCAACCACACCAGGCAGGATTGCGCCGGGCGTAGTCATTTCACCGATGATTCCGTAGATCGCAATGAGCATAAGAATGAACATGACCTCGGGCCGCCAAAGCCTTTGAAAGACGCGTTCGGACGCCGACATCTTAATCTCCACGACCTCTGCGCCCGCGGTCTTGAGCGTTTTGCCATCCACCACGCGTCCATTCAATTGCTTTAGCAACTCTGGGAGATCGGCAGCGATCAAATCGATGACTTTTAACTCGAGGGCTTTCTCGGCGCTGACGGACGCGCTTTCCCGCACCGCAGATTTGGCCCACTCGACATTGTGATGGCGCCTCGCTGCGATTGCCTCGATGTAGCTCACGGAAAAATTCTCGAGCTTCTGCTTCATTGTGTCGTCCGGCTTCTGCTCGCCGCCGGTCGGATTACCGCCCAACATCACCGGATGGGCCGCACCAATGGTCGTAGCCGGCGCCATCGCCGCAACGCTTGCGGCAATGGTAATGAAACAACCGGCACTGGTCGCGGTCGCGCCGGTCGGAGCGACGTAAACTACTACTGGCGTCGTAGATCCCAAAAAGGTTTGCACGATCGTTTGCGTCGAATCGAGCAAGCCGCCCGGCGTGTTGAGTTGAATGATCAGACATTGTGCGTCCTGCGCGCGGGCTTCATCGATACTTCGCGAAATGTAACTCGCCGTCGCCGGACCAATCGCTCCATCGATTTTAATGAAACAAACCTTCTCCGCTGCCCCGAAAGCTTTCGGGGTAGACGCGCCCACCAGGCAGAGAGCCAAGCATGTCAACGCAGTCTTCATCTCACTGTCAGAGTCTTGCTCAAAATATCACTTCGGCGGACGATCTCTAGTTTCCAAAACTTGGAGAAGAAACCATCGTTCACTCGTGGATCCGTATGCAAAACCAAAAGAGCGGAAAGTCGGCGCGCGAAGACCGAAGATTTCGCATTTGCCGGGCGAGATCGACAAGCGGACGCGGAGACAGCGAGAAACAGAAAAGCAAGCAGTCGCGGCGGAGCGGCGCGCGATCAAGAAATCAGCGCGGCAACATTTGAAGAAACAATTAATTGAGGAATCGGGCGAGGACGCCGATTAGGGCACGCGCGCTCCCCAAATCATCTGCGTTATCCGCGTAATCCGCGGTTGCCGTTACCTGGGATTGTCACTTCGGTGTTCCGACTTTCGCGCTGCCGAGAAACGTCGCGTTCTCATCAACCACGAATCGCGGCGCTTCGATGTCGCCGCGCAGCGTGCAACCCGCTAGGAGCTCGCAGCGCTCATCCGCGAAAATATTGCCATTAACCGTCCCCTGCACGGTCACCGATTTTGCCCTGACCTCGCCACGAATACGGCCATTTTTCCCAATCGTGAGCCGGCCAGTAGAATTAATTTTTCCTTCCACCTGCCCATCGATCAGAAGCTCGTTCCGAAATTTGACCGATCCATTAATCGATACACCGCTCGACAGAACACCACCGGATTGCGGCGTGACAGCGCTTCGATTCGACGGTTCCGAAGGAAGGGCTGGTCTCTCGGGTTCGATTGCCGGCTTCGGCGGCTCGGTTTTTCGGTTTGATGAAAATATCGGCATTACTTAACTCCTTTCGGTTGGTTGCGTATGAAACGAAGCTCGTCTTATTAACGTACTTCGCCGGAGTTTACCATATTTCCGGCAGAAGTGAGATAGATTAAATCAGGAAACCAGGAAGCCAGCGGAATTCTTGGACAAGATTTACTGAATTAAAGAATTTTGAATCCAACAGATCCTGTTAATCCTGTCACGCTCTTGAATACGACGCTTTTTCTCGGCGAGGAACAAGTGCGGCAGCATTTACGGATGGCAGATTTGATTCCGGCAATGGAGAAAGCGCTCATCGATTTCTCGGCCGGCAAAGTAATTCAGCCGGTGCGCTCGGTTATCACGGTCGATCCGCCGGGTGGATTTTTCGGAATGATGCCGGCGTTGGCGGACGGACTCGGCATAAAACTTGTCACGTTTTTCCCGTCGAATGTAAAGCTTGGCGTTCCAACGCACATGGCCACGATTTTTCTGGCCGATCCGAGCACCGGCGCGCCGCTCGCGGTTATGGATGGCAGATTGATTACCGAGATGCGGACCGCGGCAGTTTCGGCTGTGGCGACGAAACTTCTCGCCTCGCCCGAGGCAAGAGTTTTAGCGATCCTCGGGAGCGGCGTGCAAGCGCGCAGCCATGTAGAAGCGTTGCGACTCGTTAGGCAGTTCGACGAAGTCCGGGTTTGGAGTCCGACGGCGGCGCGTGCCGAAAAATTCGCCGAGGAAATCGAGGCGAAGGCGATGCCGGCGGAGAAAGCAGCGCGCGACGCGGATGTGGTTGTAACCGCAACGAACTCGAAGATGCCGATCTTGCGCGGCGGATGGTTGAAAACCGGTTGCCATGTCAACGCGGTTGGCGCATGTCGCCCCGGTTGGCGTGAGCTGGACGATGAGGCGATGGCGAATGTTGTCTTCGTCGACTCGCGCGAAGCCGCGCTGAAAGAATCCGGCGACGTGATTCTTTCCGGCGCAAGAATTTATGCCGAACTCGGTGAAGCGCTCGCCGGAAAGGTTCCGTTACGCGCGAACGAGACCACCATTTTCAAATCGCTCGGCATGGCCGTAGAAGACATTGCCGCCGCGTTGCTGGTTTATCGAGCGGCGGCGAGAACAGAGAACTAATCAGGAAGCCAGGAGATCAGGAAAAGACAGAATTGACGGAGATCCTCGGCACAAGAATTTTTTGACGAGGGCCTCGAAGCGCAGATCGCCTCGCAGCATCTCGCCGAGATTGTCGAAAGATTTAGTTACGGCTGAGCCGGATCTTTTTGGCAGAGCACCGAGCAGTTTTTGAAATTCCGGCTCAGGGCGGAGCGGGTCCCATTGCCAGCGCAACTTCAGATCCTGTGGCGTGATGCTGTACTCCGCGCTATCCACCGCGCCGGGGACGGCGAGTAGATGTCGAAGTAACGCGATCGCATGAGCGTTTTCGCCGGTTCGCGCATAAATCAGAGATAACACGGCGCTGAGAATCGCGCCGTCCAGCGCGTCTTGCGACTCTGGCCTTAACTCGACCGCGCGGTTTCCCTCCTGGATCGCTCGTTCTTTCTCTCCAAGCAAGGCGCAAGCCAGGCCCAGGAACGCATGACGCTCCGCGACATCGGGAGCTTCCTTCACCAAAGCCGAGAAAATGTCACGAGCGTGCTCCAGCTCTTTTCGACCGGTTGCAGTGTTGCCGCGGAGCAGTGCGATTTCGCCTGCAAAAAAACTTCGCGGTGTGTCGACGCCGTTGAAGTAGGAAAAAGTATCGAGTGGCGAGGCGAGCAGCGCCTGTTCAGCGGCTGCGGCGTCGCGATCAATCATGCTTGCGTCAATTCGGAAAGCGGTGACAGCGCCGTCGGGATCCTTGCCCGGCGGGACCGTCGCCATCTCGCTTTTCAAGCGCGCCGTGCTGCCTTTTGCCCAAAACTCGACATATCCGATTTGCGCTTTTGCATTCAAAGAATCGGGTGCGAGCGCGATGAGCCGTTGCGCGGTTGCTTCCGCATTGGGCCAGTCGCGCAGCGCGCAATAAGCATAGAGCAGGTCGCGCACGACGTTCGCGTTCTGCGGATCGAGCGTGAGAATCTGGCGGTAATCGGCGACCGTCTCCTGCCAGCGCCCCTGCCGGCGTTTGATGGCGGCCATGTCCCATGGCACCGAGCTGTCGTTAGGCAAAAGTGCCTTCGCGATCTCAAACTCCCGCAGCGCGTTGGGGTAATCGCGGTCGAACCAATAGTAACAAAGACCGAGCGCGTGATGGGCTTCGCCGAGGTTCGGTTGCAGTTGCAGCGCGACCGCAGCTTCGGCCCGCGCGCTTTTGCTCCATGTGTTGGTCGGCTCGTAAAAATGATAAATGCGGGCCCGAGTGGCAGCGAGCCGCGCATGGGCGAGGGCGAAGTTGGGATCGAGCGTAATGGCCTGGACGTAAAGTTGCTCCGCCGTGCGGTAATCCTGCAAGAAGGTGTCAGGGTTGAATTCGTATTGCCGCGCCTGCAAATAAAGATCATAAGCTTGCGGATTATTCGTGGGCTTGCGTTCCACGCGCGCGGCTTCTTCCGGGGTCAGCGTAGCCCGTAAAGCATCGGCAATTTCGCGGGCCAGTTCGCCTTGCAAGCCAAGCGAGTCGGCGACGGCTCGATCGTAGCGGTTCGCCCAAAGATGCCGATCGTTGCGAGTGTCAATCAGTTGCACGTTGACCACAACGCGGTCGCCTTCCCGCCGAACACTGCCTTCGAGAATATTTGCAACGCCCAGGATCTTACCGATCTCGCGCAGATTTTGCGCGGCGCTGTCGCGAAACTGCATCACTGAAGAACGGCTGATCACCTTCAGGTCTTTGATCTTCGCCAGACTCGTGAGGATGTCATCCTGAATGCCGTCCGCAAAAAAGGCATTTGCCTTGTCGGCGCTGAAATTCTGAAGAGGCAAGACTGCAATGCTCTTTTCGAGCGGGCCGCGAGAATAAATCCAAAAGCCGATCATCGCCGCGACGGCCAGAACGGCTCCGGCCACGATCAACACATTCCTGCGTCGAAAGATCGGAAGAGGATGAGCCGAGACCGCCATAGCAGCTTCGTTCTTGCTGCGATTTTCTTACCTTCTCGGGCAACTCGGGATTTCCAACTTCGTGACTGTAGAAATTCACGAGAAAAACAGACACGCCGTGTTTCACCGCGCACTCTCCCAGATCGTGCAGGTAGCGGACTGCCATTGTCGGGATTGCGCCAGGTCCTCGGCTACACGCTTCGAAAGAAGAATGTGCCCGCCATCGGCGCAATCCATGACTCGTTGCGCGATATTGATTCCGGCCCCCGCAATGGTCGAGTCGATCGTTTACGTCTCTCAGCTCATTGATCGGGCCGCTGTGGATCCCCATGCGCAGTTGCATCTCGGGATGACTCTTCAGGGCCCGACTGATCTCAACCGCGCATTGAACCGGCGCTTCCGGACTGTTGAAGAAAACCAGCGCCATCCCGTCGCCTACGGGAAGGCGGATTAGCTTTCCGGCCGCTTCGGCCACACGAAACTGCTCCGTGTTCCGCACAATTTCACTGAGCTGCTCCTGAAGCTCCCTTTGCTCGTTAATCAGCAACTTGGAATAACCCACCACGTCCATGAAGAGGACGTGTCCGATCTCCAATGGAACATCCGATTTAGAGCTACGCGCCATATGGAGTCAGTACCAATTTCGCAGGTTCACAGGGATTGCTCTTCTGGTGCGCATTTGGAGTAACCGACGATATCGACGAACGGAACGTGGACGATCTCGAATCGCGGTTTAGTTCGGCGGCCATCGGCGACTACTCGGACCAAAGCGTGGGTGAAAAAGCTTGTGTCTCAATCTGAATAAGATGCCACGCGAAAGCACCACAGATCACAGCGACCTTGTACACGTTGCATCGTTTCAACTCGGCGAAGAATCTCTTCCCGTTCACGCCGGATGTTCTGCCACACCCTCAGGTTGACAGCAAGGCGTCCGTTGTCATTACGCTTCGGGGCGAAGTATCTCCGCCGCCTCAGCCAAAGTTTCACAGGTTATGATGCGAACATCGCCGCCGTAGTGAAAATGGGACATGATCTGCAAGCCGATGTCGCGATGAGGATCGGGAATCACTCTGACCACGATGGAGACGCCTTTCTTATTACACAGGTCCATTGCCTTCTCGATAGAGGGAGCACAGGCGACGTCCATCGCCTCTAATTTCGTCAGCTCGACCAAGAGTCGAAACCCGGATTGCAATTTCGTGAGCCCCGAGCGGATCTGCTCCAGATCTTCTTCCGTTTCATGTGGTTCAACATGTCCACTGTAACGGATGATGAGAAGATTCTTCGGTTGATCAACTTCGAGCGCGACCATTTGGTTAATTTCGGCCGTCATCCACTTTCGCCAAGCCTACAGCGTGATAAATAGACCGCCGCTACAGCTTCTTAGCGGTTGTATTTCTTCAAGAGTTCACCTAGGCGGTCGTGCGGCAACGCATCAACGCGATGATTGTCGCGACCGGTCATGCTTTGATTATCGACGAGCGCGTTCACGACCGCTTCTTCCGTTGCTTGCGCCACGCCGGCAAAGATCGGGTCTAGGAGATCGTTTGGGATCGTTTGCACATCGTGGGTGACCTGATCGGCATTCGCCACGTTAGGATTCGCAGTTGAGAACGCCAGGAACAAATCGCCGGAGCCGTTGCCGGAAATAGCGCCGGTGCGGGCGAGGCCGAGGGACACACGCCGGGCGAGTCTTTTCAACTGATTCGGAAGCAGCGGCGCGTCAGTGGCCACAACGGCGATGCACGAGCCGGTCTCTTCCTTGTAAACTGAGCCCGGAATTTCTTTGCCGACCGGTACGCCCGCAATTGTGAGCATTGGTCGTCGTCCAAAATTTGCCTGCACAAAGACGCCAACGATGAACGAGCGCGCAGGAGTGTCTTTCGAAGCTTTGATGTCAATCTTGCGCGATGCAGTTCCGTTGCCACCTTTGAACTCGTAGCAAATCATTCCCGTTCCGCCACCGACACTCCCCTCATCGACCGCGCCACCGTGCGCGGTATCGAGGGCGTGAAAAACGTCCTCAGGTTTCACATGAAATCCGTTTGTGTCATTGAGCCAACCGTCCCAGGTCTCAGCGACGACCGGCAAACTCCACCAATATCCGCTGGTGTCCGAGGCTCCGTGTTTGACTCGCCAGGCGATGACCGCGTCGCGCGCGACGCCTACGCTATGAGTATTCGTGATTACGATTGGACCTTCCAGAAATCCGCTTTCCTCAATCCAGTGCGTTCCGGTCATCTCGCCGTTGCCGTTTAAGCTAAACACGGCGGCGTAAACCGGATCGTTCAGGGAATAGTGGCCGCGAGGAATGATTGCTGTAACACCGGTTCGCACCGGACCTTTGCCGACGACGAGCTTGCCCTCGCCGCTAATCAATGTTGTGTAGCCAATTTCGACACCGGCGACATCGGTGATCGCGTTTAATTGACCGGGAGCGCCGTCGAATGGAACGCCAAGGTCGCGGGCCCGAAGCGCAACTCGCATTTTGATTTGAGATCGCGCCGGCGGCGAAACGCCAGTCCGGTTCTGGCTTAGCGGCTCGCGCGCGGAGGAACCGAACACGAGTAAGAGCAGGAGTAAGAAGATAGAGGTCGATCTTTTCATTAATTGAACTTTTTCATCTCGCTCCAAGCTTTCCGCAAATCGCTCCTGAATCCGCGGCAAAGAAAAATATCGAAATGTTCGTCGCGCCGCGAGTACGGATGCTCGCTGTGACCGGCGACTTCGACGCTGGCAAAGTGTTCGCGATCGCCGGTGCCGTCGCTGCCCAGAACGATCACCGTGCTGCCATCGTAATCGCGCGGGCCCCATAGCCAATAGCTCTGGTGATTACAGATCGCCTTCGGCAAACCGAGACGCGGGCCGAAGAAATCGATTGCGCCCGCCTGACCGTAGCTGTTCGCAAAGATCGCCGTGCGCGCTCGTTCGTCCGGCGGAAGCGAATTATAAATTCGCGCAGTTTCGCGCGCCATCTCTTCCCAACCGAATTCGTCAGCAAAATATTGCGGCAGCGGACCAGTGGGCTGATTCTCCGCTTTCGGCGGTCCCATCCCTAACTTCTTTTGATAGACAATTGCTTCCTCCGGCGAGAAAATCGGCGAAACAGTTGGCGCAATGGCGATGATCGATCCTGCGATTAAAACCACATAGGTGAGCCGACTCCATTTCCACCAGGCGCCGGTTGTTACGTTTTCAAACGCAACCGCGCCGGTGCGAACAGCATCGGATAGACCGATGCGAGATAATAATTCTTCCCGCGCAACGCGATAAAAGTTACCAGCATCACAACGTAAACCACGCCGAGGATGCGAAAGCGCCGGCCGTCGCGGCCGACAAAGAGCCAGGTCAATCCACCGAGCCAAAGCGGAAGAAGAATCGGATTCATGATTTGCGCCTGGTCGAGAACAAATCCGATCGGACCGCGCACGACATCGCGGTGCCCGCGTCGGATATTGTGCATCAGTTCCAGAAAAGGAAAATGATGTCGCACGAGCCAGATAACATTCGGCAGAAAGATCGACAAGGCGATGGCGGCGCCGATCCAGAAGCAACGCGACGCGAGGAAACGGCGGTCCCGAGTGAGGATGAGTCCGATCACAATTCCAAAAACGAAGAACGCCGTCGTGTATTTGTTTTCCATTCCAAGACCCGCCAGCAATCCAAACCAGAGCCAATAACGCGGATTGTCGCGATTGATCGCCCGGACGGTGCACCAAACACAACCCAGCCAAATAAGCGGCTCGAACGCATTCATTGTCAGCCAGTGATACATCACCAGAAAAATCGGGACAGCGATGACGGCGAAGGCCGCGAGCGCCTGGGCGAAAGTATTGCCGCCCATTTCGCGGGCCAGTTTTCCGGTTAACCAAACCGTCGCTGCGCCCGCGATTGCGGGAAATAATCGCAAGCCGAGAAGCGAGTCGTCGAAAAGATGTCGCGCGGTCCAGGCAACGACAGCGATGAGCGGCGGTTGATCGACATAGCCCCAGTCGAGGTGCTCACCGCAGGCCAGGTAATAAAGTTCGTCTCGAAAAATTCCGTAACGCCCGGCGGTGAGAAGGTGGAAAAGCAGTTTAGCGCCGGCAAGACAGAGGACAATGGTTGGGCCGAAGGTGGAGCGTCCCCTTGATGAAGATGTCGATTTTGTAAGCACAGAACGGAGACAGGATTAACAAGATTCAATTGGGATTTAAAGAATCCTGTACAATCCGGTAAGTTCTGTCGCATCCGCTCTTTTCTGTTTTTCAGGCGCTTGAACGCATTTAGATTGGGCAAGTGAGCTACGAGATCTTTGCCAGAAAATACCGGCCGCAGACGTTTGATGATCTGGTCGGACAGAGCCACGTCTCGCGCACGCTGAAGAATGCGGTCGCGCAAAATCGGCTGGCGCATGCCTACCTGTTCGTGGGGCCGCGCGGGATCGGCAAGACTTCGACCGCGCGCATCCTGGCCAAAGCGCTCAATTGCGTGAAGGGACCAACCCCGACACCTTGCGGCGTTTGCGACAATTGCCGGGAAATCGCTGCCGGTAACAGCCTCGATGTGCTCGAGATCGATGGCGCGAGCAACAATGGCGTCGAGCAAGTGCGCGAGCTGCGCGAAAGCGTACGCTACGCCCCGTCCAAGTCGCGTTACAAGATCTACATCATCGACGAAGTGCACATGCTGACGACCGCGGCATTCAACGCCCTGCTCAAGACACTGGAAGAACCGCCGCCGCACGTGAAATTCATTTTCGCGACAACCGAGCCGCAAAAAATTCTGGCGACGATTGTGAGCCGCTGTCAGCGCTTCGATCTTCATCGGATCCCTGCGAAGTTAATCGCCGACCATCTGCAATTTATCGCCGGAAAAGAAAAAATCACGCTCGCACCCGCCGCGGCGCACGCGATCGCCCGCGGAGCCGAAGGTGGTTTGCGCGACGCCGAATCGATGCTCGATCAGTTGGTGGCCTTTTGCGGCGAAAAAATTGCCGAGGCCGACGTGCTCAACGTTTTCGGATTCACCGGCGAACAAACCGTTGTCGACCTTACGGGAAAAATTGTCTGCGGCCAAACCGCCAGCGCGCTCGATCTGCTCTACGAACAATCTGAAGCGGGCAAAGACATGATGCGCTTGATGTCTGACTTGATCGCGTACTTGCGCGATCTGCTCGTTTTCAAAGCGAAACCGGACGCGCTCAAGGAAGATGTCGATCTTGATTTGCAAAAAGCGCTCGCCACCCAGGCCGAACTGATCGAAACCGATCGCTTGCTCGATTTGATCGATCAATTCGCGCAAGCCGAAGGCCGGATGAAGTGGGCGCCGAACAAAAAACTGCACTTCGAAGTGGCAATCATCAAAGCGATCCAGAGCCTAAGCCAGGCAACGCTTGATGAGGTCATAGAAAATTTGAGCGCACTGCGAGAGGGCAAAACGGGTTCGCAAAAGAAGTCGACGGTGGCTGTGGCCGACCGCGGCGTCGGGGTGAGCGGCCCCGATTACAGCAAAACAGCTCCGCGCGTTGCCGAAACAGAATCACCTGCAAGCAATGCGAACGAGCTTTGGCAAGCGGTAGTCGCAAAAATTCCGCCGCGCGGGTTCTTGCGGACATTGAGCGAATCGGTCAGCCCGATTGCGATCGAGGGCCGCAATTTTCTCCTTGGTCATCCGCCGGATCAGAAATCGGCGATTGAAACTTTAGCGAGCTCGAATAATCGCAAGCAGCTCGAGACGTTGCTAAAAAACGCGAGCGGACACGATTGGACCGTAAAATTTGTCGCCAAAGAAGGCTTGGAAATAAAACGGCCCAGCGAGCCGGATTCCGAATCGTACAAAGACGATCCGCTGATCCAAGAAGCCCTCGAGATCTTCAAAGGCGAAATCAAATCCTAGAGATTATGAATCTGAACAAGCTCATGAAGCAGGCGCAGAAGATGCAGGAGCAAATGGCCAAGACCCAGGCCGAACTGGAGGAGAAAACGGTGGAAGTGGGCGCCGGGGGCGGAAAGGTGAAGGTCGTCGCGAACGGCGCAGGCGACGTGCTCTCGATCAAGATCGACAAAGAGGTTGTCGACCCAAACGATGTAGAATTTCTGGAAGAGATTGTTCTGAGTGGCGTGCAAGGGGCGATCCAACAAGGGAAGTTGCTGGCCCAATCGGAAATGACGAAAATTACCGGCGGATTAGGAATACCGGGGCTCGGTTTGTAGGGCAGGCGCTCCGCCTGCCGTTTTGTCGGATCGGCAAGCGATGTGCTTGCCCTACAATGCTCGCTTCGGTTTTGGCCGCGGCGCCAACTCTCGCCATATCGCAGAGACCAAAAAAACACAGCCACTGATAAAGAAGAAGAGCATCGCCAGGTTTCGAAAGCCGATTACCACCGGCGGCCAATACGCGTGCCCAGCAAAATCCCACTTCCCCAAGAGCCAGGGGTTGCCGCATAGGAACCAGTACAATGAGTAAATGTAGCCGCTGGCCAGAATACCCGCCGCAACACAAAACCAGGGGTTTAGAAAAAGCCAGAACGGCAGGACCCAGGCAAAATATTGAAACGCGAAAGACTCGCTAAAACCGTAAACAATTGTGTAAAGCATACCGATCGTAGCGCAAACCGCGTTCGCGGTAGGTTGCGACCTCCGCAACCACGTTAGCAGCAACAAAAGCGCAAGGGTGATGTGCCAAGCCTGCTGCCAAAGAAACAAGAAGACTCCGCGGGATTGCTCTGACCACTGCCCGGGCAGTGCGATAATTGAAAACACTAAGACTCGAATAGGCCCCCACACCGGCACGCCGCCTGGCGTGTAGATGTAAAGTCCGCGGTAGCCAAAAACATTCGCGTAGACAATTTTCGCATCTTGGATCAACGCGGGCAGATAGGTGGACAGGGCCGTGAGGCCGGCAATAAAGAGAAAAAGTAAGCGCTTCCGCCAGTTAGAAATGAAAAAGAGCAGCGCCGGAATCGCGAGCAATCCGGGCAATTTGATCCACAAACTGACGCCCAGCGCAACGGCAGCGCCGAGCAATTTCTCTTTCGATAACAACCAGATGCAGAGCAGTAGAAAAAACGCGATCGCTGAATCGGTGTTGCCGTGGTAAGCCGAAAAAATAATCGACAACGGATTGAGCCAATAGGCGGCCGCGGCGACAAAACGCCAATGGCTTTTGCCTAACAGTAATAACAGCAAAAACGTCGTGCCGAGATCGACGAGTGCGAAAGGTGCGCGCAAAAGAATTCGAAATGGGATGCCGCTTGCGTCTGAGATGCGCAACAAAACCGATTCAGCTTGGCTGATAAACGGCGGGTGATTCGCAAACGGATCTCCATGGTAGTAACCGATCAACCCGCTCGTTTGGACATCGCGCGCGTGTTGTTCCCAAATTTCGACATCCCGCGTTCCCGCGGTAAAAACGACGAGGTAAAAGCGAATAAACACGCCAAGAGCAATTGCGCACCAGAACCAAACCCCGGCGCGTAAAAACCTGTGATTTTGGCTGCCGGCGTCCATCAAAGCGAGCGTGTCTGTCGCTTGTGTTTCTCGTAAATAGAAACTTCGCGGATACCCAGGATCGACATCTTTGCGGCAAGGCGATCATAACTCTCAGCAAGCTGCGCGTGCGAATGCGCGTCGGACGCAGTCGTAAACGGAATGCCTTTTTTCATCGCCAGCTCAATGATGCGATCGCTGGGATAAAGTTCGTTGACCGGTTTGCGCCAGCCCGCAGTAGAAAGCTCGATCGCCAGATTGCGCTCGCGAATTAGATCCAGCGTCTCATCAACAATCGGTTCGATCTGCGCAACCGGGCGGTGGCCATGAATCTTGATTAAATCGAGATGTGACAAGCAATCGATCAGGCCGGTGGCTGCGATTTCGCGAATGCGGCGAAAATAATCCGAGTAAATGTCGTCAATACTGCGTCCGGCAAATTGGGCCGCGCCGTTCGGGACGCTGTCGAACATTTGGGTCGGATTGTCGAGGTAATGGACCGAACCGAGAACGAAATCGAGTTTGTCCCAATGCTTTTCGGTCCAGTCGCGTCCGGTGGCTGAGCTTTCCGGATCGTTATCGAGCTCGATCCCGGCGCGGATTTTTAGATCGACATTCTTCTCCCGAAGCTTGTCGATTTCGTCGAAGTCGATTCCGCCGCGGTACCGGTCGTGATCGGTGAACGCGATTTCAACCAATCCGGAGCGCCGAGCGGAGTCCGCCCACGGCTGCAAAAGCTTCTGATTGTATGCTTGCACCCGGTGTCCCTGCGGATGCGTGTGATAATCGGAAAATAGTTTCATGGAATTTTCACGATGTGGATCGAGCAGCCCCAAGTGCCAGTCCGGCTCGGACCGGAGCGCGCGATTCACCTACGGTGTGGTGAGAAATTTTTGGCGGACACGGAGCTCGGGATATTTTGGCAAGAAAACGTCCGCGATGAAAACCTTATTCGGCGAAAGCTCGCGCGTTGCGATTGTCTCTTTGTATTCGACGTGCTCGTCCGGATTAATTAGCACGGCGCCGGATTTTTCATTGATCGCATGGGTATCAGACCATTTTGCGAGAACAACATCCGCCGAGTTAAGCAATTGAATTTCGATCCGCTGATCAGTGGGAAAATCGAGAGCGACAGGATACTTGCCTCGGTTGGTTACCATTAATTTTACCTCAATTTGCCGGACTTCCGAAAGCTTAACCGGCTGTGGCGCCAGTTGCAGCTCGACCACAAGCCCGCGCAGTTTTGGGTCCTTGTACCTTGGAAGTGTTTCGGACGAGGAGAACGGATGCATGACTCGGCTGAGCCATCCTCGTTTTCTTAACGTTGTCGCTGTTGCAGGCGTAGGCGTAGAAGTAGCGATAGACGCAGGCGGGGCGATCGGAGTCGGCGGGGCGGCGGCTTCCTGGGCAAGGACGGACGACGTAATCGGGAAGATTAGCATGAAGATAGCGGCGCGGCAGATCATGGAGCGGGTTAATCAGTAAGCGTTGCAAATCCTGTCAAACCCTTTATCAATCGACCATGAAATCGGTTTCCGCGAGTGCGTTTCTGGCGTTGCTCGCGCTCTCATTCGCTTCGGCGAAAGATCGACGCTACATCTTTCGCGTGCATGCCGAAGCGAACGCGAACGATACCGCCACCTTCGCCACCTCAGTCCGGGCGCAATTCTTTGGAAAGGACATCGCGATCGAAAAGATGCCGCGCCTCAGTGAGCGCGATGTCGTGGCATTCTACCCTTACTTGGCAGCAAACGGAAGCTACGGCGCACTTTTTAAACTTGATGGGCATGGACAGCTCGCCCTCGGCGCACTGAGCATTGAGCGGCGCGGCAGTCTGCTTTTTGTTTTCACCAACGGCCGCGAAGTGACCGAGTTGCTAATCGACCAGCGCGTATCGGACGGCAAGATTTAGATCGCTTCAGCGCTGACAAAGGCCGACATCGAATCCATGCAGAAAGATTGGCGATTGCTCGGTCACCAGAAGCGATAATTGCCGATGCGATCGCTCATTGTCGCGCTCACCGCCCTTCTCGTGTCCAGCTTCTCAATGGAGGCGCAGGCCGAATCACTCGATCTCGTCCTGCCAACTGATAACGACGCGCTGTTTCATGGCGGCGGTCCCGAATTTTATCAGTACGTCGAACGCGATTACAAAGGCGAAAAATCGACGCCTTGGGAAGGCGGCCAATACGGTTTTGTGCGCGACCCGGTCGAAACGGCCGCCGGGATCGTTTACACCCGCTTTCATGAAGGGATCGACATCCGTTGTATCCATCGTGATGAACATGGCGAACCACTCGATGAAGTGCGCACGATTGCCGACGGCCAGGTCGTGCACACCAGCCTCGTAGCGGGGTATTCAAATTATGGAAAATACGTCGTGATCGAGCACCACTGGGACGGTTCGCCCTACTACAGTTTGTACGCCCATTTGAGCGCAATCGAGGTGCGGCCGGGTCAAACGCTCCAACGTGGCGAGCGCATCGGAGTAATGGGTTATACCGGCGAAGGACTCAACCAAACGCGCGCGCATCTGCATTTGGAACTGAATTTGATGATCAGCCATAACTTCGAAGCGTGGTACAACAAGTTTTACAGAGACGAACCAAACCGTCACGGCATTTACAATGGGATTAACCTCGACGGAATGGATATCGCGCGCCTCTACCTCGAATTGCGCGACAAACCTTCGCTTATCATCCCGCAGTTTCTTGCCGAAGAGGAAACTTTTTACAAAGTCGCCGTCCCGAAATCGCGGTATTTCGAGTTGCCCACACTTTATCCGTGGATGGTCAGCGGCAACGCGATTGTCAATCCTCCTTCTTGGGAAGTTTCATTTACCCGCTCGGGCGTGCCGCTGAAAATTGAGCCGAGCATCCGCCGGGTGAAGCAACCGGAATTGGTCTACGTCAAGCAGGGCTCGATTGACGCTTCCTATCTCACGCACGGTATCGCCACCGGACGCACAGATCGTGCGGGTCTCACTGGATACGGCAGGCAAATCATGCGGCTTTTAATTTATCCCGATTGAATGACGGCACGCTAGCGGGCGCTTTGTAGGGGATAGGTTTCGGACGCCACGGAAAGCGAGCTGGCGTTTCACCGAAACGCCCCACAAGATTCAGCAAGAAGTCGGCGTGCCTTGAGCGACTGCGACTGCATGCGGAATTGCGCCGATGACGAAACCGAGACATTCCACCGCTCCACTCGGTTTTCCAGGCAGCGCGATAACGAGCGACTGATCGACAATCGCCGCCAAATTGCGCGACAAAATTGCGTTCGGCGTGATCTTCATTGATTCCGCCCGCATCACTTCACCAAAACCGGGCAATTCCACGCGCATGATTGCGCGAACTGCCTCCGGCGTAACATCGCGCGGTCCGACTCCGGTGCCGCCAGTAGTCAGAATCAAGCCGCAACCTTGTCGCGAAAACGAACGAATCGTTTCCTGAATCCGCTTTCCATCATCGGGAACAATTGCTTCACAAAGAATCTGCCAGCCATTTTTCTGCCCGGCTTCCTTCAACGCAGGCCCACCAAGGTCCTTGTACTGACCGGCGCTCGCGCGGTCGGAAACGGTAATGATGCCAACAGTCGTTTGCATTCCTCTGTAGCGGCGCTCTATAAGCGCCGTCTGTTTTGGTCTCGACGTTCATAGATCGCCGCGACGGTTGCCTTCGTCTTTTTAATTAAGCGGACATCTGAGATTTGCATCTCTTTATCAACCGCTTTGCACATGTCATAAATGGTGAGCAGCGCGATCACGACTCCGGTAAGCGCTTCCATTTCGACGCCGGTCTGGGCGACGGTCCGTGCCACGCAAGTTACTTCGGCCGCGCCGGGCGAGGCCGCGATGTCGATCTTGACTTCGCTCAGCGGCAAAGTGTGACAAAGGGGAATAAGATGCGCGGTCTGTTTGGCGGCTTGGATCCCAGCGAGGCGCGCGGTGGCGAAGACGTTTCCCTTCACAATTCGATTGCTTGAAATGAGATCTAGCGTTTTGCGCTGAAGGCGAATTTTCCCTGCGGCAATCGCCACGCGCGCGCTCAGTGGCTTGGTCGAGACATCGACCATTTGCGCGCGGCCATCGGCGCCGATGTGCGACAACCGCTTCATGATCAGCCGCCAATCGCGATCATCTTGCGGTTCGGCTGGTAGTTGTCCCGAAAATCGTGCTGCTGCGGTTTTCGATCGACCACACCGAGAACGAATTGTCTTAGCTCGAGATCGCTCGCGCCACCTCGCAGCGGTCGCATGATGTCGAATTCGAGATAGCTGCCGAGGCAGGGCCGCAGTTTGCCGTCACAAGTGAGCCGGAGTTTGTTGCAGCTTTCGCAAAAATGCAGGTTGGTCATTGCGCCGATGAATCCGACGCGTTGTTGGCGTCCCGGAATTTGACAGTACGTCGCAGGCCCATTTGTTCGGAACGCAGGCTCAGGCACCAGATTGCCGTAGCGCGATTCGATCGCGCGTTTTGCTTCCAAGATCGAGATGAAATTTCCTTCGTCGAGAACTTCGGTCGTGCTCACCGGCATCATCTCGATGAAACGCAAAATAAGATCCCGCGCCGCGGCGAATTCAATCAGAGCGAGAAGTTGGTCCTCATTACGACCGCGCATCAGGACTGCGTTTAGTTTGATCTGCTCGAATCCAGCGGCGATCGCGGCCTCGATTCCGGCTAATGCTTGCGCATGCATGTCGCGTCCAGTGATTTTCGAATAGACATTTCGGTCCAGGGTATCGAGCGAGATGTTGACTGATTGGACGCCGGCTTCACGCAAAGCCTCCGCCATGGTCACGCACGGTCGAATTTCGCGGGCGAGCAACGTTCCATTTGTCGAAATACCGAGGCTTTGAATGCCCGCGATTTTTGGAATCTCGCCGATAAAATCGACAATACCGCGGCGAGTCAGCGGTTCGCCGCCCGTGATTCGCACTTTGGTAACGCCAAGTTCGGCCGCGATCCGAATGATGCGCAAAGTCTCCTCGTAAGTGAGAATTCCTTCGCGCGGCAACCATTCCTGCAATTCCTGCGGCATGCAATAGGTGCAACGCTCATTGCAACGGTCTGTGATGGAGACGCGCAAATAGGAAATGCGATGGCCGAAGCGGTCTTCCATTGAGCGCAACCTTAAGGTTAAGGCGGCGTTGAATCAAGAAAGTGGCATGATTGACTCGCATTTTGGCGGCTGTATGGTTTTCCCATGAAGCGTCAATTTTTTTTCCGGGCGCTGACCACTGGGCTTGCCGCCAGCGCATTAGTTTTGACCGGTTGCTCAACGACCGAAACGCGCATTTCAGAACATCCCGAAATCTTCAACAGCCTATCACCCACCGATCAAGCGCTGGTCAGAGAAGGCAAGATTCGCTCCGGCATGTCGCAAAACGCAGTCTGGCTGGCCTGGGGTGCAGCCGATCAGAAGGCTGTTGGTAATATGCGCGGTCGAGCGACTGAGACTTGGATTTACGTGAATTACACATCGGCGTATCCCTACTATGGTTATCCCTATCCGGGCTACGGGCCCTACTATGGTGGATTCGGATTTGTCGGCGTTACTCGGTTCCACCGCGGTCGCGGTTTCGCTTTCTTTGGCGATCCCTTCTACGATCCGTTCTATTACTCATACATTCCACCCAGCATTCCGTATCCCTACAAAACAGTGACGTTTTCCAACGGACGCGTCATGTCGTTCCAATACTTGGTTCCGCCTTATCGCTGACGAAAATTTCTGATCGCATTGGAACGCCGGGCCAATCAGTGTAGCGGCACACGTCATTAATGGCTTACGGCTCATTCGGAAAATTTATCGAAGCCCTCGATCAGGCGAGCGAACTGAAACGCATCGCCATTCCGGTCGATACCGATCTGCTCATTACCGAATGGGCCGATCGGGAAATGAAATCTCCCAACGGCGGCAAAGCGCTGCTCTTCGAGCAACCGATCGTTGATGGGAAAAAATCCGAATTCCCGGTTGCAATCAACACGATGGGCTCGCCAAAACGGATTGCGATGGCGCTTGGGCGCGAGAGCGTGGATGAAATCGCACAGGAAATTCAACTGATCCTAAAAGCGAAACCGCCCACTGATCTGCGTGAGGGCTGGAGTTTGCTGAAACAGGGAATTCATCTTCTCCAGGCGCGGCCGAAAAGCGTGAAAGAGGGCGCATGCCAGGAAATCGTGCACAAGATCGACAACCCCGACGCCGGGGCGGAGGCCTTTTCGCTGGCCGATCTGCCGATTCTAAAATGCTGGCCCAAAGATGGCGGCCGTTTCATTACCCTGCCGAATGTGCACACGCGCGATCCGGAGACCGGGGCGCGAAACGTGGGCGTTTACCGGATGCAAGTTTTTGATGAGCGGACAACCGCAATGCACTGGCAAATCCACAAGGTGGGCGCGCGTCACGGCAAACGTTACTACGAGCGCAACGAACGGATGCCGGTCGCTGTCACGCTCGGGGGCGATCCAGCGTATCCTTCGCCGCCACTGCGCCATTGCCGGACGGCTTGGACGAGATTTTGTTCGCAGGATTTTTGCGGAAAAAATCCGTCGAGTTAGGTACCTTGCAAAACGATCGACGTCGACGTTCCGGCGGACGTCGATCTTGTGTTGGAAGGTTATGTACAACCAGGTGAAATGCGGCCGGAAGGTCCCTTCGGCGATCACACCGGGTATTACACCGCGGTTGAAGATTATCCGGTTTTTCATCTAACGGCGATTACGCATCGGCGCGATGCGATTTATCCGACGACAATTGTCGGCGTCCCGCCGATGGAAGATTTTTATCTGGGCGACGCGTGCGTGCGAATTTTTCTGCCCGTCTTCAAGATGAATTTTCCGGAGCTTGTGGACATGACGCTACCGCCGGAGGGCGTATTTCACAATCTAGTCTTTGTCGGCATTCGGAAACAATATCCGTATCAGGCGTTCAAGGTGATGCACGGCCTTTGGGGGATGGGCCAGATGATGTTCAGCAAATACATTGTGGTGGTCGATGAAGATTGCGACGTCCACGACACGAGCGAAGTGCTGTTCCGGTTGTGCGCCAATACCGATCCGGCGCGGGACACGACCGTAATCAAAAACCCAAGCGATTCACTCGATCATGCGCCGACCGAGCAGAATATCGGTTCGCATATGGGCTTCGATGCCACGCGCAAGTTGCCGGGTGAAAATTACCATCGACAATGGCCCGAACTTTTGAAGATGACCGATGAAGTGCGGGCGCTCGTGGATGACCTTCAAAAGAAAACGCGTTGATCCCGCGTCTGCGGGACCAACGCGTTCAGAGATTGGAAACGCGACCGGCCTACGGCCTGCGGAACAACTGCCCGGTGTCGATGTCGCGAGTTAATCCACCTGGCGGAACGCCACGAAGATCGTAAACGCGGCCGGTATACGGACTATAAAACAGACCCGGTTGGCCAGCCCACCGTGCCACTGGGAAGCCCCCTGGAGGCGGTGGACCGTAGCGTCTCGCCTGATCTTCTTCTATGGCAGCACCGATCAACGCCCCACTGGCCGCGCCGATAGCCGCACCGATGGCCGCGCCGCGAACGCGACCCGTGGCCGCCCCGCCGATGATCGCGCCGGCAGCTGCACCGTAGCCCGCGCCCTGGCCGACTGGCGTATCACAGGAATTGAACAACGACGTGATCAGCGTCACCACTGAAACAGTTGCAAGAGCTTTTTTCTTCATGAGTGATTTGCTGGCGAGTTCAACTCCGCACTTCGCGGAATGTTGCGCCACGGAATTCAGGGCACGATGAACACTTTGTTCACGCTGTCATCCAAGACCAAGGCTCCTTTCCTGAATTTGCGGCAATCATACACTCTGCTGGAATACGGGCTTCGGTAAAAGCCACCGGTGCTAGTTGGAAGTGCCGCCGCCTGGGGATAATTTTTGCCAGTAGGAGGCGGATATTTTTTTGCCGCATCTTCTTTTGAAATCTCTTTCGGAATGATGGCGTTGGCGGTACTTAATATCTGGGCGGAGGTAATACCGATGGAAGCCAGGCAGAAAAATCCCAGAACCAATGCTGAAATGAAGTATGAGTATTTTTTCATATTAATTGTTCTAATTGTTCCAATTTCCGAAGAATCAGACGGACGCCCTACGCAACAAATTCAAAAAACTTTGAGCAGCTGCGCCGCGACCCGACCGGCTTTCTCCAGTTTGCTTAGCCGGTATTCTTTTTCGAAAACGCGAAATTTGTCCAGCTCCATTCGGCGCAGAAGCGCGCGATAAACTGACGCCATAATCTCTGCCGCGATCATCGACCGCCGATCTTCCGGCGGAAGGAGCGCTGCCGCCCGCGCAAAAAATTCCCGGGCGCGGTCGGCTTCGAATTCCATCAGCCGGACGAAGCGATCGTTGTATTGTCGATTTCGCAGTTCAGTTTCAGAATAACTGAAGCGCGCCAGATCTTCCTCCGGCAGATAGATCCGGCCAGTTTGCAAATCTTTCCCGACGTCGCGAATGATGTTCGTGACCTGCAAAGCGAGACCGAGTTGGATCGCATATTCCTTAGAGGCCGGGTTGCCATAACCAAAAATCTCGATACTGACCAAACCGACCGCGCTGGCGACTCGATAGCAATAGCCACGCAACTCTTCGAACGTGGCGAATCGCCCGAGCGTAAGATCCATTTCCACGCCGGCTATAATCTCCTCGAGCATCTCCGGTGCGAGTGAGTATTTTTCGATCACCCGGCGGACGTCAGCAGCAAGCGACGATTCATTAGGCATTTCGCGACGCAGCCAATTTCGCCATTCGCTCAGACGACGTCTCTTTTCTTCCGCGCTAAGATCGACGTCGTCCGCGATGTCGTCGATCACTCGGCAAAATGCATAGAAGATAGTGATGTCGCGACGGCGTTCCCGACCTAGCGAGACAAATGCAAGCGCCAGATTCGATTTGCTTGCGCGAGTGATCTTAGCCGCGTTCACGTCAGATTTCGAAAGGGCTAATATTGAATCCAACTCTGCTTATAGACGTGACTGGTCTCGCCTCGACGAAACAGACAGACCCACGAGGCCAGCAACCAGCCGGTAATAAGCCCGCGCATGGCAACATAGATTGATTTCCAGACCACGAGCGGAATCAGCCGGTCGGCTATGGCGCCGCGGATAATGGCGTCGCTGGCAGTGAGCAAGAAAAAGTGAAGTGCGCAAATGAGCAAGAACCAGCCAAAACGACCCGCATTTTCCCGAATAAATTCCCGATGCGCGCGGATCGCGGCGCCCAGGCTCTCATTATGAAGCGCGAGCGAGATTTGGACCGAGCTGAAAGCCAGAATCAGTCCGCACATCACCGCGCGCTCGATCGGTAAGTAATCGAGCACGTCAGGAATATTCATGAAATAAGCAAGAAGCAGCGGCATCCGCACGATCAATGTGCTCACCACGACAACGATCCCGGCCCATTTCAAAACATAGCTGAAGCGGCGCATCGCGAACCGGAAGAGCTCGCCTTCCTCGAAACTCAGTCCGCGGATCCAAGCGAAGCAGACTGTGATCAGGTACACCTGAATGTAAACGCCGAAAAGATATTCAAAGATGAAGGCGAGTGCGTCGACGCTGGCCGAGATTTGGAGCAGCCCCCCGGCCGGAAGTAAGCCGCCCCACAGCGGCAACGCCCAAAAGACGATCGGCTCGCACAGCGACGCCACTGCGCTCAGCAGCAGGACCGCGTAAATGAAATAACCGCGGAATCGATACCGCTGGCGCAACGCGCGGACCAGCGCGCCGTGCAATCCGCGCCAGTTCATCACCATCAGAACTCCCGCCACGATCGAGAGCGGATAAGTCGTGGTCGCGTTGTCGAAGATTCCAGCAACTCCCTCGAGCGCGGGAAGCGGCGCTTCCTGCCAAACCTCGACAAATCTCGGCCAATGCCAACTCGGCATCGACGCGATCTGGGTCAAATCCAGGTCGGCGGTACTTTGGATTGGCGTGAAAGTAGAAAACTGAAAGACGAAATAAGCGAACCCAAAAAGCGCGAAGGTCACCCAGACGCGTTTGTAGCGGACGATACACCGAAAACCGTCCCGCAAGGCGAGCCGCACCGGATTGAAAAGCATCACGATTACGTATCCGCTGCAAAATCCAAGCAGCGGATACAGGCGCGACAGGCCGGAAAGCATGAGCTGTCTAACGAATCAAACCCCAGTGAGGAACAAACGGCCAGTAAACGAAGAGCCCGCGCCCAACCAGATTTTTCTCCGGAACCGATCCCCAATAGCGGCTGTCGAAGCTATTGTAACTGTTGTCGCCCATCGCGAAGTAGCTGTGTCCCGGCACCGGCAGCTTGCCTTGGGCGAAGTCCAGCCTGCTCTCCGCTTGCTTCTCTTCGTTCTCCAACTCAGCGATCCGGTCCGAAGCGCCTTCTCTTATCGCCCTGTCCTTGGCCGCGCGAAGTTCCTGGAGCTGCTTCGTGAGTTCGTTCACGTGCAGCGGTCCTTCTGAATAGCCACGGTAACCAGAGTTCGCACTCATTACTCGCTTAAAACCATAAGCATCCGCCAATTTTCCGTTCACGTAGAGTAACGGCGAATTGATCCGCAACGTGTCGCCCGGTAATCCGGCCAGTCGTTTAATATAAAATGGCGCGCCCGTCTCCGGGTCTTCCGGAATCAGTGGGATCTGATTGGTTCGAAATACGAAAACGTCCCCCCGATGCGGTTTGACGAAATTATAAGTGAACTTATCGACGAAAACCTGATCGCCAGTGTCGACTGCGCCGCGAGCGATGGTTTCCCCCCGCCGGTAACGGTTTCCGGGCGACACTTTGAAATCCACCCGCAACTGGTCCTGCGGGCAATAAACGAGAAACGTCTGATGCTGGCAGGTAATTCGCGACCAGTTGAAAAAGAAGAAAAACTTCTTCGGCTCCACCTGCAAAACCTCATCGTCCCGTCGTGAGACGACGTCGATGTAATTGCGCCCGCGAATAATGAACTCGGCGATTTGCTGAAGAAAATTCGGCAGCGGAGTTGGCGGATTTATTTGATGACCAATGATCCCATTGAGCGTGGGTTGCATCGATCCAGTCGGAATCTTGAACGGTTGCAAGAAGTAAGAGCGGATTCCGACGGCCACGACAATCGCGACCAAAATCACCTCACAATTCTCCCGCCAGTGCGACTCCCACGTTACCGGCATGAGCTTGTGCAGTTTTGCGTCAAGCTCTTCGGCGCGGGTTTCGATTTGGTTGCGATCTCTCTGGTGCAACGCGGCTTGGAGCCGGCGGACGTCCGCTTCGATCTTTTCGCGATTGGTGGCGTCGAGAACGTCGCGTTTATAACGGAGAGTACTTTTGCGCATGCCGCAGCAGCAACTTGCTGTGTTTAATATGACGTCGTGTAAACATGAACTAAATGTCGAATGTCGAATGTCGAAGCTCGAGACAATCCCGAAGCACGAATACCAAAGAAAGTGATCGGCGCGGTGCTTTCAGTAATTCGGGCTTAGTCATTCGGATTTCCTTCGTCATTCGTTATTCGAATTTCCTCATTCAACCCGCTCACTGCGCTTTTAGCACCTCGATAAACGCCTCCTGCGGAATGTTTATCTTTCCGATGCTTTTCATCCGTTTTTTCCCTTCTTTTTGTTTCTCGAGCAATTTCCGCTTCCGAGTGATATCGCCGCCGTAGCATTTCGCGGTCACGTTCTTTCGCAAGGCCGAAACGCTCTCCCGCGCAATAATTTTTCCGCCGATCGCCGCCTGGATTGCCACCTGATAAAGCTGACGCGGAATCACTTCCTTTAATTTTGCGGCCAGCTGTCGCCCTCTCGCCTCAGCCCGATCTTTGTGCACGATTGTCGAAAACGCGTCGACCGGCTCGCCGTTTACGAGCAGATCAAGTTTCACCAGCTTCGCGGCGCGATAGCCGGAATGCTCGTAATCCATTGAGCCATATCCGCGCGTGACCGATTTAATCTTGTCGTTGAAATCGACGAGGATTTCGTTCAACGGCAGCTCGCAATGCAACATCACCCGGCGGGCGTCAAGTGTCTCGGTGCGGTCCATTTGTCCACGCTTTTCCAAAATTAGTTGCAGGATGTCGCCAATGTTTTCGTTCGGGCAAAGCACATAAGCTTTCACAATCGGTTCGCGGATTTCTTCTATGAGGCTCGGATCGGGCAAGTACGCGGGATTGTCGATCAAAAGCGTTTCGCCGCGCGTAGTCTCGATTTCGTAAACGACGCTCGGCGAGGTCGCTATGATGTCCATGTTGTATTCGCGACGCAATCGCTCCTGAATGATCTCCATGTGCAGAAGCCCGAGGAAACCGCAGCGAAAACCGAAACCGAGCGCGACTGAACTCTCCGGCGTATAAACGAATGCCGAGTCGTTCAGGCGCAATTTCCCAATCGCTGTTTTCAAATGTTCGAAATCGCCGGTATTGATCGGATAAATCCCGCTGAAGACCATTGGATGAATTTCCTGGAAACCGGGCAACGGCTCTCGGGCGGGATTGCGTTGATCGGTGATCGTGTCGCCAATCTTCATCTCGGCAGTGCTCTTGATATTGGCGATGAAATAACCGACATCGCCCGCATTTAATCGCGGCTGCGGATACATCTTGGGCGTAAACACGCCCACTTCCTTGATCTCATAGCGCCCGTCGTTACTCATCATCCTGATCGCCTGATCCGGCTCCATCTTTCCCGACACCACTCGCACGTGGCCGATGACGCCGCGATAGACGTCGAACACCGAATCGAACACGAGCGCACGCAAGGTTTCGTCCTTCGGTTTTTCCGGGGGCGGAATTCGATGGACGATCGCTTCGAGAATCTCGTCGATCCCGATCCCCATTTTCGCGCTCGCCTCAATCGCTTCCTCAGACGGAATGGCGAGAATTTCTTCCAGCTGCCGATGAACGCCGGGCACATCCGCATTTGGCAGATCAATTTTGTTAATTACCGGCACAATCGTTAGCCCTTGTTTGTGCGCGAGATGGACGTTCGCCACCGTTTGCGCCTCGACACCCTGCGCTGCATCGACAATCAACAACGCGCCTTCGCACGCCGCCAGACTTCGCGACACTTCGTAGGCAAAATCGACATGCCCCGGTGTATCCAACAAATTTAGCCGATACTTTTCTCCCGACTTGCTCGTGTAACGCATCGCCACCGGATGCGCCTTGATCGTGATCCCGCGTTCGCGTTCTAAATCCATCGAATCGAGCAGCTGGTCCTGTTTGTCGCGCTCGTGAATCGTCCCCGTAGTCTCAAGCAACCGGTCCGACAGCGTGGTCTTGCCGTGATCGATGTGCGCGATGATGCAAAAATTGCGAGTCCGCTCGATTGCCATGAAAGCCGCAACTATGCGAGTGCGTCAGCGACGGGTCAATCTGGGGAGCGCACGCGTTACGCACCAACGTCCTGAGCTCTAGCGGCGGTCTATTTATCACGCTGTGGCCTTAGGCGAAAGCGGATGACCGCTGAAATTGTAGAGCGTTCTATCTTGGCGGCTAACACAGCCGCCTACAATATCGAATATGCCGAAGTCGATCGCGATCAGGCACACGTTCTACAACACAATGGACAATCCGAAATCGGCAATCGAAAATCTAGAATCCAAAATGGAAAAGCGCCTTCTTCTCTTCGATATCGACGGCACGCTCATTCACTCGGGCGGCGCGGGCGTGCACGCGCTCCAGCTCACTTTATCGGAGCGCTTCGGTATCTCGGACGACTTGAACGACATCGAGATTGCCGGCATGACCGATTCTGGCATCGTCGTCAGCATCCTGAACAAGCACAAGATTCCCGAGACGAACGAAAACGTCACCGCGTTTCTCGACAGCTACGTTCATTTTCTTTCGTTTGAGCTGCCGCGCCGCAAGGGCAACCTTCTTCCCGGCGTTCTCGAGTTGCTCGAAAGACTAAAATCGAGAGAACATCTCGTGCTCGCCCTCCTCACCGGCAACGTCTCGCGCGGCGCGCAACTCAAGCTCGAGCACTACGGCGTCTGGCATTTTTTCGAATTCGGCGCATTCGCCGACGATCATCAAGATCGCAATCAGCTCGGGCCGTTCGCCCGCGCCCGAGCCAAGGAAAAACATGGCCGCGAATTTTTAGCCTCCGAAATCGACGTCATCGGCGACACGCCGCGCGACATCGCCTGCGGAAAAGCTCTCGGCGCCAGAACTATCGCAGTTGCGACCGGCACCTGGAGCCGCGAACAGCTCGCGCGGCATCACCCGGATTTTTTAATCGATGATCTTTCCGATGTTGACCGTCTAATCAATACGCTCGGGTGGTGAGTGATCAACGATTGGAGGGTTGAATGAAGAAGACTGCGCTACCTGCTTTTCCGATGCCGCGCAAAGACAAACCAAACGTCCTGCCGCTAGAGGGTGAAATCGACTTGCACGTTTCGCCCACCGTCGCGGCCTCGCTTCAAATGATGATCGAGAAGAAACCGAAAAAGCTGATTGTCGACCTTGTCCGCGTCACTTACGTCGACAGCTCGGGCCTGGCGGTTTTAATTGAAGGGATGCAAAACGTCGAGAAATATGGCGGGAAGTTCGCGCTAGCCGGCTTGCAGGAACCGGTGCGCCCGATCTTCGAGATCGCACGGCTTGATCAGGTCTTTCAAATTTTCCCGACGGTCGAGGCGGCGCTGACCGCGGCTTGAACCAAAATCGCGAGCGTCTGCCCGACGTTCTTTGAAATGTCGAATTGCAGCGCCAATTCAATAATTGCCGATTTTGCAGTGCCACGTCGGGCTGGCTCGGACCAAAATTGGATTGCGTCGCCTAAACTCGCGATGTCGTTTGCGAGATCGACAACTGACCCGTGGACGCCGTCCTCAATGATTTCGCTCAATCCATTGGCTCGTGTCGTGATGACTGGGATGCCTGAGGCCAGAGCTTCCAAACAAGCGTTCGAGAACGGATCGTAAATGGTCGGCAAAAGGAAAATATCCGAAGCTGCGTAAACACGGCCGAGATCGACGAGTTCGCCAAGAAATTGTGCGCGAGAGGATCCGAATTTTCGCTCTTTGCCGCGGCCGGCAACGAGCAAGCGAATCCTTCGATTCCGGCACGCCTCCACCGCATCAATGGCAAAACGCAATCCTTTTCGCTCCCAACCCGAGCCGGCAAACAGGACGGCAATTTCGTCCGGCTCTAATTTTAATTCAGAGCGCGCGCGTGCCCGGACTTCAGGCGGAAAAACAAATTGGTCGAGCGGCAGGCCGTTCCAGACGACGTCGATCTTGTCGGCCGGGTAATCGTAAAGATCGACAATCTCGTCTTTGACCATTTGCGAGTTCACGATCACCCGGCGGGCGCCGCCATCTGCCAGGAGCGATTTCTCGAGACGCAAGGTCTCGATGTGCTTGCGATTGAAGGCGCGGAAGAGTTTCTCGAGTGGGGTGGCGAATCTTTTGCGTCGCTCGAGCCAGGCGCGATGGACGCCGTCGCCCGCCCGGTAGACGTCGCAGCGCCAGACCCGCTCGAGGCTCATTAAGACACTGCACTGAATTTGCGGCCGCAGTTTTTCCAGCTCATCGGCAAATCCGACTGCCGATCTTGCGTACAAGTGCGTGATCTTCCCGAACGGCCATTCGGTAGGCGGCCAATCACCAGTCGCGAAAAGCTGCGCGTCGTGGCCGAGATCGACAATTCCCCGCGCGAGCCGCTTTAAATAAGATTCCGCACCGCCGCTGGCGGAATAGCCGCGCCGGACAAAACCGATGATAAGTTTGCCGTTCGACATCAAAACCTTACTTGTCGATATTCGGCAGAATACTTGATGTTAGGCAAAACTCTAAACGCTCCTCCAGCGCAATCTTCCTCTGCCGCAGCTGCACGCGCCCTTCCAAAGCACTTGCTTTACTCGATCTTTGCGCGCATTGGCGGTTCGGGACTCGACACCGATGCGTTTGAAACTTTGCGGGCTTCATATCGCGGCGGTTTTCTCGGGAAAGCGGTCGCTTACGACAATCGGCAAACCGAAATTCCAGCGCGCTTTATTCATTCGCTCCGCTGGCACCCGGTGCGGCTGATTTCGTTTTTAGATCGGCCTTATTATTACGGGGCAAAGAAAAAATACCTCGATTGGATCGCGTCGCGTCATGTGGCGAGCGGACGCTACGATTTGTTTCACAGTTGGTCGGGAGACTGCTTGCAAACGCTGCGCGTCGCGAAACAGGAAAAAATCCCGACGTTGATCGAAATTCCGACCTGGCATCGCGATCGCGCGACGGGAACGGTCGGCCAGCCCACTGCAAGATCGACAACTGGATCCTCCTGGTTTCAAAAATGGAAATCGAGTTTGTTGCTCGAACGCGAGCGCTTCCTCGAAGAATACGAACTGGCTGATCTGATTGTCGTTCTCTCAGAAAAGGCAGCCGAGACCTTTCGGGTGCGAGGTTTTCCCGAGAAGAAATTGTTCTATTTGCCGCGCGGCGTGGATATCGATCGATTCAAACCCGGAAAGCGACCGGATAAATTCCGCGCGATTTTTTCCGGCGCATTGATCGAGCGCAAGGGCGTTCACCATTTGCTGGAAGCGTGGCATCGTCTGAACCTGCCGAATGCTGAACTGTGGCTGGTCGGTTCTCTGCACGACGAGGCCAAGCCGCATTTGAAAAAATTTTGGCGCGACAACATCACGACATTCGGCTTCGTGCGCGACCCGGAGACTTACCTCAGTCAAAGCACGGTCCACGTTTTCCCGTCACAATGGGAAGGAAGCGCAAAAGTGACCTATGAAGCGGCGGCCTGCGGTCTACCGCAAATTACAACACGCGAGGCCGGCGACGTGGTCCGTGACGGTGTGGAAGGAATCGTTATCCAGCCGGGAGACGTCGATGCGATCGCGGCCGCGCTGGAACAGTTATGTAGACACCCCGAGTTGGTGGACCGGATGAGTCACGCGGCTCGCCAGCGAGTAGCGGAAAATTTCACCTGGGACCATTTTCGCACCCGTTTACTGGGCGCGTACGAGGCGGCGATGCAAATGGCGCGGTGACTTTCTTCTGTAGCGGCCGCCTATGACCGGCGGTCGAGTTCCCACCTAAGGGTTATATGGCCGAACGGCTTCGCAGGCTTGACGAAACCTTCCAGCGGCTTCCGATCTATTTCATCACTGCGTGCACTCACAAGCGCCGGCCGATCTTGAACGATGCTGTTGTTCACGAGCAATGGATCGACTTCGGCAAAGCAGGCGCGGCACACGGCGCCTGGCTGGGTGCGTACGTCCTGATGCCGGATCATGTGCACACGTTTGTCGTCATCGACGACCAGCGACTGAAACTCTCCATCTGGACGAAATCACTAAAGAACGCTCTTTCGGAAGTACTCCGCGGGAAACGCATACCGTCGCCGCATTGGCAGAAAGGCTTCTTCGATCGCGTTCTGCGCAGCGGAGATTCGTATTCGGCAAAATGGGAGTATGTGCACGATAATCCCGTTCGCGCTGGCCTGGTCAAGGATTGGAGCGATTGGCCGTTCATCGGCGAGATCTTTGATCTACAGTTCCTGCGAGACACCCTCTGAGAATTTATGCGACGGTCATAGACCGCCGCTACAAATGAATATCCTGCTTCTCCAGCTCAAGCGTATCGGCGATTTGATTTTGACCACGCCGGCCATCGCGGGTCTCCGGGAAAGATTTCCCGATGCAAGATTGACACTTGTTGTCTCCCCCGAATGCGCGGAATTGCTTCCGGCTATTCCCGACATCGACAACCGGCTGGTTGTTAACTCGGCAAAGAATTGGCTTAAGATTGCGCGGGGCAAATTCGATTACTGCATCGACTTCACGCGAAACGATCGCTCCGCTTTTCTCGTTTTTCTCTCCCGCGCAAGAAAGCGGATCGTATCCTTCCGAATAAAAGTGCGATCAAGAGTTCGAACGCGAGTTTACAATGAATTTGTCGAGCATCGGATGCGTGACATGCATACGGCCGATTATCATCTTGCCTTGCTTGAGCCGCTGGGAATCTCCAACGCTTCGCCCGCAATCCGCCTGGAGTTGCCTCCGGTGGCGCGCGAAAAAGCGGATCAGCTCCGCAAAAATTACAAGGTCGACAAACGATTCATCATTTTTCATCCCGGCTCGGCTCGCGCCGAAAAATTCTGGGAGCGGCAGCGCTGGGCGGAGGTAATTGGCCACGCCGCCGAAATCACGATATCGACCTTGTCTTGACCGGAGGAGCGTCAGCGTCAGAGCAAGCGCACCTCGCTGAAATTAAATCGAACTTAGAGAGACGATTTGTCGATCTTTCCGGCAAGACCGATTTGCTGACGTTGGCCGCATTGATTGGGCAAGCCCGGTTGCTGGTCACGGTCGATTCCGCACCGATGCATCTGGCCGCGGCCACTCGCACGCCGCAGGTCGTTTTGTTTGGACCGACCAACCCGTTTCATTGGCGGCCTCGGGAAAGTCCAGCGCTGATCTTGCAGGGAACATCCACATCTCCAATGACAGAATTCGCACCCAAGCAAGCGCGAGTGCCAATGAAGCAAATCTCGACTGAAGCGGTGATCGATGCTATGGATGCGCTGCTGTCGGCTCCGGCAGCGCAGCCAGCGTTATGAGCAAAGCAGAAGGCGCTAAATTGAAGCTCTCCTTTGGGGAAACGTTCCGTACGGCATGGAAACCGTATCTGCGGCTTTACAGTTATGCCATGCCGTACAAATGGCGTCTTATTGTCGGCATCGCATTCGGCGTCGGATACGGCACGGTTACTGGGGCACTGACTTGGGTCGTGCTAAAAGTTTCAAGCTTTGTTTTTCCTGGGTCGGCTTTGAAGGGTCCGGCGGTTCTCGCCCACCGTGAGCTCTTGAATGTCGGTCCGAAGATCGACTCAATCGTTTGGATATGCCTTCTGATTCCGCTGGTCATGACAGTGCGCAGCCTTTGCTCGTACGGAAACGCTTATTACATGAACTGGGTCAGCAACAAAGTAGTAACGGATATTCGCAACCAGCTCTTCTCCAAAATCGTGCGACACTCGATGGATTTCTTCAATCGGATGAGGACGGGGTTTCTCATGTCGCGGATCGCGAACGACACACGCAGCATGCAGCAAGCGCTGTCCAGCGTAAGCAGCGACGTGTTCAAGCAGCCAGTCACAATTCTTGGCACTCTGACCGTGCTTCTGCTGATGGATTGGAAATTCACGGTCGTGACCCTGGTTCTCTTTCCGATCTGCATTTTGCCCATCCGCTTTTTCGGACGCCGCGCACGTGAGGCTGTGCAAAGCGAGCAAAGAGGAATGGGTATGATGTCAGTCACCATGCAGGAAAGCTTCGCCGGCATTCGCGTAATCAAATCGTTCGCTCGGGAAGAGCAGCAGGAGAAATCATTTCGCCGCAGCGCGCAGCAGCAATTCTCCAACGCTATGCGGATGGTCAAGGCTACGGAATCGGTCGGCCCCATCGTAGAAATCATTGCCTCCTTCGGTGTTGGTCTCGCGCTTTTCTATGTCTACGCTACGAATCTGACAGCCGGCAGATTCTTCGGTCTCATTTCCGGAATTTTTATCCTCTACGAGCCGATCAAAACGCTCAGTAAGCTTCACATTGTGGTCCAGCGCTCGCTTGGCGCGACCACGCAGATTTTCTCCATCCTCGATTCCGTGCCAGCTGTGCAAGATGCACCGCATGCGGGCGATCTTGTTTCTTCCGAAGGCCGAATCGATTTCGAAAACGTGACGTTTCGCTACTCCACGGGAGTGACGGACGCGGTGCGCAATCTCAATCTGCACATCGAACCAGGCAAAACTTACGCGCTCGTCGGTGCCAGCGGCGCGGGCAAAAGCACAGTCTTGTCACTGATCCTCCGTTTGTACGACCCGACAGCTGGCGCGGTCAAAATCGACGGCAGCGATTTGCGTAGCATCACGCAGGAATCATTGCGCAAACAGATCGGACTCGTCACTCAGGAGACATTTTTATTTCACGACACCATTTTCAAAAATATCCAGTTCGGACGACTCGATGCGACGTCGGAGGAAGTTTTTGCCGCGGCGCGCACCGCTTACGCGCACGATTTCATAACGGCCCAGCCGGATGGATATGAAACGGTCATTGGCGATAAAGGCTGCCTGATTTCCGGCGGCCAGCAACAGCGACTGGCGATTGCGCGCGCGCTCTTAAAAAGTGCGCCCATTCTTCTTCTCGATGAGGCGACCTCATCGCTCGATTCCGAATCGGAAAAACAAATTCAAAAAGCGCTCGAGAAACTGGCCGCTGGACGCACTGTCATCGCAATCGCGCACCGGCTCTCGACGATCTTGTCCGCCGACCAAATCGTGGTGATGGATCAGGGCCGAATCAAAGAGATCGGCACGCATGCTGAATTGCTTGAAAAATCCGGCTATTACCGCCGGCTCTACGATTTGCAATTCAACCAGCGCGGCGAAGAAAGCACGGCTGAGCACGGTATTCTCGTCGAAGAATTGGTTTAGAAAGGTTACAAGTATTACAAAGTAATACGGACCACTACGCCGTTCCTCAATTTAACATTGTAACTTTTGTGACTCTTTTAACCTTCTGAAGACATGCCGCTTAACTTCGATCTGCACACCCACTCGTTTTTTTCCGGCGACGGCGTTTCGAGTCCGGAAGATTTGATCGCCGCGGCGCGCGCCAAAGGCTTGCACGGGATCGCCATTACCGACCACAACACCTGCGACGCGGTGACGTATTTACTCGAGAAAGGGCTGATGCGTCTCGATGGGCTGCCGGTCAATAATTTTCTGATTCTGCCTGGCGTGGAAATCACCACCGCCGACGGCCATCTTCTTTGCATCGGAGCGACTCTTCCCTACTTGAAAGGCAAACCAGCACGTGAAGTTTGCGAGACCATTCACGAACGCGGCGGCCTCGCCATTCCACCGCACCCGTATGATCTTTTTCGCGCCGGAATCCGGTTTTCGACTCTGGAAAAATTGCCGATCGATGCCATCGAAGTCTTCAACGCGGCCACGACCTTACGCCGTTACAATCGCTACGCATTCAAGTATGCCCAGATCCGCGGCCTGCCCATGACGGCGGCCAGCGACGCCCATCACGCCGCGGCTGTTGGCACAGCCTACACCATTCTGAACACCGACGATTTTTCGGTCAAAGGCATTCTCGCGCAGATCCTCAAGAGTAACGAGCTGAACCAAAAATACCTAACTCCGCGCGACAGCGTTCGCAAAACCTGGAACAACTGGCTGCGCCTACGCCGGCGCAAGAAAATTCCCGAACTGGCGGCTAAAGACAGCCGCCGCAACGGCCGGTGAGCCCTCCGTTTCCGAAAGTGATGGGTGACAAGTGATCAATGATAAGCAGGATGCCATCGGTCCGCTTTAACGCTTTAACGCTTCAACACCATGCCTGCCTACGTGATTGTCGAAATCGATATTACCGATGCGGTTGGATACGAAGAATACAAAAAGCAGGCAGCCGCAACAGTTCACAAACACGGCGGCAAATACATCGTCCGCGGCGGGAAAGCCGAAGTGCTCGAAGGCGATTGGAAACCAAAGCGCATCGTCATCCTCCAATTCGACTCGATGCAGCGCGCCAAAGAATGGCTCAACTGTGAGGAATACCGCGAGCCACGCAAGATGCGCCACCGTACCGCCAAGACAAACATGCTGGTCGTAGAAGGTATTTAGCGCTGCCGATTCAAAATCGATCTTCGTTGATTTCGATCCAGTAACCGTCCGGATCCTGTAGATAAACCTGCTTCACGTCATCCGGACGCAGCCTGATCTTCCCTGCTCCACCATGTCCATCCTCATAATGCACGCCGGACTTCTTGAACCGGCTAAGAAACCCGTCGATCGATGAAACGCTAAACGCGAAATGCATATTGCCTGTCTCCGGCGATTCGCCGCTAATAAGGTGCAATTGGCTGTGGTCGCCGATTTTAAGCCAAACGTGCCGGTCATCTTGAAAAGGATCGGGAACGATCTCAGCGCCGATAACGTCACGGTAAAACGCACTGCTCTTTTCCAAATCGCATACATACAACGCGATGTGATTAAAGCGGCTCTGCATTCGAAAGCTTATTCGCGCGAAAGCAATATTCTGAGCGCCTCAGGATCGGTCACCGGTGCTTTGCAGGTGAAATTCTCGCAGATATAGGCAGCCGGTTTGCCGTCGACCATCGACATGGCGCGGATCGCTTCGTTTTTCTCGCCGAGATACTTTTGACCTTCGCCGCGATCGGCCAGAATTAGAATTTTGTTCGGCAGAAAATGTCGATGCACTTCTTTGAATAGCGCTTTCGTTTCTGGCGCGTCCGGTTTTCCGGCAATCACGATTTGCCGTGGCTTGCTCAAACTAAAATCGACCGCGCCGAGCATTTGCGGCATGGCGCTGGCGAAATGCGAAAGGGTCGGACCAAATGCGTCGATGGCTCTCTTGGCCCGATCTTCGAATTCCTTCTCATCGCGAAATTGCGCGAGTCGCAACAGGTTCAGCGCCGCAACCGAACTCGCGGCCGGCTCCGCGCTGTCGTTGTCGTCTTTCATCCGCAGCGGCACGCTTGAGTCTTTTCCGGTCGTGGTGAAATAGCCGCCGTTCTTCTCGTCGAAAAACAGGCGGTCCTGTGTTTCCTGCAGTTCGACAGCAAATTTCAACCATTCGATGTCGAACGATGCTTCGTAAAGATCGAGAACTCCCTGAATGACGAACCCGTAATCATCGGCGAATCCTTCGATGTCGCTGCGGCCTTCACGATAATTGCGGAAAAGCAATTTGTTCTTCTCCTCATAAAGGTTGGTCCGGAGAAATTGAGCCGCGCGGGTCGCGTTCTCGAGATAGTGCGGTTCATCCAAAACCTGCGCAGCCCGCGCATAAGCCGAAATCATAAGGCCGTTCCACGCCGCGATAATCTTGTCGTCGAGATGCGGTCGAGGCCGTCCGTTGCGGATCGACAATAACTTTTCGCGGCCGCGCCCGAGCGATTGTCGGACTTCGTCTTCGCTCTTTTTGAAATGGCTTGCTGTCTCTGCGACGGTGTGCCGCTCGATCAAGATGTTTTGGCCGCGAAATTCATCCTGCGGATCGCTACCTTCCGGCGCGTTGCCGTGCGGTTGGACACCGTAGTGAAAATCGAAAATGTCAGCAGCTTCGCCCAGCGCCGAGTCAATTTCCTTTTCCGTCCAAATATAAAAAGCGCCTTCGGCTTTGCTGTGGCCGGGATCGTCGATCCCGGCTACAACGCTGTCTGCGTCTTCCGCGGAAAAGAATCCACCTTCCTTCGAGGTCATGTCGCGCGCGACGTAATCGAGAATGTCGCGCGCCACCGCCGCATATTGTCGGTCTTGAGAGATTTGGAACGCATCGAGATACGCGACGCCAAGTTGCGCTTGATCATAGAGCATTTTTTCGAAGTGCGGCACGTGCCAGTAACGATCGACCGAGTAACGATGAAAACCGCCACCGACATGATCGTGCATTCCGCCCGCGGCCATTTTTCGCAGTGTCAACAAATCCATCTCGAGCGCCTTGTTGCCAGAATCGCTCCTCGGATCGCGTGCGTAGAATCTAGTCAGAAAATTGAGCGCAACCGGACGGGGGAACTTCGGCGCGGAGCCGAATCCGCCCTCTTTGCTGTCGAACGTGCGTGCGAGCTGATCGTAGGCTTTGTCGAAAACGTCGATGTTGATCTTGGCCGCAGTGGCCAATTGCGGCGTCTGCGATTCCCGCAAAGCCGCGATGATCTTCGAACTTTGATCGACAATCTTCTCACGGTCTTGTTTCCACGCGGCCGCTATTCGCTCTAAAACTTTCCTGAAACCCGGCTGACCGTAGCGGTCTTCCGGTGGGAAATAAGTTCCGCCGACAAACGGTTTTAGATCAGGCGTGAGCCAGACACTCATCGGCCAGCCGCCACCGCCGGTCGTTGCCTGGACGAAAGTCATATAAACGCGGTCGACGTCTGGCCGTTCCTCGCGATCGACTTTGATATTCACAAACTCGCGATTCATGATCGCAGCCGTCTCTTCGTTTTCGAAAGATTCGTGTGCCATCACGTGGCACCAGTGGCAAGTCGAGTAACCGATCGACAAAAAGATCGGTTTATTCTCGCGGCGCGCTTTGGCGAACGCCTCCTCGCCCCACGGATACCAATCGACCGGATTATGCGCGTGCTGGAGAAGATAAGGCGACTTCTCCTGCGCAAGCCGATTGGTGTATTGGGAAACTCCTGGCCTGGGCTCGGCGGCGATGTGAATCGGCGTCACGTGCCACGTTACCGCCTAACTGGCAAAGCAAAAGAAGAGTTGTAGCGGCGCTTGTATCAAACACCGAATCCGATGGACAAGCGGTAGCCGCGGCGACCGCCTCTAGAGGGCGAGCGCTAAAATAGTGCGGCGGTCATAGACCGCCGATACAGAAGACTCGAAATGGATTACGCTCAGCTCATTTTGCTCTTTTTCGCAGTGGGCCTAATCGCGTTTCTTTACTCGTCGGTCGGTCATGCCGGCGCTTCGGGTTACATCGCGGTGATGACATTGTGGGGCCTTGCGCTTGAAGTCATCCGGCCAACTGCCGCTGGCGCTCAACATTCTGGTCACCTCCATCGGCACGTTCCAATTCTGGCGCGCCGGACATTTTGCCTGGAAATTATTTTGGCCATTTGCGCTGCTCTCAATTCCGGCGGCAGCGTATTTCGGTGGTTATCTCCAACCATCCGCCTCGTTTTTGAGAATGCTTATCGGCTTGGTACTGCTCTTTTCAGCTGTGCGCCTGATCCTTCGGCGGAGCGATCCGCCAAAAGTTGAGCCTCCTTCTCGTCCGACGGCGATTGGTGTCGGAGCAGGCCTCGGATTTTTATCGGGCCTGACCGGGACCGGAGGAGGGATTTTTCTCACGCCGCTCCTGCTGTTTTGCAAATGGGCGCAGATCCGGCAAGCCGCAGCCGTGTCGGCGTTATTTATTTTAGTGAACTCAATTGGCGGACTGGCCGGCTACTTTGTGGCAAAGCACTCGATTCCGTCGCTCGGCATTTTTCTTGCGGGAGCTGCAATCGTTGGCGGAACGATTGGCTCTCATCTCGGAAGCCGCCGTTTTCCCGTTCGCACAATCTCGCTTCTGCTGGCAACGGTGCTCATCATTGCCGGCGCAAAATTAATCTTTACCCGATAAAAAATACGGCGACGAAGCACCGTGGCTACAGCAATTTCAATTTCGGCGCACGATCAGGCGACCAAGGATTAGTTTTATAATCAGAAGCGATGATTTGGTCGGCGCAGGCCCGCAAAAGGTGACAGAGTCCGGCGACATCGAGCCCATGATGTCGCGGAGTGAAGGTCAACAAGTTCTTTTGCGCCAATTCGAACAGCCGAACTGCCGGTCGCAAACGACGGCTGTGTTTCGGATGCACCGGCTGCTCGAAATTCTTTTGCAAATGAACAAATGCGCCGGCCGCTTGAATCAGTGCCTTGAAGAAATTATGGTCATCAGAATCGGTATTGAGCCAAAGCTGCTCGAGGACATCATGGGCTTCATAGTAACGTTGCTCATTCCAACACTGGAAATAGGCGCGGTAAAACGGATGATGTTCGATGTCGATCTTCGCGGGATTGACATCCGCGCCCACCAAATCCGCGACGAAGCGCGAAATCCTCTCGCCTTTGTTCATGAAGGACTTAACTTGATCGCAGCTCGGATGATGAGCAAACCTCGAGGCTTCGCTATTCCGGAGGACCCCGAAAGCTCGCCACGGAATGAGTCCCTCCGAATGGCGGACCTTCGGGACAATGAGGAATGACGCCGGTTGAGTTCGCGCTTGTCCTGATTGCGATTGCAATCCTGATTTTTTGCTCCGCGCTCTTTTCCGGACTCGAGACAGCGCTTTTTTCGCTCAAATCGCATCAGTTGCAACGGCTTGAGCAAAATCATCCCGCGCTAACAAAATTCATCCAGGTGTTTCGAGAGAACCCCCGACGGGCTCTCAACCTTTTGCCCCTGGGAGACGGCCTGGTGAAAGTGCCGCTGGTTGTGCTCTGTCTTTTCCTGCTCTGGCGGGGACCGCTTGCGGGACGAATTTCCCAGTGGCTCGCCGCGCTTGTCATTTTTACGATCGTGGTCCTGCTCTGCGATCTGATTCCGAAACTGCTCGCGCTTTCTGCGCCCTATCGGCTTTCCACCATCGGCGCGCTCATGTTGAGAGCATCGATGCCGCTGCTCGATCGTGTCGGGCGAACGCTGGAAAACGCGAGCGCGAAAATTGTCGATCTTCTCACGCCGCCGCGTTTGCGCACCCGTGCGCGTTTGAGCGACGAAGAGCTGGAGACGCTGGTTGAAATTGGTGAGGAGGAAGGCGCTCTGCACGAAACAGAGGGAGAGATGATCCAGGAAATCATCAAGCTGGGCGATAAAACCGCCAAAGATTGCATGACGCCGCGGGTGGACGCCTTTGCGTTGCCTGACGATTTGCCTAACGAAGCAGCGATCGCCCAGTTGAAGGAACGGCGCCACCGCCGCGTGCCCGTTTATGCGGATATACCGGACAACATTGTCGGCATCATCGATGTCAAGATGTTTCTGTTCAATCCAGCCGAACATTATACCGAGATGCTGCTCGCTCCGTCGTTTGTACCGGAAACAATGCGCGCGCTCGATCTGCTCAAACTTTTTCTGACCCATGCCCAGGGCCTTGCCATTGTGGTGGATGAGTTTGGCGGCACCGAAGGCATCATCACCCTGGCCGACATCGTCGAGGAAATCTTGAGCGATGCCGCGCCGCGCGGAGATGTCGATCTTTACATCGAGCCGCTCGAGAACGGAAAATTTCTGGTCAGCGGCAATGCGCGCCTGGACGACCTGAGCGAGCATCTCGGTTTCGAATTGGAAGCGGACGGAATCGATACAATCGGCGGCTTCGTTTTCAACCGGCTCGGCTATCTGCCGGCGACGGGCACGCACCTCGAATTGCCCCGTCTGGCCATCACCGTCAGACGGACTGGGCGCAAACGCATCCAGGAACTACTCCTGGAAAAAACGACGTGCGTCCAAGATGTGGATGAAAAGGGCGCGATCGGCATGAGAGACACGCTGATTATCGTTTGTTGCTGGGTGATTTCGTTCCTTTTCAACGGGATCGAGGCCGGGTTGATGTCGATCGATCCGGTGCGATTGCGCCACCACGTTAAGCGGAACGAGCCCGCGGCGGTCAGGCTCAACCGGTTACTGAAGAGGCCGGAGCGGGTCCTCGTCACCGTCTTGCTCGTTACCAATCTGGCGGACATTCTCGGGCTTCTCCTTCTCACTCGTCGGTTTACGTTGGCGTTTGGCTCCGCCGGATTCTTCGCAGCCTTACTGACGGCGCTCCCGGTTTATCTTTTTGTCCTCGGCGTGCTGGCAAAATCGCTTTTCCGCCGATTTCCGTTTCGGGCGCTGGTCGCTCTGGGTCGATTGCTTGAAGTCACATCAATTTTTCTCTGGCCGATCCTGGAATTAGGAAGCCGTTTGCGCCAGTTGTTTTTGGGGCAACGAGCTGCAAAACGCGGCCGGCTCTTTGCGGCGCGCGAGGAGTTCAAGCAGATCACCACCCAAAGCGAGCGCGAAGGTTCTCTCACCGCGACCGAGCGCGCGATGATCCACAATGTGTTCGATTTTCGAAATGTGAAAGCGCGCGATGTCATGATCCCGCTCGACAAAATTGTTTCCGTCCAACCGGATATACCGGTGGAGAAAGCAATCGAACTGAGCATCGCATCGGACCTGGAGCGCTTGCCTGTGATCAGATCGGACGGCGAAGCCGTCGGACTCGTCAATGCGCTCGATATTTTACTCGACCAAAACGAGGGTCGGACGTTGAGCCACTATACTCGACGAATGGTTACCGCGCAGGAAAACGAGCCGGCTTATCTCATCATCCAGCGGCTGCGCGCGGCGCGTCTCGGACTGGCGGCAGTCGTCGATCTAAAGAGGAACCTAATCGGCGTTGTCGCAAGCGAAGATCTGATCCGGCGACTGGTCCGAGCGTGAGTTAAGCGGGCTCTCGCTCCTTAGGCCGGACCCGCGTCGGCAAGACGCGCGATGCCGTCGTGTCTCAAACGGAACACTGTCCAATCATCGAGCGGTCGGGCGCCGAGCTTTTTATAAAAATCGATCGCCGGCTCGTTCCAATCCAGCACCGCCCACTCCATCCGGCCACAACCGCGATCGTGCGCAATTTTCGCGAGATGAACGAGTAGGGCGCGACCATAACCTTTGCCGCGATCCTCCGGCCTAACGAACAAGTCTTCGAGGTAGAGTCCTGGGCGGCCGAGCCAGGTCGAGAAATTGTAGAAGTAAACAGCGAAGCCCACTGGCGCGCCCGCTTCAAAAGCAAGCAAAACTTCCGCGGCCGGTTTCTCGCCGAACAAAACATCGACAAGCTGTTCTTCGGTCGCGGTCACTTCATTCGGCGCTCGTTCGTAGGTCGCGAGGGCACGGATTAATTCGAGAATGATCGGGACATCGGCAATCGTCGCGATCCGAATCGTAAAATTCCGGGTTTTCATTCCGTTACGGGACTCAGTTTGTAGATTTTAAACTCAGGCGTTGCTTCCATCAGGATCGCGGTGGCATCGAGATACTTCGCTAACTCTTTATAATAATCGAGCCACCAGAACGTGTTCGAGGTGAAAACGACATGAGTCGCACCGCTTCTTCGCAACTTATCAAGATCTGCAATTGCCTGTGCGCCCTCAGCCGGCTCGCCATTGAAGATTCCGTCTTTCTCGAGAAAATGCCAGCCTTTGCGCTCCGCGTAATAGAAAACGGTCGGATCTCCGTTGTCCGCCGCGATAATCAACGAGTTTGGCGTCGTGTTTGATTTCAGTTCCAAACCGAGATCGCGCAAGGGAGCCGAAACCGGGCGGTAAAATAATCGCACGTAAGCAAACGCCGAAAACGCAAACGAACCGGCAATCACGGTGGTTAATCCAATCTTTGCGCCACGGATGAAACTCCTTGATATGGCAAAGGCGCAGGCGCCGCCGGCAAACGCGGCTGCGATGGGCACGAGCGGCAATCTGTACCAAGGGTGCCGATTGCCGTAACCGACCACGATGATGAAAATAACCATCGCTGCCAGCCACCAATGAAAGAGCCGCGCCCTGGATGTCGACCTGGCAATGAAGGCGCCGAGCGTGGCAAGGACGAAAAGTAGAAATGTGAGACTCGAAGTCATTACATCTTTCGCGATCCTCCAGTACCAGCCCGCGCTCATGATCTGGATCCCACCGGCGCCAAAGACATGATGCGGATAAAAGTTCTCCGCAATTGCCCAGGCGTGCCAATACCAAATCGCCGAAGGAATGAGCGCTGCGCCTCCAAAAACCCAAAGCTTTGGTTGTTGAAGAAAATTCCATCGCCATTTCTGCCAGACGAGGATGAGGAGCGGCGCGCCGATCAGCACGCTCGGCAATTTAATCAAGATCGACAGTGAAATGCAGAGGGCGCTCGCAAAAAACAATGTCGATTTTTCATTATCAACCCAGCGCAGGAAAAAATAGAGACCGATCAGCGCGAGACTAAGCGACGGAACATCCGGCATGAATTCACGACCGGCGAAAATATTGAGCGGCGCGAAGCCGTAGAAAAGCAGCGCCCAGGTCGCGGCGATTTCACCGAGGAGTGCACGAACAAGAAAAAAGAAAAAAGGCAGCGATACTGCGAATAGAATGACCGCTTGGACTCGTCCAATCCATTCATGGACCCCGAGGGATTTGTAAGAGATCGCTGCGAGAAATGGCAAAATGGGAAATTCGGTCCCGACATAGCCTGGGTGACCACCTGCCCAGTCGATTTGCGGATGTTCGAAATGAAAACCGTTCTCGTAGAAGTTTCGCGCGATGGCGGCAACATCGCTTTGCCGCCAGCTCCAAGTATCAATGTAGGGCTGGTTAATTGAGATGAGCCGCGCGACTACAGCCAAAATCGACAAGCAAATTGCGATTCGCGTTGTGCGCGTCATGGATCGCGTCTTGACAAACCGCTCGGGCAAAGTCAATCGAGTACAGGCACCTAATTAAAGGCGGTTGTGAAAATGGTTCCCGATAATAATGGTCATCTAGGGCGAGGTTGCCTGGGCAAGCGCCTTGGAATTTGTGCGTTCGGGTTAGTGCTAATTCTCTTTGCGGCGCCCGATTTACGGTCACAAAACGAGCCGATTCTCGTTCCCGACGTTGTCGATGTCGCCAAACTGCTCCCGCTTTTCCCCGACGCCCCAGCGGGTTGGACGGCGGAGAAGCCGGAGGGAGATAGCACTGACGTGGGCGGATTCAAAATTACGAACGCGCATCGCGATTATCACAAAGGCGAAGGAACCAACGCGCCGACCGCGGCGATCAGCATTCTCGATTCAGCGGCGAACCCGGATTATGTGACCGCAACGACCGGGACCTGGAACCAGAACAGTGAAACGCCTGAAGGTTACAGCAAATCGGTGACGATCGATGGGAACCCCGGCTTCGAGGCCTACGAAAAAGAGCAGAAGCACGCAGTTCTTTGGGTGATGGTCGCGAAGCGCTACTTCGTGGAGATCGAATTGCAGAACCAGGACCCGAAGGAACTGCAAGGATGGATCAAACGCATCGATCTAAGAAAACTCGCCGAGATTAAATAGATTCTTACTGCAGAGGACGCAGAGCCCGCGGAGCCAGTTCTCCCAAAGACTTACCGCTATTACAGACCTTTATAGGAATCTGCTCAGCGATCTCCGTGCTCTCTGTGGTTAATAATATTTCTTCGCTTCGCCGGCCATCGGCACAAAGCGAACTGGTAAAACGGCGAGCTGTTCCAACCGACCGTTTTTCTTTTCGAGCAAATAAAGTTCCTGGTCGCCTGGACCGCCCACCGGGATGACCATACGGCCGCCTTGTTTGAGCTGTTCGGTTAGCGGCTGCGGAATCCGGTCCGGCGCGCACGTGACAATGATAGCGTCGAATGGCGCGTTTTCCGGCCAGCCTTTGTAACCGTCGCCGATTTTCACATGGACATTTTTGTAGCCGAGGCGCGCGAGCGTGGCCTCGGCGTTCTTCGCCAGCGGCTCGATGATCTCGACTGTGAAAACTTCCGCCCCCAGCTCGGCCAGTACTGCTGCTTGATAACCAGAACCGGTTCCGATCTCCAAAACCCGATCACCCGGTTTGAGTTCCAATTCCTCGGTCATGAACGCGACGATAAACGGCTGCGAAATTGTTTGCCCATGACCAATCGGCAGCGCTTGATCGGCGTAACTGGCTGCGCGCAAGTCTGGCGGAACGAATTCTTCGCGCGGCACCTTTGCCATCGCAGCAAGCACGCGCTCCTGATGGGCGCCGCGAGGCATCAATTGTTCCATCACCATACGTTGCCGCTCCGTTGCGAAACCGGCAACCGGCGCCTGCTTCTTTTCGCAGCCAGTGATCGCTAGAACCGCTGCGATCAGCGATTGCGAAATTCGTCGCACCCGACAAAATAGTGCGATTTACAGGCGACTCGAGCGCGAAGAAGTACTAACCCGCCGCTGCCAGCGTGTTCATGTGACGCAGGCGATCGGCCAATACCTTCATCACGTGCGTCGCAAAATTCGGTGTTTGTTGCACGAGAAAATGGAAGCGGCGCTGGTCGATTTGCGCTAGGCGACACGGTGTTTTCGCAACCGCGCTGGCCGTGCGCGGGCTGCTGTCGATCAAAGCCATTTCACCGAGCAACGCTCCTGGCTTTGCAGTTTCCACCACGAGCTCGCCTAGCAATACATCCATATCGCCTTCCAGCAGCACATACATTCGCTCGCCGACGTCGCCTTCGCGAAAAAGAAAATCGCCCGCGCCCAGATTCAACGCACTCTCATCTTGGCGAAAAAGTTCCGCTGGATTCATTTGGAAGCGAGGCTAGAGGGTGCTCGCTATTTCTGGCAAGTTACGATTGTGTAACAACCCTTCGCGCCGCACCCAACTGGCAGGCGCGCCCCAAGGTTGGAGTTCTTCGTCGACAAATTCTTCGTGTCCTTCGCGCCCTTCGTGGTTAATTTCACCGGCCTTGTATGAATGAGGAACGCAAAACTTTAGAGGAGCGCGCGCAGATGACCGACATCGAACGTCTACGTCATTCGGCGTCGCACGTACTCGCGACGGCGATTTTGAAGATTTGGCCGGAGGCGCAGTTCGCCGCTGGGCCGCCGGTCGAGAACGGGTTTTATTACGATGTCGATCTTCCCCACCGCATTTCGCCTGAAGATTTCGAGAAGATCGAGTCCGAGATGAAGAAGGAGATCAAAGCGAACCATCCGTTCGAACGCATGGAAGTTTCACGGGATGAAGCGCTCGAAATGGGAAAGAAAGGCCGCCTCGCTGCACTGAGCGAGCGCGATCAGCCGAGCAAGTTCAAGATCGACATCATCGAAAATATTCCGCCTGACGAAAAGATTTCACTCTATCGCAACGGCGAGTTCATCGATCTGTGCGCGGGCCCGCACGTCATGCGTACGGGGAACATCGGCGCGTTCAAGCTTACGAACGTCGCCAGCGCTTACTACAAAGGTGACGAAAAGAATCCCCAGCTACAGCGCATCTATGGCACCGCATTTAAAACGAGGAAGGAACTCGACGATTATTTCGCGATGCTCGAAGAAGCGAAGAAGCGCGACCATCGCAAGCTCGGCAAGGAACTTGAGATTTTCGTTCTGGACGATGACGTCGGCCCTGGTTTGCCAATGTGGCTGCCGCGCGGCGCCGCGATGATTGAAGAACTGGAGAAGCTGGCGAAAGAAACCGAGTTCTCCGCGGGTTATGTGCGCGTACGCACTCCGCACATCGCGCGCGAGAACTTGTACAAAAAGAGCGGGCACTTGCCATACTACAAGGACTCGATTTTTCCACCAATGATAGTGCGGAAAGGCGAAGAATACCGGACGTTCTGGGAAGAGTGGGAAAAAGAGCAGAATCGTCTGGCCGAGGATACTGCGTCTATTTTCTTGCCCGACATAAAGGATCCGGACGTGCGTGCAAAAATCGGCCGCATGAGCACAGAGGACCTGAATCGTTGGATTGAGCAACGCATTGCGGGGATGGGTCAGAAAATGGTTAACGAGTTCAACAGGATGGCGGTAAATAATTTCGTTCCTACTCTGATGATGGCGCAGGGCGCCCCGGTTGAAGATCGCTACTACCTGAAGGCGATGAACTGTCCGCATCATCACAAATTGTTTGCGGCGGTTCCGCGCAGTTATCGCGATCTGCCGCTGCGGCTGGCGGAGTACGGGACCTGTTATCGCTACGAGCAGAGCGGCGAGTTGTTCGGGCTCATGCGGGTGCGCTCGATGCAGATGAACGACGCGCATATCTACCTGACGCCAGAGCAGTTCGAAGCGGAGTTCAATGCCGTGAACGAGATGTATCTGAAATATTTCAAGCTGTTCGGGATCGAAAAATATCTGATGCGCTTCTCCACGCACGATCCGTCCCGCCTTAGCGGGGTCGGTGCAAAATTTGTAAACGAACCGGAGCTTTGGAAACAGACAGAAGAGATGACACGAAATGTCTTAAAGAACTCCGGCATCAATTACGTTGAAGTGCCAAACGAAGCGGCGTTTTACGGACCGAAGATCGACGTGCAAGCCTGGAGCGTGATCGGCCGCGAGTTTTCAATCGCGACTAACCAGGTCGATTTCGCGCAGCCGCGCCGGTTCAATCTCGTTTACAAAGACCGCGATAACACCGAGAAGACTCCGCTCTGCATCCATCGCGCGCCGCTCGGCACGCACGAACGTTTCATAGGATTCCTGATCGAGCATTACGCCGGCAATTTCCCGCTCTGGCTCTCGCCCGAACAAGTGCGCATTCTCACCATCGGCGATCCCGCAGTCGCGGGACTAGGCGATTACGCGCGCAAGATCTACAAAGAACTCCGCGCCCATCAAGTCCGTGCCGAGACTCGATCTCAGCACCGATCAGATCAACGGTAAAATCCAACGCGCCGAGCAAATGAAAGTCCACACCATGTTCGTGATCGGAAAACGCGACCTGGAAGCCGGTGCGGTCAGCGTCCGCGTCCACGGCAAAGGAAATCTCGGCGCCAAACCGCGCAGCGAAGCGATCGCCGACATTTTGTAGTCGATCAAAGAACGCCGCGCTTGATTTGCGCTGGCGAAGCGGACGTTGAATCGTTTACAACGTCTTGAATGGATCTCCCCAGTGCACTGAAGAAGAATTTCGGCTACGACAGAATTTCGGCCGTTGCAGGAGGAGATCGTCAATGATGCGCTGGCGGGGCGCGACGTCTTTAGCGTTGATGCCGACAGGCGGCGGGAAATCGCTTTGTTTTCAATTGCCGGCGTTGTTGCGCGAGCGGACTGACGATCGTGGTCTCGCCGCTGATTTCGCTGATGAAAGACCAGGTCGACGCGCTGCAAACAAGCGGGATCGCGGCGACGTTTCTTGAATTCGGCGTTAGATCGAGATGAAGCGTCGGAGCGGTTGCGGGGATTGAATCGCGGCAAGTACCGGCTGCTCTATGTCGCGCCGGAGCGGCTGATGCTCGATGGATTTTTGGAGCGCGCGCTGAATTGGAACATCGCTCAGATCGCGATCGACGAAGCGCATTGCATCAGCGAATGGGGCCACGATTTCCGGCCGGAATACCGCGAGTTGAAAAAACTGCGGAGACATTTGCCGGACGTGCCGATCATGGCGCTCACCGCGACCGCGACCGAGCGCGTGCGCAAAGACATCGTCGATCAATTGCATTTGCGCGATGCGCGTTGTTACGTCGCGAGTTTCAATCGGCCGAATCTGACCTATCGCGTCGTTCCGAAATCGTCGCCTTACGAACAGGTGCTCAGCGTTTATCCGAGCCGGCCTAACGAAAGCGGGATCGTTTATTGCGCGAGCAGGAAGACGGCGGATTCATTGGCGGCGAAGCTGAGCGCCGACGGAATCAAAGCGAAGCCGTATCACGCCGGGCTCGAGGCGAAGGAGCGGGCAAAACATCAGGAGCAGTTTCTGCGCGACGACGCGCGCGTGATCACGGCCACGATCGCGTTCGGGATGGGAATCAACAAACCGAATGTCCGTTTCGTCATTCATCACGATCTGCCGAAGAACATCGAAAGCTATTATCAGGAAACGGGCCGCGCGGGGCGTGATGGATTGCCCAGCGAATGCGTGTTGCTTTTCAGCGCGAGCGACGTGGTGAAGCAGACGCGTTTTATCGACGAAAAAAGCGAAAAGGAACAACGGATCGCACGCGAGCAACTGCGCGCAGATGGTGCATTACGCCGAAACGCGCGAATGCCGGCGCGCGACGCTGCTCAAATATTTCGGCGAAGAATTTCCGCACCAGCCCTGCGACGGCTGCGATAATTGTCTGAGCGCCGCGCGAAACGTTCGATGGCACCGTGCCAGCGCAAAAATTTCTCTCGTGCGTCTATCGCATCCACGAGAAACACGGCTTCGGCTTCGGCTTGAATCACATTGTCGATGTTCTGATGCGGCGCCGACACGGAGCCGATCCGGCAACGCGGCCACGATCAACTTTCGACTTACGGCGATCGGCCAAGAGTTGAAACGCAATGCGTGGCAGGCGATTGGACGCGAACTGTTGCGGCTCGGGCTGGTGGAATGCCGCGCCAGGAAAATTTGCGACGTTGCAACTGACTACGGGACGGCATTGGCCGCGTTGCGCGAGCGAAAGCCGATCACGCTGACAAAACACGTCGATCGTTGAGACGCCAAGCGCAAGAAGCATCGCGCGCCGGTGAAATCGAATGCGACGAAAGCGCTGTTCGAGCAACTGCGCGATCGTGCGCCGCAAGCTCGCCGACGAACGCGACGTTCCGGCTTACGTGATTTTTTCCGACGTTTCGCTTCGCGAAATGGCCCGCGTCTTATCCGACAACTGCAGCCGAGTTCCAGCCGAATTTCCGGCGTGGGCAGGCAGAAGTTGAGCGATTTCGCGGAACCGTTCCTCGCTGAAATCAAACATTACCTCGCAACTGGAAAACAACGATCGAATTGAGAGGCGGCCTTTGCGTTTACGAAGCAATCATCGAGCAAACGTTGTTCTAATCGCTGCCTACGGCTTGCTTTTTGCGTTCGCATTATTCCCCCTGTTCGACCAATTGGACAAACGGCCTCTTTGGGGAGACGAAGCGGAGACGGCGTTGTTAGCAAAGAATGTTCTGCGCTTCGGGCTTCCGAAAACAATCGATGGCGTCAACCACATTACAGTTCTCGGTAATTTTCGCGACGAGAACTCGGCGCACGTGTGGACATGGGCACCGTGGTTACAGGAGTATATTACGGCAGGCAGCTTCCTTATTTTCGGTGCGACCACATGGGCGAGCCGCGCCCCTTTCGCAGCAATCGGGTGGTTAAGTGTGGCCTTACTCGCGTATGTCAGTTACCAAATTTATCGGAAGCACACCGTCGCGCTGGCTAGTGCTCTGTTACTCGCCACCTCCGAGATATTTCTTCTGCACTCCCGCCAATGTCGTTACTACGCGATCACGGTGTTCGCAGAAATTCTGCTTATTTACGGAGCCTACGAACTCCTGGCGAATCGTAAACGAGCAATTTGGCTCCTAGCCTTTGCACTAACGCTTCAGTTCTACACGAACTTCGTGATCGCGGCCGCCAATCTGCCGTTGCTGATTTCCGTCGGCTGGTTTGTTTGGAAACAAAGAGAGGTTCTGAGAAAACTGGTGGCCGCGCTTGTCATTTTTCTCGTGTTGGCCACGCCATGGCTACTCTATGCCCAGCCCTGGCGCCAATCGCGAGAACTCATTCGGGAGGACATCGCGTCAAAAGCTTTATACTATTTCACCGAATGGCACTTCCACTTTGTCCCCTGGATTTTTCTACTCTTGCCGGCCATTGGCTTGTTCATAAAAAAGTCGCAAAGTTCCGCTGGCAGCGCTATTACCACGCGGCTCGAACAAGGGCTGTCGATAGTGGTGCCCGGCTATTTCGCGATTCTCCTGTTACCGCCGTCTGAACTTCGATACTTACTGCCACTTCTGCCGGTCGGATGTTTACTCGCGTCAGCGTGGTTATTCCGATACCTGCCGTGGACAGGCCTCGCCGTTGCACTGGTTGTTCTTCAAGCCATCAGCAACCTGGCCGCTGTGGCGACAACTCTCGGCATGAACCGCGAGCACTGCCGGCTGCCAGTGATCGAATTCATCAGAGGCTTGAGCGAAGATTACACGAACCGTTTTGCCGATGTTCTAACCTTCTTTTCCAAAGAAGCGCATGCTGGCCAAACTGTGTGGGTGGCGGATCCTGAGTTCCCACTTATCTTTTACTCCGGCCTTAGAGTAATCGACGCGCGTCTGAGCCCGCCCGACAGCATGCCGGACTGGATTTTGCCGCAAAGCGCCTCCGGGCTGTTCGTTCGGCCGCTGGCGATACCAGAATCCGCAAAACCGTACTACGATCAAGTAATCATTCCGGTGCACGATTCCGACCGCTTCGACAGTGTTCCCGAACCCGACGTCTATCAATACCGCACCACACCCAAACGCAGCGAGTTCGTCCTCTACAGGAAGAAAACGCAGTGATCCCAGACGAGCGTCCACGCCGCTGCTATTTCTTCCTTTCTTAATCTTGTGCGGGATCGCCTCGCCTCTGCGCCACGTGGTTTTGCTACTTTGTGTAATCGCTGCGATCCGCGTCTTCGCCTTTTCCAGCGGCATTTCCCTTTTTTAATAACGTCGACGAGTGAGCCCGCATGTCCGGCTCACGCACCGCAGAAGGTCAGAGTTTTTTATCTGCGCTTCTTTCGCTTTCTGGTCGGCAACTTCTTGCGCTTCGTCTTGGCAAATTCGCGCATTTGTTTTTTGCTCATCGACTTATACATCCCTCTCGAAGCGCCTTTGCGCGATGACTTCGAGCGTTTGCCGCGTTTGGCCGCGAGCGCTGCGCCGGCCGCCATCCGTTGTTTCTTTGATCTTGCAGGCACACAAATGTTTTGCGCTTTGGGTCGGTGATGGATTCACCAAATTGCCGCGCCTTTCCGCCATAAGAAGTAAACCGGCACTCCAGTGAGCACGATCAAGATTCCAATTCCGGAAGTTCCCGGTGCAAGAAAGGCAAGATCGATAATCAACGAACCGGCCACTAAGATCGACATTATCGGAACGACTGGATAACCCCAGGTCCGATAGGGACGCACGGCCGCGGGAGCTTTCCGTCGCAAGATGATCAGCGCGACAACCATCAAGATGTAAAAAAGCAAATCGGCCGAGACAATATACTCGAGCAGTTGGGTGTAGACGTTGCCGTAGGCGAGCTCGTGGGTCGTAGCATTGGCCGTGACTGTTCGGGGCAACGTCAAAAACGCCGTCCAGATTCCTTGCGCCACCAATGCCGCTGCCGGGACATGAAAGCGATTCGTTGTTCCAATCTTTTTGAAAAACAACCGGTCACGCGCCATCGCAAAATAAACGCGCGCCCCCGAGAGGATGAGTCCGTTGTTGCAGCCGAAGGTCGAGATCATAATTGCGGCCGCCATGGCCATCGCGCCGGGATGGCCGAAAACGGCGTTCATCGCGACGACGGCAACGCGGTCTTGCGGCGCGCGCTGGATTTCTGGAAATGGCAGCACCGCGAGATAGGCGACGTTTGCGAGCAAATAGAAAAGCACCACGATGCCGCAGCCAAAAAGAAGTGCGCGGACAAAATTTTTTCCAGGATCGCGCACTTCGCTGCCGACGAACGTCACGTTCGTCCAAGCAGTTTGGGCGAAGAGCGGCCCGACCATTGATTTTCCGAAAAGCAGAACGAGCGCAAGCCCGCCAACAACGGTAAAACCGGGTTGCGCGACTTGCGGCGTCCAGCCGTTCGCCCACGAATCCCACCAAGCGGACGAACGCGCCGCGCAAGTCGCGCTCCACCCCAACAACAGTCCAATCACGACGACGCCCGCGAGTGCCGCAGTCTTTGCGAAAGTAAAAGTGTTCTGCACCAGCTTTCCGATTTCGAGGCCGCGCGTGTTTGTCCAGGTTAAGAGCAAGATCACTACGATTGCTACCAGCTGCTGAGTCGACAGGCTGATAGCATAACCGCCTCCTAGCAGCATCGGGTGACTTGTGATCAGGTAATTGTCCGGGCGGACTGCTGGAGCGAAAACGCCGAGAAATTTTGCGAACGCAATCGCCACGGCGGCAATTGTTCCTGTTTGAATGACCAGGAACAATGTCCAGCCATACAGAAACCCAATGGACGGGCCGTAGGCTTCGCGCAGAAAGACATACACACCGCCCGCCCTCGGCATCATGGTCGCGAGCTCCGAACAGCAAAGCGCGCCGGTAATTGTGAGCAATCCGGCAACCGCCCACGCCAGCAGCAGCCATCCCGGCGCGCCGATCAATCGCGCCGATTCCGCCGAGGTGATGAAAATACCCGAGCCGATCATCGAGCCCATCACGATCATCGTCGCGTCAATCGGACCAAGCGCGCGGACGAGACCGGTTTGCTGTTCGCTATTGCTCACTGTGTCGTGTCGGGTCTGTGGCGTCCCCTACAGAAGATTTCGGTGCGCGAACTGTGACACCTTCCTTTTCGAGGGACGCGCGTAACGCGCGCGCGAATTCTACCGCGCCCGGCGTGTCGCCGTGCAGGCAAATTGTTTCCGCTCGAACATCGACATCCTTTCCATCGACCGATCGAACCTTGCTTTCGCGAAGCATTCGCAGAACATGCGCGACAGCTTCCTCAGGGTCATGGAGCAGCGCGTCCCGCCGCGAGCGCGGGACGAGCGATCCGTCCGAAAGATAATTGCGATCGGCGAAAACTTCGCGCGCAATCTGCAATCCGTACGCTTCGCCTGCTCGCGCAAGTGCGCTCTTGTCCGGTGCGAACAAGATTAGTTTCGAATCAGCTTTGGCTATGGCGCGCGCAACCGCATCGGCAATTCTCTCGTCGCGCGTCGCCATATTGTAGAGCGCGCCGTGTGGCTTGACGTGATTTGGCCGAATGCCGGCAGCTTCAGCGATGGCTTGAAAAACGCCTAGTTGATAAGTCACTGCATCAAAAACTTCGTCGGGCGTCACCGGCAATTCTTTTCGGCCAAAGTTTTCGCGGTCGAAAAGACTGGGATGCGCGCCGACCGCAACGTTGCGATCGCGTGCGGCCACAATTGACTGGTGCATCGTGTCCGCATCGCCCGCATGAAAGCCGCAGGCAATATTCGCGGACGTAACGAACGCAAGCAGCTCGTCATCGCGCCCCGCGCCTTCACCGAGATCCGCGTTGAGATCGACGGGCAACTTCATGAGAAGTGCGCCTGCAGCCCGCGACGAAATTGTTCGAGGTTTCGCTCGCGCTCGATCAAAAGCCGATGCGCATCCGCGAGCGAAACTTCGCGAAAGTGGACGCGATCGCCGGCGCGCAGCTGAGCCGCGGCTGGAAAATCCACCGTGATCATGTGCGCGATCTTCGGATAACCGCCAATAGTTTGGCAATCGCCCAGAAGCAAAATCGGCTGGCCGCTCGGCGGAACCTGGACCGTCCCCGGCGCAACCGGTTCCGAGACAAGGTCGGTAGCTTGGCTTCGTTGCAACTCGGGCCCTTCGAACCGAACGCCCATTCGGTCCGAATCTGGCGAGACGGAAAATGTACCGCTCGTTAAAGCGAAATGGGTTGAAGAGTTGAAGCGATCCCAATCGGCCCCGCGGACAACGCACAGAACTGGCTTAGCCCGCGCCGGGCTCGACCATTCATGCGGGGGTTTCCAGCGCGCGATTTTCTCTCCGCGCAATTTGTTTATCAGAATCTTTGCCCGCTCCGAGTTTGCGCCGAGGGGAAGTTCCTCGCCGTCACGGAATGGGCGCCCATTGAAGCCGCCGAAATTTGCCCGCAAATCGGTTGATCGGCTACCGAGAACAAGTGGCGCATCGATGCCGCCAGAAATTGCGAGCCAGAGCCTGCACCCGGTCTTCGGGCGATCAACCTCTAACTTTTCGCCTTCTCCAATAGAGACCGAATGCCCCGCGGGCAGAGGCGTCGATCCAATGCGGGCATGAAATTCGCCGCCGCCCCAGGCGACGATTCGTTCATCCGCGAAACGCAATTGCAACCCGCCGAACGTGATTTCGAGAGCGGCGTCCGATTCGTTATTTCCGACCAGAAGATTGGCGACACGCAACGCATGTCCGTCGAGCGCTCCGCCTAACGAAACGCCGAATTGCCGCAGGCCGGCGCGCCCGAGGTCCTGGACAGTAGTCAAGAAACCTGCACGAGCGATCGTTGCATTCATTCTCCGGCTCTTTCAAACTCCTCGCGCGTGATCGCGCGGAAGCGAACACGATCGCCCGCGCGTAAAACCGCCGGTGGATTCTTTTGTGGATCGAACAAACGCAGCGGCGTGCGACCGATCACGTTCCAGCCCCCTGGCGATTTTGTCGGATAAATGCCGGTCTGCTTTCCACCGATGGCGACGGAGCCGGCGGGAATTTCCTTGCGGGGAGTTGAGCGACGCGGTGCCGCCAATTTGCCTGGCAGACCACTCAAAAACGGAAAACCCGGTGTAAAGCCGACGCAGCTCACGCGATACCGAGCGCTACAGTGAAGATCGATAACTTCCTGGACCGACATTTTTGTGTGCGCGGCGACTTCATCGAGATCGAACCCAAGCTCGAGTTCGTAACAGACGGGAATCGCAATCGACCTTTCGCCGGGGACACTCTCCATAGCTCGCCCGTCGTCGGCAACCGGATCTACGGAATTTAGGACCTCGCGAATTTTTTGCGCGAACCAGTCGAAGACATTTTCGATCGGCGCGCCCGCTTGGATGGCGCGGACCGGATCGAAGAAGAGGGCGATTGTTGTGTAAGCCGGCGCGAGCTCAATCGCGCCGGGAAGCGCCGCATTTTCCAAACGGCGTTGTGCCGTAAGGACCGCGTTCAGTGCTTTATTCGGCGAGCCTTCAAAATCTTCACAGACGCGAACGATCAGCGCGGAATCTCCAAGCGGTATAATTTGCATCAACCCGTGATTAGACCATTCCGCGCGCGTACCTTCGATCTCGATTTTGACGGAATCGCTCTGACCGCGCTTTGGTGCCGTGGCTAAACGTCAAATCGGAGCTCGTGCAAAAATAAACCGGGTCGCCTGCAGAAGTAGGCCAGGATGGCATCAAAATGGAGCCCAGGGGTTTAAGAGAATCACCCAACTATCGGCGAAGCTTGAAACATCGGATCATAAGTGCTCCTACCGCAATCAGAACTGTACAGAAGACTTGAATCGTTTTGCAGCGACCGGTTTCACGCGATTCGGCACAAGCAATGAGAATACGACGGTCAAAGTGAATGCATCGAATAAAAATAGGGTTCGGCGCCCACTGAAAACAGCAACAACCCAAAGAGAAAATTAACCCATGCCAAAATCGAAGAAGAACCTGAAAGTTCGGGACCAGAGACCGTTGAAAGACCCCAGGGGCGGTGGCAACCACAGATCCAAGTCGCGAGAGCAGACGCGACCTATCGACCGGCCGGGTTACCCTCATCAGTACGTCCCGTAACGATCAAGAACCGCACTGTGTTTAAAGTACTGCAGTGCGGTTCTGCTTACAAAGACGATGGCGACCCACCGCCGGTGCAGCGTTAACCGGAAAGGCTATTTCTTCGCCAGAGCCACCGGGAGATACAGCTTCGACAACATTTTCCACGTGCTCTTTGATTTCGCGCACTTTCGGATGGACATCACGGATCAAATCGTGGTCGGCTCGCGAAACCTTTTCGATGCGCATCGTTATTTCGTGCAGCTCTTTTAGCATTGCGTCCTGGCGCGATGAGATCCGATGCATCCACCAAAAACAAACGCACCAACAACCGAGCCCAACCCATGTGAGCGCGAAGAGGACCATGTTACTGCACGTGCGAAGCTTCGATCTCGATGTTGACCGCGACGCTCTGGCTAATTCCAGAAATCGCTTCGGCGTTTTGGCCAAACATCAGGTTGAACTCTCGGCGTTTGAGAGGGTCGGTCGTGACCGCCCAACGTGTTTGTTTTGTGTCATTCGAGATCGGGTTCAACAATCTCACGTGCAATGTAATCTGCTTCGTGATCCCGTGCAGCGTCAGATCGCCGAGAATATCGCCGGCTTGCGGGCCGGTTTGTTTCACGCTCCGGCTTTTGAATGTGATTTCGGGATATTTCTCGACGTTAAAGAATTCCGGACTGCGCAAGTGGTCGTCGCGCTTTTGAATTCCGGTGTCAATGCTGCGGACCTCAATTCTGGCCACGACCGAGGAACTTTCTGGACGCGCGCGGTCGATCTCGATCTTGCCGTCGAACTTAGCAAACTTTCCATGCGTCGTTCCGAGGTATTGATGCACTGCAAACGCGATGGTCGAACCTGATTGGTCAAATCTGTAAGTTTCATTGCCGAGCGCGGCTGAACTCGGCCCGGCAATTGCAATCAAGGCTGCAACGACTTGTAATCTCATTCTAGTTTTCCTTTCCTCTGGTTTTCGTCCCAGAAGCGAGTGTTTTCAAGAGCGGCGTACGCGAGAGCGGTAATCTTCCAAACAAATTGCCAAGCGCAAAAGCCGGGTCGGCCTTCAGTTTTTTCGCGTCGTGAACCCCGGCGATCCGGGCCAGCTCGGTTTCAAAATGCGAGACTGCGCGCAAATTCGGATCGCTGGCATCGAGAAAACCAAACGCGCGATGGAGCAAGGCAAACAATTCGGGCTCGTGATGGTCGCGCTCGGTGCAAATCTCGATCAACTCGACAAAGTAAGCCGCGGTTTGGGCGCAGAGATAATTTCTGCGAATACCGGCAAATGGATTTTTCAACACGACTTCGGTAAGCGTGTGCAGCGTCGACTTCCGGCTCGGGACGATCGAGATCTCAGCTTCAAAAAAAAGATCGAGCTTGCCGGCGAATGGTGTTTTGGCGCGGCGCGCGCCCTTCGCGACAGTGTGGATGCAGCCCAACGATTCGGTGCACCAGGAAACAATGAGGCTGGTGTCGCTGAATTTGCGTTTGCGCAGGAGGATCGCAGCAGTGCTCCGCATGGACCGAACTTAGCACGCGATCAACTCCGTCGGTAGAGCTGCGCAGACGAGAAAACCGCAGCGGCGGTAAATCCCGTCGCGAAAATTGACAATTGGTTGTAGCCGCGGTCGCCAACCGTACTGTAGAGGCCTTTGTGACTTCCTAATGCCGACGACAACCACCGAAACAGCAAACGTACCGGAAGACATCAGCGGCCAGCCACGCCGCATGCCGGTGAGCGGCGTCAGCTGGCGGCACACCTTCCGCGCGCTCCGGCATCGCAATTATCGTCTTTTCTTCTGGGGCCAGCTCGTCTCGCTTGTTGGGACCTGGATGCAGCAGACGGCGATGAGCTGGTTCGTCTACGAACTCACGAATTCGAAACTGCTGCTGGGCACAGTCGCCGCCGTCGGCTCCGCGCCAATGATGTTGTTCTCGATCTGGGGCGGCTCGCTCGCCGACCTCTATCCGAAACGCTCGATCATCGTTGCAACGCAAACAGCGCAAATGATCTGCGCGTTTCTGCTCGCCGCGGGAGCGTGGGCCGGGTTCGCGACGCCGTTATTCATCATCATCATCGCTTCGCTCAACGGAGTGGCGATGGGCTTCGACATGCCAGCGCGTCAGGCGTTCACAGTCGAAATGACGAGCCGTGAAGATTTGCTCAACGCGATCTCACTCAACAGTTCCATCGTCAACGGCGCGCGCGTCGTCGGTCCATCCATCGCCGGTTTGTTGATTGCTGCCGTCGGCGTACCGATGTGTTTTTTCCTTAACGGCGTAACCTTTGTGGCGGTGATTGTGGGCTTATTGATGATGCGGTTGCCGCCGTTCAGGCGCCGGGAACATGCCGTCTCCGCCCGCGAGCATGCGTGGAACGGCATCGTCTATTCAATGAAACATCAACGCGTTCGCACGATTCTATTTCTCTTTCTTGCGGTGGGCGTCTTCGGCTGGTCCTATACGGTGCTGATGCCGGCGTTTGCGCGTGACGTGCTGGGTCGCGGCGCCAACGGATACGGGGTGTTGATGTCGGCAAGCGGCGCCGGAGCGTTCATCGGCGCGCTCGTCGTTGCCACCTACGGACATCTTTTCACGCCGCGAAAACTCGCGCTCGGCGGCGTTTGGTTGTTTTCGGCTGCATTACTCGCATTTTCGCTGACGCGAAATTTCTCTCTCGCGCTCGTGTTTCTTCTCTTCGTCGGATTTGGCATGCTCCTCTTTTTCTCAACGTCCAACACGGTGCTCCAAACGATCGTTCCGGATGAAATGCGCGGGCGGGTCATGGGAGTGTGGTCGCTCGTCTTTGGAGCAATGATTCCGCTGGGCAGTCTCGAAGCAGGCGCCCTTGGACATTGGGTAGGGACTCCGTTTGCCCTCGGCTTCGGCGCGATCATTTGCGCTGTCTTCGGACTCGTGACGTTGTTTATGATTCGACGGCGCGAAGCGCAGCTGCACGATGAACAACGCACCGCGGCCTAACGATTCATGATATGGAGAGCGCGTTTCTCGACATTGAGCGCGGCTTCCTTGACCGCTTCGCTCAGGGTCGGATGCGAATGAGTGGTCCGGCCGAGATCTTCCGAGCTGCCACCAAATTCAATCACCGAAACGGCTTCGGCGATTAATTCGGAGGCCGAGTGTTGCAAGATATGCGCGCCGAGAATCCGGTCCGTGTTCGCGTCGGCGATGAACTTGACTATTCCCTCGAGATCTTCGTTCGCCACTGCGCGCCCGGAGGCGCGAAACGGAAATTTGCCCACCCGATAATCGATCCCCTGCTCTTTAGCCTGTTCTTCAGTTAGCCCAACACTCGCGAGCTCCGGATTCGTATAGATGATTCCCGCAATTGCGTCATAATTTATATGGCCGTCTTTGCCAGCGATCCCTTCAACGCAGGCGATGCCTTCGTCTGACGCTTTGTGCGCCAGCATCGGCCCCGCAATCACGTCGCCAATCGCGTAAATCCCTTCCACATTCGTGCGGAAATGCTGATTGACTTTGATCCGCTTCTTTTCGTCGAACTCGACGCCCACTTTTTCCGCGCCAAGTCCTTCGCTGAATGGCCGGCGCCCGACCGAAACAAGCACTTTGTCGGCAGCGAACTTCAGCTCTTCTTTTCCTTTGGTCGCAGTCGCTGTCACGCGGCCATTGTCGATCTTAACCGCGGTCACTTTGGCTTCGAGATGAAACGTGATCCCCTGTGCGGTGAGCGACCGTTGGAGCATGTTCGACAGCTCCAGGTCGAAACCGACGGCGATGCGCGGCAGAAACTCGAGAATCGTTACTTCCGATCCGAGCCGGGCCCAAACCGATCCGAGCTCCAGACCGATCGCGCCGGCGCCGATCACCAGAAACTTGGGCGGCGCTTCGGTAAAAGTAAGCGCCTCAGTGCTGCTAACGATGGTTTTGCCGTCAAACTTCGCAAATGGCAGCTCAATCGGCGCACTGCCGGTGGCGATGATAATGTTTTTCGTTTCGATTTCCTGCGTTTTTCCATCTGACGATTTGACCGAGACTTTTCCCGTCCCGGCAATAGTGCCGAAACCTTCGAACGTCGCGACCTTGTTCGTTTTCATGAGCGCGCGAACACCGCTGTTCATCGTTTTGACGACCTTGTCTTTGCGCTGCTGCATCTTCGCCAGATCGACACTTGCGTTCTCGATCACGATGCCGTGTTTCCCCGCCTCTTTTTTTGCAAATATGAAATGATCGCTCGAAGTAAGCAGCGCCTTGCTCGGGATGCAGCCAATGTTGAGACAGGTGCCGCCTAGATCCTTGTCTTTTTCGATAATGGCCGTCTTCAATCCGAGCTGGCCGGCGCGGATTGCGGCGACGTAGCCGCCTGGTCCCGAACCGATGATAACAACATCAAACTTGTCCATATTTAAATGTAGCGCAGGCAAAGCGTGCGCGCTAAAAATCGACCGGCAACCGTTTTGAACCTAAGTAGCGGAGCCGAATTAAGGGGCAAAAGAGATCACGGCCAGCAAGATGATTACGGTGATAAGCACAATGTGCAGAGCGATGTGCAGCGTGTCCGGTCTAATTCCATAGCGAACGGGCAGAAAGGCGTGCGTCCGACCGAACATCGCCTGGTAACGATCGGCTCGCGTCGGCTCATCGATCAGCAGGTAAGGTATCCACCACGTCCGCACCATTCCATAGATCGCGAGCCCGTAACTGATCCATAGCCACCAAAGCAGCCACCGAGGAAATCCCGTGCCCGCATAATAAGCGCTCGCCGCGAACCCGATAACGAAGGGCAGCGTGCTGAGCACAGTCGAAATGAAAAGTTTGCCCGGTGAAACTGCCATTCGCACCGCTTTCACGTCGTTCAAAGGCCCGAGCGGAATCCAATCGTGCAAACCAATGAAGAGCACGACAAACAACTGCAGGGCGAGCAATGAATCGATCATGGATTGATTGATCGCAGCCACGCTAATCATTCTCGCAGGCGTGCGCTTTTAGCATTTCGGCTGTCGAATCAGAAATCGAGCGGTAATTTCTTCGGGTCCTCGATGCATTCTTTCACTTTGATAAGGAACGTGACTGCTTCTTTTCCATCGATCGCGCGATGGTCGTAGCTAAGCGCCAGGTACATCATTGGGCGCACTTCCACTTTCCCGTCAATCGCGACCGGTCGTGGCATAATTTTGTGCATACCGAGAATTCCACTCTGCGGCGGATTCAAAATAGGCGTGCTCACAAGCGAGCCGTACACGCCGCCGTTTGAAATGGTGAATGTCCCGCCGGTCAAATCTTCGATCTTCAATTTGCCTTCGCGCGCTTTGGTCGCATAACCGGCAATGTCGCGCTCGAGATCGGCAAAACCTTTTTGGTCGGCGTCGCGCACGACCGGAACAACAAGCCCGCGCTCGGTTCCCACCGCGACGCCGATGTCGTAGAAATTGTTCTGAATGAAATCTTCGTCTTCAATCCGGCCATTTACGACTGGCACAGCTTTGAGTGCTTCCACCGTGGCTTTGATGAAGAACGACATGAAACCTAGTTTCACGCCGTTCTTTTTCATGAACTCCTCTTGCGATTTGGCGCGCAAGTCTTGAACCGCGCTCATATCGCATTCGTTGAACGTTGTGAGGATCGCCGCGGTCTGCTGGGCCATCACCAACTGCGCGGCGATTTTCCGGCGCAGCGGCGACATTTTTTTGCGAGTGAAGCGGCCGTCCGCTGATTGTCGATCTTCGGTGGGGGAAGCCGCTGGCCTCGCCGAGACCGCAACGGCGTCCCCTACAGATTTGTTTTGCGCTGCGGCAAGCACGTCGCCTTTCGTTAGGCGTCCGTCCTTTCCGGTTCCGGAAATTCTTTCCGGCTCGAGATGTTCCTCTTCGACTATCCGGCGCACCGCCGGAGAAAGCGCTGTAGCCGGAGTCGCTGACCCCGGGCCGCGGCCTGCGACCGTGGCTACGGATGTTTTTTCCGGCGCGGGCTTTTTCTCCGCCGGCTCGGACTTCGCGGGCGCGCTCTTTGAGTCGTCAATCGTCGCGACGACTTCGCCAATTTTCACTTCCTGGCCCTCGGGCACCAAGGCGTCGAGTACGCCTGATTTTTCGGCGGTGATTTCGGTAGAAACCTTGTCGGTCTCGAGAGTAAAGAGCGCATCGCCTGCGTTAACAAAGTCGCCGGACTTTTTGTGCCAGACGGACACGACGCCGCTGGAAATCGATTCGCCAACCGCTGGAATTTTCACTTCAATCGCCATCTGCGCCTAACTAAGCGCAGAAAAAACCGTTGGTCGAATCCAAACGTTTATGGCGGGGTCATCCTGACTGATGTTGTAGCGGCGTTTGTATCAAACGCCGGAGTAATAAAAGGCGCCCGCCGCGGCGAGCGTCTCTACAACGCGTTCAAATCGAAAACGCGTCTGCCACGAGCGCGGCTTGCCGGCGTCTGTGTAGCGCAAGTGAGCCGACAGCTGGACTGGCGCTGGCGTCGCGGCCGGCGTAAGCGATTTCGCGGCAGAACATCGTGCGCAATCGTGGCTCGATGAAAGTCCACGCGCCCATGTTTTGCGGCTCCTCCTGACACCAGACGAGCTTCACGCCCTTTGGAAATCCTTTCATCATTTCCCGCAGACGCTTTTCGGGGAACGGATACAATTGTTCGATGCGAACGATGGATGCATTGTCGATCTTCTTGTCGGCGCGATAATTCAAGAGATCGTAATAAACTTTTCCCGAACAAAGAATCACACGCTCAACCTTGTTGGCGGGTCCAACCTTGGGCGAACCTAGAATTTCCTCGAACTGGCCGCTGGTAAATTCCTCCGCGCGCGACGACGCGAAATCGGCACGCAACAAACTTTTCGGCGTCATGATGATGAGCGGTTTGATGAAATTGCGCTTCATCTGTCGCCGCAAAACGTGGAAGTACTGCGCGGAGGTGGTCAGATTGCAAACCTGAATGTTGTCTTCAGCGCACACTTGCAAAAAACGTTCGAGCCGTGCGCTGGAGTGTTCTGGCCCCTGGCCTTCGTAGCTGTGTGGAAGGAGCAACACGATCCCACTCGGCCGCTGCCATTTCGATTCCGCCGAAACAATGAATTGGTCGATGATCGTTTGTGCGCCGTTCACAAAATCGCCGAATTGCGCTTCCCACAAGCAAAGCAAGCTAGGGTAATCGAGCGAGTATCCGTAATCGAAACCCAGAACGCCCGCTTCGGAAAGAGGACTGTTGTAAATGCAAATGCGCGCCTGCTCTTCCGCTAAATGCATGAGCGACACGTACGGCGCACCCGTTTTTGCGTCGTAAAGAATCGCGTGTCGCGTGCTGAATGTGCCGCGCGCGCTGTCTTGTCCGGACAACCTTACTGGCGTTCCTTCCAGGAGCAGCGAACCGAAGGCGAGAAGTTCGGCATAATGCCATTCGAACGGCCCGCCGTTGTCGAAAACTTTTCGCCGATGCTCGAGTCACGATGCGTTTGATCTTTGGCTGAACATTGAAGTCGTCCGGCACGCGCGTGAGCGCATCGACAATTGTTTTCAGCGTTTTCTCGCTGATTGCCGTCGCAACCGATGAACTCTTGTAATCCGGTTGGAAGACAGCAGTCGATTCCTTGAACTTCGCTTGCGCGCCAGCCTTCTCCTTCTCGATCGCTTTTACATGGTCGAGCGTCATTTCGAGCCGAAGATCGAACTCGGTTTCAAGTGAAGCGGAATCGTCCTCGGTAAGAGTGCCGGCTTCGAGAAGTTCCCGCTTATACAACTGGGCGACCGAGGGATGCTTGTCGATTTTGGCATAAAGGTCGGGCTGCGTGAACGCGGGCTCATCGCCCTCGTTGTGCCCGTAACGGCGGTAGCAATACATGTCGATGACGATGTCGCGTCCAAATTCCTGGCGAAAATCAATCGCGAGCTGACTGACGAATAGGATCGCCAGCGGATCGTCGCCGTTCACATGGAAAATGGGCGCCTCGATCATCTTCGCGATGTCGGTGGCATACATCGACGAGCGCGCGTCTTCCGGAAGCGTCGTGAAGCCGATTTGGTTGTTGACCACGATGTGGACCGTGCCGCCGGTGCCGTAACCGTGCAGCTGCGACATGTTCAATGTTTCGGCCACGACTCCCTGTCCAGCGAAGGCAGCATCGCCATGAATAAGGAGTGGCAAGACTTTGCGCCGGCGTTCGGTGTCGCCGCGAATGCGCTGCCGCGCGCGGGCTGTTCCTTCGACAACGGGATCGACCGCTTCGAGATGGCTCGGGTTTGCGGAAAGACGGATCTCCACTTCGGTGCCAGACGAAAGTTTTCGGACGGTGCGATAACCGAGATGGTATTTCACGTCGCCGTCGCCGGATACGAGCTCGGGAACGTAATTGTCGCTAAACTCGGTAAAGATGACGCGGAGCGATTTCTTTAAAAAATTTGCCAGAACATTGAGCCGGCCGCGATGGGCCATGCCCATGCAAATTTCTTCAACTCCCGCGGCGGGACACTTATGCAGAACCGTGTCGAGAATCACCATCAACGATTCCGCGCCCTGCAACGAGAAACGTTTTTGGCCGACGTAACGCGAATGTAAAAAAACCTCGAAGGATTCGGCTTCGAGCAACGTGCGTAGCAAGGCGATTTGCACCGCGCGCGCAGTTTGCCGCTTATCCGGACGCGATTCGAGACGATGCAGCACCCAATTGCGAATGCGCGTGTTCTGAATGTGCATGAACTCTGCGCCGATCGCGTCCGCGTAAATTCTCTCCAGTCTCGCGATCATTTCGCGCAGCTTCATTTCCTCGTTGTCGAGGAAGAACTTCGACGCAACGCGAAGATCGAGATCCTTTTCGCTGAAGCCGAGCTCGCGAAACGAGAGCTGCAGGTTTTCCAGGCGCTTTTCCGCCAACGGATTGATGCGCGCGATGGTGTGACCCAACGTGCGATAGGCGTAAATCAATCCATCGACGCGCGCTTGCAGTGGACTTTCGCGAACCCCGGCACGTGGCGCGGTCGCCGCGGCGGCGCCATTTCGTTGGGGCAAATTGCCAAGCTCGAAACCTTCGAAAAAGGCCGACCAGCCCGGATCGACCGAGTTGGGGTCTTGCTCCCAACGCCGGTAATTCTCTTCGATTAGCTCAAGGTTCGCTCGAGCCGCGATTGAAGTGCGCATTCCAAGTTTAATCTGCAACCATTACCGGGCGCAGCAAGTTGACAGTCCGGACGCAGCCTCGTTACTTCCACGGCAAATGAGGCTTCGTCGAGCGCATGTCTTAGGACTTATCGGCATTTGCGGAATCACGTTCGCAAGGTCGACATCTTCATTCGCGCAAGCCGATCCGGCAGCCGAGCCGGCTGTGCTGGCGGTCGCGAAGGTTTTGCCGGCGGTTGTGAATATAAACACCGAACGAGTTGTCCGGCGAACGGTGCGCGACCCGTTCGAAGATTTTTACGCCCAATTTTTTGGCTACAATCGCGGCCGGCCCCACGAAATTCGCCAGACGCTGCAAAGCCTTGGCTCAGGGTTCATTGTGGATCCTGCAGGCTATATCGTCACCAACCAGCACGTAGTCGAGCGTGCGGCTGACCTGAAAATTCAGGTAACGACCAATGACGGCAAGACCTACAGTGCGCATTACATTACCGGGGATGACAAAAAGGACCTCGCGTTCATTAAAATCGATGCCAAAGCGGCGTTTCCCTTCATCAGCCTCGACAACATCTCGCCGAATTTACTCGGCGAAACGGTGATCGTGGTCGGCAACGCCGTCGGATACGGGAGCTCGATCAGCCGTGGCGTGCTCAGTGCAACAAAGCGTGACATCGCCATCGACAACGTCGAATACAAAGACCTCGTGCAAACGGATGCGGCGATCAATCCCGGTAACAGTGGCGGGCCGGTAATCGATATTTCCGGAAGACTCGTCGGCATCAGCTCGGCGAAAATGGCGTTCACGCCGCAAGGCGTCCCGACCCAGGGATTGGGCTTTGCCATTCCTGCGGATATCGTGCGGGACAGCGTCGCCCAATTCAAAAAAGTTGCGCAGAAAGAACCTTCACCGAAAAAACAGCCGCTCACCTCGGGCGAGACATCGGCATCCAACGCTGAGCGATTGTTTGGAATGCAATTGCAAGATTTGACCCAGGAATTGACCGACGCACTTGGATACGAGCAGGGACGCGGCGTCTTGGTCAGCGCAGTGGAACCGAACAGTCCGGCGGACGAAGCCGGCATCGAGCGCGGCCTCGTGATTTATCGTGTCGGAAAGTACGATGTCAGCTCGGCGAAACAGGTGGAAAGTTTGCTGACCCGCGCTGGTAGCGGAACCAGCGTTGATTTTGCTGTCGGCATCGTGCGTGCCGGCGGCGGGGCCCAGCGCATCGAGACGGTGACCCTGGCGGCCCGTTAATAATCGAAAAATTTAGCAACGGAATAATGGTTCGATTGTCTGATGGAATGAAATGATCAAGGTAGAGAATTTAACCAAGCGTTACGCCGGCCAGACCGCGATCAAGGATTTGAATTTCGAGGTGGGCAAAGGCGAGATCATGGGATTTCTCGGGCCGAATGGGGCCGGCAAGACCACGACAATGCGGATTTTGGCGAGCTTTATGCCGCCCACTGCCGGGCGGGCGTCGATTGCGGGGTTCGATGTCTTCGAGCAATCGCTTCAGGCGCGGGCACATCTCGGCTACATGCCCGAACACGTGCCGCTCTACAATGATATGCGGGTGACCGAATACCTCGATTATCGCGCGGCGCTCAAAGGCGTGCCACACCGCCGTATCACCGAACGGGTCGGAGACGTGAAAGAGCTTTGCGGGTTGAAAGAGGTCGAGAAGAAATTGATCGGCGCCCTTTCCAAGGGTTACCGACAACGGGTTGGTCTGGCTGACGCACTTTTGCACGAGCCTGATCTTCTCATTTTGGACGAACCGACGATTGGTCTCGACCCGAACCAAATCCGCCAGGTGCGCGAACTGATCAAGAACCTGGGCAAACAGCACACGATTTTGCTTTCGACGCACATTCTGCCGGAAGTGGAGATGACGTGCAGCCGCGTTATTATCATTCACAAAGGCCGGATCGAAGCGTGCGACACGCCGGAAAATTTGCTGGGCCGGATTCGACAGGCGGGCGGCGTGGTTGTCGAGGCAAAAGTGGGAAGCGACAACGGCGCTGACGAGTTGAAGAAAATTTCTGGCGTGCGCGATGTGACAACAGAAGTCGATGGCAACTGGAAAATATTCTCGTTGCGGGTCGAGTCAGGTACGGATGTACGTGAGGAGATTTTCCGGCTTGCTACCGCTCGCCACTGGGCGGTTCGCGAGTTATCGCAACGGCGCGCGACCCTCGAGGACGTATTCTTCGAAATCACTCATTCGGACCAAGTCTGACGTTCGATTTAACGGTATGCGTAAGTTCTACACATTGCTCTCGCGCGAGGTTTGCAGTTATTTTTACTCTCCGATCGCTTACATCGTTCTTGTGTTTTTCCTGCTCGTGAGCGGGGTCGATTTTTATTTTCAGATCTCATTCATGAATCAGCGGCCCGCCAGCTATTCGGTCGAGGAAGCGTTTTTCAATTCTGTCTTTTTCTGGTTTGCGTTCGTCCTGATTTTTCCCCTAATCACGATGCGCCTTTTCGCCGAGGAATTTAAGCTCGGGACGATTGAGCCGCTCATGACCGCTCCGGTGCGTGATTTGGAGGTCGTGCTCTCGAAATTCTTCGGCGCGCTGGTTTTTTATGTCGCACTTTGGACCCCGACCCTGCTTTATTTCGCGATCTTCCAAAAGATCACGCACGAGCCGGCCACGACTTCGACTGGCGCGTTCTGGGGCTCGTATCTTATGCTTCTACTCGTCGGGATGTTCTACCTTTCGGTCGGGTGCCTGGCTTCGGTCGTCACGAAAAATCAAATCATCGCGGCAGTGATTTCCTTTTGTGCGATCACGCTCCTGTTCTTTCTCGGGCTCATCCAGTTTATTCTTCTCGATGTCAGCTCAGGAATGCGCGACGCGCTTGGCTATTTTTCGGCGATCGAGCATATGGGGACCTACTCGCGCGGCATCATCGACACGCGACCGATCGTTTTCTACCTGAGCCTCACTGTCCTGATGCTCACGCTTACTTTTCAGGCGTTCCAATCACGCAAGTGGAGGCTGTGACCAATGGCTGAGGCGACGCAACAACCGAAAGGGAAAAAAATCCAGCGCTTCCAAATCGGAGTCAACGTTCTGTTCCAGGTAATCCTGGTTTTCTTCCTGGTCGCGGCCATTAACTGGATCGGCTTTCGGCATTACAAACGGTGGGATGTGTCGCGGGACCAGAAGTACGCGCTCTCGGACAAAACGAAGCGCTTTCTGGGCACGATTAAAGGCAAAATGCGGATCACTGTCTTCTTTTTACCGGACGTTGCGATCGCGGCCGATGTGCAGAATTTGCTGACCGAATATCAGTACGCGGCCAAAGGTAAGATCGATATCGAAAATATCGATCTGGCACGGAATCTCTCGCGCGCCAAAGAGTTGGTCGAGAAATACAAGATCGTTAGCGACGAGAGCCAGCTGATCATTGACTACCAGGGCCGCAGCAAGACGGTCAAGGCGTCGGAAATGGCGGAGGTCGATCAAAGCGGTATGGCGTTCGGCGAGGGACCGCGGGTCACCGCTTTTAAAGGCGAGCAAGCGATCACGAGCGCGATGATCGATTTGGTCGAAGGCAAGAAGAATGCGCTCGGTTACGTGGTTGGCCACAAAGAGCCGCCGATCAATGGCGAGAGCCCGATCTCCATTCTCAAGACATTCATCGAGAACGAAAACATCAAGTTCCAGGAACTGAGTTTTTTCGATGTCGGCGCGGTTCCGGCGGACTTGAAGACGATCGTGATAGACGGCCCGCAGTACGACTTCTCCGATCGGGAAATGAAGCTTTTGCGCGATTTCTGGGACAAACGGGGCCGGATTCTTTTGCTTCTCGACCCATCAGTGAAAACGCCAAAGCTCGATGCGTTTCTCAGCGAGCTAGGTGTGAAAGTAAATGACGATCGGCTGATGGTGTTTCTGCGAACCGGAATCCAGGAGGTCGCCCTCACTCGCGACGTGCAGGCGCGGTTTTTGGGAACGAGCGCAGTCACGAGACGGCTCGCGGACGTGCGCGGGCTCTTTCTCGGGGGAACTTCTTCGCTTATGCTCGAGCCGGCACGAGTGCGCACCGCAAATATTCGCGTCGAACCGCTTATCCAGGCGGAGAAAGGCTACTTCGCGGAAACCGACTACAACACCGAGGACCAGGCGAAACTTCAGGCCGATGCAAAAAAAGACGCCAGCGCCCCGCTAACCATCGGTGCGTCGATTGAGAAAGGCGGCAGCGCCGACGAGCGCGTGCAGGTAAATTCGGCGCGCTTGGTCGTAGTGAGCAACGCGACATTTGTCCAAGACAACGCACTCACCCAGGACCAGCAGGCGCTCGATTTCATCTCCGCGAGCGTAAACTGGCTATTGAGCCGGGAGCAGCTTATCGGCATCGCCCCAAAAGTTCCGAAAACCCTGACATTCAGTCTCAGTGAAGACGCGTTGCGCAGCGTCCGGTGGATCGTTCTCGTGCTGATGCCGCTGGTTTTTGTCGTTTCTGGGTACAGCTGTCTGGTGGAAGCGGCGCGTCTAACGAATTGCTTAAATCGCGATGAAGTGGAAGACGACACTGGTTTTGCTTGTAATCGCAGGGGCGGTCTTTGCTTACATGTTCTTTGTCGAGCGAAACCGCCCCGGCACCGAGGAAGCAACGCGGCAGTCCCAGATTGTCGTCAACTTCGATCGCGATAAAATCGACGGCGTTATCATTCAAAACGGCGACGATAAGATCGACATCCGACGCCGTGACAACAAATGGCGGCTCGAAACACCCATCAAAGATCAGGCCGACAGCTCGCTGATCGATAATTTGCTCCTCGATCTCGGAGGCTGGCAGAAAGACGCCACTATCTCTGCTAAAGAAATGGAACCGGACAAAGCCAAGCTGGGCGAATACGGTCTGAACAAGCCGAAACTGCGTTTAAAGCTAGTCGGCAAAGATGCGCCGCCGGAAATCTTGTTCGGCAAAGACGCCGCGCTCGAGGGCAAGATGTATGTCCGATTTGAGAACTCGAAGGAGACTTATCTCGCGGGACAATCCATCAAAAAAGCGATCGAGAAAAAGCCGGAAGATTTTCGAGACCGGAAATTGACCGACTTAATTATGGCGCAGGTGTCGCGCGTGCTGCTCAAAACCGCGGCTGGTGAGATGGAGCTGCAAAAGAAAGGCGACCGCTGGGAGATCGTGAAACCGCTTCGTGCTCGAGCGGACGATCAAAAGGTCAACGATCTGATCGCGCAGGTGACCACGGCGCGCATTCAACAATTCGTGACCGATGATCGCGGCGACTTGCACGCCTACGGCTTGGCCGAGCCGCGCGGCTCGATCACCTTGTTCGGCCAGGATGACAAGTCCGCCAGTCGGACGGACTCGTCCCGTGGCGAGCAGGGTCAGATGCTCCAGATCGGCGGCGTGCCAGAAAAGGAGAAAGATCAGGTTTATGTGCGATTCGCCGCACGCGGCTTTGTTTACACGCTGCCGAAAAAAATCGAGGAACTCCTCAACACTAGGCCGAATGACCTGCGGGACCGGCACCTTGTTCGAATCGACACGAAGATCCTCGACCGACTAACGATCGATGCACCCGGTAAAGGTAAAACGGTTCTCGCGCGCAAGGGTGAAGACTGGACAATCGCCAGCCGCAATGGCGCACCGGCAAACTCCGGCGAAGTGCGGCGTTTGATCGAGATGCTGCAAAACGAGCAAGTCACAAAATTTGTCGAGGACGTGGCTTCGAATTTGCCGAAGTACGGCCTCGATAAACCGCAGATCAAACTAACTTTCAGCTCATTCGCCTCTGAAAACACGGCCGAGACAAAGGCAGGCGAGCAACCGTTCACCACGCTCGAGTTCGGGAAAATCGAAGGAAACGAGGTTTACGCGCGCCTCGGCGATGAGCCGTTCATCGTGGCCGTGCGCCGGGGATTACTCGATCAAGTTTTCGCCGATCCATTGCAGTGGCAGGAATTGTCGATCTTCAAATTCAAGCCGGAACAGATTCATCGCTTCACGCTTACGGGTGACAAGGAGTTTTCACTTGTTCGCGGTGCAGACAATCAATGGACTTGGGCAAACGGAAGTGGCGAGATCAATCAAACAAATGTGCAATCGCTCTTGAACACGTTATCGACCCTGCGCGCGGTGCGCTGGGTGGGACCGGCCGCGCCGCAACATGGTTTCGATAGACCGCAGATGGTCGTTGCGTTTACGACTTCACCAGACGACAAGGTTTCGCACAGGTTGACGGTCGGCGGCGGGAGCGGTGATGGAATGTGGTTCGCAAAAGTGGACGAACACGAAGGCACGTTCGTCATCAGCACTCCGGATTTAAACGCACTCAAGCTGCCGCTGGTCAACCAAACATCTTCGAATCCCACCCCGCCTTCCCCTTCACCAAGTGCGACGCCTTAAGCAGTTTTCGTCGCCGTGTAGATAGTGACAATACCGCCAGTAAGCGGTTCGGCACCGGCGTTGCAGAAACCGTTCGCATCCATCAAGCGGAGCATTGCTTCGCCACCGGGAAATTCTTCAATCGAATCGCCGAGATAATCGTACGCGCTTTTCTTCTGGGTGAGAAAGGATCCCAGAAGAGGAAGCAAGCGATGTAAATAGAAGCGGTAGATCCCGCGCAAGATCGACAAGCGCGGGAGCGAGAACTCGAGCACGAGCAAGTGACCCGTCGCATCGAGCACGCGCGACATTTCCCGGAGCGCGGCGCCCCAATCTTTCATGTTCCGCAGACCGAACGCGATTGTAACGCAATCAAACGAGCCGTCCGCAAAAGGAAGAGCGAGCGCATCCGCCGCGATTACCTGCGGCACGCCCTTTTGCTTCGCGATAGCGAGCATTTCTTCGGAGAAATCGACGCCGATGAGGTCGGCATCCGCCAAGTTCCTTTGGATAGCCAGCGCCAAATCTCCCGTACCCGTGGCGAGATCGACAATTTTGTCCGGCTTCCAACTCGCGACGATCCTGGCGGCGCGCCTTCGCCAATGAAAATCGAAACCACAACTCAAGAGATGATTGGCCAAATCGTAACGCCAGGCGATCGAGTCGAACATTGTCCGCACCCGTTCGGTCGAGCGAAGAGTGGATTCATTATTCATGCGCACGTGAACGTCCGACGACGAACGAGTAACGTCCAGTAGAAGCTGATGACGCGGATAATCGAACTGCGCGAACCGAGCTTCAGCAATCAGGCGAGCGAGGTGGGACAATCGATTCTGCCGGTCGCGAAAAATTTGAAAACATCACGGCGGCTAAGATCAGTAAAGCGAGCGGCGCAGTGTGCATCAAGAGTCTGCACATGGAGAGCTCAATGTGTGCAACGTAATCCGACCAGGCGCTGAAGATGTAAATAAAAGCGTAGATTCCAATTGGTGCGATGAGTCCGGCGAGCAGTACGAGAGCGCGAAGATCGCGATAGCGGCAGAGGAAAAATCCGCTCGCGACTGCGGTCAAGCCCCAGAGCAAGCTCCATCTTTGGAGGTTTGTGAATTCGCAGAAAAACTCGGAAACGATCGGGCCAAGACGGTGGATGTTGGCCCGGAGCACGGCAAGGTTGGCGGGCAGAAAGTCGGATGAGGCAACAGCGTGCATTTGCGAAAGGTAAAGGCGCCACCCAACGATTACGACCAAGCCGGGAAGGAGCGCAAGAAAATGAACGGGCGATTTCCTCTTCCCCACAATTACGAAGCCGCCACATAAAGCCGCGACCAGCCACAAAATCATGCCTTCGCGTTTTACCCAGGGCAAAAGCGCAAGACAGGCGGCATAGATTCGAAAAGAGCCGTGGTCGTCGCTCCGGCACGCACATAACAAACACCCGATCGTTGCCAGGTAAAAGACACTGAGCGGGAAATCGGCGTAACCGACAATCACGCTGCCCTGTTCCACAGCGATTTGGGGAACGAAAAAAAGCAACGCCGACGCTGTTAAACCAGCCGAAACTTTGCCCGTAAGCTCCGTGCCAACCGTGGCAAGCAATATGACTCCGGCGACATAGAAGAGCGGAAAGATTGTTTTGGCCCAAAATTGGTTCGTGTCGCCCATCCAGAAGTAAAGCCAAAGCTCAGTGTAAGGGATGGCGAGCGGATATTCGGGATGACTGAAGGCACGGCCGCTGTCCTGCAGGTAACTCAGCGGAAGAACGCCAGCATTCGCATAGGCATAACGCGCCTTGATTTCCCAGTTCAAAACTCCATCGCCACCCAAGGTGTGGACGTAAGACAGGTAAAAGACAATCGCGATCTCCACGGCGAGTAGCGCCCCGAGCGCTAGCTCGATCCTTCCTGGCCTTTTCCAGGGTCGAAACAAAATTGACGAGTGGCCCGACATTCGCCAGACGACCAACGGTAGAGCCACGCAGACAATCGCAACGAGTGTCGGCAGCAGCGCGCCTTTGGCAAAGAACCCAAAGGTCCACACGAGCAAAGATACGACGCCGGTTCCGAGAATCCATGACAGCGCAACCGATGACGCGAAATTTGACTGCCATTGCCGCTGCCGAACAAAGAGCAGCGTGCCAAAGCCGGCGCTCAAAATCGTCACTAACGCCCCAAGAAGCGCCAAAAAGTTCATCGTTTCACAATCTTGCGAGCGGTAAACACTTCCATCGTTTGGCCGAAGCGCTCGCCGCGCTGCCACCAAAGCGGCGGAGTTACGCGGCAGAAAACGCAGGCCGCTGGAAGGTGAAAAAGAGCACCAAGTTTCTTTCCACCGTCACCGCCAGTAAGATCGACGATCTGCACCGGGTGCGGCCATGCCAAATACGCCACCATCATCCCGATAAAAGAACTCCGGCGCTCGTCGCTATGGACAACTATAAGAACTGATTCTGAGGCGGGAATTGACCCGAACAACGCGATCAACCGCTCCGAACCATTAGTCTCCCCTGTATCGAAGTAGAGGAAACTGTCGGTCGAGTGAAACGGGCCGACAAAGTAAATTGAATTCTTCGAAGCGCTGCGAAAGATCTCCGGCGCGCTGACCCACAGAAATGCGGCCACCATGATCACCCAAAGCGAGGTGTAGGTGATGGCACGAACTCGGCGAGGCGCCTCCATTTCAGCAAGCCTTTACTGCTGCTGGCAATGAAGCCTCACTCACCGATGAAACGACTGCCCGAGTATTCGCAACAATCGCCCGGGGGGAAGCTGTGAAGAAATTATACTTGATGATGGCGTAGATCGCGCGGATCCCATCCTTCCATGTAATCTTCTTGTTGTAGCACGCGATAACGACAGAGATTTTCATCGTTTCCCACGAGTTCGAGCAGGAAACCGGCCATATTGACGGCTTGGCTGCGGTTGAGAACGTGGAATGGCCCGCGCTCGTCGCTTCTTTCGCAAAAACCTCTCGAAAGAAGGCTCAGTAACACCCGATCAAGATCGAAGGGCAAATCACTTTGAGTCATTTTAGGATGTCCAATGTCCGCCGATTGGCGATGTTGCTGCAGATAGATGGCGCGGACCGCGTTGGCCCCGGCAGCAAAAATAAAGACCCTCCGCCAGAAAGAGAAACTTAAAAAACTCCAACGGAGGGTTGTCGGTCTTGGGTTTGGTCTAATGTCGTACGAAACGCGATGCGATCAGCACGAACATGCCCAAGATGCCCAGGAGATAACTTGCCACACATCCGTATCCAGCAGCTTCGATACCGAAATCTGGTTTCAAATTAGGACACTACTGTGTTTGATTATTATGGCGCGCAGTTAATAACTAACCGATTAAGTCATTACACGGCGCATGGTACTCAGCGCGCCGCGCTGGAAATATGACAGAGGCACCTCACACCCAGACAGAGGCTTAGGATGCTCGACGACCAACAGGTTTGGAGATTACTGGTTTTTGCTGTTGTTTTGACGATTTCGTCCGCCAAGGCAACAACGCTTTCGGGGCCTGTTACATGGGGATCGCCGGATCAGCCATATGGCACTAGGCGGCCCGTTACGGCTGCGGACCGCGAAGCCATCCAGAGATACCGCTCCGGACGCACCCCGCCGGTCTTCTCAACGACGTTTACCGACCCTGCCGGGCTCCAGACGGATTGGAACCTGATTGCGGATGACCAAGCGCAACTCCAATCCTGCCGCCGGCCCGGTAACGTGGAGGCGTCGAGTGCCGGCTTGAGATTGAAAACCCTGATCGCCACCGATTGCCGTGCCCGCTGGTCCACCGGCTTCATAGGGAGCAAGGCGAAGTACTCCTATGGCTTCTTCGAAGCCACCATGAAGATTGCCGACATCAAGGGAATGAACAATGCGTTCTGGTTGTTCACTGACGACCAATATGAGATTGACGTCGTTGAAGCCCAATATCCAAATTACGACCACATCGGCCTGCAGAATTACAACCACATAGGCCTGCAGAGGCATACGGGTATGGGGTGGGGCGCCAAGTTCGTTGACAATCTCGCGTTCGGGTTCCACGACTATGGTATGCTGTGGACTCCCACGGAAATCATTTTCGAAGTCGACGGAGAACCCGTGGCAGCCGTTGTCACCCATCACGCCATCAAGGGACCGGCCGGAATCCTCTTATCTTCCGCGCTTGCCTATCCCGGCGCGCCGGCCCATCCCGAGGGTCACGACATGATTGTGCAGTCCGTCCGGGTGTTTGCACATCAGAAGTAAGGATCGCCGTCGGATGCTGATCTGGAATTTTCTTGTATCCGCAAAAAATGCTTTCAGTCGGGAAGCAAACATGTGCAGATTATTGGTGCGGGAAAAAAGTAAAAGAGTGTTGCTAGGATCTCTCATCTTACGTGCCGCGGGGCGAATTCACAGGTATCGCCGGGCTCTGGCCTTTCCCATACTTGCGCTATTGCCATTCACACTCTCACCCGCGTCGACCGCCCAAGAAGCGCCTCACACGGACGGCCCGCTGGTTGTGGACGAGGACAGCCATGTCGTCGTCCTGGAATATGAGGCCTGGTTCGGTCCCAATGCCGTGACGTTTCAAGGTGCGGCCGCCCAGCCGCTGATGCAATCCACGGACATGCAAGCTGTTGGCGGCGGCTATGACAGCGCCGATCCGGCCATCATCAAACAACACGTCGAATGGATGGAGTACATGGGAATCGATGCGGCCTTAATCGAAGTGACGAATAATGTGAGCTGCATCTTCAATAGCGAGGAGTTTGCCAAGAAATACCTCCAAGGCTGCACGAACCTCTTCCGTTCTGAAAATCAAAGCATCCGGAACAATACGGGCAACCTCTACCCCGCATGGTCACAGCTCGGTACTCACCTTAAGCTGATTCCTATGCTAGGCGGTATCGACAACGATGTTTTGTTCAAGGATACGGACGGCAAGACCGCTTTCGAAAAAGAAGTGGACTACTTCGTCTCTCATGCGGCAACACCCCGATCGAAATGTGATCTACGAGGGCAAACCCCTCATGGTGATTTACCTGGGCGCGGCGCAAGATCCCAACGTTGCCGACAACCCCTTGTGGTTTCAACTCCGGCAATTTTTGAAAACCCATCCGGAGATCAGTCAAAAATATACGTTCAAGATGATGGCGGGATATCTCGACAGTCAACCAGCGCTTTGGGCGAAACAGGGGCTACCGCACGGACCGGTGGAAATCAATCCGCAATTTGGATTCTGGAGCTGGGTTGATCGGCTCAATACTATATGCACCCCCGCGTCATGCCCCTATCCTTCCTTCAATAAAGTCGGTCGCAGAGTGGAGAACTTCACTGCTTCCATCGCTACTGCCGGTCAAAACGGATGGGGTTGTCCGAACCAGAACGCTCTACCCTACTGCCCCGACGACGCCCTGCGCTTCGGGAAAAATGATTCCTACGCTACGCTCGATTCCTTCATGACTTATGCGCGGCAGCTTGATCCCATCTTTCTGTTCATTCATCAGTTCAATGAATATGTTAGACCTGACGAAGGATTTGACGCGAACAGCATTGACGATATCGATCCCACGAATCTTTGGGGCACAGGGGCTCTCGATGCCGTCAAGGATCAAATCGAGATTTACCGCCATCAACACAACCGAGACTGATAGCACGACTGACATTCTGACGTGATCGGGTGTGGGTGAGTCTAGCGGGAGTGAGAGAGAATCACTCTGGAGAAGAGCTGAAGTGGAGGATAGGCATGAACGTCCTGCAAGTAATCATTCTCTCGCTCATTCAAGGAGCCTGTGAACTTCTGCCCGTCTCGAGCTCCGCTCATGTGCTGGTAGCCGCGAAGTTGATGGGCATTAATCCATCGAGCCCGGAGATGACATTCTTGCTCGTAATGCTCCACACCGGCACAATGTTCGCGGTCATCGTCTATTTTTGGAGATCTTGGCGATACGATTACTTTTCCTCTTCCGCAGCAATTTGGAAAATAGCCAAAGAGCTTGTCGTCGCTAGCTTTGCGACGGCCGTAGTTGGTGGAATTCTGCTTGTCTTGATTGAGAAGGTCCTCATGCGGGCGCAGCCCCTTGCAGAAGTGGAATCGCTCTTTAGCAATTTGACTGTGATCTCCTGTTCTCTTGCCGCTGTGGGATTGCTCATTCTCATTGCCGGCCGCGATCGTCGAGGTCACAACGTTGGAGAAACCTTCCCGTCAAACGGCACGATGAATCTGTGCAAATCCGCATGGATCGGAGCCGTGCAAGGACTTTGTCTTCCATTTCGAGGGTTTTCTAGGTCGGGAGCAACAATTTCTACGGGACTAATCGTAGGCGTTAGTCGGCTCGCTGCGGAAAAGTTTAGCTTTGCTTTGGCGGTTATTTTAACGCCTCCGGTTATCGTTCGAGAGCTACTACGCCTGATTAAGGTCCATCGCTTGGCAGAGCCGGACGCGACTTTGTCAAGTTTTGTATTGGCCGGCCTGGGAATGCTTTGCAGTTTTTCTGCCGGGCTCTTAGCCCTTCGATGGCTAACCGGCCTGTTGGATCGCGGTCGCTGGCAATGGTTTGGTTATTATTGTTTGTCGGCTGCGCTGATCGTCTTCTTATTGCACATCATGCCAGGACATTCTTAGCTCAGAATTTTGATGAGCTAAGGCATTTTAGCGTGTCCAATCTCCAAATTGGATTCCCCGTGCAATGTAGGTGCAAGGCTCTTGCAATTCGGATGCAGAGATAATGCCCGGCGGCACCGGCGCAGGTGTTGAGCGAGTTAATGCTCCGAATACGCCTCATGCCAGGATCGATCATTAGGATCCGATCGCAAGCGGAATGCATAAAGCTTTTTTTCTGACCCTTTCCGCTACGATCGCGTATTATGTTGACGCTTAGCGAAGAGTTTTACGCCCATTCATAGCTCGCGAAATCGGGGAATAATTGCTGCTGACGAAAACCTGTAACCATTGACGTTCGAAGAACGTCTTAAGCTGCATGAGCACTCGATTGTTAATCGGAGTCAGCGTCCCTCCCGCAGTGTTGCTGTACTTTTCAATCTCTGTCACCGCGGCGTATGCGCCGCCGCAACCAACCACTAAAGTCGCCGTCGTTTGTTACATTTGGCATGACCCTACGCGGAACTGCGACGTCCCCGTTCAGATTTATTACCCTACTTCAGGCAATGGACCTTTTCCGATTGTGATTTTCTCGCACGGGCTCGGTGGAACACGCCAAGGTTACGAGTATCTCGGCCGATATTGGGCTGGCTCCGGCTACGTTTCGGTCCACGTGCAACACGTGGGTAGCGACGACTCGGTCTGGAAGGGCAAACCGCTCGACGAAGTGCGTGGAAGCATGGAGGCGGCGGTGGCAAAACCGGAAAATGCGATAAACCGGCCCCGGGACATTAGTTTCGCCATCGATCAACTTTTGCAACTCAACTCACAGTCTGATACTCCTTTTAGCGGACGGCTCGACGGCAAAAGAATTGCCGTCGCCGGGCACTCCTTCGGCGCCTGGACGGCTCTCGCGATCGCCGGCGAAGGAGTCGGCCCAACACATATATCACTGGCGGATCCGCGTGTGAAAGCCGCAATCGTGATGAGCCCGCCCGTGGAAAAGAGTCAGCGGCACGACACGGCCGCCTTCTCCACCATAGGCATTCCGGTGCTGTACATGACGGGAACACGGGACGATAGTCCCATCGGCGATGCACGCGCCGCAGACCGGCGCATTCCCTTCGACCACACATCACGCGCAGCGACGTTCTTCATAAATTTCGATGGCGCGGACCACATGACATTTGCGCGCCACTTACGCGCAAGCGAAAGCGCGAACGACAACCGCTTTCATGAGCTGATCACGAAAACAACAACAGCTTATCTCGACGCGTACCTCCGCGACGATGCGACCGCGAAACAATGGTTTGTCGGCAATGGGATCGACGAAGCGCTTGGTGCGGCTGCATCGGTCGAGAAGAAGCCATGATCAAAATCCGACCGCGAACCGCTTGCGACTCTCAGCCCGGGCCGGATCCGTCAATTCTGACCGTTTTTGCAGGTTACGGACCGTCGTTTGATACCCTTTTGACACTCCGCTTAATGATCGGGTTCATACCGGCCGAGAAGCCGCACCGGCATGCGCTCATTGCCACCGCGACCATGAACTCGCGAAAGAAAAGGTGATTTCTCCTGGGTCGAGCCCTTAAACGGGAGCATTTGGAACCTTTTTGACATTCGGCTCAAATGCTGGGCAAAAGCGGACGCGATTTGCTGCCTTTTGCAGGGTTACGGACCCTCGTTTGATAACCGTTTGACACCGGTCAGTTCTGAAACTGATGACTGAAGTTGTTTCGTAATGGGGTCGCCTGCCGCGTGTCAATATTTACGCTGGTTGGCTTCATCGTCTGGTTAGGCCTCTGTGCGTGTTAATGGCCATGCAATTTCTGTCCTACACGTGCCATCTGTCGGATCGAAAATCACCTCAGCCTGATTCTCGTAGTTCCAGTACGTCGGGGCGTGCGCTATAAACTCCTGCAAAGTGACAAGCGGACCTGCAACAATGCCGCGATGGGCGACGCTCTTTAGCTCGCGCAGCACCGGATAAATCCTGAAATGCCAGTGCGTCGGCGGTCGAGGCGGCACATGTGCCTTGAAGCAGTGCTCGACTCGGAGGATTGGATACGGCTTCTGAGCACGTAGCGGACGCGAACTCTGACGCGCGGAAGGTCGGGTGCGAACGGAAGTAAAAGCGAGCTTCGGCCCAGTGAGGCAAATCCTGAAAGTGGTCACGGAGGAATTCGTAGCCAATGGGGAAGGCCATCTTGCGGGAGATGCGGCTGCGCAAGATTTGCGAGTCTATTGTCGTTGTGATGTCTGAAGACATGGCAACTCAGGCCTAACGAGAAGGAGCTCAGCCACCGCTGACGGGAGCGAACTTTCGCCTCAGTTTTCTACCCTCTAATTTAATCTTCGTCATTTTCTAGCCGGTCGGCGGTTGGCTGGAGCGATTGGTTAGACCGCCTACCAAACATCTCGCGGATGGGTGGTAAAAACATCATAGCTACGATTGCGCCGTTGAGGCCATGCATCAAAAACCATATCTCGCTGAAAAAGGATGGAAAGTGAAAGCTTGGCTGGCCCCGGTGCGGCAGCGCGAGATCCAAAACATCGAGCATGAGGAGTACGATGAAGACGACCCTTGCCCATCGGTGATAAAACCATAACCCAACCAATGGTGCCAACGCCAGAGCGTAAACCGCAATCGCCATCCCAAGCAGAACGTAGGGGGGTATGCGGTCAAACGCGTCAAGGTGAGCAGCGACCACCACGAAACCAAGAAACTGAAGGATGGCCAGCAACAATAGCAATCCACGGAACACAGTCGATGCGCGCATGATTAGATCTAACGAGAAAGAGATAAGCCACGGCGAGCGTTGAACAACATTACGGCGGGAGTGCGTGAGCGTAGCGAATGGAGCGGCGGGCCAAGCGACATAGAAGGTAAAACGACGAGGGTAGGAGCGAGTGAGTGTGGGCAACGAACGAGTTTCAATCGCACTAGGGAAGCCGGGCGCCTGTATGAAATCCAGGGGTCGGTGGCAAACACGCTGAAGTTGCCTCGCAATGGGGTCGCCTGCCGCGTGTCAATATTTACGCTGGTTGACTTCATCGGTTGGTTAGACCACTGCTCGTCAATCAGCCACTGCATAAAGAGATTCGCCGGAAGACAATACCTGCTCGGAAACACACTGAAGACCGAGCGCCGTGTCGCGAGCCATAGCTGATGCGTTTGGTGATGCCGCGATCTCTCGAAGCTCCAAAATGAGGGCTCGCAGGTCGTCGCCGCTGTAGGATGTATCGGAATAGTAGTCCCGCATGGCACTGAGTTGTTTATATGCCTCGTCGCTACGAATCGCATCGAACAAGGCCGTATGCTGGTCTAGCGAAAGCCGAAAAAGCGACGCGGAGAACGGCGGCGCGTTTTCGGGTGTCGTGTGAAAATCGAGAGACATAATACCGCGAATACCTTTAGGTCTAACGAGAAAAAGCTGAGCGACCACCGCCGAGAGCGAGCATGGTTGCGACTGAAACTGTTTTAATCATGTGAAATGTGAACGCGCAGCGGGTGGCGGTTCGCTCCAGCGCTTGGTTAGACCCATCGGTAAGCTAATGGAACTCGATGCCGCCGATCTGCTCGAGCTTCTGCAAGTCCTCCAATGCATATTTAGCGTCCTTGGAACCGTGCGCTGCGGCTCTTTTTAACCATTGCTTGCCAAGCGTAAAGTTGGTGGGCACGCCTTGGCCGGTGCAGTATGCTTTGCCAAACTTGCATTCCGCCTCCGGATAGTTGTGGCGCGCTGCTTTCTCGTAAAGAGCTGCCGCTTTTCTGTAATCTTGCCGAGCGGCGTACGCGTCGGCCTGTTTCACCAGCTCGGCGTCTGTGGGCTCACCAGCGGCGAATCCACTGACCATACTAATTAGGAGGGCAAACGTGGTGACGAGCGGCTTCATGGGTCTAACGACATAGGACGCTCGCGCCGCAAAGTCCATCTCAGGGTAGCTTGTCGAAAAAGAGATAAACGGCGGCAATCCGGCCGTCCCGGACAATGATGAAATCAGTCCCGGCGTAAGCTGGCGCCTCACCAGGAGGGCCCGATACCCATTGGATCCGCCCGCCATTCCCCAATTCCTCAGCCTCGGCAATTGGCTGATATCGAAAGTCAGGATGAGTAGCCCTGATCGCGCCTGCGACACGATCAATCTCGTCGCGGCCACGGTGAACACCCGTTTTGGGGTCATAGAACACGCCATCTTCGGTCCAGATCTCGTCGATAGCCGCGCGCCGACGCGCGGGGTCGTTTTCACCGAAGACGTCGTGAAGATTGCGGGTGAGCAAGGTCGATATGCTGTAGGACATAACGGGGTCAGTTCTTAGTATTGTAAACTTTTTCGGGCTATTCCATCTAACGAAAAAGAGATAAGCCACCCAGCACTTTGAGATTAAGGCTATGCATTGTCGAGTGAGTTGCAACAAAGTGCTGGGTTGGCTGGAGCGCTTGGTTAGGGCACATGACCTCTTGAAAGCATGATGAATGCTTCTCCCTTGTACTTTGGCCGCGTGCCGTCAATCAGCCGGATTTGAACAGGCCAGGAATCGCCTGGTGGCTTCGGCGCGACGGTGCCCAAGCGAAGGTTTTTCCGAACGCACGCTTGATATGCGTTGTCCGGGGCAAAAAGCAGTCGTCTGATATGTCCATCTGCTGCGACCACAGCTATAATATCGCAGTAGCGATTCGTGAATGGGTGCGACTCGCATACGTCTATTGCATGCAGCATCGGTTCGGGTACTCCAGTCGGAGAACTTAGTCGCGTACCGGGAGCCTTCATGCGTAGGGAGAGTGTATTTCTTGGCCGCGGCGGCAGAGAGGCTCTCGAAGTCGCCGCGAGTAGCAGCGATCGCGAAACTCGTTGCAATCGTGATGAGCAACAAACCGAAAGCGCGCTTCATAGCCCTAACGACCCAAACTGAGCGACCGGCGAGGCGGAAAGTAAAGCAACAACTCGCTCATGATCTCCTCCGCCGAGTCGGTTAGCTCCAGTGCCTGGTTAGGCATTGCGGTTCTTCGTGAATGACTTTGAGCAACGAGCGTCAAAAAGTTGAAATGCTTAATGGCCACGGGTGATAAGGGCTTTCAAAACGGTCTCCAAGGCAACGCTTCCTTTTTGCGAGCCGACTTCCCCGCGCTCGAAATCAATCCAGCCTTCATTGAAACCGTCCAGCATTTGCAGGCGCGGGGTCGGATTCTTCATCCCCTGCGCCGTGAACAATTTCTCCCACGACTCGCGGGGCACCACTTCCATGCGCACTGGTCGCTGCAAGAGCCCGGCAAAGGTGGCCGCAATCTCGTTTGGCGTCACGCGTTGCGGTCCTTCGAGTTCCACCACTCGGCGACCGGTCCAGTTTTCCTGAAGCAGTCTGGCGGCCACCCTGCCAATGTCCGCAGTTGCCACCATCGGCATCGGCTTGTCGAGCGGTTGCAAGAAACTTGGAATCACGCCCTGCGCGCGCGCCGGAGCCACGTCCCAACTGCAGTTCTCCATGAACCATGCGGGCCGCAGAAAGGTAATCGGCGTGGGCAAAGTGCCGAGAGCCTCCTCGATGATTGTATGCTGGGTCAGAAGGTTGGACCGGGTGGCTTGCGCCCCAATCGAAGAGAGGTAAACGACTCGCGCCGGAGACGCCGCTTGCAGTGCGGCTCGCAGAGTTACACCGATCGTCCGGGCCTCGGGAAACCCGGGTGTCGGGTCAAAACTCGATGGCACGAGCACGAAGACGCCTTCCGCCCCTCGGAACGCCGCCGTGAGAGAGGCCGCATCCTCGATCGTGGCCTTCGCGACTTCACAGCCACGATCTGCCCACGCTCGACCTTTATCAGCGTCCCGCACGACAGCCCGGACTTGTTGATTTGCGGCGAGAAGGGCATGTCCCACGACCCCTCCGATTTGGCCGGTAATTCCCATGACAGTATACATTCGTATTCCTTTCGTTGTTATAATGCACTGTGATCGGACGACTGATGAAAGCGCCGCCTAACGAGAAAGAGATAAGCCACCCAGCACTTTGAGATTAAGACTATGCATTGTCGAGTGAGTTGCAACAAAGTGCTGGGTTGGCCTCATCGATTGGTTAGGCGTTTTGCGTGCGAACACCATTTTCTTGCAGATAACTTTGCACTGTCGCCATGTCAGACGGAGACGCGAACGCTGTAACCGGAATCCAGTGGAACAAATTCTTGTTCGTGTAGAGGAGAATGCCGTCACGAGTGACCGTGGCTGAGTACAGCTTCTTCCATGTGAAGGTAGCATGATGCCCCTCACCGGAGTTGACGATCTGCTGTGGATCGAACGTGTAAGTCATCTCTGCGCCGTAGCTAGGCGAACGACGGACTGCCCGACTAAACTGCCACATCGCAAGGGGGCGCGAACCGAACAGGAGTAAAAGACCAAGCACGACTAGAGGTAAGCCACTGACCCACTTCCCAGCAGTATATGACCCATATGCGCCCCACGCGACGAAAGCGATCGCGAGCAATGGAATGAGCTTTGCGGCGCGTTGAGTCTTGCGATGAATTGCGAAGCCTCTGCGGACAGCATCGGTGTTCCAGGTGTAGCGAGCGGTGACCATGCTTTACGCCTAACGAGACACAAGATCAGCGACCGCGCCCGAGCACACGCGTGGCTGCAGGCTGGATGAGATCATGAGATGAAAGCTACGCATCGGAGCGGGGCGCGGTTCGCTGCATCGCCTGGTTAGGCCTTGGTGTGGCATACTCTTCAAGGTTGCGAAGACGAAATACCGCTTCTCCTAAGTAATCGAGAACTTTGGCAAGGGCGAGGAATAAGAATGCTCCGCTAATACCGACAGCAAACAGTGTGACTCCGGTACCCTGCTCGCTCGCGCTACCGGTGAATGCCATGAGCAGGCCGATAGCCGCAGCGATGAAATCGACAATCGCGAAGAAGATGAACCAGCCCGAGAGCGCTAAACCGCGAAATGGCCGAATTCGTCGCGAAGTTCTTATCGCCCCAAGCGAACTATCAGCCCGCGCGGCAATAGCTGCTGCTTGCGCCGCCTGCACTGCCTCAATCTTAGGAAGCTTGGCGGTGACTTGTGGCGGCAGCTTCTCGCCGCACTTGCTGCACCACGTGTATGGATGTGCGTCGCTAATCGCAGCACCGCACTTCGGACAACTCGCAACAGGTGTTTCGTGTGGCTTAGGCATCGCGCTTTGAAGGCCTAACGTCCAGAGCTCAGGCACGCGGGACCAACCAGCGTGAACCGCGAAGCGGAACTGGACCGGCCATCCCGCGTTGCCTGCAGCGATTTGTTAGATGCGTTGTTCGAGAGACTCATTTTGTATATGAGACCGTGTCAATCAATGACGCGATTATCTGTGTGCTAGAGGTTGTAAGCGAGCTTGTGAGTCGGCTGATACAACTGGATGTCATCCGCGCCGGGCACGATCATCATGATGACACGGCCGTAAATTTGTTGCTCGATAGGACCTCGAAACTGCGCTCCTTTCGCCCGCAATTCACCGACCGTCGTATCGATGTCGTCGCACATCAACGCAATCGCATGGTGACGTGGAAAATCGTAGGTTTGGCCTGCCCATTCGCCGTGGGTCGGATGCACGCCCATCTCGCTCGGGCCCGATTTGAAAACGAGCCAATCTTTATCGAAATCCTCGGCGACGCACATCCACCCAAGGACGTCACGCAGAAACGCCCGCGTTGCGTTAGCATCGTCGGAGTAAATCAACGTATGAATTGAGGTAATCATGTTGTTATCATTTTGTTGTCACTGTTACCGAGTGCATCTAACGAGAAAAAGATAAGCCACCCAGCACTTTGAGATTAAGGCTGTGCATTGTCGAGTGAGTTGCAACAAAGTGCTGGGTTGGCTTCATCGATTGGTTAGATCGGTTTGAGCCTATGCCCACAGCGGGGACAGTGAAAAGTCTTAGCGAATAAATTCCGGTTTCGTGAGCGGCGACCGCAAGAAGGACAAAAATAGGTCGTCGCAACCGTGAACCAGCAAATCAGCACGACCATGGGAACAAACGTGACGCAGAATAATAGGAACGACTGCGAGGCATGTGGTGAATATGCGACAGGAATGCCTGCTCCGATGACGAGAACACCCAGCGCGATCATCGAGCGCCGAAACCAGAGTGTCTTCGAAGCAGCGTCCGGGCGAGTACGAACGATCCACCACGAGCCTAAGCCGAGCCCGGCCCAGGCGACAAAATATGCGATGAAGAACGGCTGAGCCCACTCGGGTTGCATGCTTTAGGTCTAACGAGACACAAGATCAGCGACCGCACGAGTTAGAAGTGATTTCATGAAACAGGTAAGGCTACGCGTAAGGACAGGTCGCGGTTCGCTGCATCGCATGGTTAGATGTTGTCGACCGCCACCGTTTCGACCCACCGTGCGCGCCAAGCAGGGGCGTTGAATGGGTCCGCAAAGTATTGGGTTTCATGCGACACTTTTCCATCCCGAAACTCCATAATGCTCACGGTGTAGGCGCGCTTGCCTTCGTAGATAATCACGTACTCAGTGATCCAGAGATTGCCCTCTCCCACCATCCGGCGGACCGAAAACCCCGATGGCCTGCCAGGATGATGACTACGAAGCGCCTGCAGGTTACTCCGACCGCGAATTACCTCGCCTGATTGTGGATACTCGCACACGATGTCATCGTGGTAGATTTCATGTTCGGCAACTTGATCACCCGCAGCAGACGCTGCCCAATGCCGATCAATGGCCATCCGAATGTTCTGCTCTTCCATTAGCGACCTCCTTTAGCGTTTACGTGTTCATGACACTGAACTTCGTCAACATCTAACGTTCACGCTCACCTGCGACGGCGCATTTCTTTTGCGGGCGCGCCGTCGTCAAGTGCAGCGCGTTGTTCGGCAGCGTGCCTTGTCTTTGGGCGGGCCGCCTTGGCCGTGTAAAACTCCAGCAGCTCAACCGGTGCTCCATCGTCAAGTATGAACGCAACACGAACTCCAATCGATGGCTCGGTCGGTGCGATCAAAATCTCCCTACCTTTTAGGGCTTCGTCCAAATCGTCGACGGCAAAGGCGATGTGCGGAACGATTCTGACGATCTCGGGCACGTGGCAATGCGGCCCGAACCGGATCCACTCGATCCCGTAGGGACTGGTCTCAAAACCGGAGACGTGAACCCCGAGGTGCGCGACATGATGCTCCCGAGCACGAGGCTGTGTGTATGGAATGCCGATATGGTGGTACCGCCATCCGAGCTTCGCTGTCACGGCCGGCGGCTCATGGTTCAGTCGCTTTCCGCTAGGGACGGCTCTCTTCATCGATCCTACTCACCGATTGCGATCATTTGGCCTATCGAGTCTGCCGAACATGTGATTATGCCGACAATTTCGACGGATATCCACTGTATTAGCCAGCAAGTCCATCTTTCCCTCAAATTTGATAGCGCCATAATTTCGCGGTGATTCTCGTCTTTTTGAAACCGAATCTGTGTTCCAAAGTGGCGGAATGACTTTTCATCATTTTCCAGGGGACGCCAATTCTAATCCGTTGAGCAAACCGCCGCCAAGACTTTTGGATCAGATCCGAGCCGCGATTCGAACCAAACATTACTCACGTCGCACTGAAGACGCCTACGTGCAGTGGGCCCGTCGCTTCATTCTCTTCCATGGCAAACGCCACCCGCTCGAAATGGGCGAGCTCGAAGTCGCCAGCTTCCTCGAGCACCTTGCTGTTAACAAAACGGTTGCTGCTAGCACACAGAATCAATTCGAATCATCAGTGCAGTGGCACAGGCCTAACGAGAAAAAGATAAGCCGCGGGGGTCAACTCATCAGCGTTACCCACGCCAGCAGGCCGGCCATGCCAGCTAACGTCACCGGCACACCCAAACGGGCGAAGTCACGAAAGGAAATATTGATCCCCAGTTCGCGCGCTTGTTGGACGACGATGATGTTGGACACGCTGCCGAGGATAATGAGGCTACCGCCAAAGCTGTTGGCCAATGCCAGCACGTATGCCGTCGACGGCTGAGCCACATTAGCCACCTTCACCAGCAGCAGCACCGCCGCAGAGTTGCCGATCAGGTTGGAAAGCACGGCCGTCACCACGGCCAGAATGGATGGCGATTGGAGATTCAAACCGCCGTGCGCGAGCCACTGCACTGCTTGTTCACCGTAGCCCGTTGCTTGGAACGCGCCTGTCACCACGAATAGTCCCATGAACAAGACCAGAATCGGCCACTCCACCAGCTTCAGTATATCGTTTGTGCGGAATTTCGGACTTGCGAGATGAATCCCAGCAGCGGTCAGAGCAATAATCTCCTTGGGTATCGACGTGAAAAAGAGCGCGATCACCAAGACCAAGATGACCAAACCTTTGATCGTGTGTGCGCGGTTGAATGGTTGGGAGGAAGACTGCACGCTGGCCTGCACCGGTGCAGCGGACGCGAGGTCATGGCGGGACATCGTCCAGATGAGCGCGTAGGCGCAACCGAGAGCAAACAGCACCGGCGCGATGCACCAGAGTATGTAATGACCGAAATCCAGCCCGGCAATTTGGGCGATCATCATGCCCTGCGGATTACCGACCAGTGTGGCGGCCGCGCCGATGTTGCTGGCAATCGCCAACGCGATAAGAAAGGGGACGGGATTGAGTTGCCGGCGGAGCACCGCCGTTGCCACCGCCGGCGCGAAGACAAAACAGACAATGTCGTGGTTTAGAAACGCCGACAGCCCCGCCGTCACCAGCATTAGGGTGATCAGAAACCGCGCGGGGCTTTCGAGCCGGGCAGAAATTGCATTGGCGACTTTGTCGAAAAAACCAGACAGACGTAGTTGTGCCGAGAGGACAAAAAAACCGAACAAAAGGAGGATGGTCGGCCAATTGATGAAACTGACCGCGGTCGTTGTCGGCACGCCGGAGAAGATCATGATCGCGATCGCACCCAGCAATGCGATGCCGGTGTGATTCAGTTTCAAGCCCGGCACATGTCCCAACGCGATGCCGATATAGGTCAGCGCGAAAATCGCCAACACCGCCAGAGTTGTGGGAGAAGGGTTTCCCATCAATGGTTGGCTACGACGTTGTCGCGGCGACTATTTCCGCTTCGGAGATTATTAACTTCCGCAGGCTTCCCTTTAATAGAAGATCACGAGGTTCCCGCGTCCGACGCCGGCGTGATCCGAACGCTGCCATCTTCGCCGCTATCCATGCGCACCCGCTTCGCACCCCCCTCTTTGGCCTCGATGAATTGATTGGCAAAGAGGTCGCCCAATATCCGATCGAGTTCCCGGGTGCCGAAGCGCTTGACCTTTTCGTTAGCCATCAGCGCGCGCACAATCAATTCCGGCGCGACGAAGTGTACTTCGAGTCCGTATTCGCGCGCGAGCTTCGAGATTTTCAAGAGCGCGATCTCCGCAACGACCATGCCTTCGAGCGGTTTGAAGACATAAACCTTGTCGATGCGGCCGAGAATCTCCGGCCGGAAAACCTTCGCTTCGGCGAGCTCGCCTTTAACCGCGTTCAGCATCTCATGGTAGTCGGTCATCTCAGTCTGGATTTTGCCGATCGCGTCGGCGTGCGCATTACTCGTTAGGATAAAAATGCACTGCGTGTAATTAACCACCTTGCCGCTGCCTTGCTCGGTCAATCGGCCTTCACCAAGCAGTTGTAGGAAAAGATCGAAGACGGGCGGGTAGGCTTTTTCGATCTCGTCAAAAAGAATCAGACGTCGGGGATTGGCCATGACGGGCCGCGTAAGCTGGCCGCCTTGTTCGCTGCTGACATAACCGGCCGGCATTCCGATGAGGCGGTTCTTTGCTTCGGGTCCGCTCAGCTCCGAGCAATCGAAGCGGAGCATGGCGTTTTCATCCTTGTACAAATATTCCGCGATGGCTTTCGCGAGCTCCGTCTTGCCCGTGCCGGTTGGCCCGAGGAAAAGGAGGTTCGCGATCGGTTTGTCTTTTTGTTTCTTGGCCGATTGGAGCCGGATCAACTTCGCCACGTCCTCGAGAACCGCGTGCTGACCTTTCACGCGCGAACGCAGATGCGCGAGCAGCGCCGCCTCATCAATTTTTGTGCCAGTGGTTTCGTCGGCCTTCTTGTCCAGCATCGCTTTGAGCTGGTTCCAGTCGGTCATGTTTTCGATTGGGTCGGCCATGGTTGTGAGCTTAATCGGGCTTGAATCTAGGGCGCGAGCTTGAAATTCCGCGTGGTAAAACTTTCAGCGCTCCAGCCGCACGCTGCCTCCCGCCTCGTTCCAGGTGTTTTGTTGGTTGCCCCCGAGGTAGCCGCCTTTCATCACCAGCGCCGCACCGGAGCAGGCCCCCACTCCGAAAACCGAATTGCCGCGCACGGTACAGTTGGTAAGAAAAACGGCGCCGCGCTTTTGCGGGTCGCCCGGCAACCCGGCTTGGGCGCCGCGCGTAGTCGCTTCCATGGTGCATCCAAAGGCCGAAATGGTTGCACCGCTGTTGGCATTCAGCCCCATGATCTTGCAGCCGCTAATGGTGGAATCAACGACCTTTACCTGCGTGCTCGCAGCGTCGGCGTCCACACCCGTGAAATCGCTTCCAGCCACCTGACAACTTTGCATTTCCAATTGGCTGCCACTATTGACCCAAATTGCATCGCCGCGACTGCCGAGAAAGCGAACCTTGTCGAGTTCAGCTTGAGATGCGCCCACGTTGGGAAATCCGAGGACGAGGCCGACCTTCGTTGTGTTGCTCACCGTTGTCTGGACCGCTTTCAGATGCGCGCCACCCGCGATGATAAATCCGTTGTTTAGCGAATCGGCGATCGTACAGTCGGTTACTGTAATCATGCAGCCTGGTTCGCCCGCGCCGACAGCGTTGGAGAATGCGCTCAATTTTTCGTTGTCGGTTACTAATCCGGTGCGCTGCATTTGGACACGCTCGAGGGTCAGGTTGCCCGCTTTAAGCGCGACTAAACCTTGTTTGTTATCTTGAAAGTTGTCGTCTTTCAGGAACGCTTTTGCGCCGTTTTGCGCGCAGATCAATCCGGTGTTTGAATTTCCGGTCTCACCGGTCACGCCGTTGTTTCGAAAAGTGCTGCCAGCGATGCGTAAAGTGGCCCCTTCGTCGGCCAGAATGGTTGCGGTATTATCGGTGAACTGGCACGCGTCGAGCGTGAGCGACGCGCGGCCGCCGACGATACCGAGGGTGAGACCCACTCCATTGATGAGCCCGATTTGCCGGAACGTACAATTACTGCCCTGCACCTGCGCGCCGTTGACCGCTTCAACTCCCCACCGGCCCGCTAAAAAACTGGAGTGATTGAGCGTGCCTTGCGCCGTGCCTTCATATTTCAAGCAACAGCCTGCGTTTGCCGCGCGAAACTCCGTTCCCTGCACGCCGAGCGAGGCGCTTTCACTCACCAAAACGCCAAACGTGCTTTGCGTGGCGATCGCGCAATTCGTCATCTCGACGTTCGCATCCCGCCAGATTTGCACCGCCGGAGAAGCGCCGGCTGCTTCAAAACTGATTGACATATTTTCGAGCGCCACTTTTTTTCCGGAAATCGTCATCCCGGGACGCTGCCCATCTACCCCGCGAATTGTCGCGGTACCCTTTCCCGCGGCCGGTCCAACGAAACGCGCGCTGACGGTAATTTCGCAACTGCCGGAGTAAGTTCCCGGCCGAAATTCACCACATCGCCATCGGACAAACTGGCCGCGACGGTTTCGATGTCGTTGCTGTCAGCGCCTCGCGCGCCGGATGCATCGAGAATCCATTGTCCGCGCGTTTTCGGTTTTATTTTCGTGATGGCGCGCCGTGGAACATTTGCTGGAGCCGAAGGTCCTGGGGTCGGAACGTTTGCCGGAGCCAGAGGCTGGGGCGTCGGCGACACGTACGCCGTCCCGTTGTCCGAAGAACTCGATTTCTGCGTGAGATTGTAGATCGTTATGCCGCCGGAGAGGACAGCAACGAGCAGACAGAGCTGAAACCACTGGTTCTGCAGCAGCGCGCGCCAGTTCATCTATTCTGGAGCGACAGAAATTTCGAGGTTGCCGTTCGGGCCGACGGTTAGATCCACTTTCTTTACGCCGCGCGCGCGGGCCTGCCCAATCGCCGCACTGGTCTTCATCTGCACATAAGCGCCCAGTTGCCGGACGCCGTATTGCTTGAACTCCTCGTTGCGTTGCACCGCATCGAGGATCAACTCCGGCGCGGCATGTTTGACCTCGATGCCGTAGGTGCGCCAATGGCGCGCGAGTTGCAGACACGCGACTTCTGCGACGTGCAGCGGCGAGAGTTCGTCCATGAAATGAATTGCCGACCAGCGCGCGAGAAAAGCGCGATCGAATCCGGCCGCGTCCACCAACGCATCGCGACTGCGCCCGAGCCATGCCACGGGATCGGTCCCGCTGTCGCGGCGCAACGCACGCAACGCTTCTACGGCCGCGTTGCAGGTCGCAAAAAAAACGCAGCCGCTAAAGTCGACGGTGCGTCCCGAGCTTTTTTCGCGACACGTCGCCGTGTCCAGAATGTCGTAGAGGCAATGTTGCAAATCGCGATGCGCTTTTTCCAGCTCGTCGAAAATGATGACGCGCCGCGGATTTTCCAGAACCGGCCGTGTGAGCGTGCCGCCGACTTCATAACCCGGACTTCCCGGCGGCGGACCGATGAGCGTGAAAACGTCATCGCCATGTTTGTATTGATTCATCCGCAGCATGATCGGCTCCGATTCCGGGTAGAGCGATTCGGCGACAAGCTGGCCAAGAAAAGTTTTTCCGGTACCGGTCGGGCCAACGAGAAAAAAAGCGCCGAGGGTTCGGCCGGCCGTGGCGAGGGAGAGATTGGCTTGCAGTTCGGCCAGAATAGAATCGATCGTCTCATCCTGGCCGCGCACATTTTCCTTCAACCACGGCGCGTAGGAAGTGAGGTCGGTCGCGGCCAGCTTCGTATAATCGAGCGCCCTGGCCTGCGCTTGTTCCGCGCGCATCTGCTGCCAGGCCAACCAGCCCATGCCCGCGAGAGCGGCGATGAGAAAAAGCGGCGCAAAAATGTGACTGGCTTTGTTCAATCCGAAGATCGAGCCCGCAATGGTAATCGCGAGCATCACGAGCAGGTACGGATTTTTCAGTATCTCTTCGTGACTTTCCTGCTTCACGATCTTGATGATGCGGCCCGACTGCGGATTCATCGCGCGATCACTTCTAGGTCGGCGCTTTCGCCCGCCGCCATGGGCCGCGTCGTGACCACGCCGCCGTTGACCGATTGCACCCAGCAGTTCACCACGCCAGTCGGTCCGGCCTGTTCCACAGTGAAATGAAAATGAGTCGGCGCGCCTGGGCCGGCTGGAAAGGTGGTCCCCTGCGGCCGCTCCGCCGTCAGTAAATCTTCGCCCAGGAACACGCCACCCGTCGAGACGCGATCGTGTACCAGGATGCCGCGCTCACCTTCCTTCAGCAGTTGCTTCGTGTACAAATTGTCCTCGCCGGAAAGAATTTTCTGTCGCGTCGCGGCATCCGCGTTCGCCAGCACGGGTGGAATTTCTCCGCGCGCCAGCGCCGCGCGGGCCGCCTCGGTCGCAGCGTAATCGATATCCGCAGCGGTGAGCGTTAGAGTTTGCTCCTGCTGCACGGCCGTCCAGGGATGCATCCAGTGCGGCAATGCGCCTTGCTTCCACACCAAACCGGAGAGCGCCAGCGTGAGGGCGAGAGCGGCAACGGCGAGCAACGGCAAACGCTTCTTCCTTGCACTGACAGCGGCGGCTGGTTTGGCGACGAGATCCGGTTTTTCGGTGTACGATTTTGCGCGCCGGTTCGCGCCGGTGTCGACGATGGCTCTTGAACGCGTACGCGCGGCCGGATCCAAACGTTTGCTTGCCCGCCCTAATTCCGGTTCCAATGGATCTGGAGTCGACTCCATCATTGAGAGCTAATTGAAATATCCTGTGGCCGTGCGAAATCCAATATTTAAATGACAGTCGCAGAGCGCCAGATGAGAAAACAAGAGAGGGTCAGTCTATTGTTCATGCGAGCGAGCAAAACCGCTCGACATTGTAGGTCGTGGCGAGGAAATCCTTAGGGCCTCGCAACAATTTCCGTCGAGTTCTTGATGGTCGACATTCAATTATGTGGTCGAGCGAGGCTATTGCGCGGCCCGGCAGTCGTGATTCAGTGCCTTCTGGCTGATTCGTCCGCGTAAGACGCGACAACACGAAACTCGACGAGTTCCAATGGTCTCGGGCAAGTGGGGTTTCGGGGCTTTGTTTCGAAATGCGGGCTGCTGGTTTGGGTTCCGCAGTTTATTGATTACTGACGACCATTTGCTGGGTGGCTTTGCTCACTTCAAGCTGATCGCTGACCTTCTGGAGTCCCGTAGTGAGAGCTTCAATTTGCTTCTGCTGCTTGGCTGTGGTCGCTTCCAATTCCTGCACCTTGTGGTGCTCTTTGAGGAACTCGTTTAGCAACATCGCGTTCACTGCTTCATAGCGCACGGTGTAGACCTCACCTTTGGCGTCGCGAGCCACTAGATCGGGATTCACCTTTTCCACTTGTTCGGCCACGAGGCCAAACTGCGGGATGCCATCCGGGTCAAGCTCGTGCTTATAGCGGAAGGTCACCGGCTTTAACGCAAGGACAGCTTCGCTTGCCTTGTCCATCGGCTTAATCTCATCCTTGAAACGCTGCGAGGAAACTACCGTCCCGAGGTGACCGTTAGTATCTATGATTACTCCTACGCCTCCGGCAACCGTCGCCCCGCTAATGCCGGCAATGAAGGTGTTCGTCTGAGTTCCTTCGGTGCCGATGCGGATAGTGTTTCCCTCGGCCGCAAGACCTTGATTGCCAATATCGATATTGTTACTGCCCGTGGTGAGAGAGTCACCAGCCGAAACGCCCAATGCGATGTTGCTGCTGCCGATTGTGTTGCTTTCGAGCGCATTCAGACCGTTGGCTGTGTTGTTGTTGCCGGTTGTATTGGCTTGGAGCGCCTGAAGACCGGTGGCCGTGTTGTCGCCGCCGATTGTGTTTTTTTCGAGTGCATTAAAACCGTTGGCCGTGTTGCTGACGCCGCTTGTATTGAAAAAGAGCGCACCAGCGCCGTTGGCCGTGTTGTCGCCGCCGATTTTGTTGTTATGGAGCGCATTAAGACCGTTGGCCGTGTTGTTGGTGCCGGTTGTGTTGCTAAAGAGCGCATTAAGACCGTTGGCTGTGTTGTTGTGGCCGGTTGTGTTGCTCAAGAGCGCATCAACACCGGTGGCCGTGTTCGAGGCGCCAGTTGTGTTGCTTTGGAGCGCACCAGCACCATTGGCCGTGTTGAAGCTGCCGGTGTTTTTATAGAGCGCATTAACACCGTTGGCCGTGTTGTTGCTGCCGGTTTGGTTGCTAAAGAGTGCATTAAAACCGGTGGCCGTGTTGTCGCTGCCGGTTGTGTTGCCATAGAGCGCACTATTACCGTTGGCCGTGTTGCCGCCGCCGGTTGTGAGGAAGAACAGGGCACCGTCCCCTTCAGCCGTGTTGCCATTGGCATAGCCTCCGTCCGGTGCTGGGCTAACCGCTCGCGCCGTCGGCGAAAGCGCAAACCATGCGAGGGCGATGAGAAGGAAACCGTGCCGCAAAAGCGACCGGCTAATCAAATTTCTTATTAGTAGAGTTGTCATTTTTGTTGGTTTCATTTTTTGTTCATTCGGGATTGTTGACTGCATTAACTGCAATCCAGTTCCGCGCGGAGAACCGGGAACCATTCGTGATGAGGCCTCTAAAGAGGTCGTCTCATTTCGGCTGACTCGGGGCTCCAGTTGGACCTGGAAATCGCGTAAAGCGGTGTTCCAACGAAGGTTCAACCCACGGGCAGCTCAAGCCCGGCTAAAGATGCGATGAAACGTCGGGTGACGTAACTAATTTCACTCTTAAACCCTCGCCTAACGAATGTCGATCTTTATTTTGCCCCGCAAGGCGCATGCGAGCGCTGGCCGTTGACTTATGCGAGCCGCCTACAGCTTTCGATCCGTTTCGCTGAACGAGATCACACTTTCGATATTGCCGGCTGAATCCAAAATGCGAATCTCACCCGAGCGAAAGCTGGCGCGGATTCACGGCTTCTTCTCCTCGCAGAGCTTTTGGAAACGCGGATCGTTCCGAAGAGGATCGAACATCGGATCGAGCTGGAGTAACGCCGGAGTAAGGGGCGCGTTGCCCGTAGGTAGTGCGCCCTCATATGGGATTGAGAGCAGTTTTTGTAAGGCGGCAATCGCCCGATCGGGCTCTCCTGTCTGCGCCGCGACCCGGGCGAGAATCTCGATCGGATCGGGCCCGTCCACGACGTCTTTCTCGATTGGATTGGCGGCCATGGCTCGTTCGGCCATGGATAAGGCTGCCGCTTTGTTACCCAGGCTCATCTCAACTAGGGCCAGGTCCTGCATGAGATTGTAATTGTCGGACTGTTCCTTGAGGAAAGGTTCCAGTTCGCTCCGCGCCTCTTCCCAGCTTTCCTGTGCGGCGGCCTGATCGCCGCCGACTTGTTGCGCCCAGCCTAACCAAGAACGCAGCTCGCCATTGAAATAACCCATGGCGGGATTAGGCCTGGCCAATATTTCTTTTAAACGAGCGGTGATTTGATCGGGACGGCGTTCGAGAATCGCCTGGTAAACTTGTGTTTCGAGCGCGGCGGTGTTGTCGGCGGCGGGATGAAGGGGAGCGAGCAGAGCCGAAGCGCGCGGCAAGTCACCTTCGGCCTGGGCAATCGATCCTTTCAGCGCCAGAGTATCCACGTCGTCCGGCGTAATGTTGAGAACCTGCTCAAGCTTCCGCTGTGCTTCGGGGAAACGACGAAGGAGAAGGTAGGAAAGCGCGTGCTGGGTGAGCAGGTGAACATTGCGCGGGTCGAGCCGCTCGGCCTGGTTAAAGAATGATTCGCTTTGCTCCCATTGGCCTCCCCTGCGCGCGACGTAGGCCAGCGATTCAGGGATCCGGCTGCTATTGGGCAGGAGTGAACGTGCTTGCTCGAAGTAACGCACCGCGGTGGGGTAATCCTTCAGATAGGCGTAGTAGTAAAAGCCTTTGGCTATCAACCCCTCGCCGAGATTGGGCTGCAGAGTGAGCGCGGTCTCGGCCGCTTGCCGCGCCTCTTCCCTGAGCGATTCCGTGGGTTGAAGGGTAACTCCGATGTAGCCCAGCGCATCGACATAGGATAGCAGCGCCCAGCTAAGGGCGAATTTCGGGTCGAGGCGCACCGCTTCTCTTAAATGCTTCTGCGCGCCAAGGGAGTTGGCGGGCGAATTTTGCGGTTTGAGACTATAAGCCAGCCCGCGCAGGTAAGCATCATAAGCTTCGGGGTTGTCCGTCGGTTTCGCGGCGATGATTTGCTCTTCCCGACCGGTAAGTTTCACCCGCAGCTGATCGGCAATAGCTTTCGCTACTTCGGTTTCGACAGAAAAGATGTCACTGAGCTTCCGATCAAAAGTCTCGGCCCAAAGATGGGAATCATTAGCTGCTTTGATCAGCTGCACGTTCACGCGCACGGCGTCGGCACTCTTTTGCACGCTTCCTTCCAGGATGTGGGCAACGCCAAGTTGCCTGGCGATCTCAGGCAGGTTCTCCGGCGCGCTCTTGTAATGTTGTGTGGATGTGCGTGAGATGACCTTTAGATCAGCGATCTTCGATAAGCGCGTCAGAATTTCATCCTGAATCCCGTCGGCAAAATAGGCGTTGGCTTTGTCTTCGCTCCGATTTTCAAACGGCAGTACCGCGATGCTTTTTTCCGTTGCAGCCAGCGTCGATCCCACGCGATAACGGGAAAACATTGCGATGCCAGCGACGATTGCCGCGAGCGCGAGCAACCCTGCCATCATTGCCGCCCAGCGCAGAAGCGTCCGGCGTTTCTGCACGGTCTCCAATTTCCGCGGCTGCGTCGCATTGCCGAATTGATCGTCATAAAGGTTCACCACCGAGACGCGCACGCCGTGTTTCACTTCGCACGTGCCGAGGTCGTGCAAGAGCGGTCGCCACCGCTCGTATTCTTCGAGGTCTTCCGCGACATGTTTGGAAAGCAAAATGTGCCCCGCGTCGCCGCAATCCATCACCCGCTGCGCCATGTTGATTCCAGCGCCCGTGAGATTGGCCCGCTCGTTTACATCCACAACGCCGCTCACGGGCCCGCTGTGGATTCCCATCCGAAGTTTCAGGCGCGGATGTTCCTTGAGAGCGCGACTGATCTCCACCGCGCATTGCGCTGGCGCTTCCGGACTCGTGTAAAAGACCAGCGCCATCCCGTCGCCGGTCGGGATTTTAAGCAAACGGCTCGCGGCTTCGGCTCGCTGAAATTGCTCGGACGCGCGAACAATCTGGTTTAGTTCCTCAACCTCCGCGTGCTGTTGGTTAACCGAAAGTCTCGAATAACCGACGCTGTCAATGAACAGGACGTGCGCGATCTCTAGCTGAATTTCTTTCTTAACCTCGGCGGGCATATCCGTGCTCCCAACAGGACTACGCAAACGAAATGATCTCGACTCAACTGCTGATAGTCGAGAGCAAAGCACGCTGACGGTTAGCCGTCGGCCTTATGCGGCACGATTTACAGCTTTCGATCCGTCTCGCTGAACGAGATCACCCTTTCGATATCGCCGCCTGAATCGAGAACGCAAATCTTTAGCTCTAAATACTATTACGTAATTGGGATAATGGCAGTAGCGTCTCGCTTAACCGAATCGCAGGGTCAATCGACGTCGCAAGTGTGGCGTTGCCTTTCTTTCTGCACGAAATGTTGACTCCTTTTTATGATTAATTCCATCTCCCGCAACGAAGGCGGACTCGACAAATGGCTTATCGACTCTGCGGGGAACATAGCGATTTCATCGTCTGGCCTTACCGTATTGGCGCGTATCAAGGCCCTTGCGGTTCCGGTTTTCGCCAGCACCGAGCAAGCCGTCGAATGGGGTTCCCATCTTAGCCCCGAGCAACACGCGACGCTGGTGGACATGCAACGCACGGCAAGCAACGCGGCGCTTGGCGAGCGGAACCTTCAACGCAAGGTCAATCTCGCAACACAGTCGCAGCTGATGCGGGAAGCAGCCGGAGCAGCACCGATCGGTCGTCACGTCACGCGTTCACGGGGTGCCTCCTAGGCCTATCTTACGCTGGCGTCCGCGGAAAAGCAGCGGACAGGAGTTTGTCCGTCCGTCCGTTTCCTTAGGGCTGTGAACGGACGGACGGCGATTATGCGGCACGATTTACAGCTTTCGATCCGTTCCGCTGAACGAGATCGCCCGTTCGATATTGCCGTTCGAATCGAGAACGCGAATCTCACCTGAGCGAAAGCTGGCGCGGATTCACGGCTTCTTCTCCTCGCAGAGCTTTTGGAAGCGCGGATCATTCCGGAGCGGATCGAACATCGGATCGAGCCGGAGCAGAGCCGGAGTGAGCGGCACGTTCGAAGCCAGCGCGCTACCGTACGGTGTCGCGAGTAATTTCTGTAAAGCGGCGATGGCGCGGTCGGATTCTCCTATCTGCGCCGCCACTCGGGCCAGGATCTCGATCGGAAAGGGACCATACACTGCGTCTTTCTCGATCGGGTTTACGGCCATAGCCCTTTCCGACAGAGCCAACGCGGCGGCTTTGTCACCGAGACCCATATTGGTCAGCGCGAGATCGCCAATGAGTGCAAAATTTTCCGGCTGTTCCTTAAGCAAAGGTTCCAGTTCGCTGCGCGCCTGCTGCCAAGTTTCCTGGGCGGCGGGATGCTCTCTGGCAACTTCTTGGGCCCAGCCTAAGTAAAAGCGCAGTTCGCCGTTAGTAGAACCCAACGCTGGATCAGGCTTGGCCAGTATTTCCTTTAGCCGAGGGATGACCGGTCCAGGGCGCCGCTCCAGAATCGCTTGGTAAACCTGTGTTTCCACAGCGGAGGTGTCGTCAGTAGGGTGGAGCGGAGCGAGAATTGCCGAGGCCCGCGGCAGGTCGCCCTCGGCTTGGGCGATACCGGCCTTGAGCGTGAGGGTGTCCACGTCGTCCGGTGTGATATTGAGAACCTGATCAACCTTGCGTAACGCTTCGGGGAAACGACGAAGTTCGATATAGGAAAGCGCGTGCTGGCTGAGGAGGTTAACGTTGCGCGGGTCGAGCCGCTCGGCTTCGTTGAAGTACGACTCGCTCCGGTCCCACTGGCCTCGCCTCCGTGCCACATAGGCCAGCGATTCAGGAATCTGGCTGCTGTTGGGTAGGAACTGACGTGCTCGCTCGTAGTAACGCACCGCGGTGTCGTAATCCTTCAGGCAGGCGTAGTGGTAATAGCCAGTGGCATGCAGCGCCTCGCCGAGATTGGGCTGAAGAGTGAGCGCGGTTTCGGCTGCCTGCCGCGCCTCTTCACGTAGGGCAATCGTTGGCTGAAGGGAGGTTGCGCGGTAGCCGCGTGCGTCCGTGTATGCCAGCAAGGCCCAAGCAAGGGCGAACTTTGGGTCCAACCGCACCGCTTCTTTGAGATATTTCTGCGCCGCGAGCGCGTTCGCTTCTGCGTTTCCCGGTTTCAGACTATAAGCCAGGCCACGCAGGTAGGCATCGTATGCTTGTGAATTGTCCGTAGGTTTGGCGGCGATGATTTGCTCTTCCTGACCGGTAAGCTTCGCGCGCAACTGCTCGGCGATGGCTTTGGCCACCTCACTTTCAACCGAAAAAATGTCGGTCAGTTTGCGATCAAAAGTATCGGCCCAAAGATGGGAATCATTAGCTGCTTTGATTAACTGCACGTTGACGCGCACGGCGTCGCCGCTCTTCTGCACGCTTCCTTCCAGGATGTGGGCAACGCCGAGGAGCTTCGCGATCTCAGGCAGATTTTCCGGTGCGCTTTTGTAATGCTGCGTGGATGTGCGCGAGATGACCTTCAGATCGGCGATCTTGGACAAGCGGGTTAGGATCTCGTCCTGAATGCCGTCGGCAAAGTAGGCGTTCTCCTTGTCGCTGCTTAGGTTTTCAAACGGCAGCACGGCGATGCTTTTTGCCGGAATAGCTAATCCGGTCGTGGAAGTTTGCGCCTTTTGTCGCTGCCAGAAAAGGAAAGTAGCGACGAGCAATGCTGCGATCGCTGCACATGCTGAAATGATCAGCACGGGCTTGCGCGATCCAAGGCGCTGGGTCGAAACCGGCACGATGTCAGTTTTCGGCGCTGGTGTCGTGAGGCGTTTCGGTCTTTCGGAATTACCAAGCTCGGCCGTGAAAAGATTTACGATGTCGATCTTGTCCCCGTGTTTCACTTCGCATTCGCCGAGGTGGTAAAGATGCGGCCGCCAATGTTTAAACTGTTCGAGGTCTTCCGCGACCCGCTTCGAGAGCAGGATGTGACCGGCATCGCCACAATCCATCACTCGCTGGGCCACGTTGATGCCGGCGCCGGCGACGTTGGCGCGCCCGTTCACATCCACAACTCCGCTCACCGGCCCACTGTGCACGCCCATGCGCACTCGCAATCCAGGGTGCTCTTTTAAGGCGCGACTAATCTCCAGCGCGCATTCCACCGGATCTTCCGGGCTGTGATAGAAAATCAGCGCCATCCCATCCCCAGTAGCAATCTTGAGCAACCGCTTTTCGCTTTCCGCTTTGCGGAACTCGTCGGTCGATTGGACGATCTGATTTAGCTTGTCGATGGCTGCGCGCTGATCGTCGGTCGCCATCTTGGAATAGGCCACGATGTCGATGAAGAGGACGTGCGCGATCTTGAGTTCGATCTCTTTTTTAATTTCGGCTGACATACAGATTCACGCAGAAACGCGCATCACTGATACTCGCAATCTCGTTGCCGACCGTCGAGGCCAAAGCTGACCCTGTCGAACACCTTGTGCACTTCTTTGACCCAAAATTTTCTTACACTCTATATGTAAAAGGCAGCGAGTGACAAAAAGGTATCAAAAGGGGCTTGGCCCAGGCGAAATCAGCTTTTCTTTCGCGAGTTCATGCTCGCGGTGGCAATGAGCGCCTGGAGATTCATTGCTGTGACCAACATGAACTTGCTCAGGAGTGTTATACTGCACGGCGGTTGGACAAATCGCTATGCAACGGCCTTGCAAGGCCGTTGCAACGGAACTGCAGAATTCGAGCTGGGCCGCAACTCCGCATGAGATCGTCGAGGTAAGGCTCGTCCCCCTCTTTGTGTCCAGGCGGGGCTAACTCAGGAGTTTGATGAGCATGGATTACGAGAACGCGCCCGATCATCTGCTCGACAGAGAGGATGTGCGGCTCCCGTGCCTGGGCGGTGGCGACGGCGAACAGAATTGCGACAAGAGCGACTGGGCGCATGCGGCCTAACGAGACACAAGATCAACGACCGCGCGAGTCAGAAATGACGTTCGCATGCTCCCAACGCTAGGCATAAGGACGGTCCGCGGTTCGCTGCATCGCCTGGTTAGACCGCTAGTCTGGTAACAGAGGCGGACCGAGCAATTCCCATCCATACTTCGCAAAAATTGGGGCTAGTTTCGCCGGGTCTGGATGATCACCTCGCACGACCGGGGCGAACTCTTCAAAGAACTTGTCCGTGCCGCCCGGTGCAAAAGTGAGCATGCACTCGCTCGGGCGATCACCGATGTTCATGAAGGCGTGGCGCACTCCGATCGGGATATGCACAAAGCCGCCTGCCTCGCAGCGGAACACCTCATCACCGAGTTGCACTTTGTGGCTGCCCTTCAAGAAATAGATCGTTTCGTGTTGATGGTGGTGAATGTGCAGAGGCGGCCCGCTTTTCGGCTGCATGTTGAGCACAAGGACATCCAATGTTCCATTGGTATCGTCGCCGGTTACCTTGTAGATCAGGGTTTCGCCGGGGACGGAGTGGCGCAGCAAGCCGTCATTGGTGGCTAACACTTTATAGGGTGGCGTGGGCATTTGATCCTTTCATTGTGAGGGTATGTGTCATGCGATCTAACGGGAGAGAGATAAGCCACCCAGCACTTGAGATTAAGGTTGTGCATTGTCGAGTGAGTTGCAACAAAGTGCTGGGTTGGCTTCATCGTTTGGCTAGGCGGCATCCGATTTCATCCCAGCCTCTGCCCTCACGCGATGTGTTCCCAGGTCAAAACGTACTCCAATGATTCGCCACCGGATATGAGCGGAGGCGTGAACAGCAAGAGGCGAGAGCCCTCGAACTTAAAATGACGGAGCTGATCGCCGCCGATCCAATTCGGATACCATGCACCCCGAACGTGATGTGTTACAGTTTGCGTCGCCGCATCAATCGTATAGGTGCCGAAATATGAAGCGTGACCCTCGAATGCCGCCCGGACTTCAGCATCTGTGCCGCGATCGGGATCGTTGGCGGCGAAGAGAGGACGGTCATTCCTCATGACATGGGCGGCCATGTTGCCGCCAGCGTCATAAACGAGCAGGCCGGACACGTGCTCTCCTAATGGGTACTGAAGGTGAGGCGATGGCACGGAGGCACTCAACAGCTGTCGCGCGTTGCACTGCTGTGAGCGTCGAGACATCGATTTCGCCGGGCTTAGTCTCTATTGCGTGGCCGATGATCGCTTGATCCAAGGCAGCGTAGGCGAGATACAGTTGTCCACTCGCACTGGCCGAAGAGACAAATGTGTCGTTGTACTCCTCGGCCAGATACTCAAACCAATTCTGTGCACTGGCCGGAAGAAGATTAGCCACACCGCTGGCTTTCGCGGAGGGCCAGACGCCCGCGTCGGGGGAGCCGATGAATCCACTCGAAATGCGTCGTAGGGTCAGCGGACCGGTCGGCCCGGCGCGCTCCAATGCCGAGGCCTGCTCCAGTGCCCAGTCGAGAACGCCTTGGGCTTTGGCAATGTCGTCTTTTATATATTCTCGATTTGCCCTGCCGTCTCTTTGTAATGCTGCTTCCAGCTGCTCGCGCTGATGGCGATGGTGGAAGAACTCTACAGTCTGTTCAAGACTGACGGCGATGATCAGGCCGATGACGATCGCGGCTATGTGGACAAAAAACTGTGCCCAACTGTGGACCTTTTCGTGCGGTGGATGAACTTCAAGCATCAGTGTAGAGACCTAACGAGAAAGAGCTGAGCGACCGCCGCCGAGAGCAAGCGTCGCTTCGACTGAAACTGTTTTAATCACCTCAAATGTAAATGCACGACGGGCGGCGGTTCGCTCCAGCGCTTGGTTAGGTCTATTCAACGATCTTCCAACCCGGTGGTATTCCATGAGTAGTAAATGTAAACGGCACCCTTACCATTGGGACGTCGACGTCCTTAATAAATCGCCAGCGCTTCAAGCAATCGATCGCTGCACTATCAAGTACCGCAAAACCTGTGCTCTTTTCAACCGTGATAGATTGAACCGTACCTTTTCGCTGGTCAAGATGAAGAACAAACATGCCGCTGCCTTCTAGATCGTGCGCTCGTGCCTGTAGTGGATACTCTGGCTTCGGCGCGTAGATGCACAATGCCCTGCCTTCGGGTTCTGCGCAGGTCGCTTCGCGTGGGGCTATTAGCATGGGGAGCGCCGTTAGGAGCAAAAAAACCGAAAGGATTCGCATAGACCTAACGAGAAAGAGATAAGCCACGGCTAGCGTTGAACAACATTACGGCGGGAGTGCGTGAGCGTAGCGAATGGAGCGGCGGGCCAAGCGACATAGAACGTAAAACGACGAGGGTAGGAGCGAGTGAGTGCGGGCAACGAACGAGTTTCAATCGAACCAGGGAAGCCGGGCACTTGGATGAAATCCAGGGTGTGGTGGCAAACACGCTGCAGTTACCTCGCAATGGGGCCGCCTGCCGCGTGTCAATATTTACGCTGGTTGGCTTCATCGGCTGGTTAGATGTTTGGGACCTTTGTGTCAGTGCGCGTGTAAGTGATAGGAATCTTAATCTTCTGAGTTGTGCCCGGAACAAATCGCCATTTCGAAAAGCAATCAATAGTCGCCTTATCAAGCAACGGTTGCCCGGTGGACTGGATCATCTCTGCGCGGGCGACGGTGCCATCCGATCTCAAATGCAGAACGCAAACACCAGCTCCAGTGAGATGCTTAGCACGCGCTTCATCGGGAAGGCGAGGCTTAGGAGCGTAAATAATGACTGCCTTGGCTGGCCGTGCCCTAGACGAGTTGGTGGCTTGGGACTGCGCGGCTTGAGCAGTCAGCGTGGCGAGGATCGCGACGTAGAGGATCGTGCGCAACATCTAACGAGACCGAGCTGAGCGACCGCCGCCGAAAGCGAGCGTGGCTGCGACTGAAACTGTTTTAATCATGTGAAATGTGAACACGCGCCGGGCGGCGGTTCGCTCCAGCGCCTGGTTAGACGGTTTGGGTGAATTCATCTGTGACGTCTGCAATAGATTTAGCAATCACGAAACCGGCAAATCCGATGGAAGAACTGATGTCCCAAGCTTTGTAGCCGTCTGCCTCGATTTTCGCCTGATAACTGGCGCGATCATCTCGATTCCAGTGGGGCACGCCACCGTGCTGCTTCCCCCAATGTAGGATGCGCTCCCAAAACTCGTCGAGAATCTGCGAAACAGGAACCTCGTCGATGCCGAAGATAATCGTGCCGCCGGTGTGAACGAAGTGGTAAAGCTCAACTTCGCTGAAGCGAACGTGTGACTCCTCGCCCGCCACTTCGAGGTGAAGCACGATCTCGCCGCCAAACTGTCGGACCTCGTAGCCAGAGAGATGAAAGTCATGGCAACGCATGCTTACCGCCCAACGAGAACAAGATCAGCGACGGCTACCGAAAGCGAGCACCAAATGCGATCGAAGTGTTTTGATCATTGGAAAACGTGGTCATGCGCCGGGTAGCCGTTCGCTGCATCTTTTGGTTAGGCGACCAGTCGAGCATGCTCGGCTTTCCGGTTTCGACCGCACTCATTCGACTAGGAGTTCACCGCCCCAGTCAGCTGGGTCGGAATCGAAGATCGTCTCCGAAAGTGTCCACGGATGTCCCCATGGGTCGAGGAACGAGCATTGGCGTTCGCCATACATGTGATCCGCGGGTTCAGCGAGAACACGAGCACCGGCTGCCTTGGCGCGTCCAAAGAGTTCGTTGATCGCCGTGACACGAAGTGTGACGGAGTGCGCCGCGGGGCTCTGCTGTGTCGAAGGAGCGGCGGTAGCGTGTACGCCGGGTTTGGCGACGATGATGGCCCCATTGCCGTGCAAGAGCTGCCGGCGATCTTGCGAGTTGCGGAGACGTTCGGTGAATGGCAGGGCCGTTGTGAGCCACGCGACTGCTTCGGGCACGTCGGGATAGTAGAGCACGGGTATTACGGCGGTGTTTGGTGATGAGCGGTTCTTCTTCAGCATAGAATCGGAGGTTATCACTGCTTCCCTGGTCGTCTAACGAGAAAAAGATGAGCGACGGCTACCGAGAGCGAGTGTGGCCCAAAGTGAAAATGATTTGATGATCTCAAATGTAAACATGTGCCGGGTAGCGGTTCGCTCCATCGCATGGTTAGACCTTTGGTGGCTTCTTGGCCGCGGGTTTCGCTTTGGCTTTCCCTTTGCCCATCGCGTCACGCATAGCCTGATAGCCAGCGGCGTATTCCGAGACCGGGAGCCGGGCCACGATGCTCTCAACGACATCCAGCGCGAGGTCCGGCAGCGTCTTGAAACGGAGGCAGCCTTGGCCCATGTCCAGCTTCTTGCCGCTCTTTCCGTATTGTGCCTTGAACCACTCCAACAGCGCCGGCTGTCCGTAGAAGCAAATCATGTGCAGCGCCATGTACGATTTCTGTGACGCCAGGCTGATAAGCGTTAGGGGCTGCTTGGGGTTGCCGCCATAGCCGGCTGGGTACGTGGACAGCGGAACGAACCAGCTGATCATGCCGAACTGGATTCCTTCCTTGTATCCCGGTGGCAGGGCCCGGTTGATTCCCCGGCGGACTTCCTTCAACGCGTCACGGCGCTCCGCGGGGAGTGCGGCAAGGTATTGGGTCACGGTGGATGCTCGCATGGGGGCACGTCTACCGTAATGGTTTTGGCGGGGCAACTGTAATCTCAGCGGCGCTCCATGACGACGACAATCCCGATTTGCTTTGCCGGTCCGCCTAACGAGATCAAGATCAGCTGCGGCTGGCGAGAGCGCGAGTAAAAAACTCTGGAAGTGTTTTCATGTAGTGAAACCAATTATAACGCCGGCCAGCCGTCGGCTGCATCGCTGGGTTAGGTGTGGGCTGTTCTAATCTCACTGAATGTCTGGCCAAACAATGCGGACCTCTCTCATGCAGCGGGCGACAATGTCTTGTAGATCTGGCGATATTACCGGATGCTCGCGCTGGAACTCCGAAACCGTCAGTCCAAGCTCGCCGATAAACTCGGACGAAGTCGTCCACGATGACCGCATTAGAAGGGCGATACGATCCGCCGCGGGTTCGAAGCCGTCAGATCGGAGCTTCGTGACCAGTTCTTCGAAAGGATGGAGACTTACATTCATGTTCAAGCGTGGAAGACACCTAACGAGACAGAGATAGGCCACGGGTAGCGTTGAACAACATTACGGCGGGAGTGCGTGAGCGTAGCGAATGGAGCGGCGGGCCAAGCGACATAGAAGGTAAAACGACGAGGGTAGGAGCGAGTGAGTGCGGGCAACGAACGAGTTTCAATCGCACTAGGGAAGCCGGGCGCCTGTATGAAACCCAGGGGTCGGTGGCAAAGGCGCCGACGTTTTCTCGCAATGGGGCCGCCTGCCGCGTGTCAATATTTACGCTGGTTGGCTTCATCGGCTGGTTAGATGTGGCGGGTTCCCGCGCGGAGAACATCTGAGTTCAGATCGGGACTCGTGTGAGACTAAAGTCCTATGGCAAATTCCAGAAAAAGAAAGGAAATTCACGTTATGATGGCGATTGTGGTACGGGTCACAGATGAACCCGTCAAACTCGACGATCTCGAGCATCCTAGGGTTCTGAAGACGCTCAGAGTTGTTTACGAGGGCGGCTCGCTGGATGGGAAGACCGTCAATTTCCCTACTCGCGATCTCTCCCGCTTCGCGGTTGGTGTCCACCCCGGAGGGCATCGGCATTTCTTTGAAACTTATAAGCGCACGATCTGTATCGATATTGGCAGCCAGCGAACGATTTTTCGCTGCGCCGGCCTCACTTTTCAAGCCAACAACAGCAGTTGGTGGAAGGGGCTGCTCGCGGTGCTTCGCATCCGCAAACTGAAAGCCATCGTCATCTAACGAGACCAAGCTCAGCCACCCAGCACTTTGAGATTAAGGCTGAGCATTGTCGAGTGAGTTGCAACAAAGTGCTGGGTTGGCTTCATCGAATGGTTAGATGTCATGGCTACCTTCCAAAGATCACTGAAAGAAAATCCCGGGAAAAGTAAATCAAAGCACAAAGTCCGGCTAGGAGCGGAGGAAGCCCAAGCCAACGGTAACGCTCGTGCCGTAAGATTGCGATGACACCACATGCGAACGCGCACAGTGAAATAACGAAAATGCTGGCGATTGCCTCGTGGAGGCCAGGGAGCCATTCTCCACGCGCGCGAGCTGCGGCGCTAGCAGCTCTCAGTATGAAATATGCGCTAAGCAATGCCACGCACGGAAGGATCCAAGACGCAACGCCAAAGATAGGCTTCTTCCGGCTACGTAGGCGATTTGCGACGTCGGTTCCAGGACCCTGTAAGTTCGTCATCTAACGTAGAAAGCTGAGCCACCGCCGACTCGCGACGTGAACCGCGACAGCGGAACTGACAGCGCCAACGGCGGTTGGCTCCGGCGACTTGTTACGCCACATGGTCAACCCCATATCGTATTGCTGCTTCAAGTATATCAATGTTTATATCTTTTAGCGTTTTGAACTTAATGCAATACCCGGTCACGTTTGCCTTGCCTATTTTCTTTCCATATGTCTGGGCTAAGTATTTCTTGTCTTTAAGACCAATAATATAGACAGAGATTCCGGTTGTGTTTGGACTGATACCGATTTGATAAAACTCTCTGTTTTTTCCATCGGCATACTTTATGGTTTGAAGTCCATATCCTATATTAGGATTAGTAACAGTTTTACCTTTATCGTCTTTGCCATCTAAGAACCATAATTTACATTGTGGCAACACTTGAAGTATGTGCTGGTGCAACACTTGCATGTCACTACGTTTTGGTTCAGGTTGGCTAGTAATATACTTTTTGATTTGTTCTTGAACGTTCATATAAAATTAAACCGTCTCGTGGCCTAACGAGACGGGGCTGAGCCACCAAGGGCGGTAGCGAGCGTGGCAAAGATCGAGAACTGCTTCATAAAATCAAATGTGCGCATCGGAACGGCCGGCGGTTGGCTCCAGCGATTGGTTAGGCATTTGGTGTGACTGCTTATTGGCGCGTAGTCTGGGACGAGTAATGGTTGGCAACCAACCGCCAGCGCCCTTGCTGCTTTACCCACACCCTGGTGAAGCGAGTGTCACGGGGAACAGTTTGGCCTTTGTCTTGCCCATTCATTGTTGAGCGGCCAGTCTCCACAGCCGTGTTTCCATAGACGCGCACTTGAACGTCATCGGTAGTGATAGATTGAAATTTCAAATCACCTGACGTGAAATCTAAAATCACCTGCGGCTTGGTTCTCACTGTGCCACTTGGCCCTACGCCTATGAAATCATCAGCGTAGATGCGATCAAGGGCCGTCGCATCAGCATGAATCTGTGCTTGAATGCGTTCGTTATCCAGTTTCCTGATGGCCTCCTCGACACTTGTTCTGTGAGTGCCCCTCGCGCTCTGCTTTTGCCCTACGCCCACAGGGGCCACTGTAAGGACGAGGACAGCTATAAGGAGTGCTCGTCTCATGTAGAGTTGTCCATAGGCCTAACGACTCAAGCTCAGCGACCCGGCGCACGGGACGCTTGGATTGCAACCGGAGCGCGATGGCCGGGTTCGCTGCGGCAATTGGTTAGGCGTTGCGGTCATCGGAGTGGAGGGTGCAGAAATTCCGTCCGGTATTGTGACGCGAGCACTTCAGCTTTCGCTTTGAGCGCCGCTTGGCTGGCCTCGTCGAGTTTTGGGGGCGGAGCGGTGCGACTAGGGACGGGAACGCCAACGGCCATAAAATACTCTTCCTGCCCGGCTGGTGAACACAGGCACAGCAGCCGCGCTGGTCGTCCCGAGGTGTTCTGAAAATGGTGTGGGGCATTGGCCGGAATGTTGGCGGTCTCGCCGGCCCGCAGAACAGATTTCGCGCCACGGAAAGTGACCTCGATCTCGCCGTCGAGAAGGGTAAACATCTCCTCGAAGTCGTGACGGTGAGGAGGAGGGCCGCCACCCGGCGGGACAAGCATGTCTATGAGGCAGTAGCGACCGGCGGTGTCCTTGCCCGTCAAAAGGATGGTATAGGTGTCTCCCGCCAATCCAATATGAGGCAGCTTTTGGTCTTCGTTTGGTCGCGCAAGCGCTAGCTTCCGTTGTAGGTCATCGGGCGGAATAGTCTGGGTTTCGTTTGTCATATTTATTGAAGCTTGTTGTTTAATCTTTCAGGACACAGTGCAAGCGACGCCTAACGAAAACAAGATGAGCGACGGCGGACGAGGGTGTGCGTCGCTCGGGGTGAAAGTGCGGAAATCATCTCAAAAGTGGAGCGTACAGCGGTCCGCCGTTCGCTCCATCGCATGGTTAGGCGTTTTCGCGTGGCTGCAGGTAATCGAAGGCGACCTCCTTCAGGCTTCTGGACATTCGGCCCGCCGGTCAGAAAATCGGTTTCAGGATCATCCGGCCGTACGCGATAAACGCCATGAGCAGGCCCAGCACGACGCACATGATGATGGGCGTGACCTCGCGGTACTTGGCGTGCACCCCGATGAACACGAGGCTCTCGATCGCCAGAACCGTGGCGGCCACCACCGTGAGAGCCGGGTGCCAGCGGAAGGCGGCGGGGACGATGAGGCCGACCGTGCAGACGAGCTCGAGGATGCCGAGGGCCATCCAGGCTTCCCGCGGCAACGCACCAAAGGACCGGACCCCCTCGCTGACCTTATCGAACATGAAGACCTTCATGACGCCCGACGCTCCGTACAGGAGCGCGGCGAGGACCTGCAGGACCCACAACAAGATGTTCATCGTGTGCCTCTGTGTCAAAGACGAGCCAATTGGTCAAGCATGATCGTCCGAGCCTAACGAGAAAGAGATAAGCCACGGGTAGCGTTGAACAACATTACGGCGGGAGTGCGTGAGCGTAGCGAATGGAGCGGCGGGCCAAGCGACATAGAAGGTAAAACGACGAGGGCAGGAGCGAGTGAGTGTAGGCAACGAACGAGTTTCAATCGCACTAGGGAAGCCGGGCACCTGGATGAAATCCAGGGGTCGGTGGCAAGCACACTGAAGTTGTCTCGAAATGGGGTCGCCTGCCGCGTGTCAATATTTACCCTGGTTGGCTTCATCGATTGGTTAGGTCTCATCGATCTAGATAAAGCGTGGCAGTGCCATGAGCCTCTCCGACCAAAATGCCCCGCTCAAGTAAAACGTGTGCGACAGCGTCACGCCACTCGTCCGAGTGCCAGAAACCCGGTCGATCCCGATAATACCGACGATATATTTTGGTGACATCGCTATCGTCTCGCTCAACTTCAGCGCGCAATTGCGCGCGCGACTTGTCCGCGAGCCGCGCGCGAGCGTCAGCGAGCTGGCGTGAGTTATATCGGGGCTGAACGTTGCTAATCGCCTTGCGCGTCGTAAACGCGAAAGTTCTGTTTGGCGCCGACATCGCAATGTCGAACGCCTTTCGCTCGCCCTTGTTGTTGTAGTCGAGGTGATTGTCGTCAACGATGGCCCCCTCGAGGAAACTCGCCAGAGTGCAGACTGTTCGCTCGTGGCCGGACTTGTCTCGCAGCGATATCAACACGAAAAGCGGCGACATGGTCATCTCGCCAGAGACGGCCATGTTGTCTTTTGACATAGCACGTCGAAACATCTGCTGCGTGTATCCTGACTCAGCGTGAGCCGAGGTGCAGAGTACAAGCAGCAGAATCACCACGTTGCGCTTCATGAGATCTAACGAGAACAAGATGAGCGACGGCCACCGGGAGCGCGCGTGGCTCGCACTGAAGAGGTTCTAGCTACAAAAAAAGTGAACACACGCCGGGTGGCCGTTCGCTCCATCGGTAATAATATACTTGACAGACCGGTTCATGGGTGTATTCTGCTGGCATGCAAGCACCCGAAACACTGCTCGAAGCAGTCTCGTATTTCAGCAATCCAAAGAACGCTTTTCAGTTCTTTGTCGGCATCCGCTGGCCAAAGGTCGTGCGTTGTCCGCGCTGTAATTCGGACAAGGTGACGTTCCTTGAAAACGCGAAGGTTTGGAAATGCCGCACCCCACATGCGAAGCAAAAGTTTTCCGCCAAGGTCGGGACGATCTTTGAAGATTCTCCGATTGGTCTGGATAAGTGGCTTCCCGCCATGTGGCTCGCGTCCAACTGCAAAAATGGCATTAGCTCTTACGAACTGCATCGCGCGCTTGGCGTGACGCAAAAGACCGCGTGGTTTATGCTGCAACGCATCCGCCTCGCAATGCAGAAAGGAAGCATTTCGAAGATGGGCAGCACTTGCGAAGCGGACGAGACCTACATCGGCGCTAAGGCGCGCTACATGCATAAGAATCGCCGCACTGGCGTTGGCGACGCTGGTATCAAGAAAACACCCGTGCAAGGCATCCTTGAACGCGGGCGCGGCGACAAGCTCTCGCGCGTTGTTTTGAAAGTTGTTCAGAATACTCGTAGGCCAGAGCTTTGCGGCAACGTTCGCAAACATGTTAGAGCAGGCGCAACGGTATGCACGGATGCGCTCATATCCTATGATGATCTGGAAAAGGATTATGACCGCCAAGTCATTGACCACTTGGAATGCTACGCCAAGGGCCAAGTCCATACTAACGGGCTGGAGAATTTCTGGTCGCTTCTCAAACGCTCCCTGAAAGGGACGTATGTAAACGTCGAGCCTTTTCATTTGTTCCGATACTGCGATGAACAAGCGTTCCGATTCAACGAGCGCAAAGACAACGACCAAGGCCGATTCGTTAAGGCGCTGCAAGGCGTTGTCGGCAAAGGCTTGCGATACGCGAAACTCATCGCGGCTGAGGGCGGTGATGGCCCCCAATGTCCCGAGACGTGGCAAACGGCGTGAACTCATAGGTAGAAAAACACGTGAACAGCGAGTCCAGCGAAGCAGACAAGAAGAGCAAAGCCAATAACGGCACGGCCAAAGTGCCGCCGATCCCAAGCAATACGTCCCCGATAGCCGACGCACCAGCCAACAACGCAGAGGGCAACGCTACAAATCAAACGGGCTACCAGCGACGGCATAATCGGGTGCAACTCAGAGTTCAACTGGCTGCGGTATTCGTCGGCGTTATCGTGGCCTTTATCTACGCTTGCCAGCTCAACGAGATGCGAAAATCCACTCAGGCTGCCACCGATGCCGTTAAGTTGGCTAGGGATAGTTCGCATCTCGATCAACGAGCATGGGTAGCAACTCTCCAAGTCCCTACTAGCAGTATTCCCAAAGAAGGCGAAATATTTCACGCTGAAACTCCCATTAAGAACACTGGAAGGACATTTGCTAGGAAAGTAGACCTTGATACCTTTATTTTCATTGTGAACCCGGGAGGTCAACCCGACTTCAACGTTAGAAACCCGAGTAGCGATCCCCCAATTAAGGATATGCTTCTGTCTCCAAACGGAGAATACGGTATTAAATTCAAAACAAAGGAACCGTTGTCTCGCGAGGAGACGGAGAACATCAAGGCAGGGGGCGGCATACTCTATGGCTACATTACCTACTACGATATCTTTGACTGCGTTCATTGGACTATCTTTTGCTTCTGGCTCGACCCCGAAGACTGGAAGTGGAAGATTTACAAAGAACACAATGACGCCGACAATGATAGGTGCGAGGAAACTATAGCGAAGTAACCCATGAAGAAAACTGAGACGCGGGAAGAAACGCTTGAGCGATTGGCGCAAGACGCCCGCAAGGGTGCTGGCGCGGCGAAGCGTTTCGAATCGATCGTTAGGCGCGTTATCAAGACGCCCAAGAGTGAGGTGGAAACGCGCGCGAAAGCGTGGAAGGAATCGAGAGAGGCCAAGACGACATAGTAAGCCATTGGCCGCCCTGTCACGGTTTGATAATAGAGCACACTTACGGTCAGTCTGCGATATTATTACCGCTCCATCGCTTGGTTGGGTCTTTGGCGGCTAATCATGACCGGCGTGGCTGAGTGAAATAAACGTAGCGTAGCCGCAGAGTACTGCACCGACGGCGAGTAGAACGAACACAAAGATACGCCTGCTCTCTCGCGACTCGCGCAAGAAACCAACAGCTGCGAATGCCAAACCGACGACTGGCACTCCTGCGGGGTTCAGGAAGCCGAGCGACATCGCGCCCAGTGGTCCGGAAACGGTGCCATCGAACAGCGGCATCCAAGAAGCGCGGACGACGCGACTGGCGATCAGTCGCAGCGCGATGAGCGCGATAACAATGTAGGCAACGGCTGTGCCTGTGAGTGCTGCAAGGAATGGTTTCACGATGCGTGCACGAGACCCAACGAGACGGAGCTGAGCCACCGCTGGCGGCGGCGAGCGTGGCAAACATGGAGAACTGTTTCATAAAATCAAACGTGATCATCGCGATGGCCAGCGGTCGGCTCCAGCGTCTGGTTAGGCATTTTTTTCTTCGACAAGAGAAAGAAAAATGCCGCGCCCGTCGGCACCAGAGCAACCGTACCGAAGACGGCAACGAAAAGCACCAAATCGCCGAATGCAGACATGCCACCTGAAACCTGGGCGCCCGACTCGCTTGTAAGTGCCGCGTGGAGAGCAACCGCTGCGGAGGCCATGAGGAACGCCAAGAGATAGCCGCCGGCAACTATCGCGACTTTGAGGACTGGCTTCATGGCTTAATGCGGAACTTTGCCTAACGAGAAAGAGATAAGCCACGGGTAGCGTTGAACAACATTACGGCGGGAGTGCGTGAGCGTAGCGAATGGAGCGGCGGGCCAAGCGACATAGAAGGTAAAACGACGAGGGTAGGAGCGAGTGAGTGTGGGCAACGAACGAGTTTCAATCGCACTAGGGAAGCCGGGCACCTCGATGAAATCGAGGGTGCCGTGGCAAACACACTGAATCTGCCTTGCAATGGGGTCGCCTGCCGCGTGTCAATATTTACGCTGGTTGGCTTCATCGATTGGTTAGATGTGCACGTGAAAATCACTTTACGCGTCGCATAATGCAAGGCCTGGAAGAAGCGCCTTTCACGGCGATGCAATCTGTCCCGACCGCGGTGAGCGTCCAGATGTCTTCTTCCCTCTCTACGGGGCCATAAGCGTTTTTCTGGAACTGTACGAATATCCTGTGGTCCTTGATGTGCCACTGGCCTTCCAGCAAGAGCTGCCATTCTTCCGAGATGAAGCCGAACAATTCCACGTGCCCGCCAGAACTAAAACGATACTGGTAGTCGTGAGTATTGTAATGTGTTTGCCACGATCCGAGAAGAGCCGGCCCATCAAGAGCGGCGGTCGCGCTCGAAGAGGGAGCGCATGCTGCCTCTTCGAGGCGTTTGTACGTGAGATTTTTGCTGCCCTCTGAACTCTTAATAACTAGTGCGGTTCTAGTGGTCTGCAGCAAAGTCCTGCTAAGCTGCCTTCGCTCTTTGGACCAGGTCACCAGCGAATCCATTAGAAGTTGATTGCCTTTCACCTGCCACGAACCGGTCTCCTCTAATGGGCTCGGTATCACGAGGTCTTCCTTGTATGTCTCGATAGACCAGAACGAATGATCGGGGTGGAGCGAAATTTCCTCGATACCATCTTCGTCCTCGTATCTCCACGTGCCGATGAGCCTGGCCTCGCGTATTCGGTCACACCCGAAAAGCATTACAGCGGATACGATGTACGCGAGGAGGCGGACTAGCATCTAACGAGAAAGAGATAAACCACGGCTAGCGTTGAACAACATTACGGCGGGAGTGCGTGAGCGCGAAGACGAGAATCGCACTAGGGAAAGCCGGGCGCCTGGATGAAATCCAGGGGTCGGTGGCAAGCACCCTGAAGTTGCATCGCAACGGGGCCGCCTGCCGCGTGTCAATATTTACGCTGGTTGGCTTCATCGATTGGTTAGACCTCATTTTCCGGCTAGCTCAGCTCGCGCGTACCGCTTCTTCCACTCTTCAATCTTATCTGCAGTCAAACTACTTTGGGCGTACCGCAACGACTGAAATATTGCCGTACTCATAGTCCGCTGTCTCACAATTCTCGTAGACAAAAATCCGTTGCCCATCCGAGGACCACGAGGGCTGCGCGAAACTGCGCGGCCCGGCCGTAATCTGACGAAGCTCAGAACCGTCCGAATTGATGATGTAAATTTGCCCGACGTTGGCGGGGCCCGATCTATTGGAAGTGAAGGCGATGGTCTTTCCATCGGGCGACCAAACCGGCCATCCATCATATGCCCCGCTCTGCGAAACATTGATTTCATGCGATCCGTCAGCGTCGGCGACGAACACTTCCGAGTTCCGGTTTCCTAACGTCAGATCCCATTGCATACCCGGGCCATCAATCACTTTCCGATAGGTGATTTTCTTCATGTCGGGCGAGAAGGAGCCGAATGTGCAGACCGTCTTAAAATGCGTGTGCTGGCGTACGTCCGTTCCGTCCGGCTTCATGCTGAACAGTTCGTGCCATTGCTTCGACCAATCAGCCTTCGGATCGGGAGTGGTTCGCGAGGAATTGAACATGATCCGCGAGCCGTCGGCGGACCAATGCGGGTGCGAGTCGTCGCCGCCGGCGTGAGTCAGTTGGACAACATGCGAGCCATCCGAATCCATTACGAAAATTTCGGAGTGCCCGTCGGGTTCCCCGGCGAATGCTAGTTTTTTCATGTCCGGCGACCAGCACGGACACCTGGCCGCAAACGGCAGGTTCGTGATTTGATGAACTTTGTCGCTCCGGTACAGTGGTGCAGTCTGGTCTGGAGGCTTCGCCGCGCCATCGACGCCGCCATCGACCTTGAGAGTATAGATCTGCCACGTTCCGGACCGATTCGAATCAAACACGAGCGTAGTTCCATCATGCGATAACTGGGGATAACGATCCATGACATTGGTAATGCGCTGGGCCGAAGCCGTTTCAGTCTTGAGTGAAGACGGCGGCGAAGCGGGTTGGCTCGCAGGTGCAAAGCTTGGTGATGCGGTTTGGCCGAAGAGCGCACCGAACGAAAGCAAGATCTCGGCGGCGCAAACCCCGATAAGTCCCATGTCGTTAGTCCAATTCATTTGAGCGTAGTCACTTTGCTATGGATTAGGCGTCTTGGACGCAATCTAGACGTTATGAGCCCGGCCTTCCGGATCGATCTGCAAGCTGAATGTCATCGAAACGCGATGAATGCGCTCAGGGTGCTTCATGAGCTCGGCAAGCAAAACTTGGCGCGCAATGTCAGTGGCTTGCACTGCGTACGCACGCGCCACTACGTTGGCGTCTTGCGCGTGGACATTGCTGAGCGATGACAACTGTGCAGACGTGATTAGCACGAAAGCAATGATGGATTGAACGCGCATAGGTCTAACGAAAAAGAGATAAGCCACCCAGCACTTTGAGATTAAGGCTGTGCATTGTCGAGTGAGTTGCAACAAAGTGCTGGGTTGGCTTCATCGATTGGTTAGGCCTGGGGTTCGCGTCACCCCTTTTCATCCGCTCAATCGATAACCCATCGTTATAATGCTAAAGTAGATTAGCATCGCTGCGAGTAACGACACGTTGAGCCAGCGCCACCTGGCGAACATCATCACAACATAGGGACCGAGAAAGACCAGAGGTCTCAACATCTGCCAGCGCCAGTGAAACGCCTGTTCGCCGGTCCAATTGTAGAGATTGAAGAATACGAGCCCGATAGCTAACGCACCGAACGACAGTCGGCGCGCGCGGTCATAGTAGGCGTACATGTTGACTTCGCCAGCTCCCTCCCTTACCTCGGGTAAGCACACTGCCGCGGCGATATAAAGGACGAGCAGGTTGAGCGAGCGCAGCAGGACGCGTCCATAAATGATTGTGGTCACGCCACGTCCGTTCCACTCATTCAGCCAGACGAATACCACGATCAGGAGCACGAGCGCCGCTTGCATCAGAGGCTCCAGCGCCCAACGCACTCGCCGTCCTGCCAGCACCAGCCGGTATAAGGATGACGCCATGTGCGTCAGTGCCAGCCCCAGAATCAACGCCGACAGAGTAAACGTCAGTTCGAACAGAGTCATGTCGTGCTAGGCCTAACGAGAACAAGATGAGCGACGGCCACTGTGAGCGAGCATCGCACGAAGTGAAAGTGATTTAGTCATCTGAAATGTGAGCATGCGTCGGGTGGCCGTTCGCTCCATCGCTTGGTTAGGCCGTGGGGGTGTGCCTTTCAAAATACTCCCGGCAATAGTCGTTTAGTGCGTCGGGTGTAGACTTCATAATCCTTTCCAAAGTTCGCAAGGAGGGCTCTTTCTTCCACTCGGATGCGGTGGAAGAGGACAAGGAACGTGGGAACTATAATAACGAACAAACTGAGTGCCGTGCCAAGCACTACCCCGAGGCCGGCACACTGCAGAAGCAAACCGGTGTAGGAAGGATGGCGCACAACGCGGTAAGGACCGGTCTCTACGACTCGGTGGTCGCACGCTATCGCCACGTCTACCGAGAAGAAACGGCCCAGGTGCATGATGGACCACCAGCGCAATGCCGTGCCGGCAGGAAAGAGAACCGCTCCAGACCACCGCCAGGGAACGCCGGGGAGCAACCTCGGACCCACGTTGCTAAGCGCGGCAAGATGACCGGCGATGATTGATCCGACAATTACCGCCCAGAGCCACAGGTGAGAGCCCCAATCTAGCCGCGTGCTCGGAGCGCGGGACGCACGTCGTCGCCAGACGAGAGCAAGCTCGGAAACTAGCAACCCGGCGTCCAAAATAAGGTAGAACGGCGGGAAAAACATGACGTTTGTGGCCTAACGAGAAAAAGATAAGCCACCCAGCACTTTGAGATTAAGGCTGTGCATTGTCGAGTGAGTTGCAACAAAGTTGCTGGGTTGGCTTCATCGATTGGTTAGACGTGTGGTGTGACTTTATCAAGGATGTCTTTTAAAGATCTGCGCTAAGATAAAGAAGATGATCGCAAGAATAAGCAGCACGATGCGCAACGTGCTGCTGCGACCCGTCTTTCCGCGCTGCGCACGGCGTATGGCGAACCAGCCAATGCAGACCATCATGGCGAATGTGGCGACACTCGGCACCACGTCGAACCAGAGTGGTCCGTGTGATCGCACGGCGAGCGGATACCCGACCGAGACCAGCACGGCGAGCGCGACAATGAACCAAAACGGTTTTGTCTTATGCGGCGGAACGTTTGGATCGAGCGGCACGATTACATCTAGCGAGAAAGAGATAAGCCACGGGTAGCGTTGAACAACATTACGGCGGGAGTGCGTGAGCGCGAAGAGGCGAATCCCGCCGCTCTGCGGCAAACTAAAATCGGGCTCATTATTGATGCACTAGCGGGAGCGTAATCGCACTAGGGAAGCCGGGCGCCTGTATGAAATCCAGGGGTTGGTGGCAAGCACGCTGAAGTTTTCTCGCAATGGGGCCGCCTGCCGCGTGTCAATATTTACGCTGGTTGGCTTCATCGATTCGTTAGATGGCTGACAAGCCACTCGCGCAGCGCAAACGCGCGAGCTTTGCTTCTGAAAATCTTTCTTCACTGATCATGCGGACATGGAATCGCTGATTATATCTCATGCTAACGGATTGCTACTCCGTAGCGAGTGTTTTTATATTAAGGCGTGAAGTTGGCCGTGAGCGCAGCATTCACCGTCGCGGCGAAAGTGTAGCTCGCCGACGTGCTCACCACCGAGCCATTCTCCGTCCAGTTGGTGAACGTGTGGCCCTTCCTGGCAGTCGCGGTCACTGTGACGCTTGCACCACTCGCATATGTGCCACCTCCGCCCACTGTCCCGTCCGCACTGGGCGAGGCGCTCGTAGTAATTGTGACTGGGCTGGTTGTGAAGTTGGCGACTAAAGTGCTATTGCCACGTAGCGTAAAAGTGTAACGAGCTGAATGGCTGACTATACTGCCACTCTGCGTCCAGTTGGTGAAGGTGTAGCCACTGTTGGCAGTCGCATTCACCGTGACCTGTGCCCCGCTCGCATACGTGCCCCCACCGCTAGTTGTCCCGCCTGCACTGGGCGAGGCGCTCGTAGTGAGTATAACGGGGTTGGTTGTGAAGTTGGCAACCAGGGTACGATTAGCGCTCGCCGTGAAAGTGTAGCTAGTTGACTGGCTGACTATACTGCCACTCTGCGTCCAGTTGGTGAAGGTGTAGCCACTGTTGGCAGTCGCATTCACCGTGACGCTCGACCCCTTCGCATACGTGGCCCCACCGCTGGTTGTTCCGCCCACGCTGGGCGACGAACTTGTCGCGATCGTATAATTGACCGGAGTTGGCGTCGGGGTCGGTGTTGGTGTTGGTGTCGGAGTAGGAGTAGGAGTAGGAGTAGGAGTTGGTGTTGGCGTTGGTGCGCTGCTAGTCACCGCAGCATACAGCGCCGAGAGACCATCGGAGTAATCTTGAATGTTATGGCCGCTTGTAGGGACCAATTGCCACGTCAGCATCGGCTGTTGCGCTTGCGCTAGCACTTGGAAATAGTCGTTAGCGTGGTCCCTGTAAACGGACGTATCTAGGCCGCCTACGATGATGTCGATGCGGGTAGTGGGATAATTGTATTTAGTACCCCCGGTCTCAACGCTGTTTGCATTCCAGGTGTTAGTAAACGACGGATCATGTGTCTGGCACGGGCCGCCTCCGCTATTGAAGCCGTAGGCTGCATCTATTTCGGCTTGATCGCCAGAAATGTAAGCATATCCCTGCTGTTGCAAGCAGCCTTTGGCAATAGCAGCCCAGGTTGGGCCCGAAGTCGGAATTGCCGCGTCAACAATGCTGTCGAGCCCGTATGATGCCACAGGATAGGTAATTGCCGAGGCGCCATCGGAGTTACCGGTGAGGCAAAATCCACATACACCTCCATTCGGCTGCGGCAAACCCAACGGGGCATACATATTATCGTGTACCCATTTGATTACCGTTGCCGGACGCGAAGCCAGGAGTTCCTCGCCGGATTGCACACCGGAGGGTGATAAAGCCCAGCCATGGGTCCACTGCACCTGCACCAATTCAAACCCGTTATTCAATAGGGACTGGAAGAATGCCGGGACTCCCGTGCTGGCTCCAGACCACCAATTGCTCCCTTCCGAGCCAGAAAAAAACATCGCCAGTCCCGTTATTTGCCCGCCGGGTTGCTGATACGCAATCACGCCGGTTTCATTTCTCGCGATACCCGGACAAACAACTGTAAAGGTATTGCAGGTAAAACCGGCCGGACACCCTTGTGTCGTTGGTGGGCCCAGGATAAATGTGCCCAGCGACCCTCCTGCCTGACCGTTTGCTCTGACGGCCTGACCAATTAAACCGATCGTCACGATCGCTAATAGAGCTGAGCTTTTGTTCCGGAGGTTTTTCACAATTTAATAGCGCGTTAGTAATCTTAGAACGAACCGTCATACTTCCGGCCCAAGCCAATCGTTGTAGTGCTTTGAAAAGCGACCTCATTTCGGCTAACTCGGGGCTCCAGTTGGAATCTGGAGATCGCGTTAAGCGGCTTTCCAGCAGAACTCCAGCCCCACAGGCTCTTCAGCCTGGCCGAAGATACGTTGAAACGTCGGGTGACGTAATCAGCTTGAGCATCGTCTGGTTAGGCCGCGATGTCGAGCGTCATTTTAGGTTCCAAACTGCGAAACCGACGACTCGCGAGGGGGTGCGGCCATATTCTTTAGGAAACATTCTTTCGAGCAGAAACGCCGCTGCTCGCCAGTCTTTGATCGCGGGGACCGTTTTTGGTTTGGTCAGCTTGATTTTTTGCGATCGAGTGCGCGCGTAACGGACGGGCAATCCATTGTTAGACGAAGACATGGGTAGCTCATTGCCATTTAATTGTCGCGGACCGATAGCAGTTCAATGCAACGAGGTTGCAATGCCACTGCAGCTGGATTGCAAATTCGCGCCTAGCGCAAATTGCGGGTTCCTGGCGATGTTTGAACTCGTCAAACGGCTTGCCGACATCTCGAAGGCCCGTTGCAACGCTTCATCCGACGGAATCTGATAATCGAGAAGTGCGCAGCGAATGTCTGCTGCGGCAATCGCTAAACGTTCGTGCCTGCGTGCTTGATAGCGCGCCTCCGTGATCGTGTCCGAAACCGTCGACAACTGCATCTTGCAGGTGAGCGCGTAGCCAACCACCATTTTGACGAAGTCACGAGGCGGTGCGGGCCCGACTGCGTGTCGAGTTTCACTACGCGATCCAAAGGTACCGGACCGTGTAGCCTGGTGCGGCTTCGCGCCCATGAACTTCCCTCTACTTCTTCGACTTCGGTTCGGGCGCGGCTTCTTCTTTTTGCGCCGGGCGCGGGCCGGTTCGCCGGGGGATTCCGGTGGTCAGCCCGTCGTAGTCCGTGCTCCGCGGGTGGATGACGACCACACCCTTGTTCGTGATGATATATTCGCGGATGTCTTTGCTGTGATTGCCGCCGCGCATTTTGATGACGATTATCACTTTGCGAAGCTGGCCATCGATCTCCACATAACGCATCCGGATAATGTCATCAGTCAGGAATGAAACCGTGTAATGACTAAGCGCCATCTCGGTAAATGAATCCTCCACTTCGACCGTGGTGAGAATCGTGACCCCGGCTCCGGTCAACGCCACGATCATCCGGTAGAGCGACTCGCGGAAGTCCTCGCGGAAACCGGGCGCCAGCGCCATCTCGAAACCGACGAGCGAATCGATTACCAGCCGTTTCGCGCCGACCCTTTTGGCGGCATCCAGAATTTCTTGCATCGTTTCATCCACCGAAAGATCGAGCGGACGAAGGTAAAGGATTTCCAGTTTCCCTTTTTTCTGCGGCGTTCTTAAATTCAAACCAAAACTGCCTGCGCGTTCCGCGTAGCGTTGCGGGCGTTCTTCGAAGACAACCGCAACTGCTGGTTCCCCCTTGCGTAGTCCTGCGGCGATAAATTGCGTGGCCAGCGCCGATTTGCCCATCCCCGAAGGCCCGGCCACGAGGAGACTGTCGCCTTCGAAAATGCCACCGCTCATCATCTTGTCGAGCTCAGGAATGCCCGTGGAAAGCCGTCGCTGCCGTTGCGACGGATTTATCTTTTGGCCGACCAATCCCAGCGTGCGCGAGAAGGCTTGCAACCCGTCAGCGCTAATGCGGATTGTGTGCAACCCCGGCACCGACTCCTGCCCGCGCAGTTTGATGATTTGCAATTTACGCACCACGGAATTTCTCTCCGCCACCTGGGAGAGCCAGAAGAGACCATCGGCGATGGTGAACAGTGGATTGTCGCGCATCTCATCGGCGGCATATTCGCCGACCAGAAACGTCGTAGCTTCCCAATTGGTCAAAAACTGCGCCAGGCCTTGGATGAACGCTTGCATTTCCGAATCGCTGTCCGTGGCCATCGCTTTGCGCACCACGGTGCGAAAGGAATCCACCACCACGATGCCCGGGTTAATTGCCGTGACTTGTTTGCTAATTTCATCCAGGACCGAGCTCAAATCCTTCTCCAGCACCGCGTCGCTCAGGTTGACAAAGCGGACGGCGTTGCCCCACTTGGACGTGTCGAAGAAAGAATATTGTTGCTGATAGCGCAGCATTTTCACGGCGGGTTCGCCGAGGACGGTGAAATAGAGCGCGGGCTTCTGCTCCGTGGCATTGGCGAAAACGATTTGATGCGCCAGCGTGGTTTTGCCGCAACCCGGCGTGCCCGCGATGATGTTAAAAGAAAATTCCGGGATACCGCCGCCCAGAATGTCGTCGAGGCCGCGCACACCGGTCGGAATTTTGTGGATCGTGACTTTAGCCTGTTGGCTTACGACTTTCTTCGGCGGCCTGTGTCTAGCCGCGTCCTTTTGCTCTTTCATTTTTATCTCCTTTGCCGAACATCAAAGCATTGAAAGACAGTTTCGGCCATGCCTCGCGCACCAGCCGCAGCGTTAAATCTTCGCCAATTAAAACCACCAGCAGTCCGAGCAACTGGGCGGCCAAAACAACGCTACCCTCGGCCATCTCTTCCAGGTCAACTTGCGCTTCAAGTTCACCCAATCCTTCCAAAGAGCCATCCGCTTTGACATGCACCGCGCGCAGCCAGGAAACTTCCGCGTTTGCCAGCGCGAGCGAGCGGGAAATAAGCGCGCGAAAACCGATGTTGCCCATGAGTGCCGTCAAGAGTGGACGCAGCTTCTCACCAACGAGACAGGCCGCCGGGATTTTTGTCTCGGAAGGTTTATTTCCCCTCGTCTCAAAAGCAATGAGGCACTGGGACAGATCCCGCATCTGTGGGGTGGCTCGGCTCATTTAGAAATCCGGGTAGCGCGGGCCTGCGACCCGCAGCAAACACCAGATAGAGAGTGGAGAGTCGACCGAAGCGCGAACGCTGGTTTCGCAGAAGCGGCCACAGCCCAACCGCCCGAGCGTTTTCGCGCAGCGATTTTGCGCCCGTTCTCCCGATCGCGCTTTTTCATTTCATGTACCAAGCTCGCCGGGCTGTTGCCCTCATCGAGCAAACAGAAAAAAGTACCGCTTCGCGCCAATGAGCGCTAGTGCAAAATTCTCTCGCGATCCAATTTCAGCTTCGTTTTAGAGGCGCGTAAACAGGATCGGGTTGAAGCCCGTTCCTCCTCGATTGCGCGTACTTTAATGAAAGCGCATGGCAGCACCTTGAAAGGAGAGCTAGGGATTGAGTGGGCGCAGACCGAATTCGGGCTCTCCCGCAATTCCGGTTTACGCAATCAGCGATCGTCGGAAACGCAGCTACCGCGTGCCTCTTGCCTAACGGATGCTCCGGCCCACTTGCTCGACGATCTGCACGTACGCTTGCAAGGCAGCCGGCGGATTTTCCCCCTTCCATGCGATACAGCCTTCCGTACCTGACAGTTGGATTCACTGGCCGGAACACGACATTCTCGTGCTCGAGTTTTTTGACTTGCTCTGGCACGAGAGCAACACCCAGCCCCCCGGCTACCGCATGAATCATTGTCCGTTCGAGTTCAACATCCTGCAAAACCTTCGGTGTAAAACCAACGCGTCGACACGTCTTGGTTAGCCAATCTCGATAGGAAGGGTAGCTCGCTTCGGGCATGCCAATGAAAAACATAGGCGCGAGAGCTTTCAACTCGACCGTCGTTTTCCCCGCCAGCGGATTGTCTTTCGGCAAGGCGGCAACGGTTTTGTAGGACGCAATGGTCCGGAATTCCAATCCGCGCCGCCCAATTGGCTCGTGTAATCCAACGAAACCAAGATCGAGCTTGCCATCTTCAATCGCGCGAAACTGCTCACCGCATGACAGGTCGAAGAGATTAACCGAAACGGTGGGAAACGATTGATGGAAGGAAGCGAGAGTCTTGGGCAGAAGATCGTAAAAGAGATTGCTGACGTAACCAACATTGAGCGCGCGAACCTCGCCGCTGTGTAATCGCCGGACCGACTCGACAGTTTCGGTTGCGAGAGCAAGAACACGTTTGGCGTCGGCTAGAAATGAGCGGCCCTCGTCTGTCAGGCTTACCTGTTGCTTTGTCCGGTTTAGAAGCCGGACACCGAGCTCTTCTTCCAAATCCTTAATTTGTCGCGTGAGCGAAGGCTGCGCGGTGTGCAGCTTTTCGGCGGCTTTTGTGAAGCTGAGCGCTTCCGCAACGCTGACAAAGTAGCGCAGATGACGAAGTTCCATCGCAGGCCAAACTCTGATCTTAGCCGCCCCTCAGGCAGACCGCCATACTTAAGAAGTATTACGTGCTACCCAAGAAGGTATTGGCCAGGGCGCTGCGCCGCGTGAATTAGTGGCGTATGATTAAAAACAAACTTCTGCTCGTTGCCATAGCGGCGAGCATTCTTCTACCAGCCGCTCTTCGGGCGGATGGCATTTCAATCCAGATTGGCGACCGGCCATTCTACACCCATGGCGCCCGCTATTGGGCTGGCGACAATGAAATGGTCTGGGTCCCGGGCCACAGCGAGAGGAATCATTGGATTCACGGCCAATACGTCCGCGGAGAACAGCGCCGGCACAACGGGCAGGACCATCATGATGATCAACAAAACGATCATCGCGACAACGACCGCCGATAAAACTGGGCGATAGTACAGTTTTCTGAAACGACAACCCATTTCAACTATGAAAAAACTTACCATCGTTACTTCGCTGTTTTCAATTCTCGCGGGCGTCATCCTGACTTCCTGCGCGTCGGATGAGCCAGCCACCCAGTCGACAACGACCACGCGTCAGACAACGGTGACGCAGCCGGCGCCCACGCAGACGACGACGACCCGCACCACAGGCTACTAAGCGGCAACTTCGATTCGTTGCAAAAGGGGCACGCGCCGAGCGTGCTCCCTTTTACTTTTGCATCTCTCCCAAATTATGAGGCTGACGATCGCGGTTTTCGTTTTTCTAATACTGAGCGTCACAAGTTGCCTTCACGCGGAAAAGTCTAATCCGAGGGCGGAGGCACCGGACGCAGTCACACGCAAACTGTTTATTGGTCCAAGCTCCACTTCCGTCGCCCTGGGGAAAGCTAGCTTGATCGTCAGTCCCCTTACGCATCGGGGCGGAAATTATGTGGGTGACTATCAACTCAAGGTGAGGCCGTATTTTTTTAAGAGTGAGAAAGGCACTTTACTCCTGGCGGCATCCGATGATTCGGTTCGGAAGCTCCAGAAGGGAACAGCGATCGACTTTGCCGGCAAGGCCGTCACGCGCAAAGACGGCAAAACTCATGTCGTGCTCGGGAGGGCAACACCGTCATCAGGTGACCGGGGGAGCGTCGCGTTTTCAATTATAACGGATAACGGAAAGATGATCTTCAACACTTCCTATCACTTCGAGACCATAGAGGCGCGCGGCCTTACGGATCGGGTCCCAAGCCGGATCGAGACGCAGGAGCGCAGGGGTTAGGGTATGCCGGAAAAAAAGGCGGAGTTCGGCGGCTGTAAGAGATGCGGCAACGCGACAGTGACAGAGTCCGTGTCGCCGAATTGCGTCTGAACCTTCGACAGGATTTCCCGCGCTATTTTACTTACGCTCAAAGGTGCCGAAAAAATCTTGGCAGGTGAACAAAACGGTGGATAAATAGGCCGACGAAAGTTTAACGCAACCGAAAGAAATTATCTATGCTCTGGACAATAATTGTCATCCTAGTGGTGCTTTGGCTTCTGGGTTTTATCGGCCATATTGGCGGCGGTCTGATCCATCTTTTGATCGTGATTGCCGTCATTGTGCTCGTTATTCAGCTGCTTCAAGGCAGACGTTCCTGATCGAATCCGTTTTCACCCCGGCAGTATCAGGCCCCGGTGGAACCATCGTCAGCCAGCGGCGGCTGAATAGCCCGTTGTCTAACTTGTGGTTTTCAGAATAAAGCTGAGATCGCCGCTCCGCTCGAGGCGGGCTGTTTTTATATCTGCCAAATCCTCGGTTTTGGCGGTGAGACGCATGTCTTCTTCAATGTCATGTTCCGTCACGTACTTTTTCTTCATTGTTTCGGAGCAGAGCTGGCCGTCCCGCACCAAAACATACGGCTCGCCCTTGAGCCATCCCCCCACCGCATGATACCGGCCACACACTTTGGCCAGTGTTCGATGTAGAAGAACGATGACGATGCTGCCGCCAATGCTGGCGAAAAACGCGGCACTGCCATTGATTGCGCGCGACAGCACCGCAGCGAGCACGACAATGAGAACACTGTCGAATGGCGTCTTTCGCGAAAGTGCGCGTCTATCGCCCGTCCGCAGCATTATCAAAGTGGCGGCGAACACGATGAATCCTCGAAGCGAAATTTGAAAGAATGTCAGATTCTTCGGCTCAACGCCGAGACCGAGCACTGTGTTTAGAAACTCCCATGTTGTTTGCATGGGTCGTTTTTATCCTCGAACCGGAGTCGCGTCGAGATTGAGCGGATGTTGGAGACTTTGCTGGATCCTCGGCAGTCTCGGCTTTGGCTTTCACTTTCCTGTTCCGCGATTCTTCGGGCTTCCGATCTTGCTGTCCAGGTTTGGTATCCGGACTTCCGTGTGCGGGCCTCCGCCCTACCAAGGGTCCGGTATCTCGTTTGCCGCACCGCAAAACTGATGCCTCTTCGTGATTCAGTGCCTTCGGGCCGACAGATTGCGCGAATTCGAAACGGTTCCAATGGTCTAGTGCGGTCGGGTTCCGGGCCTTAGGGGCGCATGAAAAGACGAAGGTCATCGCGTGGAAGGGTCGCCGAATCGGGCCTTTCAGCCCGGTCGCCCAAAAAGTTCGCTATTTTTTAGCTGTTTCTCAAACTTCCGCTTCCGCGTCCCCCGAAAATAATCGCCAGCCCGAGCAGGATGACTGCGACCGGCACGAGCGGCGCGCTGGTGATGTAAGTGATCAGGACGAAGATGATCGCGATGACGGCGAGAATTGTTGCGATGTTGTAGTTCATAGTTTTTCTATCGTGGGTTTGCCGACGCTACGGTGAGCCCAACGCCGCGCAGATTGTGCGATGGGGCTCAGGTCCCGTAGAGTACGACGACTCGAATTCGTTAGTCGAGAACAAAGCCCCTGCGCTACCGGGACCGGGCCTCTTGCCGTAACCGGGTCGTGACGTCTACAAATTTCCTATACGCCCATGCGTACTGCGGTATCTCAGCTCGCGACATTGGCACCCACATCTGTAAAGTTTCTAACGCCTCTAAGATTTGCGTGATGTTGGATTTAATTTGTGTGACTTCTTCCCGAAGCTTTTTGAGTTCTTTCGCGTCTTCGGTGACGACGGTCTCCTGGCGCTCGCCGGCGTGCTCAATCTTGCCACTACCCTTCACCTCCTTCACAGGCTTCAAATCCCGCATTCTGGCCTGCTGTTTCTTGCTCTTGGTTCTTTTTAGTGTCCTCCGCATTTTCATTCACCCCCTTTGCTTGCTCCAATTATGGGATCGCACGTGCCCGGCTGCCAATAGATTAATTGAAACTGTAATAGCTGGTCTTTCTTTTCGTTAGGCCACCTGTACTCCGTGGTGGGTATCAATTCAGAGAGTCCCGAGCTGTCAGGCACTTCTGACAGCGATTACCATCGGATAAAGTGAAGTGCGAGGTCGACCCGTTTTGCTCCTCTGACTCAGGAAAATCGGTCGCCTCCTGACGGCAACCGTCCACAGCATTGTGCGAACTTAATGCTCTGCGATTTCTTTTAGCAACCGCTCGGGGCAGAGAAAGATACTTGGTCATTAATTACATATTTACCTAAAGACCCGCTCGAACTCGGTGGGAAGCCCGAATTAAATATATGAACTCGAGTACAAACGATAAGATCAAAGGCCGGATCCACGAAGCTAAAGGAAAAGTCAAAGAGGAGGCCGGGAAAGCGATTGGCAATCCCGATCTACGGGACCGAGGTACAGCCGAGAAAGTCGCCGGCAAGGTGCAAAGCAAAGTGGGCGACGTGAAGAAAGTGTTTGGGAAATAGCGTTCGGACGATGTGCCTCGTAAGGACCAGCAGATAGGGGACCTGAACTAGAAGGAAGGGAGTGGATCGCTGGTGGCCATTGTGGTCTAAGTCTAGTACTTTGCGAAAAACGGCGAGACGCCAAATTGAATCTCCAGGTTGAAGGCGAAGATCGGCAAGAGGCGGTCCATGAAACGCTGCGTGATCCTGAATCCCAAGGCGGGGTCGGTGAAAGACCTGGACGCTGTAATAAAGCAACTCGGGAGGCTCGAGGCGTCGTCCTTTCATCTGACAAAAAATAAAGGAGCTGCAAAAGCACTCGCGCGCGAGGCGGTACGCTATCACTGCGATGAAATCATTGCCGCAGGCGGCGACGGCACATTGAACGAAGTGATCAACGGGATCGCAAAGCGCATTGGTGATGTTCGCATCGGACTCATTCCGCTCGGTACTGGTAATGATTTTGCGCGCGGCCTAAATTTGCCTGCGACCCTGGAAGAAAACATCGACATCGTCCTTTCCGGAGAGACCACCGCGATCGACGTCGTTCGGGCCAAGAGTGATCGCATTCGATATTTCGTCAACGTGTCCGCAGGTGGTTTCAGCGGCCTGGTCCACGAAAAATTAACGCCCGACCTGAAACGAACATGGGGTCCTCTGGCTTACCTGCGCAGCGCCGCGGCGGCATTGCCGCAATTGCGCTCGTATCGCACCACTGTCAGGTTAGGTACGAAAGAAACGTTGTCGGTCGATCTTTACAACGTCATCATCGCAAACGGCCGCTTCGTCGCGAGCGGTCTGCCGATCGCGCCCAACGCGGACCCGAGTGACGGATTGCTCGACATTATCTTGATTCCTGAGCGATCTGGATCTGAGATAACGCTCCTCGTGGCAAAGATAGTTTTAGGTAATCATCTCGATGCCGATGCCATAACGTTTCGGCGCGCGGCAAGAGTCTCAATCAGATCGCGCCCCGGGATGTGGTTCAACGTCGATGGAGAACTGATCGGCAATGGCCCAATCGTATTTGAAGTGATGCCGCGCGCGTTGCAGTTTGTGCGCAAAGATTATCGCCGTGGACGAACTGGGCAACGCGCGCGCGGAACGGCATTCCCAGAGAATCGACACTTTGCACGAAATCGGGCAGAATTTTACACAGTTCGAATGTCCGAATTTGTCCGAAAGCCGCAGTCTCGCACGCGGCGTGCCCGCGTTAGTTCTGACGAGACCGGTGCAGTTAGACCTTTAACAGTCGGTCAAAAAACGCGCGGTACCGCTGTAGGGCTACACGCAGGTCTTCGGTCGAGACGTTGTCGCCGCGACCCCACTGCCCTTCTAGTTTGGACCGCTCCTCGGCGAAACTGTTCGCCAAGCGCTTGATTACATCGGCAACCAACGAATCCGCTTGCTCGACAGCACGGCGAGGCTCATCCACAAACGCTGTTTGAATCTCCGTCCAGCGTGTGCGGAAATCCTTCGCCTCGTTCTCGGGGAACAACGTCGTCGCTGCGTGGTCGGTCGAACCGACGGGTTCGCCGCGCTCCAATTCTTTTGCCAACTCAGTCGTCGAAGTTGGGCGATCCGCACGCCGTTCGTCGCCGACCACGTCGGCGGGGGTTGTCTCTTTAATTTGGGGTTCAATGCTCATCGAGCTGCCTCCTGGCGTGTTGTAGGTTCTGCCGTTTCCAGCAGTTCTTCAAAAAGCGAGCGATAGTGCACCATCGCCTGCCGTAAATCTTCCGTCGTCGCCTTGCCGCTGTTATTGCGCAGGGCGATGTCACGCCCGGCGCGGTAGTTGGTCATGACATTGGGGTAATCAACCGAGATGTCGGCGGCGCGCTGCTCGAAGTCTCCAACAGGGTAGCCACGCGCCTGCATGAGTTCTTTAACCAACCCGTCGGCTTCGCTAACTGCTTTGGATGGCTCGTCCACGAAGCGTGCTTGCGTTTTCTTCCAAGCGTCGGTAAATCGGCTTCGCTCTTCGGGCGCGAGCGAGCGAATGTGGAGCTTGCGGACGCGCTTCTCACGCGCGGCGAGTTCCGCCTCGGCTTTGCCTTGATCGCGAAACTGATCCACGGTGCGTTTGTATTCGGGCCCGAATTGCTTCCGCAGGCTTTCCGAGCGGCGGCGGCGCATGAGGACGAACAGTCCAATTGCGATCACCACCACCACGAGCGCCAGAATCGCGAGTGCTGTCGTATTCACCTTGAACTGCCCTTTTTATAGAGATGCCCTTGCCTCTTCTTACACCGCTCCATACATCTGGGGATACAGACGCGCATCACATTGAATACGCAAACGCGCGGCAATCTGCGCGTTTATATTTAAGGGAGCAGGCAGCCTCGTTGTCATAATCGCGCAGAAATTACGCAGTTCGAGTGTCCGAAATTGTCCGAAACCCCTCGCGCACGTGTGCGCGCGTAGTGTTCTACCTAAATCGAACTCGGCATGTTAATGCAAAAAAAGCATTTCCGATTATGACAGACCGCTCGCGGTTTCCCCAACGCCAATATGTATTTTGAATCGACAAGCTTCGATTTCATCCCTCATTCTGAAGCAGTGAAAAAAAATTGGGGCCGTTTCCTCATCCTCCTGGTGCTCCTTGTTACTGCCCTGCTTGCTGCCACGGCGCCGGCCGCCACGGTCGTAGTTGTCCGGCGCGGAGGGTATAGATACCATGGGCATCATTACCGCTATCACCACCGTCACCATTATTACAATCACCGCGTCTGGGTGGCAGCCCACCACGGACGCCGCGGCTACTATCGCTACTGGTAGCCGTCTTCACTTTGCTAAGGCACGAGCTGGCTGCCCCCGATCCCCGGCAAAGGCTGGTTCACTCTCTTCCGTCTCTACGGATCGAAAAACTTTGCCAGGAGGAGACGAAATGAGCGACAACGAGTTCATGCTCGCCGTGGCAATGAGTGGTTGATGTTGCGTTGCTCTTTTGTCGTGTGCGGCTAAGCGGGAAAAAGCCAAAGGACAAGGCATATCCGAAGGAAGTTACGACCGTGGGAGATGCAATTCGAAACCGGCGCCTGGATTTGGGACTCCATCAACATGACGTGGCAAAAATCATCGGCTGCGACAAAACCACAATCCTGAATTGGGAAAAAGGACATACGCGTCCGTCTGCCAAGCATACGCCCCAGATGATGGTTTTTCTGACGCGCAATCGAGTTCCAAAGTGCTGAGAAAATTCTATCCATGTGGATTCAAGGAAAGTGAATCGCCGACACTCCGTCGTCCCGTTGAGGGCTTGTCCTGACACTTAATGTTCGCGGCGCGGGATCTCTTGTGCTGAAATCCTTCGCGGAATGCTTTCCGACCCTTCCGGACCATGAATTTGACCAACTTCTTCGCCGAGCTGAAGCGGCGCAACGTCCTGCGCGCCGCGGCATTCTACGCGGCCAGCGCATGGCTGTTGGTGCAGGTGGCGACCCAGGTGTTTCCATTCTTTCACATCGCCGAGTGGGTGGTGCGCTGGATCGTGGTCGCGGCGTGCGTCGGGTTCCCGTTCGCGATGGTGTTTTCTTGGTTCTACGAATGGACACCGCACGGTCTCCAGCGCGAAAGCGACATCCCGCCTAACGAGTCTATCACTCGCCAGACCGGCCGGAAACTCAATCGCTGGATCATCGCCATCCTCAGCATGGCCGTCGTCCTGTTGCTGGCCAATCAATTCGTCCTTCATCACGACGACAACAAACCGGCCGATGCCGCGTCCTTTGCGACCCCGACGCTAGGCAAGTCTATTGCCGTGTTGCCGTTTGAAAATTTGAGCGACGACAAATCCAATGCTTATTTTGCCGAAGGCGTGCAGGACGAAATTCTTACCCGCCTCGCAAAAGTCGCCGATTTGAAGGTGATTTCGCGCACATCAACGCAACACTTCAAAAGCGCGCCGGAAAACTTGCCCCAGATCGCGAAACAACTTGGCGTGGCAAACATTTTGGAGGGCAGTGTGCAGAAAGCCGCCGATCAAGTGCGCGTCAATGTGCAGTTAATCAACGCCATGACCGACGCGCATCTTTGGGCCGAGATTTACGATCGCAAGCTCACTGACATTTTCGCGGTGGAGAGCGACATCGCGAAAAGCATTGCTGATACTTTGCAGGCGAAGTTGAGCAGCTCTGCGGAACACGTGCTCGCGTCGCGCCCGACCGAGAATCCGCAGGCGCATGAGCTTTACTTAAAAGGCCGCTACTTTTGGAACAGACGCACTGGCGAAAACCTGAAGAAGGCGGCCGATTATTTCCAGCAGGCGATCGGGAAGGATGCCAAGTATGCTTTGGCATACTCGGGACTGGCAGACTGCCATGTGCTGTTACCGGTTTACCCGGAGCTGGGCAGCAACCCGCGCGACGAATTGCCGAAAGCGTTGGACGCAGCGCGCAAAGCGGTCGAGCTCGATGACACTCTGGCCGAGGCGCACACTTCCCTCGCCCGAGCGCTGGCTTCAAATCTACAACTCTCCGCCGCGATGTCAGAGTTCAATCGTGCCATCGAACTCAATCCCAGCTATGCCACGGCGCATCAGTGGTTCGGAGAATGCCTGCAAAGTCAGGGACGTGTTGAAGAGGGACTGGCTGAGCTTAAGCGAGCGCAAGGGCTTGATCCACTATCGCTCATCATCAACTCGCTCTTGGGATTTGCGTTCGATGCTGCCGGAAAAAGCGATGAGGCGATCTTGCAACTGCGCAAAACGATCGAGATCGATCCGAACTTTGCTAACTCACATGGCTTGTTAGGCAATGTGCTGGAGCACAGAGGCCAGCTGAAGGAAGCGATCGTACAGGTACGAAAAGTCTAACTCGCTGGGCGCAGACCCTATTGCCTCTGCTCAGCTCGCGCGCGCTTACTTTATCGTCGGTAGAAAAGCAGAGGCGCAGCAGCTTTGGGATAAGCTAAAATCTTCGTCAGAACGACAATATGTCCCGGCTTATTCGATGGCTTTGGTTCAATTGACATTCGGCTACAAGGACGAAGCCATCCGCCTGCTCGAGAAGAGCTATGAAGATCACGCGCCCTTCGACTCGGCTGATTTGGGCTGGATACTCATTGACCATCGCCTCGACTCGCTCCGCAGCGATCCACGCTTCAAGAAGCTGATCACGCGTATCTTCTCTGGCGAACCGCGATGAAGAACAGCAACTTCTTCGCTAACCTGAAGCGGCGCGACGTCTACAAAGTTGCGGTCGTTTGACCCGAACGCGACCCAAGAGGAATCAGCTTTTCTTCCGCGAGTTCATGCTCGCGATGGCAATGAGCGCCTGAGGTTGCGTTGCCTTTTGTCGTGTGCGCCTAAAGGGGAAAAAGCCTAAGGACAAAGCATATCCGAAGGAAGTTAAGACCCTCGGAGATGCAATTCGAAAGAGGCGGCTGGATTTGGGATTGCTGCAAAAGGACGTGGCGAAAATCATCGGCTGCGATAAAATCAGCGTCCTAAATTGGGAAAGAGGGCATACGCATCCTTCTGCCAAGCACATGCCCCAGGTGGTGATTTTTCTGACGCAAACGGATTTCGGCTCGCGAAGTGCGGAAGAACTGGGTACAACGACCAACGCCGATGCCTCTCGAAGCGACATCCGATCTGAAATTTGAGATCGGTCACGTCTTGTTAATCGACATTGTTGGTTATTCAAAGCTCCTCATCAACGAGCAACGTGAACAATTGCAAACGCTTAACGAACTCGTGCGAAGCACTGCTCAATTCCGACAGTCGGAGGAGAGAGGAATGTTGTTCAAGCTTCCTACTGGCGATGGGATGGCACTGATTTTCCGTGACAGTTTGGAGGCGCCAGTGCGGTGTGCCCTCGAAACGAGCGAGGCGTTAAAGAACCACCCCGCGATCCCGGTGCGAATGGGAATCCACAGCGGGCCTGTCAGCGAGGTCGCAGATGTGAACGAGCGGGTAAATATCGCAGGAGCCGGGATTAATATGGCGCAGCGAGTAATGGATTGCGGCGACGCGGGTCACATTCTTCTCTCGAAGCGTGTCGCAGAAGATCTGGGCCAATATCGCTACTGGCAACCGCATCTGCATGACCTAGGCGAATGTGCAGTGAAACACGGCGCCAAGATCGACATCGCCAATCTTTATACCGACGAGGTAGGCAATCCCGCGATTCCAGAAAAGCTGAAGAAGAAAGAGCAAATTACAGCCCCGACATCTTTCAGATCGCAATCTTTGCGCTACGCGCCGCTAATTGCGACGGCCCTGTTATTCGCGTTCGCGTTTTGGCTTTGGTTCCAGCGAACGACGCAAAAATCGGCAAGTACCCTTGGCGAAAGCGCGGCGCATGTTTCCGAAAAACGAATCGCGGTGCTACCTTTCAAATCGCTCTTGTCCGAGAATCGCGATCAGGTGCTCGAGCTCGGAATGGCTGACACATTGATCGCCAAACTTGGCAACAGTAGGGAAATTATCGTTTCTTCCCTGAACGCGGTGCGAAAATATGGCGCGCTCGAACAAGACTCTTTGGCGGCCGGGCGCGAGCTCCAGGTTAATTCGGTGTTGGAAGGAAGCGTACAAAAAGCGGGCGATCGCATCCGCGTAACCGCGCGTCTGATCAATGTGGCGGACGGTTCATCGCTCTGGGCGGCCACGTACGACGAGAAATTCACGGACGTGTTTGCGGTGCAGGACGCGATTTCTCAAAAAGTGGCCGATGCGCTGGCATTACGGCTCAGCGGAGAAGAAAAAAATCGCCTAACGAAGCGCTACACCGAAAACGTCGAGGCCTATCAACTTTATCTCACCGGACGTTATCATATTGCCAAGCTCATTCCGCCGGAGATCAGGACAGCGATGGGTTTTTATCAGAAGGCGATAGCTTTGGATCCAAACTACGCGCTGGCCTACTTCGGATTGGCGGAAGCGAATCGCTCGCTCGCTATCAATGCCGATATGCCCGCGAAGGATTGCCTCCCTCAAGCCAAGGCGGCCGCGATCAAGGCGATCGAGTTGGATGATTCGCTCGCCGAGGCTCACGCATCGTTATCATTCAGTCTTATTTGGTACGATTGGCAATGGGCGGCCGCAGAGAAAGAAGCGAAGCGCGCAATCGCCTTAAATCCTAATTCCGCCGTTGCCCACTTCAGTTACGGCCATCTGCTTTCGGATTTGGCGCGCCATGAGGAAGCAACGAAAGAAGGCGCACAAGCAATCGCGTTGGACCCCGTTTTCCCGCTATTCGGTGCAGTAGGGGCATTGTTTTTGCACCACGCCGGACGCGATGATGAAGCCTACGCGAAGTTACAGAAGGTTCTTGAGCTCGAGCCGAACTTTTGGGTTGCGCACCTAATCCTCGGACGAGTTTTGGTTCAACAGCAAAAATATGCCGAGGCCATTGCTGAGCTCGACAAGGCGAAAGAATTATCGCACGGAAACTCGGAAGCGATCGGGTCGATGGGTTATGCGGCTGCGTTGTCCGGCGATAAGACGAAAGCTCGTGCGGTACTAGATGAATTAAACCGCTTATCGATTGAACACTACATTCCCCCGTTCTCCGTCGCTTTGGTCTATACCGGACTGGGCGAACAAAACGAAGCGTTGTCATTGCTAGAAAAAGGAATTGAAGATCACGACGTGCGGCTGGCGCAGCTCAAAGTCGATCCAAGATGGAGTACGCTTCGCTCTAATCCGCGCTTTCTCGCGATCTTAGGGCGAATCGGTCTACAGTAACAAGCGACGACAACGACATCAGTGTCAAAAAGGTTCCAAATGGGGGCTTGGTTCAGGAGAAATCGCCATTTCGGACTGCCGTTCGGTTACAAGTCAGCCTAATACGACAAAAAGGTACCGAACCGTGTAAGCCTTTCTTAGCATGCGTTGAGCAGTTAAGTTTTGGCTCCAGGGGTAGGATTCGGATAAGTTTACTTGTGCAGGCGCGGTGAAGCATGGCCCATAAGACGAAAGTCCAATTGCCGTAAAAACTAAGGCATTGCTTGATAACGGTATCGAACCCTATAAATCATGAGGGCACGTCGCGTAGGTTACGTCTTCAGCAGTGCCCACGTTACTTCCTTTGAGAGGCCGTCAAGGAAATGGCCGGCAGCGGTGGCGATTCTTGTGTTTGTGCTCGGTTTGTGGGTGGGTCGCGCCAATGTCCGCTGGCTCATTGCGGGCGCGTTTGGCGCTTACGGCCAGTCCGATTCCTCAAATTCTCCGTATGCGACCGCGGGAGATTTTGCCAGGTACGCAATGAAGTTGCGTAATGAAGGGCTTTTTAAAGTCGAGCCCATCGTGCAAATCCCGAGGAACTCTCTGGCTCCATGGAAGCAGAATATTGTGACGACGGTATTTTGGGTTGGTGAAACAGCCGGCCCCAATAATCCTGTTCCGAATGACAAAAGCTCGTGGGATCTAAACTGGACAGTGAGTTACGGCGGCTTTGACCCGCCCGAAACATCGAATCGCCGGAATTACATTCCGGTGGCGTTTATTCCCAGACAAAATCCGTTTTACGTCGCCCTGCCGTACAACGACGTGACCCATGGGCAATTCAAACCCGAGGCGCCTCTTATTATTCCGTGGTTTAAGCAAGCCTATAGCTCACCTGGACAATCCGTCTGTAAGGATCATTGGATCGCTATTCGCAAAGGGAACCGGATTTGTTACGCACAGTGGGAGGATTGCGGTCCATTCCTAACAGACCATTTCCAGTACGTTTTCGGGAATGAGCGGCCCAAGCCGAATGCCAATGATGGCGCCGGACTGGATGTTTCGCCGGCGGTCCGTGACTATCTTGGACTGCAGCCGAAGGACGTAACTGATTGGCAATTCGTCGGACTGCGCGATGTTCCGCAAGGGCCATGGCGCAGCTACGGGGATAACAATCCTTTCGTGACTGCGCACCGCCAGGTTGAAGGGCAGCTAGTGAAGATGCAGGGAGCGCGGAGCGAAGAGACAAGAGCGAAGAGCCTGCAGTAGTCGCGCGGAAGTTGAGACCTTGAGGTCCGAGCCGGACTGGCAAAGTCAATCGCCCTACCGTGCGATTGAGGGACTTAAGATTTGGCTCCAGAGGTAGGATTCGCCGATGTATTCTCCTTATTTTGAGCAACTTAAGCGCTGCCTGCTCAGGTAATCAAGCCTAATCTGCTACTACTCGCGCGGACTCTTTCACTATCTTTTGCTGGCAATTTTGCTGGCAGCGAAACCGAAAAGCAATGTCAACGCAGGGGGTTCGAGCCCTGTAGGCTCCGAGGATTCTGCGTTCGTTAGGCGATGCGGCGGCTTCTTTGCGATTCTACTGCTTCGTTAGCTGCACCCGGCGATTTTGTATCATCGCGGGACTCCCACGCGCCGCACAAGATCTGCGAAGCGCGGGTCGGCGCGTAGAGGGTCCAAAGACGGGTTCACCTTGAGCATAGGGAGAGAACCGTCGCGCTCCTCGTAAGCCTTTTCGAGCCACGCGAAGGCCTGGTCCTTCTCACCCAGCCCGGCATAGACGATAGCAAAGTGATAGGAAGGCACGTGCCTCTCCTTTGAAAGCGCCCTGAGCTCGTCGAGCACGCGAAGCGCCTGGCTTCGCTCACCGGATCGGGCATGCGCGTATGCCAAACTCGCAAGCGCCGCGGGATTGCGTGGGCTCAGTGCCAAGTACTTTTCAATCTCGGCTAGAGCTTCTCGGTACATCCCTTTTGCTAGACACACGCGCCCAAGCAGCGAGTGTGTAAGGGGGAAGCTCGGATCCATCTCCAGCGTCTTCCGGCACTGTTCAATCGCCTGGTCGAATTGCCTCGCCATGTAAAGCTGCTCCGCCACGTTCTGGTTGATTGCAGGGGAAACTGGGTCGAGATCGAGGGCGCGTTTCGCCTCGGCCACGGCTTCCTCCGACCGCCCGAGAGCGCCAAGATAGATGGAGTACCAGGGATAATTGGCCGCGCGAGAAGCGGGATTCAGCGCGAGTGCTCGCTCAAAATGCTTTTCGGCAGCCTGCCAATCCCAATCGTAGGTGAAGCTGACCCATCCCAGTGCAACGTGGGCCTCGGCGAGTGTTTCGTCGATTTCGAGCGCTTTCATAGCCGCGGCCTTCCCTTTCGGCCACATCTCCCGAGGGGGAAGCACACCCCAGAACCCGAGCATTTCGTAGCTGTCAGCCAACCCGGCGTAAGCCAGCGCGTAAGCCGAGTCTTTCTCGATGGCCTGCTGGAAGTATTCGATGGCTTTCTGAAACCCTTCCGGGGTGAATTTGTTCCAGAAGTAGCGGCCCTTCAGGTAAAGCTGATATGCCTCACTGTTTTCGGTCGGACGGACCACGATCGCGTGTTGTTCGGCGCCAGTGAGCTTCGCCTGCAGGGTCTCGGCAATTTTTGTGGCGACCTCGCTTTCGACCGCAAAGATGTCGGCGAGTTTCCGATCGTATTTGTCGGCCCAAAGATGCGAATCGTTTTCTGCATTGATGAGTTGAACATTGACGCGGACCTGATCGGCCGCTTTCTGCACCGTGCCCTCCAGAATATTCGCGACGCCAAGTTGCTTGGCGATCTCCGAAAGATTGGTCGGCGCGGTTTTGTAACGTTGTGTCGAGGTTCGGGATATTACTTTCAGATCGGCGATCTTCGATAGCCGCGTGAGAATTTCCTCCTGAATACCATCGGCAAAATAGGCGTTGTCCGGATCGTGACTTAGGTTTTCGAAAGGCAAGACGAGCGATCGACTTGCTGTTTGGCCGCGCGGCTGGCGGCGTCTGCTTGGCTTCCTGTTTGGGCGCAGCTTGGCGCGAAAAGATCAGTAAGCCAATAACCAGGGCAAGGACGAGCAAGGCCGCAGCGCCCACCAACACACTTTTCCGCCAAATGGTCGAATCGCCTTGACCGGGTAGTAATGGCATCTCCGACTCTTGCCGTGCTGCTCGGCATTTCTCGGGCGGCTGCGGGTTTCCAAGTTCCTCCGTGTAGACGTTAACAATCCCCATCTTGACACCGTGTTTCAGGTCGATTTCGCCAAGCTCGTGCAAGTGGGGTCGCCAATGGCTGTCTTGCGCCAAGTCATCTGCCACCCGCTTGGTGACAAGTATGTGGCCCGCGTCACCCAAAGCCATCACGCGCTGCGCGACGTTAATCCCAACTCCAGCCACATTCGCCTGATTGTTAACATCCCTTAGCTGATCGACCGGCCCACCGTGGACACCCATGCGCAGTCGAATGTGCGGATGGTTCTTTAGCGCTCTGGCAATTTCCAGTGCGCACTGCACCGGCTCCTCCGGAGTTTGGAAGAAGACAAGTGCCATCCCATCGCCCGCCGGAATCCGAATTAGTTTGGCGGCCGCTTCACTCTTTTGGAACTGAGAAGTTTTCAGCACAACTTGATTAAGCTGCTGCACAAGTTCTCGCTGCTCGTTGACGAGCAACTTCGAATAACCCACAACGTCCATGAACAGGACATGCGCGATTTCGAGATGAAGATCGGGTTTGCGCTCAGGGGCCATATGGGTGTGCGGACGGGGATTGCGCGAACGAAATAATCTCGATTCAATTGCCGATTAGTCGAGAGCAAAGCCGGATCCTAGCGTTCGCGGACATGGGCCGATGTCAAAAAGGTATCAAACGAGGGTCCCTAGCCCCGCAAAAAACAGCAAAACGCGCCTGGTTTTACCTGGCATTTGAGCCGAAATGGAGAAATCAGCTTTTCTTTCGCGAGTTCATGCTCGCGGTGGCAATGAGCGCATGAAGTTGCGTTGCTCTTTTGCCGTGTGCGCTTGCAGGGGGAAAAAGCCGAGGGATAAGGCTTATCCGAAAGAAGTTACTACCCTGGGGATGCAATTCGGAAGAAGCGCCTGGACTTGGGACTAAAACAAAAAGATGTCGCGGCGATAATTGGATGCGATCAAACGAGCGTCCTCAATTGGGAAAAGGGATACAACACGCCGGCGAAGAACAAAATGTCGGGCATTCAAAGATTTTTGGCCGTCCATTAGAGAGACCGCGATGTCGACGCGTTTTCCTGATTCCGACGCCCAGGCTACCGGCAGACCTCTCAAAGAGCGAACACCCGTAACAAGAAGAGGTTCGAGCCCGGTAGGCTCCGAGTTTTTGTATTACATTTAATTGAGCGCGAAGCAATGACGCATAGATTTCTCAAAAGCGTCCTTGCTCCAAGGAACAGAGACACAGAGAATCCATGAGCAAGAGAGAACAAGAACAGCGTCATGGCATTTTATAACCAGATCCTTGACGCCAAGAATTCGGGGAGCGCATTGGATGAGGGCCTACGTCGGGCGCTCTCTGAAGCTGATCAGGCAGAATAGCTGACTCGATGATCAAGCTCGCCGAAGCCAACCGCGCGATTGTCGCCGCGCAAGCGTATGCCCGCAATCACGGGTACTCCATTAGCGTCACTGTGTGTGATTCGATGGGCCACCTTATCGCTCACCAGCGCATGGACGACGCTCTTCCTCTTTCCAGCTACGGCTCCGTGGGAAAAGCTATTGCCTCAGCCGGTCTTGGAATTCCAAGCGGAGAAGAATCTGACGTGGATTTAGAGCGATCTTCGGTTTCTGGCGTCCTTGCACATGGGCTGGCCATAATTCGTCGGCCCGGTGGCTTACCTATTAAGCGCGGAGGAGAAGTCGCAGGCGCCATTGGAGTTAGTGGTGCGCCGACGGATGAACAAGATGAGGAATGCGCGCGCCGCGGTATCGAAGCTATCGGTTCGTGAACACCGTGGCTGGGAAAGCATTTTTAATCGTAGGGGCGGTGCCAATTAAATCAGATCCGCCTTATTCCACAGCACTCCTTGCGAGCGCCCAGATCAGGCCCACGGGGTGGCGGAAAAACGGGAGGTAGCCAACGGCGACGCCACAGTGGACTGCAGCCGCTTTCGACATCGCTCACGAACTTTTGCCGTTGATATTGCGATTCGCGGCGGCCCTATAATCGCCGCATGATTTTTCCACAGTCGGCCTGCTTCACTGACGCTGCGCTTCTTCTTTTGCGCCTCATGGTTGGAATCGTGTTCATGACGAGCGGTTGGGAACACCTCAGGAACCCGGAGGCGCGAAGTAAAGACATAGGAATGAGCAAAGGCTTCACGATTTTTCTTGGCGCAGCCGAGTTCGCCGGAAGTCTCGGAGTGATCTTCGGCGTTCTCGGGCAACTCGCTTCCATCGGTTTAGTAGTGATAATGTTCGGAGCGATTCAGAAGAAGATTTTCGTCTGGCGAACAGGCTTCTGGGGCGAATCAGGAACAAACGGATGGAGCTACGATACGATGCTCGTCGTAATGAATCTCGTTATCGTGACCACCGGAGGCGGAAACCTCTCTTTGATGAACTGGTTCGGATAAGCTCTGCTGTAGCGACAGCGCGGATTATCCGTTGGATCTGAAGCTCGCGGGTTGCTTTATCCGTCACACGCCAACATGCTGCCCGCGTGTTGTTGTCAGCCAACTCCGCGATCATGTCCAAGGGCTCCACGTATTCGGCATCATTATCGAGCACGGGTTGCATTCGGGAGATTGACGGGACTGATCTCGGGGTATTCGCCAGCACTAATATGAACGTTCCTGCAGGTCTGGGCTTTCTTGGACGGTGGGCTTTGGGTTTTTGGCTGTAAGTGAAAGTTCATTGCTGAAGCACGCTGCCCGACGTATTCTGGCGAACGGAGAAATGTCTTATCCGAATTGGAGGCGTCTATGAACCAAGTACAAGTCGAGCAGAAAAGCTATCAGATGCCGCCGCAGGACGGCATTACCGTCGCACACTTTCTCACCGTCGCCGACATCGAGCGATCGCTTCGATTTTACGAAACGGTCTTCGGTAGTCGCATTCTGAGCAGAGGCGACGGCAAGGGCGCACCAGGGTACATCCAGATCGCGAACACGTGGCTCATTGTCAACGTCGGGGGTGGTCCGACACCCGACAAACCATCGGTGACGCTCAGCGTCCCCGCCGACCGCGATTCAGTCAGCAGCTTTATGAATATCCGCGTTGCAGATATTCAAGCGTGCTATGAACTATGGCGAAGTCGAGGAGCCGAGTTTATCACAGAGCCAAAGGACAAGTACGGCGAGACGCGCTGCTACATTCGCGATCCTGATGGTTATATTATAGAGGTTGGGCAAAGTAAGCCAGACTTCACATACGGCTAAACGGCACGACACTTGAAAGCATCTGTGGTGACCGCGTACACTCCATCGGCCCGCCGCGGTCGGCGAGGACGCCCAAGTCGTGGCGGCGCTGTGCAACCTGCTTGGCTGGCGCAAACCAAATCTGGAACCAGTCCTGCAGTCCCGGCCAAAACCCGTTGAGGTCAAGGCAATCGAATAGCGCCCCTTTGGTCCGCCCGTCGATGAGGAGCAACTCAAGCAAAACGGAAGTCAGAGAGGAGCCTATGAGGTCCGAAAGGGATGGTATCAACCCGGCTGTCAAGCCGAGCGGTGGTTTTACGACTATCGTACAGAGGAATTCTTCACCGGCCCGAAGCTTCCCGCTCCTCACTCGCATCCGTTGGATCAACCGGCGCCCGGACCAGCCGAACGGGTGCCTTCAAACTGGCAAACGCTGCTTCACGAATAGGGGCGGCTCTTTTGGATGTGGCCGATTTCGGCTCCAAAACTATTCAGAAGTTTTCCTACGCTGGGACCTACTTTGGCGTTTTCGCCAGCAGCGGATTGGACGAACCATCTGGGCTGGCTTTCGACTGGGCTTCACCGAATCTAACTTCACGCACACAGTGGGTCGAAACGACTCTCCAAAACATCTGACGTATCTGCCGGCAAAAACTTGAGGACGTAACAGGAACGAAACGAATCAATCTACCCAACCAACAATAAAGGAGAATGAACATGAAAATAGTGATGGTACTAACTTCGCACGATGAACTCGGCAACACTGGCCGGAAGACCGGCTTCTGGCTGGAAGAGTTTGCTGCACCGTACTTTGTCTTTAGGGACGCGGGCGTCCAACTAACACTCGCTTCTCCGAAAGGCGGACAGCCGCCGATCGATCCGAAAAGCGACTTACCTGAAAATCAAACCGACGCAATGACACGGTTTAAACAAGATCCGGCAGCGCAGCAGGCTCTGTCCCAGACCATCAAGTTGGCCGACGTGAAATCGGAAGATTATGACACGATCTTCTATGTGGGGGGGCACGGCCCGATGTGGGACCTTGTCGATAATCCTGTCTCGATCGCATTGGTCGAGTCGTTCTATAACTCCGGCAAGCCGGTTGCCGCAGTTTGCCATTCACCGGGAGTGTTCCACAAAGTCACCTACAAGGGTGAGCCACTCGTGAAAGGTAAGCGCGTCACGGGTTTTACAAACGGCGAAGAAGAAGCTGTTCAGCTAACTCACGTTGTTCCCTTTCTGGTGGAGAATGAACTGAAGCGACTGGGTGGCCTCTATGAGAAGGCTGCTGATTGGGCGCCATTCTCAATCATCGATGGGCGCGTCGTCACCGGACAAAATCCTGCATCGTCCACTTCCGCTGCCCGGAATCTCCTAAGTGTGCTGACAGCGGAAAAGGCGGCCTAGATGTCACGCAAACGAACAGAACCCGTTGCACCTCATCAACCGGGCCAGGCGGCTTTCAAAGCGATTCTACCGGAAGAGATCGAATGGAAACCATTTGCCGCGTTCCCACCGTCGGCGCGTCTTGCAATTCTAGTTGGCCAGCCTCTCCAGGCAGGACCTTACACAATCAGGGTCAAATTACCTAGCGGTGTGAAGTTGATGCCGCACAGTCATCCCGAGGATCGAGTTTACACTGTCATCTCGGGGTTTTTTTATATCGGTCTCGGTGACGAGTTTGATGCCGACAAATTGCAAGCTTATGCGCCCGGCGCCGTCATCGTCCTGCCTGGTAACACATCCCATTTTCATTGGGCAAAATCCGGCGAGTACATCACGCAGGTAACGGCGATTGGGCCGCTAGGCCTTGAATACATCGATGCCAAAAACGATCCGCGAAAAGAAAGCTCTTAGAAACAAAAAAAACAACGACTCACAACTCGCAGTTTGAAACTTCAGCCCACAGAAGCTTGAGAAAAGAATCGCAATGAAAAAGAAGAACCTAACCATCGGAAGCATCGCTTTCACAATCACTATGATTTCACTCATACCTACCACCAGATCGTTTGCGGCCAGCACTTCCGATGACCGCGATGCAATTCGGCCTTACGACATCAACATTCCAGAAGAAGCGCTCACCGACCTGCGACAACGCATTAAGGCGACGCGTTGGCCGGACAAGGAAATTGTTACTGATCAATCGCAAGGCGTGCAGTTGGCGACGATGCAGAAACTCGCAAGTTATTGGGGGAAGGATTACGACTGGCGCAAGTGCGAGGCAAAACTGAAAGCGCTGCCGAACTTCATCACCACGATCGACGGAGTAGACATTCATTTCATTCACGTTCGTTCGAAAAATGCGAAGGCATTGCCCATCATCATCACGCACGGCTGGCCGGGTTCGATTATTGAGCAGTTAAAAATCATCGGTCCACTAACTGATCCCGCGGCCAATGGTGGAAAGGCTGAGGATGCTTTTGATGTCGTGATTCCGTCGCTGCCTGGCTATGGGTTTTCGGGGAAACCTACCACGACCGGCTGGGACCCTATCCGCATCGCGCGTGCCTGGATCGTGCTGATGAAGCGCCTTGGCTACACACGATTTGTGGCGCAAGGCGGCGATTGGGGGAATGCGGTCACGGAACAGATGGCTCTGCTTGCACCTCCGGAATTGATCGGCATTCACACCAACATGCCTGCTACCGTGCCGCCCGACATCGACAAAGCGGCTTTTGCCGGTGTGCCGGCGCCATCAGGTTTGTCAGACGAAGAAAAACATGCGTACGATCAACTGGCCTTTTTCTACAAGCATGGCCTAGGTTACGCCACCGAGATGGCGAACCGTCCGCAGACGCTTTACGGGATCGGGGATTCGCCGGTGGGCATGGCCGCCTGGATGCTCGATCACGACGCGAGCAGCCTGGCTCTCATGTCGCGGGTCTTTGAGGGTAAGCCGGAGGGCCTGACGCGAGACGACATCCTCGACAACGCCACGCTCTACTGGCTAACGAACACGACAGTCTCTTCGGCCCGTCTCTATTGGGAAAGTAAGCTCGCCTTCTTTGCTCCGAAACACATCGCCATCCCAGTCGCGGTGAGCGCATTTCCTGAGGAACTCTATCAAGCGCCGCGGAGTTGGACAGAGCAGGCTTACCCGAAGCTCATCTACTATAATAAGCTCGACAAAGGCGGCCACTTCGCCGCCTGGGAACAACCGGGCCTACTCGTGCAAGACCTGCGCGCTGCCTTCAAGTCGTTGCGCTGACCAGGATGGAGTCATACGAGACGCTCTACCAACTGAGCTATACCCCCGAAATCTTTGAAAAGCCGCCGCGGCTTAAGGTGGAGAATTTGAGCCGAATGTCAAAAAGGGAACGGAACCGGTGCGTCCCAGGAGAAATCAGATTTTTCGAGTGCCATTTCGGGCGAAAATAAGCCTTAAGTGACAAAAGGGGAGTGAACGGGCTAGGCTCTAATTCCTTTGATCAGTTAGCCGGCCATCGTTTAAAAATCTTTCGACCCCAGGCATTTTATTGCTCTGAGGTTCGGTGTGCCCCTTTTCCCAGTTGAGGACGCTCATTTGATCGCAGCCGATGATCTTCGCGGCGTCGATCTGTCGGAGTCCTAAATCGAGCCGTCTTTTGCGAATGGCTTCGCCGATTGTTCTTGGCTTAGCGGGATAGCCTTTTACTTTCGTAAAGTATGGACCGACGGGGCAACGAACCCCATGAAGTGTTGCCTGACAAAAAGGCAACGCACCCATGGGGATTCATTGCTGTGACCAACATGAACTTGCTCAGGACTGTTACACTGCACGGCGGTTGTACAAATCGCTATGCAACGGCCTTGCAAGGCCATTGCAACGGAACCGCAGAATTCGAGCTGGGCCGCAACTCCGGTTGCCTCGGCGACGTTTGACGTTGGACGCGGTTTGCTCCTGTTTCGAATGCCTGATGCAACGCTTCATCCGACGGAATCTGATAATCGAGAAGTGCGCACCGAATGTCTGCTGCGGCAATCGCTAAACGTCCGTGCCTGCGTGCTTGATAGCGCGCCTCCGTGATCGTGTCCGAAACCGTCGACAACTGCATCTTGCAGGTGAGCGCGTAGCCAACCACCATTTTGACGAAGTCACGAGGCGGTGCGGGCCCGGAGACGTTCCATTTTTCCTCACGCTCGTTCCATCTTATCGCGAGCAATTTCGTAGCAACGGCCTCCAAATCTGCCTTGGTCGGTGTACTCGGAAGCTTCTTGTACCGCTTAACCCGGTGCTCGAACTGTTCGCTTGTCCAACCCGTTCGCTTTTCTACCCGCGCTTTTAACTTTGCGAATTGATCCGTGCAAATTAGGGCCACGGGCACGTGAATCGCCTTGCTCAGAAATCCGGTCTTTCGCAATCGATGGTCAGCTTACTCGAACGATGGATGCGCACCCCCACGTTGGATACACTGCTTCGGATCGCTGGAGCGTTAAATGTAGACCTTTCGGGACCGATAAAGCGCGCATCGAAAGAATCCGGCGCTAAGCGTTGATAAAGAGTACCCAAATAATCAACTGTTTTCGTGAATACATACACAAGGCGATGCGCGAAAAGCTGCGCCGAGGCAACATTGCCGAAATTCCGACGAGTGATTTTCTGAATACAGGTGACGGCTACCCGATGCGACCAACACTTAGGCCCTGTAGGAGATAATCTTACGTCTCTTGCGTTCTAATTTTGCTCGACAATTATTCTTGGACTTGTTAGGCACGCCCTTGATTACGTCACCCGACGTTTCAACGTATCTTCGGCCGGGCTGAAGAAGTCCGTGGGGCTGCACCTTCGCTGAGACATCGCTTAACGCGATCTCCAGAACCAACTGGAGTCCAGAGTCAGCCGAAGGGAGGCCGCATCTCATCGATGCACGAGGGAGGATGATTTCTTGGTTTCGCGCGGAACTGGATTGCAGTTAATGCAGTCAACAATTCAAAAGAAATGAGACCGAAAATGACAACTCTACCTGTAAAAAATTCGCTTAGCTACGTGCCTTTGCGGCGTGGTTTTCTTCTTCCCATCGTCCTGACATGCTTTGCGCTTTTGCCGACGGCGCAAGCGGTTAGCCCACCACCGGACGGAGGTTATGCCAACGAAAACACCGCTGAGGGTATTAATGCGCTCTTCAGCCTCACAACCGGCACCGGCAACACGGCCATTGGTTTTAGTGCGCTTCAAGATGACACAAGCGGAACCGACAACACCGCCACCGGTTATAATACGCTCTATCTCAACAACGGCACCTACAACACGGCTACCGGTGTCGATGCGCTCTATAGCAACACAACCGGCGGTCTCAACACGGCCAACGGTACTAGTGCACTCTATAACAACACAATGGGCGGCTCCAACACAGCCACCGGTGTTAATGCGCTCTATACCAATAAAACCGGCAGCTACAACACGGCTACCGGTGTTCTTGCGCTCAAAGAGAACACAACCGGCACCGGCAACACCGCCACCGGTCTTCAAGCGCTCTATAGCAACAACGGCGGCGACAACACGGCCAACGGTCTTAATGCACTCTATCACAACACAACCGGCGGCGGCAACACGGCCACCGGTGAAGGTGCGCTCGGTGACAACACAACCGGCGGCAGCAACATCGCATTGGGCTTTAACGCTGGTGCAACTCTCACCACGGGCAGTAACAACATCGATATCGACAACGTTGGTGTTGCGGCCGAGGGAAACACTATCCGCATCGGCACGGTAGGAACGCAGACTGCCACTTTTGTCGCCGGAATTCATGGGGTGACCGTGGCAAGCGCGGTGGGAGTGGTTGTCGATGTTAATGGTCATCTCGGCACAGTCACCTCTTCAGCTCGCTTCAAGGACGAGATCAAGCCGATGGATAAAGCGAGCGAAGCGATTCTCGCGCTCAAACCGGTAACCTTTCGCTACAAGCACGAGCTTGATCCAGAGGGCATCCCGCAATTTGGCCTCGTGGCTGAGGAAGTGGAAAAGGTAAATCCCGACCTGGTAGTTCGCGATGCTGACGGAAGGATTAACACTGTCCGCTACGAAGCAGTGAACGCGATGTTGCTGAACGAGTTTTTGAAAGAGTACCGCAAAGTGCAGGAACAAGACCGCAAAATGGAGGAACAGGGAGCGACCATAGCCAAACAGCAAAAGCAGATTGACGCTCTCACCACGGGACTCCAGAAAGTGAGCGCCCAGGTCGAAGCGAACAAGTTTGCAACGCAAATGGTGGCTAACGATCAGTAAAGCAGCCCAGCCTAACAAATCCGCCTCAACAAAAACAAAAAATGAAACCAAAACAAATGACAACTCTACCTGTAACAGATTCGATTGGCCGGTCGCCTTTGAGGCGCGGGTTCCTTCTCATCGCGCTCGCCAGCTTTGCGCTTTTGCCGACAGTTCGAGCGGTTACACCAGCACCGGACGGCGGCTATATAAACTACACACTGCTGAGGGTGAGAATGCGCTCTTGCTCCTCACAACCGGCCAATCCAACACGGCAATCGGTTTTAATGCGCTCTTGGGCAACAAAACCGGCAGCTTCAACACGGCCACCGGGTCTCTTGCGCTCCTTAACAACAACGGCACCAACAACACAGCCAACGGTTTTCAAGCACTCGAATTTAACGCAACCGGCCACAGCAATACGGCCAACGGTGTTAATGCGCTCCAAAGCAACACAAAAGGCACCAACAACACGGCCAACGGTTTTGATGCGCTCCTTAACAACAACGGAAGCTTCAACACGGCCAACGGTGTTAGTGCGCTCGAAGGAAACACAACTGGTGGCGACAACACGGCCAACGGTGTTAATGCACTCTTTAGCAACACAACCGGCTCCGACAACACGGCCAACGGTGTTAATGCGCTCTTTAGCAACACAACCGGCATCACCAATACGGCCAACGGTGTTAATGCGCTCCAAAGCAACACAACCGGCAGCAGCAACACCGCATTGGGCGTTGCAGCTGGTGACGCTCTCACCACGGGCAGTAACAATATCGATATCGGCAACCTTGTCGAGGGGGGCGCTGGCGAGTCCGACACCATTCGCATCGGCAGGGTGGGGACGCAGACGGCTACCTTTATCGCTGGCATTAATGGGGCCACTGTTGCCGGCGCAGCAGTTGTTGTAAGCAGCTTCGGTCAACTTGGCGTGGCGCCGTCCTCGGCCCGGTTCAAGGACGCGATCAAACCGATGGATAAAGCGAGCGAAGCGATCCTTGCGCTAAAACCGGTCACGTTCCGCTACAAAAAAGAAATCGATCCGAAAAGCATCCCGCAGTTTGGACTCGTGGCCGAGGATGTGGAGAAAGTGAACCCCGATCTGGTAGCTCGCGATGAGCAAGGTAAGGTCTACACCGTGCGCTACGAAGCGGTGAACGCAATGTTGCTAAACGAGTTCCTCAAAGAACACCAGAAAGTTCAGAAACTGGAAGCTGCACTCGCGGCAATCAACGAGCGCCTGAAAGAGCAGGATGTGAAGATCGATAAAGTGAACGCAAAGGTCGAATTGACTAAACCTGCGCCGCAAATGGTCGTTGATAATCCGTAAAAGCAACAGAGCCTAACAAACAGCCTTATTTCGGAATCAAGTCCCAAAACTCAACCACCAGCAGAGTCTGAGGGATGTTGATTTTGAGACAGGTAGCCCTGCATGTCACTCGCTGCGGCAGCTTCCACTCAAAGCTTCCGGCAATTAAACTGATAAAATTTGGAAAAGTCTTTACCGATTCGGGTGCTGAATCTAATCTCCAAATCAGTTCTGGGGGGAACTAAAACGCCGTCTCCCAGATTGAACCCCACAGGGCTTTTTCGGGAGGCGGCGATCTTCCAAACCCCGTGAAATCACGCTTTTTTCTGCCTGCTTTAAACAGTGAACGTGGTTTGTGCGGTTTTGCCCGAAATAGATTTTGGCACTGGCTCAGTTTGAAATCTTGCGGGCAACCCACGCGACTACCAACCCCACGAAACCCATTGTAAACACGATGCTGCCTAATCTGGGAGAAACGCCGGACATCCAGAGGCCAAACCCTGTGGCTATAAAGATGAATCCCAATATTGCTGGCGCACGTCTTCGCAGAAAGGCCTTCATAGCAAATTGATAATTTCTTCCAAGTCCCAAACATGATCGTAACCCCTGCTTCGATTGCTCGCGTCACGCGCAAGGTGTCCTGTTTCTGCCGTGCTCAACGGCGGAATAATTTTTGTATACTGCTTTTGTATACTCGACACCGCAATTTGAGTAAAATTCGGCCAAAGTGGGCAACGAACCGGCATCCGCCGATGTACTGCTTTGCCTATGAAAACTCACGTGAATCAACGTGAGCCAATTTGAGCGAAAACTCGTTAGGCGAATTACGAAACCGTTGCTCTACCAGCTGAGCTACGTCGGCGCGAAGCGGGCAAAGATTACATCCCTGAGTTGCCTAAGCAACTAATTGACAAGCCACATCCACAATCCATCAGCTTCGGGGCGTCGCGCCTTGCCATCTTAGACTCGAAAATGACATTGGCCGATTAAGAATTGCAATTCCGCGTTAACGAATTCGTGCACAACGTCGCCTGCTTTGCATTTCCATGGAATCGCTCGTTCGCCACAATCGCTGATTTCATGGTTCTGTTGATTCCGTTTCAGTGTTCACATGCAGGACGATCGCAGACAGCGATATAGGAATCGAAACGAAGTTACTCTGGACGTCCTTCGCTAATTCGTCAGCGAACTCCGACAAGGTTCTCGCTGACCCTGAAATGATGATTCGAGAGCCGAGGCTAGTCGTGATAACCAGTTCGCCATCCTTCACGGTCACCAGGACGATGTGATCACGATTTAAAAACGAAATTACCTCTGGATCAATCGGTTCGGATTCAGGGGTCATAAACCGAGAAATCTGTGGTCAACTCTGCGAACGATTCTCAACTCTGGTGAGAAAACCGGCTCAAAACCCGGTATTGTTGATGCCACACCGGATGGACAGCACATTTTATTCCGGCAATTAAACTGATAAAATGTGGAAAAGTCTTTACCGATTCGGGTGCTGAATCTAATCTCCAAATCAGTTCTGGGGGGAACTAAAGACGCCGCCTCTCAAACTGACCCCACAGGGCTTTCGGGAGGCGGCGATCTCCACCGGTACTTAGCATCCCGACCAAACGGAAGAATTGCGCTCGCCGTGGCACCGCGAACTAAACGGTGGAATGGTGAGGAGGAATTCCGAGGGCGCAGCGTAGCTGATAAAAATCGACCGGCTTGGTGAGGTAAAAATCGCATCCCGCCCGCAGCCCGCGCTCCCGTTCCACGACCTCAGTTCGCCCCGTAACCGCAATTGCTTTTAAGCCGTAAAGTCGTTTTGCGTCGGCCAAGAGATCAAGACCATCTCCATCTGGTAGGTTAAGGTCACTGACGAGCGCATCGAAGCTCATCTGGGCCAATTGACTGCGGGCATCCTTCATGTTCTTGGCGATCACGGTTTGGCAGCCGCATCGACTCAATAGGGTGGCTAATACCGTTCGGGTATCGCAATGATCTTCGACGACCAGTATACGCATCTTGCCACCTCCGCTTGGCCAAGGTCTTGGTTACAGGTTTGTGCGATCTTGTGCGAGCATTTTCCATGACAGATTCAGCCAAGGATCACGATTTGGATTGAGCCGCAAAATCGACGGGTGTTCGGCGACTTTATCATCCAGTAGAATCACATAGACGCTGTGATGAAATGTTGGTTTTTGCCGTTGCCGTTTGCGTCTCTTTTTCAACATGAACAGCTGCCAAAATGTAAATTACCCAAGGCGCTATCGATGTTTCGCTGACCCACTCGAACGGCTCACCTTCTCGCCCCAAGGGCGTCTGACGACCAACGAGATCAAGGCCGGATGCGGCGAAAAGATTCAAGTAGTCGTGCTCGAACCAGATAACATCCGTGACGGGGCGACGGTCTGAGACATCCTTCATCACAATTTGAACAGTATCGCCACTCTTGGCAGTCCTGTTCTCCGGAAAATCCTTTGTAGTAAATGAGGCCCACTCATGCGTGTAGATGTCTGGGGTCGAACCGAGCAAAATAATTCGCCCTGTCTCCTTCAGAAGGCCTTTTAGCCCGAACAATAGATCACGCCGCTTTCCGACGCTCGGAATGTTGTCGAAGGCAAACGAAGAAAAGATGAGGTCGAATCGATTGGCCTCGAAGGCACTGAAGTCGCCATCATTGACGAGGAGATAGGTTCCTTTCGGGTCATTGTCTTTAGCCGATTGGATCATGCTGCTCGATATGTCGATGCCAACTGGGTTGAAGCCGAGCTTCTTTAGGAATCTGGTCGAACGGCCTGCACCACATCCAAAATCAAGCGCCTCCTTTCCGACAACGTGCTCCGCGATGATCGCGGGCAAATCACGGTACGCTAAATAGTAAGTTCTCGGAAAATCGAGGGTCGCGTATGCTTCCGCTCTCGCTTTGTCGTCGTAGACGTTGGAAAACGACATTAACTTCTTTACCCATTCGGGCAGTTCAGTTTACTCTGAAATCAGTTCTGGGGGGAACTAAAACGCCGTCTCCCAGATTGAACCCCACAGGGCTTTTTCGGGAGGCGGCGATCTTCCAAACCCCGTGAAATCACGCTTTTTTCTGCCTGCTTTAAACAGTGAACGTGGTTTGTGCGGTTTTACCCGAAATAGATTTTGGCACTGGCTCAGTTTGAAATCTTGCGGGCAACCCACGCGACTACCAACCCCACGAAACCCATTGTAAACACGATGCTGCCTAATCTGGGAGAAACGCCGGACATCCAGAGGCCAAACCCTGTGGCTATAAAGATGAATCCCAATATTGCTGGCGCACGTCTTCGCAGAAAGGCCTTCATAGCAAATTGATAATTTCTTCCAAGTCCCAAACATGATCGTAACCCCTGCTTCGATTGCTCGCGTCACGCGCAAGGTGTCCTGTTTCTGCCGTGCTCAACGGCGGAATAATTTTTGTATACTGCTTTTGTATACTCGACACCGCAATTTGAGTAAAATTCGGCCAAAGTGGGCAACGAACCGGCATCCGCCGATGTACTGCTTTGCCTATGAAAACTCACGTGAATCAACGTGAGCCAATTTGAGCGAAAACTCGTTAGGCGATTTACGAAACCGCTGCTCTACCAGCTGAGCCGATTCGGTGCCAGCACGCGGTACAGACGCTGCTTACCTCACAGAGTCATCGTTATGAAGGCAACGCTCAGGATTTTGGCGGTGGACGACAATCCCTCGATTAGGGGTTCCATGCCGTTCATCTTCGCGCCTCCGCATTATGAAATAACTAGCGCACCAGATGGAAATGACGCGATGGAGAAACTCGATGCGAAGCCGGACGACTACGATGTAATCATTGTCGATCAAAAGATGCCCGATTTAACCGGTTTGGACTTGGTCGCGGAGATCAGGAAACGGGGGTTTGCGGGCAAAATCATGGTGTTGTCGGCGCACCTTTCGTCGGAAATCCGCGAAGCCTATGAGCGAATGGATGTGCACTTGGTATTGGACAAACCTTTCGATATTCAAGAACTGCGTTTGGCGGTGGATAGGTTGGCCGCTTAGATTGGAGTCGGTCTCGTCACTGCCACCGCGCATGTTCCAGCAGAGGCTGACGGCAAATTGAGGTGTCCAGTTGGTGTCCTGTTTTTGCCCGTGCAGAATAGTGCGATATTGTGCGATAGAAAACGGTCGAAACATGGATTTGCCCGCATCAATAGCCAATTTCCCCTCCGAAAGTCAGCGAGTCAGAGAGAAAAAGGTTTGGCGGAAGGGGTGGGATTCGAACCCACGGTGGGTTGCCCCACGCTCGATTTCGAGTCGAGTGTCATGAACCGCCTGGTTTGAATCCCTAGTTTGCAGCCTCGTAGCATGGTCATTGCAAGCCGATTGCAAGCCAAAAATAGCCCGCGCACCTCACACCCCCTTCGGTTACAGAATATTTGAGTCGTTTTTGGCCAAAGGATGTCCAAAACCAACCGGTTTCCATCGTAAAAGCGGTCGGCAGGGTGTGAAGCCGTTTGGACACGGAAAAGACTCAAATCCAGAAAAAGTACTCAAATATTCCGTGAACGACCAGCGATTTGGCGTTCCGTAAGTGCCTTATATTCGAGCTGTTTCGGGCTGTTTCGACCTTTCAGCGAAAGTACTCAAATATTCAGCGAACGAACAAGCCACGCAGGAGAATGGTGCTCACGAGAGGACTCGAACCTCCACGGGTTTCCCCATACGGTCCTGAGCCGTACGCGTCTGCCAATTCCGCCACGTGAGCGCGAAAAAGACGGGCCGATTAAATTGCGCCGTGGAACCGTCCGCGCAAGCCAAAATCGTAGTCTTTGCTGGGCCCGCCGTGGCGACGGGTAGCTCATCCAAACCGTTGTGTTAATTCGGACTTAAATACAAATAGAAGGAGCTGAGCGATCCAGCCGATTATTCAATCGGCCGCCCTCCGGAGCGGAACCGATCTATCTTGCGCGCACCCTCAGGCGCGCCGCTTTTTGCGCGCACGCGCTTCGAGCTGTTGGGCTTTACGAACTTTGCCTAACGAACGCAACAGATCCGCGTAGTTGGAAGCGACGATTTCGTAATCCTCGGGCGGATTATCGGTCGCTTCTTCCCAACTCTTGAGCGACGCCCGGTAGAGTTCGGCCGCTTTGGGATAATCGCCGCGCGAATGATAGACGACGGCCAGATTGCATTTTGATTGCGCAATATCCGGATGGTTGGCCGGCAGCACCTTCTCGCGAATGGCGAGAGCGCGCAGATGTGTTTTCTCTGCTTCGGCATAACGACGCTCGTTAGTGTAAAACACAGCGAGGTTATTGAGGACGGAGGCGACATCCGCGTGCTGCGGCCCAAGTTGCTTTTCGTAAATCTGAAGAGCGTGCAGGTAATACGGCTCGGCGGCTTTTTGGCGTCCTGATCTTCGGAAAATCAGGGCCACGTTATTCAATATCGTCCCCAGGTCGGAGTAAGACAGGTCTTCAAGCTGAGTGCCTGCCGCGATCGCCTTTTCGTAATAGCGAATGGCCTCTTCCTGTTGTCCAAGGTTATCACACAAAAAAGCGAGGCGGCGGGCAGACCGGTAAAGCATGCGGTGATCCGGTGGCTTCGCTTTTTCCAAAACTACGTGCGCTTTAAGAAGGTACGGCTTGGCTTTGACCCGGTCACCGCTTTGATCGAGAAGCTGGCCGAGCTTTTCGTAACTCAACGCGAGCGCGCTCTCGTTGTCTCCAAAGGTCCGCTTGGCAAGCTCGAGCAGAGTTTCCGCAACGCGAATCGCTTCAGGGAAGCGATTGCTGGCGCGTAGGGTGTCGAGCTTGTCGTTGAGAATGCTCCAAAGTTTCTCTTCGCCTTTCATTACGCATTACCAGCCCTCGCTCAATTGAGCCACCAAACGCGTCGCCAGCTCTTCAGCGGCAAGTGGAAGCGCTTGCCGTTCGTCTGTTGTGACGTCGGTCCCAACAAAGAAACTCGTCGTTCCAACCACTTCGCCCGCGGGCGCGAGCAGCTTCCCGTCCCGTCCAAGTAATTTGTATTGCACGCGCAGGGCGAGATTAAACTCGCTAGTTGCCAGCACATTGCCCTGCACCGAGCGCGCTGGCGAACGGGTGATCCCGGAAATTTCACATTTTAAAACGGCGTCCGCCGTTTCGTTGCTTGTGATTTGGAAAGTGCCGTCCTGCTGAAATTGCTTGATCACTGTATCCGTTACCAGCACCTCGACCCGCGGGATGAGCGTATTGTTAACGAAGGTCGGCACTGCGATTGCGTGAACATCACGCAGATAATAAGGCTTAGCCGGTCCGATGTGGTAACCCAGGCAGCCGCTAAAGCAAAAACAGACAAGCGCCGCCAGAAAGGAGTTCTTCACGGCGGGCCCGTCGATTCGGGCGTGGCGCTGGCTTCAGGAGCGGATGTCGATTCCGACCCACTGGTTGCATCAGGCGAGACCGAAGCCGGCGGCGGCAGCGACAAATCTGTTTCGGGCGGTGGCAACGGCGCGCCATCATTTGCCGGACCTGATGTTGCCCGCGCGCCTTTTGCCGGCTCGCTTCCCGGTTCGGCCTTCTTTTTCTTGGCTTCCTCGGCGGCGAACGCCGGCTCCAGGGCCTTCTCGCCGAGTTTGGCCCGTAATTGATCGATCCGCTTCTTGGCCTTCTCGCTTTCGGGCGAGCCCGGCTGCTCGCGGATCACTTCATTATAATAAATGACAGCCGCCCGGTAATACTTCTGTTTGTCGTAAAACTTCGCCACATCAAACGAGCTCATGATCGTTTTGTGCTCCAGCATCTGAAGATTCGCTCGGGCTTGGGGCGCTTTCTCACCGTTCGGAAAGCGAAATAGAAAGTCCTGGAAGGCAGTTCGGGCGTTGTTTGCGGCTGCAATATCTTTTGTCCCAGTCCGTGCCGCCGTGAACCAAATGTAACCAACTTGGTATTGTGCCTCTCCCGCAATCGGGTCGTTGGGAAATTTGTCCACCACGGCTTGGTAAGCTTGGAGCGCGGCGTCGTTTGCGCCCTGTTTCTCGCGGGCGAGGCCGATATCAAACTGCGCTCGTGCTGTGTACTTTCCGTAGGGCGCAGTCCGAATTACGGCCGCGAAAATTTCCACCGAGCGGTCCATCGATGTTCCAAAGGGCATGCCGAGGAGCTTCAGTTTTTTCCCCGCCAGATACATTTCGCCGATCCGAAATTGCGCCTCGATTGCTTCCTCGAAATGCGGGCTGGTGGGATATCTCTCTACGATCCACCGGTACGAGTCTGCCGCGCTTAGGTAATCGTGCAGTTGTTCCTGCAGTATAGCACAGCGAAAGGTCGCCCCCGGGGCAAGCGCATCCCTCGAATGGCGTCGAATCAGGGTTTTGTAGAATCGAATCGCACGTTTCAGGTTGCCTTCTTTTTCCGCCTCCTGGCCGTTGTGAAAAAGCTCCTCCGCGTTCCCATTCATCTCCTCCTCGCCCGGAGGGACGTACTTCGCTTTTTCGCCCGGCCTAAAAACGACGGCCCCCGGGCCGAGCTCGGAAAAAAACAGACCGATCGAAAAGAAAAAAAACAGCGCCAGAACTCGCGATTTCATGGGGCTTGGCAGGGTAGTTGAGTTATCGACTCCGTCAAGTTGCCAAGGTGCGCAAAAGCAGCGATTTCACGTCTCGTCACCCGTTAGATCGACATCCTGGCGCGATTCAGATTAACTTCTTTCGCGCGTGAATCTCGCCGATCAACAGAAAGTTCGAATCGGGGCCTGCGCCTGGAGTTTCGATGAGTGGCACGGTGCGTTTTATCCTTCCGATTTGCCGGAATCAGAGTGGCTCGAATTTTACGCGCGTTACCTTCCAGCAGTCGAAATCGACACAACCTTTTATAGCGCTCCCACGGAAAACATTTTGCTGCGCTGGGTCGAAATGACACCGGCCGCATTCCGCTTTGCTTGCAAGCTGCCTCGCGAAATTACCCATGTCTGCCGGCTGCGCGATTGCACTGCCGAGCTCAATTCGTTTCTTCGTGCCATCGAGCCGCTCACGCCAAAGCTCCAGGTCATCCTCATCCAGCTGCCGCCCTCTTTCACGCCCAAGGACGGCAGGCAACCGCTCCGTAGGTTTCTAACACAATTGCCGCGCGATTTTCGATTTGCGATCGAATTTCGCCATGCCGGCTGGCACCGGCCGCAAATCATCGGGCTCCTTGAGAAATGTCGCGTCTGCTGGGTTTGGGCCGACACAAGCCCATTGAATGAGCGTAATCTCGCGCCTTTCGAGTTCCTTCCCCGCACGACCGATTTTCTCTACCTGCGCTTACTCGGCGATTACGCGACCAAGTACGATCGCGACGGCTTGTTCGTCCATCGCTATAATAAACTTCTTTGGAAACGCGAGGCCGCGCTCGAAAGTTGGTCGCTCAAGATCGAGCGACATCTCGCCGAAGCTCGTAATGTCTGGGCCTTTGTCGGCAATCACTTTGAAGGTTTCGCGCCGGAAACCTGTCAGCGTCTCGCGCAACGTCTGGGCTTTGACCTGCCGTTGCCGTCCGAAACAGAAAAAGAATCATCCAAACAAGGTCGATCTCAGATGGATCTTTTCAAGGAACCGACTGCGTAGTCCGAGATTCGCTATCGCCTGCATGAGAATCCGAAAGGATTACCGAAGAGAAAGCCTACGCTGCAAAAGTTCGTTATTGGGACGAATGACTCCCACGCCCGCGACGCTCGTGCTCGTTGGATCGTTGTTTGCATTGATTGCAGCAGGTTGGGAGAAGTCCGACGGCCTCAAGCTGGCCGTGTCCACGTTGGCAGTGCCTCTGTTAGTGAGTGCACTCATTAAGACCTTCGGCACAACTGATTTTTCCGCGCCGCGACTCGTGAATGGAACCCCAAAACAGCTCGCTTGGCTCAGAATAGTCGTCTGTTTGTCAGCGTTTATACTAACCGTCATTGAAAATCTGCCCGCGATTTCGTGGGTCCCGGTCGAATTTCGAAGGAATCAAGAATTCTTTCATCTGCTCAATGCGTTTCCAGGTTATGAAACGCTCCTGTCGAATCCGCACCTGCTTGCGATACTACAATGGACGACGGCCATTCTGCTGTTGCTGGGTATGGTCGGGTTGAAGACCCGTGTGACGCTGCTGCTGGCGGGTCTGTGTTTCTTCGTCGTGCAAGCGATCCTTCGGCAATACACCTATTACTTCCATACCGGACTCGTTCCACTCTACCTGCTCTTGGTGCTTCCGTGGACACCTTGTGCGGCAGCGTGGTCGTTCGATCGTTGGCTGAATCCTTCCAAACGAAAGGCGAGCCGGCAATCGGTTGGTTTCGGCGTCTACGCCTGTCTCATGGTGATCGCGATCATTTATCTTTTCTGCGGATTGAGCAAGATGCGCGACTCAGGACTGCATTGGTTTCGCGGAGACAACATCCGGCGCATACTACTTCTGGATGCGATGAATCCGATCTTCCTAGACTATAAATGGAACGCGACTCTTTGGCTTGTTCAGCACGACGCTCCGCAATTTGTTTACAGCACAATTGGGATCGTCGGCGTCGCCACCGAGTTAGGCTATTTTACTGTGCTCTTTTCCCGAACCGCACGGATTGTCATGCCGGCAATTGCATTCGGAGTGCACATCGGGATTCTGGTCTTTCAGCACATCCTCTTTCTCGATCTGCTTATGCTGCAACTCGTCTTTTTGAATGCCGACCGACTTGCGGCGTTGGTTGCCAACGGTCTTCGTTTTCGCGTGGCACCCGAAGGTTTCCACGTTGCGCCCTATCACGGCGAAGAACGAAGGGCTGTTGCCCCAATTGCTCGTGCTTCGATGGCAGTAGTCATTGCTGGAATGATCCTCATCTGGATCTTCGGGATCGAGTATTACCCGGTGAGCGCCTGGCAAATGTATTCTAAAATGTATTCCAGAAGCGATGGGCAAACCCCCATTTACTATTACAAGGTGGTTGCGACCTTGGAAAACGGCAGTTCCATCGTCGTTCCCAGACATGATTATTCTCTGGCGGTGATGCCCTCCAGCCTCCCCACTCTGACAAAAGCATTTCTTGACCCTTGGCGGAGCGGTAGTTTCGACTTGTTCATCTCCGCCTACGTTGAGCGACGCAGCCGGCAACTGGCATTCGGATCGCCCATCTCAACCGTTGAAGTCCAGTGCTGGAGATGGAACTATGACGTCGATCCTCACGATCCATATCTTGGTTGGATCACTTATCGCTATGTTTACGATGCCACGGCAAAACGGCCTTAGCGCAGCAGCCGTTAGGTAACGGACAGTGCCGCAACTCCGGTGGGAAGATCTCCCCGCGGCAGCGCGTGTTGACCGGCCGGTCAGGACGCAGTCCTACACGAACGAATCTCACCGGCACCGAAATACGGCTGTAATTTTTCCGGAATCTGGATCGAACCGTCCGCTCGCTGACAACTCTCAATCAACGCCGCGAATAGTCTGGGCAGCGCCAGACCGGAGCCGTTCAACGTATGGCAGAAGTGATTTCTTCCATCCGCGCTTTTGTAACGAAGATTCATCCGCCGCGCCTGGAAATCTTCGAAGTTCGAACAGCTCGAAACTTCCAGATAACCGCTCTGGCCCGGCGACCAGACTTCGATATCGTAGGTCTTGGCCGCGTGAAATCCGAGATCGCCAGTGCAAAGTTCAATCACTCGATAATGCAAGCCGAGTAGCTGCAAAACCCTTTCCGCGTCCACTAACAGCGATTCGAGCTCGTCGTAAGATTGTTCGACCATTGTGATCTTGACCAGCTCCACCTTGTCGAATTGATGCACACGAATGATTCCACGCGTTTCGCGGCCGGCTGAACCCGCTTCACGGCGAAAACACGGTGTGTAAGCCACAAACTTTTTCGGAAGATCCGCCGCGGACAAAATTTCTTCGCGATGGAAGTTGGTCACCGGCACCTCCGCGGTTGGCGCGAGAAACAACTTTTCGCCTTCGATTTTATACATGTCGTCCGCAAACTTTGGGAGCTGGCTTGTTCCTTCCATAGCTTTGTCGAGAACAAGAACCGGCGGACTAATCTCGAAGTAACCGTGCTCGCGCGTGTGAAGGTCGAGCATGAAATTGATTAACGCGCGCTCCAGCTTCGCGCCTGCGCCGATGAAGCAGACAAATCCGCTGCCGCTCAATTTGGCCGCCCGCTCCAGATCGAGAAGCTTCAATTTCTCGCCAAGCGCCACATGATCGAGAATTTTCCCGTCTAACTTTGGTTTCTCGCCCCACTCGCGAACAACCTTGTTTGCACTTGGATCTTTGCCAACCGGCACGCTCTCATGTGGTAAATTCGGAATTTGCAGCAGCAACTCGTGCTGTTGGATCTCGCTGCGATCCGCAGCTAACGCTTGCTCGAGCCGATTGATCAGCACGGCACCTTCGTTTACGCGGTTGACCAACTCCGTCGTCGACTCTCCTTTGCTGCGCAACACGCCGATTTCTTTGCTCAACCGATTACGCTCTGCATAGAGTTTTTGAAGCTCCGTCTGTGCTTTTCGAACCACGACGTCAAGCCGGAGTACTTCGACGACCTTGACTTCGTCGCCGCCGCCGCGCGTCGCGAGCCGCTCGCGAACGAAATCGGGTTTTTCGCGAATCAAACGAATATCGAGCATCGCGCGGAATTGTAGAGGCCGCCGTGTCCGGCGGCAACAAGACTGTAGCGCGTCTGTGTCAGGCGCCATGGCGTTTCACAGAAACGCCTTACAATTACAAACATCGTGACAATCCGAAGCCGCGTCGCATAATTTCATCGTGGAGCGGTTGAACCTTCTCGGCGTCGCGCTTGGCCTGGCCTGTCTCGCCGGTATTAACCTTTACCTCACCGTCTTTGCGACCGGACTGGCAATTCACTTCCACTGGATCACGCTTGCGCCGGCGTATCAATCGCTCGAAGTCCTCGGTAATCCGGCGATCATCATTGTTGCGGGGATTTTGTATTTCCTTGAATTTTTCGCCGACAAAATTCCTTGGATCGATTCCGCCTGGGATGCGGTTCACACGGTAATTCGTCCCATCGGCGGCGCGTTACTTGCCATCCAGGTGCTCGGGCACCCCAATCCCGCGTTCACCGTTATCGTCGCCCTGCTCGCCGGGGGCACGAGTCTCATCACCCACACGGCAAAATCCGCCACGCGCCTGGCTAGCAACACGTCGCCAGAGCCGTTCTCAAACATTGCCCTGAGCTTTGGCGAAGACGCCGCCGTCCTCGGTGGGCTCGCCCTTATTCACTACAACCCGATGCTCGCGCTCGCGATTTTCGCTCTGGCCATCGCCGCCTTCGTCTATTTCGCGCCGAAAATTCTGCGGGCCATGAAGGCAAAGATCTGGCTCGCTCTGGCAAAATTGAACGCGCCGGCCTATCTAAATATCCCCGTGAAACTGCCGCTGACACTACCCGGTAGGCTGGCCCATGTTTTCAGCCGCCAAAATGTCCTCGGCGAAACCATTGCCTGGGCGGTGCCGTGCATTAGCGGACGCAGCCGACGCGTCCCCGCGAATCTTTTCGGCGCACTGGTCGCGACGACCGAAGAGCCGCGCAGACTTTTGTTCGTCGCGCACAAAAGCGGACGACCGTTTGCGCAAACGATCCAGCTCGATGGATCAATGGTTGCGCATGAGCCGAAGTTTCTCTCGGAAAATCTCATTATTTCCCGAGCGGTCGACAAAGGTGCGAAATATCTTTTCATCTTTCCACGCCCCAACGCGGCGGTCGTCGAGCAGATTGTTGAATACTTGCGCGACCGTTTGGGTCAACCCGGGCCGACCGGAGTGGAATCACATTTCGAGCCAGCGGTCACGGAATAGCTGTAACCGTTGCCCTCGGGGCGATATTTTACATCTAGCTCCTTTTGTCTGGAGTTTCGGAATGCCCTCGTCCCCGGCGGCAAATCTGGAACGCTGTAGCGGCGGTCTATGACCGCCGACCCATAAAACCACGGCGCTCATAGAGCGCCGCTACAATTAAAATAGCGTGACCAGTCGGACGCCACCCCACACAATTGGGCATGATTGGTTGCGCAGCTCGCTACGCAGACCTGTGCGCCTCTGCTTGCGTGCGAGAGCGCGCGCTTTTTCTTCCGGTGCGCACTCCAAGCGAATTGGAACTGCAAGCACGCTGGTTTGCCGGGGATTTTGGAAGACAACTCGTTTCGAGCTCCGGCGACAAGATCGACGTCGTGCAATTCGGGACCTGGAACCGCGAGGCCGGGCCCGATTTTCGTGACGCCGCTATTCGCGTGAATGGCGGAGAGCCAATTCGTGGCTGTATTGAGATCGATCTTAACGACCGCAATTGGGAAACACACGGTCATTCAACCAATCCCGCGTTCGACGAAACCGTGCTCCATGTTTTCGTCGACAAAAGCGACCGCGAATTTTTCACGCGAACGAAATCCAACCGAAATGTACTCCAGGTCCGCGTCGACCCGGCTGTGTTGCCGGAGGCATTCAGCGCAAACATTCCGCTCGCGCGGCCGGGGCGTTGTCAGGCTCCGCTGAAAGATTTGCCCGAAGAACGCGTCCGTCGCGTGCTCGACGCCGCAGCACAATTCCGATTACAGAGAAAGGCCGGGCGGATTCGCGCCAAGATCGACAACCATGGTCGCGACGAAGCGTTGTTTCAAGAATTAGCCGCTGCCCTAGGTTACAAGGAAAACAAGCTGCCGTTCATGCTTCTGGCGCAACGTCTGTCACTCAAATTCCTGCGCGACAAGACCGGCAATTGCGAGGCGATACTTTTCGGCGCGGCCGGTTTTTTGGAAGCACCCGATCTCGCCGTTTATAAGAGATCGACAAGAAATTACGTTCGCCAACTCTGGGAGGGTTGGTGGCCGCATCGCGACGAATTCCAACGGCTCATTTTGCCGGCCAAGGTTTGGCGATTGAGCGGCGTACGTCCACTCAATCATCCACAGCGACGCCTGGCCGCGTTGTCGATCCTGGCGCGCGAATGGCCCGCGTTTCGCCGTTCGTTAGGCAAGCGAACGGTTCAGGCAGCAAGTAATTTCTTCAGCTTGCTTGATCATCCGTTTTGGAAATTTAATTACACGCTGACCGCTGGCGCCTCCGCAAAGGAAATGGCGCTCATCGGCGAATCGCGCGTCGCGGAAATCTTGGCGAACGTTCTCTTTCCGTTCTGGCTGGCGGAAGACGTCGATCTTTGGAGTGATTACGCGAAATTGTCGGCCCGTTTATCGAACCGAACGCTCGAAACCGCGGCCAGACGATTGTTCGGCGACGACCCCCGCGGCCGCGCGTTCACAAAAACAGTCGCGCACCAACAAGGACTTTTGCAGATTTACGAGGACTTTTGTTTACAGGATAATTCCGACTGCAGGCAGTGCCCCTTTCCCGAGCAAATGGCGAAGTGGACGTGAATCGTTAAAGCGTCGAAGAGTTGAAATCCGAGAACTGAACCGCTTTGACGCTTCATCGCTTCAACTCTTCAACGAAATGTTTATGCTAGGCACGATGCAAAGAGATTCACCGAAGGCCCGCGCCTTTACACTCGTCGAGCTCCTCATTGTGATCACGATGATTGTGATCTTAACGGGGCTTCTCTTTCCCGCATTTCGCGGCGTTCAAGATCAGGCCAAAAAAATCCAAGCCAAGAACGATCTCACCCAAATTGTGACCGCGGTGAACGCGTACTACACGGAGTACGGGAAGTATCCGCTGGTGACCGATGACAGCACGATCTCTGCTAACGCCGATTTGTTTTATGCGTTGCGCGCGGTGACAAGCGGCAGCAATGCAAGCAATGCCGCCAACACACGGCAAATCGTTTTCATTAGTCCGCCGGACGCGAAGGACACGACCAATCCGCGAAGCGGGATCGGCGGCGATGGGCAATATTACGATCCTTGGGGAAAGCCATACAACGTCGCGATCGACGCGAATTACGACAATCAAATTACGAATCCCTATGGGCGCAATAGCGGCGCTGGCGACGATTCGCTTCGGCAACGTGTGATTGCGTGGTCTCTTGGTAAAGATGGCACACTCGGAGATAAGACAAAGAACGACAATAAGTTTACGAGCTCTGACGACGTGATTTCGTGGCAGTAAATGGCTTGTGGGCTTGCAATCGAGAATTGGAAATCTAGAATCTTCAATTCTTCCGCGGGTGTAGTTCAATGGTAGAACGGTAGCTTCCCAAGCTACATACGAGGGTTCGATTCCCTTCACCCGCTTATTTTACCTATGAAAGCTGCCATCTGAATAAGAGCGAGTCATAACGAAATCGGCACATAGTCATAACAAGTGCACGAATATCCGCCTATAGCCATAAGCGCCGTCCAAGATCGACGAACAGTTATCATCCGCTGCCAGCAGCGCGAGCCTACCAGCTGCTAGGTATTAAAACGTAAAATAAATTGTCTCGCTGGCTGTGTCGTCGCTCCATTAACGACAACGCTTTTCGTGGCGAGGGGGTTACTGAGGTTAGTAGCAAACGTGCTCTGAGTTCCGTCCGGTGCAAATACTAAGATCGCGTCACCGCTCGAGTCCCGGATGCTTATCACGACATTATCGCAGACATGAGCGGCGCGTTGTATGATACCGTTAGCAGGCCGGAAACCGCGGCGAACGGCGATTCCACAGGGCAAAACAAAAGCCGCCACGCGGTAAAACGTGACGGCTCATTGTGAAATGCTGCTGCTTGTTAGGCTTTGCTGATTTGTTGGCGACTTACTTGCGGTGCAGGTTTGTCCACTTCTAGGTAGGGTTACAAACCTTCCACGAGGAAACCGTGTATCACATTAGTCCCGTCAAGATACTCTCCGGTGATCGCTTCTGAGCTGTTGTTGTCCAAGGGGATGGTGCCCTGACCTGCCCCTGTGCCCGTGCCCGGAACATCGAACGCGATAAAGTTGCCTTGCTTATTGAGCAGGAAGCCGTGATTCACGTTGCTTCCGTCGATGTAATTTCCCGCAATCGCCCCCGAGGTATTGTTGCTTTCAGGGAGGGTGCCCTGGCCAGCTCCCGTGCCCGCGCCCGGAATATCGAACGTGCTGAAGGTGCCCTGCTTAGACCGCATGAAGCCGTGAAGCACACCATTTGGGTCGACGAAGACTCCTTCGATCTCTCCGTTCGGAGTGAGGCCTACGCCGAATGTGCCCTGACCTGCCCCTGTGCCTGCGCCCGGGGCATCGAACGTCGTGATCGTGCCGTTGGGAGCGCGCAGAAAGCCGTGACCCACACCGCTGGCGTCAACGTAGAATCCCGTGATCTCACCCGGCTCATCGATGGCGTTGGGGTTGGTGAATATGGAGCCGGTGGGGTCGAACTCGGTGATTTTGCCGCTGGGAGCGCGCACGAAGCCGTGCTGTACTGAACTCGCGTCCACGTAGAATCCGGTGATAGCGCTTGCTGGGTTGATGCCCATTGGAGTGAATTCTGAGGGGAAGGTCCCCTGGGGAAACGGACCTGTGCCCGCGTCCGGAGCATCGATCTGGGTGAAGGTGCCGTTAGCAGCACGCACGTAGCCGTGACATCGACCGGCATTGTCGCTGTAAAATCCCGCGATCTCCCCAGATGGGTTGACGGCGTAAGCACGCGTACCCTGTCCGGGTCCGATGGTTCCACAAGATGTTGAACAAGTGCCCGCGCCCGGATCGTCGAAAATGGTAAAGGTCCCGTCGGGAGCGCGCAGGAATCCGTGCCGGGCAGAGTTGGTGTCCCGGATGAATCCCGTAATCGCCCCTGAAGGGTTGATGCCACTAGGGAACGTGCCCTGGCTGGCTGCTGTGCCCGCGCGCGGTGCATCGAACGTGGTGATGGTCGTCTTCTTTTCGCCAGCATCCACGGAAAGGCCTAGCCCCAACGTGCAGAGGACCAGGCAAAGCGCCATTGGTAGACGCGGGTAAACGTTGGACGTGCAAACAGATTTAAAGATTTTTGTGGGAGTATTAGGCAGAGTATTTTTCATAATTGGTTTTTGTTAGGTAGTCAGGTTGATTCATTGGAAAGTGGCTGGCTATAACCAGATCTCGCTAAAAAGGCAGACCAGTTTCGCTTGTCCCGGGAACCAAGGGCGTTGAGCGTCGCAGCATCTCTTGAGAAAGCATTCTCCGGATGCGAACGTTGCGTCGTGAAAATGAATGGCGCGATCTACGGGCGCACCGTCTCATCGGTCCCAAAGCAGCGCCGGCGTCGTTTAGTCATGTCGTTCGAAATGGTGCGGCTGGATCGCGCGTCGTCCGAGCCGCTTTACCAACAACTGTATCGTCAAATCCGAGAAGAACTTGAGACCGGCAGTTTTGATTCAAGCGCTTCCCGTGTGCCTTCCTCACGAGTTCTTGCTGCAACTCTTGGAATTTCGAGACTGACCGTAAACCAGGCGTTCTCAAAGCTTCTCGCAGAGGGATACCTTCAAGCCCGGGAACGGTCTGGTATCTTTGTCGCCGATCATTTACCGGCAACTTTTCTGAAGGCTGCCCGGCCGGCGACGACCGCGCGCACCGAGCATCCCCTGCGAGTGGCCCGACGAGTGACCAGAATGACAGATTTGCGCAGCGGCCGACAACTCGATGTCGGCGTTGGCGGCCCGCCGAGCGTCACATTCGTCGCGGGGTTGCCGGCCGTGGATGAATTCCCGATTGCGGTTTGGGAACGCTTGCGCAAGCAGGTTTTGGCGAAAAAGGGAGCGCACCTGCTGCGTTATGCCTCGAGCCGTGGCGAGATCGAACTACGGAAGGCAATCGCTGCTTACTTGTGCGACTTCCGCGGCGCCAATTGTCATCCCGACCAAATTGTAGTCGTGAGCGGCATGCAGCAGGCGATGCTCGCGTGCGCGCTCGCGTTAATCAATGAGGGTGAAGTGGCATGGATCGAAGATCCCGGCTTCCATCAGGCACGTAATGTCTTGGCTTTTGTCGGGGCCAAAATGGTCCCGCGCCCGATCGATCGTGAGGGGCTGGTAATCGCGAAGTACTCACGGCAAAATTCTCCCAGACTCATTTTCGTCGCACCGTCGCACCAATTTCCCCTCGGTGTGACGATGAGCCTGAAGCGGCGGAAAGCTCTGATCGAGTTCGCAGAGTCGCGCGACGGCTACGTCCTGGAGGATGATTATAATTCCGAGTTTCGTTTCGATGGGCCGCCGCTGCCATGTCTTCAAGGTTTGGACCATGCCGGCCGGGTGATTTATGCCGGCACGATGAGCAAGATCCTTTACCCATCGCTGCGCCTCGGTTTTGTGATCGCACCGCCACAACTTGTCGACACCCTTGTCAAGGTGCGCGCTGTCATGGACCAGCACTCCCCAGCGATTGATCAAGCTACCCTGGCGCGTTTCGTCACCGAAGGATTTTTCCTCAGCCATGTGAAACGGATGCGCGAACTCTATGCCCAGCGACGCATATTCTTTATCGAACAATTCCAAAAATGGCTGGGCGACTATTTCGATCTGGAAGTAACGCCGGCCGGTTTGCACTTCATCGCCTGGCTGCGGCGCAAAGAAGACTTTCCGTTATTCATGCGTGCTCGTCAGGAAACCGGCGTTTGGCCCCGGCCTCTTTCTTTCTTCTGCATTAAGGCTCAGTTGGATCCGGCATTCGTTTTTGGATTCGCGGCCTGGTCGCAAGCGCAAACTGAACAAGGTTTGGCAAAACTAGCATCGGCGGTCAAACAACTGAAGCAGCGTGGCGCGGGAAACGGTTCATCGTTTCAAATCGAGCCTTTCTCACCTGCTGGTTCATACTGGCCGTCGACAACTGTCCGATCAAAGTAACTGGCTAACGAAGATTGGATTTGAGCAAAACAGCCGGGCCCTTTCGAACCCACGCGACAATCAGAAAGACTTGTGGACGCAACCGGGCGCTTGCGGCTCATTCGCGAAACGCGCCATCGTCCACCTGATGAGCAGCTCCTCCAGCGGCGCACCGGGCTGGGCAATCGTGAAGTGGTCGCGCCCCGTGAATGTCCAGTACTCGAGTCGTTGACCAGCAGAACAGCGCTCTTCGACATACGCGTCGGTGGCAGACGGCGGCACGACGTTGTCCGAGAGGCCTTGCGCGATTACGACGGGAGCCTTGATCAGACCGTTCGCCGTGTTCTGCTCCAGCCGAGCTTGAAGCGCTTTGTTCGAACTCGTCGCCAATGCTGGACCGTCGAACGTTGCCGCCAGTGCCTCGATGCGTTCCGGATCCTCGGGCGGGAGGAAGTCGCATAAGTTTACTATCTGACGCGCAGCATCGAGCGCCTCAGGCCGAAGCGCTTGCTCGAATGTGATGTCAGGATAGAATCGGCTGTACGCTAGCGCGAGATACGGTCCAAACCGCTTGTCCATTGCGATGTTCATCGCGAGAATGTTCTTAATGTTTGCGGCCGGTGCGATTGCCGCGACGCCGAGGATTTCGAGGTCCGGCGCGTAGCGCGGCCCGATAATGCCGGTCCAAAGCGCTGCATGCCCCCCCTGCGAGTGACCCCACACCACCATGCGTTGGTCGAGCGTAAGCTCGGAAATCTGCCGCGCGGCACGGACCGAATCGAGCGCCGCACGCGCTTCGCCTTCGCCGATCAGGTAGGGATGCGGGCCACCCTTCTCTGCGAAGGAGTAATCTGTCTCGACCACGACCCAGCCAACCTTCACGATCCGGTCGCGCCCGGGGATGCCCGCGGTCGGCGCCGACAAAAGCGACGGCATGCATTTCTGCAACAAGCCCGTCGTGCTGTGCTCCCACGCGATGACAGGACGTGGGCCTACGGGAGGATCAGTCGGCGCGAACACTATCGCGACCGCCGTCGCTGGCGTGCTGTCGTCCACAGTGGTTGCATAAAGGATGCGCCATCCTCGCATGCCGCCTGGCAGTATCACGTCTTTGAGCGGCTCGCTCCGAAGTAATGCTCCAGGCTGGCGCGACAGGTCCGACGGCGGATCGTAGAATGCATCTGGGGCGTGCGCAGTGATGCTCGCGCGAGCCCCCTGGGGTGTCGGCGCGGCGGTCGACTCTGACGACGATCGTTTCGACCGGTTGCAGCTAGCTCCCGCGAGCAAAACAAGCAGAATTGCCAAGCCAATCGAACGAGGTCCGGCCATGTTCATAAGCCCCTTCTCCTGGCAAGCTGTGATCTGCTGTCCATCGGGTGTGCGAGACGACCTAACGACAAACAGATAAGCCACTCCGAAAGCTTTCGCGAGTTGGCTTTCATCGCTTGGTTAGATCTGAACTGCAAACATGTCGCGCTCAGGCGGCAGAAAAGACATTGCAATAATCACTCCATTCACCATGACCACAAGCCACACTATGGTGACAACAAATGGCGGCGGCACGGACGCAAGTTCGTATCGTCGAAACACGCTATTGACATCGGCAACGGCTAAAAGGATAACGAACAGAGATCGCGCCCAGCGGCGAAAGAACCAAAGCCCGGTCAGAATAGTAAGTACTACTGCTAGGTCGATTGCCTGTGCCAAGAATGTCACGTAGGGGTGCAGTAAAGTGAGAGAGTGTTGACGTGCACTCGATCCCCAGCCGAAGACCCAGTCCAAAGCCACCCAGCACCTACGCACGAGCAGCAGAACGCGATAAACCGACATCGCCGTCATAGACCTAACGAGAACAAGCTGAGCCACGGCTGGAGGAAACGAGAGTCTTCACCTCCGCGGTTGCCCAGCTATTACTGCCAACGTCCAATTTACCAATGAAATTGACAGTTTACTGGAGCATGTTTCGAAACGAGGGTTCGATTCCCTTCACCCGCTCATTTTATTGACTACCAATGGTTTACGTCAAAATATTCTGACAAAATTGGCAAAGTCAGAACAAAAATCAGAACAAATCCAGTGATTTTCGCCTTCGTTTGCTACTGTGTGCCAAAGTCAATCGTCAAGGGTTTGGCTTCCATTATCGCCGATCCATATGTGCGACGAGCCCACGCCTTGCTCTCCGAGCGGAACCAGGACATAATTTCGGGGTGGGCCTTCCGTGCTTTCGCGTCTGCTACCTCCGAAAAATTCAGTTGCAGCCAATTGAGAATTGTCTGCCTGAACACTTCTCGGAGCTCCTGATCGTGGGTGGCCTCAACAATCGTACGGCAAAAATCAAAATACTGTTCAGGCGTCAGGAAGCCCAAATTGGCGCATACGCTGAGGCCTCGGAGCGTTTGCGCGATAACGGATCGGCACTCTTCAATTCCAATACATCCGACCTTTTCGAGCTCTCTCGCCTGCCGCCAGCTAAGGTATTCATCGCCGTAAACCCGGCCACTGCGAAAGGCCGGACATCCTTGGCGTTCGGCCTCCCGTAACTCGTAAATGTCGATCTTAAGAGCGGCGGCGGCGGACGCTAGGCTGTCAAAATAAGCAGGTTGTTTGGGCATTGGAGCCCTGAATCAAGGCAGGATGTGTGCGAAATGTGTGTGAGATGGAAAAATTTCATGTAAACGGTTTTTTACATGTCGCGCGCGCAAACGCCGAAAGTTGGTACAACCCCGCGGTATGGGGCCAGGACGTAAAAGTTATCTACCCAGGGGAGGGGTCACACTTCCCAACCAATTGCGGCTGTGCTCGGCTTGCGGCGTGCGGGAAAAGCCGGTACATGTTGTCCCTTTCTGGCCCCGGCCCGAGATCGATTTTTTCATCGCCCCACTCACCTCAAGCATTTGATGACGCTTGAAACATTGTCCGTGCGTAGTATGGGTCTTTAAGCTCCCGCCGGGGTGCGACCAGCATGAACAAACGCGCACAGATCGGAGATTACCGAGTCATCCAGAAACTTGGTTGTGGTGGCGCAGGGGACGTATTTCTCGCCACGCCAACGAAGGAGAAGAAATTCGCTAATCCGGGCGAGCCAGTTGCTATTAAATGTTACAATGAACGGGTTTTGGCCACGCCGAACCAACTCGCTCGCGTTCGCCGAGAGTTCGACGTGGGCTCGCAGCTGGGGAGTCCGCACCTTGTCCACATGCATGAATGCATTATCGGTGCCCAAGACGGCCCGTACCTGGTCATGGAATACATCGACGGTATGCCGCTTAGCCAATGGATTCAGATGTTTCATCCGGCTTCCGAGGCCCTGCTTATAAAAACATTACTGTGCATCGCGCGCGGTATCGCGGCACTACACGAAGCGAAGACGGTCCACCGCGACATCAAACCGGAAAACATAATGATGTCGTCAAACTTTGCGCCGAGGCTCATGGACTTCGGCGTCGTGAAAATCGAGCACGTCGAGGGCGAGACTCCATCGGACTCGTTTATTGGAACGATCCGCAACGCGTCGCCGGAGTGGCTGCGGGGCAATGAAGACGATGACGCGCGTATGGATCTGTATTCTTTCGGCACAGTGATGTACGCGATGCTGCACGGACATCAGGTCTTTCACGAGGAGCGCCAACGCACCCGACTGACTGAACTCGTGCTGCATGAGAAACCGAGAATTGACGAAAGCTTGCGAACGCATGCCGAGCCGGTGCCTACGTTGCTGAGCATGGCGGAAAAGTTAATGGAAAAGCAGCCGAAGGATCGACCCGCAAGCATCGACCAAGTTTTGAAAGTTCTAGAGGAAACGAACAAAGGATTTCTCGGAGACATAAAACCGCTTCATGGGTATATGGCGACGGCCCTGACCGGCGTGCCGGAATCCGCTCACGATCTTATCGCGTTCCAATCGCGTTACGTCGCCGACGTCTGTAGGGCATTTCACATTTACGTGTATCAGCCGCGCATGGCGACAGATCCGCTGCTTCACCCGAATGTCGATCCTGAGATGGTTTACGCGCAGGATCGTAAGAGAATCCTTACCGCCGATTTGGGTGCCGACGATCATCATCCAGAAAAAAAGTCCGACAGCAAAACTGTCGCGAATGATCACCGGTAGCCCGCTGAATTTGATCGGGGAAATTAGGTATACAACGCCAGAAGAACTCAACGAGCAGCTACGCACCGTGATTGGAAATAATCTCGATAAAATCCGGGCGTTCGAGACTTCAATGCGGCCAGAGATTTCACAGCAGATTGGTGAACGCGTCCGGCAGCTTCGGCAGCAATCGGGTCTCTCCATTGACGATGCCGCGAAAAAGATCGGAACATCGCCGCGATTGCTCAGCTCGCTTGAGGAGCGCCCCCTGGATGAACACAACATCGGCTTGCACGTACTCGGACGCTTACTCGCGGTATACAACTCGAGTATCGCCGATTTGTTTGGACCTGCGAAACTGCAACTTAAGCCTACGAAGACGGTGGATTACAATTTGCGAACCCTGGAAGAAGTGGCAAGGAGCACAGGCTGGCCTGCGGCCGATTACTTTGAGTTGCGGGACGACTACGAGAAGCAAATCGCCGCTTCCGGGGATACCGAGCGAGTCGACGCGGACAACTGGCTGCAGCGACATAGCGCCCTCGAAAAGCGCCGACTAAACGACCAGCGTGCAAAACAGCCCCGCGGTTCGGAGCTGGGCGATCTTTTCGCAACCTGATGCATGGACCAATTTTCTACGCCAACTTGGGACGATGTTCTCAACGATCGGCTGCTTTCCCGCAGACGTCGCAATCGAGAAGAACGAAGTGAAGTTCGCAACCGAGTTGCTGCGTTAAAAGCACAATCGGGCTGTAATCGTTTTCCGAGCGACGTTCAGGCGCTCGCCCGATCTGTGGGTATCCGACAGGTTCGGTCGTTACCGCTCGCGATGCGCGGTCGCATTGTCCGCGAAGGGACTGGAATCATAGCTGAGTTAAACGAGATGCTTCCACCACGCGAGCAACGGTTCGTGCTTGCTCACGAAATTGCTCACATATTGCTCGCGCGCGATTTGGACAGCGCCGGCGCCCGAAGCGTATTCGGGCCGACCACGTCACAAAAAAGTTATAGATATGTGGAGCAACTCTGCGATTACGCCGCACGTGAAATTTTGCTTCCAGAGAACGCAATCCGAAAGGAGCTCAAACTTCGTCCACTTTCGCTCGAGATGGCTGTCGCGATGGCCGAAGAGGCCGACTGCGATCTTCAGGTCGTAGCGCAGTGCATTTGCGATTTACCGGGCCAGCAGGACCTGATTTTTCTGTTTTGCCGATCGAATGCCGAGAGCGTCGATGTCCTCAAAGTTGTGCCCAACAGCTCGATGACATACGAGCTCGGCGATAAAGGTGATAGTTTAGTGCGGCGGGCACTTCGCGAGAAAAAGGAAATCAAAGGCGATCAAGAAGTGTGGGCTAACGGCAGCCGCGCGATCGTTGCAGCGCAGGCGCTTCGAGTGGATTCTGGCGATGTCATCGTACTCATCGGAGTGAGTAATGGGTAATTCCCTTCCTGGTGAAAAAAACACGCGCTCCCGCAGCGAAGACGGTCCCGATTTTCCCACCGACTCGGGTGGAAATCTGTTACGCGCTTTCGATGCACCAGCGGCTCTGCTTCCGAACGGCCACGTGCTGTGTGTGGCAGGGGCGCTGGTCACCAGCGGCGTCGACGCCGGCTGGGCGGGTTTTCCCATCACTGTTTTCGAGTTTGACGGCACGGCCCTCAATCCCGTGCCAGCACCTGGTAACGCCCCCAACACACTCACTTTCAACTGCCGCTTCCTGTTGCTGCCCACAGGCCAGGTGCTCTACTCCAATTGCACTTCGGACCTCGAAGTCTATACCCCCAGCGGTACGCCCCACTCCCGTTGGCGCCCGCACATCACCCACGTGCCGAAAGCGCTGCGCCGCGGACATTCTTATCGGCTTCGCGGCTGGCAATTGAACGGCCTGTCTCAGGCGAACGGCTATGGCGATGATGCGCAGATGGCTACGAACTATCCGCTGGTTCGGCTCAAACACATCGGCAGCAAAAAAGTCTTCTTCTGCAGGACATTCGACCATTCAACGATGGCCGTGGCTACAGGAAAGAAGCTCCATCACACGTACTCCCACGTGTCGCCTGCGGTTGCGGCGGGTCACTATGAATTGGTAGTGATAACGAATGGAATCCACTCGCAACCCGTGAAGGTTCACGTAAAGGCGTGAGCAAGTTTCGCTGCCCTCGGGCGACACGCAACGCTCAAATATTTCGAGAACGCCACGGGCGTGAGGTGCACGCCTCAGCTCGCCTTGCGGTCGCTTGCAACGAAGGCTGCATCGACGTTGAAACGCTTCTTGGATCTGGAAACTGTTCCGCAACTGTTTCTCTGGCTAGATACGATCCTCGCCTGGTAAAAGCTAATCGGAAAAGGAGAAGAAATAATCTCAGCTAGACTCAATCAGCTCGCGTAGCCAAAGGATTGCAACGGACCTGAAGAGCCGCGATAAGCCAACGCAATTGTCGGCATAATCACATGTTAGGCGACTTCACCCATCACCCGAAATAAAACCCTAACTAACCTATCAACCAACTGATCATATGTCAGACGATACAATAAAACCGCCCGAAACGACGCCACCGGCACCGCCAGCGGGTGGCGGGAACGGCGGCAGTGGGACGTTCTCGGATCATTTTCAGCGCATCCTACCACTGGTCGGCGCATGGCTCGCCGTTGCAGCAATCGGGATTCTAGGGATTGGTATCGTTGGCTTGCTCGTCTGGGGCTTATTCGCGAAGAATTCTATTGTTCGCGAACTCGCCAGCGTCGATTACGCGCGAGGCGTAATCACGTTCATTTTCGCCGTTGGCACGATTGGTATCGCACTTCTATTGACACTCGGTGCGTTGCTTGGCAGTCATACACTAGACGTCTTCGCGAAGGCGAAGGAGGTTCTCACGGTTCTTATTGGTGTCTTCGGAACTATTTTGGGATTCTATTTCGGCACTTCAACCGGCGAAGCATCGCACAAACTCTCGATCAGCTCCCCAGCAATCGAAGCATCAGCAGACGGGAAAACACTTACAATGCTAGCATACGTTTCCGGCGGCGATTCGCCCTTTATCTACGACATTAACTTCGATAAGAACGCCCTGCCCAGTATACAGGCTAAGGCCTCGGCAGACGGGTGGATTCGAGAGGTCATAGATGCAACTAAGATCGAGGCATCGCCTCTTGGTTACACTATCAGCGTTACCGATGCTCATAAGAAATCAGTGGAGCATCAAGCGACCGATAAGGAACGAATTACTAGAAAGGCACCGCCTCAATAAATCCAACTGCGCCTGACGATGCGATGCAGCTTGCACGATGAGGAATTGGTCGCCTTTGCAAATGCGGAGCGCGAAGACCAATTAAAATATTTTGTGAATCATGGTGGCGCAATGTGCGCGGGCTATTTTTGAGTTAATCCGTTTCTTTGCACCGACGTTGAAACTGTTCTCGGATTTGAAACTATTCCGCAACTGTTGCTCCAGCTGCAACGAGTTTGAAAGGCCCTCAATTCGAGGCGGATTCCCATTTCGTGATGCTGGACGTTGATACCACTGGTCTACTGATCCGCTGCAATCGCGGCTCGCTTCCGACTTGCAGGCGATATATGGCATGTTTAAACACCAATTTCGTGGCCCTCCGTTTGTTGATCCCTGCCATATGTCTTGCAGTTCTCTGGCTAAGCAGTTGCACATCGCTTTCTCCGCTGCGGTCGAATGAGGCGAACCCGAACAATTCGGTGGTCGTTGAAAGCGGTTACAAACTCGCTTTTATCGAGTTTGGCGAGCAGGGATCATATCAAGATCCGACGCAATTAAAAAATGCAGTCGACCTAATCCGAAATACCGATAAGCCGCTTGTTATTACGTATGTGCACGGCTGGCAAAATAACGTTCAATCGGGCGATGTTGAGAATTTCGAATCGTTACTAGCGCGGCTAAACCGAGCACACGCTATCAGGCAGGTCGGATTTCACGTTGTCGGCATTTATCTTGGCTGGCGCGGCAAGTTAACGTCAGTTCCCGTCCTAAAGGAGATCAGTTTCTGGAATCGCAAAGCCACGGCAGAGCGCATCGCCAGCAATTACGATTGCTATGACGCCATTGCTTCGATTTCGGAGGAGGCGCGGAAAGATCATGGAACAAGCGGGCAGTATACCGTTTTATTAGGGCACTCCTTTGGCGGATTGATCGTCGAACGTTCTGTCGCGCATGCGATCAATGCAGAGATACATGGCCACGCTGACGCCCCTCGGAGCATGCCGGCGGACTTGATGATTGTCGTGAATCCAGCGTCCGACTCAATTTTGGCGCGCCAGATGATTGCCGCCTTGTATAGCCGCAAGACCGAAGGCAGTCGTCCACTCTTCGTTTCAATAACCTCAACTGGAGATACCGCCACGGGAGTTGCGTTTCCCATCGGCACAGGTTTGGCATCGATAAGCAAAGGATTCAACGAAGTTGGGGTGCCTGGTCCCGGCGGCACAATAGAAAGTGAGCGAAAGTTTTATACTTCGACTCCGGGCCACAATAAGATGCTAATCAATCACGTCACGCTGAATCTCCAGAAAACGATCAATTCGCCTCAAGGCCAGCCAGCTCTGGAAACGAATTTGGAACACAATCTTTCTGCCGACGTCTTCACTTTGGACGGCGCCAACGGAAAACTGGATCTTTGGCAGATAAAACGGATTGGCGAGGTGGATGTGCCTTATTGGGACGTAAAAGTCGATCCCAGCATTATCAAGGATCATGGTGATCTTTGGAATGAAAGAGCCGAATCGATGATGGCTGCGATCTTTCGCATTGCAAACCCAATGCTCAACCCCCACACGAGGCCCCGCGCCGCGCTTCATCGCTCGCCTGACCTCACTAGACTTCAATCGCCGCGACGTCAGTAATGTGCTCCGCCTTGGTAGCCAGCGTAGTCAACGCGCATTACGTAGTCTCCATTCACCCATCCGGCGCGAGTGACAAAAGCTCTAACCGTGATGTCTAGTCCGACGCGCGGAAGAATTTCGTGCGTGACAATTCCAGCCGCTATCCCCTGAAGCTCGCTTTCGGAAGTCAGCTTAACGGTGCGCTTTTTGAGGGCCCTATTATCGCGATATACGGTCATTTCTATTCGCCCATTTCCAACAGGATGCCCTATCACGATGTATGGCGAACCGATGTGGCCCTGCTGCCCATTAGCGGTCAACTGCGTAAGCGTCGCAACGATCAGAATAGAATTCCAGAGCCAACAGGTGAGAAGTTTGGGGAGATTGTTCATGGTGCCTGTTAACTGATGTTCACTAAGATCGTATTGAAGTCGCGCCGGTCGTGGAGCCGCATAGACCTAACGAGACGGAGCTCAGCCACCGCTGGTGGCGGCGAGCCTTGCTTTCACTTTATCCTTCATAAATCATCCTTCAGCTTTTTCAGTACGTCGGCCAGCGGTTGGCTGGAGCGATTGGTTAGGCCGGTTCGATCACTTCGATTTTGTACCGTTGAAGAAGAGAAATAGGTTGTCGTTTCTACCGCCCAATCCAATCGGAGCTTGCGTAGCAGACATTGCAGGAAGTGGAACGTTGGTCGGGTTGCTTTTGTCCCACGCGACATAAGCGTAACGGTAGGTAAATCCGGAGCGTGAAGGCTTCCACCAAACCCAAATTTGTCGACCACCGACTACCGCCGCATAAATGTCCTTTGGAAGCGGTTGTTCGTTGGGGAGAGACAGCTCGCTCGCTGCCAAATCACCACCGTCGAACGCTTTGAACTTCCAGTCGGCTGCTTGCGGCTTGACGGAGACCGGCTTTTCCTCCGCCTGTGAAAGTCGCAACTTGGGTGGTAGAAAATGTGCAGCAACTGTTGGAAGCACTGCCCCGAGAACTACCCCTAGAGCTCCAATTATGGCGACAGTAATCAAAGTGCCGGACTCAGCTTTAACAGACGTGTTTATGGTGTTGTTTTTCATAACGTGTGGACGGTCTTAGGCCTAACGAGAACAAGGTGAGCGACCGCCACCGAGAGCGAGAGCAGCCTTGCCGATGATTGCTCGAACCTCGTCAGCAACCGTCTCTTTGTCGGGCTTCACGTTTCCTTCAGACGTATGATCCCGTTGCTTCAACTTAGGAAGCAAGTGAAACACTTGTGAAACAGTTAAACGAGCGGGCGCGCGGTCCGCGCGCCACGCGATTGCTTGATGGTTGCGAGGACCAGAAACTGTTCCGCAACGGTTTCAGTGGCTGGATGCGACAAGCGGGCGTAAACGAATTGGATGATAGTCGTGATTCATGCCCCTTGGGAGTTCTCGCCATTCATTGGCGGGCTTGTGTGCGGGTTACTTATACGTATTCGAAATCGCTCGCAGCAAAGAGCGCCGATCACGAAATATCTTGTCAAAGCCGCGGCCGATAAAGCCGCCGAAGCTAAGAAGAAGCAAGCCCGAGGCTGACAAGAACAAAGTGGTGGGCGCACGATAGCCGTCCTTGTCTTAAAACTGCTGGAAAACTCGTAGAGCGACAGCTAAGAGACCAAGACCGCCACTCGGAACAACAATCGCGCGAACGAAAGGCTGCTCGCTTAGCGGAGCAAACGCACCCTTCTTAAGTCCTCGAATTTCGGCAATAAGTTCGTCGAAGATTTGTCGCGTTCCTTCAGTTGCGTAGTGTGACAAGCGGCCAAGCTGAAGATTTTCGAGCGCCGTTTGACGCAATTGCTCCGCTGCCCGCCGTAAAAATACGGCGCTACCAATCGCCCACATCGCGTTGACCGCGAAAGGCAGGATTATCGCGGGAAACCATGTCCAGTTGTTGAATAATGACGAGCGCCCGACAAAAATCACAGCTAAAACAACAAGTGGATACCAGATTAACCGCGCCACCGCCTCTGTGCGGTCCGCTACAAAAAGGACGTCTTGATATCGAGAAAGTTCCTCCTCCGACAGCGGTGGGACTTGTTTACATCGCTTCGACACTGCAGCTGGCCACTTCGTGAGCCCCTGGGTGAAAATTCGTATGAAGTTGCCGGTCAACTGAATCGCGTCGACGACATAAAAGGACAGAACCGTAACGGCGATTGTCAGGCAGTTTGCGACAAGAACATGAAACCTGAGTGCGGTTATTCCCCGAGCCGGAACGGCAGCGAACCTCTTCGTGAAAAGCAGAACAACTGATGCAAAAAAAATAGAGAGACCAAACACTAAGCAAAGTAATGCGACACGGACGAATCGTGGCCAGAACTGATTGCGGCGCAAATAGGCGTGCCACGCATCCTCGGCCTTGAATTCGGCATCAGGCGCGAGCCAAGCTGCCTGCGCTTTCTGCCAACGCTTTAATCCGTCCCAGAAATTACGCCAGGGCGAGCTCGCTTTTTGTAAATCCCCAAGGCAAAAATGTTTGGCTATGTCACGCTCGTTCGCTCTTAGACAAGCGCCCGCTTTGATCATGAAATGGAGAGCGAGCAGGATGGCAATTATCCGGAGTATCTCACTCGGCCAAATGCTGATTCCTGAAACAAACGCCAGCGGCTCCTCATGTCCACGGGTTTGCGCGAAAAGGGAAACGCCAAAAATGACGGCCGGTACCCAAAACGCGAGCCAAAATGGCGTGTTACAAAACAGGTAACCAAAGCTGCGCCGGAGAATACCTCCTTCTGCACGCTTGAGATTCACAACAGCTAACCTGAGCCAGAATGCGATCAGCAGAAACCAGATTGCGCCAAGCACTAGCGCTGTTTGTCGGCCACCGGTGTGTAACCAGTCAAGAAACCAAAGCGTTTCCTGGTCCGGAGCAGCGAAGTCGTAGGCGCCATACCGGCTGATTTCGAAAACCTTTGGTTCTCCAAGCTCCGACGCGATGTTCGCATCGATGAAGCCGGTCGCGACGAGAGTTCCTATATACATTGACATCTGGATATTGTCGCGGAAGGGAGCGACCGTCGGTCGCCAGTCTTCCGGCACCTTATAAGGCAACTTACGTGGCAGTTTACTGCCAAAAGGCGAGGCAATCACAAGATTGTGTGTGTCATGCCAATCAGCACACCGTTCAAAATGAGCATCGAAATTATTCGTGAAAAAAACCGCATCGGGGAATTCCGGACGCAGCGCGCGGAGAATCATGAGCTTGTCGTAAATATCGGAGCCAAGGAGACCGATGGCGCGAATACGACCTCCGCCTCGCCGCTCGGAGATCACATCCTCTTTTTTGAGTTCGCGAGCTAGGCGCCGCAGATAGTCGGACTGGTCCACTCCCTCGGTGGCCTCTTCGGTCTTCGGCTGAACTGCCGAAGTCCTGTTATTTTGGGTCGCCTCGCCTTCGCTACTTTTCGTCTGCTCGCCCGGAAAGCGCCCGTCGATACCGCGCAAGTACTGGTATGGTAAAATCCACTTCGGCCAGTTTTTTCTCGGGTATTCAATGAGACTGGCATAACTCAAATTAGATACGCGCGCTGCGAAGGTCATTGCGAGCGACCTGCCGTAGGGGCTGTCCCATTCTGTGAGGATTACAATCTTAGGTTTTGGGTTCTCGTGCGCGACATCCACTCCTCTGAGTTTCAATTCGTCGATTAACTTATCCAGCACAACGTCATCGGTAGCGATGGTACGAAGAAAGCGAAGGCCGACTGGAGAGCCCTTTTCAATTTCCTCTTTAACTGAGTTTTTCAACGGGCCCGGCTGGTCGGGTTGAGGTCTTGGCTGGATCGCGCTCAATAATGATTTCGAACGGTAAAGAAGCGCGTCGTCCCACATCGTTGCTCGTGGCGAGATGATCGAAACATGGCGCAGAACGTCATTACGCACCGTTTTGGCTTGCACTTCCTTTTGAACTTCGACCGCCGGCCCCTGCAAAGCTGTTTCTAGTATTGCTTCTACGTCTTTCACCGGCCAGTCGCGGACTTCTTGAAGCATGCACTCAAGTCCCGTAGAATTTACCGGACCAATCAGTTTGACGTCGATATTGCTACGCAGATTTCCAGGAACTTCCTTAATGAGCCAACTGATCAATGTGGCAAACCGGGTTAGCGGGACTGGGTTGAAATTCGCAGCTGGCAACCAAAGAACGAATACACTGCGAGTATTGGGCGGATACACCCTCGACGTCCAGTTATCACCTGCTGTGCATCTTTCCCATGGAAGCAAGAGTTCGCCCGCTGGTACAGCCGCGAGCGTGCTCTCCGGCGGCCATGGCGCTGTTACGAATCCAATGTGTTCTCCGTCAACTGGCACAAACTTACCCTCGCTCAGCGCCTGCAGCACCGCCTGCCGGGAGCGCAAGCGAGATTCTCCCTGCTCGACATATGGCCCCGCGTCGAGCATGACCGCGAGCAACAGGATATGATCAGGAGAATCCGAAATTGCGCCTCGAATCGTTTTGGCTAGGGATTCGATCTTGTGAAGTTGAGCATGAGCGGGCGGCGCGTTGCGACTAGCAGTGCTATCCGCGAAGGATTGATTGTTAGTTTTGTCCCTGGCCTCGTGCGCTTCTTTTTCCTTCCGCGCGACAGCGAGAGGATCTTGCCACAGACGCGCATCTACATCTTGCTCCGCAATCACCTCAATTGGCTTTTCGCCCGGGGCTGCAGGGCGCTCGCTGACTAGCGGTTTATATTGCGCGATGATTCCTGCGAGCGCGGCGATCAGGGGAAGCAGTGTCCCCCAAGGTAAGTCCAACTTCGTTTTTTCCTGTTCCGCCATCCCTCAATAAACTGTGCGCGTTCGCGGCTAGCTTCTCATGGATCTTTCATAAAGCGGTCGCCGTTAATGGATCGGGTGTATCGGGCGGATCTTTTGACATTTTTTCTCAGGACCATTTCTTCTCTAGCACGCGGTTATATCCAGACCAGCTCTACGAAATTAGGTCGACAGGCAGGCCGGCAATGATCTCGCTGCCACAAAGAATGCTGACTTCAATATATGCGTCTGCTAGCCCAAAGGTGCGGAAATTAACGACCAAGTTCGTGCGAGCGATACCTCTTGCTCAAATGTCTTCCAGGTCTGGTACCAGCCGATTGTTAGCGTCTAACGTGAAGTTCGCACGCTGATAAAAAGCGAGAAGATCGTTCAGCTGCTGCCGGCTGGCCACGTCGGTTCTCTTTAGCCATTCGACCGCGACATCGTCGGCTTTCTTTGGCGGCGGCTCGATGGCTACTTCGCAGCCTTTAACTCCCTCCTTTTTCAGTGTAGCCAACAGTTCATTGAGAAATTTAGCGCCCAGTCCTGCGCCCCACAGGCTGGGCGGCACAAAGAAGTCCTCCACATTCCAGCGCGCGAGCGTTTTGTCTGATAAATCGAGAAACGCCAGTCCGGCCTGGACCTCGTAGCAGGTATCTTTGCCGCGTTGGCTTTGCAGCGTCAGCTTGAGATCGTACCGAGTAAACTGTCTTACCCTTTCCGTGCTCCGGATCCTGTTCGTGCATTCGCTTCCAATAGATCCGCGCCACGCCGTCGGGCAGGTCTTGTCCTCGATTTATCACCTTTGGATCCGTGGGGGGATAATCTTCGTCCGCGAGGCTAAGGCGCTCTTCCATAAAACGTCGGAATTTGCGGCCGTACATCGGCTTCAGGATTGGCCACCAGAGCCGAAAAGAAGGCGTGTAAGCCCAGCGCTGAAACGTGTTCATCCAGCCGAGATTGTTCGGATCGTTCCAGTGCGTTTCGAGATAACTGGCGAACCAAACGTCTTCCATAAGCTGGATCATTTGAATAAGGAAGTGAAGCGTCTTGCCCATTTCCTCAGGTTTCGGGGGAACTACCGGTGTCTTGCTTTGATCAACCTTGTCTTGATCATTCTTCTTACCAAAGGTGTCTAATTCAGGATACATTTCGCGAATAAAGTCGGCGGGAGAGGCCTCGCAAAGCTGCTTCTCGAGGGCGGTGAGCCTGCCAGTAAGTTCCAGGATCTTTTCACCACGCCGCGCGGGCGATTGATACCATTCCCACCGCGCGCCGTTGAAAATCTCGTCGGCTGACAAGTCGTCTCTTTGTCTCTCACGTTCGACAAAACGCAGGGCGGAATAAGCCGCGTGTTCGCCAAGACGTCGATACGATTCCCACTGCGCCTCATCGTAAAATTGATCTGCGGTGGATTCGTGCGGAAAATCAGCGTTGCGCGTCCGATATTGGGTAATGTCGTAGGGCTCGTCGCCCGTCAATGCCGGTTTGAGATAAACCAAGATAGCGTTGTCCTTACGATCCCCCCGCGGATCGTAGGAAACGATTCCGACTGCGACATGCTGCTTTGAGATCCGCTCGGCGTTTGGCTTCAGCGGCGAAAGGTCGATATCGATCTCGACGCCAAAATCCTCGCGGATGCGCCGCACGGCATTTCCGAAATCGTCGAATGCCACTTCCAGGTCTGCGCCGCAATCGGAAACAATGATGTAACGGCAATGGCGCCGCACTAGTTCGTAAAGGGCGAGGTTTTCGAAATGTGCGCCATCAGATAAGTGTACATATTTAGCGACTGGTCGGCGCGGCTTCGGCGGTCTTGGCGGGCGGAGGCCGCTGTAAGTTAGACCAAACATCTCCTTCAAAAAGAGCGAGCCCGGCGCGAGCCACGGCGCACCGACTCTTTTGCTGAGCGGATGCCCCAGCCAGAGGCCAAGGCGCAGGTTCAGCGCCGTGCACAGAAACGTAACACCCGCGCCGAGTGTCATGGATAGTGAGCCCATGTTTGAGTTGAACGCGGCGGCCGAAGCGGTAATAGCGGAGCCTAGGCCAAGAGCCTCGCGATCTGTTTCCCACGTCGTCGAATAGTTGCCGATGGCGAATCCAAGTTTCGACAACACGGCGCTGCGCGCGCCGCGCGAGAGATTGCCAAGCTGATCGCCACCAATATCGTTGGCAGTGCAGCAGATCAGGTGAAGCGGGCGGACGCGGCCAGAGCAATCGTCGTCGTGAGAATAAACGTGTTCGTCGTCGGGTTTCTTTTTGTCCTTGGCAAGTTCATCGATTGTCGGCGAAAGGGCGCGCAACTCGATGTCGTCGTGGAGCCGCACATCGGTCTGCCGATTTTGTTCGGATAATTTTTTGGCATCCAAATTAGAAGCGCCGAGGTAGGCGCGGGTAAGCCGGTTGCGGTAGAACGAATGCATACTGACCTGTGCCGGATCGAAAAAAAGAACAGCGAAAACGACGATCCCAAGTGCGATTACAAATAGTAGCCAGGGCGAGGTACCGCGGTGAATCCATCGCGCGAGAAGAGCGGCGATACAGATGGACCACAGCGCGATCGCGACATACGCCAGAATCTGCGGGATCAATGGTTTCACAATATCCATTACGCCGCGCTTTTTTGCAGGCCCAAGTCGGCCGATCCAGTTACGAAGAAGAGTGAACGCTCCGCCCGAAAGCAGCGCGCCTCCGACCGGCACATTTGTGCCCCAATCGGTGTAATTCAACCAACAACCGGCCAGCCACAAAACCCCAAGCGCAGTAACTACGACTGTCGCGCCAAGCATGCGGGACAAGGCGCGGTCGATGATGCTTACGATCTTGCCGCTCACGCTGACCTTGCGAAGACGCATGATCAACAGGCGCGGCACAAACACGACAAGCGCAACACCAGCCCACAGAATGGGCGCATCAAAAAGATGGAAACTGAAGGAAAATCCGGACCCGCCCGGCGAAATGCCCGTACTCCATTGCCAGAGCTTGGCATTGCTGAGCGACTCAGGGTGCTTCCATCCCGCACGCATGAGTAAATGCCATCCAACGCAAATACCCGCTATAATCAGACCCGACATCACGAAGTGAAAAACAAACATTCGCGACCTCGAGGGCACCTTCTCCGCCTTTCCGGCGCAGTGCCACGTCCACTCGAAACAGATGTAAGTAATAATCGTGACAACGGACAACACCACGGGCGCCAGGGCTCGCCCGGTCACCCACGATAGGCCATGCGCAGTAAGCCAATCATGTCCTGGGACCGGAAAGCCCAGCGCGCTGGTCAGGATCAAACTGTTCAATCCTAGCCAACCCAAAAATGCGAGCGCAATAACAGAACTCGCTACCAACACGGCAGGAAGCATCGCGCTCGAAACGGCCATGACCGCATTCCACATTTCACTCTGAAAAAATCCGATTCTGGGTGAAAGAAAATTGCTGAACTCGCGCAGATGCCGGACTTCCTCCGGCTCGCGGTTGATTTCTCCTTGGCTGCTGTTCGGGCCGTCGGGTGAAGTTTCGGGAAATTCTTTTCCCCAGCGCGCCCGCCACGCCGTCCACCATGCGCCGATGTATCCCCCGCCGGAGACAGTAGAGAGATAGTCGACATGCTTGAGCAAGCCGAGTTCGTGCAGCGCTTTCAGCACGCCCAAATTGAAAGTTGCGGTGCGAATCCCGCCTCCGGAAAACGCCAGTCCGACTCGGTCGATTGGAGTGTAGCGAATCCAGGGTTCGCCAGCGGGCCCGGGGCTCTCCCTCTTCCAGCCGCCTTTCTTGCTGCTCGAATCAGCTTGAGAGAGCAAATCATTTTCTCTGCGAAACAATTCCTCGAAATCAATGGGGGGCGTGATGGTGTTCAAGCGTTGAATTGAAGCCGCTGCTTCGAATCAAAACAGCTTAGTTAACGGCGGAGCAACTGAAACAGTTGCGGAACAGTTTCTAGTCTCTGGCATTGCAAAAGCGTTTGATAGGCTGTTAGAGTCAGCGATATCAGTCCAGGTCACAGTCAAGCCCGTATAGCCAACTGGACTCGCTTGACCTCAGGTGAGCGTCATGATCGTTGCTCTGGCGTGAAAGCAGGCGCTTGCCTGTTGGGCTAGGCTTGGTCGTCGCCCCCTTTGGGCTTGGTGGTAGTGCCTAAAACATAGCCGACGATTCCGCTTAATATAGCGCCTGTAAGATTGCCCTGTAGCCTGTCAGCCAGGCTCAAAACAACAGTTGCGGCGATGACTCCCATGACTGCCACAACCTTAAAAAAGGAAGGATTCACAAGTATGTCAGTAATACTTTCATCCTTGCGCCACACAGCGAGCCAGAAGATGCCCCACATTGCTACCAAGCCCGAAGTGGCCAAGATCGATAACCTCCAAATGTCTTCCACGTTCATTACAACGAGATCATTAAGTCTTCTCCGGGATTTGTTTTGGATCTTTGTCCACTTCATTGGCGAGAGCAGGACGCAGATTGGTGAGCGACTTCAGCATGTTGAACCAGAAGGGGGCCCCCAGGCTGAGCAGCGCCGCCGAGACGAGAATCCCAAGAAGATGCCGCTTCGGCCAACTCCAATTGCCGTTGGTCGTAAAAAGGTGAGGCCAGCCGCCTTTCCAGCCCGGGCTTATTTGTAGTGGATAGGGAGTCGGTAAAAGATCGAGGCTGCTGGTCGCGACAAGCTTTTGCATTGTCGCCAAATACGCATCGAGTTTGGCAGCAGTGACCTGGCGCTCGTATGCTGTAAGAATCGCCTGCTACTGCGCATCCGTTGCAAGCTTCCCTGTAAGCCAGGTCTTCGCCTCATCCATCGACGCGAAATCTGCATGATCGTCCAGTTCTTTCGGTAGTTGCCGGTACGTTTTACGCAACTCGGCGATCGTCGCTTTATGCGTCGCCTTGTCAATTACGGTACGTTGTGTGTCGTTAAGGACCTTGTCGGCCTGCTGCTGGATGGTACCTGACGCCGCTACCAACTTGGAACGCATGTCCGAGTCGGTCGAGATACGCTTGATCAAGTCGATCGTATCGAGTTGTAGCACAAACGCGGCGATGAAGGCGGCTCCAACGGTGATCCAACGTGTGTGGAGCGCGAACCATTGCTGTGCGCGATCCTGGGCCGAGTTAAACCACTTCTCGAGGTTGACAAAAGCCACATCCGTCGCAGTGGCATGCCCTTCGATCAAGGCTTTAGCTTGATCGACGTCCTTGCCGACGAGTGTTGCCACCTGCTCGGTCACCGCTTCGATCCGGGATTATCTCCTTGACACAAGTTTAGCATGGTGTTAGTTTGGTCGCGTGATGGTTGATTTCCGCGACTTCTTCCGATGCTTCCGAGCTTCCTTTTTGGCAGCGCGTAGGAGCTTTGGGTGGAATAAATCGCGGAGCAATTCCTTGTCCGTCATCTGATGAGCTTTCTTTTTTGATCTAGGCATACTTATGAAAAAACCGACTAAATCCTTCAAAGCTGAAATGAACTTGCCGAAACTGATTGAACAGTTTGGCGACGATGAAAAATGCCGGGCGCGGCTGACGCAACTCCGTTGGCCTAAAGGCGTAACTTGTCCTCGCTGCCAGTCCGAAAGCATCTCGCGCGTAATTGAGCGCGACCAGTACGACTGTAACCTTTGCCGCTACCAGTTTTCGGCAACTAGCGGCACGATTTTTCACGATACTCACTTGCCTTTGTCCAAGTGGTTTCTGGCGATCTACTTCATGACAGAATCCAAAAAGGGCATGTCGGCGTTGCAGATGAAACGAACGCTTGACGTGTCCTATGAAACCGCTTGGTATCTCTGCCATCGTATTCGCGCCGCGATGCGCGAAATTAACAGCGAACTTTTGCGCGGCATCGTGGAAGTAGACGAAACCTACGTTGGCGGCAAGGTGAGAGGCATGGGTCGTGGTTACAAGGGAAACAAGGCTATAGCCATAGGGGCAGTCCAACGCGCCGGAAAGATTCGGCTGCAAGTTATTGCACACGCTGACAAGGCTACGCTTCACAAGTTTATCCATGATAACACCGCGCCGGATACGGAAGCGATCTACACGGACGAAATGCCAGCTTACTGGGGCATTGAGGACGCCGACACAAAGCATCGCTGGGTTAATCACTCCGCTGAGGAATGGGTTGTCGGCGACGTTCATACCAACGCTATTGAAAGCGTCTGGAGCTTGCTCAAGCGTTCCATCATTGGTTCGTATCATAAGGTGAGCATCAAGCATCTGGACGCCTATTTGGATGAACTAGAGCATCGCTTTAACAACCGGAAGAATGAATACATTTTTAGAGATACGCTCACGAAATTAGTCAATGCGGCGAAGTTGCCGTATGCGGAGTTGGTGAAGGCCGCGTAAGCATATCTTGCGAAAACGATGTACGCTTAACAACTCGCAACTCTAAGAGTCCTTTCGGATTAATCGGCTCAGTAGGCTTGTTCTCGTTCACTGGACTGCCGTTCGGAACGATGGTAACGACGGCTGATCGAGCGGTGAAGTCTCGTTGTTCCAATCGCATGTTGGAATCGAGTCCAGACCAGATAAGCAACGACTCTTCGGCGTTAATCTGTTTGTCGAAAATCACATCCACTATCCAAATCCGTGCCCGAGCAATGTTGATCTGTTTGTCATCTTTCGGGCCAGTGAATTGCATCTCCACGCCGGTTGTCGAAGCGCGATAGACGTTAGCCTTGCTAACGGTTTGAGGTTGGCTGCCGTCACCCGGAAAGAAGATCGACATTCTTGTTTCTCCCGTATACGGTTTTTCGACGTACCACCATTGACTGCAATACCAAACGGCTAAGCTACTCAACAAAACGGCGAATATGAGAAATCCAGGATATTTCTTCACGGATTTCCATTCGCTCCGTCCGTAATCGAGCAGCGGTTTGAATGACATTTCGGCAGCCGAGTCGATGATTGCCCGAATGAGTGGAAAGCGCCGCTTTTTCCGTTTCTTAGGCGACGGGGGAGAAAACGGTAATTCTTCGTGGGACATTGCGGTAGGCTATCATCGCCCAACCTTGCGTCAAGCCGACAATCCCGCTTCGATCGCCTTGGTTGTACTTGGCGCTGCCGTTTCCACCAACCGGTTAAGGACGGTTTTGGCCGTGTCCTGCCACGCTTGCTGCATTCGATCCTTCCCGGCACCCGTGTCAGCAGCTGCCTTTGTCCACTCGCCGTTCTTCATCTGTTGGAGGATATCGTACAGCTCATCAGCGCGAATCGCAGACGCAACCTTCCATTTCTGCCTCAACCACCTCAGCACCCAAATCCAGTCCCACCCCTTCGTGGCCATCGACATCGCCGAGTCCGAAATCACGGGATGCGTCAGAATCTCTTTCACTAGTTCCTGCGCGGGCCCAGGAGGAATGGTCGGAGCGATCTTGTTCATCATCACCTGCAGCGCATCCGCGAGATTCTTTCCACGTAATCCTAGAAGCGATGAAACCATTTGGGTGACAATCGTGATCAGGAGACTGACCAACAGCATCACGACCGCGAATCCTATCAATGTATCGAGTTGTTTGAGCGTCGCGTTTTTGCTTGTTGTCCTAGCTGAGCACTACGAGCGAAGCGACACGCTCGGTGCGGAGAGCCGCAACGATCCCTCCCCTACCGACATGGCCCGTGACGAAAGGCAAATCATAGCGAGATTGAAAACATGCCGCTGCTACAATCCGGTTTTGGCTTTCTAAATTTTAACATGTGGGAGCCGCGCATCGGTTTTCAGAAGGTTTGACTGATCTTTCAGACCACGATGCGAAACTGAACCTGCGCGCTCCCGTCTGTTTTGAGAAACTGATCAAGCGCCAGTGTCAGGTCGATCTCCGCTGAGAGATGTTCTGCGGGGCCGACATCGACGATTGGAACGCGTGCAAATCTTCCGCTCTGAGGATTAAAAATCTCGACGGATGCGGCCAACAGTTGCGCTGAATTGCTTAGGTCTGATCCAAATGTTGCAACCAGCCTACTGCGCTTCAAAGAGGCACCGAATACATCACTGTTAGTTTGCGTGACTTTCAGAAATGCGGAACCCGTGCCTTCGTCTTCGGAATCGTGTTTGCCGAATTGCGTAGCCTTGCAACTCACGACTTGAACGTCCGATGGAAAACCGTTGAAGTTTTCTACCAGGAGCGAGTCAGGAAGAACGCGGGCGAGCCAACAATATTGTGCCGACTGGACGGTTTGTGTATTCCCTTGTTTCACGCGATGCTGACGTACGGTTTTGGAACCGAAATTAGTTGAACCCCGGATCGCAGTTAGTGTTTCCTGGGCGTCGATCACAACAGTTCCATCGGAGAGGCTTGTCTCTGTGCCGGTGAGACCAGTTGTATTAGAGGAACTCCCCCGAAAGGACCCGTGGCTGCTGTCAGTGCTAAACGGTTTAGACTCGATTTGCGTGGCTCCTGGAGTTGGGCTTGGCGGTAGGACTGCCGCAAGCGGCGATGCAGGCGGGATAAAGCCATTAACAGCGGCCGCACGGCACGCAGCTATGTTGATCTGCTGGTTCGCCGCGAAAACAGGGGCAAAAAATAATGGCATTAGGCCGCTGGCAGTTAGTCGGCTCTCGGCGGCCGCTTGTTGATCATCAGTATCGATCGGATCCGTGAGTTGGTGCAGTGTAATTTGAGGTAAACTGCTAGGTTCAAATACAAATGAAACAACGTTAAAGGGAATACCCTGCACAGTTCCTGCTACAACAGATGTAAGGCCAGCACCCGCCTGCTCGCTTTGTTGAATGAATTGTTCCAATGTCGAGAGCGGATCACTGATTGGTCTCGTTCGAATGATCGGCATGTTGGTTCTTTTACTATTGTTTAGCCATTTGTAGTTCGGTCAGAATGTTCTCTACCTGTGCTTTGTCGGTCGTGTCTATTAGCAGCGCAGCTATTATTTCTTTCGGCGTACCGGTCTCAGCAATTGGCCAAGAGGGGTATTTGGTTTTGATTGTTTGTAACGCATTCGCAGCCTGGCTGTCGGAAAGCTGCCGCAGAACCTTGACGGCTGATGTTTTCTTCTCCTGAACGTCCTTCATCGCGGTCGGACCGGCCCGAATCGGTGCCGAGCTAACACTAGCCTTTAGCTTTTGAACGGACGCGATGCCGTTCGTCGTTGTTGTCGTTGTTGTCGTCGAGGTGGTTGAAGGGGTTGACGTCGCGTTCGGGCTCGCGTCTTTGGCCGCGGCTTCCTGTATGCCCGATTGTTTCGCTACATCGGTGAGCGCAGCGTCGAGACTACCGAGTCGACCGTAATCTTCGACATCGCGGTATGCTTCGGCAAAACCGTAATCAGGTTGAGTAAGACGCTTCTGGATGTACGTGAGCTTGTCTGCACGTAGGGCATCCATTCGGCCGACGAAGGTCGTTATCGACTGGTCGAAAAGAATGTTCTTGCTAAAGGCCGCGGAAGCACCACTAAGCGAACCGGCCGCGGCCGAGAGTATCTTAGTCGTGCCAGCCGTTGTGAGCGTGCCGGCAGCATTTAATCCGATAGCTGCGGTCTGGGCACCAAAACCGCTCCAAGAGGTGCCGCGCCTAATAAGATCAACATATTTCTTGTACTCGTAGTCTTTCACCGCGATACCTTCGTAAACGAAATCGGCTATAGGCATTCCTGGGGTTCCTCCGCTCCAGGGGGTCGCCGCTTCGCCACCAGCCTGGGTAAAGTGTGAATTCCATTGCTTGGCGACAATCCCACCTGAGTGATCAGCAGTTGCGCAACCGGCGAGACATATCACTGCCACGCACCCGCCAAGTGGATGATTGATGAATTTTCCAACCCGAAAATCCAAAATTTTATTTAACCTTACTGAATTCATGGCCATTTATTTCCTTTGGTAGCGCCGGTTGACTCCAGGATGCCGTGATCGATGCCTTTCAGAATCTGCCGCATGAGACCGATAGTACCGTCCGTGACAAAGTAGGCACCGTGGATGTCGGTGCCGCTGACGTTCGGTCCGTGCCAATGCCGCCATTGTTGCGGTCGCTGATGAGCCAGTATTGAGGCATAACAAATTATGCGGCGTTTTGCAGCGTAATGGCCGAGCTTTTAGCAACGCGAGTGAAACAGTTTGTGAACAGTTCGAAACTGCTGCACAAGCGCATCACAGTGGTCTTTCGGTAGGCAAGATGATTGACATTTGCGCGCGAATGGCCGGTTCGGGAGCCCAAAAGCCACTACTCCCGGCTGTTTCAACCGCCAGCAGAGCCGCCCTCAATGAGCCAAGAAGAAAAGTAGGCGCTCCCCTAACTACGTTGGGTTCTGCCAAAGTGTCGAAGATCGACGGCACCGCGGTTCGCGGGTGAGCAAATCGAAGATTTCTCGAGTTCTTCGAAAACTTCGCTCCGAAAATTCCGTAGAACAGCATGAGTGAATTATTGTCTGAAACCGTTTCGTGAATCGGCGACGGATCGATATTGCCGGCTGTTCCCGCCGAGTGAGGAAAAGTTCGAACAGTCCGAACTGCGGGCGCTTGGTCTGTCGATGCGGAGTAATCGGACGCGAATTCCCTTTGCTAGAAAGAGTCCGCCGCCGCCGGCAGGTTACACTTACGCGGGACAATTCATTCTGCACGACCTTACACGTGACGACACGACGTTGAGACAAGCGGCCAACCAAAACGCGTCCGAGACAATCAATTACAACCGACCACGCTTCGACTTGAGTTCTTTGTACGGCCAAGGGCCATTCTCGAAGGATCGACGTTTTTATGAGGAGGACCACGCCTCGCTGAAATTGGGCGCAGCCCAGACAAGCCAAGGCGCATCTTTCGATCTTCCGCTCGATCCGAAGACCTCCAAGGCGATGCTGGCCGACTCGCGGAACAATGAGAATCTTATTCTACGCCAAATTCACGCGATGTTCCTAAAGCTGCACAACCGGGCAGTGGCCTCGCTTCGAGGTGAGGTTTCGCAACTCGATCTCTTTGCCCAAGCGAGCTGTCTTGTTCGTTGGCAATTTCAGTGGCTGGTTCGTTTTGACTATTTGCCGAAGGTTTGCAATCCGGCCGTGTATCGGGACGTAATTGCTAATGGCAATCGATTAGTCGAATGGCCGACCGACCAGTTTTCGATCCCAGTAGAATTTTCGGGTGCCGCCGCGCGCTTTGGTCACGGCATGGTGCGTCCCAAGTACCGATTTGAATCGGAAAAATCTCGACGTCGCACTGAGCAAGATCATCGGCGCAGTGCACAGGCCCGGACCGATGGATCCTTCTTTGGCCATTGATTGGCGAAAGTTTTTCACTAATCGCGAGCATGCCAATCATATCGACACGGCAATTCCGGAAGCCATGTTTGAGCTTCCAGCCGAAGCATTGCAACGCTTCGGAGCGATTATTTCAGAGGACAATCCGGCTGAACTTCCAATCAGAACACTCCGTCGCGGCGCCATGTTGAAGCTCCCAACTGGCGAGCAAGTACGTGACATGTTGGGCTCGGCGTCGATCGCTGACGTGTCCGATGAGTTTCCAAATTACAAGCCGGCAAAAGTCCTTGCTGATCTTGGGCTTCAAGGGCGAACGCCGCTTTGGTTTTATATCTTGTTGGAAGCGGAAGTGAACGAACGCGGCGCGAATCTGGGGGCCGTCGGCAGTCGCTTACTGATAGAAGTGATTGAAGGAGCCCTGCAGGTGGATCCCAATTCGATCGTGTGGCAACTCAGACGGGACCCAAAATGGCGACCGCCAAAATGGGAGACTGACACCGGCGAATCCGTTCAGATCGACAGTTTTCTCGATCTCGCAGTCGCAGTTGGTCTTGCCGATCCAGCAAGCGCGTTTTGAAGTCTGACGATTTCGCGGCCGAGATCGCGCTTAGGAGTCTAACGCTAGAGGAACGGCTGCGGCTGGCGCAGCCTGGAGAAGAGAGATCCGGCAAGATCGACAATGACTTGTTGAAACGCGGAAAAATCTGGCGTTCTTGGTTTGACGCAACGGGAACGCGCGAGGGGTGGGCGGATTTTCTCACGGCGGAGGGCGTGAGCGAAACAGAACTGATTCGGTTGAACAATCTGGTCAGTTCCAAACAGAAGCTTCCCGCATGGTCGGCAACTCTTCGGCGCATTTGTGACTATCTCCAAGATTTCATCATCAAAGCGGATCCGTGTCTTAGTATTTGCGAAAATTTGGCTGCCGGGTTGGTGACCTTTGCCTGGGATGAGCTCGCAACTTCGCCAAATCGATCTTGCCTCAGATTACTCTCAGGAGAGGCTATTTCGGCGCTAAGACAATCCTTGCGGCAGCGGCTAGCCCGGACGGGAAATCGAGCATCTCAGTGGGAAGCGTTGGCGGCCACTGCCGGACAAAAGCTGTCCGTGAATCTTCTGCTGGCAGACATAGGCAACTTTCACGACTATTTCTTTTCGTCTGGCGTATCGAACGAAACGTTGCGCTTGCTACAGAACTATCCCGTGCTGGCGCGTCTGTGGACAGTCCAGGTCGAGTCCTGGTTGCGATTCGTTAACGATTTTTTGCGCGATGCAGCTGTGTTTTCTCCCGACGGCCAAAAGATCGACAATCGCATTCCAATTGTTTCGCGGATCGAGGCAGATCTTTCCGATCCTCATGAAGGAAATAGAACGGTCATGCGCGTTCAGTTTGGAAAAGACCACGAGTGGTTTTACAAACCGCGGCATGGCCGCCAGGAGCACGCGTGGTTTGAGTTGCTCCGCTGGATCAACGCCCGCGGATTCCCGCGGCCTTTTCGAATTCTAAGCGTTCAGTGCGAAGATCGGCATTGTTGGATGGAAAGTGTGCGGCCGCGCCGCTGTCGTAACCGGAAAGAAGGTTCCGATTATTGTTTTCGCCTGGGTGCGATGATGTGTCTGATTCACGTTGCTCGCGGAGTCGATTTTCACGCTGCGAATATCATCCCCGCTGGCGACCAACCTGTGGTGGTCGATTGCGAAACACTCCTCCACCCGGCGACATCTTTGCCGGAATATGTGCGCACAGAAGACGACTCCATTGTTCGCACGGGAACGCTGACACTCTTTCGGCAATTCAGAGAGAGCGGCTCGACTGATTGGTCTAAAACTGAGCACTTTTTCGACGACGTGATCGCGGGCTTTCGCGCCATGCACGATTTTCTTAGGTGTCGGGGCGTAGTCCGACATTTGAAGGCCTGGACGACTCAGCTGTCGAAAATTTCCGGTCGAGATGTTTATCGGCCAACTAAGCATTATTATACAATGCTCGAAGACTCTCTGGCGCCCTCACGGTTATCGAGCGGATTGGACCGCAGCCTCTATCTTTGCGCCGCGTGCCGCAACGATGGCAGCTCAGAGCGACGCGCACGAGCGGAAGCGCGAGCCCTGGAGAACGCGGATATTCCAGTGTTTCGGAGCAAACGTCGCGGAATCAAAATCGATTTATCGAAAAAGATGCTTCAAGACTCGGCGTCCACGATACGAGCGACGGCGGAACCCGTCGCTCGTTCGTGGAGTCGCGTTTAAGTTACCACGGTATCAAAGTGCATCGGTAGACGTCGCCGACGTCAATCTTGGCAGTCTCCGGAAGTGGCTTGTCCCGGGGAGGGAGAACGAGAGCGACAAGTCTGTCACGGGGAAACATATCCGTCGCTTCGAAAACTCGAAACTCGGTTTGCTGCGGGATGGGAACAATCGGATTCGATTCATCCGGCGTGAGTTCCTCTTCCAAACAGAAACCGCCCTGGTGTGCGAAGAGCATTCTTGCATATCCAGGATCACTTTTGCATTTCTCTCTGGCCTCGGCTTTTTCAGGCCGGTGTAGAAACGCACAAAAAGCGCGGGTGGCTTGACGCCGCGCATCTGCATCGTCCCAGTTGTTTATCTGTCTCATCTTGCTTGTCCTTCCTGTTGTTGTTTGTATTGGCTAGGCGTTACTGCCGAAGCGACGCGACCTTCCTCGCCATCGATTCGGAAATTTCGTCGAACAGCGGATCTCCGCGCAATGCATCAAATCGCGGATCGAGCGCGAGTGATCGAAAATCGATCCAGCCTCCGGCCGCGGCTGCGCGCAAATGATCCAGCGCAGAAGTTTTGAGCCTCAGCGATGCTTCGATCGCGGCGGTTCGATAAAGAATTTCCGGATGATGTGGTGCCGTGGCGAGCCGTTGCCGTTCACCCTGCAACGCAAGATCGAGAATTTTTTGCCCCGTTTCTCTCTTAGCTGCGGCCAGATCCAGATATCCGAGGGCCGATTCATAGCTCACGGCGCCGTAAAAGTTGCCACCGCCCTTTGGATCTTTTCGAGCAAGTTCTGTGTAAATCTTTCGCGCTTCGGCAAAATGTCGGGCGAAAAATTGGCATTGCGCCACCATTTGCGCTGTGAAATCAAATTGCGAATAATTCTTTTCGTTCTCGGAACAAATTCGCAGGGCCGATGCGAAATTCCTGTTCAGCATTTGGATGTGACAGATACCGATCCAGCCTTCCGGCAAATCCGGATGCAGCTCCATCGTCTGGCGGTAAGCCTCCTCGGCGTGTTCGTCTTCGCACAGATCCGTCCAGCAATCGCCGATTATGAATTCGCCACGCGCCGGCTGACTCTGCAAATGCTTCATGATTTGCAGCCAGGACAACGCGATGTCCGGACGACCCATAAGCTTTGTCATCCAAGCGAGACGGCCTGCCGAGCGCTCCCCGATTCCATCGAGCTCAATGGCGCGAAGAGCTTCTTCGCGCGCATTGGCAAGATCACCCTTCTGAGCCAGAAACGCGTGAAAGCGCGCCATGTGAATCTCCCAATTCTGGCTCGAGCTCGACAGCTCTCTTCGCCCCTATTTCAGCCTGCTGTAACAGCTCGGGTTTTCCTCCGAGAAATAAGCGCTCAATCCGGGCGGTAGAAAGGATAGCGTATGCTTGCGCGGACGAAGAATCGGCCACGACGGCTTTTTCAAAACAATCAATTGCCTTGTCCATGTCGGATGGGGTGCGTCGATCCATCAAAGCGCGTCCCGCTACGACAAAATCAGAAGAGCGTTTGTTGCTCTTTCGGTCCGAACCCTGATCGGAGGGCGCTCCGATCCATTGGTAGAATTCGGCCCTGCCACGCTGAAGCCTATCGAGCAAAGTTGGCCCATCCGGGTCGATTACAATCAACTTTGTTAGGATGGCATTCGGGCGCGCGGGATCGAGAAGATGGATGGACAAAGTAAGCTTGCCGTCCACTAGCCGTTTCGTTCCGGTCAAGACTTTCCGCACCTGTGCGCCCCGAGCAATCGTTGAAATCTCTTCTGCACGCGGGGCGGCCGCGAAAGCGAGATCACGACTTTCGGTTTGAGCAAGACGACAGGGGCCAACAGTCGACAATTGAGATTGAAGACCCCGCGCAATCTCGCTCGCAATTTGCTCGTCCTGTGAAGCATTGTCCAAATCCAGAAAAGGCACGACCATAAAGGAATGCCGCCATGCGGCCGCGTTGAAGAGCGATGCTTGATACCGACGATGCTCGGAGAATTTTTGCCAGCCTAGCGCTGCCAGGATGAGACACGCGGCGCAGGTTGCGGCGGCGAACCCTGGATTTCTCCGCGTCCAACGCCATATCCGCGTCGGCGCCGAAACTGGGCGCGCCATGATCGTTTTGTGTTCGAGCCAGTGATCCAGATCGTTCGCCAGATCGCCAGCCGAAGAATATCGTGCCGAGGGATCGCGTTCGAGGCAGCGTGCGCAAATTGTTTCCAAGTCACGATCGACCGAGCGAGCTATGCTGCGTAGTCGCGGCGCGTCCTTCTCGCTCGCCTGAGCAATCACGGCGAGAGCGTGTTCGCCGAGAAAGGGCGGACGTCCGGCGAGCAAATCGAAGAGGATTGCTCCGAGGCTATAGATATCGGTCGTCGGCCCCAACTGAGAAGCGGGCCCACACGCTTGTTCGGGCGCAGTGTAACCAGGGGTTCCAAAACCTATCAGCGTTCGCGTCAGATCGCCTGAGGAATCGAGCAATTTGGCAAGCCCGAAATCGCTCACCAGCGGCTCGCCGCGACCGTCCACCAGAATGTTCCCAGGTTTGAGATCTCGATGAAGAATCCCAACGCTGTGCGCGTGCTCGATGGCCCGCGCGACGCTCGCGATCAAACGAACAGCAGGCCGCGGCTCATTGCGAAACACCGCCTGTGCACGCAGCAGGCTTCCGCCCGATGCGAACTTCATGCTGAAAAACGGCAGCCCATCCTCGCTCAGACCCACTTCGTAGATCGGCAAAATATTTGGATGATCTAGACTTGCAGCTGCTTCCGCTTCGCGCTGGAACCGTGCCAGCGCTTCGTGCGAATCGCTGTGATAGCTGAGCACGCGTTTGAGAGCGACGATGCGACGCGAATGCCGCTGCCGCGCACGATAAACCACACCCATCCCGCCACGACCAATCTCTTCGAGAACTTGATAATTGCCGAGCTGCCAATCGGTGTCGCGGACATCGATTTCGGCGAGAACCGCGTCGAAGCTTTCCGTCTGCGGCTCTTCGAGATGGAGCCCATGTCGTAATAGGCAACTTGTGCAAAGCCCGCAGCCAACGCGCACGCCTGAGCCGCAGCAGCAACGCGCCGGTTCATCCGGAATGCTCACCGGCGAATCGGTCAGGCCGCAAAAAATCATGAATTTGACGGCGTGCCCGTGGCGAGTGCAGCACACAAATAGCGGATTTCGTCATCCACTTCGCCCGGAGTTTCGACAGTTTGCAATACCTCGTCCCGCAGAATGGCGCGGTAACGCTGGCGCAAGTGATGCAACAGTCGCTTAATTGAATCTTCCGGTACCCCCAATGCGGCGGAAAGATTCGCATAAGAAATCTCCATTCGTTCAGCTGTTAAATATTTACTAAGAACCGTAAATATTCGCCGGCGCCCGCGGCTCTCACATTCTTCACCGAGACGCTGCAACGCGTGCTCAGCGACGGTTGCCGCCCATCGCAAATCGAAAATTCCTTCTGGCGGCGAGTTCTCGAATTCCCAGGCTGGGATCGACAAGTGCGATGGCGCCTCGGCCATCAAATCGTTCCACGGAACGAACTCTATTTCGCCGCCGCGTTTCTGAGTTTTAAGCCGATCATGTTTGTCGATCAAAAAATTCTTTAACGCGGTGAGCAGGAGCGAGCGGAAGCGACCGCGGCCTCGGTCGGCCAATGAAAGCAAATTGCCTTTAAGCACCATAAGAAAAAAATCTTGGGTCAAATCTTGAGCGTCGGGTACCGAGTAGCCGCTTCGACAAATAAAGGCGAAAATAGGCCGCCAATAGACGCGACAGAGTTCGGTCAGCGCTTCTTGTATCGTTTCTTTCCCAACTTCCGAGTTTGTGCAGGAGAGGATAACGCTCCAGCGGGTGGTCGGGAAGCGCGTTGGACTGCTTTTGGGATCGATGGCGGCGTTCGGGGCTTTCATGTGCGGCCATTATCTGGTTTCTGGAATTCGCCCACAAGCCGAAAGGTCTTGGGACATAAGAGCGGAAGTGCGGTTTCATCCGAGAATAAGTTGCTTCAATTCTTTCTACGGAATTTGCCAATTGAAGTTCTCGAAAAGATTCAGAAGCTCAGCGGCGGTTCTGCTATTGCAAGTTCTACTGCTTCTTCAGTTGAACCCCCTTTCCAAATAGCTTCGACGGACCGAACGGTCTTGTGTTTTCCTGGTAGGGCTAAGTCCGACAGAAACCTTTCAGTAAAATTTGAAAAAAGTCGCGAACTTCGGTCTGAAGACCTCGTAGTACGATTGTGTGAGGAACTATCACAATGGTGACAATGGTTTCGAGGCCAGGAACGGCCGAAGGCCTAAGGATGATCTGCCCGAGCTTAAATTAAAAATATTCGGAAGACGCGAAAAGCAGTCGAGGGCGATTCTTCAAATTCTACGAACAGCAGCGAAACATTATCGGCACAACCAGGCTCAGCGGTTCTATTCGATCCGAGATGTATCGCGCGGATTTCACGTTTCCCCCACTACCGCAGCGCGCATCTTCAACCAGCTGAAATCTGAAGGGCTTCTTCGTTCAGCCTGGGGTTCGAAGACCTGGATCGAGCCCACTCGGTTGGACAAAAAGTTGTATATTCGTGGGGTGGTGGCTTTGCCAGCATGCCTCCGAAATTTTTCTACGATTCGAGACTACAGAACCTTTTTTGTGAGTATGCGCGAGGTGCTTTGGGAACTCGGTTTCGCCACACGACTTATATTTTATGAGGGGCACCAAGCGGAGGAAACGAGCTTTGTCGAACGGCTTCTGAGTCGCAAAGTCGATGTTGTAATCTGGTTCCTGCCAAGTCCCAAAATTAAGGAGGCGACAGCGCGTCTCGCCGATCATGGCGTACGGGTAATCGCAGTCGCTGATTTCTGCGCCAACTTCGGCGAATACCGGTACTGCCTAGGTCGCGCAGTGGCGCTCAAAGAGGCCTTACTCGATTGGCAGACGTCTGGAATTTCCTCTGTGATTGTGGTGCGCGAACCTGATTGCGACCCGGCTGGCGAACCTGCAACGATTGAGGGATGCTTGCGCGATGCAAAGATGCCGTATGCCACCAGGACTATCGGGTCGAGGGCTTTGCGCGATTGCCTGCATGAATCCTCGAAGCGATTTAATCGCGCGATCGTTTTTCCGTCGTCTAAACTCGCAGTGGAGTTTAGGTACAAATACCCAGCGCACTTTGCACAATTTCTGCACGAATCTCGCGTCATGCTCACGGAACGGGTAATCGATCTACCGGCCAGCGAGACTCTAAACGGGGTTGTTGACGTGATTGAGTTCGATTGGGAGGCAATTGCCAAGCGGATCGGGAGCGATCTCGTTAATGTAGCTCGTTCGCGAATCGCCCATCCCATTACGTTTCAAGCGAAGCGGATTTGTGAAACCTGGATTGATTGCTGAACAAAAATCGTATGAGCCGTGATTGGGATTAGGCCTCCGTCGCGAACTGCCGCGCAAACGCGATCGCACCACTGCGGTTATCCACGCCCATCTTGTTGTAAACTTCGTACAGATGTTTGGCCACCGTGCTCCTTTTTTGGCTTGGCATTGTCCCAATCTGTTCGTTGGACTTGCCGCACATGAGGCAGTGCAAAACCTCGGTTTCCTTTGCCGTCAGACCCCCGCGCGCGTAATCGCGGCGGCGCCGCCGCGAAGTGCCGCTGATCGAGGAGCAAACAGCACTCGCTCTCTCCACCCGAGTACGGAGCCGAGCGTCACCTTTCCGGATAAAGAAGGGGCAAACACTGGCCTCGTTTGGTTATTGCCTGCGCAAGCCAACTCCGCAAGCCCCGCTGGCAGTCGCCGAGCCGGCTTGTCCAATTCAAAATAATCGCGCAATAATCTTCTTGCCCGGTCCATCGCAAGTCGGATCCGGCCATCCCGTGCCACGACCAGGAGCGCTGTGACAAGTATCGTTCGGCGCCTTCAAATTTATTTCGAAAGCGCCTCAACTGTTCCGCCACTGTTTCAGTTGTCTCGGAAAGAACACTTCCGGTTGAATCCACTTCCGTGAAACTTCTTCCTCGCCTCACGGGGCTGGCATTTCTCGCCAGCGTTAACGTCTTCGTAGTTTTTCATCTCTTCGCGCAATCGCCCGGCACGACACCAAGTGCGGGGCTGCCACCTCCGCCACCGGTTGATGCCACCGCAACAATCAGTTTCGGCAGCAATCAATCGGCTACCGCAACCAGTCGACGAGCTTCATCCGATCGAGTGGGCTTGCTGCCGGACCAAATTGTCGGAGTTGCTGTGCAGTTCTCGGCCCCGAAAGCGGGGCACATAATCACGGTAGAGCCACTTGATGGGGGAAGCGTGATCAGTCCGAGCAATCAATTGGTCGTCAGCACAGACAACACAATCAGCTTCCAGTATCAGCCGGGACACAATCCCGGGATATCGCAAGTCTGCCTGCACGACGGCGCGCAGGAAATAGGACTGGAATTCTGGGTGCTCGATCAACAGCACCCCGAAAACAACCCCTCGGTGATTAACTCAGGAAATTAAGGAGGCGCCATGACTACCTCTACTTTTCACAAATTGGCGACTGGCGCAGCGCTGGTCTTTCTGTTCTTCTTCGTTAATCCTCTTCGTGCCGATGTCGGCGGCAACAATCCGACCGGTACCTCCGGTCAGTTCAACGGGAATATAACGACGGGCTGTTCATATGACCCGTACACCTCCAATGCGACGCGTTCGGTAACTGATCTGGTTGTCTCGGGAGGAGTTGGAGCTTACCCGCTGGCTTTTACTCGCACGATGAACAGCCGCTACACCGCGGCCTCCGCCGGCCCCGCTTTTGGTCAGGCTGGAACATGGACCTTTAACTCGGACTGGAATGTTGAGGAAGCCGTAGTCTATAACACGAGGAACCCGTACGCACTGCCAAGCAACTACACTGTTGATTATCCCGATGGACGCCGCGTTATTTTTGGGCAGCGCAATGGTGATCCGTATTTTGAGGGTCCGCTTGGCGTTCGAGACCGGTTCGAGGGAACCAGAACCAATTGCTACCTGCACTTACCTGATGGGGGCAAAATATGGTTCCAGGCTAGCAACGACTTTGAAGGACCCGACGGCGGACCTTACACCGTGTATTGGACATTTACCTTGGTCGGAATCATTGACCCCTACGGACAGGTTACGACTGTCACCTACCCGGCAGACGGCAGCATGACACTGACCGAGCCGGCTGGCCGGATGCTCAAGATCTTCTACAAGAGAGGTCCGGCCAATGATATAGTTGTGGATCACGTCGATGAATGGATGACTTCGAGTCTGAAAGAACGAACGGTCACATACAATTATTCGGCGTATAACGCCAGCGGAACGACCTATTCGGCTTTAACCAGCGTAAGTTACCCGGATGGCACAACTGCAACCTACACTTATCAGAATAGCAATATTGCGGCCAACGGGCGCCCGCTCATCAAAACCTGCGTCGACCCGATGTACAGCGGACCGATGTGGAAGATTGCCTACAGCTTCGTGCCAAATGGAACCGGAATCGTCTATGGGGAATTGCAAAGTGAAAATTATTTTGATGGCACAAATATTGGGGCAGCAGTCTCAACGTTGAGCGTAACCGGTACGAGCACTCGTACCGAGACGCGTGGTGACGGCCCAACGCGAACGTTTACGTATACGAGTTACGATCTTACGAGCGGAACGGATTTCAAAGGCGTGAGCTCCTCAAAAGCATACGATTCGAACGGTTTTGCCAATTCGGCAACCGATCGAAATAGCAACACCACGACCTATACAAACAATTCATGGACCGGCAATGTCACTCTCACAACTTATCCGCTAACAGCTTCTGATACAGACCTCGGTCTTGGGCAGGCAACAGCGCAGGCGGTTTACGGAAGCTCCACTTGCCCCGATCCGAACAACCGCGATGCCAATAACCCATATTACGTTTACTCGTATACGAATAAGACCAGGCGTGGCGCTGTGCGTGGCCGGAGTCGTAAGCGCGGCTTCTCGCCGACCTATCTGCGCGACACAAGCAAGCGGGTCGTTACGATTAATTACACCGATGGCGGAACAGAGTCGTTCACGTACGACAGTTTTGGCCAGGTGGCGACGCATACTTTGAAGACGGGCGGCCAAGTAACCTACAACTACAATAGCCGCGGGCTATTGACGCAATACTACGATTCGTATCATACCAGCTCGGCCCCGAATTTCGCGTACGCGTACGATTCATTGGATCGACTCCAATCAGTTACTGACGCAAGAGGCAACACAACCAGCTATACATACAATAATAGGGGACAGGTTTTGACCACGACGCCGCCAGGAGTCGCCCATGCAATCACAAACGTCTATAATACGAACGGCACATTAGCGTCTGTCACGAACGAGTTGCAGAAGCAAACCTCATACACATACGACGATTACAAGCGCGCGCTAACAGTGACACTGCCGCCTCCGGTGGCTGGGCCGAGCCCGGCGCCCACGTCGATGTCTTACGATCACACTGGAGGCACCGCCTCCGATTATACACACATCGATGCGAACGCTACACGCGTGGTTTTGCCCAGTGGCAAGATGACCAAGACCGTCTACGACAATGATTTTCTAAAATCGAGTGTTGTCGTTGGATACAACACGAGCGACGCTGCCACGACCACATTCGCATACGATAACGTTGGCAATTTGGTGACGGTGACGGACCCAAACGGGAACGTGACCAAGAATTACTACGACCAACAAAACCGCCTCACCGATACGGACGATCCGATGATCAACGATCCAACTACTCCGCACAAGAACAGCAATGGCCACACGATTAGTTGGACCTACGACCAGGCGAGCAACCAACTGACAAACCTCAGCGCCAATAATCAAAAGATAACCGATACGTACGATTCAATGAATCGCCTCACGCAGGTCAATGCCCCTCAAGATCCCGATCCGACAGCGATCACAAAGTACACGTACTACACGTCGGGCCTGCTTCACACGATGCAAGATCCACATCTTGTGGCCATAAACAGTAGCGCTTCTTACAGCTATACGTACGATTTAGTTGGGCGTAAGACTGGTTTGTCGTATCCGCCTGATTCCAGCAATTCGGTCAAGACCGAGGCATGGACGTATGACGCAGCCAGCAATGTAGCGACATGTACGAATCGGGTTGGAAGCGTTCAAACTTTCTCCTACGACAGCCGAAACCGGCCGACCGGGTTTAGTTGGAACGATGGCGTGACACCGTCACAAAGCTTCGTTTACGATGATGCTTCGCGCGTCACTCAAGTTGCGAATTCCAATGCAACGATTAACAACACGTACTTCGATAACAACACGCTGAAAAGTCAGGAAGAATGGGCAGCGGACGAAGGGGTCCATCGCGTGGTGAATTATACTTACGATCCCGATCTTGATCGATCCACCATCGCTTACCCCGGCAGCGACAGCTTTACGTATAGCTATACGAACCGTGATTTGGTTGCTTCCATTCAAGATACAACGGCTTCGACTTATCCCGCAAGCTATATCTATGATGGAGACGGAGATGTCACGAGCGATATCGAGAATGGCGCCGTTACGACCACCGCGAACTTTAACGCAATGAATATGTCAACTCATTTGTCCAGGGTGCTCTCAGGAACAACGCGTACATTCGATTATCAGTACAGACGTGATGAACAATCGCACGTCGATCCAGCAGGACGGTGGCACCGCTAAGACGGAGGCGTACGATCTGGCACAGCAATCAACTTCGGAGACAATCAACGGGACAGCGACCACGTTTGATTACGATTCTAATGGCAACCGTACCGGCGTGAATGGCGTGGGCACGTACGCAACTAATAATCTCAACGAGTATACGACTTTTAACGGAAACACCGTTGGCTATGATAACAACGGCAACCTAGCCACTTACAGCACCTGGACATATACGTATGATGCCCAAAATCGGATGACTCGCGCAACCAACGGATCGACCACCGAGACATTCAAGTACGACGGCCTGAATCGTGAAATTAGCCGTACTCTGAATGGAGCGACGACGTACAACGTCTGGGACGGCTGGAATTTGATTGAGGAATTCGCACCAGGTGCAGGCGTGCCCGCCAACGCATATGTCTACGGCGGGAGGAGTGAGATCGTGGAGCGTATCAGCACGGGAACTACAACTCTCTATTTTCAAGACGCTCTCGGAAACACCTCACACGTAAGCGACGCTTCCGGTCATCTGCTCGAAAGTTACACTTACAGCCGTACAGGGCTACCGACCTTTTACAACGCCAGCGGATCGCAAATTGGCTCGTCGGCTTGTGGTATCCGGCATCTTTTCCATGGGCAACTGTGGACGCAGGAAACCGGATTGAACGACTACCGCAATCGGATGCAACTCCCGTCGATGGGTGTCTTCATGCAAACTGACCCTATTCGCTTCAGCGGTGATCCAACGCATCTCTATCGCTTTTGTGGGAACAACGCGTTAAATGCTGGTGATCCTATGGGATTGGACTTTTGGCGGGGACGCGTACCACCCGAGGGCGGCTATGTGACAGACTTCGCCTGGTATTTTGGCGTCACCGACCCGCAATCGCAAAGCGGGCAAACTTGGTTCCAATATACGGCTGGGCCAACTTTCACGGTCATCGCTTCTGTACCATCAGGCTATGAGAGTTGGGGAAACATAGGATTAACGCCTGAGCAAGACCTAGTGGTTCTAAGCGCGTTTTATGATGCTTCGGCAACGGCCGGGAACGATGGGATTGACATGGGCGGCGGCCCCGGTTTTAACATTCTCAATAGTGCGCTCGGGTACGACATGCATTACAACCCCGTGGATTCTAACACTGGCAACATCTGGGATGCTCAAGGCAACTGGGTTGGTTGGGAAGATCCGAATACCGGAAACATCTACGACGCCGAGGGATCGTGGGCCGGATGGAATCCAAATTGGGGAACAAACTTTACCTCTTCCGATGACAGCAGCGGAGGCGGCGGCGGTGGTGGAGGGTCATATTACGGTGCTGGGTATAGCGGTTTTGGGTATTCTTATGACGGTGGTGCCTCCTCCAGCTATTCTGACTATCCATTTGGGGGCAGCGGTAATTTCGACGTTGGAGGACTCTCAGGCGGCGCCGGCGGCGGCGGAAAGACCTGCATGGCAACGGCGATACAGTAGCGGCGATGGTTCATTGAAATTTGCGCGTTGCACAACGATGAAGTCGATAAATAAAGTATTAGCCGGCTTATGTAAGGAGTCCAGTCGTGTTGTCACGACTACAACGACTTGTGGCCGTGCCATCCGACACCACTTTCGGAGTCGACCCCTTTCGGACCACTAGTGTATTCGTTAGCCTTACGAGTCCTTTTTCTAGCGTTATGTCGTTAAAGTTGCAGCAAAATTCGATTTCAGCGCGCCACCTGATGAGCCATGTCTCCCTCAAGTTTTGAGATTGCGAAATCGTTGCGCGAAGCCGTGAAACTCTCGGCCGCGATCGCGATGTTGTTTTTGGGGGCCACGTTATCTTGCCTATACTGGGCATACAGCCGCGGCGCTTTCGGCGCTACCGCTTTCGAGTATCCTGTTTATCTCGAGGACAGTTCATCGGTCAACGTACATTTCTCAGTGACCGAGAAGGGCGATCACGACGTCGAGATTCAATATTCGTACGACGCATCTGAGAAAGTCCGCAAAGTGCACAAAGATCTCGAGCAAATTTCAGGAAAAGCCATCTTGAGGACTGGCGGAGTGGTTTTGGCATACGCCACGCTGCCAGTTGAACACGAGAGATTCACTAACGGCTTTGGTTCAATGATCCTTTTTACGCGCGCCATGGAACCGCGAACAGACTACGACCTGGAGTTAGAAATCAACCGGCTTCCGTCGACCTTCGCAGGCTCTCAAGGCACCGTAAGAGTGGAGCTTGACCCGACGTATTATTTGATCTTTCCGCAGCTTGCGTTGCTGGCGGTATGGTTGCTTCTTTTGGGATTACTGTGCACATTCGTTTCAATTCGCTGGTGGCGCGTTGCTAATTCCACCGCTCTCAAGAATAGCTCAGCCACCGGCGGCCACAACGAAGCGCTCTAGTATTATGTTTCTCCCATTTGTTCGGCAAAGAGTGGCTGGCCGCATTGCTTTTGTAATTGGCCTGCTTGTAATCACAACCCGCGCGTGCGCGGCGCAAAATCCAACGCCGGGCAAGCATTGTCTCTGGCGCGTCACCAATGCGCGTGCGCCGCTTTACTTACTGGGATCAATCCATTCTCTCACCTTGGCCGATTATCGGCTCGCGCCCGTGGTCGAAGATGCGATCAAGCAGTCGCACCAGTTTTGGTTCGAAACCGATCCACGACGAGACGACCTGCTCACGAGAAAGATTTCAGAGGTGGCAAGGTATCCAAGAGGGACCCTGATTAAAGATAAGATAGATCCGAAAACTTACGCGTATTTAATGAAGATTACCCCTGGAGGCCGGCTGCGCGTCTGGCAAGAACTTAAACCGTGGGCGATCGCCATGTTCTTGCTGCATCACCCTGGATTTGAATCGTTCCACCATGAGTATGGCATTGACAGTCATGTTTTCGAAGAAGCGAAGATGCGCAGCTGTCCAGTTGGCGGGATTGAGAGCGTAAACGAACACGTCAAGGTGCTCTCCGATATGAATGACGTCGAAAGTGAAGTGTTTTTGTTGCAAACGTTAATTTACGCAGACGAGTCCGCGAAACGATTCCCGGAGGAACTGGCAGCCTGGCGCAACGGCGATGTTGAACATCTCTACGCGATGGAGGCTCCGAAAATGAAAGAAGCGCCATCAGTTTGGTGGAGACTCATTGACCACCGAAACGCGCTGTGGATCCCGAGAATCGAGACCGAGATCAAATCGGGAACACCAACGATGATTGTCGCCGGAGCTTTACATTTTAGCGGTCCGCACGGCGTGATCGCCCTGCTGGAAAAGCGCGGATATAAGATCCAGCAGTTATAGATCAATAATAGGATTTGTCGGCTTCGATTCGGGTTGACCAATTAATTCACAAAGGCGACGTGCTTCGCTCGCTTTGCTCGGGGGTTAATCGGTCGCGCGTCGTGTGCCAGAATTTGTGCTGGACTAGGCGGCAGATGCGATATTTCTTGGCATTAGTCCTTTTTCTTTTCCGGTAGTTTACTCGCCGCTATATCTCCATTTTCATTTGCGCGTTGAGATAAGCTCTTATGGAATCTACGCTCCGCGGCTGTTTCACTTGTCTCCAGAACGTATCCCCAACGCCCGCGGCCATTGCTGGCGTGCAACGAATCGCGATGTTGGATTTCACGCGGAAAGTATATATAGATCCTGCGTAATACCATCACGCCCGGGAAAAGATCTTCGCGCACTCGTGGCAATTCATCGGCGAAGCCGCAAGTGAAATCGTCACGCCACGTGCGCCCGCTCACGTTGCTGGAACGGCCTGCTTATTTACCGGCGAGAGAGAGAAAGGATTTCCAAAGTGAAATTTGAATTCTCAAACCGCCTTTGCGCTACAACCACAACCGGCACGGCTCCATCCCAGATGCGCTACCCTATTTGCCACCAAAGAATTTTTTGAATGATTGAAACAGTTTGTTCGGGAAAATGGCGGCTTTGCGCCCGAGATCGTCCAGTTTCTGTGCGAACTGCATTTGCTCGCCGCCATGCACCTCACACCCGACGGTGGGAACTTTGTCGGCAGGCAGATCGATTTCGTATGCCGTTCCCGCTGCTTCGCAACCAGTGGTCGCCAGATGATTGGAAAGCGAACAAACCAGGGCATGTTGCATCGGCATGGTCGGCTGCAAATCTTGCGGCGGATAGCGCTGCGCGCCTTTGTTCATCACCTGCACCCAGACGGGGAGCGCAAGGGCGGCGCCGTAGCCGCGCGGTATAATGGTCACCGGCTGGTCGAACCCGACCCAAACGCCGCAAGTCAACGTGCTCGTATAACCGAGGAACCATGCGTCCTTGTAATCGTTAGTCGTGCCGGTTTTTCCTGCGGCGGGTAATTTGAAGCCTAACGAACGCGCCGCTGCTGCCGTGCCGCGGGTGAGAACTTCTTCCATTAACTGCGAAGTCATCCAGGCCGCGCTCGGGTCCAATGCAGGCGCGGAAATGTGAGCGGCGCGATAAATCGGCCGATGTTCCGGATCGTCGATGCGTTCGACGACGTAAGCCTGTTTGCGAACTCCAGCATTCGGGAAAACGGTGTAAGCCGCAGTGAGATCTTTGAGGTTCGTTTCGAACGAACCGATGTAAATGGCAGGACCGTGCGGAATATTTTCGCCGAGGTTGAGTGTGGTCGCGACCTTTTGCACGGAATCAAGTCCGGCGAGTTGGCCAACGCGGACGCTCATCGTGTTGCGCGAGTGAATCAAGCCGTACGAGCAAGGTTGAATGCCGCCATAGGTACCATCGGAATTTCCCGGCGACCAATTGCCCGCGCCTTCGATTTCGCCCGGTTGAATAGGTCCGTCGCTGATCGCCGCCCCGGGTAAGAGACCCTGGGTGAACGCAATCGTGTAAACGAAAGGTTTGAACGCGGAACCAACCTGACGATTAGCGGGAGGCAGGGCGCGATTGAATTTGCTCTGCGAATAGTCGCGACCGCCGACGAGCGCACGGATGCCCCCGCTGAGATTGTCAATACAAACGACCGCGCCCTCCAAATACGGCATCGCGGAATCCTCGCCGTTTTCCGGCGGCTGATAATTCGCTTTCAGCGGATGACGAAAATTCGATTGGCGCTCGATCTTGGTGAGCTGCGTCTCGAGCGCCTGTTGGGCGGCGTTTTGCACCGCAGGATCAAGCGTGGTGTAAATAAAGAGACCACCGTTGTCGATCTGGTCCTGGGTAAGGATCGTGTTCAAATCGCGCTGGACTGCGTCCATCGCGTAATTTTCCTGGATCTGGAGGAGGCGTTTGGGATGGGCGTTGACTTTGGCGAGCTTGGCCTGGGTAGCTTGGGCTGCGGAAGTTTTTTTCAATTCAACCATCCGATCCAACACGGCGTCGCGTTGAAGAGCGGCGCCTTCAGGATTTTTTAACGGCGAAAAGCGGTTCGGACTTCGAATCAAACCGGCCAGGAGGGCCGCTTCGGAGAGATTCAGCGCCGACGCGTTCTTGCCGAAGTAAGCTTGCGATGCGGTCTCAACGCCATAACAACCGGAGCCGAAATAAATCCGGTTCACGTAAAGCTCGAGAATTTGTTTCTTGGTAAACTCGCGCTCGATCCGGAGGGCAACCATCGCTTCGAGCAACTTGCGGCTGATAGTACGGCCGCCGAGCGGCAGACTATTGCGCGCGAGTTGCTGGGTAATGCTGCTGGCGCCTTCCTTGGCCGAGCCGGTCAAAACGTCCCGAACAAGCGCCCGCAAAATGCCATGCCAATCGATGCCAGGATGTTGATAGAAACGGGTATCCTCGCGTGCAAGCAACGCGTTAATGAAAAGGGGCGAGACCTGGTCGAGCGAGATTCGGAGGCGGTTTGCCCCTGCGAGGCGGCTGTAAATTTTCCCGTCGATATCGAAGACAGTGCTGCGCTCCGGCATGGCGCCTACTTTTTTCATGTCGAAAGTTGCGGCCCACGCGCCGTAAAAAAGGAAAACGGCAAGACCAACGCCGCCGATTAAGATGAGAACTGCTAGCTTCCACCCGTAGCGAAAGAGTTTGCCGCGCTTCTTTTTTCGCGAGCCGGAGCGGGCGAAGAATTTCATCGTTGAAGAGTTAGAGCGATGAAGCGTTGAAGCGCAAGTCGCTGTAACGTTTCAACTCTTCAACGCTTTAACGATTTAGAAATTGAGCTTCACTTCGCTCTCGTGTTGCTCGGTCGGACAGGGCGCATTGAGCGGCACTTCTGTTTGCGCGTCGCTTGCCTGCACAATCTTATTGTCGATCAAATACTTCTCGACGTCTTCGCCGCTCACGTCTGCGAGCATGTTCTCATTAATTTCGACGCACGGTGAAAGTGGCTGGCCGCTTTTCGTTTCCATCTCCCATCGAAAAGCGGGATTCTGGATGATGTCTTTTTCCGTGTAGGGCAGATTGTATTTGGCCAGGACGGCGCGCACGCCGGCGCTCCAGCCGCAATAGGTCTTAAGGTAGGCGGTGATTTGAGGCTTATCCATTTGCCGCCAAAAATAGCACAGAGTTCACAGAATTACAGCTCAGACGGCTCCAGATTTCTTTCAAATAAAGGATCGACAAGTCATGGGCGAGTCGCTAAACCCCTCGCCGGGAGCTCCGATTTTCCTTGAGACCGTTTACGGAGCCCCGGCGCCCTCAATTTTTCCGCTAGGCATTCTCAAATCTTGTGGCGGATCGGTCGCAGCGACTGGGTCAATTTCTGCAGGCCTAACTCAAGTCTGGTTTTCACGGTGCCGAGCGGCGCACCGGTCACGGCGGCAATTTCGCGATGACTCATTCCGGTAAAGAATGCCAGCTTGATCGCTTCGCGTTGGTAATGCGGCAAATCATTTAACCGTTTGTGCAAGAATCGCCGCAAATCGGTCCGCTCAATCTCCATATCTGAGCCGCGCAGCTGCGGCGTGGCCTGGGGCAGCTGCTCGACGTGGTTTTGGTAGCGTTCCTTCGCGCGGCAATAAGCCTGTTTCCGTCGCAACCGATCGATCGCGCGACGCCGTGTCAGCGTGACCACCCAGCCAAGCAGCTTGCCGGCTTTGGGCGAGTAATGGCCGGCTTCGCGCCAAATCTGTATCAGGATGTCCTGCAAAACGTCGTCAGCATCACCCTCTTCGTGCACTACGTTGCCGATGACGGATTTGAGTCTGCTTCCGTGACGCGAATAAAATTCGCGTAGAGCTTGTGGTTGACGGTCGGTAATCGCCTCCATGAGCACTTCGTCAGAAGCGAAGGCGGACGTATTGTAATCAAGGCTTGGCTTCAACATATCTTGTCTCCCTAACGAGTTTGTTTTTGTTCCATTTCGTTACGACTCCTTGCGCACTTAAAACATGGGGAAGCGCCAGAGGACCTGCAATCGGGGCAGACACCGGTTGAGCGGTAGGTCAAATCCTTACGCGCGTTGGACTTGGAACCGGCAGCTAAGCCGCTCGCCGAAACTGAGTCGCGAACTTACGCAATCGGCCGGCAAAATTCTCGCGCCCAACGCTTCGAGATTTCGCCAGCTCGGTGCGAGGCTCCTCTTCCAAGATCGACATCCTCGCGAGCATTTCATCGGTTAGCAGCACCCAATCCATCGGAATGGAATGGCAACCGCGGGTCGCACAAATCAAGCGCAGCGGTCCGCTGCCGCGGGTACCGCCCACAATCTGAATATGATGGCCTTCCATGACCTTGCTGCACGCGAGGCAATAACGTGTCTCGTCCAAGGAACGCCATTTGCGGTAATGATCGAGGCGCTGCAAAATCTCAAGCTTCTCTCGGTCGGGAAATTCAATCGGATACAAGAGCGCCACAGCCGGAGCATGGCGAATCGAACATCAATGCCGCAATCAGACGAACGGCAAGCTTACGTATAGGTAAAAATCCTACGGCCCTCGTGCAACGCAGTCCAACAGCCTGGAATCCGCATTCTACCGAAAAAGCTCACATCCAACCTCGGCAAACAGCGCGTTTTGAGGATGGAATGAAGAATCACGGGACGAGCTCGAAGGGGCGCCGCATTGGCGATCAAGTAATGGCGGCGATGGAAGGAATGGAACTTTACTGCACTGCGCATCCGGGCAGTCCGTCGGCAGTGCGCCGGCCGCAATTGTCCGTCCGCGGTGAGCTTTGGATCGCACTTCTCGGGCGGAGTGTGGAAGAAGGCATCCTTGGAATCGGTCCCACAGTGGAAACAGCGTTGCGCGCCTTCGACGCACAGTATCTCGCCGGTGTACACCCGCCAGCGCGGAGAATGAATCGCCGTCGCACAGTTGGTCCATCCGAATTGAGCGCGGCTTAGGCTGACAGTGCGTCTCCTCAAACAAGTACAAGTTTCTCAAGCGCGGTTCGTCCGGTTCGAACCTGGCCTAACGCGGGAACATAGCTTGCGATGATCTTCTAGGCATTTAACGGACTTCCAGCTACATTTGAATCGCGGTTTGAACTCAGTAAAGCCGCCCAGACCAAGTAGGTAAAAGGTGCTATGCCCGCGAAACGAAAAACGAAAAACGTGGGAGCACAGCGGCGGTCGACTCAGCACAAAGCCAAGCCACAGTTCGGGGTTGATGGCGCAGCGGCAAGGACGCAGCACGAGCGACGGCTGGCCGAGCAGGCGCGACTGCTGAACCTGAGCAACGACGCCATCATCGTTCGCGACACGGAAGACCGCATCACCTATTGGAGCAACGGCGCGGAAAAAATTTACGGCTACACCCGAGGCGAAGCGCTGGGCAAAGTGATCCACGCGTTGTTACAAACGCAACACTCCGAGCCGCTTCAGAGAATCTACGAAAAGCTTCACCGCGACAACCGCTGGGAAGGCGAAGTCGTGCATACCCGGCGCGACCGCACGCGCCTTACCATATTTTCGCGCTGGGCGTTGGACCGCAATGCGCAGGGAAATCGCGCGTCCGTACTCGAAACAAACAACGACATTACCGAGCGCAAACATGCAGAAGCCGCGCTGACGAAATCGAAAAGCCAGTTAGAAGAACGTGTCCGTGAGCGGACACGCGAACTGCGCGCGGCGAACAAGGAATTAGAACGGGAGATCGAACGACGCCGCGGACTTGAAGGCCAAATCCTGGAAATCAGCGATCGCGAGCAACAGCGCCTCGGCCAGGAATTGCATGACGGACTTTGCCAGCATTTGACCGCTGTTGCGTTCATGGCCCGCTCGATCGCGCTCCGGTTAAAGAATCATCGCGTTATCGAAGCAAATGACATCGAAAAAATCGCACAGTTGGTAAACGACGCCGCGAACGACGCGCGCGATCTTTCTCACGCTTTACACCGGGTCGATGCCGATTCTGCAAAATTGATGGACGCCCTCCAAGATCTGGTTGATCGGGAAATTTGGAAGACGCCCTGCCGACTCGAAATCAAAGAGCCGCTGCACATCACTGATGACGAAATTGCGTTGCAGCTCTATCGCATCGCGCGCGAAGCCGTGATCAACGCCAACAAGCATGCCCAAGCCACACAAATCGTGGTCCGGCTGAAGCAATCGAGAAAAGAAATCGTCCTGAGTATAGCCGATGATGGCGTCGGAGTTCCGAGCGAGTCAAACAAGACAAAAGGATTGGGTTTTCACATCATGAAATATCGCGCTCACTCCGCCGGTGGGCGCCTGGAAGTCGAGTCTCCCAGAAAAGGCGGCACCCGTGTTGTTTGCTATTTGCCCGCACCGAGATGAAGCGGTCCCGCTCGGTCAACAAAAATCCGAAATGCGATCCGCCGGACGTAAAGCGGATCGTGATCGTGGACGATCATCCGCTCTTTCGAAAAGGGCTCGAACAGTTGATCAACTCAAACAACGGCCTGGCGATTTGTGGAGAAGCCGGCAACGCCGCCGAAGCAATGGACGTAATTCGCCAGATCGCGCCCGACCTAGTAATTGCCGATCTTAGCTTGCCCGGCGCGAACGGCATTGAGCTCATCAAAAATATTCGCGCGGAATTTCCGAAACTGTCGATTCTCGTGCTCTCGATGCACGACGAGTCGCTCTACGCTTTGCGTTCGATGCGCGCCGGCGCGCAAGGTTATGTCATGAAGCAAGAGGCGCTCGATAGCGTTGTCTCCGCAATCCGGGAAATCTTCGCCGGACGGCCCTATCTCAGCCCAGCCATGTCCGCAACGGTGATCGCAAAAGTCGCGTACGGCGCGGGCGAAGCGAAAGCGAACCCGGTCGATGGATTGAGCGACCGCGAACTGGAGATTTTGGAATTCATCGGAAAAGGACGCGATGTCCGGGAGATCGCAACCGCGCTGCATTTAAGTCCGAAAACCGTGGAAACGCATCGCGCCCACATTAAGGAGAAACTCGCTTTGCAAAATGCGCGTCAAGTCGCGCGTTTTGCCGTGCAATGGCTGGCAGGACGGGCCGGGTAAAGCATCACACGCCGGTTAGACCGCTTGTTCTCGCCCGGTTTGATTCCAGGGTCACCGCTGGCCGCGTGTGAGGGAAAGCGAGAAAACGAAGAATGGTGATGCGAACCGCGAAATCTCTTGTTCTTATCCAACAATCGAATTTGTCTCGCGCTTGGCGATTGTTTCGTGAGAGAGTGCTGTTTTGATGAAACGCCCCAATGCGGCGGCAGGCAGTTTGTACCTGGCTCCCGCAAAATCGAAGCCGGCCTCTCGAGAGCAGAACCATAGGCGAGCAAAACGAATTGTGATCGTGGACGATCATCCTGTTTTGCGCAAAGGTCTGGGCCGCATTATTAATTCGAACCAGGGCTTCGTTGTTTGCGGCGAAGCTGGCGAAGCGGCCGATGGCATGGCCCTCATTCGCAAGGAAAGACCCGATCTCGTCATTGTCGATATTGGCCTGCCCGGAGCCAGCGGCGTCGAATTGACCAAAAATATCCGGTCGGAATTTCCCCACATGCCGGTTCTCGTTCTCTCCATGCACGAGGAATCACTTTATGCGCTGCGCGCGCTCCGGGCCGGGGCGACGGGATACATCATTAAACAGGAAGCGATTGAAAAAATCGGCGATGCGGTTCGCGAAGTTTTAAGCGGGCGGCGTTACTTGAGCCCGGTGATTTCAAAGCAAATGATGACTAATTCCGAGGAAGAATCGGCCGCGCCCATCGCCACATTGACGGACCGCGAACTGGAAATTCTTGAGTTGATTGGCAAAGGCCGCGAAGTGCGCGACATCGCCAGCCAACTGCGTTTGAGCCCCAAAACGGTGGAAGCACATCGCACCCATATCAAAGAGAAATTGAATCTCGAAAACGCGCGGCAGGTCGCTCGCTTTGCCGTGGAATGGGTGACAGCGCAACCGTAGCGGCGTTCTCGCGTATGCCGGGCCGGACCCGTTTCGAGCCTAGAGATTATCCAAGCTCGACCTATACTCGAAGGCCAATAAAGTTGCGGGATGTCACGACTCGTGAAGATCGACAATCTCGCGGAGATTGTCTTGCTTGTCGCCGCAATCACGCCTTCCTCTTTCGCGACAACCAAAGGTCTCAACCAAATTGTGACGCCGGACCTGCAAGGGGAAGGCGATCTTTCATTGAGTCCGCAATTCCAGGACGAGCGGATCGGCAACCCATATGAAATTCAAGCCGAGCTGGGACTGACCAAGTGGGCGGAGATCGCAGTTTTCAAAGGGTTCCAGCCTAACGAGTTAATTTTCGGGACGGAACTGGCCCTGATCCAAAAGGATCCTTATCTGCTCTCAATTGGATTTGTGAATTGGTCGCCGCACAGTCATGTCGACCCCCAGCCGTTTATCGAGGCCGGCTATTATGGCGAACATCACAAGTTCATCGTCGGCGCAGCTCATGTCGATTTTCGCAATGAGGCGATCGTCGGCTACGCCTACGATTTCAACAACACATGGCGGGCGCAGGTCGATTTTCAAAGCGGCTCGGGTAACTCGTCCACTATCGGCTTCACTTGCAACCTCACGCGCGATTTCCAATTCAACCCCGCAATTTACGTGACGAACGATAGTCCCCATCGCGTCCTCGGTTACATCGTGTTCACTTATACTTTCCATCTTTGGAATACCAAGAAAGAGCGGAGCGAGTGATCCCCCGCAAAATTAGGAGCGGGTCGCTCGAAGCTGACTTTCGATCACGAGCGCTACGATCGGAAATTTCTTGATTTTAAGGACGGAGCGTATTCAATGGTCCGGAGCGTATCGTATCAAAACATGAGACCGGTTAGCGTGCGCCTATTCATAATCTTCATCGGCTCCGTCGGATTGATTTCTTATGCGATCGCTGAGCCAACTCCAGATGCTGGATCAACTCAGGGCGGGAGCTCTGGCAACCAGACCGGCACTCAGGCGGCACCCACGAACACTGCGTCCAGCTCAGCTACCAACTCCCAAAATTACTCCGCCACCCCCAGCAGCCAGGATGATCAATCAACCCCTTTAGGCACGGACGCGAACGGATTTCCGATCCTAAAGAGAAAGCCCGGTGCGCAACACGAGAAGGTCATCGAATTGAAAGACGGTCAGAAGCTTCCCACCAGCGGCGTGGATCCCAAGTTTCAAGGCAGTCTTCTTAATGTACGCATTGATCCGATCAATAGCATCGTCTCGGAGGCGAATAAGGACAGCGGCAGCAACGAGGATCCCCGCTTTCAGTCGAAACATTTAAGTCTTACAAAAGATGGCGCCGACTTGCAGAAAAAGAGCCAGACAGCTTCCGTTCGCTTACATGAGGACCCGTCTCCGTCACCAACTCCTTCGGCAACGGCGTCGCCGGGAGCAACGGGTTCGCCGTCGGCGAAATCGAAGGCGGATCGATAATCTCGAAGCGCGCTCGATTTGCACGCCGGTTTCGGGTGGAACGCACCGTCCTTGAATGCACTGCATCCGACGGAGCGAGCCGATCTACGTTACTCCTTCTTCGGTTTCAGTAGCGGAAACAAAATTACGTCTCGGATCGATTCCGCGCCCGTAAACAACATCGATAACCGATCCATCCCGATGCCAAATCCGCCTGCCGGCGGCATCCCGTGCTCGAGGGCAAGCAAAAAGTCTTCGTCGATCTTTTGTGTCTCCTCACCCGCCTGATCAAGCAACCTCTGGCGCTGCGCGTCGGGATCGTTCAGCTCGGTGTAACCAGGCGAAATCTCGACTCCATTAATGATCAGTTCGTAAACGTCGACCAGTGAAGGATCGGTAGCATTCTGCTTAGCCAGCGGGACCAGTTCCTTCGGACAATGCGTGACGAAGAGTGGATCGAATGTTTTTTCCTCGACGAGCTTTTCAAAGACTCGCTGCGTAACTTCGAAATCGGCGAGCCGGGACAGGATCTCCAATTTGAATTCACTGGCCGCGCGCTCCCGTCGTTCTTCACTGGTTATTTCAAACCAATCTTTTCCCGCAACTTCGCGCACTAAATCGTGGTAGCGCGCACGGCGCCACGGCCGCTTTAAGCTAATCGTGCGAGTGACCCTGCCAGCGACTTCTCGATTCTCGATTTGCAGTGAGCCGCAAATTTTCTCCGCCAGATGGCAAATGAGTTCTTCCACCAGATTCGCCATTTTCTCGAAATCGGCGTAGGCCCAGTAGACTTCGAGCATCGTGAACTCCGGATTGTGCTTTCGTGAAATTCCTTCGTTCCGAAAATTGCGATTCAATTCGAAGACCTTGTTGAATCCGCCGACGAGCAGGCGTTTCAAATACAGCTCAGGCGCGATCCGCAGATAAAGATCGAGATCGAGCGCTTTGTGATGGGTGCTGAAGGGCTGGGCCGCGGCGCCGCCGGCAACAGTTTGCAAAATCGGCGTCTCCACTTCCGAAAAACCGCGCTCTTCGAAAAAGCGGCGCGTCTCGCGCACCATTAGGATGCGTTTGGCGAAGATGTCGCGCGACTGCTCGTTCGCAACAAGATCGAGATATCGCTCCCGATAACAAGCTTCGACATCTTGCAAGCCATGCCATTTCTCCGGCAGCGGTCGTAACGATTTCGCCAGCACTTGAAACGAGCGCGCTTTCAGCGTCAGCTCGCTAGTTTTGGTCAAAAAACAAACTCCCTCGACGCCAATGAAATCGCCAAGATCGACAAGATGAAAGATTTCCATCGCCTCCGGGCCGATCTCTTTCACGTGAAAATAGAGCTGGATCCGCCCGGTCGCGTCACGAAGATCGACAAAGTGACTTTTGCCCATATCGCGATGAGCAGTGATTCGGCCAGCCACCCGAAACGTTTCGCCCTCTTTGAATCTTTCCCGAATCTCCGCAATCGAACCCGAAGTCTCGAAAGCGGCGCCAAACGGCTCTACGCCTAGCGCACGCAGCGCTCTCAGTTTTTCGCGTCGTTGCGCAATCAGTTCGTTCTCCGGCTCCATCTTCGGGGAGCGAATGTAAAGCGGCGTCGCAAAATGAACAGTCAGAATCCGTTGAAAGTGCGGCGGCCGCCTCGCCGCCAATATTGGTTTGCCAAGAAAAGATCGCCAATGAGATATTCGGGCAAAGGGGGAGGTCCGATCTTGCACGCGGCCTCTCAGCGCCAATGCCACTCGATTTACCAGAAACAACCTCAAGAATAGACGGACCGGTCGTAAGGCAATTCTCGGTCTTTCTGCCAAACAAAGTGGGCGCCATGCTCGAGGTGGTAAAACTCCTCAGTTCTCATCATTGCCATGTTGTGGCAATGAGCGTTTCGGAATCGACCGATTCGGCGATCGCGCGGATCATCGTGAGCGATCCGGAAGGTGTGGAACAGTTGTTCCGACAAAACAATGTTGCATTTGGAATGTGCGAAGTGGTGGTGGTGGAAATGCGCGAGGTTGCAACGCAGCTGGCGAAACTTCTAGCCACGTTGTTCACTGCGGAAGTAAATGTCCATTTCACCTATCCATTGCTGACCCGGCCGCGCGGGCTTGCCGCGCTCGCCTTACACGTGGACGACAATGATTGCGCGTCGTCGGTTTTGACCGGCGCCGGCTTCAAACTTCTCAGCCAGGCTGATATTTCACGCTGAGCGGGCGAGCTGCCTGCCCGCCGTCCCACTCGCTCGCGAAAGCTTTCGGAGTTTCAGCCGTAAACTCCTCCAACTCCTAGGTCCGCTTGCTTCTTCGCCGCAGAACGAAATCAGCGAGGGGCAAATCGCGCGGATAAGTAATCTTGAAATTGGGTTGCTCGTTCGGCACGAGAACAAGTTTGCGACCGAGCTTCTGGACGGCGGAAACTTCATCCGTAATCGAAATTCCCTCCGCGGAAATGGCTTGATAAGCTTCTTCGAGGAGCTTTCTCTCGAAAATCTGCGGCGTTTGCATGGCGAAAAGTTGGTTCCGATCCACCGAGCCGGTGACAACGAGGTCAACATCGGCGTGCTTGAGTGTGTCAGTGATCGGTTCCGCCAACGCGGCTGCACCCTTTTCGCGGCAAGCTTGATAGACCCGCTCGATTTGCTCCGCGGTCACGAGCGGTCTCGCGGCATCGTGCACAGCGACATAGCCTTCATCTTCGCCCAGCTTTGCCAGGCCAGCGCGAACTGAATCCTGCCGGTGTTTGCCGCCAGCGACGATCGATTGGATCTTTTTCCAATTTTGGTCGCGTACGAGCTTCTCCAGTTCAGGATGCCGAGCTTCGCGAGCGACGATGATGATTGCAGAAACCGAGCTTGTGTTCTCAAACGCGGCGATTGCATGCCCGATCACCGGTTTGCCGGCGATTGACTCGAATAGTTTGTCGAAACCCATCCGCCGGCTGCTCCCAGCCGCGACGATGATCGCGCTAAGCATGGTTAAATCGTTAAAAGAGTTACAGGGCTACAAAGACGGCCAGCCAACAATTCTCTTTTCAACTTTGTAACTGTTTCAACCTTTTTAACTACTCAATTGCTTCTGCACTTCCTGACTCAGTGTCTTGCCGTCAGCGCGGCCGTTCGCTCTCGCCTGCAACGCTTTCATCACCACGCCCATCTGCGCCTTGGACGTCGCGCCAATTTCGGCAATCGTCTCGCGCACGACTTGCGCAAGCTCATCCGCGCTCATCGCTTGAGGCAAATACGACTGTAAAATCGACAATTCCTCTCTTTCCTTTGCCACCAACTCGGCCCGGCCGCCTTTCTCGAAACTCTCGATCGAATCCTGCCGCTGCTTTACCTGTTTACGCACAACTTGTGCAGATTCCGCATCAGTGAGTTCGCCTTCCGCCCCCGATTTTTCAATCGCGGCATATTTCAATGCCGACTTGAGCATGCGAAGGACGCCGAGCTTGCTCGCATTCTTTGCGCGCATTGCTTCTGTCAAATCTTCGTCCACTTTTTGTGAGAAAGTCATTTCTTAAGGCTACGGCAACGATTTCACTGCGCAACTCTGCTCGCAAGAAATTGCCTAACGAATCGCGAGCGAAGGGTCTTCCAATACGTCCTCCGCCGGTTGAACGCTCTGCTTAAGAACGGCAGCGCCTGGAACTTCGAGCCAGCCGGCCTCATCGAAAAACCATGATCGCCGTTCCAGCTTCACGAAGATTGTATGCGCCGGCAAAAAGATGTCGATTGGAATCGTGATTTCGCCTGCGAAAGAATCGCCGCGATACCGGCCCATCGCAATGCTTTCTAGGATGGCAGAATCAAACACTTCGACACGAGAGGAGCGAATTGGAATTTGAATTCTTAGACGACGCAACGCGCCGGCTCCGTCACGTCCCAGAATAAAAAGCGCCGGTTCCGCGGGCCTCATCGCTTTCGACGAAAGGCGAAGCTTTATCCGCAGCGAATCTAGTTGTCTGGAAATCGCGCTAATCGAGCCATCGGCAGCGATCGCTTCGCGCGTGCGCAGCTTGACCAAACGCTCGGGCCGCGCCGCGTATCCCAGAAATCGGCGGCGTGACAATTTTAGCTGCGTTTTGTGACAACGGATCGCTTGAAGTTTGGTTGCCGCTTCGGGCTCTGATTGTCGAACTTGCAGCGCTCGATCGAAAAACGCGCGGCTCTTGCCGTGGACGACGTAACTCCAAATCAGCAAGGGCGGTTCGAGCGAAAGCGATTCAGTCAACACAAGCCGAAGCATTACTGCCAGCGCGCTGTGGTCGGGATGCGTGTCGGCGATTGACGGGACGAGAAGATGTGTCGGCACCCAATCGGCGATAATTGCCGCAAAACGTTTGAGCGTGGCTCGACAATCAGACATCAACAAACCCGTCAATTGTTGATCGGGCAAAGCGAGAAAACGCGCGTCCGAGGCTTTAACTCCTATAACACGCAGCGCCGCCAACGCTTCAGCACGGCGCAATTTGCCCCAGCGTTTGCGATCGGTTGCGTTCAGCCGCCATTTGCGTTCGAGCACGCGCTGGGGCCACGGATTATCGTCGCCATCGGTTGCGTAAATCACCCGAATGGCTGCGCCGGCGCGAACCGCATGTTGCAAAGTGATGCTGCAAGCCAGCGCCTCATCATCCGGATGCGGCGCGATCAGCATCAACCGGGATCCAGCGGTGAACGTGGGAATGATCATGAGCAGCAATCCTCAATACAATAGGATTAGAACATAATCGGCAACTGAATTACCGCTCGGATAAAGTATGATGCTCGAACGGCGTGAAATGTCGATCAACGGCTTGCGCCCATAACAAAACGAGCTCGCCGGACGTCGCCGTTGACACAAAGGTGTGATGGCCAGCCGAAAGAAGTCGCGCGCCATCGTATCGCACTCCGTCAAGTGTTCCGGACGCGTTTCCGTCGCGAGAAATGATTTTGTAAGACGCAGGAATCACGACTTCGAAATCGGATCGATTAGGATTTGTGGTCGAAGGCTTCAATGCTTCGCCCGCTACCCGCAAATTGTTAGCCACGGACAGATAATTGCGCTCCACAAAACGTAGCGTCGTCTTTGAAAATCTCTGGCTCATTATCGTCGCTGCCACGCACGTGTGCGTCTCGACACACCGCTGCGGAGCGTCATCTAATATGATTCCCTGCTTGATGGCTTTCATTGTAATCCGTTCCAGAACAGGACGAAAACAACGACGACGAAAAACAGTTTCTCCTTTGGCATCGAAGACGTAATCAGTCGGTTCGGTCAGCGCGAGCACGCCGCGAAGTAAATCGGTTTCATTTCGGTTCCGGTCTTTCCAGAATGGTTGTGTCCCAGCTGAAAGAGAAAATTCCACCAGCGCGACGAGAGCCGGCAACGGCAGAAACGCGAACACATTGAAAACGCCACGTCCCTGGCCCGCTAGAAATCCCGGAAGAGGAAGCAATGCGCCGGTGCCCATGACGAAGCAAAGTGGATAAAACGGCAGATAAGTTCGCGAAATCGGGGGCCAGAAGACGCAAAGCGCGAGAAAATAAACGACACTGACCAAAAGAATTAACACGCGGGGAAAGGCCATCTTCGAATTACGAGACGTGCGGATGATCCGTTGCGACACCTGAACCGCAACAAACAATCCACCAAAGAAAATAATTGCCGCGAGCGCGGGATGACTCTTATAAAGCATGAAGTTCCTGTAAATCTGATTCGCCAAGAAGTTGAAGTCGAAGACACCGTTTCGGAATTCGCGCCAGAGACCCTTGACCGTGAAGAAAACCATGATCGTCACGGGAACCGCCGCGCCGGCACCGAGGAAAATCACGGCCGACTTAGCGAGATAAGCCCACGATGCTCCCATCTTTTCGGGACCGATCAGAGCAAGCGCTAACGGCGTGCTCAGCAGCAACGAAAACAGCAAGAGCGACGATTTCATTGAGACGCTGAAACAAAGCCCGAGAAGAAGACCCGCGACCAGTGAACGGCTTGCGCTGATTCGGCCCCGAATCAAAACAGTGATACACAATAGCCAAATCGGCGTCCACAAGCTGTCCGTTCCGAACTCGATGCCGCGCGAATAATAGCCGCCGAAGAAGGCAAGGCTGAGTGTCGCCCAGATACCCGCGCGCCGAGAGAAAAGCCGGGTCCCAATTTCGTAGGTGCACCAGGCCGAGACAAAATACATCGGCAAGAGAGTCAAGCGCATCCAGTAGAGAATGGTCGGGCGCTCGCCGATGAGCCCGGCGATGGGTGCGAACACGATGTGAAACAGCGGCATGTGATTATCGAAAGAGTCTCGATATTGCAGCAGCCCGCGCGTCCATTCCCAAATGACGTGAAGATGTTGCATCTCGTCGCTGTTAAATGGCTGATACAGCACGTTCAGGACGCTTAAAGCAATCGCGAACACGAAAAGTACGAGCGCCAGGATAAATTCAATGCGTCCGGGCATCCCGAAGTGTTCGGCGCCACGCTGCACAAGAGTAGATGTCGATTTTATCTGCCCGCGCTCCATCTTCTCGAGACCGCCAGTTTAGTTCGATTCGCGAATTTTGTTCGCACAGGCTCGAACCGATTCCGCGTCACTCACTGAAACAACATCAACGTCGTTGAGCGTGCGTTTGACCAACCCGGCCAGCACACCGCCCGGGCCAAGCTCGATGAACGATTCACAGCCCAGGTTGAACAGTCGCTCCATGCAATCAGTCCAGCGCACGGTGCTCGTAACTTGATCCTGCAACGTGCGGCGAATCTCGATCGGGGTTGTTGCTTCCAAACCGGTCACATTACTAATCACTGGAAAACGCGGCGGTCGCACCGGGACATGGAGAAGCGCCGCGCCTAGCTTTTGGTAGGCGCTCTCCATTAAACGGGAGTGATACGCGCCGGCAACGTTCAGCATCGTCGCACGGCGAACGCCATACTCCTTCGCGACACCGACTGCGGCTTCCACTTTTGCAAGTTCGCCCGAAATTACGATCTGCCCTGGAGCGTTGATGTTGGCAACGTCCACATCTTCGTCCGCCGCCAACCGGCGCACGTCATTTTCCAGGCCGCCGATCAACGCCGCCATTCCACCGATGGTTGCGGCGCAAGCTTCGTCCATGAATTCACCGCGTTTCTGCACAAGTTTCAGCCCATTTTCGAAATCAAACATGCCAGCCGCGGTGTGCGCAGTCATTTCACCTAACGACAAGCCCGCGGCGCCGCCCACGGGAAAATCGCCAGCCAGCTCGCGTAAGATCGACCAGCAGGCAAGCCCATGAACGAACAGCGCCGGCTGACAATTCGAAGTCTTGGTCAGTTCTTCGATCGGCCCGTCCCACGCAATCTCGCTCACTTTGCGTCCAAGAATCTCGTCTGCTTTCCAAATTAATTCGGCCGCTCCCGGGAACTGTTCCGACAAATCGCGCCCCATTCCGACAACCTGCGCACCTTGTCCCGCAAATAGCAGCGCGATTTTCTTCATAGCTCTCGTAGTTAATCGCGATCCCGCCGCCGCGCGAGCGCATTTGGTAGGCGGGTGTCTACGTTTTTGGCGAGCACAGCTGGCCTTTAGCGGCCGGCCGCTGGCCGCCTGCATTTGCGTAACAGGCAGACGTCGATTTCAATCGGTTCGCGGCGAGGCCGCCGCGAACTACAGGCTAGCAGCCTGTGCTCCCCAGAACAAAACGCGTCTGTCACTTTTATACTTGCGCGCGGTGGGTCACTCGCGAGCATAAATGCAATTGTCGATCTTATGGCTTTCACAGTGCGCGAGATTGAATCGCCTGATCCGGTGACGCGGGTCGTAGCGGCCGATGCGAAGTTGCGCCACGCCGATGATGACATCGGTGAGAAGACGGTGCTCAACATGGGGCCGTCCCATCCGGCAACTCACGGCGTATTGCGGCTCGTGCTCGAGCTGGATGGAGAAATCATCACCAAAGCGACGCCCGACGTCGGTTTTCTTCATCGCGGCGACGAAAAAATCGCCGAAAACATGCAATACAATCAGTTCGTTCCCTACACCGATCGCCTCGATTATCTCGCGCCCCTCTCGAATAACGTCGCCTACGCACTGGCGGTTGAGAAATTAATGGGTTGGGAGATTCCGCCGCGTGGCAAAGCGATCCGCACGATTTGTTGCGAAACATCGCGAATCTCGTCGCATTTGATGGGAATCGGCGCGATGGCGCTCGATCTCGGTGCGATGACGGTCTTTCTCTACACTTTTACCGAGCGCGAAAAACTTTACGACCTTTTTGAATTGCTGACTGGCGCGCGTTTCACGACATCCTACACGCGGGTTGGCGGCCAGATTCGCGATCTCCCCGAAACTTTTATCCCGCGGCTAAAGAAGTTTCTCGACGAATTTGGACCGCAGCTGAACGAGATCGACAAATTGCTTACACGCAATCGCATCTTCGTCGATCGAACGCGCGACATCGGTGTGATTGCGAAGGAGCGCGCGATCGCCTATGCCCTGTCAGGACCAAACCTGCGCGGTAGCGGGATCGAGCACGACCTGCGGCGCAAGCATCCGTATCTCGATTACGAGAACTACGATTTTGACGTCGTGATTGGGAGCGCGGGCGATTGCTACGATCGTTACCTGGTCCGCATCGAGGAGATGCGGCAGAGCGTTTGGATTTTGAGGCAAGCGATCGACCGATTGCCGAATGGTCCGATCAACGTGGCCGATTGGAAAAACATGACGCCGCCAAAGTCCCACGTGATGACAAAGATGGAGGAACTGATTCACCACTTCATTGTCGTGACCGAAGGTCTCGACGCGCCGCCGGGCGAAGTTTACTTCGCGGCCGAAAATCCTAAGGGCGAGCTCGGGTTTTACATCAACAGTAAAGGGGGCGGCGTGCCGCATCGGCTAAAAATTCGCGCACCATCGTTTGTAAATCTAAGCATACTGCCAGAACTTTTGCCCGGCTGTATGGTGAGCGACATTCCGGCCGTGCTCGGAAGTCTGGACTTTGTCATGGGCGAATGCGACAGATGAAGATGCGAAGCGGGTCGATCTTGAAAACGATTTTGCGAATCGGAGCGAGATTAAGTCTCGTGTTCATCCTCGCAATTGGCACATCTTGCAGTGGGAAACGGCTCACCAAAGCGAACGTGGACGAAGTGGCAGAGGGGATGTCGAAGAAGCAGGTGGAATCGATTCTTGGTCCGCCTTCGGACATTGACAGCAAGGATTTCGTCATCATGAAAAAGACGACTTACGTTTACCGCCAAGGCAAAGACACGGTGATGATCGTTTTTAAAGACGATAAGGTCACGGAAAAGCAGAGCACGTTGTCCGATTAGATTTTTTTCGCCAGTGGACTCGACGAGCACACATGTTCCCGCCGAGTTAGAGCGGAAAATGGACGAGGCGATCGAGCATTATCCGCCGGACCAACGACGAAGCGCCGCCCTCCCGCTGCTGCATCTCTGGCAGGAACAATTCGGCGTCATTAGCGATGACGGCCTAAATTGGATCGCGGCCAAACTCGGCTTGGAACCGATCAACATTCTGGAGCTGGTCACGTTTTATCCAATGTTACGCCAACAGCGTGCGGGTAAAACCCACATCCGCGTTTGCCGCACCCTGAGCTGTGCGATGGCGGGCAGTGACGAGGTCATGGAAAATTTGTGCGCCACGACCGGAATCGCTCGCAACATCGACAGCGAAGGAATGCACAATCCGGTTTCGGTAAGTCCCGACGGAAACTACAGCATCGAATTTGTCGAATGTCTTGCGAGTTGCGGCACGGCACCAGTCTGCATGATCGACGAAACCCTACATGAAAATGTTAATGCAAATTCAATTGCCGGCCTTCTTTCAAATCCGCAATCCGCAATCCGCAACCCGCAATCTCCTCATCCACTTGAACATCGCCTTATTTTTAAGAATATCGGTCGAGATGATTGGAAGGTAGATATTGACACTTATTTCGGTGACGGCGGTTACGAACAGCTGAAGAAGGCCGTCAGGATGTCGCGCACTGACATCGTCAACGAAGTCAAGACGTCCGGTTTGCGCGGCCGCGGCGGCGCCGGGTTTCCCTGTGGCGTGAAATGGAGTTTCATCAAACCGGATGAGAAAAAGCCGGTCTATTTGATTTGTAACGCCGATGAATCGGAGCCCGGCACGTTCAAAGACCGCTACATCATCCACCAAGACCCACACCAACTCCTCGAAGGCATCGCGATCTCCTGCTTCGCCCTCAACGCGAAGACAGCGTACATATATATAAGAGGCGAATTTCCGGAAGGCGCCCAAATCCTCGAACGCGCGATCGAGGAGGCACACAAGCACAATCTTTTAGGCAAAAACATCCTTGGCTCAGGGTTTGACGTCGAGGTTTACATTCACCGGGGCGCGGGCGCTTACATCTGCGGCGAAGAGACGGGCCTGATCGAGTCGCTTGAGGGCAAGCGTGCCTATCCGCGGATCAAGCCCCCTTATTTTCCGGCCGTCCTCGGCCTTTATATGTGTCCGACAATTGTCAACAACGTCGAGACGCTTTGTCACGTGAAGCACATTATCGCGATGGGCGGCGCCCAATACGCACGGCTCGGTCGGCCGAATAACACCGGCACGCGCATCGTTTGCGTGAGCGGCGATGTGCAGCGGCCCGGCTATTTCGAAATTGAAGTGGGCGCGATAACAATGGGCCAACTCATTTATGACATGGCCGGCGGTTTGAAACCGGGCCGCACGCTGAAAGCGGTGATCCCCGGCGGCAGCTCAGCGAAAGTATTGCGCGGAGACGAGCGTTTCAAAATCAAAGAAAAACAACCCGACGGGTCGACCATCGAACGCGAGATGTCGATCGATGAGATCCCAATGGATTTCGATTCGCTTGCCGCGGCGGGCTCGATGGCCGGATCTGGGGGCGTAATCGTGCTGGATGATTCGCGCGACATGGTCTGGACCCTCAATAACATCAACAAATTTTACGCACACGAATCGTGCGGCCAATGCACGCCCTGCCGCGAAGGATCGCTTTGGATGCAAAAAATCACTGACCGAATGCTGCGCGGCGGCGGTGTGACCGAAGATCCGAAAACATTGAAGACCATCGGCGACAATATCGCCGGGCGTACCATTTGCGCGTTCGGGGAGGCCTGCGCCTGGCCGACGCAAAGTTTTGTACAAAAATTTCCGGAGGAATTTGCAGCGCGCGCCGCGAAACCTGTCCCGCCGCCTTTGCCGCCGGAATACACGCCCGAAGAACTAGTCCAGTGCGAAACAATCCCAACCAGTCCCCTCGCGCGCGACCCCGGCTGGGAAAAAGCCGGCGCCGCAGGAACCATCTGATATGGCTGAGGAAAGCAGGAACGCAGGAACGGAACTGAGGAATTCAGAAACGACCGACACCATTATTGTCGCAGCGATTGCTGTTCATCGTGAACTCGGCCCTGGGTTTCTGGAATCGATTTACGAACAGGCGCTCGCGGTCGAATTTGCGCTGCGCGGAATTGCTTTCGTTCGCCAAAAACCAATCCCGCTTTTCTATCGCGATCACCAGATTGGTGAGCATCGGCTCGACTTTCTCGTGGAAAGCAAAATTGTCGTCGAACTCAAAGCTGTCGAGACGCTCGAGAACGTTCATTTTGCCATCGTGCGCAGCTATCTGAAAGCAAGCGGATTGGCCGACGGTCTCATTCTGAACTTCTCGTCAATGCCATTAACGGTGAAACGAGTTCGCCGCGAACGAGGCTTCCAAATGACTGGTCTCCACTTATGAAATCTTCCTGCGTTCCTGCTTTCGTTAGCTATGCCTGATCCAGCTCTTCCAATGTTCAACGTCCAGATCGATGGGGTCTGGCGCGAGTTTCCCAAAGGCACGCGCCTGATCGAAGCGTGCGAGCAAGCCGGCAGCTACGTGCCGCACTATTGCTATCACAAAAAGCTCAGCTCACCGGGTAATTGCCGGATGTGTTTGATCGAAATGGGCCTGCCCAAACTGGGGCCTGATCGCAAGCCGGACCTCGGGCCGGACGGCAAACCGGTCATCAATTGGATGCCGCGTCCGCAAATTTCCTGCGCCCAGGATGTGAGCGATGGAATGGGCGTTCGGACAAATTCGCCGCTCGTTAAAGAGTGCCAGCGGGGCGTAATGGAGTTCCTGCTCATCAATCATCCACTTGATTGCCCGATTTGCGATCAGGCAGGCGAATGCCAGTTGCAGGAATTCAGTGTCGAATACGGAACGGCGGAATCGCGCTTTCTTGAAAATAAAGTGAAGAAACCGAAAAACGTCGTGCTCGGACCGCGCGTCACGCTCGATGATGAGCGCTGCATCCTTTGTTCGCGCTGCATTCGCTTTTGCCAGGAAATCGCCAACGATGACGTGCTCGGTTTCGTCGATCGCGGCAGCCACACTGTCCTCACTGCGCACCCAGGGAAGCGATTGGAAAATAATTATTCGCTCAACACAGTGGACATCTGCCCGGTCGGCGCGCTGACTTCCTCAGATTTTCGTTTCAAGATGCGCGTTTGGTTCTTGAAGGAGACAAAAAGCATCTGCACGAGTTGTGCAACCGGCTGCAACACGATCATCGGTACGCGCGAAGATGTGATTTATCGGCAAACTCCGCGCGAGAATGACGCGGTTAACTCGTGCTGGATGTGCGATTACGGCCGGCTCAACTTCAGTTATTTGGAATCGGAGAACCGCCTGCTCGAACCGCGCATTTCTTCCGGCGAAAAGTTGGCCGCGGTTGATTGGAATACGGCAATCGGACATGCCGTACTGCACCTGAAGCAATTTTCCGGTCGTGAGATCGCGATCGTTGCCTCCGGACGCATGACCAATGAAGAACTTTGGTTGACAAGGCAAATTGCGACGGCGCTCGCCGTTCGCTACATCGACGTCGCGCCGCGTCGTGGCCCTGGCGATGACATTTTGCTCAGCGAAGACCGCAATCCAAACACAAACGGCGCACGACTGATTCTCCAACTGGATTCAGAACCGGGCGCGAGACTGTCCGCCATTGCCGAGGCCGTGAAATCGGGAGAAATAAAAGTGCTGGTGGCGCTCGACGAGGATCCGACCAAGTTCGGAATTTCTTCTGAACAACTTTCGAACCTGCCCGCGTTCATAGCGATGGATATTTTGGCGAATGCCGCGACCGAACGTGCGACGGTCCTTTTCCCTGCTTTTGGCTTCGCCGAAAAGCGCGGTTCGATGATCAACGGCAAGGGCCGTTTGCAGCGGTTGAATCGCGCGGTGCGCGCACCCGGAACCGCGCGCGACGATTGGGAGATTTTGCGCGACCTATTGCAAGCGCTCACCGGCAGCAACGGAATTTATTCGATCGAAGATGTTTTCAGGCAAATGAGTGAGGCTGTCCCTGAATTTGCAGGATTGAGTCTGGGCAAAATCAGTGACCTCGGCGTGCACGTGATGCAGGTGAATGAATGCCCCGCTCCCCCGTTTGATGCAAAGAGCGAGGACATCGAGAAGGCGGAAGCGAAAAAACCGCCTGGGCGAATTTAAGTTAAGATCGGCATGGATTCCTTTTTTATCACCACGTCGCTCCTGAAAATCATCGGCATGATTTTCGTCGTGATTCTACCGATGGTTTCCTATGCCGTTTACGCGGAACGGCGGATCAGCGCGTTGATTCAAGATCGGCTCGGACCGAATCGCGTCGGTCCCGCGGGACTACTCCAACCGATCGCCGATGCCGCGAAGTTTTTGCTGAAGGAAGATTTTACGCCCGCGAGCGTAAACACATTCTACTACTGGCTGGCGCCCTGCCTGGCCATGGTCCCGGCGATCACAACCATCGCGGTCATCCCGTTCGGCAGCACACTTCTCGGCGTTCCGATGGTGATCGCGGACATCAACGTCGGCATTTTATATGTCTTCGCGATCGCTTCGCTCGGCGTTTATGGAATCGTGCTCGCGGGATGGGCTTCAAATTCTAAATACCCGTTTCTCGGAGGCGTCCGCTCCAGTTCGCAAATGATTTCTTACGAGCTTTCGCTTGGCCTCGCTGTCATCCCGGTCTTCTTGCTTGTAGGAAATTTGCGCCTAACGAGCGTGGTTCGCTATCAAATCGAACACGGCTGGATGATTGCGCCGTTCATCGGCGATTGGACAAATCCCGGCAAATGGCTGCTCGCTATCCCGATGTTGATTGCATTTTTTGTTTTCATGATCGCGGTTTTCGCCGAAACGAATCGATTGCCGTTCGACCTGCCTGAAGCCGAGCAAGAGCTGGCCGGCGGTTATCACACCGAGTATTCTTCGATGAAGTTCGCGCTTTTTTTTCTCGGCGAATACGCGGCCATGATTACCGGCTCCGCGATTATCGTGACGTTGTTCTTCGGGGGCTGGCATTTGCCGCTGCCCTCATGGCACGGCGGATTTCACTGGGCCCTTGTCGATGGCAACGCGCCCGGCTGGCGCGGCGTTCTCGGCGGTTTGTTCAACATGGCCACGTTTTTTGCGAAAATCGCCGTGCTTATTTTCATTTTCATGTGGGTGCGCTGGACGTTGCCGCGTTTTCGTTACGACCAGCTCATGCGCCTCGGCTGGCTTTTCTTTTTCGAAATCGCTCTCGTCAATATTTTTCTCGTCGCGATTATCCTCGCTTATTTCCATTTCTGAAAATGGCTTACACAGTTCCACGTCCCAACCTGAACTGGCGTGAGCGAATGTATCTGCCCGCTGTCGCCGCCGGTCTCGTGATTACGCTCAAGCATTTCAAGAACATGATTTTCGGCCGCACGAAAGTCACAATGCAGTATCCGGAGGAAAAATGGGACAGCAGCCTGCCGGAACATTATCGCGGCGCGCCTGCGCTGGTCCGCGACGCCGACGGCCGCGTCCGCTGTGTGGCTTGCCAGCTCTGCGAATTCATTTGTCCGCCGCGCGCCATCAAAATCATTCCGGGCGAAATTCCATCAACCGACCGGTTCGCCAAAGTTGAGAAGCATCCCGACGAATTCGATATCGACATGGTCCGCTGCATTTTCTGCGGAATGTGCGAGGAAGTTTGTCCGGAACAGGCGATTTACCTGCGCAAAGATTACGCCATCACCGGATTCACGCGCGAAGAGATGGTGCATCACAAAGATAAACTCCTCGAGATCGGCGGAGTGATGCACGGCGTTGTGCTCAAATGGAACGAAAAGAAATGAAGCGCTGGAGCAATGGAGTCTTGGAGTGCTGGAGTATTGGAGAGGTACCCGTGCAATTCTTTTCCACTCATTACTCCATGACTCCATTACTCCACTAACGCGCCGATCATGCCTGCATTTCTGTTCTGGATTTTCGCTCTCCTAATGCTGGTCTTCGGCGCGGCCGTGGTCGTCAACCGCAATCCGATCGCGAGCGCGCTCAGTTTGGTGGTTTCATTTCTCGGCCTGGCCGCATTGTTCATCTCGCTCGATGCCTACTTCATTGGGATTATTCAAGTGCTCGTCTATGCCGGCGCGATCATGGTGCTGTTTCTTTTCATCATCATGCTGCTCGATTTGCGGGCGGAAAAACTACGCAAGATCAACTGGGTGGCGTCGACCGGTGGCGTTGCGGTCGCGCTCGCCCTGCTCCTGCAGATCTTCTACGTCACCGGCAATTTTCAATCCGCCCGGCAACCTTTTCCGCCACTGGCAAGATCATCAATCGACGACGTGCACAGCATCGGCCTGTTGCTTTTCGGAAATTACAACCTGCCGTTTCAAATCATCGGGGTTGTTATTTTGGTCGCAACGATCGGCGTGATCGTTTTGAGCAGACGCGAGCCTCGATAATTTTAGCCCACGGAATACACGAAATGACACGAAAGGAGGAAATATGAAGCTGATATACAAAGATGAAAGCTACGCTACGAACGCCTCATCAGCAGGAATCTGGAACCTGCCGATGTCTATCTCTGAAATTTTCGTGTCCTTTCGCATGTTTCGTAGGCCAGGAAAATAGCAATGGTCACGCTCGGCGATTATCTAATTGTCAGCGGCATGCTTTTCACGATCGGTTTCGCCGGGGTGATGCTGCGGCGCAACATCATCATCATTTTCATGTCGCTCGAACTGATGTTGAACGCGGCCAATCTGTCGCTCGTCGCGTTCTCCCGGTTTCAGGTCGGCCCGACCGGCGCGCCCAATTACAACGCGCAGGTCTTCGTTTTTTTCATCATCACTGTCGCGGCAGCTGAAGTTGCCGTTGGGCTCGCCATTATCGTCGCGCTGTTTCGCGCCCGCCAAACGACCCACGTGGAAGATATCGACAGCTTGAAATTTTAGCCCACGAAACACGCGAATGACACGAAAGGAGGGAACGTCGGAATTGATTTACAAAGACGAAAGCTACGAGATCATCGGCGCGTGCTTTGCCGCTTACAAAGAGAAGGGCTGCGGCTTCCTCGAAGCGGTTTATCACGAGTGCCTGGAAATCGAATTTGAATTGGAAAAAATTCCCTTTTTCTCTAAACCACCGCAGACCCTGCAATATCGCGGCCGCACGCTTGTTCAAACGTTCACACCCGATTTTATTTGCTACGGGAAGATCATTGTCGAAATCAAAGCCGTTTCTGCCTTGGCCGACGAGCATCGCGCGCAGCTCCTGAACTATTCTCAGTGCAACTCGTTGCGAACTCGGCCTGCTCGCGAACTTCGGTCATTATCCAAAAATGGAGTACGAGCGCCTCATCGGCAGAAAGCAGGAACCAGCCGATGCTTATCTCTGAAATTTTCGTGTCGTTCCGCGTGTTTAGCGGGCAAAAAAGAGAAACGTTGAAATTTTGAAATTCACAATCAACAGCTCGCTTCCCTGGTTCGCGCTGATCCTGCCACTCATCTCGGCGGCGACGATCACTTTGTTCACGCGGCGATTCAAACAGCTCAGCAGTTTCATCTCGGTCGCAGCTGTTCTTGGCAGCTTTCTGTGCAGTTGCCTGATTTTTGGTCAGGCAGACTTGTCCGCAACAGAGTGGAAGTGGCTCGACATCCCTGGCGTCTTCACCGTCCCGATCGGTTTCATCCTAGATGATTTGAGCAAGATGATGCTGGTGCTCGTCTCCGGCGTCGGATCGGCCATTCATATTTACTCGCTCGGCTACATGCGGGACGACGAAGGCAAGTCGCGTTACTTCGCCGCGCTCTCGCTCTTCATGTTCGCGATGCTTGGGATCGTGCTCTCAAACAATTTCGTGATGTTGTTCATTTTTTGGGAGCTCGTCGGCTTTACCTCGTATGTGCTCATTGGGCACTGGTTCGAACGCGACGCTGCGGCCGAGGCAGCGAAGAAGGCATTCATCACAACACGTATCGGCGATTTCGGATTCATGCTCGGAATCCTGATGGTCTGGATGTCCACCGGTTCGGTCGTGTTCGACGACATCGTTCCCCAACTGTCGAAGATCACGAGCAACCCGGGTTATCTTACCACGGCCGCGCTCTTGATCTTTTGCGGCGCAGTCGGAAAGTCCGCGCAATTTCCGCTGCATGTTTGGTTGCCGGACGCGATGGAAGGTCCAACGCCGGTTTCGGCGTTGATCCATGCCGCAACGATGGTTGCTGCGGGCGTTTATATGCTGGCGCGCGTCGGATTCATCATTCAAGCGTCACAGGGTGCGCTCATAGTTATCGCATGGATTGGCACGATCACGGCGTTGCTCGCCGCGTTGATCGCGACGCAGCAAAACGATATCAAACGCATCCTCGCTTACTCCACGCTCTCGCAGCTCGGTTACATGGTCATGGCAGTCGGACTCGCCTCGAACGAAGCCGCCATCTTTCATCTTTTCACGCACGCATTCTTCAAAGCGTTGCTCTTCCTCGCAGCCGGCTCCGTCATAGTCATGCTCCATCACGAGCAGAACATCTGGAAAATGGGCGGCCTCTCCCGCAAGCTCACGATTACGTTTGCGACATTTTCTGTCGGTGCCCTCGCCCTGATCGGCTGTCCCCCATTCAGCGGCTTTTTCAGCAAAGACGCGATTCTGGCGTTGGCCTACGAACGCAACACGTCCATCTTCGTGCTCGGATTAATCACTGCGTTCCTGACGGCGTTTTATGTTCTGCGCCTCTTAGTAGTCGTCTTTTTCGGCGCACCGCGAAGTGACGCCGCACGCGCGGGCCAGGAATCGCCCTTCGTCATGACCGGTCCGTTGATCGCGCTCGCTGCGTTCGCCTTTTTTGGCGGCGTCCCGCTCTTCGCCAAAAACTTTCTGGTTGTCCCACACGAGAAAGAAGTGGCCCTCATCGTTCCTGTGCTTGCAGTGATCGCAATGCTTCTGGGCACGTGCGTGGCGATCTGGCTTTATCGAAATCGGACAACCGATCCGCTCCGGATCGATCTTCTCCGGCAAGGCTTTTACATCAACGAGTTTTACGACTGGCTGATCGATTCGACGCAAGGACTTCTCGCACGCGTCTCCGCGTTCTTCGATCGCTGGATCATCGATGCCGGCGCAGTCCGCGGCGCGAGCGGCGGGACTTGGGGGTTCGGCGCGCTCTTGCGCTTGCTCCAAGTCGGCAATTTGCAGGCTTATTCATTTCTTTTCGGACTCGGAATCGTCGCACTCATTTACTTCACCGTTTTCCGCTGATGCTTTTGTTCATCGTCCTCTGTCCGATCGTCGCCGCGATTTTAATCATCGCAGGCGCGCCGGCCCGATTGACGGCGTTGGTCGCGGCAACCGTGAATCTTCTCTTCACTCTTCTCGCCTTCAGATTGTTTGAGTGGTGGGAACACGGTTTTCAATTTGTCAGCTCGTTTCTCATTTCTCCGGACTGGCAAATTCATTTCGCGCTCGGACTCGATGGTCTCAGTCTGACCATGGTGCTGCTCGCTGCGATTGTGACGCTGGCCGCCGTCTCGTTCACCGGCAAGATCGACAGCTACCAGCCCGCGTTTTACGTCTGTCTCCTTTTGATTTCGGGCGGCGCAATCGGTGCGTTCGCCTCGCTTGATTTGTTCTTCTTCTACGCCTTTCACGAGCTTGCTCTCATTCCGACGTTTCTGCTCATTGGAATTTGGGGAAGCGGCAATCGGAGCGCCGCCGCGTGGAAGATCACGATCTATCTCACGCTCGGAAGCTTCATTTTGCTCATCGGGCTAATTTTGCTTTATCAAAGTCTCCCCGCGGCTTCTCGAAGTTTCGATATTCGCGCCTTGCAAGCCGCAGTTGGCGCCCATCAAATTGCGCCCGAAGCGCAACGAAACATCTACCTCCTCCTGTTGATTGGCTTTGGCGTGCTCGTCTCACTCTTTCCATTTCACACCTGGGCGCCCGAAGCCTACGCCTCGGCGCCGGCGCCGGCGGCGATGTTGCATGCGGGCGTGCTGAAGAAGTTCGGGCTCTACGGTCTTTTGCGCCTGGCGATTCCGTTACTTCCAGACGGCGCCCGCTACTGGAGCCATCTATTGGTAGTGCTCTTGCTCGGCAACATCATTTACATCGGACTGGTCACCATCGCACAGAAGCGGCTGGATTGGATGCTGGGCTATTCAAGCGTGATGCACATGGGCTACATCTTTCTTGGAATCGCCAGCGCCAATGTTCTCGGCACGACCGGCGCCGCCGCGTTAATGTTTGCGCACGGACTTTCCATCGCGCTGCTCTTCGCCATCGCCGGCGAACTCCGCAAGCGCACCGGCACGCTGGCTTTCGATGAACTGGGCGGCCTTGCCAAAGTGATGCCCTTTGCCGGTCTTGCGTTCGGCTTCGCCGCGTTCGCCGCAGTCGGTTTGCCCGGCCTCGCCAACTTCGCCGCCGAGATCATGATCTTTTTCGGCGCGTTCCAAAACGGTTGGGAGATGCAGCGCTTTCACATTTTCCAAGTCGCGACCGTGCTGGCGCTGTGGGGCGTGGTGATTTCCGCTGTTTACATGTTGCGCGCCTATCGCAACACTTTCATGGGCACGATCGCCGACCGCTGGAATAACGTTGCCGATCTCCGCCCCTCCTTGCGCGTCCCGGTGCTGCTGCTCGTTGGCGCGCTTATCTTCCCCGGATTTTTCCCGCAGACCCTCGTGCGAATCATTACTCCGGCGTTTCGCACTTATCTCACTGCCAACAAGTAGCGATGATCGCCGCGCCATCACTTGAGATCGCCGTGCTCGTTCTCGGCATGGTCATTCTGATGTTCGAAGCTTTCGCAACCAGGATCGACAAACGCGCCCTGGCTGTTGCTGCGATCGTCGGCCTAACAGTTGTCCTTGTCGCCACTTTCTTTCTCGCGCCGAATCCGCCGCATCAAGCAACCGGGTTCTGGAGTTTTTATACGGCCGATCCGTTATCGATCTTTTTCAAACGATTCGCGCTGGTCACGACAATCCTGGTGCTCATTATGATGATCGACTACGCACCGGTCGTGCAAGATTGGTCCGGCACCGCCGCGACTTCATCAAGTCTCGGCGAATTTTTTACCCTGCCCGTTCTGACTTGCGCCGCCCTGATGTACACAGTTTCGGCCATCGATTTTGTTGCAATCTTTGTCTCAATCGAGCTCGTCACGATCTCTTTCTTCGTCCTGGTCAGTTTCACCCGACGCAATCCGGCGACGCTTGAAGCCGGGGTAAAATATTTGGTTCTCGGCGCGCTTTCGACCGCGTTTCTGGTTTACGGGATCACATGGATTTTCGGAGTGACCGGGGAGACAAATCTGCAACGGATTACAGCGGCGCTAGCGAATGCTAACATTGATCGCAACGCAGCCGTCTTCGGCGCGGTGCTCGTGCTCGTTGGTCTCGGATTTAAAATCGCGGCGGTGCCGTTTCAAATCTGGGTGCCGGACGTTTATCAAGGCGCGCCCACGCCGGTGACTGCATATTTGTCGGTCGGGTCAAAGGCTGTTGGCTTCGTCGTGCTGCTGCGCGTGCTCCGCCGTTCATGATGTTGCCAAACATGGGTCGGCTCATGGTCTTGATCGCGCTGCTCACTGTTCTCTACGGAAATTTGGCCGCGCTTCCGCAAAACAATCTCAAACGTTTGCTCGCCTACTCGAGCATTGCGCACGCGGGCTATCTCCTCATCGGTGTCGCATGTTTCTCCGGGCCGGCCGTAACGTTCTACCTTGTCGCCTATTTGTTAATGACTCTACTGAGTTTCGCTGTCCTCGTCATCGTCGCACAACAGACCGGCGAACAGATTTCGGATTTCGATGGGCTGGCGAAACGTTCCCCGTTCCTTGCGTTCGCGATGTTGATGGCGATGATTTCCCTCGCCGGTGTTCCGTTCACCGCCGGATTCTTCGGAAAATTTTTCATTTTTGCCGCCGCGATTGCGCAACATCAAACCGCGCTCGTCATCGCCGGTGTCATAACGGTCGCGTGCGGATTTTATTATTATCTCAAAGTAATCCGCGCGATGTACTGGCAGCCTTCGGCTAGGAGCGACAAGATCCCTGTCAGCGCTTTGTCACGACTTGCGATGAGCGCCATGATCGTGGCGATAATTTTTCTCGGGATTTATCCAACGCCGATTTTGGAAGCATTAAAGCGTTAACCGCGGATGACACGGATATCCCGGATCAGAGAAACAGAAAGAGATTCTAATCTTGAAACCAGGAAACCATGAGGTCAGCAGAGAACATTTCCTGGATTCATGGCTTCCAGATTGTTCTTATCCGCGTTAATCGGCGTAATCCGCGGTTCTCTCTCTTTTCCCAATCCGTTATATCCGCGTAATCCGCGGTTCAGATCAGTCGCTTAGCTCGACGTTCCAGTAAGCAAGATCGACAAAGTGCCGCCAGCTCTCATGTTGCGGCGACGAAAACGTCACGTGCAAAAACGGGCGCCATTTTGGCCGCTTCGGTTTGAGAATGAGACTCATCTGCGCCTCCCGCGGGAGCCGGTTGCCCTTGCGCGTGTTACACGGGATGCACGAGCAAACCACGTTCTCCCATGTAGTCGTTCCGCCGCGATCGCGCGGCACCACGTGGTCGAGATTCAAATCGTTCCGGTCGAACGCCTGGCCGCAATATTGGCAGGTGTTCTTATCACGCTCGAAAACATTGTGCCGGGTAAATTTTACTTCCTTCTTTGGAAGCCGATCGAAAAAGAGCAGGACGATCACGCGCGGGACACGAATCTTCCATGAAATCGTCGTGACTAACTCATGATCGGGCGCGGTCGTTGAGAAATCGCGCCAGCTTTCGAAATCGTGGGTTAAGAAATTATTCGCATCATCGGAAGAAACCACTTGAGCGTGGCCGGCATAGACCAGCGCAAAGGCGCGGCGCGCCGTACAGATGTTGACCGCCTGCCAGAGCCGGTTCAGCACCAAAACCTGACTATTTAACAACGTATGCAAATCTTTCCGACTAATTGCGTTGCAACCCTAAACCCTGGGCGACATCCCGCCGAAAGTGGGGCGAAAATATCACCCGCGTTTTGCCTTGTCAACGAAGGGGCGCCGCTCCGCTGCTACCTTGCAAGAGAATCCAAAACTGACATGATTGTCGCCGAATGCGGTGTTTCTCCCCCTCCCTCCCAGTAAAGCTCCGGATTAGGCCGGAAAAACCCGTAATTAAAGGGGGATTTCCCCATCTACTTCTCGTTAGGTCTGAAGATGCTCTCAGTATGATACTCGCGCGTATCGCCATCCTGCTGTGCACGCTAGCGGTGTTGGGTTATCCACCCTCTGTTGTAGGTGGCGCCGCGACTGGCATCATCCGAGATTCAACGCACCACGCGACACGATGGCAGGCTTACTTCTCCTCGACCCCGAAAGGCGGCAAAGACTATTTGAGCGCACAAGCTGCGGCGGATCGTGTTCGGCGGATTGGGTTGGCTCAGGGCTCGACCGTCGAGATCATTGACGAGTCTCACCGCACCGGCTACTTCTGCGTTGCGGAAGCGTTTACACAGCTGCGCACGCCGATTTTTCGTGTTGGATACGGTCGAACTCAGGTAGAAGCGGATCATCAGGCGATAAGGCAGGTTGATTACGCAGCGGGGGCGCGACAGTATTATATTCTAAAGCGCTTTTTTTCGTACGGAGATGAAAAGGCCAGATAGACAGACCTAACAAATCGCTGGAGCCAACCGCTACGCGGCGAGTAAATTCACTTTTGATGATCAAGACATTCACGCCGCGTGTTGAGCGCGCCGTCAGTAGCGGTGGCTCAGTTCCTTCTCGTTAGATGGAAGTGCGCGTTCTGGACTTTCGTCGCTGCTTGTGATTTCATCCTTGCGTAACTTACCGAGGAGGCTGTATGGCACACAAACACGCACATTACGAAGGCTCCTTTTTTCGAGCGCACTAGCAAGCGCCGTCGAGGATTCCCGTCCGAGACACATGTTAAACGAGGTGCTCGCATTGTTCACGGCGAGAAACACCTTTTCGAGAAACTCGGCCGCAACGATCCGTGTCCTTGCGGTTCCACACGCAGATTCAAGAACTGCTGCATGCAGTCGGGGTTCTTTTGACGGCTCCGACCGACATTACTTTTTTCCGCGAATAGTCAGTGGTGTGGCCACGCGTCCATCTAACCAGACGATGAAGCCAACGGCCCCTTCGCGAGACAACTTCAGGGAGCTTGCCACCGACCCCGCCCGTGGCCTATCTCTGTCTCGTTAGACCGCATTGAACACACCGGCCTTAGACGACTACTCTGAGAGGGCCTGGGCCGCGCTTCTGGCATCGCATCCGGATTGGCGGCCCTACATGTCCGCCTATCCAGACAAGGAGACGGACTCGTCGTATGTGCTCGTGACCATCCCTTCCCCGGCTGATCCAAAGCGCGCGCTACATCTCTACACCGCGGACGGAGAAATAACAGTGAGCTTTGATATGTATGAATGCCATTTCAACGCTCTCACCAACCCCAAAGGAGGAGAACTTAATACCGCTGTAGAGTTCGCCGAACGGCTCATGCGAGAAGATCTCTTGGTGGCTTCGTTCTGGAAACAGAATGAATGGACGGGAAGCACCACTGTAGAAAGCAACGAACAAGTGACGATCCCAGACTGCTTCGACAGAGAGTCGGATCTCATGAAGGTAAGGTCGTGGACCGGTCGTCTTGATTGGGAGCACGCGCTCTAACCAATCGATGAAACCAACGGCCCCATTTCGAAACAAGTCCAGCGTGTTTGCCACGACACCCTGCCGTGGCTTATCTCCTTCTCGTTAGATACGCAATAGCAGTAAGAAAGTAGGGTCGTATCTAAACATTTGACATTTGATGCACGCACTCAGTCGTGAACGTAACTGGTGACACCTATCGTCGCGGTGTGCGAGAGCCGACTTTCTTGCCGAAGTTTCCCGGCGCACAAGATCAACTAAATGCGGGAACAAGGCGGATAATGTTGCGGTGATTGTCAAATCGCGGCAACTCACCGACGTTCAGCCATGCACAAACCACGCAAACATGACTTCACTAGCAGGACCTCGTTCGGAAAGCCGAAGCGTGATACATCGCGATTGGAAGACGCTTCTGCGAAGCAGCGCAAACAACATGCTCATACGGCCCCGATACGACGTGCCGCGAGCAAATTTCGCGGATAATCAGAGCATAACGGTTTTGCGACTCCCCCGGGCTCGATTCTCGTTGGGTGGCTGGTCTGTTCCTGATCCATGAACGCAAAGCAAGCTCTGGCATGGGTAAAAAAATCTGGGATAGCCGTGGAGTCGGCGCGCGCCAAAGTTCCCAGTCTCGCTCAGGTAGTAGCGGGAGAACCGCTGAGGGGTAGTTGGTGGGCACATCCGAAGGGAAACGAGATATTCCGGCTCTCGCGAGCGATTCGCAGTTCTCCCGACGTTCTAGTGTGTCGATTGGTAGATGGAAAAATTACCTACATCCATCGGCGCTTGTGGCCCGCCCTTGTCAAGTTGGCCGGCCGGTTTTCCAGGCAAAGGTTTGCTGCTGTTAAGGAGATGCACACGCTTGCGGGCAAGCACAAACTGCTGGTCACTCCATTTCCCAAGTGGGTGCCGAAGGAAATCCTGAGAGCCGCGCAGAAGCTCACCGAGAAAGAGGCCGCTTCGCAATTGGCGTTCCTTCTATAACTATCGCGTTCAGGTTATGTGATCAGTGCTTTGCGAAGCTATACAAATGTCTACTTCTACTCGCGTTCGATTGCTTAGAGGAAGCGGGTTGCTGCTTTTGTTGCTCGGGATCGTGCATTTGGTGGCGACGCCACACATCGCTGCCCTCATTCGACATAGCGTTTCTCAAGGTGCGGCCGACAATCTCATTCCGCCGATGCTTCTGAATCATATTTTGGTCGGCGTGTTACTGCTTCCTCTCGGCTTTCTGACCTTTTATGCTGCGCCACATTCGGCTCGTTGGGCCCAGGTGATCGTTCGGACAACGGCTCTCACAGTTGCAACATTGCCTCTGACGCTACTTGCGCTCATGGGCGTGCGCTACTTCGACGCGCCGCTCTTCGTTGTCGGTTTCCTCCTGGTGGTTGCGGCGTCGGTGACGTTGCTGCTGGCTGCGTTTGCCAGACCCCGCGCAACCAGTTCTGCCGGGACCGCGCGTAGCTGACGACGATTATCGTCGCGGTGCGCGAAATCCAACTTTTTTGACGAAGTTGCCCGGTTGACGTTTCTCGTCGGCCGAATATCCGACGCTCCGGCCTCTTGCCCGACCGCTAAATATTGGTCGACATGGTGGAAGCCGTTCGATCTCGAGAAATGGGACTTCTTGCTGGGTCCGGCAGTCATGGGGGCCGCCGAAATGGTTATGCGGCGCGGTTGCCCGCGTAAACTCAAATTAAACCCGCCACTTTCTGCCTCCACGACCGGAGCCGGAAAATTCGCTCACCTTTCTCTGAAGAAATGGGACGATAACAGGCTTGAGCACGGTCGCTGCGATTTTGAGCGCACCAAGCAAAAATCCTGCTTCCAGAAGTTTGCTTTTGGATTTTCCGCCACTTTTTGCATCGACGTGAACTTTTCTCCTTCGCAACGGCCCAAATGCGAGAACCAGCCCGACCACAGTAGCCGCCGCAATCCAGGGGACGGGGTGGCGCCGGAAGGATCGCCGGATCTTTCCGGGAAAATCCAGTTCGTAACGTAGGCCACGAACCTCGCGCGCGACGCGAGTTCGGGACCGTTCGATCTCTTCCTTTAATTCGGAGTTGTTTCTTCCAGGTTTTCCAGCCATTCGCGATCCTTCTTTAATTCATCAATCGTCGCGCGGAAAAGTGGTTTGGCCATTTTCGCCCGCGCGATCAGCAAAAAAATGAGCGCGCAGACAAAATGCGCACCGCCCACCGCGAGTGCGACCCAGATCCATGAAACCCGCGCGATCCGTGCAATTCCAACCACGCCCCCGGCGACAAGAAAGATGTATCCAACCGCAAAGGAAATAAAGGCAGCCAAAACACATGCTTCGATCACCAGTAAGCGAACCAGCGCCGTCTTCGATTCCTTCGCGAAAAGCGCGGCGCGGCTTTCGAAAAAGCCGGCCAAGGCACTCGCGAGCGCGAGCAAATTATCCAGCAGACCGGCATGTCCAGCCGGATTGCCGGGCGGCGTGGTTTCGCCAGCCATGCAGCGCAGCTCGATTAACGCCGAAAAATCAGGCCCAGAACAAACCCGACCCCAAGGGCCGTAAAAATCGCCTTCGTTGGATTCTCGCGGACGTACTGCTCGGCGTCATCCTGAAACGTTCGAACGCGGGTCCTTGCATCGCCCCAAGCCTGCTCGGCTTTACCCCGGGCGTCATCCCATGCCTGCTCGGCCTTGCCACGGTATTCCCCCGCGACCGCGCCAGCCGCGTCTCGCAAATCCTCCGCCGCTTTCCTCGCGTGGGTCTTGCTGCTCTCGAATTTGTTCTGTGCGTCCGCCATCGCGGACTCGCGGTGTGTTTTATTCTCTTCAGCCATTGGTATTCTCCAGTTGAATTTCGCTGCAAATATCCGCGCGCTTCCTATTTTCAGCAAACGGCGGATCAACAAATCTTTCCCTAACGAAAAACGCAATTCGCGTGCGAGTCGAGCTTTTGATCGCCCGTTGACGCGATAAAGAGTTACAGCGCTTCAGCGCTTAAACGTTCCTTACTACTGCTCGCGAAAGATGATCCGCGCTTTCGTCAGATCGTAAGGCGACAGCTCTACCGACACTTTGTCACCCGGGACGATCCGGATGAAATGTTTGCGCATTTTTCCGGAGATATGGGCGAGAACGTTGCGCTGGCCGGCAAGATCGACTCGAAACATCGTGCCCGGCAACACCTGTGTTACCGTTCCTTCCATCACGATCTGCTCTTCCTTCGGCATTGCCGAAATATACTCGCAGAACAAGCCTGCCTCAAATGTCGGAGGACATGCTTCTGCATGTCCCGGACGTGCGGAAGCACGTCCCTCCACGTTATTGAAATTGCTCGATCGAGACACTCGGTAAGTATTCGCCCAGTTCCTGTCGTTTCCACCAGGCGCCGGTTTGCCGTCGTTCTTCCGCGTTTGTGAACCGGTAACGATAGAACGTTGCGCGAACATAGCGGGGCGGAGTTTGCGGGAACGGATTGCGCTCGAAGAGTTGCGTGACCTCCGGTGTGCCGTGCAAGAGACAGATCACGAGCCGGACGAACCATGGATTCTGGCGATAGGAGCCGAGCGCGGCAAACCACATTTGCCAATCGAGCCGAGGCTGGTGCGGCGCGCACCAACCCGGCGCGCGCATCACGTCACCCGGTTTCCATTTGAATTCGTAAGGCTGCCACTCGACTCCATCGGAGCTGCCTTCAATCACGATCTCGCGCCGATCCTTGGTCATGACGCGAAACAATCCGTAGCCATTCACGATTCGAAATGACTCGATGCGCTCATAAACAAACGCGATCGGCCGCGGCCATTTCGCTTCAGGCCTGAAGGCAGTGAAAATAATCCATGCATTCACTGGCAACGTGATGATGATCACCGCAGCTGCGCCGTAGACCGACAATTGATAGCTGTAGCGGCGGTCTATGACCGCCGTCCGCTCTCGTCGCCACACAGCGTCATCGATCAACAACAAGCAAAGCGCGATCGTGAGCAAATTGAAAAAGCAGTAGTTGCCGGTCACCGCGATCACGATTTGTAAAAAGATTAGCAATCCGCACGCGATTAAGCGCGGACGGCGCGGCGCCCAGATGAAAATCGGCACGATGATTTCGACGACGAGACAAAATGCGACTGAGAAATGCTTGAACCATTCCGGGCTTTTGTCCGCCCACCAGGCAAAGATCGTCGGCAACGGCTGCGACCAATAGTGATAGTCGAGCGCGGTCAGCGCGCTCCAATGGAACGAACCATCGACCCAACCCCAGGAATCGTCGCCACTGGTGAGCTTCACCACTCCCGACATCACCATCAGTTTGAAGAGCAGCAGTTTGAGTAGAAAAAGCGCGGGGCGTGAAACCGGCGACTCGCGTCCGCGCTTCGGCCAAAGTTGCCACGGCGCGACGAAGATCGACAAGAAACCCGTCTCCAGCAACAAGATGTCCCATTGGAAACTGAGAAAAGTTTGTCCCGCGATGGTAAGCGAAAGATAAAAAACAAACAGCGCGATCAGGCAGAGGATCGGCGCGACGCTGCAAATGAGCAGCACCGATAAAACCACACCGCCGCCACACAGAAAATGCAGAAACGCGTTGCTCGAGTTGAGCCAGCAAAGCGTCGGCAAAATCGACAACGCGCGCGCGCCGACTTGACCACGCACCGCAGCAAGAAATTCGCTCACGGGTGTAATCCCGTTAAAGCCGATTAACCCATCGATCTGCACCCACAGGGACACGAAGGCAACGAGATAAACCACGCCGAGCACCCGCAGAAACCAGCGGCGCGCCGCAAAATAAGTTGCCGGGCGCACATCGCTGCCCCAAAGCGAACGCGTAACTGCTGAACCGAATTTCCGGTGACGCGCAATGATTTTGTAGCCAAGTTCGGAGATGGCCGCGAAACCGGGAACGTGGTCGTAACTCCAGGCCAGCCATTTTTTTGAGGATCGGCGTTGTAACGAGCGATAGACTGCTTCGGCGGCAAGAAAAACTTCGCCGTCCTTGTCGATATAAGTGACCGCGCGCTCGAACTGTTCGCGCGGGATTTCAGGAAACTGATGCTCGATTTCTTGATACGTCGCGTAATCAACTTCGCCACGTGTGATTTGACGCCACCGCTCAATCCATCTTCGGCAAAAATGACATTCGCCATCCCAAATCATGAGCGGCTTGGGCGGCGGATTGGAAACACGCGCTTTAGTTTTCATTTCTTTCGGCGGTCATAGACCGCCGCTACAAATCAAACTCTGCCCAAACCGGCGCGTGATCGGAAGGCTCTTTGCCTTTGCGCATTTCGCGATCGATCCCTGCGCCGGTGCATTTTTTAGCAAGCGCATCGCCAACCAAAATCGCATCGATTCGCAAGCCGCGATTTTTGGGAAAGGCAAGCATTCGATAATCCCACCAACTAAAAAGATCGTTCTCCTGGCGGTGGATTCGCAGCGTGTCGCGCAGTCCGAGGTCACAGAGTTGCCGAAACGCGGCCCGCTCGCCATCGGAACACATGATTGCGCCGCGCCAAAGTTCCGGATCGTAGGTGTCTCGATCTTCTGGCGCGACATTAAAATCGCCGCACACGATAAGATCGACATCTTTTTCTTTCGTCAAACAGTCGTGCAATCGCCCGTACCAATTCAGTTTATATTCGTAGGCCGGTGAACCAACGGCCTGACCATTTGGCGCGTAAATCGAGTAAACGCGCAGATTGCCGATCTTCGCCGCGATCACCCGCGCTTGTGGATCGATGACTTCATCGCAAAGCGCCGCGCGCACGTCGCGCAGCTCTGTTTTCGAAAGAATCGCAACGCCGTTGTAGGACTTTTCACCGTGATAAGCCGAGTGGTAACCGGCTGCTTGCAACGCGAGGGCGGGAAACTGTTCGTCCGGGCATTTGGTCTCCTGCAAACAAACGATGTTGGGCTTGGTCGTGTCGAGCCAGGCAAAAAGACGGTCCTGGCGTTTGCGCAACGAATTGATGTTCCAGGAGACAATTTTCATTTTCTGTAGCGGCGGTCTATGACCGTCGCACTAATTTGCCCAGCGAAAACTTTGCGATCGGCGCTCACAAAGCGCCGCTATAGCTCGATTTCCACTCCTGGCTTCGGCACGATTATCTCAGAATTCGGCAAATCCAAACTCAGCCGAGCTCGCATCCACTCCACCGCCAGCGGATCGCCATGCACGAGCAGCACTTTCTTGGGCCTGAGCCTATTCACGTAAGCGATGATCGATTCCCGTGAGGCGTGGGCGCTGAATTGAAATTGCTCGATGTGACAACGCACCGGCTGCGCTGCTTGGCTGGGATCGATCGTCACTTCTTCGCCCGGCAACGCGTTTCTCAAAATTCCCGCAGCCGATTCCGGATCGGCGTAACCGACGAAAAAAATGGAATGACTCGGATTTTCCACAATTCGTTGCGCGAAAATGTTGGAAAGCGTCTTCGGCACCATCATTCCACTGGAGAGGGCGTAGACGCGACCGGCACGGGCCCGCGCGTCGTGGATTGTTTCAGCGTTCAAAACGAACGGGCGCAGCTCATCGAGCAATTGCAAACGCGGCAACTGGCGCCGGCCGGTGTTCGCGCGACGATCGTAAATTTCACTGATCTTTGCGCTGAGACCACCGATGTAAATTGGAAAATCGAGAAGTTTTTCGCGGCGGAACTTGTAAAGCATCGCCAGGATCTCCTGTGTCTTACCCAGTGCGAACACCGGGATGAGGACGCACCCGCCGCGGGTGAAGGCATTCTCGATTGCCTGGGCGAGACGCTGCTCTTCACCCGCCCGCGTCCAACCCGCGGGCACGGGCGTATCGCCCCGCGTGCATTCGACTATTAGAATGTCGATCTGCTTCTCGGGAAAAACTGCAGCTTGCGCAATGGTCTGGTCGTCAAAGTTGACGTCGCCCGTGTAAAAAATCGTGGGGCCCTCGGTCCGCAACAGGATTCCGGCGGAACCAAGCACGTGCCCGGCCTCGAAAAATTCGAAGCTCAGGGCGCCGGGATTGTTCGAAGGCACGCGTTCGCCCGAAAGAGAATAAGCCTGCCGCATCGAACACGGTTGCCAGCGATCAGCCGCGCGGTCCGTTTCCCGGTGGGTGAAAAAGGGGTACAAAGTCGTGCCGAGCTCCTCTCGCTGTCGCGTCATCACGTTGACCGAGTTGTGTAACAACGCACCGCCGATTTCCGCACTCGGCTCAGTCATGAAGACGCGCGCCTTCGGCTGTCGCCGCATCAGCACCGGAAGCGTGCCAATGTGGTCCTGATGCGAATGCGAGATCAGGATCGCATCAAGTTGCCGGTCCGCGATGGCCTTGAAATTCGGAAGCGCATCTTCGCCCTCGAACTTCGGATGCATCCCGCAATCGAGGATGAGGCGACGGCTGCCAGCCTCAATATAGTATGAGTTCGCGCCGATCTCGGTCCGTCGGGTCAGATTGATGAACTTCAAGGGTTAAGGCGTTGAATCGTTACATCGTTGAATCGTTACATCGTTGAATCGTTACATCGTTCAAACCAAAACGCTTCAACCGTTCAACGCTTCGGCGGCTCGGGCAAGTAGGAGCAAGAGCAAAAGCAAGAGTTCCCAGCAACTTCGCCTTAAGCTCCTGGTTAAATCAGCATGCTCGCTCCGTTGTCCGCGCAAAAATGGAACGACGAGGCAGCCGCGCATCTCTTGAATCGGGCAGCGTTCGGCGGCACGCCCACAGAGATAGAAGCGGCGCGCAAGAAAGGATTAGTGCCGATCGTCCGGGAACTGGTGGATGCTCACAGCGACGACGCCAATGTTCGGCCGCCAACGTGGGTGCATCCGCGCAACATCCGCGAAATGCGGATGGAAATTAAGGGCGCGAAAGATCGAGGCGAAAATTTTCAGGAAAAGGCGCGCCAACTGCGGATGATGGAAGGCGAAGAAACTCTCGACCTTCGCCGTTGGTGGCTCGAATCGGATGATGAATGGCCCGGCGCCGCTTCTCGAAAAGATGACGTTGTTCTGGCACGGCCATTTTGCGACCAGTGTCCAAAAAGTCAGAGACGGCTATTTCACGTGGCTACAGAACGATACGCTCCGCCGGAACGCACTCGGAAACTTCGGTGCTCTCGTCAAGAAAATCTCCCGCGACCCGGCAATGATGATCTATCTCGACTTGCAGCAGAGCCGCAAAGAGCACCCAAACGAGAATTGGGCGCGCGAGTTGATGGAACTGTTCACAGTCGGCATCGGTAATTACACGGAGCAGGACATTCGCGAATCTGCGCGGGCTTTTACCGGTTACCGGATCGACATGACGACGCAGCAGTTTCGCTTCGCGCCGCTTCAGCAGGATCTCGGCACAAAAACGTTCATGGGTAAAACTGGGCCGCTAAACGGTGACGACATCGTCGAGATCCTGGTCAGGCAGCCTGCCTGCGCCCAATTCATCGGACGAAAAATTTGGCGTTACTTCGTCGAAGATGAGCCTTCCCCGCCGATTGTGGATGCGGTCGCAAGCCGGATTCGCGCGCACAATTATGAGATCCGGCCAGTTCTCCGCGAGATCTTTAGCTCGGAGGAATTTTATTCTGAGGAGGCGATGCGCACGCAAATCAAGGGTCCGGTTCAATACATCGTTCAAACTTCGAAGCTGCTCGAAGCACAATTGCCTTCGCCGACCGTTGCGCAAAATGCAATGCGGCAGATGGGCCAGATTCTTTTCGCGCCGCCGAACGTGAAAGGCTGGGATGGCGGCAAAGCGTGGATCAGCACATCGACATTGTTATTTCGCTATAACTTCGCCAATTACCTGATCAACGGCGACGCCATGCTGCCGGCGAGCGGCCCGCCACGAGGTCAAGGCGCCGATCTGGCTTTTCGGCGTCCAGGAGCCATGGCCGAGGAAATCCGGCGCGATCCAATCGAGATCGGCAAACTCGTGCCGGCCGAATTGCGCGATAAACCTCGCGAACTTGTCGACCTTCTGAGCGTGCGGCTTTTTCAAAATCGTGCCCCGGAAAAGGAAGCGAACGCCTTCATTCAATATCTCGAAGCACGCAAACCGGACAGCAGCGATGCAACGATGCGCGGACTCGTGCACCTGATGATGAGCACTCCGCAATTTCAATTGGCCTAACGAATTTATGAAAACAACTCTCCAAACGCGGCGACAATTCCTCCGTACCTCCATGCTTGGCGCGGCCGCGACCTGGACAGTCCCGGTTTTCCTGGAAAAAACATTCTTCGCGCTCGACGCGATAGCGGCCGACGCGCTCACCCAAACGGTCACGGGAAAGGAAGGAACGATTCTGGTTGTGCTGCAAATGGCGGGCGGAAACGACGGACTGAACATGGTCGTGCCTTACGCCGACGATGCCTATCATCGCGCCCGACCGCGACTTGCACTTCCGGGGAATCAGATTCTCAAGATCGACAATTACGCCGGGCTAAATCCGAAGTTAACCGCACTGAAATCACTTTTTGACGATGGCCATCTCGCCGTTATCCAAGGCGTTGGTTATCCTAATCCGAACCGCTCGCATTTCCGGTCGACTGAAATCTGGCAAACCGCATCCGACGCGGACCGTACTCTGAGCGACGGCTGGCTTGGCCGTTATTTCGACAATTGCTGCGCGGGCGCGGATCCGACCATCGGCGTTTCGATCGGTGAAGAAACGCCACAGGCATTTGCGGCAAAGAATCCGACTGGAGTGACTTTCTCCAGGCCAGAACAGTTTCGCTTTCGGTCATCGGAACCAAGCAACGGTCGGATGAGCGCTGAAGAAATGTTTTTCCGTCAACTCAACGAATCGGGAGTGGCTGAAGAGAGCTCAGCGACCGACGGCGCGTCCATCGGCGCGATTTCCGGGAAGACAAAAGATGATTCGAGCACGATGGACTTTTTGCAACGCACCGCGCTCGATGCGCAATTGAGTTCCGACAAGATTCTTGCGATCGCGCGCAAATATAAATCGACTGTGCCGTATCCGCCGGGCCAGCTCGCCGCGAGCTTGAACATCATCGCACGCATGATCGCGGGCGGATTACCAACGCGAGTCTATTATGCGAGCCAGGGCGGTTTCGACACGCACGCCGGCCAGATCAACGCGCATGAGCGTTTGATGGGCGATTTGAACGACGCGGTCGGCGCATTTGTCACCGATCTGAGGCAGCAAGGAAATTTTGAGCGTGTGTTGCTGATGACGTTCAGCGAATTTGGCCGGCGCGTTGCGGAAAATGCGAATGGTGGGACCGATCATGGCGCCGCCGCGCCGATGTTCGTATTCGGCGGCGCGGTCAAGCCGGGATTATTTGGCAAATATCCGAGCTTGACCGATCTCGATCACGGCGATCTCAAATTCAGCAGCGATTTCCGCTCTGTTTACGGGACCGTCCTGGATAGATGGCTGAAAGCGCCGAGTCAGGTTGTCCTTGGTCGCAAGTTTCCTGAGCTTGCGATCGTGTAGGTGGATCGAGCTCTCCAAGCTCGATGTTAAAATTGGCGGCGCAGCCGCATTAATTGATTACCAACGCGTTCGAAGAGCGCGTTCCACCTGTGATAGCCTGCTTCGATGAAAATCTATCGCGGTTTTCCAGGGCGGCTGCATCACCGCGTCCCGGATTGGGTCGAAAATGGTGCGATTTTTCATATCCGTATCGCCATCGATCGGGAAAAGCAGCAGGCCCCATTAACAAAGCCGGAACTGGCTGCTCAGATACTGAATTCAGTCCGCACCTACCAAGAGCGATATCGCTGGCACGTCACAATTTTAATGCTCATGCCCAATCACTTGCACGCGCTCGTTTCATTTCCGCAAGATGAGGCGATGAGTATTGTAGTCGGTGACTGGAAGCGCTTTCATGCGCGAAAGAATCGTGTCGTGTGGCAGGAAGGTTATTTGACCATCGGTTGAGGGACGATGAGCGCGGCGAACAATTCGCTGCGAAGATCAATTACATCAGGCGCAATCCTGTGGCCGCTGGGCTGTGTGCCGCGACTGAAGATTGGCCATGGATTTATCCAAAAGCGCTGGAGGTGGATCGAGCTCTCCGAGCTCGATGTTAAAATTGGCGGCGCAGCCGCATTAATTGGCAACGCGCTCGGAGAGCACGTTCCACCCGCATGCGTTTGCATCGTAGCTTCGTCCTACAGCAGCTCCTCGAAGATCCGCATCCAGTTCCCACGCAGGATTTTTTCGATCTCCGCGTCAGAGAATCCTCGCTCGATCAATTTGTGAGTGAGATTTCGAGCATGGGAATGATTACGAAGGTCGTTGATAAAGTGGGGCGTGGTTAACTTTGCCGCGAGCTCCTGCTGGGCCGACTCGGGCCATTGGCGATAGATGAATTCGAAGAAATCGAAGCCGATCGCGACGCCATCGATGCCGATTAAATTAACGACATGCTCGATATGATCGACATAACGATCGAGTGTCGCCTCCCCTTTGCGCGGGCTGACGAGCACTGAGTTGATACCGATCACGCCACGCCGTTGCCCGATCGCCTTGATCTGCTCGTCGCTGACGTTGCGCTCAATGTCATAGAATTTTCGCGCGTTCGCGTGCGACACGACGGGCGGTTTTGTGGTGATCGACAAGATTTCGTCGAAACCGGCGGGATTGATATGCGCAAGGTCGACAATCACACCAAGCGCTTCGCATTCCCGAACCAGTTCGCGACCGAATGCGGTCAATCCATCGCGCGACGAACCGCTTGGCGCAAAGACGCCGCCGTGGCCTGCGGCGTTGCGCCGCGCGTGCGTAAGTCCTATCGAGCGCACGCCGAGCTCGTAAAAGACGCGGAGCAGATTTAAGTCGGTGCCGATCGGCTCGACGCCTTCCATCGTGATGAGAAAAGCGATTTTCCCAGCCTCCCGTGCGCGAACAATCTCTGCGTAGTTCTTACAAATAACGAAACGCTTCAACTTCTGCACCTCGATTTGGAGCCGCACGATCTGATCGAGCGCAACACGCAAACCCATTTCTGGCAAATACCGGTCTTCAATGTAAATCGCCGTGCCGAGGAGCCCGATGTTACCGGCCTCGAGCTCCGGCAAAAAATCGGTCCCGAGTACGTTTGGGCGATCACGTTTCTCGTACAAATCCATCGGCAGATCGAAATGCAGATCGACAATCCCCGCTGCGTGCAGCCGATCGACACGCGCTTCAATCTGTTCTTTTGCTTCGCTCATGGCGCCGGTGGCGGCGCAGCGATCGCGACCACGTGCGCTGAGTTTTTTTGTTTCGGCAGAATGATCGCGAATAAGATGGAGATCCAGATTGCGCCAAGCGGCAACCATCCCGGCAGCCAGACTGACCACCGGGACAAGATCGCCAGTGCGAGCAAACAATAGGCCGCAGAAAAGGCAACCGCGCCGAGAAGCAAATCGGCGCGTGAAAATCTCCGGAACACGCCGCTTAAAGCAGTCGCGATCAAAAGGGCCGCGCAATCAAAGACCCAACTGACCCGCCGGACGAATGAGTTCGTCTGAATCGCTCCAATTGCGGCGGCAAAAGCGTCCGGGGCCGAAGAGTTCGTAGGCGCGCGCGAGAGGACAATCTGATTTTGGATGTCTTCGAGGCGGAGACCTGTTGATGACCCGGTCTCGTGTTGTTGCGCGGCGAGCAGCAACTCATTCAAAGAGACATGGCGCGCACCTCTCGCGACGCCCGGATTGACCAGAAGCGTGCCGTCCGACCGGATCGGAATTTTCGTTCCATTCGGAAGCGAGATGAACGATCCGAGATCGATCTTCACTTCTCCTGGCGTCAGGCGCAGCCACAAGAGCGCCGCTTGCAGCGCAAACGAAGGAATCACTTCACCCCGATATTGAAAAAGCAGCGGCACATGTATGTCGTCCCCGATTTCGTTGGGAAAATTAACGAAACCGAGCGTCGAGATGACCCGAACGTCTTCACTCGGCTGGCGCGCGATTCCGGAAAATTCCGCAAGATCGCCGCGCCGTCCGGTCACCTGTGTAAAACCGGGAATCTCCGGCACCGGCGCGTCCGGATCTGTGGTAGCGGTCAATTCCGCGCCGAGCAGCAGCTTCGGCACGCGCATCGCCTGATCGATAAAAATTTGCTCCTGCTCCTTATTGCGCTCGCCCCACCTTAAGACCGGCTCAATCGCGACAACAGTTGGCTTAAATTCGAGAACACCTTGCACGAAAAGCGCGCACTCGAGCGGTTCAATCCTACCATCGCGCCCAACCTCGACTACTGTCAGCGGCGGCGCCTTGCCCGAGGATTGCGCATTCTTCAGAAGCCAGCGCAGAAAAACTTCCTCGGAGCGCTCGAACCGCGGCTCGCGCAGAAACAAGACCCCGAGCAGCAAAATCACCAGCAGCACCCAGAGAGACGGCCGTTCCATCGGGCAGAAAGTAGGAATTGGCTGCGGCAAAAACAAACTTAATCGTTGTAGCCGCGCTCTGTGAACGCAGAAGCTTTTGAATCTTTCGGCGGTCGCAGACCGCGGCTACAGTATTTACCCGCTCAACTCGAGCATCCGCAAAATCGGCCTCGGCGCGTTTGCGCACTGCTTCGGGCAGAATGATTTCCGGCTCCAGGTTCAGGAGCGCGTCGTACGCTTTTTCGAGCGTGTTCATTTTCATAAACCGACATTCGCCGGAAGAAGCGCGTCAACTGTCACACACGTCAGTAAAGAAAAGCGCGACACAATCCTACATTCAAAAGACTCGACATTGAAAGTAGGGCAGCCTTGAATTGTTCGAAAACGCCGCTGGAAATCCGACGGAGTGAAGCAAGGCAGAAATTTATGAGACCAAGCCCAAAGAAAATTATCATCACACTTTTTGCGCTCTCGCTTACCTCTTTGGCCGCACCGGCTTTTGCGGGCAGCGCTCAGTGGGATCTTGCGCCAGGAAGCGGCGACTGGAATACCGCCAGCAACTGGACGCCCGTTACGGTGCCTAATGGCCCAGCGGACACGGCGACCTTCGATTTGTCCGGTACCACTAGCGTTTCGATATCAGCCAACACCGAGGTGAACAGCATCGTGTTCAACTCGACAGCATCCGCCTTCACCATCACCGCTAACACAACATTTACGCTGACCATTAGCGGCGTCGGCATCACGAACAATTCAGGCGTCACCCAGAACTTCGTGACTCCCGTTGATGGCGCCGGCAACTTTGGCACGATCGTCTTCTCTAACAGCGCGACGGCGGGCAGCATGACAGTATTCACCAACAACGGCGCCACGGTCAGCAGCGGAAGCGGCGGTTTCATGCAATTCTTCAACACGTCGACTGCGGGCAGTGCCACGATCAACAACAGCGGCACCGCCGTCAGCGGAGCAGGCAACGGCGAAACGGAGTTCAACGACAGCTCGACCGCCGGCACCGCCACCATCAACAACAATGGCGGCACGGCCAGCGGCTCATTCGGCGGCGCAACGCTCTTCTTCAACAGCTCGACCGCGGGCAGTGCCACGATCAATAACAACGCCGGCACGGCCATCGGCGCAGGCGTCGGCAACACGGCCTTCTTCAACACCTCGACCGCGGGCAGCGCCACGATCACCAACAACGGCGCCACGGTTAGCGGCGCATTCGGCGGCTTCACGGGATTCAACAACAGCTCGACCGCGGGCAGTGCCACGATCACCAACAACGGCGCCACGGTTAGCGGCGCAAACGGCAGCACAACGGATTTCTTCGACACCTCGAGCGCGGGCAGTGCCACGATCACCAACAACGGCACCACGGTCAGCAGCGCAGGCAGCGGCGAAACGATATTCTCCAACAGCTCGAGCGCGGGCAGTGCAACGATCAACAACAACGGGGGCGCACTCACCGGCGCCACGGGCTTCGACAACACCTCGACCGCGGGCAATGCCACGATCAACAACAACGCGGCCACGGTCAGCGGCGAATTCGGCGCCGCCACGACCTTCAACGACACCTCGAGCGCGGGCAGTGCCACGATCACCAACAACGGCGGCACCTTCAGCAGCGCAGGCAGCGGCGGGGGCACGTTCTTCAACAGCAGCTCGACCGCCGGCAGCGCCACGATCACCACCAACGGCGGCACGGTCAGCGGCGCATTCAACGGCGGCTTCACGCTCTTCGAGACCACCTCGACCGCGGGCAGTGCCACGCTGATCGCCAACGGCGGCACCGGTGGAGGCGCAGGTGGCGTCATTTATTTTTACAACGATTCCACCGGCGGCACCGCACGGGTGGAGGTTTTCGGCAATGGCAACCTGGACATTAGCAATCATAACGCTCCCGGCGTCACGATCGGCTCCATCGAAGGAAGCGGGAATGTCTTCCTCGGCGCAAATAATCTGACCGTGGGCAGCAACAACCTGACCACGACGTTTTCGGGCGTGATTCAAGATGGCGGCACTGGCGGAGGCGCGGGCGGCTCGCTGACCAAGATCGGCACGGGCACGCTGATTCTCTCTGGCACGAATACTTACACGGGCGACACGAACATCAACGCCGGCGTGTTGCAAGTAGACGGCTCAATCGCTAGCCCGGACACCTTTGCCAATTCAGGCGGTACACTTCGCGGCATAGGCACACTCGGCGGCAATTTGACTAACTCAGGCCTCGTTGGCCCGGGCGATTCTGGCCCCGGGACGCTGACGGTTAACGGCAATTACACGCAGAACTCAAACGGCACGCTGCAAATTCAGATTGGCGGCACGGCTGCGGGTCAGCACGATCTTCTTTCAATCGGCGGCGCGGCTTCACTTAACGGCACGCTGCAATTAGTGCGGCTTAATAACTTCACGGGTGCTCCCGGCGACAAAATCATCTTCCTCACCGCCGCTGGTGGCGTAAGTGGGACATTCGCCACGGTCAACACCGGCACAATTGCTAATGCGACGATCGTCTATGAGCCTACTGATGTCGCGCTCGAATTCGGGCAGGTATCCTTTGCTAGCTTGACCGGGCTGACGCGAAATCAGCGATCTGTGGCCAGCGAATTGGATGAAGTGTCAACCGATTCGCGTGAGACTGCGTTGATTACTTTCCTGGGCAGTCAGCCGCTGGGCAAACTTCCTCATGATTTCGATTTGATTGCGCCCGAAGAGTTGACTGCGATCTACGAGATCGGTTTTTCGCAGGCCATTGCCCAAGCGGACGACTTGGAGCGGCGCATGGATGACATTCGCGCCGGCTCAAACGGTTTTTGCGCGACCGGCCTCGCACCGCAAGGCTACACCAAAGAGTCTGAGGGCAAGGACAAAAATCCTCCGCCGGCCTTTGTCCCAGCGCCGGAGAACCGCTGGGGAATATTTGTCACCGGCAGCGGCGATTTTGTCCACGTGGGCAACGACGACGATAACGCGCACGGTTATAACCTCAACACTGGCGCCGTCACTTTCGGACTCGATTACCGATTGCTCCATAATTTTGCCCTTGGCATTTACGGCGGATACGCTGGAGACGACGCCGATCTAGTAGGCCATGGCAGCATCACCATGGGCGGGGGCAATGTCGGCGGCTTTGCTACCTGGTTTTGCGGCGGGTTATATGTTGATGCAGCAGGCGGAGGCAGTTGGAATAACTACGACACGCGGCGCGAGGCGCTCTTGGGCGAAGCGCATGGCAGCACCAATGGCGATGAAGCCAACGTGCTGATAGCCACCGGCTACGATTGGCGATGGAACTGCCTTAATGTTGGCCCGCTGGCTTCGTTCCAATACACCTACGTCCACATCGATCAGTTTACCGAACAGGGTTCCCTTGCGCCGCTGGAAATCCAGGATCAGAACCAGGACTCGGTTCGTAGCACGATCGGTTTGAGGGCAAGCTACGACATCAAAGGCGACCACGGCGCCATTGTGCGACCCGAAGTGCGCGCTTCGTGGTTGCATGAATACGGCGATCAGGCTTACCCGTTCGACTCGCGTTTGGCTTCCGGAGCCGGAGACGTTTTCGCGGTCTGGGGACCGACTATCGGCCGCGATGCCGCGTTGGTGGGCGCCGGCATTACCGTAAAATGCGGCCCGACCTTCTCCATCTATGCCGCCTACGATGGAGTCTTCGGCCGCAGCAACTACAACAACAACGGCATCAGCGGCGGCTTTCGTCTGAGCTTCTAATCGTTGTAGCGGCGCTGTACGATCGCCGGAGCTTTAAATCTTTCGGCGGTCGCACACCGCCGCTACAGTATTCACTTGCTCAGCTCGAGCATCCGCAAAATCGGCGCCTCGGCGCGTTTGCGCACTGCTTCGGGCAAGATGATTTCCGGCTCCAGGTTCAGGAGCGCGTCGTACGCTTTTTCGAGCGTGTTCATTTTCATAAACCGGCATTCGCCGCAAAAGCAATTGTCGGTTGGCCCTGGAACAAAAGTTTTCCCGGGAATCTCTTTGCGCAATCGATGCAACAGCCCTGCTTCAGTCACGACAATGATTTCGTTCGCCGGCGATTCCTTGCAGAACCTCACCATTTTCTCTGTCGAACAAACTTCGTCCGCCAGCATTCGCACCGCGTAAGTGCATTCCGGATGCGCCACCACCGGCGCATTCGGATATTCCTCGCGAATTCTGTTGATACTTCGAGCAGTAAACTCGACGTGCACGTAACAGTTCCCCTGCCACAGATCCATTTTCCGGCCGGTCCGTTCCATCACCCAAGCACCAAGGTTTTGGTCAGGTACGAAAAGAATATGTCGATCCTTCGGCGCCGAGCGAACGATCTTGTCCGCGTTGCCGCTGGTGCAAATGACATCGGACTGCGCTTTCACCCCAGCACTGCAATTAATGTATGCGATGACGTAATAATTTTTGTCGGCGTGCGCTTTCAAAAATTCCGCCAATTTTTCCGGCGGACACGATTCCGAAAGCGAACAGCCCGCCTCGAGATCGGGCAGAATCACGCGCTTGCTCGGATTGATGATCTTCGCCGTCTCGGCCATAAAATGGACGCCACAGAAAAGAATCACGTCTGCATCCGTCTTTCTTGCCTCGTAACTCAGGCCTAACGAATCGCCAACGAAATCGGCAATGTCCTGCAACTCGGGAACCTGGTAATTGTGCGCAAGAATGACGGCATTCCGCTCGCGCTTGAGCTCGAGCATTTCCTCCGCAAGGTCAATGCCAGTCCGGCTCGAACCGCAACTCCGGCTCGGAGCGAAATTTACACCGGCGCTTACCATGGATTAGTATCGCAACGTTCCCATGAATTCACAACCTGACGAGGACCACTATCGCCTCGGCTTCATTGGCGCAGGCAAACTGGCCGGTTCGGTCATGCGCGGCCTGGTGCGGGCGCAATTTTGTTCACCCGCCGAAATGATTGCAAGCGAACCGAATGAGAACACTCGGGCCGCGCTGCGCGATGAAGTTGGGATTGAATTAACCACGGAGAACGCGGAGGTCGCGGAGAAGGCGGATGTCATCTTCATCGGGGTGAAACCGGGAGTCGTGCTGCCGATGTTGCACAAGGTCGTGTCTGCAATTCAAAATAAACTCGTTATCTCGCTCGCAGCAGGCGTGCGTTTGAAGAGCATGGAAGAAATCGCGAACGCGCGATTCATGCGCGCGTTAACAAACACGCCTTCGGTAATTTGCCAGGCCGCGACAGCAATCGCCCGCGGCTCTCGCACTTCAAATCAAGATATCGCTCTTGCTCGCCAGATTTTCAGCGCAATCGGCATCGTCGTTGAAGTGGCCGAAGAACAAATCGATGTTGTGACAGCACTTTCCGGAAGCGGCCCGGCGTTTGTTTACACTGTGATCGAAGCGCTTGTCCAAGGCGGGAAGAACTGCGGATTGCCGGCCGAGACAGCGATGACATTGGCCGCTCAAACCGTTCGCGGTGCGGCACAGCTCGCGCTCGAAACCAAAAAGTCGCCGGAAGAATTAATAAAAATGGTGGTGACACCGGGCGGCACGACGGCTGCCGGCCTCGCCGCGATGGAGAAGCTTAAAACGTCGGAAGGTTTGATCGCAGCTGTAGAGGCTGCGACAAAACGCGGCCAGGAAATGGCGCAGGAAAATCTGTAGCGGACCGCTCTATTTGTCGCGCTGTAGCCTTGTGCGAAAGCGGATGAGTGCCGAACCAACAATCAAACGGCGGTCATAGACCGCCGCTACAGTAAGGCCGCGCGCATCACCTCGAGCGGCGCTTCCCGTTCGAACCAGATCTCGAATGCGAGCGCGCCTTGATGGAGCAACATCGATAATCCATTCGCCCCGCGCGCGCCCGCCTCGAGTGCTGCCGAGACAAACGACGTGCGCTTCTCCGCATAAACCGTGTCGTAAATCATCAGATGAGGCGCGAGCAGCCGGGCGGGAATCGGGGATGGATCGGCGCGATTTAGCCCAACCGGCGTTGCGTTTACGACGAGATCGACATTCCCAATCTGAAACCGAAACGCGCTTTCTTCCCAGCGAATTGCCTGGAGACGCGGCACCGGGCCGAGCACTTTCGGTCCACTAAAGAAATCGCGCAGTTTGCCGGCGAGTTTCTCTCCTTTTTCAAAAGTTCCGTTTGCGATGACCAAGCGCTCGCAATTCTCCTTGGCGCATTGGAGCGCAATCGCGCGCGCCGCCCCCCCAGCTCCAAGAATCATGACCCGCAGATCGCGAAGATCGACAGAAAATTCCTCGCGGATGGCACGGGAGAACCCTCGTCCGTCGGTGTTGAAGCCATGCAGTTTTCCATCGTCAATCTTGATCACGTTAAGCGCCGCGATCCGCTTCGCGTCTTCATCCAGATCGTCCACGATTTCGACCGCGTCGATCTTGTGCGGAATGGTCAGATTTATGCCAACGAACCTAAGTTCCCGGATCAGCTTCAGGGCCTCAGCCAATTCGTCAGGCAAAATACGAAAACGCACGTATTGCATGTCGATCTTGCAATGTTTGAGCGCCGCGTTCTGCATCCGCGGTGAGAGTGAATGCGCCACCGGGTCCCCAAGAACGCCGAGACGGATCGGAGGATCGACATCGCGCCAGTTTTGCAAGTCGGCGAGAGTGTAAATCTCTTTTGCCTGGTTTTTTTTCATCCGGAACGACACGGTCGCCGCGGCGACTCATGCCCAAAAAACTTCATGGATGCGACGGCGCGCGTCCCTCCAGGCTTTTTAGCGATGCGAGCATTCGATCAAATCGTTTCAGGACGCGCTCCTTTCCCATCACTTCGAGCATGTGATACAGACTTGGCCCAACACTGCGTCCGCTCACCGCGACGCGCGCCGGGTGAACGAGATCGCCGGTCTTGCAGCCGAGCTTTTGTGCGAGTGATTTGAGGGTGGATTCGAGCGTGACCAAATTCCAGTTGTCGATCTTCCCAAACTCTTCCCGCAACGCGATCAGGCGTTCGGCCGCTTCCGGTTTGCCGAAAACTTTTTCAACCGCGGCCGGATCGAATTCGTAGGCTTCGGCAAAAAAGTAGGAAGTCCACTCCGGCACATCCCTGAAGAGCTTGATCTTTTCTTTCACGATGGCCAGGACCTCTCCCAGGTATTTTTGATCGGAAATAGCTATCCCCGCCTTTTCGAGGAAGGGCCGGGCGAGCTCGATAAAGCGATCGAGCGACATTTGCGCGATGTATTGGCCGTTCAGCCAAAAACATTTGTTCAGATCGAACGCGGCATTGCGGCGATTGATCTTTTCCAATTCGAACAGGCTAACGACTTCGTCGATGTCGATCTTTTCCCGATTGTCTTTCGGCGACCAGCCGAGCAAGCAAAGATAATTGCGCAGGGCTTCCGGCGCGTAGCCCTGTTCCATGTAGGTGGCGACGCGCGCGCCTTCGTCGCGCTTGCCCATTTTGGAACCGTCCTGATTGAGAATGAGCGGAATGTGGGCAAAGCGCGGCGGTGTAGAGGCAAGCGCCCGATAAAGCTCGATGTGCTTCGGCGTGTTCGAGAGATGGTCTTCGCCGCGGATCACGTGCGAAATTTTCATCTCGATATCGTCAATCACGTTAACGAAATGAAAGATCCAGGAGCCGTCCGGCCGCCGAACGGTCATGTCGGGATGTGTTCCGGGATTTGTGAGGTCGAAATCGATTTTGCCGCAGACCAGATCGTCGACGAGGACGTGCTCGCGGGGCGAACGGAAGCGCAACGCACCTTGATCTTCGAAAATGTGCCCACCGTCCTGAAGCTTTCGCAAATAGCGCTCATAGATTTCGGTCCTTTGGCTTTGAAAATACGGTCCGAAATTCCCGCCGGCGTGCGGGCCTTCGTCCCAATTCAATTCGAGCCATCTCAATCCTTCGTAGATTGCGGCGGCCGCTTCTTCGGTGTTGCGGGCCTTGTCGGTGTCCTCGATTCGCAAGATTAATTTGCCGCCGTGATGGCGCGCGAAGAGCCAGTTAAAGAGCGCGGTCCGCGCCCCGCCGATGTGAAGGTAACCGGTGGGCGATGGGGCAAAGCGAACGCGAATTTCGGGACTCATTCCGAAGGCAAACTAGCCACAGATTTGCACAGATGAAACACAGATAAGTTTACTTCGGCGGTCATAGACCGCCGCTACAGGGAATCATTCAATAAAGATGTGCCCGGTGCGCCGGCGCACATGTCGATCTTGCGGCAGATTCGTTTTTGCCACGCCGCCTGCCAGATCGAGCAGCGCGCGAACTCGCTCGATCAAGTCGAAACTCACGCCGGGCACATCGCCAGCGCGCAACCATTCATGCAGCATTCTGCGTTGCACTGCGATCGGCATCTTGCGCAGCGGTTCGACGGCGAGCGCCGTAAACTTCGAAAGTTTTTCCGGCAGCAACGTTGCGAAAAAGCCTTCTTCCTCTGATGCGATCATGGCTGTTCGCCAAATGTTTTGGCGAATATTGCGGTCGAGCATTTTCTCCAGATAGGGAATGATCCGGCGGCGAACGCGGTTCCGCAGCGGCGCCAGGTTCTTGTTCGAAGCGTCGTCCCGGAACTTCAAGCGATGTTCGCGGACGTAATCGTCAATTTCTGTGCGCCAGACGCCAAGCAGCGGCCGCACAATCTGCAATTTCACATTGTCGATTTTGCGGACGGAAACAGCCCGCATCGCAGCGAGCCCGGACATGCCTGCGCCCCGAAAAAGATTAATCAGGAATGTTTCGACGAGATCGTCTGCCTGATGGGCGAGAAAAATTGTGAGACAATGTCTGCGTTTCGCTACTCTCGCGAAAAAAGCATAGCGTGCCTCGCGCGCTGCGGTCTCGATCGACATCTTCTTTTTCGCGGCCAGAGCGCGAACGTTCGTCACTCCGATTTCAATATCGACTCCGCACTTCCCCGCCAGTTTTTGCACGAAGCCAACGTCTGCCGTGCTGGAACGTCCGCGCAATTGATGATCGAGATGGCAGACGACCACGTTCTTGTATCCGAGATCGACGAGCCAATGAAGAAGCGCGACGGAATCGCGTCCACCTGACACGCCGACAAGGTAGCGACGGCGGGGCGGAAAGCGGCGAAGAATAATTTTATTTTGAATCCGATTCATGCGGTCGTCGCATCCAACCTTCGACGCCACACTATGAGGGTTCAACGCTCACTTAGACAAAATCGAAGCTCGGCGGCGTCCTGTTATAAAAGCGCACATCGCTTCAAGCGGTTCGAGAAAGTAGCCGCAAGAAGCGGGTGGTGGCGGAGGACACGGAGAGGAAGGATGATGATTATGAACAACGAACATGAATGGACATACGCGCTGCTGGTTCGCTCGGAAGAAAAGAGCCGGAGCATCATGGAAATTGTGGTTTACGGGCTCTTTGCTTTGAGCGTGCTGGTTTCAATCTTTCAGTTCATACAACAACCGAATCCTCTGCCGATCAATCAATTGACCATCTCAGGCCACCATCAGTCGCCGGTTCCGCCGCAAAAGGCCTGAGCCTGATTTTGGAGGGGCGATTTGACAATGAATGAACGTTCATTCATTGTTCAATCCCCGTGACCCAGGCCCAGTTAGACAACAGTACCCGACCGCAGAACCCAAATTCTGGATGCTGCTCTCGCTTCCTTCGCGAAGCGCGGTTTTCACCAAGCCAGCATGCACGATATCAGCGCTGAAGCTGGGATCAGCGTCGGGTTGATTTATCGATATTTCGAAAACAAAGACGCCGTTATTTCGGCAATGGCCGACCAGCACAAACAAAAAATTCAGGAAGTGCTGGAGCTGGCGCGACAGGCGCCGAGTTTGCTCGAGTCGCTCGAAATTTTGTTCACAGCGCATTGCTGCGAGAACGAACCGCGCCTCACTTCGGCGTTCGTTGTCGATCTTTTCGCGGAAGCGTCACGTAATCCGCGCGTGGCCGAACTGGTGCGCGATGTTTGTGAATCAACGATGAACGGCGTCACCGATTTGATCGCGCGTTCGCCGGAAGCAAAGTCGAGCAATCTGTCGCCGCGCGAATTAGCCGAAGTCATCTTCGCCGTCAGCGACGGAATGCTTATGCGCGATGTGTTGTTGCCGGACAGCACCAGCGCCGCCAATCGCCGTGCGCGACATCTCGAAGTCGTCCGCAGAGTTTGGCGACTTTTATTCACTGTGCCGAGCGAAACAGCGTACTCGCAATAGAATCCTCGCCATGGCCACCCGCTTCCTCATTGTTATCGCTGCCGGCGTCGGCGCAATACTGTTCGCGCTGATCGCGATTCTCAGCTTTCGAGCAAGGCGAACTATTCTTGGTACGGTTTCTTCCCTGCTTTCGTTTGTCCTCGGGGTCGCGGGACTGATTCTTCTCGGGATCCAAGTCCTTATCATCCTCATCATCGTTGCGACCGTCGGCGCGATATTGTTTGGACTGCTTTCGATTCGACGATTTCGATTAAGGCGTCACACTCCGGCCGCAGCGTTCGCCGTCCTTGCCCTTCTTTTTGCTCTTGCGGATGTGAAGTTTTTTCAGTTCTACAAAATGACCTCCACGCCGATGATGATGCCGGCCACGACGGTTGCGAGCGCAACGGTGAAAGAAGAAGATTGGGCGCCGGTTCTTTCTGCGGTCGCATCGGTGTCGGCCGTGCAAGGCGCGATCGTCTCAACGGAGCTCGGCGGTGTCGTTGCCGACGTCGGTTTTCAAAACGGCGGAGAAGCGAAGAAGGGTGAAGTACTTTTGAAACTCGATTCGTCGTCTGAGGAAGCGCAGTTGCATACGGCCGAATCCGATTTGGAACTTGCGCGGGCAAACTTGCAGCGAACGCGCGATCTCGCTGCACGTCGCGTCGTTTCCAAGCAAGAGCTCGACGCCGCGGAATCGGCGTTCGGCCAAAAGCAAGGCACGGTCGATAACATGCGCGCTTTTATTACTAAGAAACAAGTGCGTGCGCCGTTCGATGGGGAGCTCGGCATTCGCCAGGTGAACGTCGGTCAAATGATCAATGCTGGGCAGCAAGTCGTTTCGCTGCAAGCGCTCGACCCGGTGTATGTCGATTTTGCTTTGCCCCAGCAGGAAATTTCGAAACTTGCGCCGGGATTGGAAGCGCACGTGCACACGGATGCGGTACCGGGTCGCGAATTCACAGGAAAACTGACCGCATTGAATTCAATGGTCGACACCGTGACGCGCAATGTAACTTTGCAAGCAACGTTAGAAAACGCGGACCACGCGCTGAAACCGGGAATGTTCGTTAAGATCGACATCGTGCTGCCGCAAAAAGGTAAGACGCTGGTGGTCCCGGGCAGTGCTGTTTCATATGCGCCTTACGGCGATTCGGTTTTCGTGATCGAGAAAAAGAAGGACCCGAAAACCGGAAAGGAATCGCAGACGCTGCGCCAGGCGTTCGTGAGAGTTGGTGAAGCGCGCGGTGATTTCGTTTCGATCACGCAAGGATTGAAGGCCGGCGACGAAGTCGTCAGCACTGGAGTTTTCAAGTTGCGTAACGGTATGCCGGTGACGATCAACAACGATCTCGCGCCCAAGCCGCAGGTGAACCCAACTCCAGCGGATTCCTAAAAACAAATCCGAAACTCGAATGTCGAATTCCGAAACAATTTCAAAAAATCAAATGATCAAAGGCCGGGGCGACACTTCGGGCCGAAATAATGTTCATTCGAATTTCGAATTTAGAAGATGAAATCGTTCACCGATCTTTTCATCAAACGCCCGGTGCTGGCGATGGTGGTCAGCTTCGTGATTCTCATCGCCGGTTTGCAGGCGATGAAGACGATCAACGTGCGGCAATACCCGCGCAGCGACATCGCCGCGATCACAGTTACGACCATTTATGTCGGTGCGGATGCCGAGTTGGTCCGCGGATTTATCACAACGCCGCTCGAACGCTCAATCGCCGCGGCTGACGGAATCGATTACATCCAATCGCAAAGTCAGCAAGGCGTTTCCACGATCACGGCGCGTCTGAAATTAAATTACGACGCCAACAAAGCTCTCTCTGACATCAGCTCGAAAGTCGATGCCGTCCGTAATTTCTTGCCGCCCGAGTCGCAGATTCCGGTGATCACGATTATCCCGGCTGATTCGCAGATCGCCTCAGCGTATTTGAGTTTTACGTCCGACATTCTTCAGCCTAACGAAGTCACCGATTACCTGGTTCGACTGGTCCAACCTCGCCTAACTTCGATCAGCGGCGTGCAACGCGCCGACATTCTGGGCGGTCGCACTTTCGCGATGCGGATCTGGCTTAAACCTGAACGGCTGGCGGCGCTCAATATCAGCCCGGCGCAAGTGCGTGATGCGCTTGCGCGAAACAATTACCTGGCCGCGGTCGGCAGCACCAAGGGATCACTCCTTCAAGTCAATCTCACCGCTAACACCGATTTGCATACCGCTGACGATTTCAAGAGCCTTGTCGTCCGTCAGGACAAAGGAAATCTGATCCGATTAAGCGACATCGCGGACGTCGTCCTCGGCTCGGAGGATTACAACACCGAAGTCCGTTTCTCCGGCCAGAAAGCGGTGTTCATGGGCATCTGGGTTTTGCCGAACGCGAACTCTGTCGACGTGATCAAGCGCGTGCGCACTGAGTTGGAGCAAATTCAAAAGGAATTGCCGACCGGCATGAAAGCGGAAATGGCGTACGACGCGACCGCTTACATCAACGATGCGATTCACGAAGTCGTAAAAACTCTGATCGACACTTTGCTGATCGTAATGGTCGTCATCTTTTTGTTCCTCGGCTCGTTCCGTTCTGTTCTCATCCCGGTCGTAGCAATTCCAATTTCACTCATCGGCGCGCTGTTCTTGATGCAGCTCTTCGGCTTTACGCTCAACCTCCTAACGCTGCTCGCGATCGTTCTCTCGGTCGGATTGGTTGTCGATGATGCGATCGTTGTCGTCGAGAACGTTGAGCGTCACATGCGTGAAGGCATGTCGCGCATCAACGCGGCGCTCGTCGGCGCGCGAGAACTGGTCGGCCCGATTATCGCGATGACGATCACACTTGCGGCGGTTTATACGCCAATCGCGCTCCAAGGTGGATTGACCGGCGCACTCTTTCGAGAATTTGCGCTGACGCTTGCCGGGGCCGTTTTCATTTCGGGTGTGGTCGCGCTTGTTCTATCGCCGGTGATGTCGGCGAACTTGCTGCGAGAGGAACATGTTGAGACCGGCTTCAGCGGTTTCGTCACTCGCACATTCGATCGCTTCCGCGATTGGTACGGCAGGCAGCTCGATCGAACACTCGCCGCGCGCCCCGCAGTTTACACGGTTTGGATAGGTCTCTCGCTTCTCGGCGCATTGTTTTGGTACATGTCTCCGCGCGAGTTAGCTCCGCAAGAAGATCAAAGCGTGATCTTCGGCATCATGACGGCGCCTGCGAACGCGACGATCGACGACACCGTTCGTTATGCCGATGCCGCCGGCAAAATTTTCGCTGCGGTTCCAGACACACGGTTCACATTTCAACTGACATTTCCCGACAACGGATTTGGCGGAATGGTTTTGAAACCGTGGGGAGTGCGCAAAACACCGACCAAAAATTATCTACCGCTGATGCAGCAGAAGCTTGCCAGTATTCCGGGAATCCGAATGTTTCCGGTCATGCCGGCAGCCCTTCCTGGCTCCGATAATTTTCCGGTCAGCTTCGTTATTACCTCAACGGCCGATCCCGAACGAATCCTCGAATTTGCTCAGGAGCTCCAAGCCAAGGCGATGCAAGCACACATGTTTCAGTTCTCGGACATCGACACAAAGATCGATCAACCCCAATCAGAAATCGTGTTCGACCACGACAAAGTCGCGTCGATGGGCATGGACATGCAGAAAGTCGGCAGCGATTTGTCCGCGGCGATCGGCGGCAACTACGTTAACTGGTTCAACATCGCCGGCCGCAGTTACAAGGTGATCCCACAAGTCAAACGCATCGATCGTTTGAATCCGGAGCAACTGAAAGACATTTACGTCACCGGTCCGAACAATCAGCTCATCCCGTTGAGCACCGTCGCTTCGATCAAACACAATACTGTCGCACGCTCGCTCAACCGCATGCAGCAGCTCAACGCCGTTGCTCTCAGCGGTGTGCCGACAGGTTCGCTGGATGCGACCTTGAAATTTCTCGAGAACGAAGCAGCGAAAATTCTGCCGAAAGGCTACATCGTCGATTACACCGGCGAGTCGCGTCAGTTACACGTCGAAGGCAGCAAGTTCGGAGCGGTCTTCACTCTTGCGATTATTTTGATCTTTCTTGTTCTCGCAGCGCAGTTCAACAGCTTCCGCGATCCGTTGATCATTCTTCTTGGATCGGTGCCGCTCGCAATTTTCGGTGCGCTGCTCTTCACTTTTCTAAAAATGCCCTTCGGCACATTCTTCACCGATCACTTCACGACGACGCTCAATATCTATTCCGAAGTCGGTCTGGTCACGCTGGTCGGCCTTGTTTCGAAAAACGGAATTCTGATTGTGCAATTCGCGAATGAACTGCAACGACAAGGCCTGGCCAAACTTGAGGCCATTGCCCAAGCTGCGAGAATTCGTCTGCGTCCGGTCATGATGACGAGCGTGGCAACAGTGGCTGGTCACTTCCCGCTGACGTTGGTCACCGGCGCAGGTGCAGCAGCACGAAATTCGATCGGTCGTGTGCTGGTTGGTGGAATGACTATCGGGACCATTTTCACTCTCTTCATCGTCCCGTCGCTTTACATGCTCATCGCCAAGACGCATCACGAGAAATCGCTGATGGATGTGGACTTGGAAGGTACAACCGAAGATGTAGATCTTGCTCCCGAGCCCGCCCTGGCGCGAGACGGCGGAAACGGTAACGGCTGGAAACAAGCATGACCAGGCCGGAGATCGGCGCGAGCGCAACGGTCGATCTTGTTGTTCGCGAATCGGATTGCGCGAGCGCCTTGCGTCTAAGCGACGATCCGCGAGATCAATTTCCCGCTGTCTTCGCGACGACACGAATGATCGCGCTGATCGAATTGGCTGGGGCGCGGCTTTTGCATCCCCTGCTCCGGCCTGGTGAGATGTCGGTCGGCGCACATGTCGATGTGAGTCACACCGCAGCGACGCCAATCGGCGCGAAAGTTACTGCAACTGCAACATATCGTGGCCGCGAAGGGAAACTTTTCGTCTTCGACGTGATCGCGCATGATCCCGCCGGCGAGATCGGTAGCGGTGTTCACAAACGCGCGATCATTTCAAAAGAGCGCTTGATCTCCGGCGCGGCCCGGCGGCGCTAAATCGAATCGAATAATCCCGAATCAGAAATACCGAAGATTAGGTCGCTACTAAAGATCGAGGTTGGAAAATCGGAAGCACGGACTTCCAGCCCGTTATATTCCCAGTTCGCGATGCTCTAAAAACCCGGCGCAATCTCCAAGATCGAGATCGTGCGAAAATTGAAGCAACGCTTCGGCGGAAAAACCATTCGCGACCTGCGGTTTCGGGTGGGCTGAACAGCGATCAAATTGGATTCTAAAAAGGCTCCCGCTGCTCAAATAACCCCGAAACGGCGATACCCTTATTCTGGTTTTTATAACGCCCTAACGAGGGGCCCAAAATAAGTTTTTAAAAAGTTATTGACACCTTTTCGGGAACCCTTGATAAGTCGTGCGCCTATGAAAAGATTTATTGCCTTAACTGTTGTTTTCTTCGCATCAATTGGTTTTGCTCAAATTGCATCTGCTGGCCCCGAGCGGACGGAAGCTAAAGAGATGGCGCCAGCGCCGCCCCCTTGTGATTGGAGCGGCTTCTACATCGGTCTCAATGTAGGCGTCGCCGGTCTCAACACCACCATCAACGACTTAGACGATTGGTTCAACCCTAATGCAAGCACGCTCGAAGACACGAATGTCGCTGCCGGTGGCCAGTTTGGATACAATTGGCAAAATGGAGCGTTCGTTTTCGGACTGGAGGCTGACGCCGACTATCTGAACACGAAGGATACTCAGACGCTTGAGACATTCTCGGGGGACAGTGGGCATTTGATGCATAAAGCCAAAGTCGATTTTCAGGGCAGCTTTCGCGGGCGGGCGGGCATCGCTGTTGATAAGGCCCTAATCTACGCCACTGCCGGTCTGGCTGTCTCACACGGAGGAGACAAGTTTGTTGCCGAGGAGGACAATTTAACTGCGCATCAGGACGACTGGCAGGCTGGCTTTGTCGCCGGCGTGGGCACCGAGTATATGTTTAATTGCCACTGGAGCGCGCGCATGGAGGCCCTCTACTTCCACTATCCTACGAGCCAGGGCAGCTTCACCTTCTCCGGAGGAGAAACCGGGAGTGAGCATTTTCGCTTCGACTTCCAAAACGAAGACTGGAACGTGCGTTTGGGTCTCAACTACAAATTCTAGACTGGTTCAAGAAAGGAATTGTAAGCAGCCGAGCTTTGTGCTCGGCTGCTTTTTTTTCGGATTGGCGGAGCGGGCCACCATCAATAAGATGAATAGACTCACTCATCGCTCGACAAAGATAGATTTGAGCGGAGGCACACATTCGTGAGCTTTTCTGGAACACCGCGGCTATCGCACCCATCGCGACTCCTACAGCGGGCGCTCATGTTTTGCGTTCCCACGGCATCATTGCTAATTCTCGGTCACCAAATTTGCCTCAGCAGCAAGCACGACCTGTCGACCTGGAAAGGCGGCGGGATGGGAATGTTCGCCGCAGCAGATAGCGTCCAGAACCGTTACGCTAAGATTTTCATCGTTGAGCTCGATGGCAACCGCAACCCGCTCAGTCAGTTCTCGCCGGAAGAAACAAACCTACTGAACAGCGCGCTGGAATATCCCGACCGGGTAACCTTCCTGCGCGCCGTCCGAAAGATCGCGCAAGAGAATTGGACCGCTATGCGTCAGCAAAACCCGGTGACAATTTTCAATGCCCAGGGTGAACCAGTCGGAACTGCCTCGGAATCATTTCACATCATGGTGCCGTATGGCCGGCGGTCCGGGAATGAATCACGGCAACGAAATATCGACGTGGAATTCTGGAAAATCGCGTATGACCCGGTCACGAAGCGCGCCCGTTCCACTTTGGCTCAAACATTCTTGTTCAAACCGGAAGAGTTGTTCCGGTCCACAGCGGACTAACCAGATTCGTGACGAATTCGCACGGCAACGACGTGGCTGTTTCGACCGCTAACCATTTCGGTTCATGGCCGCGTGGCCCGGGCACGTTGCGGTTCCATGCGCTCGTCGAATTTGTCCAGCGCTTGGATCTGCTTCCGACTATTGGCGTACTAACGCTTGTTTTGTCAGTGATCTTCGGGTTCGAACACTGGGTCTTCCAGACGGTGGCGCGAATCTGTTTGCTTGTTTTTGTCCTGCAGCCACGCTCGATTTGCAGACCGGGGTTCTGGCTTGTCCTTTCCGTTGCCGGAACGATCGCGACGATTGTCGACTGGGAACGGACCGATAATCACAAATATCTCCTCGACTACTGGCTGTGGGTGCTGTTCATCGCGCACCTCTTTGCTCAACCTGAGGACTCGCGCCGAACCATTCGCTTCAACGCGCGCTTCTTTCTCTGTCTGGTTTTTCTCGCCGCCAGCGCACAAAAGCTTTCCTCGCCCAGTTATCGTTCAGGCGCGATGTTTGAACATTACCTCTATACCGATTCGCGATTCACCGCGTTCGGCAAACTAATCGGGATCGACCCTTCAGTGCCGGACGCAGTGCAAAAGCGAATCGCATTACTTCGAAGTCCTTTTGCCGAAGTCGAGGGAAACGAGCTGCAAATCCCGGGCTCAGAGCGGGCACGCGTCGCTGCGTTGGTTCTGACCTGGTGGGACGTGTCACTTCAATTGCTCATCGGTTCGCTGTTGCTCATCCGGCGGCCAGTGACGGACAAGCTCGCACATATCCTTCTCCTGTTCTTTATCTTCACGACTTATATTCCGGCGCCGGTCTTCGGTTTTGGCTGGATCCTGGCCATTATGGGTTTTACGTTGGCGAAGGAGAAATTTCCCAGAATCGCCTCCGTTTATGTGATCTGCTTTGTGGTGATACTCCTCTACCAAGTGCCATGGCGAGAATGGGTGCTGGCAACGTGAAGCTTCAAATTACCGCATCGCCGACATCAGCGGTCGATCAGTGCGGCTGGACCGCGCGATTTGCCCGGTACACCCGGTTTGTTCGGCGGCTTGGTCACTTTCACCTTTTTCCTTATGCGAACTCTCTCGAAACCACTCGGTCCCCTGTTCTCAGCTCTGCTCCTCGGCAGCACCCTGTCTGCGCAAAACCTGCCGCACATGACGCGGCTCCTGCGTTTTCCGACCACAAATGGAAATCAGATCGTCTTCTGCTACGCGGGACAACTTTACAGCATTACGAGAGAATGCGGTATCGCGCATTGGCTGACGAGTGGACCGGGCTACACGTCGTTCCCGCGGTTTTTGGCGGATGGCACGCAGGTCGCGTTCACGTCGCAGACGATGGCAACATCGAAGTCTATGTGATGCCGGTTGAAAGCGGCGAACCAAAGCGACTCATGCAACGGCGGTTTGCTGGTTGGGGCGTGCATCACGCAGCGCCCCGATCTTTACGGCGCGGCCTTGCCCGCGGTCGGCGTTATGGACATGCTGCGCTTCCAAAAGTTCACCATCGGCTGGGCCTGGACTTCCGATTACGGAAGCTCCGAGAAGAAGGATGACTCTCCATTCCTCTACGCTTACTCACCGCTCCATCACATCGCGAAAAGCTGTTGCTATCCGCCAACGCTGATCACCACAGCCGATCACGACGATCGCGTCGTTCCCGCGCACAGTTTCAAGTTCGCGGCCACGTTGCAAGCCGCGCAAGGCTGCGACAAACCAACTTTGATCCGGATCGAAACCAAAGCCGGGCACGGCGCCGGCAAACCGACCGCCAAGATCATCGAAGAAACCGCCGACCGCTGGGCGTTCCTCGTCAAAGAACTCGGCGTGAAAAGCGGCAAATAGCGCAGTTGCACAAGCGACCTTGCGTAGCCGAAGCCATTAAGCGTCGCCGGCTGGGACGGGCTCAGCTGGATTCACCGGGTCTCGCGATGGCATCTCTTGGATGGCTGAATCAAGCCGGTTTAGATCGACCGGTTTAATCAAATGGTGGGAAAAGCCGACATCGCGGCTTCGGCGGATGTCCTCTTCCATGCCGTAGCCAGACAACGCAATGCCAAAGATCGGTCCCTTCAAGCGCAAGGTTTGCAGTAGCTCGACACCGCTGCCATCGGGCAATCCGATATCGCTGACAAGGACATCAAATTCTTCGGTCGCGGCGAGATCGAGGGCAGAGCGAACATTGTGGGCAGGATGAACCTCGTAACCGCGCCCTTCGAGCAACCGGGTAAGCGAGCGATTCGTATCTTCGTGATCCTCCACCAGGAGTATTCGCACCGATCTGCGTTTTGAACTTGGCGAAGGAACATGGGTCGACTGCTCGGCTCCATCCCGTTCGCAAGTCGGAAAGAGGGTGGTGAACTTCGCGCCCTTGTTGCGTCCGGCACTCTCAGCGCGGATAAGGCCGTGATGAGCCTCGACCAATGCCTTGCTGATCGCCAGACCAAGACCAAGCCCGCCGAGCTGAGTACGCTCGCCTTGTTCGAATGCATTAAAAACTTTTGGCAGCAACCCACTGTCGATGCCGGAGCCTGAGTCTTCGACTTCAACCTTCAACTGACCGTCGCCATCATTGGTTGTGCGAACGCTCAGCCTTCCGCCATCAGGTGTGAATTTCACCGCGTTTTTGATCAAGTTCCAAAAGATCTGCTGGAGACGCGCGGGGTCGGCCTGTAGATGGACTTTCGATGCGGCGAAATCGGTCTGAAGCGACAACTTCTTTTGTTCGATTCCCGAATGGCAAATTTCAAGAGCATTTCGCAAGAGCCCATGAGCATCGACAATTTCGAAGCTCAATTGCACTTTTCCTCTGCTAATTCGGGTCAGATCGAGCAGATCGTCGATTAAGCGCGCCTCGAGTTCCACGTTGCGACGAATGAGCTGGAGCGACTCCCGCACGTTCTGCGGAATCACGTCGTCGTGTTCGAGCGAGCAAACGGATGCCAAAACCGGCGTGAGCGGCGTGCGAAGTTCATGGCTGAGCATTGCCAGAAAACGGTCCTTGGCGAGACTTGCGCGTTCTGCGTCCCTGCGGGCCTGTTGCGCTGCCTCGTAAAGCGCTGCGTTATCGACCGCAACCGCAGCCCTTTGCGCTAAGTCTTCAGCAAGGGATAACTCATTGGGACCGCAGGCGCGCTTACTCGTGTTTACCATCGTGATGGCGCCGAGGATCCGGTCGTGTGCGCGAAGCGGAACACCAATGACCGAAGTCGCCGTCAGAGACCGGACCAGCCGACGATCTTCTTCGCGCTCAAAGAGATTGGAAAGCGTTTTCTCGTCCGTATCGCAGCACATTTCGGATTTGCCAGTCCGGAAAACCCTGGCTGCGCAATTTTTGGCGGCCAGACTCGAAGCAAATTGCTCTTCGAAAGCCTGCAACCGGTATTCGCGTTTTGGCTCATGCTGAGAAATGGCAACGTGCTGGAGCTCCTCCTGCTCATCAGCGACGTCTATAATGCAAAAATCCGCCAGGCGCGGGACGATCAACAGCGCCAAATTTTGGAACGTCTGCTGATAATCAAGCGACCCGGCGAGCACTTTCCCGGCCTCAGCAAGAAACGCGAAGCGCTCCTGTTGCGCCTCGGCTTCGGCGCGCGCGGTCTGCTCCCGAATCAGGTTTGCCCGCTCTTCGGCCTGCCGTTTTACCTGTTCTGTTTTTTTGAAGAGATCGACAAACACGGCGATTTTCGCGCGCAGGATGTCCGGAACAACAGGTGTGAGAATGTAATCGACTGCACCAAGCGAGTAACCGCGTGAGACGTGGTTCACCGTATCGTTGACGGCGCTGATAAAAATAATCGGCGTGGTTTCCGAGCGCGGCCTCTGCCGTATCAGAGCCGCGGTTTCGAAGCCGTCCATCCCCGGCATGTTCACGTCAAGCAGGATCGCGGCGAAATCCCGCTTGAGCAGATATCGCAATGCCTCCTTGCCCGATCGCGCGCAGACAATCTCCTGGTTCAAGCCGGCAAGCATCACCTCGTAAGCGAGAAGCTTGTCAGGACGATCGTCCACGAGGAGGATGCTGACTTTCTCCTCCGACGACTCGTTGGTGATCCTATTAGCCGACATTAGCGGTGCAGCCAATTGCGCAGCAGTGCCAGTAGCTCCTCGGTTTCGACCGGTTTTGCGATGTAATCGCTCGCGCCGGCATCAATGCATTTCTCCCGATCACCTTTCATTGCTTTCGCCGTCAGCGCGATAATCGGAAGCTGTTCGAAGCCATATATTGTACGGATAGCCCGAATCGTGTCATAGCCGTCCATCTCGGGAAGCATGATGTCCATTAGGACGAGATCGATGTCGCGCGCGCTCTGAAGCGCTTCGATACCAGCCTTACCCGTCTCGGCGGAAATTACGTTCATCTTGTAACGCTCCAGCAGACTCGTCATCGCGAAAATGTTGCGAATGTCGTCATCCACAATGAGGACTTTCTTGCCAGAGAAAACCTCATCCGGATCGTGCAAGCGCTGCAATAGATCGCGTCTTTCTTTCGATAACTTTGATACATCCCGATGAAGCCATAATGCGGTCTGATCGAAAAGCCGTTCAGGACTGCGTACGTCTTTAACGATGACGGTTTGCGCAATCCGATTGAGCTGCTCCTCTTCTCTTCGCGACAAAACCTTGCCCGTGTAAACGATAATGGGCAGTTGCTGATGTTCTGCGCGGATTTGCTCAATCAATTTGAACCCCGACATGTCCTGCAACATCAAGTCAAGCACGACACAACCGAACTCTTGATCGCGAAGGGCCGCCAGAGCCTCAGCAGCCGTTGCAGCTTCTCTTAGATCGACGCTTCCGTTTCCAATCAGTTCGCGAATGCTAGTTCGTTGTGTCGCGTCGTCTTCGACGACGAGTAATTTCTTAACTTTTGCGCCAGCCATCGCACCGACCTTGGCGAGCACGGTTCGAATAGCCGTTGAATCTACAGGCTTTTCAAGCGCAGCAATCGCGCCGTATTTCAATGCGCTCTGCGGGCTGGCGCCAGCTGCCGACAGAATTATAACCGGAATATGTCGAGTGGCGAGGTCGGATTTTAGCCGCTCCAAAACTTTGTAGCCCTCAATGTCCGACAGCTCCAAATCAAGTGCGATCGCGATCGGCGTGAATTCACGGACCAGCGAAGACGCCGTCCGCCCTTGAGGCGTGACGATTGCTTTGAAGCCGGCATCATGTGCTGAGTCTAGGAGCCATTGCGCCAAATCGCGATCCTCCTCGACTATAAGAATCGCTCTCTCGCAGGCCAAGATACTGAAGCGATCGTCGGAAATCGATACATCGGTAAACGGAGGAACTGGACGTTCGCTCTTGTCGGTCCGTGCGGTGGTTGCAGGCTCCGCTCTAGGAATCTCGGCGATCTTCTCGACGCCCGCCGACGAGTAAGCCTCCGGCAAAAACAAAGTGAAAGTGCTGCCGCGGCCTTGGTGGCTCTCTAGCTTGATCTCTCCGCCAAGCAGATGTGCGAGTTCGCGGCTGATCGCCAGACCGAGGCCGGTGCCGCCATACCGGCGGTTTGTGCTTCCATCGGCCTGTTGAAACGCGTCGAAGATTGTGGACTGCTTGTCCAGTGGGATTCCAATTCCGCTGTCGCTGACCGAAAACGCGAACACCTCTTTTGCGCGATTAAGGGAGTCATGGTCGGCGCTCCATCCGCTATCGGCGGGGCCCACTCGCAATTTAACATGACCGCGCTCGGTAAACTTAAACGCGTTCGACAAAAGGTTCTTAAGAACCTGATCGAGACGCTGCGCGTCAGTATAAATCGCGGCCGGTGCGTTTTGATCGATTTCAATATTGAACGAGACGCCTTTGTTTTCTGCGACGTGCCCGAACGTCCGCTCCAGGTTCTGCCGCATCTCATCGAAGCGAACTTCGCCCACATCCAGTGTGACGGTCCCGGATTCGATCTTCGATAGGTCGAGAATGTCATTGATCAACTTGAGCAGATCGACGCCCGAGCCACGAATCGTCTCTGCAAATTCAACCTGTTTTGGAGTCAAATTACCCTGCGGGTTGGACGACAATTGCTCGGCCAAAATGAGCAAGCTATTGAGTGGCGTTCGCAGCTCGTGTGACATGTTCGCGAGAAATTCGCTCTTGTAACGCGATGTCAGCGAGAGTTGCTGCGCCTTGCCTTCGAGCGCCTGCCGGGCCTGCTCGACTTCGCGGTTTTTCTTTTCGACCTCGGCATTCTGCTCGACCAACTGCCTCGCCTTTTCTTCAAGCTCCTGGTTTGTTTGTTGCAATTCTTCCTGCCGGCTTTGCAGCTCAGCCGCGAGCGATTGCGATTGCTTCAGCAGATCTTCCGTGCGGGTATTGGCTTCAATCGTGTTCAGCACGATACCGATGCTTTCGGTCAGTTGGTCGAGGAACGCCTGGTGCATTGGGTTGAACTGTTCGGCTGACGAAAGCTCCATTACCGCCTTCACCTGGCCTTCGAAAAGAATCGGCAGCACAACGATGTTTCGCGGACGAGCTTCGCCCAGACCTGAGCTAATCCGGACGTAATCATCCGGCACATTGGTAAGTAGGATGCGCTCCTTTTCTAGCGCCGCTTGCCCAACCAAGCCTTCCCCGAGCTTGAAGCGAGTGTTCACTCCTTTGCGATGGCGAAAGGCATAGCTCGCGAGCAACTTCAGCTCCGGTTCGCTCTCGTTCCCGTTCATGATATAGAAGACCCCCTGCTGCGCAGAAACGACCGGCGCGAGCTCTGAGAGAATGAGCCGGGCGACGGCGAGCAAATCTCTTTGCCCTTGCAGCATGCGGCGTGAATTTCGCGAGATTTGTCTTCAGCCAGTCCTGCTCATTATTCCGAGACGTCGTGTCTTTCAGATTGCGGATCATCTCGTTGATGTTGTCTTTCACGAACGCAACTTCGCCTTGGGCCGCGACCTGGATCGAACGGGTCAGATCCCCTTGGTCACGGCCGTCGCGACATCCGCGATAGCGCGCAGCTGCGAGGTGAGGTTCGCCTGCTAGCTGGTTCACGTTGTCGGTCAGGTCGCGCCATGTTCCGGCGGCGCCGGGCACGTTGGCTTGCCCGCCAAGTTTCCCTTCCACACCGACTTCGCGTGCAACGGTTGTCACCTGATCGGCGAATGTTGCCAGCGTGTCGGTCATACTGTTGATGGTGTCGGCCAGCGCCGCGATTTCGCCTTTGGCTTCCAACAGCAGCTTTTGTTTCAGATCGCCGTTGGCGACTGCCGTCACAACTTTCGCGATGCCGCGCACCTGGTCGGTCAGGTTGCTGGCCATGAAATTCACTGAGTCGGTCAGATCTTTCCAGGTGCCGCCGACGCCTTTCACCATCGCTTGTCCGCCGAGTTTACCTTCGGTGCCCACCTCGCGCGCCACTCGCGTTACCTCCGAGGCAAAAGAGTTCAGTTGATCCACCATCGTGTTAACGGTGTTCTTCAGCTCAAGAATCTCGCCCTTTACATCAACCGTGATTTTCTTGGAGAGATCGCCCGTCGCGACCGCGGTCGTAACCGCGGCGATGTTTCGCACCTGCGTCGTCAGGTTGCTGGCCATGAAATTCACCGAGTCGGTCAGATCTTTCCACGTTCCGGAAACGCCTTCGACGCGCGCCTGGCCGCCAAGCGCTCCCTCCGATCCGACCTCGCGGGCCACGCGCGTCACTTCCGAAGCGAACGACCGGAGTTGGTCCACCATCGTGTTAATGGTGTCTTTGAGCTCGAGAATTTCGCCGCGAACATCGACCGTGATTTTCTTGGAAAGGTCGCCGTTCGCGACCGCAGTCGTGACCTCGGCGATGTTGCGCACCTGGCCGGTTAGGTTGCCGGCCATGGAATTCACGTGTCGGTCAAGTCTTTCCAGGTGCCGGCAACGCCACGCACTTCGGCTTGGCCGCCGAGCCGTCCTTCCGTTCCCACTTCGCGCGCCACACGCGTTACTTCCGCGGCGAAGGAACTGAGCTGATCGACCATCGTGTTGATCGTGTTCTTCAGCTCCAGAATCTCGCCTTTTACATCGACCGTGATTTTTTTCGAAAGATCGCCGTTCGCAACCGCGGTGGTGACCTCGGCGATGTTGCGCACCTGGCCGGTGAGGTTGCCGGCCATGAAATTCACGCTGTCGGTCAAGTCTTTCCACGTGCCCGCAACGCCGCGCACGTCGGCTTGGCCGCCGAGTTTGCCTTCCGTGCCGACCTCGCGCGCCACCCGCGTCACTTCCGCGGCGAAGGAACTGAGCTGGTCCACCATCGTGTTGATGGTGTTTTTCAGTTCCAAAATCTCTCCCCTTACATCGACCGTGATCTTTTTCGAGAGATCGCCACGAGCGACCGCAGTCGTCACCTCTGCGATGTTACGCACTTGACCGGTCAGATTGCCGGCCATAAAATTCACGGTATCGGTCAAGATCCTTCCACGTCCCGGAAACGCCTTTCACTTCTGCTTGACCGCCGAGAATTCCTTCCGAACCCACTTCCAAGGCGACACGCGTGACTTCCGACGCGAACGAACTCAGCTGGTCCACCATCGTGTTAACGGTATTTTTTAGCTCCAAAATCTCGCCCCTTACGTCGACCGTGATTTTCTTCGACAAATCGCCGCGCGCGACCGCGGTCGTCACGTCGGCAATGTTGCGCACCTGACCGGTGAGGTTGCCGGCCATGAAGTTCACGGAATCGGTCAGATCCTTCCACGTGCCGGAAACGTCTCGCACGTCGGCCTGACCGCCGAGTTTGCCTTCCGAACCAACCTCGCGCGCCACCCGCGTCACTTCCGAGGCAAACGAACCGAGACGATCCACGAGCGTGTTGATCGTGTTTTTCATCTCGAGGATCTCGCCTTTCACATCGACCGTGATTTTCCGCGACAGATCGCCATTCGCGATCGCGGTTGTGACTTCCGCAATATTGCGCACCTGCGCCGTTAGATTGCCGGCCATCAGATTGACGTTCTCGGTTAAATCTTTCCAAGTGCCGGCGACGCCTTTCACATCGGCCTGGCCGCCAAGTTTTCCTTCTGTGCCGACTTCGCGCGCGACACGCGTCACCTCCGATGCGAACGACCGCAGCTGATCCACCATCGTGTTGATCGTGTCTTTCAACTCCAAGATCTCGCCCCGAACATCGACGGTGATTTTCTTCGACAGATCGCCATTCGCGACCGCAGTCGTAACGTCAGCGATGTTTCGCACCTGGCCGGTTAAGTTACCGGCCATCGAATTCACGCTATCGGTCAAATCTTTCCAGGTGCCGGCGACGCCTTTCACGTCGGCCTGGCCTCCAAGCTTGCCTTCTGTGCCGACTTCACGCGCCACGCGGGTCACTTCCGATGCGAAAGAGCTGAGTTGATCGACCATCGTGTTGATGGTGTTCTTCAACTCGAGAATCTCCCCTTTTACGTCCACTGTGATCTTCTTGGAGAGATCGCCACGCGCGACTGCGGTGGTCACGTTGGCAATGTTGCGGACCTGGCCCGTCAGATTTCGCGCCATGAAATTGACTGAATCGGTGAGATCCTTCCAGGTTCCCGAAACGCCTTCGACCCGCGCCTGACCGCCCAAAATTCCCTCGGAACCCACTTCGCGCGCCACGCGTGTCACTTCAGAGGCGAAAGAACGGAGTTGGTCCACCATCACGTTGACCGTGTCCTTCAATTCTAAAAATTCGCCTTTGACATCGACGGTGATCTTCTTGGTCAAATTGCCGTTGGCAACCGCTGTGGTCACAGTCGCGATGTTCCGGACTTGGGCGGTCAAATTTCCCGCCATCAAGTTCACGTTCTCGGTCAAATCTTTCCATGTGCCGGCCACACCTTTAACCTTTGCCTGGCCGCCGAGTTTGCCTTCCGTGCCGACCTCGCGCGCCACGCGAGTCACCTCCGAAGCGAACGCGCCGAGCTGATCGACCATCGTGTTCACTGTCTTGGCCGTGCGCAGAAACTCGCCTTGCAACGGACGTCCTTCGATTTCCGTGGCCATAGTCTTCGAAAGGTCACCTTTCGCGACAGCGCCGATCACGCGCGCCATCTCACTCGTCGGATGAACCAAATCGCCGATGAGCGTGTTGATCGACCCGATCGAATCGACCCAGCCATCCGAGACGGCTCCCAATGAAATCCGCTGACTAATGCGGCCTTCTTTTCCCACGACCCGGCCGATCCGGTCCAGTTCCCGGCTCATCCGGTGGTTGATCGCGATGACGTCGTTGAAGGCATCGGCCACTTTACCGGCGAGCCCCGTCCAGTCCGCGGGCAAGCGGACGGAGAAGTCGCCGCGTTTAAACGCGGTCAAGGCGGTGAGCAATTGCTTTAGCTCGGCATGATTGTTGCCATTGAATCGCGAACCGTATTCTTTCGCGAACAGAAGTGGAGCAGGATTTTTTTTCATCGAAGATTAAGGAAATTGTCGTCGATTGGATGTTGGAAATTTCATCCGTTGGCGGATAAAAATTGAGCACGCCCGGTCGCTTCGAGCAACAAGGCTTGCGACGGCTTCCATGGAATTGAGGAGAAGCATGGCCGCGTTTTTTGTTGTTTCATTCTTCCATATCGGAAGTCGCAAGCGCAAACAAACACCGCAGCAAGAATCATACTGGCCGGCAGTTCGGAAAATTGAAGAAACCCTCCGCCCATTCTACGCGGATTCGCCGCTGCATTACGGAATGGTTGTTATTTTTTGCGGACACCGACCACAACCGCCGACCGCTGGCCTTTCTCATCAAAGAGCTCGGCCTGAAGATCGCGAAGCAGGATCCTTATCATCACGGAGAACCCCGAGTCCGCTGCGGGACTGAATTTTCTGCATCCTCGGCGCCCTCAGCGATCTCTGCGGTGAAGAACTCCTTGGAAATCTGCAATCTGAAATCTAAAATCTGAAATTGCCGGTTCCCGTAGTTCAACGGATAGAACGGAGGTTTCCTAAGGGCAAAACGGCACTTTCGCACCAATCCGCTGATGTCATCAGTTGTGCGCAAATGGCTCTCTTCGAACTCATTGATTAATTGTTACGTTCCTCACACGTAATCACCAATCTGCACATTTTTATCTATCCGGGTGACACAACGGGTGACACAAAAATCTGATCGCGAATAACAAATAGCCCGTAACTAATAATTACCGACCGCTTCAGTCTTTCGGCGCAAGCGAGGCGACGATTTTCTCGAAGCCCGGATCGCCGCGAAGCGGGTCCCAGAAAGGTGTAAGCTTCAATGAGCCATAACTCGTTATGACCGCGCTTTTGTAAGGAAGCTGCGTCGCGCTGTTCAACTGCTGTAAAGCCAACTCACTGTCGCCCGCCCACGCCGCAATCACCGCGAAATAAGCGATAACCGTCTGGCCAGCCGACGCATCCTTGGTAACTGGCACAAGCTCGACCGCGCGGCGGCCTTCTTCCAATGCGGCCTGCTTGTTGCCCAGTGCGGCGTCGATTAATCCAAGAATGCAAAGCGCGGGCGCATAATCCTTCTGCTGCTGCACGACCTGCTCCTGCACAACTCGCGCGTTGGCAAATGCCCGTCGAGCCCGAGTCTCGTCGTGCATCGCGCGAGCAAGCAGACCTTCGCCGAATTGACGGTTTAGTTGAATCAGTCCATCCACCCAGCACGGGATATTTCCGAGGGCGATCAAGGCCTGCTCCGCCGCAGGCCAATCCCGCTTCACCAGCGCACATTGAAACCAGTTGTCGACCACAGCCGGAAGCGACGCAGGTCGTTCCGCCTTGGTTCGTTCAACGAAACGGCACATTGGATCAGGGTCGGCATGCCAATTCAGATCAACTGTGGTTCGAATGACGCCAAGCGCGACGTTATCAGGCGCAATCCGCAGACCTCGATCGAGTGTGTCTGCCATCTGAGCGTAACGTCCGAGGTTTCCGTAACTGACGGCAATTTGTTGGAACACGGCGATATTTCGTGGATCGAGCTTGACCGTCTGCTCCAGTGCACGCACCGCTTCTTCCTGTTTACCCTCGCGCCGCAAGACATACCCAGTCAGTTCGGATATGCGCGGATCGTTAGGCAGATTCCGCGCGGCAATATCCAATTCCGCCAACGCGCCCTTATAATCGCGCAGCGCGAAATACAGGTATTGCGCCCGCGCCAAATGAGTTTCGGGAGAATCCGGCTTGACCTGCGTGGCGCTGCGCAATGCAGCCTCCGCTGCTTTCAGACGAGCTGTCGTATGATCATAGCCCAGCCCGTATAACCGGCTGTTGGCGGAAACGAGTTGACAATAAGCCAAGTGGAATCCTGGATCGCGGGCGACGGCATCGTTTAATAGTTCGATCGCCTGACGCATATCCCTCTCCACGGAACCGCCGCCGCCAATTATCAACAAGAGCGTCTTCGCCGTGCTATATTGCTCGAAGGCAACGACATCAGCGGTCGGCCGCTGCTCGATTGCCGCCTTTTCCGCTGGCGAGAGCTTCGCCTGCAACTGATCGGCAATGGCCTTGGCAATCTCGCTTTGGATGGCGAAGACATCGGCCAGATCGCGATCGTAGGTTTGGGCCCACAGATGCGCGTCGTTGCGGGCATCGATCAATTGCGCGTTCACCCGCACTTTGTTGGCCGCGCGTTGCACACTGCCCTCGAGCAAATGCACTACGCCCAATTGCTGCCCGATCTCGCGGAGATTGCGCGGCGCGCCGCTCTTGTATTGCATAACGCTCGTGCGGCTGATCACTTTCAGGTCCGCAATCTTTGCCAGGTCGGTCAGAATTTCGTCCTGCACGCCGTCAGTGAAAAACGCGTTCTCTTTGTCGCTGCTTAGGTTTTCAAACGGAAGCACCGCGATGCTTTTTTCCGGAACACCCGAGGTTGTCGATCCCGAATGGCCCGAACGATGAAACCAGAGAAATGCGCCACCAATCAGCGCCGCCATGAGCAGCACGCTGATAACGATTTCGTGCCAAGGAATGGGCGCGCCAGTCGTTACTTTTTTTGGCGTTCGAGATTGCGACTCCCATGGCATCACAATCCGAAATAAATCCATCGGCACCGAAATGTTCTTTAGCTCAGTCGGCGCGAGCTTCTCAAAGCGCGCTTCCAGCGCGTTGCGAATCTGGCGTTCCACGTCCATCGAGATACAGATCCCGCCTGCGGCGGCCAGCTGCTCGATCCGCGAAGCGATGTTCACGCCATCGCCATAGACGTCGCCGCCGCGATGCACCACGTCGCCAATGTGAACGCCGATTCGGACCTGGATTTGGCGTTCCGCGGAGGCATCGGCATTGCGTTTGGCCAGAGCGCGTTGAATTGCCATGGCGCATTGAGCCGCTTCCAGTGCGCTCTGGAACTCGACCAGGAAAGCGTCCCCGATCGTTTTAATCTCGATGCCGTTGAACTGAGGAAAGATTTCCCGAAGCAACCGGCGATGTTCCTCCAACAATTCCTGGGCAAGCTTGTCGTCGCGCTGGCTCAGCGCGCTGTAGCCCACCATGTCGGTGAACATGATCGCGGCCAGCTTGCGCTGTTCCTCGGCGCTCATTTTTGAATTATGGCTTTCATCACCTACGCCGGAGTTTCAAATGTCGGAAACAAAATCGACGCTCTGTCCCGCGCACGATCTGCTTTCGCTTTTGCGCCTGGTCGCTCTGCTCGTTGATCATTCACTTCGAATAACCGACGATGTCGATAAAGAGGACATGCCCGATCTCAAGCTGAATTTCTTTCTTAATGTCAGCGGACATCCGGTGAAGTTACCCGAAAACAAATCAATCATAATTTCGCTTCTGGTCGACCGTCGAGAACAAAGCTGGCGATTCAGGAAAGCGAACCGCGCGGTGAACAACTTGCTCAACTTCCTTCAATCCGTTTATTCTTTCTGGATTTTTCAGTTCCCGTAGTTCAACGGATAGAACAAGGGTTTCCTAAACCTTAAATGTGGGTTCGATTCCCGCCGGGAACGCAGCTTCCTTAACGCTGTGAGTTTAAGACTCGTTACGAAAGGCGTTGACCTGGTCTTCGATTGATTCGCTCACTCCCGTTCGCTTACCCTGCCGGGTTTCGTCCGTCTCGCGGTCTCCGACTCGCTCGATTCCCGCCGGGAACGATAAATGTCAAAAGTATAGATTCCCGTTCCAAAACTTGAAAAATGCAATCCGCGACAACTCCGGCTGTTTCCGGCCGCGGCAGCGGAATCGAGCGGACGCTCGAAATCTTGCGACGCTGTTCCCGCCTAGATTTTTTGGTTACACCTTCTTTTGGGCAATGCCAAAAAGGTGTTTGTTCAGTTTGACTGATGTGTTTGCTTTGGAAGCGAACGTGTGTCCGTCGCCGATGGTGCGGCCCTGGGGACGAAAACTAGATCGTACGCGGAGAAGCCAAAGCAACCGACCAATGCGGCGCAGACAATGACGTAGAACATTATGCGACAGAAATTGTTCGTTACCTGACCGGACTTGACGGTCTCTTCGATTTTCGTGCTGAGTTCAATCCGATCGACCGACTTAGCTCCAACGCTGTTCTTTTCGATGGTCAGCAACGCCGCTACTGCGCCGGCGAGCAGCCGATTGTAATATCCCAAATCGAGCACCCAAACCGCGATCCAGAAAATACTGAGCAGTAAGAACGCTCCTGTAAGGACCTCCCAACGAAGTTTGACCGGAATATCGCTCTTGATAATTACAGTAGCCAACGTCGCAAAGACCGCGACCGCGCCAAGGGATTGGCTGCGAAGTTTGATGATCAGATCGTTGAAGTGCATCGCAACGTCTTCGTACTCTTTCCAAAGCTGGAAACGGTCGAAGACGGCTTGCTGTGAATTGGTTGCATTTCCGGGGGAAGCGTCAGCCATTCCCGTTTTTATCAGCGGCGTAAGCTATGTCGAGAACGAAGGCCGATGCGTGCATCGGGTTCTCTCACCGATAGGATATTTGATTGCATGAGAGTGGGAGACTAAGCTGCGGCTTTTAACGGAAAAACGCAGCCATTCGATGAAGCCATCGGAAAATTTCATGGAAACCAAGCCGCTGAATCGAAATCTGGGCGCCGCGAAGGCGGCCAAGCAGGACGAGTTCTACACCCAGTACGTCGATATCCAGAAGGAGGTTGAGTCCTACTTGGAGTTCGACAAGGAAACCTTCCGCGGCAAGGTCGTCTACTGCAATTGCGACGACCCTTTCGAGAGCAACTTCTTCAAGTACTTCGCCGCTAACTTCAACACGCTCGGGCTCAAGAAGCTCATCACCACCAGCTACGACGGCTCCCCCATCGCCGGCGCACAACTCACGTTTGGTGAGTACGACGAGGGCAATGGCAAGCGCCAAAAGCCCAAGGCGATCGCCGTCGAGATCGAGGAAGTGAAGGATGTCAACGGAGACGGCGCGACCGGCATCGACGACGTGAAGCTCTTCCTGGAGCGGAACCCCCACACCCGCACACCCCTCGCGGGAGGCGGCGACTTTCGTAGCGCCGAGTGCGTCGAGTTGCTCAAGCAGGCGGACATCGTGGTCACCAATCCGCCCTTCTCCCTCTTCAAGGAGTATGTTGCTCAGCTCGTGGAGCACGGGAAGAAGTTCCTGATCATCGGTAACGTGCAGGCGATCACTTACCTAGAGATCTTCCCGCTGATCAAGGACAACAAGTCGTGGCTGGGCCCCACGATCCACAGCGGCGACCGCGAGTTCCGCGTTCCTGCCCATTACCCGCTGAAGGCGGCCGGTTGGCGCGTCGACGAAAATGGCGTCAAGTACATCCGCGTTAAGGGCGTCCGCTGGTACACAAACCTGGACAATGGACGCCGCCACCAGCGGCTGGAGTGCATGACCATGGCGGACAACTTGCGGTTCAGCAAGCACAAGGAGATCAAGGGCAAGGCGGAGTACGACCGGTACGACAACTTCGACGCCATCGAAGTGCCGTTCAGCGACGCGATTCCCAGTGACTACGATGGCGTCATGGGCGTCCCTGTCTCTTTCCTTGACAAGTACAACCCCGACCAGTTCGAGATTGTCGGAAACAGTGACGACGGAGTCATGATGAGTGAGATTGGAGTCCGCGCCCTCGGTCGGGAGTTCATTAGCGCATATCGCGCCCGTGGAGGTACGGGACACTACAGCCCGGGCATGCGGATGCTTGGTCTGCTTGAACCTCAGCCGCGGGTCATTTTCAAGCGCATCCTGATTCGCCACCGACGCCATGCCCGGCCCGCAAGAGGGACGAAAAAGTGAACACCACGTTAAGAACCGACATCACCGTCGCCGACATTTGCGCCGCGTTTGTGTACAACCAATTGGAGGGCAAGGGACTGTTCGGGCTGGGCGGAAAGCTCACCATTCAGCCGGAGTACCAGCGCAACTACATCTATGCGGAGGGCGGAGGCAAGAAAGAGGCGGCGGTCATCGAATCGCTCCTCAAGGGGTATCCGCTGGGACTGATCTATTTCAACAAAGTAGCGAAGGACAAGTTCGAGGTGCTGGACGGCCAGCAACGGATCACCAGTATCGGACGGTTCGTTACGGGCAAGTTCGCGATCATGGAAAGCGGTAATCCGAAGTACTTCGACAGCATGCCCGCCGACCAACGATCCGTGATTCAAGAGTCGAAGCTTCTTATCTACGAATGCGAAGGGCTCGAAAAGGAGATCAAAGACTGGTTCGAGACCATCAACATCGCGGGCGTTCCACTGAACGAGCAAGAGAAACTGAACGCCATCTTCTCCGGGCCGTTCGTGACACTCGCCAAGGCGGAGTTCAGCAACAGCCAGAACGCGAACATCCAGAAATGGAGCGCGTACATCAAGGGCAGTGCGAACCGGCAGGAGTTCTTGGAGCGGGCGCTGGACTGGGTGAGCAAGGGCGATATCGCCGGCTACATGAGCGCTCATCGCAACGACGACAACATCAATGAGCTGAAGACCTACTTCAACAGCGTGATCGACTGGGTTTCAACAGTGTTTATCGACGTTCTCCCAGAAATGCGCGGATTGGAGTGGGGCAGACTGTACGAACTATACCACGGCAAGTCCTACGATCCAAAGAAGATGTCGGACGATGTGAAAAAGCTCGCCGCCGATGACTATGTGCAGAGCCGCAAGGGAATTTTCGAGTACCTATTAGGCGGCTCGGTCGATACGAAGTTGTTGAACGTTCGGGTGTTCGAGACTCCGGTAAAGCGGGCCGCATACGCTAAGCAGACGCAAGCAGCCGAGGCCAAGGCCGAGTCGAACTGCCCGCTCTGCGCGATTGGGCACGGCGCGAACAAGAGCGGGATCTATAAGTTCGAGGAAATGGACGCCGACCACGTTTCCGCATGGAGCAAGGGCGGCGGAAGCTCGGCCAAGAACTGCCAGATGCTCTGCATTACCCACAATCGGGCCAAAGGTAATCGATAATATGGGCGTGCCATAGCCCGGCGCGAGGAGCGGGGTAAGTCAGAAGGGGTCGGTCCATGAATATTGGCAATTTTATCCTCGACCCCGAGTGCGATCTGCCAAGGTTCATGGACTGACACATTCTTACCTTTTTTGGTTTTTTATCTTGGATGCAAGACATGAAAGGCCTAACCATGCGATGGAGCGAACGCCGGACCGTCGTACGCTCCACTTTTGAGATGACTTCCAAATTTCCACTCCGAGCGAGACGCGCTCATCCGCCGTCGCTCATCTTGTTCTCGTTAGGTAAGATTTTGTGTCACCCGAATGGGTAAAAACGTGCAGATTCGTGATTACGCGTGAGGAGCGTAACAATGAATCAAAGGTTTAGCGTAGAGCGATTTGCGCACCGCTGACTCGTTAGGCGGAAACGTGCAAAAGTGCCGTTTTGCCCTTAGGAAACCTCCGTTCTATCCGTTGAACTACGGGGACGTTCTTTCCAGAGGACGGCGATCAGATGTCAGAGATCAGATGATTTTAGAAGAATGAAAGGAGAAGTCCAGAGGTCCCGCCCTCGCCGCGGCGACCTCTGGCGCGGCAGGCATAGGCGGAGCTCGCTCCAGCAGAATTTCTATTTCAAAACCTGCGATTTGCGGAGACGCAATTACCTCTTGTCGGCGGCGGCTTCTTTCGCTTGATCCTTTGGAGTTTCGGTTTGCACCGAGGCGATCTTGCCGCTCATCGCGTCAACCTGGACCTCGGTAATGTTCTTCGTGCCTGGCTTTGCGATGTCGAACGACCAAATTAAGAGCCCATGTTCCTTTTCCAGTTCCGCGCTTTTGACTATTCCGTCCGGAACTTTCGTGAGCGCGGTCTTTTCTGCCTGACTCTTCGCCACGTTCGCTTCCTTCATCAGCTGAGCTTCAGTGGGTTGCGCCTGCGCTGCGCTCAGGACGCCCAGGGCAAGCGCAAAGCCGACCGTCAAGATTCTGCTTTTTGTCATCTTCATGAATGCTTCGACCCATGCTGGGCTGGAAAGTTCAGTTTCTTACCTTACCCGATGAAAAATCCGTTGAACTACGGGGACGGGTTTTCAGAGGTCAGAGATCAGATGTCAATTCCTGATTTCCTGGCTTCCTTATTCAATCTTCAAAAATCGGATTGCGGATGGCACGGCCAGTTGGGTAGGATCGCCCAATTCAAATGTATATGAACCCTCCTAACAAAATCGTAGTTGCAGCATTGCTCTTTTGCCAAATCGCGTTTTTATCGCCGTGTCGAGCATCGGACGTAGTAACGATAGACGCCAAGTACAAACAAGATTCAGTATTCGCGCCGGATCCGGAATATCCGATTAAATCGCAACATCTAGGACATGACGGTCAGGGCATTTACCGGCTCATGATCAATGAGAAAACTGGAGTGGCGGACGAAGTGAAGGTGCTAAGAACAACTGGTTATCGTGATCTCGATGCCAGCGCGATCATGACGCTTTTCAAATGGAAGTTTCGGCCAGGTGCGCTGAAGCAGCGAGACGTGTTAGTAAAATTTCACCTCACCGGCTGGTCACGAGGCCTCCATTAGGCAGGAGACAGAAGACAGAGGACGGAAGTCGCCTCCGTTTGACTTCCAAGCACTTCAGCGGCCGAGCAGCCTTGGATCAAACCGATATTCAATCGAGCGGCCAATTTTGATTTTCTTGAAGTCCGGATGATTTGGATTCAATAGAAAATTAAACTCACTTGTGCTGAGCGAGCTCGGCAAAGCCAGCGCAACAGAGCGCCCGCTGCGGACCCATTCGTCGCCAATTTGCATGCTCGCGGTAGTCGGCGGTTCCGCATTCCAATCAGGCGGCAGGTTCTTCACTGGAAAGTATTCAGTCAATTTGTCGTCCCACTCGACTCGAAACGAGAAGTATCGCTCGGCCGGAGACAACGGCATCACGTGAACCAACAGCTCGAGCGCGGCGAGAGATTCGTGTTCACTCAGGTAGATGACCGATGTCCCGCGCGAGTTCCATCTGCCACCGTAAAACCGGCTCCCCCCGCCCGTGAATGCGGCTTTAGCGCGCGCCGCGCGAACAATTCGCCACGCGGAAGCCATTGGGTCTTAGGAATAGACGCTGTACTCGATTCGGCCTAGAAGATTTTCGACTTCGCGCGCGCCCACTTCAGTGCTCGCGTAATCAAGCGGAACGGTCTGACCAAGTCCGCGTTGCGGGAACTTCAACCATTGACGCGCTCGATCGACATCGCCAAAGACCCTGGTCGCGTGCCGAAGAAGGCGCCAAAACCTCAAAACACGATCCGACTCCTGCGTTGTAAGCCGCCGCTCGGCGCGGCGGCGCTGCAATGTCGATCGAGAAATCGAAAGCTGTCGAGCGAGCGATTCCAGCGGTTCATCGATCTCAGCTCTCAGCGTTTCCAGTTCACTGAAGGGCAGTCCCCTGGCGATGTGTTGAATCGCGTCTGCCGGCGCCAGACTTTTCCGTTTTAGCAAGAGCACCGCTGCACCTTTCGACCCATAATCATCACGCGCATATTCTCTTACAACGCTCTTGGAAACGTTCTGGCTCACTGCTTTCTTTTTGACTGTTCTCATGATCGAAACCTCAATAACCCACTTGAATAGTTTCGATGGTTCAAATGGGCCTGTCAAACTCTACGCAGTCGGAATAGGAAACAGGATTTTACAGAACCTATAGAGGCGGACCAATTTCTGAATCCCAAAATCCTGCTAATCTTGTCTAGGATTTCTGTTTTCGCGCTTTCCTGATTCAATTTTGATCGAGTGATGACTGAAGGCATTTTGCAGAAATCCGCCGAGTCGCGCCTGGCGCGCCGGCTAGGATTGTTCGACACGACGATGATCGTGATGGGCGGGATCATCGGCTCGGGTATTTTCATCAACCCGTACGTGGTCGCCCAACAAGTGCCCTCAACGTTTTGGATTCTCGGCGCGTGGGGCTTTGGCGGTTTGATCGCGTTGGCCGGCGCTTTTATTTACGCCGAGCTCTCTTCCCAAAGCTCGGTCAGCGGCGGACAATACGTTTATTTGCGCGACGCGTTTCATCCGTCGCTCGCGTTCATTTACGGATGGGCGCTGCTGCTTGTGATCCAGAGCGGCGGAATGGCCGCGGTTGCCGTGACCTTCGCGAAATATCTTTTGGCAATCGGCGGCGGGCAGACCAGCGAGAGTCACGCAGTGTGGTTTGCCGCGGTTGCGCTCGCGCTCCTGACAATGATTAATTGCTTCGGCGTCCGCGCCGGCAGCACGACACAGAATTTATTCATGATTTTGAAGTTGGTCGCGATCGCGGCGCTGGTTGCGTGCGGACTGACTCTCAGGGGCGCACCGCAATCCCAGGAAATTGCAAGATCGACCTCGCTGAGTTCTTTTGGCGCGGCTCTGATCCCGGTAGTGTTTGCGTATGGCGGTTGGCAGACCGCATGTTTCCTGGCGGGCGAAATGCGCGAGCCGCGCCGGAATCTGCCGCGCGGCCTGTTGCTTGGCGTGCTCGGCGTAATCGCGGTTTATCTCTCGGTGAATTTCGTTTGTGTGCACTCATTGGGCCCGCAAGGCCTCGCCCAAACGAGAACTCCGGCGTCGGCGGTCATGCGTTTGGCACTGGGCGAAACTGGCGCCCGAATCATTGCCGCCGGAATTGCTGCCTCGACTCTCGGATTCCTCAGCCAAAGCATGTTGACCGCGCCGCGCGTTTATTTTGCCATGGCTGAAGACGGCCTCTTCTTCAAGAGTTTGGCAAAACTGAATCGCGCGCGGGTGCCGGCATTCGCGATCTCCTTGCAGGGCCTGGTCGCAATTGTCATCACCTTCTCCGGCCGCTACGAACAGATTCTGAATTACGTCGTGTCGGTGGATGTTGTTTTCTTCGCGCTCACCGCTGCGTGCGTCTTTGTTTTTCGACAACGGACCCGCGACACAAGGATCGAGATCTTCCGCGTCCCGGGGCATCCGTTCACGACGCTCTTTTTTATTCTCGCTTGTTGCGCGGTGGTCTTCAGCACAGTCAGCCGTTATCCTCACAACAGTTTGATTGGCCTCGGCATCATGCTAACCGGTTTGCCAGTGTATCTGTTTTGGAGAATGCGAGATCGTGATTCGGTAGATCGCGAATCGTTAAACCGGGCTTAGTTGACGATTCACAATTCTCGATTCTCGAATCAACCCATGACAGTCAAGCAATCCGCATTCATGCATTGGGCGAAGACGCGCCCGAAGGTGAAGTACGATCTCGCGTTGAGCGGAATCCTCAATCTGCCGTTTTCAGAGTTAGATGTGAAGCTTGCCGATTTGGAGTTGCACGGCAACAACGCTTACGGCTATCGACCGCTGGTTGATGCCCTGGCAGCACATTGCAAAGTCGCTCCAGAATCCGTCGTGACAATCTCGGGCGGGACTTCGATGGCAAACCATCTGGCGATGGCCACGGTGTTGGAACACGGCGATGAGATTCTGATCGAACAACCGACCTACGAGCCGATCCTTGCCGTCGCTGAGTATCTCGGCGCAAGGATCAAGCGATTCGCGCGACCGTTTGAAAACGGATTTAACATCGAGATCAAAGACATGGCGAAGCAGATCACGCCGCGCACCCGTTTGATCGCGCTAACGAACCTGCACAATCCGAGTAGCACTCTTGCTGATGACGTGATGCTGCGGCAGATCGGCGAGCTGGCGCGCAGCGTTGGAGCGCGAGTGTTGGTGGATGAAGTTTATCTCGAGGCAATGTTCGAAGATCCGCCGAGGTCATCAGTTCGCCTGGGTCCGGAGTTCATCGCCACGACCAGCCTAACGAAAGGCTATGGACTGAGCGGCCTTCGTTGCGGTTGGATTCTAGCCGAACCCCAGCTCGCGGAGAAGATGCGGCGCCTTGACGATATTTTTGGCGCGCTCGGCCCACACCCGACCGAGCGGCTCAGCGTGGTCGCACTGGCACGACTGCCGAAGATCGCAGCCCGCGCGAAAAACATTTTGGAAAGCAATCGGGCAACGCTGAACCGATTTTTCAAGTCGCGGGATGATCTCGATGTTGTGCCTACTGATTTTGGTACAACTTCGTTTCCGCGGCTGCGGAACGGCGACGTAAACAAACTTTGCGAGTTGCTACCTGAGAAATACGAGACCGCCGTCGTCCCCGGGTACTTCTTTGAATCACCCCAACATATCCGTATCGGAATGTGTTGCGATCCGGAACTTTTCAGGGTTGGAGTCGAGAGACTCGGCAAAGCGCTCGGCGACGTGAGATAAGGATTTGCCACCGCGAATCTGGTCCTTCGGCGGATCCGAGGTCAGAAAGTCAGCTACGCCCCGACCTGATCGAGAACGCTGCGCAACTCGTGGAAGTCGATCGGTTTGCTCAGATGGAAATCGAAGCCGGCTTCCTTGCTTCGCCTGATGTCTTCGGCCTTGTCGAATCCAGTGAGAGCCACGCCTGTGAGCGGTTGTTTCAATTTGGCCTGAGAGATGATGTCGTAACCACTCCCGTCAGGCAGACCGATATCGCTCAGGACGACATCGAACTCCTTCGATTTAATAATATCCAACGCATTCAGCGCGGAATCAGCAATAGAGATTTCGTGGCCGAAATGAGTGAGCAGGCGGGACAAGACTTGGCGAGTGTCGCGATGATCCTCGACGACCAGAATCCGCAACGGTTTGACCGGTTTGTGCGGACGTGCAGCTGAGACCTTCGGACGCTTTCGCATTTGAACGCTGATTTGAAACTGGTCGCATCAACAAACTCCACCTGAATTCTTGAGCCGTCCACCTGTTTCGGGAATTAGAGATCAGAAAGCAAATGTCAGCCGAATTTTTCTCGGCCGTGCGGCTTCGTGAGATCGAGCGCAGGCCCAAGGGGGACAATCCGCGTAGGATTAATTTCCTCGTGCGTCATGTAATAATGACGCTTGATATGATCGAAGTTGACCGTGTCGGCGATGCCGGGCTGCTGATAGAGGTCCATTAAGTAGCCTTGGAGGTTCCGGTAATCGATGATGCGGCGGATGTTGCACTTGAAATGGCCGTGATAAACGACGTCGAACCGGACGAGTGTGCAAAAGAGCCGCCAATCGGCTTCAACGATGCGCTTGTCGAACAAATAACGGCTCTGGGACAAGCGTTTTTCCAATTCATCGAGCGCGTCGAAAAGTTTACGGCACGAAATCTCGTAGGGGCGCTGATGCGTGGCGAAGCCCGCTTTGTAAACACCATTGTTGATATCGTCGTAAAGAAAATCGCTGAGCCTTGCATGTTCTGCTTCGATCTCTTTCGGGAAAAGATCCACACTTCTATTCTTCGCGTACTGGTCGAAAGCGCTGTTGAACATCGGGCAAATATCGTCCTCGCAATTGTTGACGATCTTTCTGTTTTCCTTGTCCCAAAGCACCGGCACGGTGACCCGGCCGTCAAAACCGGGATCGGTCGCCTGGTAAGCCTCGCTCAGATAATGAAAACCATTTACCGGGTCAGTCGATTCGAACGACCCGTCTGGCGGCCATTTCTCCGAAGGATCGCGAAAGGCCCATCCTTTTTCATCGCGAATTGGATCGACAATGGTCATGCCAATTGCCTCCTCGAGGCCTTTCAGTTTCCGAAAAATGACAGTCCGACTCGCCCACGGGCATGCGAGCGAAACGTAGAGATGATAGCGACCCTGCGCGGCGGGATAAGGCGTCGATCCATCGGCCGAAATCCATTCGCGAAAGGCGTCTTCCTGACGTTGAAACTCGCCGGAGTCGGATTGCTCAGATGGAAATTGCGCGCTCATAAATGCCAGTGAGGAAAATAAGATATGCCGAACGTGCGTTTATTTCTTTAGGCCGCTCTTCTTTAACACTGCAATAAAGTGGGGCTGCGAGCGAACTCCATCCCGGGCCGGATCCATCTTTAGCTCCGGGAGCCAGGGAGCACACTTGTCGACGGCCCTTTCGAGCGAATCCAGAGCCTCCGAGTTGGCTCTGGCTTGGGCGCACGAAACTGGTGACATTTTTGGCTTTTCTCCCATACCCTTCTGCCGGTTCATGCGGGAAACATCGATCAAAATTAAGGTGGGTTCGGTGGCATGAAAGCTTCTGCCTGACACGGTGTGCGGGTGTTAATCGCGGACGATCAGAAGAGCGTCGGGACTTCGTTGGCGGAGCTGGTTACCTGCTGTGACCATGAAGTGGTCGGGGTGGTCGGGTCCGGCTTGGACGCCATTCAGGCTTACACGCGGCATCATCCTGATGTTGTCCTGATGGATTACTGGATGCCGAAACTGAACGGGGTCACCGCTTGCCGCAATATCCTGGCCAAGAATCCTGCCGCGCGGATCATTCTCGTTTCTGGGTGGTTACCATCGGACGAAACCAACGATTCAGGGGCGGTTGCCATTCTGGCGAAACCGGTGCGGCTGGAGCGGTTGGAGGAAACGCTCAATGCCGTGGCGCGCACAATGGCCGCAACGGCAAGCGCTGACTTCATAGCGGCCCCGGTTTCCAAACGCTCCGGGACCCGCGCCACTTAACCGGCGAGCGTCGGCTCATTACGCTGGGTTGATGACGAGTACGGCCGTGCCTTTGAGCTTGCCGGACCGGAATTTTTCAAGCGCGGTGTTGGCTTCTTCGAGCGGAAAAGTTTCGGTCGCGGTTTTCACCGGAACGCGCGGGGCGATCTCAAGAAATTCCTCGCCGTCGCCACGGGTCAGGTTTGCAACCGAACAGATGGTTCGCTCCCCCCAAAGATCGACATAAGGAAACGAAGGAATGTCGCTCATGTGAATGCCGCCACAGACGACGATGCCGCCTTTGGCGAGCGCACGCAGGGCCGTGGGAACGAGCGCCCCAACGGGCGCGAAGATAATCGCGGCGTCAAGTTTCTCCGGCGGCGTCTCATCGGAACCGCCGCTCCATTTTGCGCCCAGTTTCCTCGCTGAGTCCTGCCCGGCTTTGTCGCCTGGTCGGGTAAAGGCAAAGACTTCGCGGTCCTGATAGATTGCGATCTGGGCGATCAGATGGGCAGCGTTGCCGAAGCCGAAAATGCCGAGACGATGTGCGTCGCCAGTTTTCCGATAGGAACGGTAGCCGAGCATGCCCGCACACAGAAGCGGGGCTGCCTCGACATCGTTGTAACTCTCGGGCAGATGAAAACAGAATCGCGCGTCGGCGACCACAAACTCAGCGTAGCCGCCATCGATCGTGTACCCAGTGAACTTTGCCCGATCGCAAAGATTCTCACGGTGAGATCGACAATAGACGCATTCGCCGTCCGTCCAGCCGAGCCACGGAATTCCGACGCGATCGCCGATAGAAAATCCTTCCACGGTTTCGCCGATTTCTTCGATCCGTCCGACGATTTGATGACCGAGAATCAACGGCAACTTAGGATCGGGCAGCTCGCCATCAACCACGTGAAGATCGGTGCGGCAAACCGCGCAAGTGTTAACCCGGACAAGCAGTTGGCCCTTCGCCGGCTTCGGCTTCGGCAGATCGCACAGTGCGAGCGGGCTTTTTAGTTTTTCGAGAACCATCGCGCGCATGTCGACCTAATTAAGTGCGCACGCTGCTCGTCGCAAATCCCTGCTGGGACTACCTCAGCGCTAAATTGTCAACGAAGCATTAGTGACCGGCTGACTCATTAACGCGATCTAGAGCGGCATTCGCAATTTCAGATCACCGCAAATTCGCTGATGATGCTGCGCAGGCTGAGAGTCTCTTAACTTCGCCGGGCTTTGTCTTCGCTACGTTTCGAGACTGTTGGCGAAAGCTCGAACGCGGCGATTTGTCACAGAGGCATTTGGATCTTCAAATCGCGAATTTCCGATAGAGCTGATTCCAATTCTTTGACACGTTTTGCGAGCGAAGCCTCCAATCCGAGCACCCGGACACCCACTTTTACGCGGGCAAGCAATTCATTCTTATCAAATGGTTTGACCAAATAATCGTCCGCTCCGCTCTCAAGCCCTTCCACCAAACTTTCTTTGGCGGCGCGCGCTGTCAGCAAAATGATGTGCGCAGGCTTACCGCTCTCGCGAACGCGCCGGCAGACTTCCAAGCCATCCATTCCTGGCATCATCCAGTCGACAATCGCTACAACCGGGCCCTGCTCGGCGCGAATGGCGGCCATCGCTTCACGCCCGTCCTGCGTCACGATGGTGCGAAAACCCCACTTCTTGACAAGCGTGGAGAGCAGCTCGCGCGAGACCGGATCGTCCTCCGCAATGACTATCGTCGCTGTTTTGCCAGAGCCTGGGGGGCAAGCCGTTTCAGCAGCTGGTCCCCAGGATGGGTTGAATTGTATCCACGCGCGATCAGACTGAGACGTCTCGTTGTTCATCGCGGTAGGAGGTGGCGAGGCCGGATTGACTTCGATCCGTTTCATTCGGTAGTCCAATCAAACGGTCCTCCCCATCGGCGGGACCAGCCGTCGGAACCAGGTGTACTTTTTCTTTGAACAGCCAGGTCAAGGCCTTAACCGCCAGCTCAACCGAGAGGAACGGTTTCGCGATGAAATCGTTCCCACCGCTCAAGCTCGATTGTGCCCACGTCGCAAAATCAGAATGGGCAGTGACAAACACCACCGGCGTCGCGTGGTTCGTGGCCATCTTCCGGATGCTGGCACAAAGATCGAGGCCGCTTTGTCCCGGCATTTCGACGTCTAAAAAGATGAGATCGAAATGAGTTTGCTCCAGAAGCGGCCCCGCTACCATTGGATCGTCCACACTCACGGGGCGAAAGTTGGCTTTTTCGATCGCGGAACAAATCGCTTCCCGCGAAATGATCTCGTCGTCCACGACCAGAATCGCTGGCGAAACAGAGGCTTCCGACTCCGGGTTGGTCGCGTGATCGAGCAAGGCAGCTAATAAGTCCACGGCATTAGCGATCGTTCGGGTGACCGAGGGCGTGACGTTGGTCGGCTTTCCGTGTAGTTGAAGGAGAAGCGCTTCTAAAGCGCCGGCCAGCTGCGCAATCTTACGGAAACCGCCGATGCCGGCCGTGCCCGCCAGCAAACGAGCCTGGCAGCGCATATCGAAAAGTTCAGCCAGGCGCAGGTTTTCCTGCTGACTATTGGCGAAAGCGTGATAACCGGTGCGCAATCTCTTGATTCTTTGCGGCGCGTTATCAAAAAAAATGGCGGCCACCTGTGCTTGAAACTCCGCCTCAGACTGGGCCGAGCGCGCTCGATTGGCATCATCAGCCCCGGCAGTGCTGGACGGACCAGTCGCGAGAACTTCGCGCACAAGCTCCAATGCACGACGCGGCGTACAATCAGACTTAGTCACACATTTCGTCGCCCCTGATTCACCAGCCGCCTGGACCTGCCCGCTGAGATAAGGGTTTGAGAGAACAATGACCGGTAACGCCTCGGCGCCGGACCGGGAGCGGATGGCTTTGAGAACGTCCACCCCATTCATTCCCGGCAGGGAGAAATCGAGAATCACGAGGTCAACGAGCGCTTTCTTGATTTTCTCCAGGGCGCGTTCACCGTTGCTGGCCACCTCAACATCGTACCGTTCGCTCTCGAATTTCTTTTGGTAAACGCTCGCGACAACCTGATCGTCGTCCACGATGAGAATCTTTTTCTGTTTTGCGGGAGTATAAATTGTCTTCATGAGATTATGAGTTGGAGCTTGGGATGGTTTGGAGAAACTGGTCGAAGGCACTCTGCACTCGCGGAAATTTGCGGCGAACATCGTCGAATAATGCGTTAGCCCGTGATACGTCCCCTTCGTTACCGAGTCGTTCCAACTCGCGCAGAGGTTGCGTGAACGCCTGCACGCCGCAGGAGATACTGGATCCGACCAACTTGTGGGCAAGGCGCGCGACGTCACCGGCTGCTTTCGCTTGGATGGCCGCGTCCAATTCGTTCAGCATGGGCGCGGCTTGATTCAAATAAATGTCGATCAGCCGCCGCATCCTGGCCGGCTCATTGTCCGTGACATCGCGCAACCGATCGATGTCCACCAGAACCTCCTCAGACGAAGACGTCTCAGACCGGGCAGAGTCTGTTTTTGGATGAGCGCGTTCGGGTTTCGCGGAAGAATCGGCTATGCCGTTCCTCTGGATTTCACTGTGCCGCTCCAATGCTGCTTTGAGCTCGCTTCGCGCGACCGGCTTGCTAAGATAATCATCCATACCGGCTGCCAGGCAGCGCTCCCGGTCACCAGCCATCGCATGCGCGGTCATCGCCACGATCGTCGTGTGGCGGCCGGTCGCTTCTTCCAATTCGCGAATGCGCCGCGTCGCTTCGAAGCCGTCCATCTCCGGCATCTGCACATCCATCAAAATCAGATCGAAGAATCCGTCGCTGAAGGCTTCCACTGCTTCGCGGCCGGTGGCGGCGTGCACGAGCACATGTCCCTCCTTTTCCAAAATGCCGGTGGCGACCGCACGATTGACGATATTGTCTTCCGCAACCAGGATGCGCAGACCCGATCCGGTGGGATCGGTTCCGCCAAAGGCGATATTGACGCCGCGAGAGTTCCCGCCTTCCGCAACGTGGCTGACCGCGATCAAAATCGCGTCGAGCAGTTCCGATTGGGTCACCGGCTTCGTCAACAAACCTGCGATGCCCAACGCGCCGCAACGTGCGGCACTGCCGGCTGGCATCGCGGAAGAAAGCATCATCACAGCGGCATCTGCAAGTTCCGGTTGATCTTTGATTTTCTCCGCCAAGGCGAAGCCGTCCATTTCCGGCATCATCGCGTCGAGCAGCACGAGCTGGTAAGCTGAATCGGACTTGGCTGCGCGCAGCATCTCATCCAGGCCTGCCTGACCCGTTGGGCGCTGCTTGGTTGATCACCTTCACGACGACCTCGCCGCGTTCGGTGAACTTGATCGCGTTATCGGTGAGATTGATCAAGATCTGGCGGAGTCGCATAGGATCGCCGACCAGGTTTCTGTCTCGGTCGCGATTTGCTCGTTAAGTTGGACGTATCGTTCAAACAGCGCCTGATAATCAGAAACCAGCTTGCGCACCGCGTCCTTCAAGACGGGCTGAAGATTGCTGCTGGCGATGCGCCGTTGAAATTGCATGGCGCCATCTTTAAGCGCCAGAGCGTCTTGTTCCCGATCGTTCAGCAGGAAATCCTTTTCCTTGCGTCGCAGTGCGAGCATGTCAGCGAGAAGACTTTCCGCGCGTTGCTGCGTCAGAATCGCCTCAACCTCGTGGATTTTGTTTCGGAACTGGCCTACCACGCCGACTTCAAAAAAACCGCGCTGCTCGAGCAATTCACTCGTGACGAGGAATTTCTTCTCAAATTGATCCATCACTTCGTCTATGGTTTGAGTCTGGCGCGTGACGCTCTCGTCGCTTACCAAGTGGCGGATGGCGTCCATGTTTTGGTGAATCTCTGCGACTTCAACCTTCAGCAACGTCGCGTAGCGCGCTTTCGCGTCGTGGAAGCCGAGCTTGCGATATTGCAACAGAAAATCTTTTTCGTTTTGCCGCGTCAGGCGCATGGCCCCCTCGCTGTTGCGGCTGAGATCTGCAATCCGCGTTTCCGTGTCCAAGAGCCGTTCGATGGCGGCGCCGTCACGTTTTTCGGTGAAGAGAGAGGTCGTTCCGACAATGACGGTCGAGGAGAGCACGAGCAGGAAGCCGAACGCTAATCTCGTCCGCAAGCTGAGTTGATTGAGGCTGCCAACTAACTGGCGTGGCGCTATTTTCATTGTTGGTTCTGTTTACACCGCAGCCACGTGGTTTAGTCCAAATAAGGGACAAAGCTGCATTCGCGGATGACCTCCGTAGCATTGGGAGAAAGCGCAAAATCGATGAACGCCTTCATTAGCCCCGAAGGCAATGTCCGCATGACCAGCATGAGGGGTCGTTGGATGGGGAATTGGCCGTTGCGGACGTTGCGGCTGGTGGCAGTAATGCCATCCATGAGAAGCGATTTGATCGGCACGCCTTGCCCAACTCTGATGTCAGCTTCGCCGACTGACATATAGACAATCGCGTTGGGATTCTCAACGACGGCTTTGATGCCTTCCTCATTGTCGCCTACGCCTCCCGCGACTTTGAAGTCCCCGCTTTTTATTTTGAAATATTGGGTGAACAATTCGGTCACAGCCTGGCCTTCAACGCGATTAATTGCCGTGATAGGCGCGTCGTTGCCGCCGGCTTCTTTCCAGTTGGTGATCTGGCCCGTGTAGATGCCGACAACTTGTTCGGAGGAAAGGGACTTTACGGGATTATCCTTGTGCACGATAAGACACACGCCGTCACGCGCGATGGGAAAACCGATGAGGTCGCGCTCATTGTCGTTTAATGGGCGGGCTACCATCCCAATATTGCACGACCCTTCGCGCACATCGTGAATGCCACGCGAACTGCCCCCCATTTCCACTTCGATGATGACTTCGGGATGCAATGTCCGAAATCGTTTGCCGAGTGCCTCAACAAGTGGCGCCATGGTGCTGGAGCCCGCGAGCCGAATTTTTCCCTGGAGTTTTTCGGGAGAGTTTCGTTCTGCTTTTTGCTTTCCACTCTCGTCGAAACACCCGCCGCCGATGAGCGTCGTGCCCAAAACCGCAATGAGCGCGCAAGCCTCGCTTGTTCTGGCTGTAAGGGCTTTTCTAAAGAGAATCATAATTGTTTTCATCTACACGAACATCAGGAATCCAGATGGGGCCTCCCGCTGACACACGCGCGCCCAGGCAGCCCGATGCTGCGCACAACGTTTTTTGCCGACTGAGCGCTATGAATGCATCTATCTGGGCGTTTGGCTCGCTCCACATATCGTCGAAATTTTCTGTGGCCTCACTCTGCATTGCGTTTCTTCACTCCTGCGCGACCCCAAATCGTGGTTAAAACGAGTCGGCACCGCCGCGTTTTCCGTCAGTTCAAGGAGTGCTGTCCCGCTGGATACATCTATGAGCGAGCCACCGGTGTGCCCCTCAAATGGGGGAAAACCCTCAATCGAGGCTGCGGGAACTACGGACTTGCAGCACGTCGCGGGCGCAGTGCCTGTTCCATTTCTTGACCGATAGCTAGCGGATTAACTCGGCTGTTAATTCTCGAACTACCTTGTTTCCAGCTCTATTCGGGAGCAGAGCGGACAGCCAAACGGAGATAAAGGAGCATGATGGTCAGACCCAGGTCCCTCAGGTTTCGTGCTGAAGAAGCGAACTTTATGGTCGCCTCTTAATATAGAGAGTGTGCTGCCGGGTAGGGCTTGCCTCGGGAGCGATTTCGCGATCCGTCTGCCGCGAGAAAGCTAACCGCTCTCACGTTGTTCGAACTCCGGACGATTCGCTCTCGCGACCGTGCAGAGTGTCGTCAATTGTAGCGAGCAACCGCTCAGTGTTGTAGGGCTTGGTCAGGAAATTTTTCACACCGAGGGATTGAAACTCGGCCACGCCTGCCTGCTCGCTCTGGCCAGTCGAAGCGACAATCGAGAGATCGGGACGCATCTTTTTAAGCGAACGCACCAACGCGACTCCGTCCATATACGGCATGGAAAAGTCGGTTAGGACAAGGCTAATGGATTTCATTTGTTGGGCGAAAATTGCAAGCGCTTCCAGACCATCGCTGGCCGAGAGGACGTTGTACCTGTGCTTCTCAAGAATCTTTTTTGTGATGCCGAGAATGTTCGGCTCATCATCGACGACTAGAATTTGTTCGCCGTTGCCCTGAATGGGCACGACCGAACTTTTCAACTGTCGAAGGTCCTCGTCAGTCGTAGTTGCGGGTAAGAACAGTTTGAATGTCGTTCCTTTACCCGGCTCGCTGTAAACGGAAATGAATCCGCCATGAGTTTTTACGATTCCGAGAACTGTGGAAAGCCCAAGCCCGGTTCCTTTGCCGATTTCTTTCGTTGTGAAAAAGGGGTCGAAGATTTTATCGATGACGGCGCGCGACATGCCGCCGCCGCTATCGCACACGCAGAACATTACGTGCGGGCCTGGTTTCGCACCTGGTGTCATGGACGCGTAGTGTTCATCTACGTGGAAATTTTCGGCGCCCATTGTGATCATGCCACCGTTCGGCATCGCGTCGCGCGCGTTGACCGAGAGATTAAGCAGTACTTGATGTAACTGAGTCGGGTCACACTTGATCGACCAAAGGTCATCCGTGTAACGGCCGACGATTTCGATTGTTTTCGAAAAGGTCTTTTGCGCGATGTCGATTATTTCCTGAATCAAATGGCTGGGCTTGATCACGACACGTTCGCCTTCGATTCCGCGAGCGAACGTAAGCACTTGCTTCACGACATTCGCACCGCGCTTTGCGCTTTCCTCGATCATGGAAACAAGGGCCGGGAGATCATCCCGCACCGGATTGCCTTTAAGCACTTCCGCGCAAATTAGAATAGGCGTGAGAATGTTGTTTAGATCGTGCGCCACTCCGCTGGCAAGCGTACCGATACTTTCGAGGCGTTGGGCGCGCAGCAGATGTGTTTCGAGTTTTTTTTGCTCGGTTACGTCGGTGTTGATGATCAGAATGGATTTGGGCGCTGCTAACTCATCCCGGACAACGGTCCAACGGCTGCGGACCGTGACAGTGCCACCGTCCTTGCATTTGTGCGTGCACTCCCCTGTCCATTTTCCGTTCTCGATAACGGCGGCTCGTGCGGCAGCGGTGGAGGCAGGTTCGTCTTGATAAAGAAAGGCGGAGGCTTTCCTGCCTTGAACTTCAGCGGCGGTCCAACCGTACAATTCTTCCGCACCGTGATTCCAAAATTCGACGCGATCTTCCATATCGCGAACCATGATTGCGTCGTGCGCGAGATCTAACAGTCTTGCCTGTTGGCGTAGGCGATCTTCCGCCTGCTTTCGCTCGGTGATGTCGCGGATCGCTGCCGTTACCAGGATTCCGTCGGCGCTTTCCAACGGGCTCAGCATTATCTCGATTGGAAAATCGCTTCCATTCTTCCGCCGCCCGGTGAGCTCGATGCCCGTGCCGATCTGCTGCGCCAGTGCGTCTTCCGCGGATCGAAGATCGTCTGCGACCAGCCGCTCCGCGAAGCCGTCCGGAACGATGTTCTTTACTTTCTGCCCTACGAGTTCATCGCGGCGGTATCCGAACTGTTTCTCCGCCTGAAGATTCAGAAGGACGATTTCTCCGCCCTGGTTCACCACCACCATCGCATCGGGAGCTGCCTCCAGCAGCCCGCGGTACCTGCCCTCCATCTGCGCCAGATGCTTTTCCGCATCCTTTCGCTCGGTGATGTCGTTGATCAGCACCAATTTCGCGAGTCGTCCGATCCAAATCAGCTCGTGTGATGTGATTTCCACGTCAATCAGCGCTCCATCTTTTTTGCGGTGTCGCCATTGCGCTAAATTATCCAGACCATCCACTCCAGTTTCTTTGCCCAGATCTTCCATCAAGTGGGGGACATCTTCAGGAGGTCGAATGTCCTTGAGGGTCATCGTCAGAAATTCCTCTTGCGAATAGCCGTAGTTGCGGACGGCAGCAGCGTTGACGGCCAGGAATGAAAGCGTCTCGAGATCGTAGACCCACATCGGGTTGGGATTGCTCTCGAACAATGTTCGGTATCTTTCTTCGCTTTCGCGCAGCGCGCGCTCGGCTATCTTGCGTTCGTCCATCCCCGAATTCAGGAAAAATAATCCGAGGGAGAGAATTGCGAAGCAGAGAAATACTCCGAGCGGCAACATCAGAAACACCGTCCGCGCCGCGATGTCAGCCTGTGTTTGCCGCTCATGAAACCGCACGCCCTCCTCTTCTTCGATCTCTATAATCAATTGACGACTAGGCGCCAAAAGCCGAGCACCATCGCTAGTCGCCACCATTTCTTGTGCAGCCGAAAAGCCACGCTCCCTGCGCGCCTCAATCGTTTGGTTCGCCCAGCTCACGCGTTGCGAAACCAAGGTTGCTAAGCGACGAATCTTCGGCTGTTGATGCGAGTTCTGAGCGACTAGTTTTTGCAGCTTGCCAACGTGCTCGCGAACGTCGGATTCTTTAACGTCCCATTCTTCCAAGAGACGTTCATTGCCCGTAATGACGTAGCCGAGCTGCTCGCTCTCGAGATCGGACAGGTTGGCTTCAACTTCCTCGACCTCCCTTAGAATCTCCTGTGCGTCGCTCACTTGCACCCCCACCTGTTGCAATTTCAAAAAGAAATCGAAAGTGAGCGCGGCCGCCAAGATCATTAACGTAAGGCCGCTCGCAAAACCCACGGTGGCCAATCCATCCAACGACCATGTAAGGAGTCCGTTTCCTCGGAGCAGCGCCAATAACCCGCTCCCTAACAGCAAGAACGTGAGTGCTCCGGCAACGCTGGAGGCAGTCATGCCCATATAATTCCAGCGCGGACCAAATAGCATTTCGACCAAGAATCCGACCAATGAGACGCCTCCAGTCGCCATCAGAGCTCCGCCCAACCCTCCGACGAGCGGTAGCCCTGACCGCTTTTGCATCAGCTGAGAGGCGATGAAAAGAGCGACTCCCCCCAGGATAAAGCTCAACGCTGTAATCGGCGGCATCCGCCCCGGATGCGAAATTCCCAGCGCTGCCGGAGTGTTGCCAATCAGCCAATGCTCAATCCCAAGATCCCAACCAAAACAATATTCTCCCACCGTCAGCGCGCTCAGGACGATCACCGTCGTCGCCATCGCTGCCGTGCAGATGCGGATCGGCTTTGTTAGCGTCTTTCGCGTTAACAGCGACAACGCCGCGCCGCAAAGTAACATTCCCGTCGCAATATTGGGCTTTATCGGAATACTCGACCCGGGAGTAATTGTCTTGAGCGCCTCGAGATGCAGGGCCCATCCGACAAGCGCCAGACCGCCGAGTGCAGCAACACTGACACTTGCGATTAGTGCGAATGCTCGATGAAATCGCAGGCTAGGCGATTCTGGGGATTCCATGATCACCGGAAGCTGGCGCAGCAGATTCCTCACCCTTTCTCCTACGCTCGTCGCGAAGCCTCTTTCTCTCGAGCGCGCGCTCAACCGCCAGTCCCAAACGCGCCAACCGATCTTTCAAAAGATAGTCGGCAGCGCCAGACCCCATCGCCGCTACAGCGGTTTCTTCGCCGATATTGGCCGAGACAAGGATAAAGGGGATTTCCAGCCCGCGATCTTTAAGCAATTCCAGCGCGCGCAGCCCATTAAACTGCGGCAACGCATAGTCCGATAAAATGATGTCGATGTCAGGATCGAGGCTGCCGGAAAACTCCGCTTCCGTATCAACACGGCGCCAGTCAGGCTGGAAGCCGGCGTTGCGCAATTCGCGCAGCATCAGCTCCGCGTCGTTGGGTTTGTCCTCGACGAGCAAGACGCGAAGCGGCAGTGAAATTTTATCCATCTATTTTGGGCGGTTGGTTTAGGAGCAGCCAATACATTCCCAAATCCTGCACGGCCGTGACGAACCGCTCGAAATTAACCGGCTTGACGATGTAACTGTTCACTCCCAGCTGATAGCTCTCCACGATATCGCTGTGTTCCTTAGACGATGTCAGCACGACCACCGGAATGCTCCTGGTTCGTGCATCGCTCTTAACGCGTTTCAGGACTTCCAACCCGTCGATCTTCGGCAGTTTGAGATCGAGTAGAATGACGCTGGGCCCATTGTCGATTTTGCGCTCGGCATATCGGCCTTCGCAAAAGATGAACTCCAGCGCCTCCGCCCCGTCGCGAGCCACGTGGATGTGATTTGTGAGGTTGCCCTTGCGCAGTGCGCGCCGGGCCAGTTCGAGGTCCTGAGGATTGTCTTCAACCAGCAATATTTCGACAGCGTTTGATTCGTTCATGTATTAGTTTCCTTGCCAAGGGTGAAGCAAAAGCTCGCGCCTTGATCGATTTCTGCGTTCGCCCAAACACGCCCGCCGTGGCGATGGACAACTCGCTGTACGATCGCCAATCCGACTCCGGTGCCTTCAAATTCGTCCGCGCGATGCAATCTTTGGAACACGCCAAAAAGCTTGTGCGCATATTGCATGTCAAAACCAGTCCCGTTGTCGGAGACGAAATAGACGTTCTCGCCTTTCTCCTTTCGAGAACCAACATCGACAACTGCCGCTTCGCGCTTCCCCGTATATTTGATCGCATTCGAAAGCAGATTGACCCAAACTTGTTTTAGCAATGCCGGATCGCCTTCGCAGGAAGGCATGTCGCCGATGCGGACATCGATTTGGCGCCGCGCGCGCTGCCCGTTTGACTCCGCAAGCGCTTCGCGCGCCAGTTTTGTCATACTAACCGCTTGTTTGTGCAGCGGCAGCCGGCTCAGTCGCGAAAACGTAAGCAAATCATCAATCAGCACGCCCATCCGTTGGGCGCCTTCGCGGATGGTTTGCAGATAATGCCGGCCTTCCTCCGGCAATTGATGACCATAGTCTTCGAGGACAGCGTGTGAAAAACCGTCCACTGCTCGCAGCGGCGCGCGCAAATCGTGCGAGACTGAATAGGAGAAAGCTTCCAGCTCCTTGTTCGCTGATTCCAACTCCGCGGTGCGCGCGGCAACGCGATTCTCCAGTTCCGTGTTGAGTTTGCGAATCTCTTCTTCCACCCGCTTGCGTTCGGTGATGTCACCGATAGTAACAATCGCCATCAGCGGCGAGCCGCTCGCGTCGTGAACAAGAGTACCACCGTAATTAAAAACACGCTGGCAATCGGTCCCGAACCGCCGGACGCGCAGCTCCAGGTCGTGCAGATGCTCGCCGCGCAGGACGCGAGCGAGCGGCCACTGTTCCACGGGTACCGTGAGACCCTCCAGAGTCGAGAGTTCAAACGTATCGACTAATTCGGTGAAGAGCCTGCGATCTTGTTCTGAACTGGAATAGCCGTGAAGTTTCAGCGCGACGCAATTCCATTGCAACAACTGGCCATCGAGATCGGAGACGACCACGCCCTCATCGAGGTTCTCGACAATGGTCTGCAGCTGTGTCTCGCTTTCGCGCAAAGACTTCTCCGCTTGAGCGCGCTCGCCTATTCCCGCGTTAAGGAAGAATACGCCTAAAGACAATATTGCCAGACTGAGAAAGACCCCCATCGGCAAAAGCAAAAAAGTCGCGACGGACGCCGCTTCCGCTTGCTTCTGATCGGTGCCAAGTAAGCGGTATTCTTCGTTCTCCATCTCTTTGAGCAGACCAAAGATTTCGTCTGATAACCCGAGTCCGGGGCCTACGGCAATCATCTGCCGGGCGGAGGACAGGCCTTGTTTGCGACAAGTCTCGATCACCTGCTCCTCCCAATCGATGCGTTGAGCGATCAGAGGCTCCAATCGATCGAGGCTGTGCTGTTGATTTGGATTGTCGGCGGTTAATTTGCGAACATTGAGAAGACTTTGCTGGACGGCCGCCTTTGTTGATTGTCGATCTTTCAGCAAACGCTCATCGCCTGCGATTGTGTAAACACGCTCGCTGCTCGCGAGCTCGGCCATGCCGGTCATCACTTGCTGAGTTTCTTTGAGGACCTCTTGCCGATGCGTGACCAAGTTCGTCGTCTCCAGCATCCGCTTGGCAAAATTGAACACGACGGCCGCCGCAAAGACCATTAGCAGAATACCGAGTGCGAACCCCGCTGTGGTGAAGGCGTCCAGCGACCATCTCAGGTCGCCTTTGCTTTTGAGGAACGCCAGTAAACCGTTTCCTAACAACAGAAATCCCACTGCGCCGGTCACACCAGAAACCGTCATGCCCATCAAATTCCATGACGACCCGAGGAGCTCTTCCAGGAAGAATCCGACTAACGGCAGCCCGGCAATCACGACCAGACCTGCGCTCAGCCCTGCCACGAACGGAACCTTTATTCGCATCGGAATCGACTGGAGCGCTGCGAAAAGAGCGCTTCCCGCCAGCAGAAAACACAATGCCGTCGCCGGCGACATTCGTTCCGAATGTGAAGTTCCCATCGCTCCCGAAACGTTGTCAAACCCCCACTGATCGATCCCAAGGTTCCATCCAAAAAAATGTTCTCCCAGCGTCACCGCGCCCAGACCAATCACCGTCGCCGCGATCACCGCCGTACAAATGCCGATCGGTCTTGCAAGCTTCTGGCATGACAAAAGCGCCAGCCCCGCGCCGCAGAGGAGCATTCCTGCTGCGATGCTCGGTTTCATCGGCATCGAGCCAGGAACAATGCTTTTAAGCGCTTCGACGCTAAGTAGCCAACCGGCAAGCGCCGCTCCGCCGAGCACAACGACGCTGGCTGCGGCAATGAACGCGAAAGTTCGATTGAGTTGCCAACGAGGCAATTCTGGGTGGTCCGATCTAACCTTACTACCCTGAGGCCTCCGAAGTCGCGCTCACGCCTGCAGCTGGAGCAATTCCCTGGAGCACACGGTGAAGCTGATCAAAATTGATTGGCTTTACTAAATGCGCCAAAAAACCTGCTTGCTGCGTCTTGGCACGATCTACTGCCATTCCATACCCGCTTAAAGCGATCCCCCGCAGACCATAATCTTTGGTCAATTGTCGCATTAAATCGATGCCGTTTCCGTCTGGAAGCCCGATATCGCTGATGACCAGATCAAAAGGATGAGTGGACGCCAAGAGAAGAGCCCCTTGCACTGTGCAAGCGGTAAACACATCATGGCCGTGTCGACGAAGGAGACGCGCGAGTACCGCCATCGTGGGCTCATGATCCTCGATTACGAGCAGGCGAAGGCAGTGCAAGCTTGACTCGGGTTGCTGCGGCTTCGTTTCCGGTACCTGAATAGCAGGAAATGGCAGAACGGTGGTCAGCTCGACGGTGAAGATGGAGCCAAGGCCGGGCCCTGCACTTTCAGCGCAAATCGTTCCGCCGTGTAACTCCACGATCGCCTTCGAAATGGACAAACCAAGCCCCAATCCGCCGGAGGTTTGCAACTCTTGCGCGTCTCCCTGCTCAAAGGCGCGAAAAATAACCGGTAACATTTGCGGATCGATCCCTGCCCCTGTGTCCTCCACCGTAAGAACAAATTGGCCCGGCGCCGGAGTGGCGGTGCGCACCATAACTCGTCCACCCGCAAATGTGAACTTGATTGCATTCTTTATCAGGTTCCAAAAGACTTGATTGAGCCGGGCCGCGTCGCCGCCGACATGGTGTTCGCTCGCCGTCAGATCAAACTGTAAATGGATGGACTTCTGTCGCGCATCGCTGCCTACCATTTGTTCGGTGTGTAAGAGCAACGAGTGAACATCGACCGGTCCCGACCGGACGAGTTGAAGCTTACCGTGAGCAATCCTGGTGAGATCGAGCAAGTCGTCGATGAGTCGAGCTTCGAGCTCGACGTTGCGCCGCATCATACCAAGTTGCTGACGAAACTGAGGTTCAATCGCGCTTTCTTGTTCTAGAGCAGCGGCACACATCAGCACGGGAGTAAGAGGCGTTCTTAGCTCGTGTGAGAGATTCGCCAGAAAGCTATCCTTCGCGCAGTTAGCCCGTTCGGCATCTTCTCTAGCGCGGCGGGCCTGTTGGTGTGCCACCCGCAACTCCTTTACGACCCGCTTTCGCTCGACGACTTCGGCTTCCAATCTTGCGTTGAGCTTCTCAAGGTCGTCAACCTTCTCGGCCAGCTTGTTGGTAACAAGGTGCAGATGCTTGTGGGCGAACTCCGGCGCCGGAAGCCAACCGCTCGTACGGACTCGCATGGCAATCGCCTTATCAACGATCTTAAAGACTTCTTCCGGCTCGACCGGCTTCACGATGATGTGATGGACACCGCACGCTTTCGCAAGCTCCCGTGACTCTTTTTCGATATAGCCAGCTGTGTAAAAGACGATGGCGGTGTGCGCAATTTTGGAATCGAGACGAAGTTGCCGGACAAATTCGTACCCATCCATCTTCGACATGAGGACATCGGCGATGACGAGGTCCGGCTTTTGTTTTCGCACAATCTTCAGCGCTTGCGCGCCGCTGTCCGCTTCAATCAGGCGGTAACCTCGATGGGCGAGCATGGCGATGAGAACGCTCCGATTGTCGGGGCGGTCATCGACGATGAGAATAGTTTTCACAAGCCGGATACTGGAGCAGCGAGTATGCAGCCAGCTGGTGCGGAAATTACGTATTTTGAGTTCGTGAAATCCCGCAAAAGCAGGCTTAGCAAGACCGCCTTGGGCAATTCAAAGGGAAGCGATCACAACGGGAAGCTCACCTTGTCGTCAAGACCGCACGAGAAACAGCAACCAGACGAGGTTCGCCACGAAACATACGCCTAAAGCCAGGGCGACTGCCCCGTTAACATTATTGAGGCCCCATTCATTCTAGCCCGTGGCGAGGCGCGCAAGGGTCCCTCGTGCGAGTTGTAATCAATTTAAGTTAGAGGCGCGGTCTTCATGCCTGTCGATTGCAGCAGTGCACGTGCGCATGCCTGAAGGGAGAAGTTGGTAATTTAGACTGGTGGCTTTACTGACCTTGAGGGAAGAGTTACCCCGACCCAGGAAGGCTGCGTCTGTTAGGTGAAGTCAATTTCGCGTGGTGGCGCGCTGGCCAGTCACTAAGGTGGTTACGCCTCGATGATATTATTACGGATCGCGTACCGAACCAGCGCCGCGAGCGAGTCGATGTCGAGCTTGCGCATCAAGGTCGCGCGGTGGGTTTCCGCCGTGCGAATGCTCACACCCAGGTAACTTGCGACTTCTTTGTTGCTGTGACCTTCGGCCAGAAGTCGCACAATCTCTCTCTCTCTCACCGTAAGGGAATGTTCCGGCCCGAATTGCTTTTTGCCGGCGCCGGCCGAGAAGAATTTCGCAAAAAGAAGCTGAGATATTTCCGGAGTAAAAAACGGTTTATGCTCTGCGAGTGATTTGATCGCGGCCACCAAATGCTGGCCCGCATCAGATTTTTGAATATAGCTCTTCGCTCCCGCATCGAATAGCTGCTCGATAACTTCTTCCGAGTGGTGGGCGCTAAAAATCACAACTTCTGTATTCGGCAAGGCGCGTTTAATGTGGCGGAGGGCCGCCAGCCCGTCCAGTTCCGGCATCGTCATATCCAGGATAACTACCTCGGGCTTCAATTTCTTGGCGATGTCAACCGCCTCTTGGCCGTTTATGGCGGTGCCGCAGACTTGCCAACCCGGTTCATGCTCAATCAATGCCCGCATGCCCTCCCGAACTACTTCGTGATCGTCAGCGATTAAAATTCGCAAAGGACACATCTTAGTGTTTACGAGTTTTTGTGCAGCACGCGATCAACCGTGCGCAGCAGCGTTTCCCGGGTATAAGGCTTGTTCAGGCATGCTTGCACTCCAACATTGCTCAACTCGGCCTCGCTATAGTCGCCATCACGGGCCGTCGACAGAATAATCTTCGTCTCGCTATCCATCTTGCGTAGGGTTCGCGCGAGCATTAGACCGCTCATGGTTGGCATCTCTGAGTCGGTCAAAACGATCGTCGATCTCTTTCGATTGCTGCGCAAAGACGGCCAGTGCTGACGGCCCGTCGTCCCCGGTTAACACGTTATACCCGCTCTGGGAGAGAACGGCTTTTCCAACCTCGCGTATTGCGCTCTCATCATCGATGAGGAGGATAGTTTCTCCGTGGCCGATGGGAATTTCGACTTGCGCGTCAAGCTCAGCTTGCGGGCGAGCACCCGGTGCGGCTGGCAAAAGAACTCGGAACGTAGTGCCACCGGCGCCCGTGTAAACATTCACTACTCCCCCATGACTCTTCACAATCCCGAGAGCCGTCGATAGTCCTAAGCCAGTGCCTTTGCCAAGTCCCTTTGTTGTAAAGAAGGGATCGAAAATCTTGTCTATAATATGTGGAGAAATGCCGCTGCCGGTATCGCTCACATTGATAAGGACATGGGGACCGGGTTTAAGCCCGGGTGTCATGGTTGCATAATTTTCGTCCACGTCGAAATTTTCAGCGTTTAGAGACAGATTACCGCCTTCCGGCATAGAGTCTCGGGCATTCAGGCACAGGTTGAGAAGGACTTGATGGAGTTGAGTTGGATCGCCTTCTATCAGCCACAAGTCCTCGGGGTAACTCGTTCGCACGCGGATCGCTTTGGAGAAAGTTTCTTCTAGGATCTTCGCTATCTCTGCCAAAAGATAGATTGGTTGCAAAAGGACGCGGTCACCACCCGCGCCGCGGGCGAACGTGAGCACCTGCCGCACGATCTGAGCGCCCCGATGAGCGCTTGACTCGACGATGTCCAAGAATTTCAGCCGTTCCTGCTTCGGTGGGTCATCTCGCAGGACCGGCGTCGCCATCAAGATCGGAACCAGGATGTTGTTCAGATCATGCGCCACGCCGCTCGCGAGCGTGCCAATGCTTTCCAGCCGCTGCGCCCGGAGCAATTGAGTCTCGAACTTTTTCTGCTCTGTGATGTTGGTGTTGATTCCAAGCACCGAGCGCGGCGTGCCGTCGTCGTTTCGAATGAGGGTGGCGCGAGCATCGACAATCACCTCGCGCCCATCCTTGGCGCGGTGCTTGATCTCACCATGGAATTCGCCGGTCGAAACGAGCTGTTCGAGCAGCGTCTCGCGGTCGTTTGATTCGGCGAAAATCAGCTCACCCAGTGGCCGCCCGATCGCTTCATTCGCGCTCCAGCCGTAGAGACGCTCTGCGCCGCTGTTCCAAACGGTGACGAGGTCACTGGTGAAATCGCGCACGATAACGGCGTCCTGCGCGCGATTGATAATATCGGCCTGTTCGCGCAAACGGCCCTCCGCCCGTTTTCGTTCCGTGATATCTGTCCATACACCCACTGTGTGTTTCGGCTTGCCGGTGGCGTCGCGCACGACGCGGTTATTATCTTGTACCCAATGGTAACTGCCGTCCTTGTGCCGAAGGCGGTACTCTATCGAATAGCCGTCCCCCTTTAGGGCTTCGGCCAGGACGCCAATGGCGCGATCCCGATCTTCCGGATGCAGACTGCTCAGCCACCATTCATGGTGCAGCGACTCCCTTACCGTAACTCCGAGCAAGCGTTCAATATTCTCGCTCACCAATATCGGGATCACCTTCTCGCCTTCAATTTTAAGGACGTAAATTACCGCCGGAGTGTGAGCGAGAAGATGGCTCAGCTGTTCTTGGGGGGGCCCAATTCGTCCGACGCCCGCTGCTGCTCCTTCCTCATCCGGCTTTGTTCCAAAACCCGGTTAACCATCGGCCCCAGCCGACTCAATCGGTCTTTGGACAGGTAATCGGCGGCGCCTTGCTTCATCGCGACCGCGATGTCCTCGCCGATAGTTCCCGAAATGATGATGAACGGAATATCAAGAGAACGCTCTTGCAAAACCTCCAGCGCCCGCGAGGCGCCAAAACACCGCATCGAATTGTCGGCCAGGATTACGTCGAGCGAGGGTTCAAGTCGGCTGACAAAATCTTCCTCAGTCTCGACCCGTTTCCATTTCGGATCGAAACCCGCGCGCTGCAGCTCGCGGATGATCAGCTTCGCGTCGGCCGCCCGATCTTCTACGATCAAGGCGTGCAACGGGGTTGGCACCACACTCATAATTTTACGTTTGAAAGTGTGAAATAATCTGGCTCCTGCGCGTCGTGCTGAATTCGCTGCTCTTCCTCTACGCGATCCGGCAGGACGACCTGTTCGGCCAGCAAATGTCCGACTGCTTCATTCCGCCTGAACCCAAACATCACTTCGGCGGCGCGATTCCAGCGCAACACTGTTCCCTCCCGGGACGTGGCTATAATCGCGTCGGGCGTTTCTTCTAATAATTGTCTGAGGAAGCGAGCGCTTATCTAATTACTCCCTGTCGAGTCAGTTGCGCCGCCATTGCCCCATGGCGGCTTAGCAATGCCCCACCGAGACCGAGATGAGAAGTAACCCTCGCGAAAATTTCGAAAAGCAACCGGTTTAACCAAGCAGGTCCTTCCCTCGCTTGAGCACGGGGTCGACGTACGGCTGGAGCAGAAAAAGTGTTGCAGTGCGCTCCCCTGATCGCGAATCCCCTTAAAGGAATGCTCACGTGTCGGTTTTTATTCGGTTCTTATTCCTGCGTTCCAAAAAAAATTCTTGTTCCTGCAATTAGCGTAATGCCACTACGATGGGTTTTTTATGCGTTCTACAGACGATGAGTGACAATCAAAGATCATCGATTGGTCAGTAAAGTTGCTTCGGATGTGTCCGCCTTCGGCTTTATCAGTGTCCAAGCCAGACTTAGACGAGCCGTCACTTCGCTGAAATTTTGAAACCCCACCGGCTTGACTATGTAAGCGACGGCACCCAGCCGCCGACACTCGGCGATGTCACGATCGCGATTCGAAGCCGTGAGGTACGATCACAGGGACGTCCTGCGTCGTTTCGTTGGCTTTGATCTGCTTCAGCACCTCGATGCCGGTTTTCTTTGGCAGGTTTAGATCGAGCAAAATGATCTGCGGGCAACGAGCGCTGCGCCGCCGGGCGTATGGGCCCGTCGCGAAAATGAAATCGAGCGCTTCGACCCCATCGCGCACAACATGCACCGGATTGGCGATCCTAGCTTTCTCAAATCCGCGCAAGGTGAGCTGGACGTCTCGCAGGTTGTCTTCCACCAGGAGGATCTCCACGAGCTGTTTCGCTTGACTGCCATTTCCCGCTTGCTCGAAGAGCATCGATAAGGAAACCTCCAGGGCGCTGGCAAGTTTTTCGATGCTTTCGATGGACGGATTGCGCGCACCTCTCTCAACGTCGGAAACGTAGGTGCGATGAAGACCGGCCCGATACGCCAGTTCTTCCTGCGAGATGCCCAACGAGCCCCTTTGCGTCTTGATGGCCACGCCCAACAGGGTTTTTAAATCAATCGTAGCCATAGTTTTCCGACATCTTACCGGCACACACCACAGACAATGAGTCACAGTGGGCGATCGTCGACAAAAGCATGGGGATACGAATTCTCAGTTGTTACTACGGCTTTTCGAAACCGAAGTTCGCGAAAATCTTCGCAGGATCGATGATCCGAGAAGCCGCTCAATATGCCCACGACTCTCACGGGACACATTCGATCTTGGGGTTTATGCTCGGCGATTAGGAAAAACCTTAAATCAGCCGGGAAAAAACCTTACATCGACTCGCAACGCCAAAGAGACTTATTGTTAGGCTGATACTAATCCGCTGCGGATTGCATATCGCACCAAGCCGGGAATGTCGTGAATGTTCAATCGTTCCATTAATTGTAGCCGGTGCGATTCGATCGTCTTAACACTAACGTCCAGGTCCGAAGCGATGTCCTTCGTATTTTTTCCTTCCGCGATCAATTGCAAAATCTCGCGCTGCCGCGGCGTCAATTGCTCGAGCGGACTGAGTTGCCCGCCGACGCGCTCCAAATAACTATCGATCACAGGCCGCGAAATGGATGGACTGAGATACGTTTTATCTTCGCTAACGGATGTGATTGCGAGTTCCAATTCTGTCGTCGCGGCATCTTTAAGCATATAACCCGCAGCTCCACTGCGCAGCGCTCGGATGACGTATTCTTCATTCGCGTGCGCAGAAAGAATGATCACTCTTACCCCTGGGAAATCTTTCGTGATTCGCGGCAGCGCCTCCAGTCCGCCAAGCTCAGCCATCGCGATGTCCATGAAGACGAGATTTGGTAACCTTGTTTTCACCATCTCCAGCGCCTGACGACCAGTACCTGGCTTCCCCGACCACCTCTACGTTCGGAATCTTTTCGAGCAAAGTGCGAATCCCCGCTCGCACAAGCGCATGATCATCCGCGAGCAAAATGCGTATGGGATTCATTCGTCAACCCCGACCGGCCCGTTCGCCGCGCAGTCCTAGCGGCAGAGATACTTCAATCGTCGTTCCCTTATTTGGCGACGAAATAATTTTTGCTCGCGCATCGACCAACGCAGCGCGTTCTTTCATTCCGATCAGGCCGAGTCCAGCCGTTTGTGCTTGCGCGGACTCGGCGTCAAAGCCCCTGCCATTATCGCGGACCTGCATCCGCAAGTTTCCATTTTCGCAGCCAAGATCGACGTCGATACGCGTAGCATTTGCGTGACGCACTGCGTTTGTGATCGCTTCCTGGGCGATTCGAAAACAAGTTGTCTGAATTTCCGGATCCAAATTCTCCGGCATATTCTTCGCGGACAAATGCACTGCGACCGATGCACGGCGTCCCTGTTGATCGAGCAATGAACGGAGTGCAGGAACTAATCCCAAGTCGTCCAGCGTCGACGGGCGCAAATCGAGCGAAATCTGCCGCACTTGGCCAAGCAACCGTTCGAGGATCGCAGCGGTTTCGTCAATTCTCTTCGATTTTGCACCATCCAATTCCTTCGCGGCAGCCTGCAGATTGATCTTTGCCGCCGTCAGCACTTGCCCGACTTCATCGTGCAACTCCCGGGCGAGGTGACGCCGTTCCTCCTCCTGAACCTCGAACAGTCGGCGCGAAAGAAATCGCAGTTGATGATTCGCCTCTTCCAATTCTTTCGCTGCCCGCCTGCGCTCAGTGATGTCCTGTGTCATGCCGAGCATACGGACAGACTCGCCCGCTTCGTCACAGATCAATTGGCCGCGCGAATGCAGAAACCGAACCGATTTATCCGGGCGAATAATGCGAAATTCCACGTCGTACGGTGGACCGCCCTTTAACGCAGCATCGATGGCGGCGCTGTGGCGCGCTCGATCATCAGGATGAACGAACTCCGAGAATGGCCTATCAGAGGAGTTTTGATCCTCTCGTTCGAATCCGTAAATGCGGCGCACTTCGTTCGAACAAGTCACGCCATCAGCTAGAATATCCCACTCCCAACTTCCAATGCTCGCGAGACGTTGCGCTTCATTCAACTCCGCCTGGCGTTGGAACAGCGCCTCCTTCGACCGTTTGCGCGCGATCGCATTGGCAAAAATTTCTCCGACCAGGCGCAATCGCGCCACCATTTCGTCCGGCCAGTCACGATAAATACGCATTGAAGTGAAGGAAACGGCACAGATAAGGGCCCCACCGATGCAAACAGGGATGCTCAACACTGACTTGGCTCCGATCCGGCCAGCGAACTCCTTTTCCTTCGAAGCCTGATCTGGGATATCATCAGGAATGCGCGACCATATGACCGTATTCCCTCGGAAAAGCTGTTCCGTGATCCAGGGGGTTTGATCATTCGCTACATCTAGCGGGAGGGTGTCGATACCGCGAGCAGTGTGGGAGTGACTGCGGGAAAGCGTCATCCCATCTTCTCCGACTTGATCGAATATGGCGCGGTCCAGATCCAGAAACTCGACCAAATTTTGCAGCCACTTATCTATTTCCTGATCAACTTGCGTTGTCGGCAAGTTCGCGAATGCGGCTGAAAGTTCGGTCAACAGCGTCTCGAAACGCAAACGCTCGTCCAGCGCCAACTCGACGCGCTTGCGCTCCGTAATATCCTGAAAGCAATTCATAGCTCCTATCAGTTCTCCTTTACCATTTCTCAAAGGACCAATATTCACCAAGGTCGTTATGCACGATCCGTCGGGCCGCTCGATCACTACTTCCAAATCGTGAGCTGGGACTCCGGTCCGGAGCACTTCTGCCATTTTCGATTCCTCGTGGGGCACAAGCTTGCCCTCGGGAGAATAAAGGCGCAAAGAGGCGCAATAACGCTGCGCTGCGTCCCCCGGTTTTGGCTCGCGTCCCCATAGTTCCACGGCGCGGTCGTTGTAGCTTTGAATTATCCCTTCCGTATCGCACACATAGACGGCGACAGGCATCAATTCTACCAACCGGCGAAATCGCTGTTCGCTTTCACCCAATGCTGCCGTCCGCTGCAGCACCTTCTTTCTAAGCATGCGATTCCACACGGCCAGGGCCGCTATAATTAGGAGCGCCGTCGACACCGTGTAGCCCGCGTAGGTGAGATACCGTCCAATCCTATTGATCGTGCGGCCAAACCATTTCTCGTTGATTTGCTTCAACTCGCCCGGTTCGATGGCCGCGAAACCATCCGACACCTCGCGCAATAGGGTCGCATTCCCTTTGCGCACGGCTCGTCGGAGTTCGTCATGGAACATTGGCGCCGAATGCCGAAACTCACCCTCGATGCCCGCCTTGTTCAAAAGATAAAGCGCCGACGGGTCATCGGCCACAAAGACGTTGATTTTATGCTGCTTCGCCGCCGCGATCATCGCGTCGTAATTCTGAAACGGGATGAGGGTCGTCACCCCTTTCGCCTTGAGTTTGTCAATATGTTGGTCCCCCGCCTTGACCCCGACTGGAAATCCTTTTAGCGACGCGATGTCGGTGATGCCGGAAATGTCCTTACGAAAGAAGATCGGCACATCGATCGCAGCATAGGTCGGAGTGAAATCAAAGTAGTTCCGGCGCTCGGCCGTCTCGACGATGGAGTCGATCACGTCGAACTCGCCCGCGCGCATACGCCGCAGCGCTTCGCCCCAGTCCATCGCGTGGATCTCAACCTTGATCCCCGTCTTCTTTTCCCACGCCCTCCATTGGTCAATCAGAATGCCGTGCACTTTGCCGTCGCCCGATAGAAACGAGTAAGGCGCGTAGGCGTTGTCCATTACGACCCGGATGGTTCGCGGCGTCTCGACGGTCGTCTGCGCCACGGCGCCGGCCGAAACCAATGCCAGCATTAGCAAGGCGAGCCGCAGGCCCGCCGCCCAACAAGACGAACCATCACGCCAATCAGTTCGCTTTGAAGAAATCCGGCCGGCTTCGCAGCCATAAAAACCTCTCGACCGTCGCCCTGTTCGGCCTGGCGCCACACCACGCTTCGCTCCGGGGAGCATGTTCTTAGTAGTACAATCTAGTACAATCGAAAGTCGAGGCGCCTGCGGCCTTTGAACAAGCTACACTTTTACGCCCCAATCCAATTTCGGGCTCTGCAAAATGTTAAGCCCATCGCCTGCCCTCGCCCTGCAACTTTGATTGCGATTGATCTTTACAGCGTCACACACACAAGAACAGCTTTTTAAACCCCAACAAATTAGAATCGAAAGCTCCGGTTTGATCCAAGCCGGTTCATTCCTGTTTTGTCATTTGGCGAGTACCGGCTTCAGTAATACTCCCCGTCGGAATTCGGTACTTTCCGCACCCATCTGTTGCATCCGCGGTGCTCCATCTGAAGTGTGCCGCAGCCACTCCGTGCTCTCATTCTCGAAGACAATCCCAACGACGCCGAATTGGTCGTGTGCGAATTGCGTCGCGCGGGGTTCGAGCCGGACTGGCGTTGCGTGGACACCGAGAAGGACTACCTCGCCAATCTCAGCGGCGACTTCGACATCATTCTATCCGATTACGAGATGCCGGACTTCGACGCGATGCGCGCGCTGGAGTTGCTGAAGCAGCGCGGGTTGCGAATTCCATTCATCATCGTGTCCGGCGCGATGGGCGAAGACGCCGCGGTGCAAGCCATGAGAAATGGCGCTGCTGACTATCTGCTCAAAGATCGAATCGGACGGCTGGGTCCGGCGGTCGAGCGCGTCCTTGAACAGGAACGAGACATCACCCAGCGCAAGCGGGCGCAAAGGGCGCTATGCGCCTCCGAAGTCAGTTATCGGCGGCTGTTTGAAGCGGCGAAGGATGGCATTCTGATTCTGGAGGCCGACACCGGGCGCATCAGCGATGTGAACCCCTTTTTGCTGGAGATACTAGGCTTTTCCCACGGCGAAATGGTCGGCAAGTCCGTCTGGGAGATCAGTCCCTTCAAGGACATCTTGTCCAACAAGGCCAAATTCGTGCAACTGCAACAGCAAGGGTATGTCCGCTACGAGGACCTGCCACTGGAAACGAGGGACGGTCGCCGCATTGCCGTGGAGTTTGTCAGCAACGTGTATCAAGCCAATGACAAAAAAGTGATTCAATGCAACATCCGCGACATCACGGAGCGTAAGCAGGCGGAGGAGCAGTTGCGGCGCTCCGAAACACGCTACCGCCGGCTTTTTGAAGCCGCGCAAGACGGGATCCTCATTCTCGATGCCAAAACCCGAAAAATCACGGACGCCAATCCGTTCATGTCGGAGTTATTGGGTTACCCGCACAACGAATTACTAGGCAAAGAACTCTGGCAAATCGGCCTGCTCAAGGATGAAGAAGCCAGCCGTTCGGCCTTTCAGGAGTTACAGGAGGAGCATTTTATTCGCTATGAAAACCTACCGCTCCAGAACAAGAAGGGCCAGCGCCATGAGGTGGAATTCGTCAGCAACCTTTACGACGAAGACGGACGGAAAGTCATTCAATGCAACATCCGCAACATCACCGAGCGCAAGCGGGCGGAGGAGAAGATGCACCACATCCAGGCCCAATTGGAGCAGACCAATCGCGACCTCACGAAGAGAAGTGAAGAGATTCAATACTTTTATCACACGCTTTCGCACGAGTTGAAGACTCCGCTGACTGCAGCGCGCGAGTTCGTTTCGATTGTGACAGATGGCCTGGCGGGAGAATTGAACCCGACGCAACTGAATTACCTGCGGATCGCCAAGAAAAGCTGCACGGAATTGGCGGTTTACATCAATGATTTGCTGGACGCCACGCGGTTGGACACCGGCAAGTTGCATATCGAACTGAACGCTGTCTCTCTCGCTGCCATCATCCACCGAGCAATTGCAATCATGGAGCCGGTCGCCGCAGGGAAGAAGATCCGCTTGAGCGAGGAGCTGGACACTAACTTGGTGGACGTGATGGTGGATGAGAGCCGAATCATGCAGATACTCACGAATCTGCTGAACAATGCCTTAAAATTCACGTTCGAGGGCGGGGAGGTTACCGTAAAGCTTGGCCAGGATCCGAAAAATTCCGAATACATTCAAATTTCCGTCACCGATACCGGTTGCGGCATTCCAAAAGACCAGATCGACAATCTCTTTCATCGTTTCTATCAGATCAAAAAAGGCGACGCCACGCCGGAAAAAGGCGTCGGCTTGGGGTTGTATCTTTGCCGCGAGATGGTGTTGTTGCATGGGGGAAACATTTGGGTGGAAAGCGCGCTCGGCAGGGGCAGCACTTTTTCATTCACGATCCCCAAGCAAGCGGCCGCAAAAGCCGCGCACGTGCTCGTGGTCGACGACGATGACGAGGTACGCGAAGCCCTGGGCCGCGTCCTTGAGGACAATGGTTTTGATGTCGCGACGGTCGCGGGAGGAAGCGAAGCTCTGCAACGGATGGGCCAGGAAACTCCAGACGTCGTGGTGCTGGACCTGATGATGGTGGGGCTGGATGGGCCGAGCACGTTGAAGCAAATCAGAAAGAATCTGGGGCCGATTCCCGTGATTGTGCACACAGGCTACCCTGACGGCGACCTGATGCAGCGGGCGCTGGAATCTTCTCCCTTCACTTTGCTGGCCAAGCCGTGTCCGCCGAAGCGGTTCGTCGAAACAATCAGGCGAATCTGCAATGACAATGAGCCACTTGCCAGTTACCGGCAGCGCTCAGCACGTAAAACCGTTTTGCGAACGAGCGCCCGGCACAAAACCAGTAACTCAGGTCAACGACTACTAGTCGCAAAAAAGATAACAAGGAAGTTGCCGCAGGAACCAAAGTGTCCAACGACTCCGGCCATCTCACTTCAATCCACATCGCTCAACGAAGGAATCAATAAATGAAAAGAATACTAATTGTCGAAGACGATCAGAAAATCGCCTTGGCTTTGCAAGTTCGACTCAAAGCAAATCGTTACGCAGTATCGGTCGCGTCTGACGCGATCGTGGCAGCAAGCCTAGGCCGCACAGTCAAACCTGACTTGATCCTCTTGGACATTTCCATGCCGGGAGGCAATGGCTTCCAACTGGCAGAAACCTTCCACAACATGCTTGAGACCAACGGAACGCCGATTATTTTCATCACCGCGTCCAAGAGTCCGGAACTCTTGCAAAGGGTAATGGATTTGGGGGCCATCGGCCTGTTCGAGAAACCTTTCGACACCGAAAAACTGCTCTACAGCATTGAGCGCGAATTAAATCGCGTGGATTCATTGGCTGCGCGGAAATCCGCTCCATCCGCGGACCTCAAACGAGATCATCAGAAGCCCAAACAGGTTCTCATCATCGAAGATGACCAGAACCTCGCGATGGCGCTCGCCCTTCGCCTCAAAGCCGCCGGATACGGGACTACTACGGCTTATGACGCGTTGACAGGATTGAACGCCGCGGTCAGCAGTCCCCCAGCGCTAGTGCTGTTGGACATCTCCATGCCCGCCGGCAATGGCTTTTTCGTTGCCGAACAGATTCAGACTCTCATCCCCACGCCTACTCCGATTATTTTTCTTACCGCCAGCAAGAAGTCCGATTTCCGGGAAAAGGCAAAAAAATTGGGGGCGGCAGGATATTTCGAGAAGCCATACGAGGCGGAAGAGCTTTTTGGCGCAATTCGGCAGGCATTAGCTTGACGACTTCGGTTGATAAGCGCCCGTAATTCAAAGGTGGCCTGTCAGCGGGATGTTTCGCCGACAGCGTCGCGTATAAGCCAAGTTACAACTTCACGCAACGCTGCGATTTTGCGCTGCGGGCGACGGCATCCAGCACTCGTTGGCTTTGCAAGCCGTCCTCGAAGATTGGCTGAATACTTTGCCAGCAACCGTCGCTTTGACGAAATCGGCGATCGTGTGGATGAAGATGTGCTTCTCGCCTTTTGGCTGCTAAAACTTAGCGCTTATTGGGCCGCGATCGGCTCCGGTACGTGGCCGTCCCCCGACCCGGTAGGCTCCGGCGCGGGTTCGCCTTCGTGGTGAGTGTGTGCGCTTCGCAAAAATGGAACGCGATCAAGCACGTGCTCCTGGAACCATTCGAGCCAGAGATAAATCACCGGCGTCACAAATAGCGTGATCATCTGCGAAAAAATCAGGCCACCGACGATGACGAGCCCAAGCGGGCGACGCGAGGAAGCGTCCGACCCAAACCCGAGCGCGAGCGGGATGGCACCCATGAGAGCGGCAAGCGTCGTCATCATGATCGGGCGAAAACGTTCCATGCTCGCTTCGTGAATGGCGGAGCGCAGGTCCCAGCCTTCGTCGATTCGCTGCAGCGCAAAATCAACAACCATGATTCCGTTTTTCTTGACGATGCCGATGAGCAGGAACAAGCCGATGATGCTGTAGAGAGAAAGGGTAGACCCAAAAATCCAAAGTGTGAAAAGGCCGCCGACGATCGCGGGCACAATAGCGGGAAAGAGGACGGTGATTGGATGGACGTAGCTTTCGTAAAGAATCCCGAGAATGACATACATTACGAAAATGGCCGCGATGAGCAGGGCCGGCAGCGCGTTGAAAAGTTGTCGGAAGACGAGCGCCTCGCCTTGAAATGTAGCTTGCACACCCGGGAATTGCTGATGCACCTGCGCGTAACTGGTTTCGATGAATTTGGTTGCGTCGCCGATGGCGACATCCGGGAGCAAATTGAAATTGATCGTGACGCTGGTGAATTGATCGAAGTGATTGACCGCCTGCGGGCCGACGACCTGCTTTGTCGATGTTACAGCACGCAGCGGGACAAGATTGGATGCGATGCCCGTAGTTGTGGCGATTGCTCCACCGCTGGATGAGTTTGGATTGACGGTACCAGCCGTATCGCTCCGCACGTAAAGATTGTCGAGATCGGCCGGCTGCGCTCGCTCGTTGTCTTTTACCTCGAGGATGACCTGGTATTGGTCGTCAGGCTCCTTCATCAAATAGACGTAGTTCTGCGAGTAAGCGGTACGCAACAAGCTTTCCACCGCGGAAGTAGAAACGCCGTAGGTGGAGGCACGTTCACGGTCGATATCGACCGTCAGATTGGGAGTGCTGTTGTAATAATCCGAGCGAACTGAAGCGAATCCTTTGAAGGTGCGCAGCTTCGCCATCAATTGATCGGCGGCGCTGTAAACATCATCGGGCACAATTCCACTGAGCGTGTAGGCGTATTGCCCTTGCGTCTGATTGGTCGCACCCACATTGATTTGCAATACTGGATTTGGCTGCAAGACGGCGGCGATGCCAGGGATGGATCCAATAGATTTTTGAAGTTGCAAGATACATTGGTCAATCGGCAGCCGCTGATTCTGCGGCTTCAGAAACCCAAAGATAAGCGCCTGCGATGCAGCGGTGCGGCTGGAGAAACCGGCCAGCGTGAAGAACTGCGCGATGCTCGGATCTGCTCTCAGCTTTTCATTGACCTGCTGCTGATAAGCGTGCATCTGCGCGGGCGAAGAACCTTCCTGCGCAATGAAAACTCCTCTAATGAAGCCACTGTCTCCAGGCGGCAGCAATGTGAATGGCAAATGCGTGAAGAAGAACCAGAGACCGAGAATGCAGGCGAGAAGAATGGGAACGGTCAGCCAGGCGCGGTCGAGAAATTTATCCAGCGCTCGGCCGTAGGCTGCGATGACGCGTTTGATGAAATCGCCAGTCCATTTCTCCATGCGGGTGCGTTTGTGGCCGGCGGTGCGTTCGCCAAGCATTCGGGCGCACATCAACGGAGTGAGCGTTAACGAGACCAGGCCCGAGGCAAGAATTGCCACAATGATGGTGACGGAAAACTCGCGGAAAATGCGGCCGAGCAAGCCGGGCAAGAAAACCAAAGGGATGAAAACCGCGGCGAGCGAGAGTGTCATCGACAAAATGGTGAAAGAAATCTCACCGGCGCTGTTGAAGGCAGCCTTGACGATTGGTTCGCCATGCTCGGCGCGGCGCACAACGTTTTCCAAAAACACAATCGCGTCATCAACCAAAAACCCGATCGCAAGTGTGAGCGCCATCAAGGTCAAGTTGTTGATGGAATAGTTGAGCATGTACATCACCGCCACGGTGAGCAACAAGGAAAGCGGCAGCGCGACCGCCGGAATGAGGGTGTCGGTGGCACGTCCGAGGAAGAGATAGATGACCAGCACGACCAGTACGAACGCAATTGCGAGCGTGAACTGCACATCGTGCACGGAATTGACGATGCTTTGGGACCGATCGAACACCGGCACAAGCGTGATCGATCCCGGCAGGCTCGCCCTCAACTCGGGAAAAAGCGCTTTGACCGAGTTCGCGACTTCGACGGCGTTTGCACCCGCTTGTCGCGAGACCGCCAGCACGACGACTGAGCCTGGCGGATTAAACCCACGCGCCCAAAAAGTGCGCGAAAGCCGCTCGTCCTGCACGCTTTGGCGGACATCGGCCACGTCGCGCAGAAAAACCGGCGAGTTATCTTTGTTCCGCGCAACGATGAGATTGCGATAGCCCTCGGCTTTGTCGATCTGGCCGTTCGGCTGCAAAACGAACGTGCGATGCGGTCCGTCAAACTGTCCCGCGCCGGAATAAACGGTTCCGGCTTGGATCGCGCGCGAAAGATCGTCCATGGTCAATCCGCGCGCGGCGAGCGCGGCGGGATCAGCTTTGATTCGAATTGCGCCCTGAACGCCGTAAACACCAACTTGCGAAACACCTGGCAAAATCGCGATGCGCTGCTGCACCGCGGTGGACGCATATTTATATAGATCACCATCCGTCAGTGTGTCGGACAATAATCCAAGCAAATAGACTGCTTGATCGTTCGGATTGGTTTTTGTGAACGTGGGTGGGCTTGGCAGATCTAGCGGCAGCTTTCCAGTCGCGCGTTGAATGGCCGCCTGCACATCCGTGGCCGCGTCGGTGATGCTCTTGCTCAGATTAAACTGCAGCGTCAGAGAGGTATTGCTTTGGGTACTCGCGCTGGTGACAAGATCGAGGCCGGGAATCTGCAGAAACTGTTTCTCGAGTGGCGTCGCGATGTTGTTTGCCATCGTCGACGGATTCGCACCGGGATAGGAACAGGTGACTTGGATTACTGGATAATCGACGGCCGGGAGATCGTTCACCGCCAGCTTCCCGTAAGTGCCGATTCCGGCCACGATGACCGACAATGTGAGCAGGATCGTCATCACTGGCCGGCGAATAAACGGCCCGGAAAGGCCCGATCCCGTGACCTGAATTAAGCTTCCGCCCGGCGTTTCTTGCGGCGGCGACCCCGGAGCGGCAGGCCGGGCCGGTTGTTGTCGACGCGGCGATTCATGTTCCCCGTTCCCCGCACCATCCTGTTGGTTTGATCCGGCCATGTTACATCCGCGCAAATCTACATTGCACTTTTTGCGGAGACCTGCTCAGCGCTCCCACCGTTCGGAACATTGTATGGTTTTGGCTCTACTTTGGCTCCTGGTGAAAGCGCAAGTTGTCCGGTAACGACAACCGTTTCGCCCGGCTTTACGCCGCTTTCGATCACGGTCATGTCGCCATCCTGTTGCTGGCCAGGTTTGACCGGGCGAAGATCGACGGTGTTGTCCGATTTAACCACGAAAACGAATGGTCCGTTCTGACTGATCTGGACGGACTGAGACGGAACGAGCTGCGCATCTTTAATCGTGTCGAGAATGAAGCGGACCCGAACGAATTCCGCCGGCCAAAGCGCGTGATCAGGATTGGGCGTGACCCCGCGCGCCTTGACCGTTCCAGCCCCGGGCTGAACCGCATTGTCGATGAAATAGAGGTCGCCAGTTCGCGGCGGAATTTTGTCGTCCGGCGAATCGGTCTGCACTTTAACATTCGGTCCGCCAAGATAACGGCGCACCAATCCCAAATCGGTCTCGGCGACGGTGAAGTCGGTGTAGATCGGGTCGAGACCCTGGATGGTGAGCAACACCGCGCCGCCGCTGCCGGCATTTCCAGTAACGACGTTGCCAACATCGACCAGTCGCAACCCGGCACGGCCGTTGATTGGCGATCGGATATTACAATAATCGAGGTTCACTTGCGCGGCCGCCACCATGGCTTCGGCGCTTTTTACTTTCGCCTCGTCGCTGTTCACCGTCGCCTGCGCGACATCCAAATCCTGTGGAGAAATCACATTGCGCGCTCGCAATGCCTGCTGTCGCTTCAGCGTGATTTGATCGAGCACGAGCTGTGATTTGGCTTGCGCAAGCTGACCTTGGGCCTGGTCGAGCGCCGCTTGGTAGGACCGCGGATCAATCGTGAAAAGTAAATCGCCCTGTTTCACGTCGGAGCCGTCCTGGAAATGGCGAGCGGTGATTTGCCCGGTCACCTGCGCTTGCACCTGCACGGTTTCGTAAGCGGCGCAGGTACCGATCTCATCCAGATAAAGCGGCACATCCTTGCTCACAACCTTTGCTACGAGTACGAGCCGCCCAGGCGGCTGCGCACTTTTGGCTGAACTCACTTTCTGTTGAAAAGTCCGCGCCAAAACCAGGATGACGAGGGCAACAAAAAGGATATATCCCCAGCGTGGAATAGATCGCATGACCTGCGGAGCTTTCACTCTATTCTCTGGCCTGGCGACGCGGCGCTCCTGCTTTAGTAATTGGATGTCCATTTCTTTTTTGGCCGTTTCTTTCGGAGCGCAGACGCTCTTCGGCAGTTCTTTCACCAGCAACTCCGTTGCCTTTCTCCGCCCTTTGTCGAACCCGGTCGAGTACGCGCACGCAAGTGCGAAGCTCGGTCCCAGCAATATCGGCAAGCAATTCATGACGAAGTTGGAGCGCCGTCGCGTTGATTTGCGCGATCACGCGCTGTGCGCGCCGGCCGAGGTGGACGGTCTTGCAACGTCGATCGTGTGGCAAGCTTTTGCGAGTCACCCAACCTTCCCTCTCGAGGCGGTGCAACAAGGTTACGAGTGATGGCTCTTCGATTCCCAGCCGGGCGGCCACCTCTGCCTGAGTCAACGCGCCGGGAGCAAGCGATAAGTGCAAGAGCGTTCGCCACTTTGCCTGGCTCAAGCCCATCGGTCTGAGTCGCTCGTCCAACTTGAGCCGCCAAGCCCGGGCGGCCCCATGCAAAAGCAGACCAAATGCTTCCAGGTCAGATTTCAAAGAGTGATAATTAGTTAGCAACCTAACCAATTCGATCCTGGCCCCATGTCAAACGTTCAAACTCGGGTCAATCAATTTTGAGTAAAAAAATCGACTCGTGGCGATAATCCGTCATTCGAAACATCCGATGGGGCCGGCGTGGCGCCCAACGGCCGCTTTCGATCACTTCCTGTTCCCGTTCCGGCCGGACAAGCAAATAGACAGCGTCGCGCGGCAGATCGTTGACTTCACTTGCGTAAACCAATTTCGACCGCACATAGAAGAAAATCGGCTGGTAGTTTGGATCCAGCGCGAAGAGGGACTCAGATCGCGGGACCTCCGCGTCGATCTGCGCGGCCAGGCGCTTCACCCTCTGCCGTCTTTCCTGCAATTTCGGGACCGTCGCCATCGCAACCGAATACAAGAGCATGCAGATGCTCGCGACGATCGCGATCGCCGCTACCGTGCGCTGTCGATTCTTGAATGAAAAGGTCTTTCCGCCAAGCCAGCGCGGCCACGAGACGTTGGCCGCAGACAAAACCATCGCAAGCAACCAGCACGCCGGTACCAGCGCCGGCATCGCATATCGCGGAATCGAGCCCGGCACCAAACTAACCATCACGAACGGCACTCCTGCGCCCCAGACGAGTGCTCCTGCAAGATTCCGATCTTTCTCTTCGGAAAAAGTCTCCAACCGAACGAGCGGCAACAGAATTGTCCATGGCAGAAAATAGAGGAGTCCCTGAGGAATATTCCGGACCCAGCGGAGGAATTGAAAGTCGTCCCCGCGAAGCCGGCCGGTGAACTGGTTGGACCACTTTGTTGCGGCGAGAGCGTGCCCGGCAGCATGGGTAAATGGAATCGCCCAAGCCGCAAAAATCCCGATCATAATGAAAACGCTGACAAAATGGGCCGGATGAAAAAGCGGCCGCCAGCTTTTGCTTTTCCAAGACAACGCGAGCACGACCCCATAGAAGAAAAGAAGATGAACCGGCCCTTTTGCGAGCCATCCGAGGCCGAGAAAAATGGAGGCCGGGACCCACACAAGCCAGGCGGATTTCTTCTGCGTCCAAAAACCTAACCAAAAAATCATCGCCAGCCCGCTAAGCGAAACGTAAAGCGCCTCGATCTCAATCAGCCGTCCCTTTTCAATAATCCCGATGTTGGTCAGCCAGAGGATCGCGGCGATTGTCGATCCACGCGGTCCAAGGATCGGCCGGGCGATTGTTACAAATGCGAGTGCGACAGCAAGCACGCAAAGGACCGAGGGCAGTCGGGCGGTCCATTCATTGCGCTGCCCGAAAAGCTTGAACGACGCCGCGACGAGCCAATTAACGAGCGGCGGTTTGCGAAAGTAGGTCTCGCCGCCGACCTGCGGCACAAGATAGTTGCCCGAATCGAGCATTGCGATTCCAGGCAGGATTCGCCTGCCCTCCTCGCCCTTAATGGCAAGCGACCCAAGCGCCGGCAAATAAATCACCGCCCAAAGCAGGAGAACAACCAACAAACTCTGCAATCTAGAAACCACAGGGGCCTGAATTTTGACGGTGAACGTGCAACATTCAAATCAAACCAAGCGCCAACTTGACGATTCCGCCTGACAAAGTTAAATTCAGCGTCGAGTCCGCGCTGATTGGAGTGGGAAGCAGTGTCCCACTCCTTTTGGTCTGCGGACTGGATGTTTTATGAACACGGAATTTATTGCCATGCTCGATTACCTCGAGCGGGAACGCGGCATCAAACGCGAAATCCTGCTGGAGGCGGTCTCGAACGCTTTGCTCTCCGCGTCGAAGAAAAGTGTCGGTGCGGCGCGTGACCTACGGATCGACATCGATCCGAAGACGGGCGACATCCGTGCACTTGCGAATCTTGTCGTGGTTGATGACGTTCAAAATCCGCAAGACGAGATCGCCCTGGCCAAAGCGCGCAGGATTAAACCCGACGCGAAAGTCGGCGACACGGTTGAGGTGGAGGTCACGCCGCGAAATTTCGGCCGCATTGCCGCCCAAACCGCCAAGCAGGCAATGATGCAGCGCATTCGACAGGTCGAGAAGGAAATGATTTACGAAGAGTTCAAAGACCGCGCCGGCGAAATCGTCAGCGGCACGGTACGGCGTTTCGATCGCTCGGATGTGATTCTCGATCTTGGCAAATTTGAAGCGGTCATGCCTCAACGCGAGCGGGTTGTGGTGGAAGATTACAACGTGGGCGACCGGCTGCGCGCATATGTGGTCGCGGTCGAGAATGGACTGCGCGGACCGGAAATTATCGTCTCGCGCAGCCACCCTAATTTCGTCCGGCGGCTTTTTGAATTGGAAGTGAGCGAGATTGCCGACGGCACAGTCGAGATCCGAGGGATCGCGCGCGAAGCCGGTTATCGGACGAAGATCGCGGTCTCGAGCGCGAATGAAAAAGTCGACCCGGTGGGTGCGTGTGTCGGCATGCGCGGCTCGCGCGTTAAAAATATCGTGCGCGAGCTGAACAACGAAAAGGTGGACATCATTCGCTGGAGCTCCGATCCAAAGGATTATATTCTCGAGGCGCTCAAGCCGGCCAAGGTTAAAAATATCGCTTTCGATACCGAGAAGAAGGCGGTCCAAATCTCGGTTGATGAAGATCAGCTTTCGCTCGCAATTGGCAAAAAGGGGCAAAACGCGCGCCTGACCTCGCGCCTCACCGGTTGGGAAATTAACATCGACAGGGATACGTCAGCCACAACCGCAGTGGAACAGAAAGTCGCCCAAGCGGCGCAAACACTCGCAGGCGCGCTCCCCATCACCGAGGAACAGGCTGTCAGCCTTGTCAAATCTGGCTTTACTAATTTGGAAGGATTGCACGCGGCGGACGTTCAGGATTTTGTCGAGATTCTGACCGTCGAAGAAACGAAGGCGCAGGAAATTTACGACGCCGTGCACCGACAAGATGCGACGCAGGAAGCTGGCTCAGCTCAAAACGCTTGAGCCATGAGCGAATTTTTACAGGAACAGCAATGGCCACAAAGACAAAAGCAAAAACGGCAACCCGCAAGCCGGCCGCTCACAAAACAACTGTTCCGCGTAAATCTGCCGCGCCAAAGGAAACGCTTCCGAAAGAGAAGGTAGAAGCGCCTGCAAAATCGACGCGTGCGCAGCCCGTGGCGGCCAAGACGCCGACGCCCAAGCCGTCTGCTGAACCTAAGCCGGCCCAACGGGCGACGGTCGAGTCGGTCTCACTGATCGAGGAAAAGAAGGCGCACAAGAAGCATGACGGCCATCTAAAAACAAAGACAACGGTCCTGCCGCCCATTTCGAAAATCCTTCCGTCACTTGACGCGCCGGTTGCTCGGCGAACGGTGGAAGCGCCTAGTCCGTCGAAGTCTGAACCAACTGCGGCCGAGGCCCCGCCTGCGGGCGATGGCGCGGTTGGGCCCGACGCTGCGGAAGTCGAGGCCCAAAAAGTCATTCACATCAAGCCGCCGATCATCGTTAAGCAATTATCGGCTGAACTGGGCCTGAAGCCGCATCAGGTCATCGCCGAACTGATGACGTTCAACATTTTCGCGAACATCAATCAAACGATCGAACCCGACATCGCCGCGAAGATTGCAGAGGCCCACGGCTTCGTTCTGGAAAAAGAGCGACGCGAAAAGGGCGCCGGTGTGCACAAAATCGAGCAGGTGGTGGTCGCGCCGCCGCCGCCCGTCATCGCGAAGGAAGAGGAACTCAAACCGCGAGGCCCGATCATCACCTTCATGGGACATGTCGATCATGGCAAAACCTCGCTGATGGACGCGATCCGGAAAACGCACGTCGCGGCAGGTGAAGCTGGCGGAATCACGCAACACATCGGCGCTTACAGCGTCGATTACAAAGACCAAAAGATCACTTTCATCGATACGCCGGGCCATGCTGCTTTCACTGCGATGCGCGCGCGGGGCGCCAACGTTACCGATATCGTCGTTCTAGTAGTGGCGGCGGATGACGGCCTGATGCCGCAAACCATCGAAGCGATTAATCACGCCAAGGCAGCGCCGCACGTGAAAATCCTGGTCGCAATCAACAAGATCGATTTGCCCGGTGCTAACATCGACAAGGTAAAGAAGCAATTGCAGGAGCGCGAACTCACACCCGAAGATTGGGGTGGCGAAACAATTGTTTGCGAAGTTTCGGCGACCCGCGGCACCGGCATCGATCACTTGCTCGAGATGATGCTCCTGCAGGCCGAGGTGATGGAACTAAAAGCTTCTCCCACCGCGACGCCGCGCGGCACCGTGATCGAAGCGCAGGTGGAACCGGGCCGCGGGCCCACCGCCACCGTGATCGTGCAAATGGGAGCACTCAAAGCCGGCGAGCCATTTATCTGCGGCGATTATTGGGGCAAAGTAAAATCGCTCATCGACGACCAAGGCCGGCCGGTCAACGAAGCTGGTCCCTCCACGCCGGTAAAAGTGCTCGGTTTCGCCGGGCTGCCGAATGCGGGCGACGAACTTCTTGTAATGGAATCAGAGCGCGCGGCAAAAACCCTGAGCGGGGAGCGACTCGAGGCCAAACGGGCGAATAAATTGACTGTGCCTCGACGCGCAACGCTTGAAAGCTTACTCGAAACGACCGGAGACAAAAAGATCCTGCGCATTGTTTTGAAATGCGATGCTCAAGGGTCGCTGGAGGCGCTCACCGGCGCGCTTGGGCAAATCGAAAGCAAGAAGATCGATCTTGAGATGATTCACTCCAGCGTGGGCCCGATTTCCGAATCAGATATTTTGTTGGCCAGCGCATCCAACGCAGTCGTCATCGGTTTCAACGTCAAGGTCGAGAACATGGCCGTGTCGGCGGCGAAACGCGAAGGTGTCCAGGTTAAGCTTTACAGCATCATCTACGAGTTGATCGACCAGATTAAAGAAGCCATGGCGGGATTGTTGGACCCGGAACAGCGCGAAACCGTCATCGGTCACGCCGAAGTGAAACAAGTATTCGAGCTGAGCAAAGGCATCGTAGCCGGTTGCTTGGTGACCGATGGTCGCATCGCTCGCACCGGTCGGGCACGCATCCTCCGAAAACGCCAGCCGGTTTATGATGGCGGAATTTCCACGTTGCGCCGATTCCAGGACGACGTGAAAGAAGTGCGCTCCGGCTTGGAATGCGGCATCAAGCTCGGTGACTTTAGCGAATATCAGGTTGGCGATATCATTGAATGCTATCAACTCGAAGCGATCGCGCAGAAATTATAAAGAAAGCGTTGAGAGTCGATAGCTGAAAGGGTGCGCAATTGTCCGCTTTTCTTCTCTCGCCTATCGACGCCCAACTCCCAACTTTCCCGAGAATGAAACACCGAATGCTCCGCGTGAACGAGCTTCTGAAACGGGAGCTAAGCAGGATCCTCGCACGTGAAATCAGTTTCGAAGGCGCTCTCGTCAGCATCAACCACGTTGACGTAACATCCGATCTGAAGAATGCGCACGTGTTCGTGAGCGTTCTCGGCGCGGAGACCAGCGCAAGCGTCATGACCAAACTCGAATCGCATCGGCCAGCCCTGCAAGCTGAGCTCGCGCGTCACGTGACCATAAAGTACACGCCGCATCTTCTTTTTCATCTTGACGAGTCGATTGCCCGGGGTGCTCGCGTCATCGAAATCATGCAGGAAATCGAATTGCCCCGCGCCAAAGACGAGTGAGCGCCGCCAAGTTCGAGGAGATCGGACGCGCCCTGCGCGAACACGAGCGCTTTGCCGTGCTCAGTCATGTTCGTCCCGATGGGGACGCGCTCGGGAGTCAGCTCGGGCTCGGGCTCTGCCTCAAACAACTCGGCAAGGACGTCCGGATCTGGAACGAAGATGGCATGCTCGAGAAATACAGCTTTCTCCCGCGCGCAAACTTGCTCACAAAACCACCCGCTGTGCCGGAAGATGTCGATGTGGCAATCGCGCTCGACACCGCAATCCAAAATCGACTCGGCACAACTCTGTCTGCGATCCGTTCGGCAAGGGTTTGGATCAATATCGACCATCACCCCAGCAATCCCGGTTACGGCGACATCGTTTACATTGATCCAACCTCGCCCGCCACTGGCCAAATTCTTTTCGAGTTAATCAAGAACGAAAAGTTGGCGCTCGATCGCGAAATCGCAGAGAACCTTTATGTCGCGATCTCAACTGACACTGGCTCGTTCCAATATCCAAACACAACTGACCGGACTTTCGAAATCGCGGCCGAACTCGTCCGCGCCGGCGTGAATGTCGGCCGGGTGAGCCGGCAAGTTTACGAAAATTTCCCGCGCCGGCGTGTCGAGCTTTTGCGCGAGCTCCTCGGCACGATGCGCTTCGACGGCAACGGCCGGGTCGGAAGCTTTAGTTTGAGCCTGAAAACGGCAAGAGAGCTAGGGGTTATTCCCGAAGACAACGAGGGATTGATTGATCATTTGCGCGCCATTCGTGGCGTGGTTGTTGCCGTCTTTTTTGAAGAACTCGCTGACGGCAAAGTGCGCGTGAGCATGCGTTCGAAAAGCGAAGATGTCGACGTTTGTGCGATCTGCGAGAAATTCGGCGGCGGCGGGCATAAACTTGCAGCCGGTGCGCGCGTGCGGGGGACACTGGCGGATGTGGAAAAAAGAGTCTTGGAGGCTATTTATGGCGTCGTTAGCTCCGACTCTTGACGGCGTCCTCCTGGTCGACAAAGCCGAGGGCATGACTTCGCACGATGTTGTGGCTTTGATCCGGAGGAAACTTGGAATCAAAAAAGTCGGCCACTGTGGCACGCTCGATCCGATTGCCACGGGTTTGCTTCTTCTCACGATTGGACGCGGTACAAAAGTGCAGGATTTGCTCATGAGCGAAGACAAGGAATACGCCGGCACGCTCATGCTTGGCGTCACGACCAACACCCAAGATCGACAAGGTGAAATTGTTGATCGACGGCCGGTTCCCGGGCTCGCTGAAAATGAAATCCGCGCCGCGTTTGAGAAATTCCGCGGCGATTTTTATCAGATGCCACCGATGGTCTCGGCCAAAAAACACGGCGGCGTGCCACTTTACAAACTGGCCCGCCAGGGAAAGGTGGTTGAGCGCGAACCGCGCTTTGTTCACGTTTATCGCTACACAGTCGACCGAATCGCGCCGCCGGAAATCGATTTCAGCGTCTTGTGCAGCAAAGGTTTTTATGTTCGCACTTACGTGCACGACATCGGTGAAGTCCTCGGCTGTGGCGCGCACTTGAAGTCGTTGCGTCGCATAAAATCCGGGCGGTTCGATCTCGGTCGAGCGATCACTGTTGATGAAATCAAAACCGCGGCGAAGGAGGAAATTGTGCGACGGGTTCTTTCCTTGCCCGAAGTTTCGCGAATGCGCGGCGCCTGAATCATAGATCGACCGTGATGGAAATTCTTCACTCTATCTCCGAACTCGCACCGTTACGTGGGCCACTCTTTCTTGCCATCGGAGTCTTCGATGGCGTTCATCGCGGTCATCAAGCAGTCATTTCTACTTCCGCGAATCATGCTCGGCCTGAGAACGGCACGCCCGTCGTTGTTACCTTCGATCCTCACCCGGAAAAAATATTGCGACCTCAGGCGGCGCCGCATCTGCTCACGGCAACGCAGCACAAAATCGCCCTGATCCGCGATATCGGCGTGGCTCACCTGCTCGTGATTCATTTCGACAAGCAGTTTGCTGCAACTGCACCGCAAGATTTCGTTGGCCAGCTCATTACTCATTCAAAACCGTTGCGCGAAATCTGCGTCGGCCACGAATGGTCCTTCGGGAAAGACCGCGCCGGAAATCTCGATCTTCTTAAAAGACTCGGCGCGCGCTTTAATTTCAACGTAGTCGGGATTGCGCCAGTGAAAGTAAGCGGCACGGTCGTGAGCAGCACCGCTGTTCGTCACGCGATCGAGGATGGCGATTTCGCGAAGGCGGCGGAAATGCTCGGTCGCGAATACACAATTCTCGGCACGGTCGGACAGGGCGACAATCTCGGAAAAAAAATCGGCTTTCCGACTGCAAATTTGAGCGCACACAGCGAACAATTTCCGCCCAATGGCGTTTACCTCGCGGAGGCCCGGATTGGCGACGTGTTATATCATGGCGTCGTTAATCTCGGTTTCCGGCCAACCGTGAGCAGCGGAAAATCCGAGCGCGTTTTGGAAATTCATTTGCTCGATTTTAACCGCGAGATTTACGGTGAAGATGTTGAAGTTCGCTTTGTCCAATATCTCCGGCCGGAGAAGAAATTCGAAAATGTCGATGCACTTGTTCGACAGATCGGCCTTGATATTAGCCAGGCGCGCAAACTTTTAGCGGTGTGACAGTTGTACTTTGTGTCAAGCGCCGAGGCTCTCTAAACAGGCGATCACCGCGGCCGGTACATCTAAAACAATCGGTATTTTGCCACACCGGTTTTTTTGATCCCGCGGACGTTTCTGCCAGTACTATTAAACCAAACGTAAAGATTCGCGCTCGGAACGCGCAATTGTTTCGAAAGCTCGCGAATCGTTACTCCTTTCTTCCCAGCGGAGCGCAAAGCCCGGACGACTTTTTTCTTAAGAGCTCCGCGTTTTGACCGCGTCTTGCCACCCGGCCTGCGCCCGACGCGGGAGATTGTAACCGGCGCGCGCCGGCTCGAGCTCGCAGCTGGAACACCGAATTTCGCTTGCAATCGCACCATCTCTCGATCGATTTCCTGAATTTGGCCCAGGAGCGCTTCTTTGCGTTCCGACAGTTTGACCAGCTGTCTAAGGGCCGCGCTTGGAATACTGGTGAACATTCCTCACGTTCGTGCGCAGGCTCGGCAATGCAACGAAGATAACTAAGATTGCAGTTCTCTCGTTTTAGATATTGCCGCTAGAAGTCCCCCAGCCATAACTAAGATTCCGCTGCCAAGCGAGAGCGCGACTAGCCAAAACGCGGGCAAGGCGGCTAAACGCTCCACTGTTACGGCAACGAAGCGGCCGCCGTCCGAAAGGGTGTAAGCGAGCCCGCTGCTGAGTAAGGTGATCCCGAATAAGACGCCCGCACGCAGCGACTGTCGCTGTGGCCGCGCCACGGGCAATTTCTGGAGAACGCGGGCCGTAAAGCCGCCGTCGTCGATATAAGGTGCGGCTTCGCGGAATTCTCGATCCAACCAATCTTCTTGGCTCCTATCGCTCATCTCAATTAGGTCTCCATTCCACGAGCATTTTTTTCAATTTTTCGCGGCCACGCAACACATTTGTTTTTACCGTCCCAAGCGGAATCTCCAAGACACGCGATGCTTCTTCATGAGATAAACCATTTTGGCAGCAAAGCAAAACCGCCGATCGCTCAGATAAGGGCAGTAAGCTTAGAGCATGCATAAGGTCATGTCTTAGACCGGGATCGAGAGTTTGCGAGTCGGCCTCTGCTTGCAACCGTGTTTCATCAATGCCGACCAGTTCCTTACGGCGGCGCGCATCTTCGCGAAAGCAATTATAGGCGATCCGGTAAAGCCAGGTCGAGAAGCGAGCTTCGCCGCGAAAGCTACGAATGTGTTTGTATGCCCGAATAAAAGTTTCCTGCGCGAGATCGTCCGCGAGCGCGATGTCGACCCGGGTAAGTTGGCGCAACATACCTCGCACACTCGATTGATGCCGGCGCACCAGCTCGCCAAAAGCGTGCTGGTCATCATCAACAAGAACTCGAGCGATGAGGCCCGCATCGGTTAGCTCCACGTCCCGATGCTACTGCGCCGGCGGCAGTGGTGGAATGTCCTTCTTTCCCTCCAGTTTCCAAACGAGCAGGTAACCTGCCCCAATCAGGAATGGAATGATCCCGAGACTCCAGGCTCCGCCCTCCCAATCATTGACCGCTCCGAGAAAGAGCATGAGTCCCAAACCAACCATCACGAGGACAACTCCACGACGCATGTCCGAGCGCTGGCGTTGCGCAGGCAGTGGCGGCGCCAGCAAAGCTGCCGGCACCGGCTGGCCCTTTTCCACCATCATTCGGACTGTCCGATGCATCATCCGATTCTTCGAGAAGCCGAAATACATGATCACAGCTACAATCAAAACGGGCGCGCCAAAGATTGAAAACATGGTAACCGCAACGATTGGGACGACCAATGCCGGGATATCATCATTCGAATCGCGTCCCTTTTCGCCATGCTCGTCGTCGCCAACTTGGACATGCGGCCCTTTGTGTCCGAATTTCTTTTCGATTCGCTGCTGAATCCTATCGGCCAGGTCGTTTGAAGCCGTCGCGCTTGCTGTAGGGGCAACCGAAGCAGCAGGTGGTGCGGCCTGCGCCAGGCTCGCGGCTGGTGACGCCGTTGGGCTTTGTCCAAAAACCCCTACCGCCACCGCGATTGAGCACAGACAAACAATAAGAGATGTTTTCATAGTGATTCTTTGGAAATGAGATGCGGCTGGCATCCGGTTTGGATTCAGCTATTTCTGACGACAGTCCAGTCCTCCTAGGGAAGATTGGCCACGCAACCTTCGGCGCTCCAGCCTTGGCTGTTCCGCTTGCGCTTCAAGCGAAGGCTGGAGCGGGTGACGAGACTCGAACTCGCGACGTCCTCCTTGGCAAGGAGGTGCTCTACCACTGAGCTACACCCGCGTCTTGAGCGGGTAAAAATAATGGCGCGCCAATCCCGTTGCGCAACCCTTAATTACATGGAGTAATGTAAATTCGTTGCCCAGCACCCCAATACTACAGCGCTCCATTGTTCGACTACTCCACAATCCCTTCCTACGACGAGTTCCGCAGTCTCATCCAACGCGGCAACCTTATCCCGTTAATTGTCGATCTTGTCGCAGATGTCGAGACGCCGGTCTCCGCGTTCGCCAAGATCGACAACGACGGCGCGTGCTTTCTCTTCGAATCTGCCGAAAAGAGTGAAGAATCTGGACGCTTTTCCTTCATTGGAGTCGATCCGCTGGCCATTTTTCAAAGCAACGGATCACTGATCTCGATTTCAGAAAATGGAAAGACCAAATCGTTTAAAACAAAAAGCGATCCGCTCGATGAGCTCCAAAAATTGCTCGGACGATTCCAATTTGTTTCGCGCCCAGAAATTTCGCATTTTCTTGGCGGGGCCGTTGGTTACATCGGTTACGATGCTGCCCGGTTTTTCGAGCCAACCGTGCCAATTCATCCGCGCGACGATCTGCAATCGCCGGAGATGATTTTCATGATCGCGCGCACGCTCCTGGTTTTCGATCACCGCCTTCGCAAATTGCGCGTCGTAGCCACCGCCTACCTCGACAAGGAAATTTCTCCGGACAGAGCATATCAACGGGCTCGCCGCGATCTGGAGAGCGCGATCAAGCGGCTCAACCAACCGGCGGTTCTGCGACCGATTCCAGCCGAGCCACCCGCAAAACTTCCCGCCGCTCAAAGCAATACCACCCGAGAGGAATTCGAATCAATGGTGATACGCGCAAAGGAATTCATTGCTGCGGGCGACATTTTCCAAGTCGTTCTTTCGCAGCGCTTTGAAACCGAATTCGGCGGAGATCCGCTCGATCTCTATCGCTGCCTTCGCTTCGGCAATCCATCGCCCTACATGTTTTGTTTCAAGTTTGGCAAGAATTTTAGCGCGCTGGGCAGTTCGCCAGAAGTGCATCTCCGCGTTCGCGACGGGATTGCCGAGATTCGGCCGATCGCCGGAACCCGGCCGCGAGGGGAATATCTCACCGAAGACGAGCGTCTTGCTCGCGAGTTGATTGTCGATCCCAAAGAGCGGGCTGAGCACGTGATGCTGATCGATCTCGGCCGCAACGATCTCGGCCGTGTCGCGCAATTCGGCAGCGTCAAAGTTACAGAACAAATGATGATCGAGCGCTACAGCCACGTCATGCACATCGTTTCCCACGTGGTCGCGCGCTTACAGGAAGACAAAAATGCGTTCGACGCGATCCGTGCCACCTTTCCCGCCGGCACGGTCTCAGGCGCACCGAAAATTCGCGCGATGCAAATCATTGCCGATCTCGAGAAAAACCGACGCGGATTTTACGCGGGAATCGTGGGCTATTTCGGCTTTGATGGATCGCACGATAGTTGTATCGCGATCCGTTCGATCGTCTTAGGAAATGGAAAAGCGTACCTGCAAACGGGCGCTGGAATTGTAGCGGATTCAGAACCATCACGGGAATTTGACGAGACGGCGAATAAAGCGAAAGCGATGCTCGAAGCGATCTCGCGCGCAAAAGAGATCGACAAGTGAAATTGCTCGTAATCGATAACTACGATTCGTTCACCTATAATCTCGTCCAGATTTTTGGTGAGTGGGACGTCGATCTCGTGGTCAAACGCAACGACGAAATCTCCGTCGACGAGATCAAAGGACTTCAGCCGGAACGAATTTGTATTTCACCGGGGCCGGGGCGGCCGGAAAATGCGGGTATTAGTCCCGAAGTGATTCGCGAGCTTGGTCCGCGCATTCCTATTCTTGGCGTTTGCCTCGGTCACCAATGCATCGCACAAGTGTTTGGCGGCGAAGTCGTCCGCGCGTCGCACTTGATGCACGGCAAAACATCAATAATCCATCATAAAGGTCGCGGCGTTTTCGAAAATCTGGCACAGCCGCTCGAAGCGACCCGTTACCACTCGCTCATCGTTCGTCGAGAATCGTTGCCAGCTTCACTCGAGGTCACGGCGGAGACGGATGAAAACGAAGTTATGGGTTTGCAACATCGGCAATTCCCGATTTACGGCGTGCAATTTCATCCGGAATCGATTTTGACTTCGGAAGGGAAGAAGCTGCTCGAGAATTTCCTTCGCGTCTAAAAGCCGTTATGTGCGACCACTTTGTGAATCGCACTCACTTCGCGCACCATCTGCTCGTACTCGTCGAGTGTGAGCGCCTGAGCGCCATCGGAGAGCGCCTCATCCGGCCGCGCGTGCACTTCGATCATCAATCCATCTGCGCCGACGGCGACGCCCGCACGAGCGAGCGGAGTGACCATGTAGCTTCTGCCGGTCCCATGCGCGGCATCGACAATCACCGGCAAATGCGAAATGCGACGGACGGCGGGGACAGCCGCGAGATCAAGCGTGTTTCGCGTGTGTTGCGCAAACGTGCGCACGCCACGTTCGCACAGGACAATGTTATAATTTCCTTCCGCCATCACGTATTCGGCCGCGAGCAACCATTCCTCGAGCGTCGCGGCCATGCCGCGCTTCAGCAGCACGGGCAAACGCGACCGTCCGACCCGCCGCAGCAATGTGAAGTTTTGCATGTTGCGCGCACCGATCTGGATCATGTCGGCATATTTTTCGACAAGGTCGACATTGGCTTCATCGAGCGCTTCGCTCACGATTTTTAAACCGAACTCATAGCGAATATCGGCGAGAATCTTCAACGCCTCCTCGCCAAGTCCGGCAAAGGCATACGGTGAGGTGCGTGGTTTAAATGCGCCGCCACGGAAAAACCTTGCGCCGCTGCGCTGAACGACGTCCGCGACCGCGAACGCCTGTTTGCGACTTTCTATCGCGCACGGTCCGGCGATAATGGCGAGCGACCCATCGCCGATTTTCGCCCCCTCCCCAAGATCTACAATCGTTCGCTCGGGCCGGAGATCGAGTGTGATCAATTTGTAGGGCTTGGTCACGCGAATGGCTTCCGCCACGCCGGGCAGATTTTCAAAATGACTAAGATCGACCGCACCCTGATTGCCGGTCACGCCGATGGCAGTCCGCGTCGCTCCGGGCATGACGTGGGCACGGAAACCGAGCAATTCGACCGCGCGGACGACAGTGTCAATCTGGCCTTGCCCGGCGTTGGCGTTCATTACGATCAGCATAAAATCTTCAAATTAGGTTTCGCGCTCTTAATTCGACGGACAAACCCCAGCGATTGTCGAATCATTTTACGGAAAGGTCGGTATCTTCGTCGGAAATGGCCCCGATGACAACTCCTACGGCAAATGAACAAATTTCTTTGGCGAAAGTTTGTTGAGCCGGACAAGATCAACATGTTTGAAGCGGCCCTGGGCGAGCGCGTCGGGGATCGTCTCGTGTTAATTACGCAGCCAAATCGCAGGCGTGCGGTTCTCGAAGTCGCCTGCAAATCGCGAGGGCAAGCGCGTGAGCTAGCCAAAGAATTTGGCGGCGGGGTCGAAAAGGCGCCGCCCGATTGGCGCGAACAACTTACACATGCTCAAAAGACGAAGCCCCTTCGGATCGGGAAGCGACTCGTTGTAACCGCGGCCGCCGATCCGGATCGGGTGAGGCGAATGAGCGAGCGCCTTGTCATTCCGGCCGGCGCGGCCTTCGGAACGGGTGAACACGCCACAACGGCAATGTCGCTACGGTTGCTCGAACAAATCACACGGCGATGGAAACCGGGCTGGTCAATCGTCGATCTGGGAACGGGCAGCGGAATTCTCGCCCTGGCTGCAAAACGTTTCGGGGCAAAACGCGTAATCGCGATTGATCTCGATCCACTTGCGATCTCAACTGCGAAACAAAACGCCCGGTTAAACCGCATCGACAATGTCGATCTTCGAGTTGTAAATGTGCGTCGCTGGAAATTTCCACGCAAAGTCGACATCGTTACCGCTAACCTGTTTAGCGAGTTGCTCATCGAGATTCTGCCAAAGTTACGGCCACGCCGGTGGCTGGTTCTTTCCGGCATTTTGCGCGAGCAAGAGCGGGAGTTCATTCGCGCGCTGCGGCGGAACGAGATCAACATCGTCTACCTGCGTCGGCGCGGAAAATGGATTGCGATTGCTGCGGCACTCGGTTAGGTTCTGCGACCCTTTAGCGGCTTCGGTTTTCTGCACTCAGCGGTTTAATCTTAAGCCGCTGGAGCAACCATGCAGACCGAAGAACTTTCCTACGCGATCGTCACGCCATATTCGATGCGCAAGTCGCGCACCGGCGGGATCATTGCACGATTGATTTCGCGGACAGGTCTCGATTTGGTCGGCGCGCGGATGTTTGCGCCGAGCGCGGAACTCGTTAGACGATACGCCGAGACGATCGTTACCGAAGCGGACGCGCGTCATCGGACGACGCAAGAATTGATTCGCGATTACGTGATGAAGAATTTCACGGGTCACGCGAACGGGCAGCGGGCACGCGTTTTGTTCCTCGTCTTCCGCGGCGCGGACGCGGTGGAAAAGATTCGTCGCACAGTGGGCCACATCGTCCACGAGCGCACCAGCGGTGAAACGATTCGCGACACGTTTGGCGACTACATCACCGACGATTCGGGCAAAGTCACTTACTTCGAACCCGCGGTACTGGCCGCCTTCGATTCAAATTCGATCGAGCGCGACCTAAAGTTGTGGGCGGAATTCTCAGATCGCGACGGCGGGGTTCTCGATCAGGCGATGCAGTTTCCGAAAGAAGCGAAAATCGAGAAGACGCTGGTCTTAATCAAGCCGGACAATTTCAAATTTCCGAATCTGCGACCGGGCGGCGTGATCGAGGTCTTTTCCCGTACCGGACTCTACATCGTCGGATTCAAGGTTCATCGGATGAGCGTCGCGCAGGCAGAGGAATTTTACGGTCCGGTGCTCCCGGTTTTGCAGGAGAAATTAGGATCGCACAAAGGACGTGACGCCTGGGAAGAGATCGTCCAATTCATGGCCGGAACGAAGCCAAGCGATTGTCTGCCGGAAATGCGCGATGCGCCGGGAACGGAAAAGTGTATCGCGATTATTTACCAAGGCGAAGACGCCGTGCGCAAAATTCGTGACGTGCTCGGCCCGACCGATCCAGCGAAAGCGCCGCCTGGCTCGATCCGGAAGGAATTTGGCCAGACCATTATGATCAATGCGGCGCACGCCTCTGATTCAGTGGGAAACGCAAAGCGCGAGATGGCAATCGTTCGGGTGGACGAAAACAATTTCAAACCTTTGATTGAAAACTTTACCGACACAAATAGTGTGCGCTCCCGTTTGTTAAAGCCTTACCGAAAATAAGATCGACATGGAAATTTCTGAACGCGCCGCACAACTGACTCCTTCACTCACGCTTTCGATCGACAGCAAAGCCAAAGCGATGAAAGCTGAAGGCATCGATGTTTGCGGGTTCGGCGCCGGAGAGCCGGATTTCGACACGCCCGAGCACATCAAGGCAGCGGCGATTGAGGCGCTCCAGGCCGGTTTTACAAAGTATACGCCGAGCGCAGGGATCCCGGAGTTGCGGCAGGCGATTGCGGAAAAATTGGCGGCTGACAACGGATTGACTTACCGCGCGAGCCAGGTCGTCGTGAGCAATGGTGCGAAGCACGCCTGCTATAACGCGATCCTCGCCACATGTCAGCCCGGCGATGAAGTAATCATGCCCGCGCCCTACTGGGTGAGCTATCCGGACATGGTAAGACTTGCCGGGGCCGAGCCGATAATTTTGCCGACGATGGAACGCAATTTATGGAAGATGCGCGCGCAAGATTTCGAGAACGCGATGACGCCACGCACGAAGATGTTGATCCTGAACAGCCCGGGTAATCCGACGGGCTCAGTCTATACCCGCGAGGAATTGCAGGCGATTGTCGACGTCGCCGCGGAAGAGGACATTTACATTTTGTCCGATGAAATTTACGAGAAACTGGTTTACGACGGCGCTGAGCACGTAAGTGTGGCCTCGCTCTCGAAGGAAGCTTACGATCTCACTATCACCGTCAACGGATTCAGCAAATCATACGCGATGACGGGGTGGCGTCTGGGTTATCTGGCGGCGCCGGAAGCAGTGGCGAAAGCGGTGGAATCGATCCAAAGCCATAGCACATCGCATCCGGCCTCCTTTGCGCAACGCGGGGGTCTCGCCGCTTTGAAGGGCGACCAACAGCCGATCGCCGATATGCGCGAAGAATTCGACATGCGACGCAATTATATGATCGAGCGCGTTTCGAAAATTCCGAACGTGACGGCGGTCAAACCGCTCGGCGCCTTTTATGTGCTGGTCAACATCAGTCAGCTTGGCCTCACTTCACAGAATTTTGCCGACCGCCTCTTGAGCAAAGCGAACGTTGCCGTAGTTCCAGGCGCCGCGTTTGGCGACGACCGCACGGTTCGACTTAGTTACGCCACGAGCATTGACGTGATTAAGAAGGGTCTCGACCGCTTCCAGGATTTTTGCCGGACGCTCTGACGATTTTGGATTCGGATTTCAATCTGAAATCTGCGATCTGAAATCTGCAATGCCTGGTCATCTCGCGATCATTCTCCACGCCCACCTGCCCTTTGTCAGGCACCCGGAGCACGAACATTTTCTCGAAGAAGATTGGCTCTTCGAGGCGATCACTGAGACATACATACCCCTGCTGCAAATGATGCAGCGGCTGGCGAATGACCGCGTCCCGTTCAACCTCACGATGTCAATCACACCGACGCTCTGCGCGATGTTGGAAGACGAGCTTTTGCGCGGGCGTTACGTGCGACATGTCGAACTTCTCATCGATCTAGCCAGGCGCGAGCGAGAGCGAAACCGCAACCATTCCAAATTGCGCGAGCTCGCGGATTTCTACTTCACAATATTTTCCGAAACTCGGCGCTTTTTTGTCGACGAGTGGAAATGCGATTTACTCGCTGCCTTTCGGCAGCGTCGCGAAACGGGTGCGCTCGAACTTATCGCTTCCGCCGCCACCCACGGATTGCTCCCGGTGATCCAGCAACAGTCATGCAAAGCCGCCCGCGCCCAGGTTTTGATCGGCCGCGACGTCTATGTCGATCTTCTCCATGTCGACCCAAGGGGTTTTTGGCTACCCGAATGCGGTTACGCGCCAGGCCTGGAATCGCTCTTGCAGGAAGCAAATGTTCGCTGGTTCGTCCTCGACGCGCACGGCTTGCTCTTTGGGAACCCGCGACCGCGCCACGCGATTTACACCCCCTCCTACACGCCGGCCGGCCCAGCCGCTTTCGCGCGCGACCGCGACTCGAGTCGGCAAGTTTGGAGCGCCGAGGAAGGGTATCCCGGCGATCCGGCTTACCGGGAGTTTTATCGCGACGTCGGCTTTGATCTTCCAATGGAACATCTCGGCCCGGTGGCGCGCGGTTTGCGCAAATTTTCCGGCGTGAAATATCACCGCATCACCGGCCGTGAAGGTGAAAAAGATCTTTACGATCGAGCTGAGGCCGAAAAAGCAGCCGACGCCCACGCGAAGCATTTCCTCGAACAACGCCGAGCGCAGATTCGGCAGCTTGCGGCCGTCGATGCCGATCCAATAATCGTCGCTCCCTTTGACGCGGAGTTGTTTGGGCATTGGTGGTTCGAAGGACCGCGGTTTCTCGAACTGTTCATCCGCAAAGCCGCGTTCGATCAAGACGACTTTCACCTAACGACTCCGAGTGAATACCTAGGAGGCCACCCTACTCAGCAGACGATCGAACCCGCAGCATCCACCTGGGGCGACAAAGGCCATCTCGAAGTCTGGCTCGACCAGAGCAACTCCTGGATTTATCCGCACTTACACGCGACCGCCAAGCGCATGAGCGAAGTTTCACGCCTGCACGCAAATGATCCAAACCCGACCGCCGACCGTATTCTCAAGCAACTCGCGCGCGAACTTTTACTCGCGCAGGCCAGCGATTGGGCTTTCCTGATGAAAAGTGGAACTGCACGCGAATACGCCACAATGCGTACAATGGATCATCTTGTCCGCTTCAACCGATTGCATGATCAGTTTGCCAATAACGCTGTCGATGAAAAATTCCTCGCTGATTGTGAGTGGCGACACAACCTTTTCCCGAAGGTGAACTGGCGCTATTACATTTAAGAAATGCCGATCGCCAATTGCCAATTGCCAATTGCTGCACTGTTGCTGTTTGCGACGGTTGGCGCTGCCCAGGAGTCGCCAACGGCAAGTCCGACTGTTTCACCGACACTGGAACAAACGCCTTCGGCGACGCCAGCGCGAAGTGTTCGGCTCAGTTTTGTTCCGCCACCAATGGAGGGGACAATCAGCCTTGGGATCTTCGACGCGAACCGAAAACTTGTCCGTGTTTTGTATCGCGAGGCCACAGTCGACGATTTCAGGATTGACGAAAACTCGCTGAACGCCACGTGGGACGGGAAAAATGACGCCGGCGAAGATTTGCCGCCGGGAAAGTACCGCGCGCGCGGTTACATGGTTGCACGCTTCAAACTCGAACACCTTAGTGAGGCAGCAGCGCTGCCGAAGGATGCATCCGATCACGTTTCTGTGAAGCTCGTCATGAACCCGCTGATCAGCAACACGCGAGCAATTGTTGAGCTCAGTGTCGGCCTCGATGTCAACGGCAGTTTCCTCAAAACCACCGACGGTTTACCCTTACGCACGATCACTCAAAAGCCTGGAGATGCCGCTCAGGCCTTCAATTCCATCGTCAAGCGTACGCTGATCACGAAGAGCGGAGAAAACACGATAGATATTTGGGAGGATTGGGCGCGGACGGTCGACCAAACTCGATTGTCAAACGTCGACAAGATGATGGCGTTTGATTGCGGCGATTTTGAATTGAAGTAAGCCCCCTGGTCAGCGCGCGAAATCTTTGTTAGTTAGGGCACTATGACGACCCCTGAATTTCAACACACGCTCGGCAAAACTGCCGGTTTCAGCGGCACGTCGCTGCACACGGGCGAGAAAGTTTCGCTAAAAGTGCATCCGGCGCCGGCTGATCACGGCGTCAAGTTCAAGCGCAAGGATTTGCAGGACGAGCCGACAATCGATGCGAAGATCGACAATCTGAAAATGGTCGAGCGCGCGACGACGATCGGTGAAGGATCGGTCCGCGTGCACACGGTCGAGCACGTGCTCGCGGCGCTTTCCGCGATGGGCGTGGACAACGCCGTTGTCGAGATGGATGCGAATGAGCCGCCAATCGGAGACGGAAGTGCGCGACCATATGTCGATGTCATTAAACGCGCGGGTGTAACAGCGCAGGAGGCGCCAAGGAGGTTTTTCGAAGTGCGCGAACCGATGCACGTGGAATCGAAAACTGGTGCGCTGCTAGTTTTGCTGCCGGACGACAAATTCCGCATCTCCTGTACGCAAGCCGGACCGAACAACCGTTTCACGCAGTACTTGTCGATGGAAATTACGCCGACGATTTTCGAGCGCGAGATCGCGCCAGCGCGCACGTTTGTTTATTACGAAGACGTCGAGCCGCTGATGGAGAAGAATTTGATCAAGGGCGGCAGTCTGGAAAACGCGGTGGTAGTGCGCGGCGAGGCCGTTTTAAGCAAAGAGCCGTTGCGATTCGAGGACGAGTTCGTTAGGCATAAAATCCTCGACGTCGTCGGCGATCTTGCGCTGACCGGTTGCCGGATCCGCGGCCATCTCATAGCAGTGAAGCCCGGTCATGCCGCAAATGCCGAGCTGGCGCGCGCTCTGGCGCGCGAACAGGTGCGACGAAGCGCACTCGCGGTACCGCGCTCCATTCCGCGCGGAGACGGTGAACTCGACAGCGAACAGATCATGCAAATTTTGCCGCATCGTTACCCGTTCCTGATGGTGGACCGGATCATTAGTTTCGAGGAGGGCGGAACAAAATGCATCGGACTGAAAACGGTCACGATCAACGAACCCTTTTTCCAGGGGCACTTCCCGGGCCATCCGGTAATGCCTGGGGTGATGCAAGTGGAAGCGATGGCGCAAGTGGCGAGTCTGTTGTTATTCAAACTGGCCAAAACCACGAGCAAGATCGGTTATTTCATGAGCGCAGATGACGTGAAGTTTCGAAAACCGGTTTTTCCGGGCGACACGATGTTCATCCATGCCGAGCTGACTAAGCACCGCGGCGAGCGTCTCGCGAAGGCGAAATGCCATTGTGTTGTAAACGATGCCGTTGTCTCGGAGGGAGAGTTGATGTTCACGTTTCTCGATAGATGAGCGACGTGCTGATTCATCCGAGCGCGATTGTCGATGCAAGGGCGAAAATCGGGACGGGAACAATTATCGGGCCCTATTGCGTCATTGGCGCAGACGTCGTGCTTGGCAAGAATTGCTGGCTGCAACATCAAGTCACGCTTTGTGGGCCGATGCGCGCCGGCCGGAAAAACAAATTTTACGCCTATTGCTCGATCGGACAGCAGACTCAGGACCTGAAATATGGCGGTGAGCCTACCTATCTCGAAATCGGCGACGAGAATACGTTTCGCGAATACGTCACGATCAATCGCGGCACTACCAGCGAAGGCAAAACACAAGTGGGCAATCGCGGAAATTTCCTCGCCTACAGCCACATTGGGCACGATTGCGCAGTCGGCGACGACGTTGTCTTCTCGAATAATGGAACGCTCGCCGGTCACGTACAGGTCGGGAACAACGCAGTAATGGGCGGCTTGACTGCTGTGCACCAGTTCTGCCGTATCGGGCGCTTTGCCATTACTGGCGGCTGTTCCAAGATCGTACAGGATGTTCCGCCGTTCCTGATTGCCGATGGCAATCCGGCGGAGATTCGCGGAGTGAATCTGGTCGGCTTGGAGCGCAAAAATTTTTCACCCGAAAGCGTGAAATGGATCAAGGAAGCATTTCGCCTGATCTATCGCTCGGAATACAACACGCGGCAGGCGATCGAAGCGGTCCGAAAAGAACTGCCGCAGACCAAGGAGATTGCCGAGATCATCGAATTCATCGAAGAAAGCGAACGCGGAATTATTCGTTAGGTTATTGCTTCGACGGCGAAGACGCGGGCGTGGGAGCCGTTGCTAAATCATGTTCCATCTTCCTAAGCAACCGCGCGGCGGGCGCATCCGAGACAATTCGGATGACACTGCGTACGAGTTCGAGCGCACGTTTTGGCTTATTTAGCGCGACCCAAGCGTGCGCTTCCCCAAGGACAACGCGCAGAATATCATCGCGACTCGCGTAACAAGCCCGTGCTTGCTGAAAATAGCTCGTCGCCGAGGCAAAATTCCCGTCGCCCGCTTCCATCAATCCGACATCTTCAATCATCAGACAGTTATGGGTCCGCGACGCGGCTTGCCGCGCCAGCGACCGGTAGTGGGCTGAAGAGTTCGCAAAGTATTTGACGGCGAAGTCGTGGTACATTTTCCAGTCGTTCGCGGTTTCGGCAGACCCGCGTGGCACATTGATCTGCATCCACCCTGCATACGGCCGGTAAAGCGGATCGCCCACGATCACGGACATCCAGGAAAGCGCTTCGATAGACGCATAGGCGCTTTCAGCCAGGGTGAACCCGTGAAGCAATCGGTCATTCAGGATGTTGAGATGCGCCGTGAGCTGGAGGTACGGCTCGTAAACGTTGCCCAGACTCGCGGCCGCGCCTCGGGAGATAAACGGCGCTACCCAGTTTGCGTTCGGGTCGCGCAATGTGTTCGCGCTAAAGGAATGAATGTGAATCGCAATTGCACCCGGAACAAAACGAAATTCCGGTTGATTGAAAGGGCCGGCTACATTGGGCGCATACCATCCGTAATACAGCGCGCAGTCGGTCATCGGAAAGCCATCCGGAAAAATCAAGGGCGAATCGTCGTAAACGACCGGGATCCCAACCTTATGGAGCTGCTGCGGAATCTCGGCGAGCCATTGATCACCAAGATTGAAACCGGGCGCGACGTTGTGCGCGCTATCGACATAGGCACGTCCCCAAAGTCCGCTTTTCTCGGCGGCAATCGCATCGATAATCATGCGGCGGACAGTCGCAGCAGTGGGCGCATCCAAGCGGCAGACCAGCAACAACCCAGCATTTTCAAGTCCACCGATGGATTGGAAACTTTGGAAATACGGATTCAACTGCGCTCCGGAGATCCGGCGGGAGAAAAAACCGAGCGTGGCGAGCTCGGAATCGACCGAGGCCTCGTTGTGACTATCAACCGGACCGGGGCCTGGTTCGTCTCCCGGGTAAGGAGCTGTCGTCGGCCGAATCTTCAGCGGCACGCCTTTAATCACTGCTACGAACCGAATGGAGGTTGTTAAGACCGCCTCCTGGTGTTCCGGTGTTTCACGCATCGTCCACCAATGGCGCGCCTTGAAAATTTCACGGAGTGGCAGGGCGATATCCGTATCGTATTCTTCGCGACTGATTTCCTCATAGGTGGAACACGTCAAGCCGACGAGGTGATCACGCGCGATGCCACGACGCTGCGCGTAGAATTTTGCGAGCTCGACAGAATCGAGAGCCGCTTTGTTGTAAACGACAACGGTCGATGCCGGAAGTGGCTCTTCGGCGCGACCGGCGGGTGCGAGCAGGATCGAGATCGAGAGGAACAGGACGGGCGTTCGCGGCGCCGCGGCTCGGCGGGCAGCGAAAGATCGACAATATTTCATCTACAGACTGAGCTTAAGGCCGTCGTAGGCAATGCGCGTACCGGGCGGCAGCCGCGATTCTGCGGATTGCGGAAGTTCATGAGCGATGTGCGTGAAATAGGTTGCGCCTGGTCGCACCCGGGCCGCGATTTCCGACGCTTGCGCGACGCTCAGATGCGTCGGATGCGGTTTGTCGCGTAACGCATCGATGATCAAAATCTTCACGCGCGCAATAAGATCGACAATTGCATTTGGCACGCCGCTGCAATCGCTCAAATAGGCGACCAGTTTCTCGCCGCCACGAGAAAAGAGATAGCCGTTTACGATGGAATCGCCGTGTGGCACGGGCAATGGAGTGACGGTCGTCGACCCCAGCTTGAATGGTCCGGAAATCATGTGTGGTTCTGCTTTCAAATAGCCCGGAAACGGATTAAGCCCTTTGAAGGCAAACTCAAAGACACGCTCAAGATCGCGCATTGTCTCGGGCGACGCATAAACCGGCATGGAGCCGCGTGAGTGCGAAAAACGGCGAAGGTCATCGAAGCCCATGATGTGATCAGTGTGCGAATGGGTGAAGATTACGGCGTCGACAGTGCGGATGTTTTCACGAAGCGCCTGCGTCCGAAAATCGGTCCCGGTGTCCACAACCCACGAGCATTCCGGCGTTTCCACGTAGATTGAAGACCGCGATCGTTTGTCACGTGAGTCGGCCGAGCGACAGACCTCGCAGTCGCATCCAATCATCGGTACTCCCTGGGAAGTCCCGGTTCCGAGAAAGGTGAGCGTGACTTGGGAGTTGTGAGTTGAGATCGGAATTGGCAAGTTGGACTCTCAACTCTCAAATAATAAGTCTCAACCCTCCTGATGTCTGCTGTTCTCAATTTGCTACGAATCAAGAATCTTGCCCTCGTAGAAGAGCTCGAGTGGCAGATTGCGCCGGGCTTCATCGCCGTCACGGGCGAAACCGGCGCCGGCAAATCGATTATTATCGGTGCGCTCCAGCTGTTACTCGGTGAACGTGGAGATAAATCGCTCATTCGCACCGGCGCCGATCTCTGCACGGTCGAAGCCGTTTTTAGCGGAGACGACGTGCGAAAATTGAACCCGCAGCTCGTCGAAGCAGGCGTTGAACCTTGCGAAACTGAATTGCTCGTCAAACGGACTCTTTCCGGAAGCGGCGCGAACCGGCAGTTCGTCAATGGTTCGCTCACTACCTTGTCGATCTTGAAAGGCCTCGGGGACGAGCTGGTCGATCTTCACGGGCCGCACGATCACCAATCGCTTCTCTCTCCGGAGAGGCAGTTGAATTTGCTTGATTCGTTCGCGCGCGCGAAGGAGCAACTCGAAGAATATCGCGAGCATTTCCGGCAACTGCAGCTATTGACCGAGGAACGCGCCGCGCTCAATACGGTTGAAACGGCGCGGGAACAGGAGCTCGACCTCCTTCGTCATCAGATCAACGAAATCAATTCAGCAAGCCTGGTCGCGGGCGAAGAAGGCGACATCGCAAACCGCTACAAACTTGCGAGCAACAGCCGGCGATTGATTGAGCTGGCCAACGCGGTCGCGAACAAACTTGCCGAGGCCGACGATTCCGTCCTCTCCCAACTATCGGAAACGCAGCGGCTGCTGCGCGAATTGGAAAAGATCGACAATTCCATCTCGCAATTTTCCGCTGGTCACGAGACTGCGGTTCTCGAACTCTCCGAAATCGCGCGCTCGGTTTCCACTTATGCGCAAAAATTCGATCTCGATCCCGCGCAACTTTCCGCGCTTGAAGAGCGGGTGTCGCTTTTCGAAACGTTGAAGCGGAAATATGGCGGCTCGATCGCGGAGGTGATCGAGTTCGGCAAACGAGCCGAACAACGGATGCACACAATTGAAGGACGGGACGCGGAGCTGGGACGATTGGTCGGCGAAATTGAAACAGTCCGCCAGCGGATGAACCGCGCCGGCGAAGTCCTACGAAGATTGCGGGCAAAAGCCGCACCGAAACTTTCCGAGATGGTCCGAAAGAACTTGGTTGACCTTGGCTTCCGTCAGTCAGAATTTGAAGCAAAGCTCAAAGCACTCGAGGAACCGCGCGTGAGCGGTTTCGATTCCGTTGAATTGCTCTTCTCGCCGAATCCCGGAGAGCCGTTGAAACCGCTCCGCGCAATCGCTTCCAGCGGGGAAATCTCGCGCTTGATGCTGGCTATTAAATCCGCGCTGGCCGCGCACGACGCAATTCCGCTCCTGGTATTTGACGAGATCGATACGAACGTGGGGGGCGAAATCGCGCAGGCGGTCGGCGCCAAAATGCGAACGTTGGCCGGGGAGCATCAGCTCATTTGCATCACTCATCTTGCACCGGTCGCCGCCGCTGCTTGTTCGCACTTTGTCGTGACCAAAGACGTGGTGCGCGGTCGGACGTTTTCGAAGCTGCAGGAGGTAACGGGGAAAGCGCGCCGCGAAGAAATCGCACGCATGCTCGGAGGGAGGAGCGAATCCGCGCTGCAACTCGCGGCCAGCTTATTGAAGGAAAGATCGACAACGAGCTAAGGTCGATAATTCGATGTTATGGTCGCGGAGTGATTATTTCTGCATCGGGCCGAGAGGCAGGACGATTTTGCCGAACAACTCGTTCAGCACCTGGGCCAGCCCCGCATAAATCGCGGAGAAACCGCAGAGGATTCCTTCGTAACCGGTGAAATGTTTGAAACCGGCGCTCGCGTTCGTGAAATCGCCGTAGGCGAGGAGGAAGAAAAGAACCATCAGCGAAGCGAAAATCAACTGCAACGCGCGGTTGAGTCGCAGGGTGCCGACAAACATGACGGCGGTAAACAAACCCCACATCGCAAGATACGCAGCCATGGCGGTATCGTTCGATGCCGCGCCCCATCCAAGTTTCGCCAGAACGATCAACGTGACGAGGGAAAGCCAGAACAGGCCGTAGGATATGAAAGCGGTAGCGGCAAACGTGTTATTCTTCCTCCATTCCATGATTCCGGCGATAATTTGCGCAAGTCCGCCGTAACAAATGCCCATTGCCAGAATCATGCTGTTTAGTTCGTAAAACCCGGCATTGTGGAGGTTGAGCAACACAGTGGTCATGCCGAAGCCGAGCAGCCCGAGCGGAGCTGGGTTCCCGGTGGTATCCTTAATTTGAATGATCGATTCGTTCATAGCGAAGGCCAAGTCTGCTGAAGGGAAGATCGACAACGCAACAAGAATATCGGCTGGCAGCGATCCGCGGCCGCGATTACAAGGTTACGCGTGCTCAATTACATCTGGCTCGCTCTGGTTTTGCTGGCGGTTGCCATCGGCGGCTGGAACGACCGCCTCAAAGATGTAACTGGCGGCGCGCTCGACGGCGCAAAGACGGCAGTCACAATCGCACTCGGGTTGATCGGAATCATGGCATTGTGGCTGGGTTTGATGCGTTTGGCCGAGCGGGCGGGTTTGGTGCAGCGAATGGCGCACGGCCTCCGACCGCTGATGCGCCGGTTGTTTCCCGAAGTTCCATCCGATCATCCGGCGATGGGATCGATGTTAATGAACATGGCGGCTAATATGCTCGGCCTGGGTAACGCTGCCACGCCGCTCGGCTTGCGCGCGATGCGTGACTTGGAAACACTGAACCCTCGCCCAGGCGTAGCTTCGAACGCGATGTGCACTTTTTTGGCAATCAATACAAGTTCGGTGCAGTTGGTTCCCACCACTGCGATTGCAATTCTGGCCGCGTCCGGATCGACCAAACCGACCGCGATCGTAGGCACGGCATTTTTTGCGACACTTTGCGCGGCAGCTGTGGCCGTCATTTCAGCAAGGTTTTTGCAGACCTTGACCATCTTTCGACCGATCGCGGCGGAAACTTCGAAAGAAAAAGAACCCGAGCATGCGGCGCGTACGTCAACGAGCACATTTGCATTTGACGATGAATCGCTCGCGCAGCCGCCTGCCACCCGCCTGGCGGCATGGGGCTTGATCGCGCTTGCGCTGCTCGGCGTGTTTTTCGTGATGCTTTTCTTGCGGATGGTGCTGCCGGGGCTTTTTCAGATCGCCCTGCCGCCCGACGCAGCCACGCAAAATGTGTTTGCTCGTGTCGTAAACGCGCTGTCGATCCTGGCAATCCCATTCCTGCTCAGCTTTTTCCCGATCTACGCGGCAGCGCGCGGCATCAAGGTTTATGACGAGTTCGTCGAGGGCGCGAAGGAAGCATTCAACGTCATTCTTAAAATCATTCCGTTTCTTGTGACCATGCTGGTGGCGATCGGTATGTTTAAGGGCGCGGGCGGAATCGATCTGCTCACTCGAATGCTGAGTCCGATTTTGACCCCGCTCCATTTTCCAACCGATTTGGTACCGCTTGCTCTGATGCGACCGCTGAGCGGGAGTGCGACGCTGGCGCTTTTAACCGACATCGTGCATCGCTTTGGTGGGGACAACATTATCAGCTTCATGGCGGCGACAATTTACGGAGGCACGGAGACGACCTTTTATGTCGCAGCGGTTTACTTCGGGTCGGTCGGCATAAAGCAGACGCGGCACGCTATCCCGGCCGGTCTCCTTGCGGACCTCACGGGCGTGATTGCGTCGGTGATTATCTGTCGAGCGGTGCTTTGAGAGCAGGATCGACATCATTTTTCCCTCGCCAGTCACCGCGCGGATTCTTTATCGTGCGATTTTCGGCAAATGATCCAGCGTGACTATCTCATTGTCGGTAGCAGCATCGGCGGGGCGAGCGCCTGCGAGGGAATTCGCAAGCACGACAAGCGGGGAACGGTCACGATCGTCGGGGCAGAGATCATGCTGCCCTACAAACGTTGGATCCTCTCGAAGAGTTTTTTGCGCGAAAAAACCGCGCCGCTCAAGAATCTGTCCCTGTTTGACGCGCGCTGGTACAATTCGCACAAAATCGAGACGCGCTTAGGCACGATCGTAAAACAATTCAACATCGACCGGCGTCTTGCGGTCCTTGGAAATGGCGAGACCATCGAATTCAATAAAGCGTGTCTCGCGATGGGGAGCCGGCCGGTGCGGCCACCGGTGGCGGGCGTAAATCTTGGTAATGTGATTTATTTACGAACTGTCCGCGATGCCCTCGCCCTGCGGGAGATGGCGAACCTGGAGAAAACGGTCATCGTGATCGGGGGTGGATTACTGGCGTGCGAAGCGGCCTCCAGCCTGCGGATGATGAAACTCAAGGTCACGATTATGCATCGCGATTCATACCTCCTCAACCGTTACCTCGATTCCCAAACCGGGACGTGGCTGACGGAATATTTCGCCAAACACGGTGTGGCAGTGTTAATCGGGGAAAGTCTCAACGGTTTTGAAGGCAAGACCGTCCTTCGCAACATCCAGACAAAGAGCGGCAACCGCGTTCCGGCGGGCCTCGCTGTGGTCGCTTGCGGCGCGGAACCGAATCTCGACCTGGTACGAAATACGCCGCTTTCGGGACCGCACGGCTCCCCGGTCACAGACTATTTGGAGACGGAAGAAAAAGGAATTTATGCAATCGGCGACCTGGCGTTTTATCCCGACCGGATGATGGGCGGCGTGCGCCGGCAGACGCACTGGGAAAACGCGCGCGAGCAAGGCTTGATCGCAGGCGCAAACATGACCGGAAAGAAACGCATCCGTTTCGAGCAAATTCCATATTTCTGGACGGAAATGTTCGACCTCCGCATGCATTTTGTGGGCGATTTCAGCGTTCAGCCTAGCCGGGTCGATCTTCGCGGGACCTACGCCAAGAAAAAGTTTGTGGCCCGATATTATCAGGGAGAAAAGCTGCGCGCCATTCTGCTTGCAAATCAGGTGCCGCGCGAACTCGATTCAGCTAAGCGGGAATTGCGGCACGCTCTTGGGAAATAGGGAGCGAAGGGATCTCAAAGCGACGCGCTGCGAATTGAGGTTGCAGGGCGTTTCTCTGAAACGTCGCCCTTAGTAAATGCAGCTCAAAGTCCGGCTTAAAAGCCGCGGCGAAGCGAGGCACGCATGGGTTCAGTGTGAGACAATCCCTTCAAACAACGATTGCAATTAACCCCCGGAACCCAAAACGGGCACGAACCGTGCTGAGATAAGAGTGCTTTGATCCATGCTAAACCTGGCTGCTTTTGCCATTGTCGTTTTTCGCCCGTCCTGGCTTGTGTCTGGTGGCCCTGTCTGAACGAAACCGACTGAAATGTAAGGCCGCGGTTTATGCTCGACCATGAAGATCTGAAGTGGATCGCTACTACTTCGACCGAGCTGAACTCGATTCTCCAACAAGTATCGCGCTACGCCGATCTCGCCCAAAGGCAGAGAGGCGAACACAATTATATCGAACTGTTGGGCGAGCGGGTTGAGCTCGCTACCAGAACAGGGCAGGCGCTCTTTGACCGCGTCACATCAAAAATCCTTGCCGGCGCGACCCGAAAATCTGCCTCGGGCCGAAAAGGGACGGCCCGTTTCACAGTTGTTCCGCCGCCAGTTCACACCAACACGTCGCCGCTATCTGTTCCGGCATCCCGTCGAAGCGTACAGAAAGACGTCGCTATGCACGCGGCATCGCTTGCCAACGGGAAAGAAAACGAGCCGGCGCCGGACACATCCGAAATTCCAACCGATACGCGAGTGAAGAATCCAAAAGGAAACCGCGAGTACATCCTGCTGGTCGAAGACGAACTGCAAGTGGCCGAACTCGCCTCGGGAATGCTGGCCGATGAGGGCTACAGAGTTATCATTGCCGGTGACGGCTTCGAAGCACTTAAAATTTACGAGAGAATCGGCAAACAGATCGGTCTGGTGATTCTTGATTTTTTCCTTCCGGTCATGGATGGGGACGCAGTCTTCGATGAGCTGCGCTCAATCAATCCCACAGTCGATGTCGTCCTAAGCAGCGGATTCGCCGAACAGAGCAAGATCAGTTCTATGCTGGGGCAGGGCCTTCGTGGTTTCATTCCCAAGCCTTACAGCCGAGAGAAGCTTCTGGAGCAGGTTCGCTCCACCCTCGACGCAACCCGTCAGGCGCATTAGTCGCCTCGGCCAAACGAGGAGCTCCCGCATCGCAAATCTGCAACTCATGGCATCAATTTAGCTTCTCCATCGGGCGACGCTTATGGCTCGTATTGACGCCTTTTTTAAACTAATGGCGGAGCAAAAGGCCTCCGACCTGCATCTTTCTACGAACAACGCGCCGACGCTTCGTATCAATGGCGATCTTGTGCGGGTGGATTTTCCTCCCCTGGAAAACGACGACCTCAAGGCGATGGTTTACGAGATTGCGCCGGAGGGAAAAATTAAGCTTTTCGAGGAAACTCTGGACGTCGATTTCGGCTACGAAGTTCCCGGTGTGGCGCGTTACCGCGTGAATTTCTTTCAGCAAAAATATGGCATCTCCGCCGCGTTTCGCGGGATTCCATCGCAAGTTTTGACGCTCGATGAACTGGCCCTCCCCCCGATTTTGAAAAGGTTTCCGATGCTAAAGAAGGGTCTGATCCTAGTGACCGGCCCGACGGGCTCAGGAAAAACGACTACGCTCGCCGCCATGGTCGATCACGCCAATTTGCATCGGCACGATCACATCATAACGGTGGAAGACCCGATTGAATTCGTGCACCGGAGCCAGAATTGCCTTGTTCAACATCGCGAGGTAGGCGTCCACACCAAGTCGTTCGCGGCAGCGTTGCGCGGTGCGTTGCGCGAGGACCCCGATATCATCCTAGTGGGCGAAATGCGCGATCTCGAGACAATTGAGCTGGCGCTCACCGCAGCCGCGACCGGCCACCTCGTATTCGGCACGCTGCACACATCCAACGCGTCCAAAACCGTGGACCGAATCATCGACGTCTTTCCGACGAGCCAGCAAAACCAAGTCCGCGCCACTCTGGCTGAATCGCTCAAAGGCGTGATCGCGCAAAACCTGTTTAAGCGCATCGACCAGCCCGGGCGCGTCGCTGCCCTCGAGATTTTGGTCGTCGACACCGCCATTGCCAATCTTGTGCGGGAAGGGAAAACCCACCAGATCCCGGGCATGATCCAGGTCGGCAAGAAGAAGGGCAATCAACCATTAGACGACGCGATCATGGAACACCTGCGGCATGCACGCATCTCGCCCGAAGAAGCCTACGACAAATCGATCGACAAGAAGAGATTCCGCCAATTTCTAAAAGAGCCGCCGATCGATGGCACAGATGAATAGACGTCGCCGATGAGAACTCCTGATCTCGACAGAATTTTATCGGCGATGCTGAAGACTTACAGCGGCATTTCCGATCTAAATTTTACGGTCGACCACCCGCTCCAGGTCGAGGATTTCGGCGAGCTCAAGCCGGTATATGTCGATCCGCCAATCGAAGCGCTCACTCCATACCAGACCGAGCAGATTGCGCTTAGTTTCATGCAGGGAAATCGCCGTCTGATTTACGACTATCTCACCGGGGGCTCCTGCGATTGCAGTTACTCCCTTAATGATGAAGCGCGTTTCCGCGTAAATATTTTCCGGCAACAGGGCCATTTTTCCGTAGTCCTCCGAAAACTTCAGGGCGACATTCCGAGTGTCGAGTCCCTCGGTCTTCCAAAGATCTTCCACGAGATCGCGAAGGAGAGAACCGGGTTGGTTTTGGTGACCGGAGCCACCGGCAGCGGAAAGACAACCACGCTGGCCGCAATTCTTGGCGATATCAATGAGACGCAACCCGTCCACATCGTTACTCTGGAAGATCCGATTGAATACGTTCATCCCAAACGCAAGGCCACGTTCAACCAGCGCGAGCTCGGACACGACTTTAATAATTATCCAACCGCATTGCGAGCGGCGCTCCGACAGGCCCCGAAAGTGATCCTCGTCGGCGAAATGCGCGATCGCGCGACCGTTGAGATCGCGCTCATGGCCGCGGAGACCGGTCACTTGGTTCTAAGCACACTCCACACAGTCGACGCAGGGCAATCCATCAACCGCATTCTCGGTCTCTTTTCGCTCGGCGAAGAACAACAGCTGCGCCTTCGTTTGGCCGACACATTGCGCTACGTCGTCAGTCAGCGCCTCGCACCGAAGGTCGGAGGCGGTCGGCAGCTCCTGGCCGAGATCATGGGTCACAACTTGCGGACGCAGGAAACAATCGCCCTAGGCGAAGGCGATCACCGTAACTTCTACGAGATTATTGAAGCGAGTTCGCCGTTTGGGTGGATGACTTTCGACCAGTCGATCCTCCATGCCTACGAAACCGATCTCATCACGGAAGAGACAGCGAGACTCTTCGCCTCCAGAAAAGGGCGTATTGCGCGCGGCATCGATTTGATTCAAAAAGCCCGCGGCATCGACATTGACCTCGATTCCGGTTTGCGCCTCGATCTCCCCGAAAACGCGTTTCGTTAGATCAACAAATGGAACAGGAACACGAACCACAATTTTTCGATCTCGGTGACAACACCGCTCTCGTGTGTGTTGATCACCAGCAGTATCAGAAGATTGTTGTCCCGCAGCTTATCGACATGACGTACAAGGTGCACCTTGGCCTGTTCCAGGAAGACGTGGTGCTCAAGCTCAAGACTTACAACTACGACGTGGTCATTGTTTATGAAAACTTCAAAGGTTCGACGCTCGAAACTAATCCGATCCTGGCCGAGCTGGTCAGGCGCCCCGATGCGCAACGTCGCAAACATTTTGTTGTCCTGCTCAGCCATCGTTTCCCGACCAACGACGCCATGAGCGCATTCGTCCACAGCGTCGACCTGATTGCCAACATCACCGATCTCGCCAACTTCAAACCGGTGCTCCGGCGCGGCGTGACTCAGTACCGCGAGTTGTATCAGTCGTTCAACGAGATGCTGAAGAGCGTTCAGTCGCTTTAATCTTTGTCGGGCGCCGACCGACACGTAAAGATTTGCGCCTAGACTTGGAGTAGACGACGATCTTCAATAGAGGGACTAACAGAACCTATCCGGGGTTGAATTGTCCGGGCGAATTTATGCAACTTTTTAACTGGGTTCAGTTCACTTGGGACCTGAGCAGACTTCCACTTGTCGATCTAGAGCTCCCTGAGCATTACCAGATCGCTCCCATTACAAAAGACGACCAGAAAGAGCTGCGCAAACTTTTCTCCCGTGTGTTCCTTCTCGACCCAACATGGAATCCGGCCGTCGGCGAAACGATGCGAACCATCCAATTATGGCTCGATCGCGCTTTTGCCTGTGAGATGAGCACGTGTCTCGCTCTCCGCCACGGTCTCCGCATCATCGGCGCCTCGGTGCTTTCACTCGATCCCCAGGCCGATAATCATCTCGCGCCCGGCCCTTGCGTCCTCATGGAATATCGCAACCGCGGTTTCGGCACGCACCTGCTCGCCGGTTCGCTCAAAGCGCTGCGCGAAGCTGGAATCTCACGCGCCATCGGAATCACCAGGGAAAACGCTCCAGTCGCGAAATTCCTCTATCCGAGGTTCGGCAGCGTGTTCGAACCCACAAATATCACGTCCCTGCTGGCCGCCTAGCAAATTCAAAGCGGGACGGATCGTCGAATCTTCAGGCGAAGCTCAAGCTTTTGTTTCCGCCGGAACGGGCTGGCGGGATAAACATTAAACGTCTATGGCCCTGGCTGAGCCTGTAATCGGCATCTGCGCAGGCTGGCGCAGGGCGATGTGAAGTGCAATCGCCCCCATGAGCAGCGCGCCATCCTGCTTCGTAGCCCAAGAGTAAGAGCTCGAACCCAAACAGAGGTGTGGCTGGGGGCGGAATCGAACCGCCGACACGTGGATTTTCAGTCCACTGCTCTGCCAACTGAGCTACCCAGCCGTTGTTGTCGATCTTCGCGCGCGCGCTACGCGGGCGTTCACTATGCAAAATTCCCGCTGTTCGGCAAGCGCCGCATCTGTCTTACCGCAGAGCACGCGGAGGTCACGAAGCAAGACAAACTCTGGTTTCTCCCCTGGTCCAAAATCTTCTCGGAGCTCTCTGCGATCGCCGTGGTTAATCCCCAGTGATCCTTAGAACTTTCGCGGCAATTCTACGGCGTTGCGCAAGAGACGCAGATAATGTTCCCGCGAAATTTCGATCGCGCCGAATTGTCGCAAGTGCGGAGTCAGCCATTGGGTGTCGAGCAGAGCGAATTTTTTAGCGCGCAACTGTTCGACTAAAGCGACAAGCGCAATCTTGGACGCGTCAGTCACGCGATGGAACATCGACTCGCCAAAAAACGCACCGCCGAGTGCGACTCCGTAAAGTCCGCCGGCAAGTCTACCTTTGCTCCACGCTTCGACTGAATGGGCACAACCAAGCTCGCGCAAGCGTTCGTAGCTCTCGATGATCTCGCGATTAATCCAGGTATCTTTGCGTTTCGCGCACGCGCGAATCACTTCACCGAAGCGATTGTCGATCTTGATTTCGAAAATTCTCTTCTGCCAGACGCGGCGCAACGCGTGCGGCACATGAAAATCGTCCAGTGGGATGACCGCGCGCGGATCGGGCGAGAACCAGCTAATGGAATCGTCTTCCATCGCCATCGGGAAAACGCCAAGCCGATAACCTTGCAGCAAAAGTTCCGGCGCGATCATTGTGAGGGACAGGATTCTACGCTTAATGTTGGAGAGGCGCTTGTGCCAACAGCCTGTTTATTTGCTTCCGGCGCTCGCCGCGGCGAGCGCCGCTACAACGCTTGCAATGCAAGGCTTCATTCTTAAAATGAGTAGATGAAGCCCTTGTCGATCTTAATCGCGTGCGCGCTGATCGTGGGCGGTTGTGCCGATCCGCTGGAAAAGCGGAGCACCGAGGAGGTAGAAGGCCAGCTTCAACGCGGCATTTCCGGTCAGGGGAAGCTGGTTCCGACTGAGTCCACAGATAATCCGCCCGGTGCGCCTTCCGCGTCAGAACCGCCGCCCGAGTATCCCCCTCCGCCGTGAAAACTGATTCCGCCCATTCCAAAATCCTCATCCTCGATTTCGGCTCGCAGTACACTCAGGTGATCGCACGCCGTATCCGCGAGCTTCAAGTATATTCCGAAATCGCCCGCTTTGACGTTGCGGCGGTCGAGATCGCAAAGCTAAGCCCGAATGGAATTATTTTATCGGGCGGACCGGCCAGCGTTTACGACAACGGTGCTCCCCATCCCGATCCCAAAATTTTCTCGTTAGGGATTCCGGTCCTCGGAATTTGTTATGGGATGCAGTTAATGGCACATCATCTCGGCGGGCAGGTCGAGTACAGTGCACGGCGCGAATACGGCCCGGGCATGCTCCACGTCACGAATGGCTCGCTGCTGCTTGAAGGTATTGGCGAGCAGATCGACATCTGGAGCAGTCACGGCGACAAATTGACCGCGCTTCCTGCCGGCTTTCGTAGCGCCGCGCGCTCGGAAAATTCCGATCTCGCGGTGATCGAAGATCCGAAGCGAAAACTTTACGCTTTGCAGTTTCATCCGGAAGTCTCGCACACGCCGCGCGGCAAAGAGATTTTGCAGAACTTCGTCTATCACATCTGCCGTTGCTCGATGGATTGGACGATGGGTTCGTTTATCGAGGAAGCGTGCGAACGCATTCGGCGGCAGGTAGGTGACGAAAAAGTCGTGCTCGGCTTGAGCGGTGGCGTCGATTCATCGGTGACGGCCGCGCTTTTGCACAAAGCGATCGGCGACCAACTTACCTGCATTTTCGTGAACAACGGACTGTTGCGCGCGCGTGAAGAGGAAATCGTTCAGCGCGTTTTCGGCGAAAATTTTCATGTGCGACTCAAATATCTCGATGCTAGCGAGCGTTTTCTCCACGCTCTCAACGGCATCACCGATCCCGAGCAGAAACGAAAAATAATCGGCAACGAATTCATCCAGGTCTTCCAACACGCGACTGAGGAATTACTCGCCCAAGATCGACAAGGCGGATCGCACAAACACCGCGGTTACAAATTTCTCGCGCAAGGCACGCTTTACCCCGACGTGATCGAGAGCGTATCGATCGAAGGCAATCCATCGCAAGTGATCAAGAGTCATCACAACGTCGGCGGGTTGCCCGAGAAAATGCACTTCGAGCTGGTCGAGCCGGTGCGTCAGTTGTTCAAAGACGAAGTTCGACAACTTGGGCTGCAGCTCGGATTGCCGAAAGAGATCGTGCATCGACAGCCGTTCCCTGGGCCCGGGTTGGCCGTGCGCGTTCTCGGCGAAGTCACGCCCGAGCGATTGTCGATCTTACGCGAGGCCGACACCATCGTGCAAAGTGAGATGGAAGCGAGCGACTGGTACTATCGCGTCTGGCAATCGTTCGCCGTAATGCTGCCGGTGCGCTCGGTCGGCGTGATGGGCGATCAGCGCACGTACGAAAACACCGTCGTTCTTCGCATAGTCGAAAGCCAGGACGGGATGACCGCCGATTGGGTGCGGCTTCCGTATGAATTGCTCGCCCGCATTTCCGCGCGTATCAGCAACGAAGTCCAAGGCGTCAACCGCGTCTGCTACGACATCTCGAGCAAGCCACCGAGCACGATCGAGTGGGAATAGCTCTGAGGTCAGAGATCAGATGTCAGATAGTCTGCAGAAATCCGCATCATCCGCGAAATCCGCGGTCAAAAAGATGAAGCCACTCTGGAAATGCCCTAAGTGCGGCGAGTACTTTACGGGGCGAAACATGTGGCATTCATGCGGAAAATTTTCGCTCGATGACTTATTTGCCCGCACCGAGCCACAGGTCACGAAGACGTTCCGCAAGTTCGCCAAAATGGTGCCTAGCTGCGGGCGCTCGCGCATGATCCCGCAAAAAACGCGCGTTGTCTTTCAAGCGCGGATGCGTTTCGCCGGCGCGACGCCTAGAAAATCGCATCTGATCTGTCATTTCATTTTGCCACGCAAGATCGACAACAAACGATTCCACAAAATCGAAACAATCAATCCGCGCTGTCATGCGCACTACTTGCGCGTCAATTCTGAAAGAGATTTGAATCGCGAGATCGTCAGCTGGCTCAACGAAGTCTACACCGTCGGTCAACAGAAGCATTTATTGTAGGGCGTTTGGCACAAACGCCTTGCAACTTCGTGTTCGACAGAATATCGGCCCTTATTTGAGGATTAACTCCGCATGAACGCCGAGCAAGTTCGCCTTCAGGAAAACAAATCCCCCGAAGAGCCGTGGCATTTTTGGGGACCGTACCTGGCCGAACGGGCCTGGGGCACGGTCCGCGAGGATTACAGCGCCAATGGCGATGCCTGGAATTATTTCCCTTTCGAGCACGCCCGGTCGCGCGCGTATCGCTGGAACGAAGATGGCATCGGCGGGATTTCCGATTTCAGAGGCCGGCTTTGTTTCGCCTTCGCCTTTTGGAACGAGCGCGATCCGTTTTTGAAAGAACGGCTCTTCGGCGTGAGCGGGCCGCAAGCCAATCACGGCGAAGACGTGAAGGAGCTTTACTGGTACAACGACAGTACGCCGTCCCACAGTTTCATGCGGATGATTTATCGGTATCCGCAAACGCGTTTTCCTTACGAAGAGCTCGTCGCGCAAAGCGGAGCGCGCTCAAAGATGGAGGGCGAGTTCGAACTTTGGAACACAAACGCGCTCGCGGACAACCGTTTCTTCGACATCGAGATTGAGTACGCCAAAGTAACGCCGCACGACATTTTGATTCGCGCAACGGCGACGAACTGCGGGCCCGAGCCCGAAGCCCTGCATTTGCTGCCGACCATTTGGTTGCGCAACACCTGGAGCTGGGGTCGCGATGGCGAACGCCCGATTTTGCGAGCGGTCGACGCGACCGCGCCAAAGATCGACATCGTGGAAGCAAGTCACTACGCACTTGGCCGGTACCGCTGGTACTGCGAAGACGCGGACGACGTTCTCTTCACCGAAAATGAGAGCAACATTGAGCGGTTATGGGGCCTGCCGAACCCGACGCCGTTCGTGAAGGATTCGATCAACGATCGGATCGTTTACGACAAGATCGACAGCACCAATCCGCAGGGAGTCGGAACGAAAGCGGCCGCGCACTACAAGTTCATGATCCCACCTAACCAGTCGCGTACGATTCGCTTGCGTCTCACCCACGTGGACGACGCGCGCAAACCGGGCACTGCGTTTCGCGATTTCGACAAGTTTTTTCTGCTGCGCGCCGCCGAAGCGGACGACTTCTATGCCGAGCTCGCGCCCCCATCTTTAACGAAAGAACATCGCGCCATTCAGCGACAGGCGATGGGCGGGCTGCTTTGGAACAAGCAATTCTATCATTACATTGTCAATGAATGGCTCGAAGGCGATCCGGGCCAGCCACCGCCGCCTGACGAACGCTTGGAAGGTCGCAATTCCGAGTGGCGTCATCTCTACAACGAGCGCGTCATGTCGATGCCGGACAAGTGGGAATTTCCGTGGTACGCGTCGTGGGACCTTGCTTTCCATTGTCTGTCGCTCGCGCTTGTCGATGTTCAATTTGCCAAGGCGCAGCTCGATATGATCGTGCGCGAATGGTACCAGCACCCGAACGGCCAGATTCCGGCGTATGAGTGGAATTTCAGCGATGTGAATCCACCGGTGCTGGCTTGGGCGGCATGGCGCGTTTACCAGATTGAGCGCAAACAAACCGGCAAAGGCGACCGCGCATTTTTGGAAACTGTTTTTCACAAAATGCTCATCGCGTTCACGTGGTGGGTGAACCGCAAGGACTCCGAAGGCAATAACATCTTCCAAGGCGGATTCCTCGGGCTCGACAACATCGGCGTGTTCGACCGCAACGTTTGTTTTCCCGATGGCACTCATCTCGAGCAAAGCGACGGCACTAGTTGGATGGGAATGCTTTCCCTGAATCTGATGCGCATCGCGATCGAGCTCGCGATGGAGAATCACGTTTATGAAAATATTGCGACGAAGTTTTTCGAACATTTTCTCGGGATCGCCGCGGCCATGAACAACCTTGGTGGCGAAGGCATCGGTCTATGGGACGAAGAAGACGAGTTTTATTATGATGTTCTGCACACGCCGGGCGGCCGATATCTACCACTGAAGGTGCGCTCGTTAGTCGGGCTCATGCCTTTGCTGGCGGTGGACACGATCCAGTGGCAATTAATTGAGGCGTTGCCCGGTTTCAAAGCGCGGCTCGAATGGTATCTGATGCATCGTCCCGATCTGGCCAGTCTCGTTTCACGCTGGCAGGAACCAGGCATGGGCGAACGCCGCCTCGTCGCGCTTACCCGTGGCCACCGCATGAAATGTTTGCTGCGCCGAATGCTCGATCCGGAAGAATTTCTCAGCGATTACGGCGTGCGTTCAGTGAGCAAATTTCATCAGACGCATCCCTACGTGTTAAGGGTGCGCGGCGAAGACAAAGTCGTGAACTACGAGCCGGCCGAATCGCAGACCGGCTTGTTCGGCGGCAATTCAAACTGGCGCGGCCCGGTTTGGTTTCCGATCAATTATCTTCTCATCGAGTCGCTCCAACAATTTCATCATTACTACGGCGACGATTTTAAAGTGGAATGTCCGACCGGCTCAGGTCGGCTTATGCATCTGAATGAGGTCGCGAACGAACTTTCCAACCGGCTGATCAAGATTTGGTTGCGCAACGAAAAAGGTGAGTGCGCGTTCGCACGCGCGTCGGCCGGCGCCCTCAACGGCGGGCAAGACCGAGAGCGCTACTGGTTTCACGAATATTTTCACGGCGACGTCGGCGCCGGCCTCGGCGCCTCGCATCAAACCGGTTGGACCGGCCTTGTTGCCAAACTCATTCAACAACAAGGCGAGTTCGGTACGATCGTTAACCGTGGATAACCCGCCACGGCGGGCAGGCAGCGGATGGCGCAGATTAATGTCGTAGCGGCGGTCTGTGACCGCCGATTCCAAACAGGAATTAAGAAATCAATTCTGTAGAATCCTGTTAATCCTGTCTGAAATTTCCGGCTTCCTGGATTTCTGATTTAATCGGTCTTCTGCCGCCGCATGATGTGAATTGCCAGGATGCGGCTCTGATGTCGCGCGAGCAGGTAATCAATGAAGTCGCCAATGATCGAGTTTGGTTTGTTTCCCAATTTCGTGACGACGCGGCAGATGAGCGTGCCGCTGCGAGCATGCCATTCGAGATTGATGGCGCCGTGAAGGTCGCGCGCGCTGTGAATCTTCGCCCAACCATGCGGCCGGGCCTGTTTAGACCAGACTTTGATAAACCCAAATTTCCGATCCAGCTGTGGGTCGCTCATGATCTTATTGCGCAGAGATCCGCGGCCGGTCGTAATGACTTGAATCACCGTTTGCATCGCTCGTTCACAATTCGGCCTAACGAAGCAAAATTACAAACGACAATTGCTATCACCACGTCGCTTTGCCAATGAGCATTTTCGAGAAACGCTCAACATTCAATGCCCAGCGTTTGGCAAATGATGGCTGACGTTGTAGAGGCGGCTGTGTCAGCCGCCTATTTATTAGTTTCGGCGCTCGCCGCGGCGAGCGCCGCTACAACTGCCTCCGCTTGAAATATTGTACCGCTTTTTCGTGTCTCTTTGCGGCAGCTTTTGTCTTGAAGGTGCCGAGGTTCCTCCGTTTCCCGGTCTTGGGGTTTTTCTTCCGCGAGTACAAACGGTAGCCAGATTTTATTTCTCTGATCATGCTGATTTCGCGCGTGCCAGGCCACATCGCCATCGGGATGTGCACCAAGATCGGGTGCAGCGGATGGCCCAGCCATTTTCCTTTCACAACATTCAGCAACCATTTCATGGCGTGAAAAGGCGCGCGCCGATTTCAACACGCCGCCTCATTCAATTCTTCGCAGCGGGACGCGTATGTGCGCGCCGTCAAATTTCAGCACGCCTCGAAGTGCAGTGATTAGTTAGGCCGGCGGGAGAGGAGGCCGCTGAGCCGGTTCCCGGCACCACGGCAAAAGACCTGTAAAAGAAATTGTGACTGAGCAAATTGCGGACATGCCGAGCGAAGTGAGGAGGACGATTCGGCCGTACTTCTTGCCCAGCTCCTGGCCGGCGGCATGACCGGCGGCATAACCCGAGCTGAAGTCTCGCGCATTCGGATCGTTTGCTGCAGCGCTCGCACTCGCTACGGCTCCGAGTACCGCCATCGACCCAACCGAGAACACAACAAATAAAACAATGAACAAGCCGATCGATGTTAAGAGCCGTTTGAAGAAAAGCATCCTCTGACGAGAATTAGACAGCATTTCGCGGCCTATTTCCAGACGCAACTCGGAAAGAGAGCGCGACCAGCGCGCCGAGGATGGCCAGATCGAGCGCAAGATGCTGCGGGAAGCTCCAGTTTTTGCTCACGTGTCCAAAGCAACCGCAGGTGATATCGAGGCCGCGGACTTTCGCGGCGACGGTGGCGACGATGAAGACCGATGTGAGCGCGGCGAGGATCGACAATCCCCCGCGATACAAAAAACGGAAGATCAGAGCAAGTCCGCAAAAGATCTCCAGCCAGGGCAAATAAAAGGCGAGCCGCACGCTAATGAACCACGGCAGAATTTTGTAATTGTCGATGTCGATCCCGAACTGAATCGGATCGAGCACCTTGATCACGCCGGCGTAAATAAAAATTCCGCCGACGACAAGATCGACAATTCGCCACACTAACGATTTAACCATTTAACGATTTAACGATTTCTTTTTGAGCCATTCTTCCCAGCCGCCCTCGAGCACGAACACGCAGTTTCTGCCTTCGTTGTCTTTTAGCTGCGCTTCGTCGCGCAATCTCTTCGCGACTTCGCGGGCGGCATTGCAGCTTTGCGCGCTGCAGTAAACGACCACCTCTTTCTCGGGCGACCATTTTGGAAGAACCTGCGGCAACAATTCGTTCCAGCGGTCTTCATTCAGCGAGACGGCGCCGGGCACATGGTCATGCGCAAATTCCTCGTCCGGACGTGCATCCACCCAAATCGCGCTGTCACCCCAGGCTTGTGCCTGCGCGACCGTAACCATTTCTGACGCGGGTATTGGCGATCGCCATGAGACGCGATCACGGAAATAAATCGCCTGACCGATCGCCGGCAGGAGCGCCAGGCCGAACAGGAGCAGCCCTTGCCGAACTGCGCTTAACTTCACGTGTCAGCGCTCAATGCCAGCCGCTGGTGATGCGCCGGGTTTCGCTGGAGTCGCCGCCGGTTTCATCGCGGGCCCAGGCGGAACGGTCACCTGTACGGTCAAGTAAAACGATCGTGGTGCTTCCTTCGGATAATCTGTCTGGATAACCAATACTGTCCCAACTGGCCGACTCGTATCCTTTGGTTGGACTTCAAGTTTCCATTCGCCCGGCGCGCTTCCCGGTTCAATTTTGGACGTAAACACCTGACTGTTCGATTTTATGGTCAAATCCTTGGCCGGAAAATCCTTCGCCGCTTTTACAACAACCGTTTTCGGCTTGGGTTCTTCTCCACCCTGCCAGTAAACAAACGCAGGTTTGAATTCGAGCGGCGGTGTAATCACCGCCGTGAGCGTGAGCACGGTCGTGGCACGTTTTGGATCGGGATCGTCAGTCTGGACTGTAACCGTCTTTACTTGCGTGCCGGTGCGGTCGCCGATGTTGAAAGTCGCGGTGACCTCGCCCTTCTCGCCCGGAGCTACCTGGTCTTTTTGCGTTTGCGCGGCGGTGCATCCGCACGAAGCGTGCACCGATTTAAAATGCACCGGCGTCGTGCCGACGTTTGCATACTTAAAATGGGCGACCGCTTGCTTATCGCCCACCGCTGGATGCAACTCCGCCGCGGTCTGTTCCCATTTCAGTTCAGCCCGGGCCGCGGCACAGAGAAAGAGCGACAAGGTGAGAGTGAGGACGCAGGTGGTTTTCGACTTCATCGCTTTACAGAATAGGTTCCCGCTTTTCCTGTCAAACACCGTCGTCCGGAAATTGATGGGTCAGAATTGGCCAATAAGTGTCGATCGGAAAACCGACCGCTGCGGCCCAGTCCGGATGAGTGTAGCGCGCCGGGACGAGGCCAAACAAATAAAACATTTGCTCGACGGCTTCCCGCGGCAACCCAAGTTCAAAGAAAAACACCACGACGTTAATTAAAACAACGCGCGCGTGACCCAGGGGCACGGAACGGCTGGGCACCGAATCCTGGATGGGAATCATGCTAGCTCTTTAGTATCGCCAGAGCCGCTCACCGCGGCTGTTGAAATATGTGAAAGGAAAATTCAGCGCACAACAAAGTCGCGCACGTACTCAGCGACAGCATCTCGCCAACCTCGAGGCGTACTGCCGGTCTTTGAGATGTACTTCACAGTAGAAAGAACTGAATAAACCGGACGGCGCGCGCTCCAATTTTTCATTTCGGCAAGTTTCAGCGCACCGACCGCTTTTGCTTTCAGCGGAATGCCCAACGAACGGCAACAATCGAGCGCGTATTGGGCATATTCCTGCCAGCTGCATTCGCCGGTGTTCGCGAAATGCAGAATGCCTTCGGCAACATCGACATTGAAAAAGCGGGGCAGCATCTCAGCGATGTCGCGGGCGTATGTCGGTGTAGAAAATTTGTCCGCGATCGCGTCGACACGCTCCTCTTTGCGAGCGCGCATGATGATCGCATCGACGAAGCTCGGGCGATCCGGACCGAAGACCCAGGAAACGCGCACGACCAGATGCCGGTCTTGCACGGCGACAACATTTTCTTCCCCTGCTCGCTTCGACTCGCCGTAAACGCTGATAGGCCTGGCGACGTCACTCTCGGTGTATGGCTCACCCTTTTCGCCGTCGAAAACGTAATCGGTACTGAAATGAATAAGCTTCGCCTTTTTGTCGCGGCAAATCTCGGCAAGACGTTGCGGCGCTTCCGCGTTGATCCGGAAGGCTTGTTCCCGCTCTTTCTCGCAAAGATCGACATTCGTAAACGCGGCGGCGTTAATTAGAACATCGAAATTTAGCGGCAACAGCCAATCGTCGGCTTGTTTTTTGTCACCGATATCGAGCTGTTCGTGATCGAAACCGATCATATCGAACTTGTCTCGATATTGGCGCATGAGCGCGCCACCAAGCCGGCCACCCGCCCCGAGAATTACGACTCTCATCTTGTAACTTCCGGTCCGAGCCGGACTGGCAATGTCTCTGGCGGCAAAACTAAAAACCTGCCGGTGGGCAGATCGGCAGCCACAACACTGATGATGAAAAACATCATGTTAGGTTCGGCGGTCGCAGACCGCCGTTACAAATTTAGTATCGACCCGCACGTTCGAGCAATGGCTGCCACCACGGTTGATTGTCGATGTACCATTGCACCGTCACCTCCAGCTCGTCTTTGAAATTCGTTCGCGGCTTCCATTTCAATCCGCGCTCCGCGAACGAGGAATCAATCGCGTAACGCCGATCATGTCCAGGACGATCGGTGACGAACGAAATCAGGCTCTCCGGCTTGCCAAGTTTCTTCAGGATTAACTTCACAAGGTCGAGATTCGTCTTCTCGTTGCCGCCACCGAAATTGTAGATCGCTCCCGGGTTCCCCTCGAAAAGCGCAGCCACGACTGCGGCGCAATGGTCCTGGACGTGGATCCAATCGCGCACGTTCATCCCGTCGCCATAAACCGGCAGCGGCTCGTCGCGCACCGCCTTGATGATCATCAGCGGAATTAATTTTTCGGGAAACTGATAGGGTCCGTAATTGTTCGAGCATCGCGTAACGACGACTTCCTGTCCGTAGGTTTTGTAACAAGCGAGGGCGAGAAGATCGGCGCCGGCCTTGCTCGCGGAATAAGGCGAACTCGGATCAAGCGGCGATTTCTCGGTAAATTTCCCCTTTTCACCTAACGAACCGTAAACTTCGTCAGTAGAAATTTGGACAAAACGCTGAACGCCGTGCCGTCTTGCCGAGTTGAGCAGCACGCTGGTCCCGATCAAATTGGTGTGAATGAAATTCTCCGGCGAATTGATGCTGCGATCGACATGCGACTCGGCGGCAAAGTTGATCACCGCGAAAAACTGGTGCTCGGTCATAAGCGCGTCCATCGCGTCGGCGTTGGCAATGTCGGCTTTGAAAAACTCATAGCGTTCGCCATGTTCCTCGACCACACCATTGAGATTGGCGAGATTGCCAGCGTAGGTCAGCACATCCACGTTGGTCACCAGAGCCGGTTTGTAATGTTGCAAAATATAACGGATAAAGTTGCTCCCAATGAATCCGCAGCCACCCGTCACGAGAATGCGCACAGCCGGTACTAGCAGCGCCGAAGCTGGCACGCTAGCGGATTTTCCCGCGCTCGGCGACTCGTTGGAAACGTGGCAAAAATGGCTCGCAGAAAGCAGTTGGACACCCTGGCTAATTCTAAGTCTGGCAGTGCTTCTCCGCTTCTTCCTGCTCGGAATCAAACCGCCGCATTTCGACGAAGGAATCAATGGCTGGTTCGTCGACTCGTCTATCGTCAAGAACGGTTTCTACAAATACGATCCGACCAACTATCACGGCCCGTTGCATTTTTACGTGCTGTTCCTCTCGCAGACGCTGTTCGGACGCAATCTTTGGGCGCTGCGGCTGCCGGTCGTGCTCGTGAGCATCGCCGCCGTCTGGCTGACATTGAGATTTGAGCCGTTTGTCGGGCGCAATGTAAGCCGGCTGGCCGCACTCGCCATGGCGGTTTCGCCCGGCTTCGTTTTTTACGGTCGTTATTCGATCCACGAGGTCTGGCTGCTACTTTTCTCGATCCTGTTCATTCTTGGGCTGCTCGGTCTTTGGAAGTTCGGAACGGCCAATTACCTGTGGTGCGCCGGAATGGGATTGACCGGGATGATTCTGTCGAAGGAGACCTACATCATCCATGTCGTCTGCGCGGTGATCGGGGTGGGCGTCTGTTCCGTTGCAAATTCGCTAAGACCCGTTCCTGACGGGCGTTGGGCGAGACAAACCTGGGACTATATCGATCTCGCGATGGTGGCGGGAACTGGCATCGCATTGCTTGTATTCTTTTATTCAGGAACATTTCTCCACTGGAGCGGGCTCAAAGGTATCTTTCAAGCATACGCCGCTTGGTTCAAAACCGGGCACGAAGGACACGGCCATGAAAAACCATGGTTTTACTGGCTCAAACTGATCGCGCGTTACGAGTGGCCGGTCCTGGCCGGTCTAGTTATCTCTTTGTTTACCTTGCGATTGAAAAACGCCAGTCTGCGTTACCTGGCGATATACGGCATCGGAACATTTATAATTTATAGTTATGTTCGCTACAAGACGCCCTGGTGCATCATCAGCTTCATCTGGCCTTTCTTGTTTATTTTCGGGGCGTCGACCTTAGTTGTATCTCTAAGATATAAAATATGGCTCTATATCACATCTGCGATCTTACTTTGTTATTCGCTTGGATCTACGGTCTGGCTCAACTACTTTCGCTGCACGACCGATACCGAGCCTTATGTTTACGTCCAGACCTACAACGATATCTTCAGACTGACTGGCCCGTTGCTTACGCTGGCCCGCCAAAACCCGCTCGCTTACCAGTTAACGGGGCACATTATTCGGGCGAGCGCTTATCCGCTGCCTTGGATTCTGGATGACTTTACCCACGTCGGCTATTACGAGCACGACAATGCTCCGCCGAAAATGGACGCGGACTTTCTTCTCGTGCAGCAGGACCGGATCGCCGAGGTCGAGGCAAAGCTGCACGATTCCTATTACACCGAGCCGTTAACGATTCGGCCGTATCAGGATCCCTCGAGGGCATATTTCAACGCCAAGATCTTCAAAAGTCTTTTCCCAGGGCGGGCGCCGGATTTTATTGGCAAAGGCCCAGGCTAGCAGAGTTACGTTGTCGATGAAGTGGCTCTCCGCCGGATTAACCTTTGTCAATCTCGCAACGATCTGCGGCCTCGTCCTCGGAATCGTCGGCCGCGGCCTGAATGCACCGATCGCGATAACATCGCTTATATTAGGCGCTGCAGCAGCCGTCTTGGCATATGTTAGAACGGCAGATCCAACACCAAAGATTGATGTCTTGGAGCTTGAACACACGCCACGTGAGCTGGAAGGCGCGGCCGAAGTGCCTCCCCAGCCGCAGGTTCATAGCAGGTATCGTCATGTCTGGAAATGGATTTTGGCGGCATGCTTCGTCATTTTCGCGGTCCGCTCGTTTTGCTGGCTCCTCTATATCGACGGTGACCAATTAAAGATTCAATCGCCGAACAACCTGGGCGATTTAGCGCTGCACATCACTCACATTAGATACTTTGCCAACGGCGTACCGCTTTGGCCGGCAAATCCGATTTATGTTTTTAGCCAACATCTTCGGTATCCGGCTGGCAGTGATCTGTTCAACGCACTGCTCTCTTGTATAGGTGTCGATCTAATCCGTGGTCTGGTTTGGACCGGATTGATTGCATCGGTAGCAACGTTTTATGCCTTTTACCGTTGGAGTGGATCATTTGGCGTGGCTGGATTTTTGTTCAACGGCGGCATCGCCGGATTTGCATTTTTCAACAGGCTTCAATTCCTGGATTATCAGGGAGACAAAACGATCGCGTGGAAAAGTATTCCGTTGTCGATGTTCGTGACGCAGCGCGGCTGGCTTTACGCGATTCCGGCCGGCCTGTTATTACTCTGGCATTGGCGCGAGAAATTTTTCAGAAGCGCGGCGCACGATAGAGTGGCCGCAGCGACTGCGCCGGTGCCATTTTGGATCGAGCTCTCGTTGTATGCCTCGATGCCGCTGTTCCATCTGCACACGTTCCTAGCACTAAGTATCGCTCTCGTTTTTTTGTTCGTGTTTGGCGATCCGCTGATGCGTGGAGAGATTGTGAAGCTTGTCGCCAGTGCGCTTGTTCCAGCCTCTTTCTTCGTCTGGCTGATCACGGACCATTTCCACGCGGGATCGGTGATCGAATGGCACCCGGGCTGGGTGCAGAGCGAATACGATTTCGCCGCGCCCTTTTTTCAAATCGGCCCGCTGAATTTCGGTAGAGGGATTCCGCTCGTTGGTTGGGTTTTGCCGAAGACGTGGAACGGGATTGTTGCGCCGTTTTTCCAGTTCTGGCTGACGAACTTTGGCCTGTGGATTCCGCTCGTCCTAACATTGATCGTCATTTGCGGAGGGCGCTTTTGGAAATCGAGTTGGCGCTGGGGTGAGAAAGTTCCGGAGGAGATTGCATTCCTTTTGGTGGCGGTCGCCATTTTTATTTTCGGGTATTTTGTCAAAACCGCCCCCTGGGGCTGGGACAATCTCAAGCTCATGGTCTGGGCTTACTTCCTCGTCCTGCCATTTTTGTGGACCCATCTTGTTGCCCGGTGGGAGTGGCCGGTACGCGCCGCGGTTTGCTTCGCCCTTTTCGCTTCCGGATTCATCAGTTTGTTTGGCGGTCTGACGCCCGGCGATTTTGGATTTGCCGATCGCGCGGAACTCGACGGAGTCGGTCTCGCGCTCCAAAAGCTCCCGGTGGAAGCGCGATTTGCCGCTTACCCAACCTACAATCATCCGCTATTGCTCGAGGGCCGGAAGGTCGCACTCGGCTATCCTGGACATCTTTGGACGCAGGGCTTTGCTGATTACAACATCGCGCTCGGTTGGCTAAACGAAATGATGCAAGGCGCGGAAAACTGGCGGGAGACGGCCCGTCGATTGCACGTTCGATACATTTTTTGGGGTCACGAAGAAATAATGAATTACCCGACGAGCAAACGGCCGTGGGAACAGACAGCCGCGCTAGTCGCTTCCGGCGGTTGGGGCGCAATTTACGATGCGGAGAACGAGAAGCGCTGAAGCAGCAGAACCCTTTAACGCTTCGCCGCTCGGGCCACGCTCAGAACCTCTCCTTCGGCAACGCTTCTTCCCTCGACGTCCGCCGTAACTTTAAACCTGAGCAGGCCGCCCATTTCTCCAACTTTTTCGGCGCGCAAAGCAATTCGCTGCTCCGGTCGGACGGCGGAAAGAAATTTCATCTGCCGGATGGCCGAGAGCAGGAAACGCGGCCTCGCGTTTTGCGCACGTGCATGTGCAGCGGCAATACCGGCGGTCTGTGCAAGCGCTTCGGTCAGGATCACAGCAGGGACAAGCGGATCGCTCGGAAAATGTCCAGCAAACATCGGATCATGGCGTGAAAAGAAAGTCTCGCACTGGGCAAACGTGCCAGGGCGGCAGGCGATCAGCTCTCGAACAAAAACGAAGGGCGGCCGATGCGGGAGGCCAAGGAAGGGTTCAGAGGTCAACCGTTGACAAAGTAGGCAAACTTCCAGCTGCCTCTCACGCGCGTGATCCCGGCCCGATATCCATCATAGTCCACCGATGAATCAGCAAACTGCGGCGGCGCGACCATGAAGCTCCCCTTCTTCACGAACTTTTCCGACAGAATACCGTCCAGCTCCGGCCAAATACCTTGGTCGTCCCAATATTGAAAAACGCCCGCGCCCGACATTTCCGGATTTATTTTGTAACCGAAATCATCCGTCATCATCGTTTTTAGCGTCGCCACGTCATGCGTTTTTACCGCTTTGCGCAGCCGGCCAACAAACGCCTGGAAATCGACGTCGGAGCTTTCCTCTCGCAGGTTCGCGTTCGCCTTCTTTTTCAACGCCGCCTGCTTGGCCTTCTCTTTTTCCGACGCCGTTTGGCACCCGCTGATGGCAACGGCGAGCACCAGGAGAATGGAGGCAATGAGTCTCATCAGCTTAACCTCTGTCACGTTTACGATTTGGATTCAAGACTGACCTGCGGCCGCGAATGCGTTCCGCCTTTGCGATCACGCTGATCGCTGCGGCGTGAATGCCTGTGGCGGCGAATTGGATGGGCGAGAAAGATGAAATAGATCGCGCTGGCAAGATCGACAATCGAAGCCGGTGGGCTCGTCAGGCGCACCGGTCCGCTCCGCAGCGCCGCGAAAACATTTTCCGCCGTGACCATATTCGGACACGGAATGCTCGTGTAATGCCGGCCGAATGCATGCAATCGGTGCGCATCCGAAGTCGCTATCAGGGGCTTGCTAAATCGCGTCGCCACTCTGGCTGCGTATCGGTTTGGATTCAAAGGGCCTTTGTGAAAATGGCAAAGCTCAATCGCGTCGAAGCAATCGATAAGGTCGACAAGCTGCCGGCCGATCGACCCACCGAGGACATAAAACGGATGTGGCGCAATGGTGAAGATCGATCTGCCACGTCGCGCGCGCAGTTGCCTGAGATCGTCGAAGTTCTTAAGGCCGCCAACTTCTTCGGCGGTCACATTCAACACAATCACATCCGCGCCCAACAAACGCACCTCCGCCGCAGGAATGAGCAGAATTCCCATTGCCACGGCGTCCGCGAACACTTCTGGTCGATCAAAAACGGCGTCGTGCAAAGTGATGGCCAGGACGCCGAAGCCGAGTGAGCGGGCGCGCTCGAGCAATTGGTGCGCGGAATAATCGATTATGTCCTTGGGATCATCCAGCGTATGAATGTGTAGATCGATTTTGATCCACCCGTCGTTCGGCATCGGTGAGAAGTTACTCAGAATGAATCTGGAAACCAGGAAGGCAGGAAAATTTAGATCGGAATCCGAATGGCAGGCCGCCAATGGTCAATTCCTCCTGGTTTCTGGCTTCCAGATTTTCATTTGTCCAGTTTTCTTGCTTTCCTGCGTTCCTGATTAAATTTGGCGAACGCGCTCGGGTGGTGGAATGGCAGACACGTACGTTTGAGGGGCGTATGCCGAAAGGCATGCGGGTTCAAGTCCCGCCCCGAGCAGGATGTTTCTGCGGTCTCCACTGGCGCCGACCTGGGGCGCAGCTCCCGGCCGAGTCAGGCCATGCTGACGGTTTCAATCCGTACTTGATGCAATCTGCAATCGCCAGGCAAATGACTGCACGCGCGGACAAGAGCTACGCTTTTTAAAAACAAGCAAACGGCGGGGCTCGATGGAGCCCCGCCGCGAAATGTTTGCGGATCGAGAAGCGGCTAGAACCTCTTCTTGATCGCGACGAACCAGAAGCGGCCCTTATCGTTGGCTTGCGATTCATCGTAGCCCTGGGCGTCACTAGTTGACGCAGTCGCAGCAAGGAAAGGCGGCTGCAAGTCACCCACATTATCTATTCCCAGTGTAAGAGTGGTGTTGTTTAGCCACGCTCTCCATCCACACGGATTGTATTCCGCGGTCGAGACTGGCATCACGTTTTTCTCTTTCCCGTCCTTCATCTTCACGTTCTTGCCACCATCCTTGGCATAACCGGCAACTTCGTTCTGGGCGGCCGGCGGCGGCAGGTTAAACGTATAGTTAAAGATAAGATCTACCGTGGTCCACTCCCGCACCTTGCGGTTATGATTGAAGCTCTCGTTTCCAGCTTGGTCCCAGGTACTGGCCAATGTAATGGACAACCACACCGGCATCGATTCCTTGCATCCAGCTTCCACCTGGACCGTCATAGAACAGGCTGGTGTAGAACTTGTCGTGCGGGAAGCTGGCGAAGCCGTTGGATCCTTGAAAGCCACCGCCGAAGGTGCCCGCTATGGATCTCCTCTTGCCACCAGGAATAAACTGTATGTCCGCATCGACCAGATACGTGCCGTTGAACGTCCCGGTGAGCGTTCCCCAATCGCCGTGGCCAAGCCGCGAAGTCTCAAACGTCTCGACGATTTCGTAGTCCCACGAGGTGGTAATAAACCTCCCCAGGTTTTGTTCCGGCGTGTTTACGAGAAGAATTTCCTGATCTCCCACCGCTTGCTTTCGCTCGACCCAGTTCTGACCAGGCGGCCCTGGCATGCCATAAAAGGTCGGGAATATACCCTTGTCCGCCCCCGCTATAAGCGTGCCCGAATCCAAAAACGCGGTAAAACCGCGGATATCAATGTGGACCAAGTCCGCGCTGAGCGTCAGGCCTTGTAATGGACTCCACCATTTACCCGGCGTCAGGACACCGCCATAGGTGTACTCATACGCAATCTCAGGTTGTAGCTTCGGGTTGCCCGAGATGTTCTGCTGTACCTGGTTTATACCGACAAAAGTCGTAGCCGTATCAGCGGTTGCCGGAAAGCTCTGGGTGGCCCCAGAAAACAGTTCACCCAACGCGGGCGCGTGAAACGCCTCGATGTAAGCCGCCCGGAAGGTCAGCGCCTCGTCGATCGGTTGCCAGCGAACCGAGAACTTCGGCCGTTCCGTTTGACCGAAATCGTTGTAGACTTCAAAACGCTCGGCGTAATCGAACTCCAAACTATGGGCGCCGGGGAAGTTCCAGGTCGGGCCCGTCACAGGAATACGCACTTCCCAGAAAGCAGACCATGAATCGCGGCTGCCCTTGGTCGGCTGGAAGCCGGTAAAGCCAAGCGACTGGTTCTGGGTTATTATCGTGTCCGGGTTGTCGAAAGTTTTGTCGGTCTCATGCACTCCGCCAATGGCGAAGGAAACTGGCCCGCCGGGAAGATCGAACAGATCGCCGTGCAATTGCACATCCTCTGTTAAGAGCGTTGTGTCGCCGTTATGGTGGAGTGTAGTGTACACGAAATCTCGCACGGCTTTTGTATTGACACCCGTACCAAACGGATTGAACGCGGTTGCCGGGTTGGTATCAAGCAAGGCGATGCGCATATTGTAATTGTTAGGAACGAGACCGAAGAGCTCGTTACGATAATCCTCACTCCAACGGATACCGACCTCCCATTCCCAGGTCTTCAATTTGTCCCAGGCGCTGGCGAATTCTCCCAGGTTCCCTCTGAAACCGCCGGTGAAGTCGTAATTATTGGTTGTGACTTTATCGTCACGCCGGCCGATGTCCCGGAAACCACGAAACTTCACACCCGTAGTGAACTGTGTCCCCGCTGGCGCGGCACTCGCCGCATTTATGGGGAAGCGCGTATCAAATCCGCCCACCGACGTGTAATCCGCCACCGTGAATGGGTTAAACGCGTTTTGCGTGGGCACACTGATGCCTTGGGAGCTGATGAAAAGTCCGTTCGCAGAATCAACCCACAGATCAGGTGTAAACGGCGAGGCCGCAAGTTGGCCATCCCAGAACTGGCGGAAGTATTTGAAATCGGCAAACACGGTCAGGTACTTATCGCAAAGATCGCGATCAAACGAACCGTACAAATACTCTCGGTCGGTTGCAGGCACGCTCGATGCAAAATCCCCGAAGTTAAAGCTTCGACGTTCAGGCGTTATCGCAGAGCTAGGCACATACTGAGAATTGTCGAACTGGTTTGCCGAAGAGTGTGCGGTTGGCGTCAGCAGACCAGAGGCGTTGAACCCTTCAACACCAATGAAATACCGGGTGGAGGCGCCGGCGATTCTCCCTGGCAAGTTACTGCTGCGGATATCGAGACCGTTAAAAGGTGTAAAGTTAGAGTCGTGCGCGAGCGGCTCGTCGGCCGCTTGAATTGACGCGCTATTATAAAGCCCGGCATAAACAACGATGTTAGTTTTGTCGTCGCCGGTGCCCGCAAGCAAATACGCGGTTTCCGCGCCCGCGTCATTGGCAAACCCGAGATTCGTGTTGCCATAACTGGCGTACATTTCTAATCCACGAAACCGGTGGATTAAAAATACGTTCACCACACCAGCCACGGCATCGGTGCCGTAAATCGGCGAAGCGCCGTCCTTCAGAATATCGATATGATCAATCAACCCGAGCGGAAACACGTTGAAATCCACAAAGGTGGCGGCGCCTTGTCCATCATCGGCGAGACGGCGGCCATCCTGCAGGATCAGGGTTTCCTTTGGATCGATGCCACGGAGGCTGATCTGTGTAGCGCCTCCAGAGCCACCGTTGGTGACGTTTTCACCCAAGTTAGAACCTGATACTGCCGGAATTCTCTGGATAAGGTCGGTGGGCGTACGCACGCCAAGCCGGGTGATGTCGTCGCGGCGATACGTGTCGACAGGGTTCGGGCCGACTTCTTCCGCCGTCGGAATGTTCGAACCGGTCACGATCACGCGTTCGGCTGTGGCCTCCGTTCCGCCCGGTCCTGCCGGCGCCGGTGTTGGTTCCTGTGCGAATGCATTTGAGATGATGAGAGTAGGAAATCCCACGACGACTGCGCAAACGACGCGGATCAATCCTAATAACTTAGGCACATTTTTAATCATTGGTTTCTCCATGGGTTTTAAGCTCATTAAGTCGCAGCTGCATCATTGCAGCCGCTCCTATTCGTATTGGCACGGAGACTAACCAGTTCGCGAGTTAACGCGTGAGGACATAAACCCGACGATTGCGGACTTTACAGGGTGCGCGATTTCACTGAGTCACTTGTCGGCATGCGCATCCGTTTATGCCTGGAATTCACTCGAGTGAGAAAAAAACTACAGGCGAACGTCGGTCGCTGACACAATGCCAAATGAGTTGTCAGCTCACCGTTCCGCAGCGATCATGCCGCGAATAGAGATGAGGTGTATGCGTCACTTCTTTGGCTGCGAGACCTCTTATAGCTGAGCGGATTGATGCGATGGCGGCGCTCAAAAGCTCGTCGGAAAGAATCGGCACTCTTGAATCCAACATCACGCGCTACGTTCTCGACGCTGTTTCGAGGGAGTATCAAAAGGCGACGCGCCTCGTCCAGCCTGAGCCGCTCGACAAAGACCGCTGGCGTAACGTGGAAAAAACGTTTGAAGAGACGACTGAAATGCCGGGGGCATAAACACACCCTCTTCGCCAGCACCTCCACGGAGAGGTTGTCGCTTAAATGTGAACCGATCCAGGCAGGAAGATCGGAAAGTCGATCCATAGGTCCGCACTCGAACTGTAATGGGTCGACAGAATTTTCAGCATCTCCAACCGGTCTGAGTCGCACAACAAGTTCGCGGGCGACTGAAAGAGCGACGCGCGAACCGTAGTCCTCTTCGATTAACGCCAGCGCCATTTCGGTGGCCGCCGTTCCACCACCGCAGGTGTAGAAGGGCCCATCCTTGATAAAAGATGAGACAAGATCGACACGCAATTCAGGAAATCGTCTTGCGACATCCTGCGCAAATCTCCAGTGAGTCGTGATCTTGCGCCCGTCCAACACGCCTGCTTTGGCGATCGCATAAATGCCCGTGCAAACAGAAACGATCCGCCGAACATTCGGGGCGCGAGCGCTGAGCCACTCCGCGATTTTGCGGTTTGCTTCTCCGGTTCGAGCTCCCGCGCCGCCGGGAACAATGACGGTGTCCACCGTCAGCGCGTTGCGCAGCGAGTACTGCGTCTTGAAAATGATCCCCGATTCGGAAACAAAGCTCTTGCCGGTTACACCAATCATTCTGACCTGATACAGAGCAGACCGCTCAATTTCGGCGTCGTCCACCCGCGCAGCCGCGAATGTCTCAAGCGGGCCGGTCAGATCCAGCGCGTTGACGCCATCGAAGCCGAAGATCGCAATTGCCAACGGTCCTGCGCCATTCCGTTTCTCGATTTTCATCGAAACGGCACGCCTCCTCGGCAGTTCTTGCCAAATAGAAAGGAATCGATCAGCAGGCCTGGGTTTCGATAAACTTGGTCCCACATAAAGAAGTGCAATAACGAAGGGGAAAAAGGCTCAAAAAAGTCTTAAAATTCCCGAAATGCGACCTTTTGAATACGCCGCGCCGACTCACGAATGGCCTCAGCCGCGTGGTAATGCGGCGTCCGGCGAGCCCGATTAACGGCCGCGACCTCTGCGTAGATTAAGCGAGCCTGTTCGCCGTTTGGATAAAGGTTGAACAAAAAACTCAGCGGGCGACCTGCCTCGGCAAAGTCTTCATTCGTAGACGGGTGGAAGCGCCGCCTGACTCAATAATCTGTCAAACCGCGGATCGTTACGGATTTCATCCCACCAGGGGTCAAAACGCAATTCGCCATAGTCCGGGCCATTTGGCAGCCTGACAATTTTTTCCAATTGTGCCAGTGCTGCGTCGTATTCACCCATCCACGCATAAACTACTGCCAGGTTCCTTTCGTGCCATGGTCCGTCGACAGCGTCCCGCGAAACGGGACACAACTCGATAGCTCGCTTCGCTTCGCGCAAGGCGTTCTCTTTCAAACCAAGCCCGGCGTCGGCCATGCTAAGATCGCTAGTCAGCACTGCGTTGTCGGAGGCGTTGTCGGGGTGCTCGCGTAGTTTTGTGGCCACGCGATCGCGCAGGAACTGAAAGGATGACCGCGCTCTGGCGGCATTGTGCTGGGCTCGTGCGACCCATCCATCGTAGAAAGGAACCATCTCGTCACTCTCTTTTTCAGCAGGCGTTGCGTTTTCCAGCAATCGAAAAGCTCGGTCGAAATCTCGCGCAAACATTGCTACCATCACGGAATGAAAGAGGTCCCCAGGCGAGTTTTTAAGCACGGCCTCCGCTTCTTTAATCCGTCCCATTCCAAGGAGAGCCTGGCTCTTGAGTCCCGCAAGATACCTGTTTTGCGTGAACATCGCTTTTTTGATCCCTTCGTCAGCAAGCCGTTCAGCGTCCTGAAATCGCCGCACCATTATGTAGCTTTCGACAAGCTCGTTTAGAATGAAAGGGTCTTGCGGATCGAGCTCAGCGGCTCTCTCGCCGTCACGAATAGCATCTTTCCAGTGTCCGAGCCTCCGCTCAGTCAATGCGGCTAGGTCAACAAACTCTGCCCTATCCGCCATGGCAGACGGCGTTGCGGTTAATTCGCGCAGCGCGCGTTCGTAATCACGCGGTCCAAAGTAATAATATTGCGCGGTAGCCAAATGCGACTGCGGAAGTTTTGGCGCCAGTTGCAGGGCTGTCTCGGCCGCACGTCTGGCTTGGTCCAGGCGTGTCGGCGCCATCGCGCCGTACCGGTACATATGAAGATGCACCTCAGCCAGCAGGCATTCGGCGAGTGCGAACTGCGGGTCGCGAGCAACGGCAAGCTCGAGCAGATTGATGGCATTTGGACAATTATTTTGAAAAAACGATTCTTTCGCGCGCAAATAAAAATCGTACGCAAGCATGTCTTTGGTCGGCCAGGTCTCGATCGCCGCCTTCTCATCCGGCGACAACTTGCCCTTAAGCTGCGACACGATCGCCTGCGCGAGATCGCTCTCAACAGCGAATAAATCGTCAAGCTTCCGATCGTATTGTTGCGCCCAAACTTGAGTATTCGTCCGTGTATCTATAAGTTGCGTGTTGACTCGAACGCGATCCCCAGCCTTCTGCACGCTGCCTTCCACGAGATAGGAAACACCGAGCGTTTGCCCGAGTTCGGGCCCGTTCTTGGCTTTCCCGCGGTAGGACGCAACGCTGCCACGGCTGATGACCTTAAGCGCGGCGACATTCGTCAAATTGGTGATGATAGCTTCCTGGACGCCATCGGCGAAATAAGCGTTTTCTGTGTCGTTATTTAAAATATCGAACGGCAATACTGCGATACTTTTTTCTGAGGGCGACCGCGTGTCGCTCCAGCCGGAGGACGCAGCCGAACGTTGCGAACCCAGCTCCTTTAGACCCGATCGCACTCGCGAACTAAAAACAAACGCCCCCACAAACAACAAGGCGAGAATTGCCGTGCCGACCGAAACTTGAACGTTCTTATTGTGCAGCAAGCGAGTCTTAATTCGATAACCCGCTTTATGCTCTCGCGCTCGAACGGGTTCACCGACGAGGTGACGTCGAATGTCTTCGGTGAACTCAGCGACCGATGGATACCGTAGCGTCGGCTCCTTTTGCAGCGCTCGAAGCAAGATCGCATCCAGATCCCCGCGGAGCTGGCGCTGTCTCTCACGGTCCTTCACGACGAGGCTAGGAAGCGTCGGTAGTTGTTTGCAGACGACCTCGACCAGTTCTTCACGGGAAGGATCGGATGTTAAAAAGCGATGCGGTCTCTCACCCGTCAAGGTCTCATAAAGCACCACACCAAGCGCATAAATGTCGCTGGAGGTAGTGACTGGCTCGCCTTTGGCTTGTTCAGGTGAAGCTGAACCCGGCGTAAATCGTTCCTGGCCAAGTGTGGTGAGTTCGAGAGGATTCGCCTTGTTCCCGACGATTTTGGCAATTCCAAAATCAAGCAGCTTTGGCTCTCCTTCGCGATTGACCAGGATGTTATTTGGTTTCAGATCGCGGTGAATGACCGAATTACGATGTGCCGCTTCGACAGCCGAGCTAATCTTAAGGAAAAGACTAAGTCGCGCCGGGAGTCCCTCCTGTCTCTCATTAATAAAGCGGGTAATCGGTATCCCCTCGACGTATTCCATCACAAAATATGGCAGACCATCGTGGGTCGTACCGGCGTCGATTAACCTGGCAATATTCGGATGGTCGAGGCGGGCTAAGACCTCCCGTTCCGAGCGGAAGCGACGGAGAACCTCTTCGTTCGCAACACCACGGTTCAATAATTTGATGGCTACTTGCTTTTCGAAATATCCGTCCGCCCGCGCCCCAAGATAGACAGTTCCCATTCCTCCGCGGCCAATCTCCCGAATGATCACATATGCTCCGACACGCTTGCCAATCTCGGAGACATCCTCCAGTGGGATCGCCGGCGCAAAGTTGTCAGCACACTCTTCCAAGTCATCACTAGCGTCGCAAGAAAGCACTTCGGCTCCGATTAAAAGAGATTCAACCTCGCGCAGAAGATCGGCGTCATCGGCACATGAACGTTCGAGTAGGGCAGTCCTGGCCTCCGGTGATTCCTGTTCGAGCGCGTCAGCGAGAATCGATTTCACCCGTTGCCATCGGTGCGAATCCATCATCTTTGTTTCCTTTTACAGTATCACAAAATGTAGCGGACCAACGTTTATCTTTTGCGAGACAATTCTCGACGAAGCCACACCTTTGCTGTCGCCCATTCGCGCTTAACCGTTGCGGGAGAAATTCCCATCGCTGAACTGATCTCGCCTATTGTCAAACCGCCAAAAAAACGCAGCTCAACAATCTGCCCCTGTCTTGGATCCAGTGCTTCAAGGTCTCGCAATGCAGCATCCACAGCGCTCACATCAATTTTTCGCTGCTCGTAAAATTCAATGGCCCGTTCAATTGGATCTGTACCGCCCCGCTTTTTTCGCCCTCGGGCAACGGCATAGTTCGTTAACGTTTGGCGCATAATCCGCGCGAAGATGCCAAGAAAGTGAGCGCGGTTTTGCCAGCCAGCTTGGCGGTGCGCAGCAAAACTTAGATAGGCTTCGTGCACTAACGCCGTTCGCTGCAAGGTGTGCTCCGACCGCTCCCCGCGAAGGTAACTTGCGGCTAATCGCCGGAGTTCTTCATATACTTCTGGCATCATCTCCGCAAGCGCTTCCGCGGCAGTCTTTGCGGAGGTCGTATCAAGATTTAAAACTGCCGTTCGTTGCGCAGGCTTTGCGCCGGCCTTCTGGCCCTCTTGCGGCTCGCGACTCATCCGCATCGTTGGATTGTGAGACAACAAACTTATACCACTTCGCAACATAGCTTGTCTAGCGGAAAACCTGGCGATCCCGACCGCGCCGCAGACCACAGTTGTTCGGTTGCCAGTTCTAGACTAGCAATCAGCTGACCGCCTGATACGGACATAAATCCGACGATTTAGGACTTTCAAACCGACGCAAACTCGGCATTATCAAATCAAACGGCCCTTGGTGGACGGAATGCTAAGGCCTTACGCTATTTTACTCACTCAGCTTGCATGGTTGCTCGCGGTCGATATTGGGTTGATTACGTCATTTAGTTAATAGCTACGAGGGCAGCGTAGAGGACGTGGATCAGCAAGATTGTTGATGCGTTGCACCGCCAGGGCGCGCGAAACACATCACTCATAATATAACGATAGGATCGGGTCGCGCCCATAACGCAACGTCTCCATTGCGCCAATGCCGACACAGTTAGATTCGCCGAGCGCAACCGGGTGGCCGCTTTTGTCGGTTCGATGTCCTAGTCTTATTACAAGCAAAGCGAGATTCTGGTAATACACGTGAAGAGTGCCTACGATCGCGCTTCCATTTTCAGGCCGAAGCGCATTGGCCTTGTCGGATTTGACGAAGTCACCGCGTTGCATCTCGTCGGCCCCGTTGATACATTTCTAGCAGCTGCTCTGGATGACGGGTATGGTAATCGCATCCCATGTTACGAGGTCCATACAATCGGTGTGTTTTCAGATCGCTTCCGCGCTGAGAATGGCCTCCTGTTTGAAGCGCAAGCGACTCTCAGTGCAGCGCCAGTTCTTGATACTATCATTATTGCTGGAGGAAGAGGCATCCGACACCCTGAGGTTGCTGATAAGGTAGCCGGCTGGATCTTAAAGCGTGTAAACGATACGGAGCGAATTGGAGCCGTCTGTACCGGAATTTATGGAGTAGCTCCAACCGGTTTGCTCAATGGACGGGAAGTTACAACCCATTGGCGATTTGCGCGAGACCTGGCACGGCGATTTCCTCGACTAAGAATTGACCATCGAAAGCCCTTTGTTCAAGACGGCCCGTATTATACGACCACGGGACTTAGCGGCGGTGTGAATTTATCGTTAGCTATGATTCAAGAGGACTATGGTCCCCATGTTGCACAATCAGTAGAAGAAGAGTTAGTTCTTCGTCTTACAAAAGAAGATCAAGAGGAGCTTCCATCGGAGGTTGCACCTTTCGACAATCATCCGATCGACCGCTTCTCAGACCTCGTTGCTTGGGTTGTTCGGAACCTCCAGGCCGACCTCTCAGTAGAAGTTCTAGCGCGCCGAGCGTGCATGTGTCCCAGCCATTTCAGCAAGGTATTCAAAAGCGTTTTTGGAGAACCCCCAAGAGACTTTGTGCAAAAGCTGCGTCTAAACGAGGCTCGCCGTCGGCTCGCCAAGCGGCAGAAAACGCTTCGCACCGTTTCTCAGTCTGTCGGGTTCACAAGTTCCGCCGCCTTCCAACACGCCTTCGAGCATAGGTTCGGCACTCGCCCGAGTCGTTACTTTGAAGATCGTAAACCGAAGACTGCAGCCACCGCTAACGGTCATAGCGCCATCCCCGGCAACTCCAATGGTCTCGAACACAGCGTCTGAGTTCCAGACCGCTGCGCCCGGATTTGCTAAACTGTTCGTTCCAGGATCCATAGTTTGTTTAGACCGCTGTAGCATAATTGCATTCGCAACCGACATGTGAATAGGAGGTTTGCGAGTGTTTAAAACACACCGGCTCGCAATGTGTGTTTGTTTGCTGTTTGTCACCCAGATTACAGGACAAGACTCCGCCAAGCGTAAGCAATTCACGCAAACTGAGAACGTGACTCAGCAGCCAGTGAACACGGAGCTGCTGTTTGCTCGCCTAAAGGCACTTGCCGGTCGCTGGCGGGCACGATCGACCAAAGGTTGGACTGGCGGCGATCTCATTCGGGGGATCTCCCGTGGCTCGGCGGTGCTTTTTGAGTCGGACTTTGATGACGATGCCGACGGAGGAATGGCAACTCTTTATTACTTGGACAAAGGCCGGCTCCTGCTAACCCACTATTGCGAAGCGAAGAATCAACCTACGTTGGTGGCGACAGGGCAAAGTTCTGACGGCAAAACCGTACTGTTCACATTTCTTAGCGGCACTGGAATGACTAGTCGGGAGCAGGGGCACATGGACAAGGTACTCTTCACATTCATTGACAATGACTCTTACCTTTCCCAATGGACATGGTACGGCGCGGGCTCTGAGAAATGGTTGGAGGAGATTGAGTATCATCGCGTCTCTGCGGATCCAAAATCGAAAGCCAAACAGTGATCGCAAACTCATAAGAGATGCCTTCGAACGTCCCCCATCGTTGCGCCCAGCGGAAGGAATAGGCTTGCAAGAACTTGGACCAGTGGTGGGATCATCTAGGAGGTAGCCGTTATGGTCCGCGCGCCGTTAGCTTCTTTCAGGCAGCTTTGGACAGCCTGGTCAGCTCTCGCCGTTGACGCGGTGGCAGTGTCGCCTTCGCGGAGGCAGTGAAGCGTCGGTGGTAGTCGCTCGGATTAACTCCGAGGCGGCGCTCGAAAGCACGTCGAAAGGCGTCGGCGCTCTTGAATCCCACCGATGTGCCAACATTTTCCACGCTGTTGTCGCCTTCCGAGAGGCGCCGCCGCGCTTCGTCCAGCCGCAACCTCTCAACGAAATCAGCTGGTGTACTACCAAATTCCGTCTTAAACCGGCGACTAAAGTGTCTGGGGCAAAGACACGCCTTGGCGGCGAGAACCTCGACCGCCAAATCCTCGTTTAGATGGCTAAACATCCAGGTTGCCAATTCAGACAAACGCGAAACCGATTGGGTTTGGAACTGCAAAGGCTCGGAGTATTGCTCTTGGCCTCCCGAGCGCTTGAGATACACGACAAGTTCACGCGCCACGGCCAAGGCCACCCGGGGCCCATAATCTTCCTCGATCAGAAAAAGCGATAAGTCGATGCCTGCGGTCGCGCCGGCCGACGTATAAAACTTCCCATCTTTAAGAAAGATTGCGTTCTCATGAACTCGAACGCCTGGGAAACGAACGGCTACGTCATGAGCGTAGCGCCAATGCGTCGTGACATTGCGCCCTTGAAGAAGGCCCGTAGCCGCCAGCCCATAAATCCCCGTGCAAACTGATACGATGCGGCGGGTGCTTCCGGCTCGCGCCTTCACGAATGCTGACACCGGCCCGCAAATATGCGATTGGCGGAGACCAATTCCTCCGGGAATGATGAGAGTATCCAAAGCAGGTGCGTTCTTGAAGGTTTTCTGCGGTTTAAAAACGATTCCCGAATCCGCCACGAACGCACGGTTTGACAGCCCAATCGTGACCACCTCGTACCAAGGTTTTGGGTTGCTTCTTCCTTCTCTGGATGCGGCCGATGAAAAGGCCTCGGCAGGGCCAGTGAGATCAATCGCCACGACTCCGTCAAATCCGATTAAGCCTATCCGCTTTGGGGCCATCATGATTCTCCATGTCGATGTTCCACCAAGTTCCTGAGAGCCGACATGACTTTAATACTACACTTTAGGACATCCAATGAAAAGGACTCTCGCATGCGGCCGTGCTGGGTGGCATTGGCCGAGATTGTCGGATGCCTGTCATTGCTGCCCAGGCCGGCGCCAGATAGTTCTCCAGCAACCTAAATCTCTTGCCACTATGAAATCTCGTTCACTCAAAATCATCTGTTTCGCTCTGCTCGTCATAAATCTCGAACAGGCGAAACCGGCGTTTTCACAATCCACCGCATCTAGTGGGGAACGATCAGATGCGACAAAGCCACAAGTTCTGCCGGAACTTCTTCCCCGCGAAAAAGAGATCGAATTGGCACTCAGCGCCGCACCCGAGCATTTGCGAGAGGGCGCTGGCGTCTATGTGTTGGAGCGAAATGGTTTTGTGAAAGCGCGGAACAGTTCAAACGGGTTCACCTGCATCGTCAACCGCGATCATCCACTAAATCAAAAACCTGTTTGTTTCGACGCGGAAGGCACTGCGACCATTCTGCCAAAAGTCCTCCACGTCGGCGAGTTGCTTATGCAGGGTAAACTAATGTCCGAGATCGATGCCGAAATCGCGGAAGGCTTTCGTACGGGTAAGTATGTTGCACCGCGCCGGCCCGGCGTGGCTTACATGCTTTCCGGCGACATCCGGAACTTCAATCCTCGCACCGGCAAAGTCGAGTCGTTCCCGCCCCATGTTATGTTTTACGCTCCGAACCTGACAAACGCCGACCTCGGCACAACTTCGGAGGCGCTGGCAAAAAATCCCTCATTGCCATTCGTCGCTTATCAAGGACCTCACGGTTTCATTATCGTGGTAAACAGCGATATCAAGCACGCGCACATGGAGCACTAATCGAAAAAGCTGTTACGGCGCGCAATTTCGCAACTCCGAGATGACGAAGTGCTATTTGCTGCCGGATTTCTGAGACTTTGCACGAGAACCCAGGACTATTTTAGCAGATCATCGAAAAGGCTTCGGTGCTCCACGAGGAGCTTGGAAAGATCGCCGCGCTAAACCAGCGTCCATCCGCCATGACTCCTTCCGGAGAGCGCAAATTCTCCAAAGCTTCCAAGGGGGTTGCCGCTCACAGAACGACGTCTCCCCGCATCCTCTGGAAGGGCCCCAACCGTTGCGCCGACGAAACGCGCTAGGTTAGCCTGCCAGCCTCAAAATTTTGGAATCTCTCGAGCCGTGCCGATGCGATATCCTCTAGATGCCGTCAAACGGGAAGGCGAAGACGAAGCGACCGGCCAACAAGAAAGCGGCCGAGATCGGTGGCGGATGCGTCATCGTCTGTGCCTTGTGCGGGAAAATCATTAAATCTCCTGACAGGAAGGGCAGCAAGGAGATGTTGATCTACACCATTTGTCCGGCTTGTAAGCGTCTCCCGCCGCGCGCTATCTGATTCAATTCTATTCTGGCTGACAGCAGCCGCGGCGATAAAGATCGAGATGGAGTTGTTTCCACTCTTCTGCTTAACTTCCGATAACAGCTCCTCCCGCTAAGTTTTGGAAAGACAGATCATTCCCGGATCGAACGGCGCCACGGTTACGCTTTCGTTTTCCGGCAACGATCTCCTGGTTGAGTATTGCGCCCCGGATCTCATTGTCGGCCGGTGCGCGGTTTTCATCGCGCTTGGAACGCACCGCGAGATCGGGTCGGCGGTTGTGCCATTCCAGCGCGACCAGGAAGGTTCGACGGTTTTCCTTCCATTCAAGGCCGACTTGCTTGTTTATGCTAAGTCGCAGGCTGAATCCGTGCTCTGCCTCGAGCGCCAATGGAAAGAATGGAAATGGAGCGATGCGAGGGTCCCGGCGCTGAATCGTGTCGACATCGGGATTGAAACCGTGGTGTTTCGACTGCCGCGCTCCCAGTTTAACGAGGACAAGACGATCGATTGCGCGGTTTATGCGAAAGATCTTTCCCACAACGACGGCTGGGGAAAATTTCTCGGCTGCAACGATCAGGCGGTCGAGACAGGCATCGGCGACAAATACATTTCTCGATATCTCGCGATCAATTTGGCCGCGACGAATGAAACAATCGCGACGCCGCGGGCGCGTTTGGGCGGTGGCAAAATACGAATCTACCAACTTTTCGTCAGGCTCTTCGGCAACACGAACGAAACCCGGAAACAGGATGGCACAATCACCGAAAACGGCGTCGGCAAATTCAACGATATCAACAATGCCGCCCTAAGTTCGCTGCAGGAAATGGGTTTCACTCACATCTGGCTTACCGGAGTGTTACAGCAAGCTACCGCAACGGATTACTCGAGCATCGGCAAGCCGGCAGACGATCCTGATCTCCTCAAAGGCCTGGCCGGCAGTCCCTACGCGATAAAAGATTACTTCGACGTTTGCCCCGATTATGCACAGGAGCCGGAGAACCGCCTAGACGAATTCAAATCCCTCCTCGAGCGCATTCACAAACACAAAATGAAAGCGCTGATCGACTTTGTCCCGAATCATGTGGCACGCAGCTACAGCTCCGACGTGAAACCGGAATTGAACTTCGGCACAAAAGGCAACGATGGTGCGGGCGACGACATATCGATCTTCTTTTCGCCGCAAAATAATTTCTTCTACCTCAAAGCCGACGCGAACGGACCACCTCTGCGCCTGCCCACTTATAAAGATGGCCTGGCGATCAGCGCGACCTGCAAGTCTGTAGCGGCGCTCTATGAGCGCCGGGTAGAGGAGAAACAAGACAACGGCGGTCATCGATCGCCGCCACGGACTTGCGACGGATTATTCGATGGCGAGATGACCTTTGGCCGCGTGACTGGAAACAACATCGTAAGTTGGAGACCGTCGCTTAGCGATTGGTACGAAACCGCGAAGCTCAATTACGGATTCGATTTCACCGGCTCCTCGGAAAGCGTACGCGAATATCCAAACGCGTTAACGCCGGACAAGGCGATCCCCGATACCTGGAAAAAAATGGACCGCGTTCTGGCCTATTGGCAGGAGATGGGCGCGGATGGGTTTCGCTGCGACATAGCGCATATGGTGCCGCCGGAATTTTGGAACTGGATCATCGTTAGAGCGCGCGAGAGAGATGTCGGCGTTGTTTTCGCCGGCGAAGCCTACGAGAACGATCCGGCCAAAGTACCGGGGGTCGATCCGGTAATTTCAAAACTCTACGAAGGAAAATCCAACGTCATGTTCGATCTTTTGGACGCCGGCTTTAACGGCCTTTACGACGATCCAACCTATCGGGCGATAAAGAAAATCTACGAGGGTCCGGGCTGGGCCAACGATATCGACGACACGCGCACCGCCGAGTTTATTTTTGAGAATTCCATTCGTTATGCCGAGAATCACGACGAAGTGCGAATCGCCGCCCGCTCGCAATGGGGCGGATTGGGAATGCGAGTAGGCGTACCGGTCTCGGCAGTTCTTTTCGGGCTGTCGCGCGGTCACGTTTTGTTTTCCAATGGCCAGGAAGTGGGCGAACCGGGAGAAGCCTTGGAAGGCTTTGGCGGAAACGATGCGCGCACTTCCATCTTCGATTACTGGTCGATGCCCGAAATGGTCAAATGGGTCAACGATCACAAATACGATGGCGCGCGTCTCTCGGTCGAACAGAAACGGTTGCGGCTTTTTTACAGCCAGTTGGTTAAGACGATCGGCGAACCGGCTTTCTCCGACGGCATTTTCGTCCCTTTGAACGCCGCGAACCGCGACAATCCAAACTATGGCCGTTTGCCTGACGAACGGGCGAGCGGTCATTGGCTATACAGCTTTTTGCGCCACGATCTGGGTTCGGGTCAAACATTTCTCATCGTCGTGAATCTTAATCCTTGGCAATCTCTACCGAACGTGCGGATCGTTCTTCCACCTTCCGCCGCGCAATTTATCGATCTAAGCGGACGCGCGCCTGAAACTGTAATTCATTTGAAAAACCGGCTTGCACTTGAGTACCCAATCTCTGTTGAGACAACGGTGGCCGAAGCGGTGAGCGCCGGAATTCCAATTATCGATCTTCCAGCGCTTACGCCGATCTATTTCGCGGTGTCGATGTAACCAAAACGCGGCTCATTCCGCGAGTTCGGCCAGAATCGCCTTTTGCACGTGCAAACGGTTCTCAGCCTGATCGAAAATAGTTTGGGCGTGTGCTTCGAAAACTTTCTCGTCAATTTCCTGCCCGCGATGTGCCGGCAGACAGTGCATCACCAGCGCGTCGGCCTTCGCCAGCTTCACGACTGATTCATTGATCCAGTACGGACCAAGCTCCGCTTCGCGCCGAGCTTCCTCGGCCTCCTTTCCCATCGAAACCCAAATGTCGGTGTAAAGAACATCGGCGTCGCGGGCGGCTGCCGCTAGGTCATCGGTGCAAACAACCCGCCCACCAGCTCGCGCAAGAAGCTTCGATTCCGGCTGATATTTTTTCGGCGCCGCAATCCGCAATTCAAAATCAAGTTTCCCCGCCGCGAACAGCCACGACCGCGCTGTGTTTGAAATCCCGTCGCCGACAAATGTAACGACGCGATTGTCGATACTGCCGCGCTTTTCCGAGATCGTAAAAACGTCGCCAAGGATTTGGCAGGGATGCTCGTGGTCCGTCAATGCGTTCACCGTTGGCACTCCGGAAAATTCTGCGAACTCTTCGATGTCGCTCTGGGCGTAAGTCCGAATAACGGCGCCATGAATCATCCGCGCCAGTACGCGCGCTGTGTCCTTGACCAGTTCGCCCCGCCCGAGCTGCGCGTCCGCCGCGTTCATGTAAATCGATTCGCCGCCGAGTTCACGGATTCCGACCTCGAACGAAACCCGGGTCCGCGTCGAAGGCTTTGAAAAAATCAGCGCCCAGGTTTGTCCCGCGAGCGGCCTGGTCGAAATTTTCCCCCTATTCGCCTTGAACTCGCCCGTGCGGCGCAAAACCGTCTCGAGTTCCTCGCACGTTAGCTGTTCGATACTCAGTAGATGTTTCATTTAAATCGTTGAAGAGATAAAGCGTTTAAGCGCTCAAAGCGAAAGGAAGCACATCGCCGGCCGCTTCAACCTTTCAACGCCTCGACGACCCCCTTGATCGCGTGTAATCCTTCCGTCGCCTCATTTCGCGAAAGATTCAGCGGCGGCAACAACCGAATCACCGAAGTCGCCGCCGGAACGGTGAGAACATTTTTCTCGTGCAATCGGTTTACCGTTTGAATGGCCGAAAACGCCCGATCGAATTCGATCCCAATCATCAATCCCAAACCGCGAACGTCTCTCAAGATTTGCGGAAATTTTTCCTGTAAGCGCCGCAATTCATCCAAAAGAAACTCGCCGATGACTCGTGCATTTTCTGCCAGATCGTTCCCGCTCGATCACATCGAAGATTCTTAGCGCGACCGCACACGCGAGCGGCGTCCCGCCAAACGTGCTCGCGTGCGTTCCGGAAGAAAGCACCCCGGCAAATTTCTCTCGCTACCCAAAACGCACCGATCGGAAATCCGCCGCCGAGCGATTTCGCCATCGAAACGGCGTCCGGCAAGAGATCGACATGTTCGTTTTCCAAAATGCTGCTGCCAGCTTTGAAAGTTCCCAGTGCGAAAATGGCCGGCTTGCACTTCATCGAAAAGCAGAAGCAAATTATGTTCATCGCAAAGTTTGCGCAATCCGATCAAGTATTCCGGCGTTGCAATCGTAATTCCACTCTCGCCCTGAACCGGCTCGACCAAAATCGCCGCGGTCTTTGGCCCGATCGCGCGCCGCATTGCATCGAGGTCGTTGAACGGCACGTGTTTGAATCCCGCCACCGGAGGCTCAAAACCTTTTTTTACTTTCTCCTGACCAGTCGCAGCAATCCCGGCCAATGTCCGCCCATGGAACGATTCGCACGTCGTGACGATTTCGAAACGGCCACTGTCGTGACCGAATTTTCGCGCGAGCTTGAACAGACCTTCGTTCGCCTCGACGCCGCTGTTACAGAAAAAGACGCGCCCCGGCGCGATGAGATCGACAATCCGTTCCGCGAGCCGTCCCTGCAGCTCATGATAATAAAGATTAGAAATATGAACGAGCTTTCGCGACTGCTCGGTCAGGGCTTTTGTGATCTCGGCATGAGCGTGGCCTAACGAGCAGACCGCAATTCCCGCAGCCAGGTCGAGGTAACGTTGTCCATCGACGTCCCAAACATAGCTCCCCTCGCCGCGCTCAAGCGCGAGATTGAAGCGAGCATATGACGGCACGACGAATTGCTCGAACGTAGCCCGAATGCTCTGACTTCGAGATTCGATTCGGCGTTGGATCTTTTCGTCGATCTTCACAACACGACCTCCGTTCCAATGCCAGCGTCCGTGAAAATCTCCAGCAACACCGAATGCGGAATTCGGCCGTCAACGAATTGCACTTTCTCCACGCCGCTCTCAATCGCTGCAATTGCGCTGTTCACTTTCGGAATCATCCCTTCTCCGATTACCGCGCTTTTTCGTAATACCGGCACTTCGGTCGCGCGCAAATGCGTAACCAAACTAGCATCGTTTTTTGGGTCCCGGAGCAAACCCGGCACGTCACTCATGAACACCAATCGGCGCGCCTTGAGCGCAACTGCCGTTTTCGCAGCCGCGATGTCTGCGTTGCAATTGTAAATTTTGCCATCGTCGCCGCGCGCGGTCGGGCTAATCACCGGCGTCACGCTTCTGCGAATACATTCGCGCAACGGCTCAACATCAACCTCGTAAACCTCACCGACGAATCCAAGATCGACAGCATCGCCTCTTTCATCTTTCTGGGACAACTTTCGGCAACGGAAAATATCCGGACCGGCAAAGCCGCGCGCTTTACCGCCGAAGTCATGAACCGCTTTCACGATTTCCGGATTGATTTCGCGCGACAGGACTCGATCGACAATTTCAGCCGCGCCCTCATCAGTGACGCGATATCCGTGTAAAAATTCTGATCTCACACCCGCGGCTTCAAGCGAGCGCGTGATCGCTTTCCCTCCACCGTGCACGACAACCGGATTGATCCCGACGGCCTCGAGAAAGACGACGTCCCGCGCGACGCGATGCCGCACCTCCGGTTCGGGCGAATCCATGAAACTGCCGCCGTACTTCACGACAAAAATCTGGCTGCGAAACCGTTGTATGTAAGGCAAGGCTTCGATCAGCGTGGCGGCTTTCGAAATGATTTCGTCCATCGCTAGCCACCGAGCGTCGTCGGATCGTTCACGTCGCCCTTGTTTAGCGCGACATAATCCTCGGTCAGATCGGCCGCGTACATCGAGAATTCAGATCGGCCCGAGTGAAGATCGACATGCAGGTCGAACTCCGGCGCCGAGGTAATCTTCGCGAGCGTTTTCAAGGCCACATTTGTCGGACGACCGCGATGGAATGCAAAAAAAATTTCGCGACCGCCTGGCTCGGCGTAACCAACATCGACAACTGCTTTGTTGACATGTGCGCTGGAATAACCGAGCGCGCATAAGACTCGCCCCCAGTTCGGATCGCCGCCGCACCAACTCGTGCGCACGAGCGAGCTGTTCGCGATTGTGCGGGCGGCTGATTCCGCGTCATCGGCGTTACGCGCGCGATGCACATGCAGCGTAATAAAACGCGAAGTTCCTTCGCCATCGCGCACGATCATTTTGGCGAGCTCGAGCGTGACGAAATTGAGCGCGCTTTGAAAGATCGACAACGGCTTCCCCGATTTAATCATTTCATTTTTCGCTAACCCATTGGCGAGCAGGATCACTGAATCGTTTGTGCTCATGTCACCATCCACTGTGATTCGGTTGAAGCTTTGCTCGACCGCAGTTTCGAGCGCGCTTTTGAGGGTATTCGCCTCAATCAGCGCATCGCTGGTAATGAACGCCAGCATCGTTGCATGAAGCGACCTGCTCATTCCCGGCCTAATCATCCCCGCGCCTTTGCAAATCCCGCCGATCCGAACCGCGTGATTGTCGATCTTAAATTCCACCGCGACCTCTTTTCGTCGCGTGTCTGTGGTCATGATGGCTTCGGCGGCTTGGCGCGCGACAATTGTCGATCTTGTCAGAAGCGGCGCGCATTCGCGAATTCCGCGTTCCACATTCTTCATTGGCATCGGCACGCCGATTCGACCCGTGGAGCAAACGAGAATGTCTTCCGCGAGAATGCTTCTGTAGCGGCGGTCTATGACCGCCGACCGTTTTGAGTTTCGGCGCTCATGGAGCGCCGCTACGGCTTTTGCCGTGAGCTGCGTCATCTTTTCCGCGGCGCGCATGCCCTGCTTGCCAGTGCAAGCGTTCGCGTTTCCGGAATTCACGACAACCGCTTGTGCGAATCTCTTGGCCGCACGCTGGGCGCTGATTTTTACCGGGGCGGCGCAAATCTGATTGGTGGTAAACATCCCCGCGACCGCAGCTCGAACCTCGGAAACGATCAGCGCAAGATCTCGCTTTTGTCCTTTCTCAGAGCCTTTACCGGTCCCCAGTTTTTTGATGTCGCAAAAAACTGCGGCGCATTTGAAACCGAGTGGCGCACAAATCGAACCCGGAATTTGTCGAAACGAATTGTTCAAATCAGGCCGGTCGTTTCTGAAAATCCGCGCATCAAATTGAAACACTGAATCGCCTGTCCGCTCGCGCCTTTGACGATGTTATCGATCGCGCTCATCACAATGAGCCGACCGGTGCGATTGTCGGTCTTCCATGCGATGTCGATGAAATTTGTGCCGACAACATTTTTCGTGTCGGGCAAGCGCGCCTCGCCGAGCAAACGGACGAACGGCTCCTGTCGATAAGCGCTTTCGAAAACCAATGTCGGATCTACGACAACAACATCTCGGCCAGGCTCGGCGTAAATCGTCGTGAGAATCCCTCGACTTACCGGCGCGAGATGCGGAGTGAACTGGACCGAGACGTTTTCGCCGGCCAGAAGCGACAGCTCCTGTTCCATCTCGGCAAGGTGTCTATGTTTCGGGACGCCGTACGGGCGCATGCTTTCATTGCATTCAGCGAACAGATAGTCAGCTTCCACTTTCCGACCCGCGCCGGTTACACCGCTTAAGCTGGTGACCAGGATTCGTTTGCGATCGACAGCCTTCCGGCGAATCAGCGGCCGGAGCGGCACGAGAATGCTTGTCGGGTAGCAACCCGGGCAGGCAACCAATTGCGCACTCTGAATTTTGTCTCGATAAATTTCCGGCAGACCATAAACAGACTGGCCTAACAACTCGGGCGCGGAATGGTCGTGGCCGTAAAATTCTTTGTAAACCGCGGCGTCTTTGATTCGAAAATCGGCGCTGAGATCGACAACCCGCGCGCCGGATTGCAAAAGCGGTTTGGCAAACTCGGCGGCAAGACCGTGCGGTAATGCGAGAAAAATGATCTCGGCGTCGCGCGCGAGCTGTTTTGGATCGGCATCGGAAAATTTGAGGGTCTCCGCTCTTTCGTTGTGCAAGAAACGCGGGAAGATTTGGGCGAGTGTTTTGCCGGCGAATTGCCGCGAGGTTGCTGCGACAAGATCGACCTGCGGATGCAGGAGCAACAGCCGCACTAGTTCTTCGCCGGCGTAGCCGGAAGCGCCCACGACCGCAACTTTCGCATTTTTCGTCGTCACAACGCGCAATGCGTATTCCGTCTCGGCTCAATTGCAACGAAACATTTGTTGTAGCGGCGGGTCTGCTACCGCCGGCGCCCTCTTGAGTCCGGCTCTCATAGAGCGCCGCTACAGCCGGATTAGACTTTTCTGCTTCGGCGTCTAACGCTACGTTCAGCAATCTATGGACGCTCTTTATCTGGTCGGTGTCGCGGTTCTGGCGGTCTTCGGGTTTGTTTTCGCGATCATTCTTTTCAATTTCTTCGGGATATGGCTTCGGGCGCGCATCGCCAACGCGCCGGTCGCGATGGGTAAAATGGTCGGAATGCGCCTTCGCCGCGTGCCGGTGGGATTGATCGTCGATAATCGGATCACGGCGGTCAAAGCGGGCATCGAGATTCCGAGCGATCCGCTCGAGGCGCACTATCTCGCCGGCGGCGACGTCAATCAGGTGATTCTCGCGTTAATCGCGGCGGATAAAGCCGGCATTTCACTCGATTTTAATCGGGCATGCGCAATTGATTTGGCAACGAAGGGAACAGGCAAGACCGTGCTCGAAGCCGTGCGGACGAGCATCAATCCAAAAGTCATCGACGTACCCAACCCATCGATGGGCCGAACCACCATCGACGGCGTGGCCAAGGATGGGATCGGCGCGAAAGTGAAAGCACGCGTGACCGTGCGGTCACACCTTGACCGATTTGTTGGCGGCGCCACCGAAGAAACAATTATCGCGCGCGTCGGCGAAGGTATCGTCAGCGCGATCGGTTCGGCTGATTCCTACAAGGACGTTCTCGAAAATCCGGACCGGATTTCCAAAGCTGTTTTGGCCAAGGGACTCGACAGCAATACCGCGTTTGAAATTTTGTCGATCGACATCGCCGATGTCGATGTTGGCGACAACATCGGCGCGAAATTGCAAAGCGAGCAGGCGGATGCGGACAAACGCATTGCCCAGGCGAAAGCCGAAGTACGTCGCGCTGCGGCGGTGGCGGTCGAGCAGGAAATGCGGGCGAGGACGCAGGAGATGCGTGCGAAAGTGGTCGAGGCCGAGGCCCAGGTGCCGCTGGCAATGGCGGAGGCCTTTCGCTCCGGCCACCTCGGCGTCATGGATTATTACCGAATGAAAAATGTCCAGGCGGATACCTCCATGCGCGAATCAATCGCCGGAACGGACAAACCGAGCACGGAGGCGAAGTAGGAAGGAGACGGTAGGAAATGATCGCGGTTCATTTCGAAAATCTGCTTTTCCTTTTGTTCATCGCGGTCGCCATGCTGTTTCAGTTGCTAGCGAGAGCGGCGAGTAAAACACGCAAAGATTCCGGCCAGCAAAAGCGAAGATCGACATCTGCGCCGCCGCGAATTCCGCAGCCACAGGCTGAAACGGATGAGGAACGGGTCCGGAAATTCTTGGAAGCGCTTGGCCGGCCTGAGACGTCAACACCACCGCCTCCAGTCACGCCGTGGCCGACTTATCAAAAACCGATTGTGCTTCCACATGTTCCACCATTTGCGTCTCCTCTTCCGCCGCTAACGACCCGGCCACCCGACTTGCCGCGGGAAATAAAATTGCCCGATCAAATAGCGCCGGCACGCGCGAAAAAGATCTTCAAGCCGAGAGCAGCGGAGGCGCCAGCATTCGAAATTCACGAAAGTCTGATGCCAATCGACCTTCCGTCGATTATCAAAACGCCGGCCGAAGCATACGCGATCGCGACTCGAGCGACCTTGAAGCCCGAGCAAACCGAAACGAACATCCCGGCGCTCCTAAGATCGACAGCCGGCTTGCGCAGCGCGATTATCTTGCGCGAAGTTTTTGGGACACCGCGCAGTTTGCAACCGCTGGATCTTGTCGGAAGCGTTTGAGCTTCTACCTGAAGCTCGTATTCTTTCGGTCTCGTTCGCCGCCGGCGTGGCGGAACTGGCAGACGCGCTGGACTCAAAATCCAGTGATCGCAAGATCGTGTGGGTTCGAGCCCCTCCGCCGGCAGCGCTCTTCCGCTGCCCGTGACCATTTTACAAGCTCCGGACGAAGGTGTATTCTCGGGATATGAAAACCCTCGCACGCGTTCTCGCAGTTACTTCGATTTCCTGGTTCATTTCGCTGCAGGCAAATGCCGACGCAGTGGCCACGCTGACAGGCATTGTGAAAGACGCTAAAGGAGAGCCGGTCCGGGGAGCAGAAGTCCGGATTGTGGGCAGAGATGCAAACAAGATCGGTAAAGTTCATACCGATGCTAGTGGCCGTTACAGCTACCCGGGCCTGGAGACCGGCACCTACAGCGTCACCCTGCTTGTTGACGGCGCGACCAAAGCATCAATCAGCAACGTTAAAACGAAGCTTGGCGAAATTGAGACCCTGAACTTCGACTTCCAAAGCAGCGCGGCGGCCAGACCGTTCACCAAAGGCAAACATTACGTCTGGATCCCAGCTGTCACGGGTAGTCATATCGGCACGTGGGTCGAAGTGAGCGACGGCGCCAAGCCGATGTCGAGCGGAATGCAGGAACGCATGGCGAACCAAGGCAACGCCACGGTCAAAGAAATGTGGGATGAGAACGCTACAAGCGGCTCCAGCCACCCTTGATCAGAACGTAAACGATCATCGGCGCGCCCAATGTAAAAGGCGGCGAACAAAATCAAAGATGTTCCTGCCTCGTCCATTCGTTGGCAATGGTTGCGAACAAAGTTAGAATTCAAAGCATGCCGGCTCGTATCATGTCAAAGGAGCTTATTGTAGGGTTTGACCGAACACACAGCTTGTGCGCTATCAGATTCTCCGTAGTCTCACTGCATTATGTTTATCAAATCGCTTCGGATTGGTGTTATCGTGTTAGCCGTTTGTGTGGCAAATGCATGGGCGGCGCCCACCGGTCTCGAAGGGACCGTTAGGGATTCGCACAGACAGCCAGTCCGTAATGCCGACGTTCGCATTGAAGGCAAAGATTTCTCGAAGACGGTGAAAACTGATGGCAACGGTCATTATGCATGTACCGGATTGGCCGCAGGCAATTATCACGTCACGCTCCTGATCAATGCAGCAGTGAAGGCATCGATTAAGAACGCCTCGACGAAGCTAGGCGAATCGACCAGGCTCAATTTCGATCTGAAAGACGCTGGCGCAGCCGACAAATCGGGTAAAAAGGCAACGCACATGGTCTATGTGCCAGCGGAGACTGGGAGCCATATCGGCGGTCGTTGGGTCGAGGTCGATGACAATGGCACTGCCACGACGGCCGGAGCAGATAATGTGGAAAAAGTGGGCGGAGGTGCGGTAAGGCAGATACAAACGAACGCCGGACCGACGCAGATGGGTGGTGGCAGCCACTAGCTGACACGCAGGCTTCAAAGACGTGCAGTTGGATTTTTCCGTTGCGCGTTTCTTACAGTGAGCGCTGACTAACCGGTGATATAACCTTCTTCACCGTGCTCGTTGATGTCGAGCCCCTGGCGCTCAACTTCGGGCGCGATGCGCAACCCAATCGCTGCATTGACCACGCTGCCGATGATTGCTGTTCCGACGACTGCGAGCGCAATCGTGATCCCGATCGCCTTCAGTTGTTCGAGCCACAACATGTGGCCCACGATGCTGGCGAGTCCGTTTTGCGCCGCGGCTGTTCCAGATAGATTTGGGTTTACCCGCGCGGTCGCGAGCAGACCGGTAAGAAATGCACCGAGGGTTCCGCCGACGGCGTGCACGCCAAACGTGTCCAGCGCGTCGTCATAGTGAAACCACGATTTCAATTTCGTGCAGGCAAAAAAGGGAACGATGCCAGCCGCAACCCCAATTATAATCGCCCCAGTTGGATCGACATATCCGCACGCGGGCGTCATCAGCCACCAAACCGCCGACCGCGCCTGAACAAAATCCGAGCACGCTCGGCTTCCCGCGCAACGCATATTCAAGCATTGCCCACGTAAATGATGCAACTGCCGTGGCCAGCGTCGTTGTCATGAACGCGTTCGCGGCGATGCCATCCGCGCCGAGTGCGCTACCCGCGTTGAATCCGTACCAGCCGACCCACAGCATCCCCGCGCCAACCATGCAAAGCACCATGCTGTGTGGCGCCATGATTTCTTTACGAAATCCGAGCCGCGGTCCCAGCAAGAGACAAAGCACGAGCGCGGACCAACCAGACGACATGTGGACGACAGTTCCCCCGGCAAAATCGATCGCAGTGATCTTCGCCTGCGGATTCCAGACGCCGTTCATCCAGCCGTCGATTCCCCAGACCATGTGGGCGAGTGGGAAATAAACCGCGAACATCCAGACCGCAACGAACACGAGCACGGCCGCAAATCTCATCCGCTCTGCGACCGCACCGATGATCAGCGCCGGGGTAATGATCGCAAACATGAGTTGATACATCGCGAAAATATTTTGCGAAACCCAGTAGGAATAATCGCCGTTCGGTTGTGAATCGACACCGCGCAAAAAAGCAAACTTTAGATTACCGAAAAATGGCGAGCCGTGTGAAAAAACCAGCGAATAGCCAACCGCCCACCAAAGAATCGCGACCAACCCGGCGATGCCGAGACATTGCGCCAGGATCGACAACACATTTTTGCCGCGCACCAAGCCGCCATAAAAAAGCGCCAGACCCGGCAGCGTCATGAAAAGAACGAGCGCGGCCGCAGTCATCATCCAGCCGTTGTGGCCGGGGCCGGGGCCGGAAATGTTTGAACCCAATTTGCGAGTTCGTAGCATCCGCGCCGCGTGCCGAGTTGTTTACATAAGCTTCAAGATCAGCTATGCGCTGCTCCATCGAAGGCGATGCGGTGGGTGCCGTCCGAGCCGAGCTGGCATTACTGGATGTTTGCGCGTGGCAAATTTCAGCGAACAGAAGCGCGCCACGAAAATGAAAGCGCGAATGAACATGTCGATCTTCACCCGGAGCTAATAGAGCCGGGCGTTCAAGATCAACAAGGAAAACTCCGCCGAGCGGCTGGCCAGACCAGGTTAAGAAGCCCGACAGAATCTCTCTCTGGAAACGAGGGGCATACCTGTCATGGCGAAGAGATAACCCCGGACGCGACAGCGCGCGTTCCTCCATCAAATCAGAACGGCGAAAGTCTCTTGGCTGCGCAAAAACGAAGGCATCGCGGAAACTTGCTCCATCGATTGGACAGCGTTGTTGCCGTTATCGTCACCATTATCATCCGCGTCGTCAGCCGATTCGTCATCGCCGTCGCGATCGGGCGATGACAGAGCGGGCAAGTCGTGTTCCTGCAATTTTTCGTAACGTTGGCGCACTTCCGCCGGAACTTTGCCGAGATCTTCACTGGTTTCGACCGGACCGCTGAACAAAAGCAACCCTTGCGGATCTTTCGCGGTCAGGACTTTCTTGCCGTCGATCTTTTCGATTCGCAGTTCGCCTTTCTCATCGGAAAAAACAATCTGCGCTTTGCCGATGTCGATGTTCGTCGTCTTTACACCATTCTCACCGGTTCTGGTAACTCGGATTTGCCCGGCGCGCGCGCCGCGCCTCATCTCGCGCGCGTTGAGCCTCGTCCCGGACTCGCTGTGCTCTATCGCGGGCACGTTGCGCCTCATCACGGACTCGCTGGGCTTCGGCCTGCGCCGTCATCACCGCGTCGTGAATCATTCCCCGCTTCTCGTTGCCAAGCTGCTCCTTCAAATTCTGCATCTGGTCGTTGAGATCGCCCATCCCAAGATCACCCATGTCTATGCCGCCGAAATGAAAATCGGAATGACGGTGGCGGTCAGGGCCAAACTCGGGCCGTTGCGACACTTCTTTCTTCACCAGCTTCACATTGGCCTTCTCTTCTTTTCCTTTGCGCAAAAGCGTAAGCGTTACAGTGGTTCCTTCCGAAAAACTGCGAACCAGTTTCGAGAGCTGGTCCGGGTCAGTCAGAATCTGGTCGTTCAGCATTTTGATGATGTCGTTTTGTTGAACGCCGGCTGCGGCGGCAGGACCATCCGGAACGACATAGTCGACGACCAATCCGAACCCTTTAGCCAAACCGAGTTGCTCGCTAACGACGTTCGGTACCTCGGAGGTTTCGACACCGAGATATGTCACCGGCACTTTGGGCATTTTTTCATGCCGCTCCTGCGCTGAACCCGGCGGCGGTCCCGGCGGAGTCGGCGGGTTAGGTGGATTGGGCGGCGCTTGAGTGAACCCTGCGGACGGCAGGAGCACGATCGCCGAGATGATTGTGATCAGTTTTGTTTTCATATTTTTGGCAGATCCGAGCCGAACTGGCAGTCTAAATTCATTGGCCCGAAACTGGGATGAGTTCGACTTCCTCGCTCGGATAGGAAACACGCAGCGAGGCGCCGGTAGCAGGATTGCGCCATTGCAAGGTCTCGCGCTTTTGCGACCGGACCCGACGCATTGGCTGGTCCGAGTCGCCGGGAAAATGCAGTCCTTCGTCGCGCGTGTTGTAAACCACCTGCGTCAGACCGACAGGAATGAATTCGGCATTGGTTGGCAACGGAGCAGTTGGCATTGGGGCAATCGACACGATTGACGTGGCCTTCTTCGGCGAACGATCGAGATTGAATCGCGCAAAAATCAAAAACAGCGTCGCGGCAGCGAGAACGGGGCCCAGCGCAAACCAATTAATGCGCCAGCGACGTTCGTGGGGAACAACGCCGGCCGTGCTTGTCGATCTTTGCTCACACAAGGCGCGTTCAACGCGTTCCGCCAAATCTGCGGACGGCTGCACCGGACGCAGTTTCCGCAATTGGTTTTCGATTTCGGAGAAATCGTTCATTGGGCGACAAAATTCTTTTTTAACGCGATCAGGGCGTAGCGATAACGCGACGCGGCGGTGTTTTGCGAGATGCCAAGCACACTCGCAATCTCGGCAAAGGTGAGCTCGTTCCAAATTTTCATCACCAGCACCTCGCGTTGTTCGCTAGGCAGACAATCGACCGCCGCGGCCAGCGCCTGCTGAGATTCATTCTCAATGGTGAACGCTGGCTGAACTGATTGTTCCGCGTCGGAGACAACATCCGATTCGCGGCGTGCTCGTCGGCTGTCGCGACGAAGAGAATCAAGCGCAATGGAGCGAACGGCCGCGTAAAGCAACGGCCGATTATCGATGTTATGCTGTTTTCGCCAGAACCGAACGAAAGCTTCCTGGACAACGTCTTCTGCGTCGGCCGCTGAGCGGGTCCATTGCCGTGCGAAAAGGAGCAAGCCAGGAGCAACCTGGGAAAAACAAACTTTCCAATCTTCATCAGTGGCGACATTTTCCATGACCTCTTCACGGTCTTTTATAATTGAGACGCCGCCAAATGGTGATTTTGTCTAAACGGCCAGAGTTTTTCCGGGCCGTGTAGCTGCCGCCGTCTCTGGCGGCAGGACCTGCCGGTGAGGACACCGGCAGCTACAACAATTGGATTTTTCTTGCCCCAGGCATCTGCGGATGACAAAACCGCCACATGAATTGGATAGCAATTGTTTGTGCGGCGGCGGCTTATTGGCTTCTCGGTGCGGTATGGTACATGGCGTTGTTCGGGAAGATTTGGGCCGCAGGAATCGAGCAGCACGGAGTGAAGCTCCAGAGGGGCGGAATGGCCGCAAAGATGATCGGCAATTTTATTGGAAATCTCGTCGCAGCCGTCATCATGGCGCGTCTGATCCAGGGGCTGGGAACGCCGGACATCGTCCACGGCCTACGACTGGGCGCGGCCATGGGCATCGGCTTTTCGGCGACAGCTCTGACGATCCAGTATTTGTGGGAATCGAAGCCGGTCAAAATCTGGTTGATCGACGTGACCCATCACTTCTTCGGCTGCGTTGTGCTTGGCGCGATTCTTGGAGTCTGGAAATAGAACGTTGTGGGCGTTTTCTGTGAAACGCCGTTTTGTAATCGCCGTCTAACAGAGGGCCTTCAATCATTTGGTTTTCGGAATCGCGCGCACGATCAGGTTTCCCAACCAATCTGGATTTGCGATCCCGTCTCGGTAGGCTTGCAAAGATTCAACCGAAGAATTAACGCGCAAATTGCTGTAAGATTGGTCAGGATTCTGCCATCGTTCGTGCCAGTAGACGGCCGCTTTGACCCGCGGGTAGCGCGTGCGAAAAAGCTCCAGCGCCTGCTTAATCCACTCGTCTTTTCTAGTTCCGCCGTGCTCATCGACTGAGTGCGGAAATTCACCGGTTGCCCATTCGGCGATCATGATTGGTTTGCTCGGATCCAGTCCGCACATTTCCTGGTAAGGCCAATCCACAAGCGAGCGAATGTCCGGATTCGCCTCGTCTTTAAATTGTTGACCGTAAACGCTCAATCCCAACCAATCGACGTAATCGGGCCCTGGATAATAGGCCGGCGCAAAATTCCAGGTATCGAGCGGGTAGGAATAATTGTTCGTGTGAAACATCCACTTGATATTGGTCGCGCCACGCCCCCGAACCCGATCGACCACGTGACGATATGCCGCTTTGAAATTCTCAGGTCCTGCCCAGTTTTTGCGTTCTTCGACCCACTCGTCGCCACCGTAGTAAATGCCGGACCAGGGAAACCAATCGCCGTTCATTTCCACGCCAAAGGCGACGATCATCGGATGACCGAACGCGCGCGCGGCGTCGCCCCACTTGTCGATGTACGCGTCCCACTTGCCATTGATGATGTCGAATAAACTGAAACGATCCGGCCCGTGATTTTGTTCGTAGGGCTTGTCCCACGGTGACCAAAAAACAAGCGGCAACGAGGCATGTCGCCAAATGACATTTAAGTTCGCGGTCGGAAAAGTTTGCTCACCCCAGTAACTCGACGAGGCAATGACGGCCTGATGTTTGCCGACCAGCTGTTCGAAATCTTCGATCGTCTCCAATGACACATCGTCCTCTTCGTCGCCGAAATCCATGAATGCGCCGATGTAAGCGCTGTGCTCTGGAATGACGACTTCGGCCGGGCCGTTCGGATCGACACGTGACGACGTCGCCGCTTTGTTGCACGAAACTAATCCGCAGCAAGTGATGAAGAAAATGACCAATGACAAATGACGAAGCACGAATGAAGGCCAAATAGTCAAATGACGAATGATCAACCGGACAGTGATCTTCGTCATTCTGATTTTGTCATTCGTTCGTCATTCGTGTTTCGCCATTCTTCGGTTAGCTCCTCACGCCCGTACCGGCACACTGGCAGTGCGCTCGAGTTTTCCCCAGCTGACCCATGCGCCTTTCACCGCGCGCAGAATTGCCTTCAAGATGCAATAGCTAAGCATCGGACGATAAATCAGCCGCATTGGCAGAATCCGCCAGGCACGCGTGATTGGTTCTCGTTCCAAAATGCAAGCGAGCGTGGCGAGGACGACATCCATTGACAAGAAGGTGATCACGAACGGCAGGACGGCGCGCCACGCCCCAAACGGCAATGACGCGAGCAAGAACAAATCCACCATCGGCGTTACGGCAACCAAGATGATTTGGAAGAACCACACGCTCGGCAAACTGAACCAGCCCAGCGCGCGATAGTTCCAATTGAATACCATGTCGCGATGTTTCCAGAGACATTGCAGTGTGCCGTAGGCCCAGCGAAACCGTTGTCGCGCCAGTGTGCGTACGCTTTCGGGCGCTTCCGTCCAGGCGATCGCCTGCGGAACGTAAACGATCCGCTGTCGATCTTTGTGCAAGGTCAGGGTCAGATCAGTGTCTTCTGCGAGCGTTTGTAAACTCAAACCGCCGGCTTGATCGATCGCGCTCTTGCGGATGGCGCTAATCGCGCCCGGCACCACCGTGATGCAGTTCCAACGCGTGTAGGCGCGCCGATCGAGATTGAATCCGCACGTGTATTCGAGCGATTGGCAGCGTGCGATAAATGTGCGCAAGTTCCCCACTTTCGCATGACCCGAGACCGCCCCGATCTCCTTGTTCGCGAAGGGTTCGAGCAACAACTGAAGTGTGTCGCGTTGAAAATGCGTGTCCGCATCGACGAAGACGACAATACCGTGGCGAACAGATGCGAGAGCGCGCTGCAATGCTCGCGCTTTCCCGCGATTCTCCTGTTGCAACAAGGTCACTCGTGGATCGACGTGCGCCACCCTTGCCACTTCCGCGGCTGTTTCGTCGCGCGAACCATCATCGACTACGATCACTTCGATTTCGCCTTTGTAATCAGTTGATAACAGCGAGCGCAAAGTGCCGGCGATTACTTTGCCTTCGTTGTAAGCAGCCATCACGACGCTGACAGGCTCGGCAAAATCTTTCTTCGGCAACGGCCGAAAACGATACGCGAGCCAGATCACGACCAATGTGCGTGCCACCACAAGCGCCGTCGCCACAATCATGAATGCCCAGAGAAATTCCTCGAGCGCGTGATAAATGCGAAACCCGGTGCTGCTGACCAGACGCGTGAGCGATGAGCTGTTGTCCTGCAACGGCGGCATGACCGCATCGCGCGTTGTTCCAAGAAGCGTGCTCAACGGCACAACCGTGTCGCCGCGCGTATGCAACCAATCGAGGATCCGCGGCAGCGCAGCGACCGTTTGCGAACGATCGCCACCCGCGTCGTGCAATAAAATAATGCTCCCATCGCGCCGTTGCTGTTTCACCCGCTGAACAATGATGTCTGTGCCAGGTCTCGCCCAATCTTGCGGATCGATGTTCTCCAGGACGACCAGGTAATTGAGATCCTGCGCAATCTGCAATGGCACCAATTCGCTCATTTGCGACGGTTGCGTATCAGCTGCGTAGGGAGGGCGAAACAATGTCGTCGCACGGCCGGTGATTGTTTCAAGCAACAGCTGTGTCGCATTCAACTCGAGCCGGACGTGCTCGGGCCAGCAAAGCGCCAGATTTGGATGGTAATAAGTGTGATTGCCGATCTCGTGGCCTTCATCGACAATTCGTTTGACGAGTCCGGGATAACTCTCCGCGTTCGCACCCACCACGAAGAATGCAGCCTTTACGTTGGCCGCCTTTAAGATATCGAGAATCTTCGGAGTCCATTCTGGATCGGGACCGTCATCAAACGTGATCGCGACCTGGTGCTCGCCGCCCGCGCCTTGATGATAAAGCGTCGGAAACTCCGGGAACTTCGTGTACTTCGCGGTGAGATAGCCCTCCGCATCGACCGACAGTTTACGCATTCCATCGGAGCGAGTTTGATCGACGGTGACGATTTCGCCTTCCCCTACGTCAGTGATCGTGTCGGTGCTTCTTAACACTTCAAGCGACTCACGCGTTTGATTGTCGATCTTGAAATCGCGAGAAACGCTGAGCGCATCCCAGATTGCGGGGTCTTCCGTGCCGAGCCGGTAAAGCGCGAATCCGCCAGCCTTTTGACCGCGCACTTCTCGCAGCTCATTCAAGAACGTGACCACGTCGAGAAACCAGACCGCGTGTTCTTTGTCGCCGTCCTCAAAATAAAAATACGGATTGTAGCCGGGCGCGCTCACTTCAGCGCTCTCGACGTCCGCACTGTTCGCGCGACTCATTGCCTCCGGAAAACTGATCAGCTCCGCTTTTTTGCCACCAATCGTCCAATCGTATCCGTAGCTCCCAACCGCGATAATCCACTGCTTCGGATCCGTATCTTCGAGTAGCACGTGCAGCCAGCCTTCAAACCACGAACGCGACCCGAGCGGCCCAGGAGGATCGATGTCAGAGGTTTCGTCAAAGAGCGACGCTACAAAGCGGTCGACGTTGTCCGACAGCTCATCGAAGTCGATGTAATCTAGATCTTGCCCGGGTTGGACACAGAGCCAAAGCTCCTTGCTGTCGTTGTGTAACGCGTCGGCAAACTTGTCGATGAACACGGTGATCTCTTTTTTGTAAACGGGATCGATCTGTTCCCAATCGACCACTACTCCAGCCGCCTTTGCGTCGCGCAACGCCGAAAGGACCCTGGCGATAAAGCGATCCTGTCGATCTGCCGGGCCGCGCGCGAGATCTTCGACCGCCTCCGGTTGCCAGGTATCGCCGATCAAATTGGTCAGCAACGGCATCAGCGCGATTCCTTTGCGGGCGGTGAATTTTGGAAGCCTATTATCGGCGTCGATCTGCAGATCACCCAAGCCGCTCACCACCGTCATCCATTCCGGGCAAAGATGAGTGATGAGCGCTGCGTGTTCTTCGAGCGACGCGTAGCTGTAGGGATCGCCGTTTGTGTAAAACGCGAGCCGGACCTCATTCGGCGGTGCTTTCTTGCGCGGCTTTGCCGGAGGCGCAGGTGCCGCTCCAGCCAGTTTTTTTGCCGCCTGTTTGGCTGCGCCAAATTTTTGCCAGAGGAGCGAGCTCGCCGCGACCTGCCCGGCCGGGTTCGCCTTTTGCAACGCTTTCAGTTGGCCTTTCAACTGCCGCAGCGAAAAGGGAACGCGCATTTGCGGCGCCACGAAAAGCGTTTGAACGAACAGTACCGTCCCCAGAAAAACCAGCACGCCCAAAATAAGCAGCGTCAGCCTCAATCGTGGCCAGCGTTTCCCGGCCGGATCGGAAAAGACAAAGGGCGTCAGGGCGTTTGGAGGGATGTCCTGCATGAGCGCTTACTCTCACCCGGCTGCGAAAATATTGAAAGCGATTCCTCGCTTCGGCATTGCAAATCAAACGTCAAACTTCAAACTTTAAGCCGCCCAATGAATGTCGAACCGGACCCACTTCCAACTGGACATCCCGGCATCGCCGCGCGTTTAAAAAAAGGGCCGACCATTCATCCAACCGCCTGGATCGTCCCGGGCGCCACCGTTATCGGCGACGTCACCCTCGAAGAAGAATCCAGCGCCTGGTATGGCGCCGTATTGCGCGGCGACATCAACCGCATTCTCATCGGGGCGCGCTCCAATATTCAAGACAACGCCGTCGTCCATATTGACACAGGTGATGAGACCACACTGGGCGAGCTCGTCACCATCGGCCACAGCGCCATCGTCCACGCCTGCAAGATCGACGACGAGGTGCTCATCGGTATGGGCGCGATCATTCTCGATGGCGTCGAAGTCGGCGCCCGCTCCATTATCGGCGCGAATGCGCTCGTCACCCTCGGCACAAAAATTCCGCCGGGCTCGCTGGTCCTCGGATCGCCCGCCAAAATCCGGCGTCAACTCACGCTCGACGAACAAAACGACATCGCGCGGTGGGCTTGGAGCTACGTCGAAACCGCGAAACACTTCCGCGAGTTTTATTCCAAAAAACTGTAGCGGCGTCTGTGTCAGACGTCATTTACAAGTTTCGGCGTTTCACAGAAACGCCCTACAAACTCCTGCTAACTTTCGCGCATTCTTCCGCAACAGCTCCGCCGCGCGCCCCGTGTTCTCTTTCTCACTCATTCCGACCTCGGCGTTCTGGTAGACGCCATCGAAGATCTCGCGCACTTGTCGGTCTTCGCTGGCGCGACCGACAATTGCGTAAACCCGTTTGCCTAGCTTGCGCGCCAGCCCTGCTACGCCAGCCGGAGTTTTCCCCTCCAGCGTTTGTCGATCCAAGCTTCCCTCGCCCGTGATCACAAGATCGACATCTTCCATTTTCGAACCAAGTCCGACCGCTTCGGCAACGACTTCGAAACCGGGCCTAATTTTCGCCCCGCAAAAACTCATCAGGCCAAACCCAAGCCCGCCAGCTGCGCCAGCGCCCGCTTCATTGCGATAATCAACGTCAAATTCCTTTGCCACTACGTCCGCGAACTTAGTTAGCGCGGGTTCTAAGATGCCGATCGTATCTTTGGTCGCGCCCTTTTGCGGACCGAACACGCGGGTTGCACCGTTTTCGCCGAGCAACGGGTTCCTGACATCTGCCGCCGCGATAATCTTGGGTAACGACAAATGTTTCGGTCGTTCGATTCGCTTGAGCTCTTGCAGTTCGCTCACGGCACCTTTCAATTCGCCCGCGCCGAAAAATCGAAACCCAATCGCCCGCGTCATCCCAAATCCGCCGTCGTTGGTCGCGCTGCCACCAAGTCCAATAATGATTTCGCGCACGTCGTGCCGCGTAGCGTCGAGCACCATCTCGCCAACTCCGAAGGTGCTCGCAAGATCAACATCACGTTCGTCCGGGCCGAGTCGGCGCATCCCCGCCGCTTCGCTCATTTCCATCACCGCGAGTTTGGGTCCTTCAACCCATCCGTAGCGCGCCTCGATTTCGCGACCGAGCGGATCGTGCGCTTTGCATTTCAACCGTGAACCGCTGAGCGCGCCGTAAATGACTTCCGCCGTCCCCTCACCGCCATCCGCCATCGGCACGATGTCGATTTGCGCATCAGGAAGAACTTCGCGCAGCCCAGCCGCAATGTTTTCGGCGACCTCGCGCGCGCTCAGCGCGCCCTTGAATTTATCTGGTGCGATCAGGATTTTCATTTTGGAGGGACGCGCGCCGTTGTGTCCCAAATATTAGGGGCCGACAGCGCGGCGCCCTTCGAATCCGTCAACGACCATGTCAGCCTTTTAATTTCCGCTCTAAAATCTCCCCCGCGAGCTGAGGGTTCGCTTTGCCCTTGGACAATTTCATTACCTGACCTTTCAGGAAATTCAGCGACGCGGCGTTGCCGGCTCTGAAATCGGCGGCCGGTTTCGGATTCGCGGCGATCACCTCGTCGCACAATGCTTCGATCGCACCGGTATCACTCAGTTGCTCGATTCCTTTTTCCTTCACAATCGCAGCCGCGCCTTTCCCACTGTCAAACATTTCCGCGAAAACTTCTTTGCCCTGTTTGCGGCTGATCTTTCCGCTCTCGATTAAATTGACGAGTTCGTCGAGCGCTTCAGGCGGAATGGGACAATCGCTAATTGTTTTGTTTGCGGTGCTCAATGCGCTCTGTAAATCGTTCAAAATCCAGTTTGCGACATTCTTCGGTTTCTTCGCGCCTTTGGCGGCCGATTCGAAATAGCGCGCAAGCTCGAGATCGTCCGCCAGCACGCCAGCGTCGTATGGACTCACTTGATACTGCTCGACAAAGCGCGCCCGCTTTGCTCTCGGCAGTTCCGGCACACGCGCGCGCGCATCCGCGAGCAGCACGTCGCTTTTCACGGGCACGAGGTCGGGATCGGGAAAGTATCGATAGTCGTGCGCTGATTCCTTCGTCCGCATGAGAAACGTTTCGCCGGAAACATCATCCCAACCACGCGTTTCCTGCTGAAGTTTGTCACGTCGCTTCAACGCGCCGATTTGACGCTTAATTTCAAACGCGAGGGCGCGCCGCACGCCGCTGATCGAATTCATGTTCTTGATCTCGATCTTCGCACCCAGCTCGGCTTGCGTTTCCGGTCGCACGGATACATTGCAATCGCACCGGAGCTGTCCCTTCTCCATGTCCGCATCACTGACTGCGCCATAAATCAGGATTTGTTTCAACGAGGTTAGAAAGGCAAACGCTTCCTCCGGCGAATTTATCTCCGGCTGCGTCACGATTTCCATCAATGGTGTGCCGGCCCGGTTGAAATCGATTCCGGTGCTCGATTCGAAATGAAAACTCTTCGCCACGTCTTCCTCGAGATGAATCCGCACCAGGTCTACTTCCTTGTCCGGCGTGGCGATCGTCTTCTGCGCATCTTTTGGATAAGCGAGATCGTGCAACGGCACACTGCCGTTTGTGCACAGCGGCATGTCGTATTGCGAGATCTGGTAATTCTTCGGCATGTCCGGATAGAAATAATTTTTCCGATCGAACTTACAGATCGGTGCGATGTCGCACCCAAGCATGAGTCCGGTCAGCACCGTCATGCGGAGGGCCTCGTGGTTCATCACTGGCAGCGCGCCGGGCAATCCGAGGCAAACCGGACAAGTATGCGTGTTCGGCTGGCCGCCAAACTCCACCGGAGACGCGCAAAACATTTTCGAGCGCGTCTTGAGTTGGACGTGCACTTCGAGGCCGATCGTCGTGATGTAGTTCATTTCAGATTTCAGATTTGGAACGCGTAATGGCAGATTTGCGCGACACGGCCATAATCGCAACTATCTCACTGGCCTCCTTAAGAAGCGCGTCGAGCTGCGCTGTAGGAAGCAATTTAGCTGCGACGACCAACTCTAGCCAAAGCAAGCTTTCATCCGCTTCTTCGAGGACAACACCAAGTTTGGCGATAAATTCCGTGCGCGATCTCGCGCGGCAAGCTGCGCGATAATTGGCGGCCACAGAAGTTCCGCTACGCACCAACTGGTTTGCAACTGCCCGCCCTTCGACACCTTTCGGAAGAGCGCCAACAAGCTTTATAACACGTAACGCGAACTCTTTAGTGCGTTTCTTTAGCTCCTCGGCATCCATGTTAATGCAATCTGAGATCTGAAATCTGAGATCTTCAATTGCGTGCAATTACCTCTCGACCGCGTAATCGAGTGCCGCATTGAGGTCGAATTTCTTCAAGCGGTTGCAGAGATCCTGATCGTTTGCCGCGTCAATGATCCGCGGGTCTTGGAGGAGCTCGAGAAAGCGGCCTTGCCCAAGCATTTGGCTAATTTCCTGACTATTGCGCAACGCTACGACCTTCGGATGCTCGCTTAACTCGCGGGCTCCAGGAAATGACAGAAACCGCTCCGCAGTCTGCGGGTTTGAAACTACCTTTCCGATCTTGCCAAGCGTATCGTAGGCTTTTGCAGGAATGACATCGGTTTTCTTGACCGCGTCGCCGATAACGCCCATCTCGAGTGAATTCTTCAAACGCGCGAGCGATGTCATTAAGGGAGCCGATTGTTCATTCGATTCATCCAGGAAGCGACGCCGGACGTCGACCGCGTGGACAACTGTTGAATCTACCGTCGGCGCGCGCGCTTGTGCGTCCGCAACCGCACCGGCCGATCTAATCGTGACAACTAACAACCAGACCAAGAACGCGCCAAAGAAAACGCCGAGCAGCGCACCGCTAAAACCGTAAAGCAAACGGACAAAAGCGGATTGTTGTTGATCTGTTCGCTTGAAAAGAATTGTCCCGAGGCCGTTGATTACGGCGTAAACGATCAGCGCCAACGCAGCGCCGGCCAGGATCGACATGACCGCGTCCGGCATTCTGAAAAATGGCCTTACCAAGGGAAGCAGTAATTCGCCGCCGAAAAAAGCGGCAAAATAAGCGGCAATAAGTGCACCAAGCCGCGCCAATTGCCGGGCGACCCCGCGCCGCCAACCGCGCAGGATTTCGAAAAGAACCAAAACAACCGCGAAAGAAGCAAAGATCATCTGCCAAAGCGGCGACCCTGCAGTCGAATTGATTTCGGATTGCGGAGCTGCAATCACGCAAAGAAGGAAAATTCTGTGCACACTTAATCCGCTTTCGGAGTCGGTTCTCCGGTTTTCAGTTTTTGCTTTCCGCTTTCTGCTATCGCGCGCTGGCGCATTGCGTGATCGCATAACACGAGCGCAGCCATCGCTTCAACCATCGGCACCGCACGCGGCAAGACACAGGATCGTGACGACCGTGGGCCGTCAGTTTCGTTTGTACACGCGACGCCGTCACAGTGTTTTGTTCACGCGTGATTGTGGCAGTCGGTTTAAAGGCGACGCAGAAATAAATGTTTTCGCCATTGCTAATCCCGCCCTGGATTCCGCCGGAATAATTTGTCGATGTCCGAATTTCTCCACCGCGTATTTCAAACGGATCGTTATGTTCGGAGCCGCGCATGCGCGTTGCCGAAAAGCCCGAGCCGATTTCAAAACCCTTCGTCGCCGGCAAACTCAACATCGCCTTCGCCAAATCGGCTTCAAGTTTGTCGAAAACCGGTTCGCCAAGTCCAACAGGTGCATTTCGAACTACACATTCAATCACCCCGCCTAACGAATCGCCTTCTGTTCGAGTTCTTTCGATGAGTGAAATCATCTTTTTCGCCGCCGCTTTGTCTGGGCAACGCACTATATTTACATCGACGTCTCTCATTGCCACGTTCGACCTGTCGATCTTCGCCGCGATTTCGTGAATTTGGCTGACGTAAGCGATGATCTCGATCTTCGGATAAAATGTTTGCAAAACCTTGCGCGCAATGGCGCCGGCCGCAACACGCCCGATCGTCTCACGGGCCGAGGCTCGCCCCCCTCCCTGCCAATTTCGAATTCCGTACTTCGCCTCGTAACTGAAATCGGCGTGCGAGGGACGAAATTTTCTCGCAACTTCAACGTAATCTTCCGGCCGCGCGTCCTTGTTGCGGACAAGAATCGCGATCGGCGTACCGAGAGTTTTGCCTTCGAAAACGCCGGCGAGAATTTCGCAGCGATCTTCCTCTTGGCGTTGCGTCGTGATTTTACTTTGACCTGGGCGACGGCGGTCCAGCTCGCATTGAATTTCCCCTTCAGAAATCTCGATCTTCGGAGGGCAACCATCAATCACCGCGCCGATGCCGCCGCCGTGCGATTCGCCGAACGTCGTGACGCGAAAAAGTTGACCGAATGTATTCGCCATCAGCGGGCTAGATCGCTTCGAAGGCGAATTGCAGATCGTCGATTAAATCGCGCACGTCCTCTACGCCGACCGAGAGCCTGACGAGTGAATCGGTGACGCCAAGCGCTTCACGTTGTTCCCTTGGCACCGATGCATGCGTCATAAGCGCGGGGTGATTGATCAGGCTTTCAACACCGCCCAAACTTTCCGCAAGCGCAAACAGACTTGCGTTCTCGAGAAAGCGCTTCGTGCCATCGAGATCGGTTTTCAAAACGATTGTGACCATTCCGCCGAACCCGCGCATCTGCGTGCGCGCGAGATCGTGTTGCGGATGCGATTTCAGGCCCGGATACTTGACCGATTTGACGTGCTGCTGCTCCTCCAGCCAACGCGCGATTTCGAGCGCGTTTGAACAATGTCTCTCCATGCGCAGCGCGAGCGTCTTCAAGCTTCGGAGCACGAGAAAGCTATCGAACGCTCCCGCGATTGCACCGACTGAATTTTGCAAAAAGGCAACTTGATCGGCGAGCTCTTTGTCTTCGCCAACGACAATGACGCCGCCGACCAGGTCCGAGTGTCCATTGAGATATTTGGTTGCGGAATGGATCACCATGTCGAATCCGAACTCGATCGGACGCTGGATCCACGGACTGGCAAACGTGTTGTCGGACACTGAAATGATCCTCTGCTCGCGGGCGACTTTCGCGATCGCCTCCAGATCGATCAGCTTGAGCAGCGGGTTACTCGGTGTTTCGATCCAAACCATGCGCGTGTTCTTTTTGATCTCGCGCTCAAACCGGCTCGCGTCCGTCAGATCGACAAATGTGAAGTCAAGATTGGCGGAACGGCGGCGGACTTTTTCGAAAAGCCGGAACGTTCCGCCGTAAAGATCGTCGCTCACGACAATATGCGAACCACTCTCCAGCACTTCGAGCGCCGTGGCCATGCCTGCAAGTCCGGAAGCGAAAGCGAACCCGCGCGTTCCACTTTCGAGATCGGCGATGCACTTTTCGTAAGCGAGCCGCGTCGGATTAATCGACCGCGCGTAGTCATAACCTTTGTGCTTTCCCGGGCTTTCCTGGACGTAGGTGGATGTCGCGTAGATCGGCGTCATGATCGCGCCGGTGGATGGATCGGGCTCCTGCCCGGCGTGAATGGCACGTGTGGCAAATCCCTGCTGCTTGTTCATCTCGATTTAATCTAACCGCGGATTACACGGATCAAAACGGATTAGGTGGATCGTGCCGCTCCGCTCTTACAAATACTCCCGGCTCACTGGCACTGACGATCTCGGCATGTGCAACCGCAAATAAGAAAGCAAATCCGTCCGCGTGATCAGGCCGAGGAATTTATCACCGTCCATGACGATGGCGACGCGCCCGCGATCGAACACCCCGAGTAAGTCGTTGATCTTTGCCGTCGGCGGAAGCGTTTCCAGGCGGTCGGTCATCGCCTGTTTCACCCGGTCGTTAAAACGGGTCGAATCGCGATGCACCTTCACGAGCAGGTCGGACTCATCAAGAATCCCGACTGCGCGTCCGCTCTCGTCAACAACCGGAAGCTGCGAGACATCTGCGTCGCGCATCCGTTTGAACGCGGTCAGCAAAGAGTCACTCGGCCCGACCGAGATGACTTCGCCGGCTTCGTAGCGGTGCGAAATCAAATCGCTCAGATCGCCCTGCGGCGGGCGGTGGATGAATCCCTGCTCCGCCATCCAGAAATCATTGTACATCTTCGAAAGGTATTTGTTACCGGTATCGGCAACGAAAGAGACGACGCGTTTCGGTTTGGTTTGCTGCCGGCAATAACGGAGCGCGCCGGCCACGAGTGTGCCGGTCGATGAGCCGCCAAAAATTCCTTCCTGGCGCAACAACTCCCGCGCGATGGCGAAACTCTCCTCGTCATCGATCTCGAACGCGTCGGTGACAAAAGACATGTCGGCAATTTCGGGAACAAAATCCTCACCGATTCCTTCGACCGCCCAGCTTCCCGATTCGACCAGTTTGCCGGTCTTGACATACTCATAAAGAATCGAGCCGGTCGGGTCTGCCAAAATCATTTCGATGCCACGCCGTGGTTTGACGCGATTAAAGAACCGGCCAAGCCCGGTGAGCGTGCCGCCTGACCCGACACCGACCACGATTGCGTCGACATCGTGCCGCATTTGTTCCCAGATTTCAGGCCCGGTGGTGCGTTCGTGCGCAAGCGGATTCGCGGGATTGCCAAACTGATTCACATAAAAGCCGCCCGGAATTTCCTCGGCCAGCCGCGCTGCAACGTCTTGATAATACTCGGGATGACCACGCGTCACGTCCGACCGCGCCAGTCGTACTTCGGCGCCGAGCGCTTTGACGTGCGAGATCTTTTCCTGCGACATCTTGTCGGGAATAACAAGGAGGACGCGATAACCTTTCGCGCCGGCGACGAGCGCGAGACCGAGACCGGTATTGCCGGCGGTAGCTTCAATCACAGTGCCGCCCGGTCTTAGTTTTCCTTCGCCCTCGGCCGCTTCGATCATAGCGAGCGCGACGCGGTCCTTGATCGAGCCGGTCGGATTTTGATTTTCCAGTTTCAGGAAAAGTTGACACGGCCCGGTGTCGATCCGCGTAATCTCTACCAGCGGCGTCTCGCCGATCAGCGAAAGAATCGCGGGCGGTTTGCTCGCGGTCGTCGACGGCGCAATTGAAAGTTCGACCATGCTTAAATCAGACTGAACGTTTCGCCGGGATAGTCGATCACCACTTTGTAGTTTCGAAGAAAATTGTAACCGACAATGCCGTCGAGTCTTGCCCCGATTGCATTGCTCAGCATCGCAAAAAAATCAGCCACGACCACTGTCATATTGCCGGTCTTGGCGCCGCCGAGCTGAAATGACTGCAGCAGGCCAGCCGTAACATTGACGTATGCGCCACCGGTTGTGACTGGACCGCAAACTGAAATGGCCCGCGTCCGTTTGCGTAAATCTCAACCAGAATGAGTGGTTTGGCGGGATTCGCCAAATGCATCGTCACTTCAGTTTGCGCGGAGCGATCGAAACTCTCGATCCGTTTCGGATTATCGAAGTGGATCTCGCAATTACTGTAATCGAGCGTGATCCGGAAATGCTTGAGAAAGTTGTAGCCCAGATCGCCGTCGATCTTTGCCCCAATGGTCTTACCGATGTGGCTTAGATCAACAATCCCAACATCGACATTGTTTAATTTCGTTTGACCGACTGCGAGCGAAGCGACTTTCGCCAGCGAGACTGAAACCTTGCCGCCAGCGCTGTGGCCTTCTTTCGAGCCGATGACCTTCACGTCGAGTTGGTTCGCTAACTCCGATGAAAGCAGAGAGGTGCCTGCGCCGGTATCGAGAATGAAATCGAACGGCCCCTGATCGTTCACCTGCGCCGGCAGAAGAACCAGCGGCTGCGCTCCGCCAGCGAGCCGAAATTTCACTTTTGCGCTCCTCGGCGAAAACGTTGCAGCCGTCATTGAACTGAAGGCTCGCCCTTGTGAGACCATTCCGATTTGCTGTCCTCGAGAAGTTGTTGCAGCACTGGAAACTGAACTTCGCCGTAATTCAGCGCATAACGAAGGTCGCCGCCTTTGTAAACCCAGGTAGTCGGAATCCAGGAAAGCGGGAGCCCGGCAAATTGCTTGATCTTGTTGTCACCCTTCCGCGGGCCGGGGTCGGCGAGAATGGAGACGTTCGATTGATCGGCGATCTCAAATTTCTTCAGCATGGCACGACCGTCTTCGCCACCGTTCCAGACCGACACGAAATAGAATTTCACCTGCGGATTGTCTTTCACCATTTTCAGCCAGCCGCCGCTTTTCAATTCCGCCTGGCAATTCGAGCACCACGGCGCCCAAAGATGAACGACGCTCAATTCGGGCGACTTGATCGCCGCGATAACCTTTTGCTCGGCTGGAGGTTGCGTCAGGAGGGACAGATCATCGAGCTGAGCACGAATTGAAGCAGTCGCGACAATGGTTGCCAAGATCGACAACCCCGAAATGAGCGGGGCTTGCGAACCCTTTCTGAGACGTAATATCCACATTTCGGACTAAATATGGAGAGAAACGGGGTCTGCTCAAGGGATGGGGAGCGCACGCGCCCTCGCGTGTTGTTCTGGCGCCTTCGCCGAAACAATCTTTCTGATGAGAAGTTCGCGTTGGCGAGGACGCCATCGCCAGAACGCGAGGCGCGTGCGCTCCCCAGAGTTGACCGCTGCCCCGAATCTGGCTACTGTGGCGCTCCGTTTTCCGCTGCTCAGCTGAGCGGAAAGATCGACGTTCGATGAGAACGTCGCCACGCCCCGGGGAGGCCCTTTTTTAATTATGATTCAAATGCAGGATGTCATGTCGAAGCCGATGCCGGACTTCAGGGAAGGGAGCATCGTCAAAGGACGAATTCTGGAAATTCGTCCCCGCGAAGTGCTGGTCGACATCGGTTACAAATCCGAGGGCGTCATTCCACTTGCTGAATTTGAAGACGTCGAGAATCTCGAGGTCGGCGACGAGGTCGATGTTTTGCTCGAACGGCTGGAGAACGACGAGGGTATGGTCGTCCTTTCGAAAGAGAAGGCAGCGTATCGCCAGAATTGGAACAAGATCGCCGGCGTGTTTCAAGGCGACGGCCTGATCAAAGGCAAAGTCAAATCGGTCGTCAAAGGCGGACTGATGGTGAACATCGGCGTAGAAGCATTTTTGCCTGCGTCGCAGATCGACATCGTGCCGCCAAAAGATTTGCAGCAGTTCGTCGGCAACACTTACGATTTCAAGATCGTTAAGATCAACGACGATCGCCGGAATGTCGTGCTAAGCCGGCGCGAACTGATCGAGCAGGAGCGAAGCGAGAAGCGTCAGAAATTCATGGAAGGCGTGAAGGTTAGCGACAAGGTGCATGGCACGGTGAAAAATCTGACCGACTTCGGCGCATTCATCGATCTCGACGGAATGGATGGGCTCCTTCACATCACTGACATGACCTGGGGCCGGCTTGGGCATCCGAGCGAGCTGGTGAAAATCGGCCAGCAGCTCGAAGTGGTCGTGCTCGACATCAATAAAGAGAAAGAGCGTGTCTCGTTAGGTCTGAAGCAGACCCAGAAAAATCCGTGGGACCAGATTGAAGAGCGTTTCCCGGCCGGCCAAAAGGTGAAAGGCAAAATCACGAACCTCGTTCCATACGGCGCGTTCGTGGAATTGGAAGAGGGCGTCGAAGGTCTTATTCACGTCTCCGAGCTTTCGTGGACGAAGCGCGTCATGCGTCCGTCCGACATTTTGACCGTTGGCCAGGAAGTGGAAGCCGTTGTGCTCGGCGTAAACAAAGAGGAACAGAAAATCTCGCTGGGCCTGCGTCAGCTCGAAGCGAATCCGTGGGACGAGATCGAGCATAAATTCACCATCGGCAGCCGCGTCAAAGGCAAGATTCGCAACATGACCGCGTACGGCGCGTTCGTGGAGCTCGATGAAGGGATCGACGGCATGATCCACGTCTCCGATTTGAGCTGGACCCGGAAGGTCAATCACCCGAGCGAAGTCTTTAAGAAAGGCGACGAGGTCGAAGCCGAAGTTATCGACATCGACAAAACGAACCAGCGGATCAGCCTCGGGATCAAACAGCTGACCGAAGATCCGTGGAAGAACATCGATCAGAAATACAAGATCGGCGATCTGGTGAAGGGTAAAGTGACCAAGCTCGCCAGCTTCGGTGCGTTCGTACAACTAAACGACGACATCGACGGTCTCGTCCACATCTCGCAGTTAAGCGAAAACCACGTCGCCAAAGTGAAGGACATCCTCAAAGTCGGCCAGGAAGTCGAAGCGCGCGTCATCAAAGTGGACAAAGTCGAGCGCCGGATCGGGTTATCGATCAAGGCCGCCAACTATTCCGAAGAGGAATTGCGCAAGGAATCCGAAGCGTTCGACACCCTCAAGCCGGGCGAAGACATGGTTGGTCTGGAGAAAGCATTCGCCGCCGCCGAACAGGAAGACTATCGCCCCGGCGAATCGAAGAGAGAATCAAAAGAGCCGAAGGAAGCGAAGGAACCGAAGCGCGAGTCCAAGAAGGAATCCAAGAAGAAGTAGATGGATCGCGGCCGCGCGCGTTTATCGCGTTTCTTCGAGCACGTCGGCGACCGCATTCTGCAAAGGGCGCGGACCGTTTCCGTTTAGTGCAAAATCGACATCTTCGAGGCGCCGGATCAGGTTAAGGACTTCGCGACGCGCGATTGGTCCACCGGCAGCGGCGCAAAAGTGCGTGCGGCAACCGAATGGCCGATCTTGGTAGATCAGGCAGTTGCCTGTTTCTTGTTGAAGCATTGGGCACGATCCATCAGCATTTTCCGGGAGCGATTTTCGCCCGGTGGCGCGAAACGCCTTGGCCGCGACGACCGCCTCGCCTTTCGTCAGATAGGGAGTGCGTCCGGTCAGTTTGAAATGACAACATTCCGTCTTGCGCAGGCAATTGCGCTGGCTCGGCCTTTGCGCGAGATCGACATAAACTTGTCGCACTTCCGCCAGCGCGGCGTCCAATTTCTGTGCAGACAAATTTCTACGACTCATGCGTCAGATTTTTTGTTCCGGTTACGCAATTCTAGGCCGTCTCTGCGAGCCGGCGGAGTAATTAGATCGGCATCCGCCGCGGCGGACGCCCTACAATTCTGATTTCGCCAGGTCATGCGAGCGGTTCAAGGTCGACTCCAGCCATAGCGTGTCCCGCAATCCACCCAGTGGTCCAAGCGGCCTGGAAATTGAAGCCGCCCGTGATGCCGTCGATGTCGAGCAGCTCTCCGGCGAAGTAGAGATTCGGCGTGATCCGGCTTTCCATGGTTTTGAAATTGATCTCGCGCAATCGCACGCCACCGCAAGTGACAAATTCCTCTTTGTTCAGCGACTTCCCGTCGACCTCGAGTTCCGTCGCGCGCAACAGCCGAATCAATTCATTCATTCCAGCGCGCGTAAGCGAGGTCCAAATCGTTTCCGGAGAAATGCCGGCGTTTGAAACCAGCTTTTCCCAAAGTCGCGCCGGAATTGCGCCGATGGGTGAATTATTTACTCGCCGGGTCGGTTCCATTTGTCTCCGCGATTGAAATTCGATCCGGAGTTCGTTTTCACACAGTTGGGGAATCCAATTCACACGGAGCGAGAACCGATAGTTCTTCCCGTGCAAAGTGCGGGCGCCCCAGGCTGAGAGCCGCAACACGGCGGGCCCGCTGATTCCGTTGTGCGTGATAAGCAACGGCCCGCGCTCGCGCAATTTTTCCACGGTCAATTCTACGTCGCTAACGGATATCCCGGGCAACGATCGCAGCCAGGGCGCTGGAACATGGAGCGAAAAGAGCGACGGCACCGGCGGTTCGATCGTGTGACCGAGCGAACGCGCGAGTTCGGCGCCGCCGACGCTTCGGCAACCACCCGTAGCAAGGAGCAGCCGGTCGCACGCCGTCGATTCGCCATCATTCAATTTCAAATCAAACCCGCCTTGGGCTCGGACGCGCACGCTTTCGATGCCATTGCGGGTGAATAGTCGCACCCCTGCTGCCTTCGCTTCCTTAATCAAACAATCGATGACGGTTTTCGATGAATCTGTCACCGGAAAGATTCGCCCGTCCTCTTCACGTTTGAGGCGTACGCCGCGCGCTTCAAACCAGGCAATTGTGTCATCGGCTGAAAATCGGTGTAATGGCGAAATTAGCTCCCGCTCGCCGCGCGGATAACGTGTCGTGAACATCCGTGGATCGATTAAAACGTGCGTTACATTGCAACGTCCGCCACCTGAAATGCGCACCTTGGAAAGAAATTGCGCGCTGCGCTCGAAAAGCGAAACTCTGCAATTTTCATTGGCGCGCGCCGCAGCGATCGCACCAAAAAAACCAGCGGCACCGCCACCCACGATCGCGATTTCAGTCACTCGCTAACTTATGGATAAAATGCAAACCGCATTCAAAAATCACGTCTTTTCTCGCACAAAGAAATGGAGAGAAACTCCGCTTTTCACTCACGACCGAGAAAGAATCCGCGACGATCTTAAGCGGCTAGATTATTGTGTGGCTGTGACGAACGCCTGCGCGATGCTGTCGCTGAGCAGCAATCAATTGATGGTTTTGCGTGAGCAGCCCGAGGCACTGCCGGCATGAAGGGCGCGGCCCGTAGAATTTCGAAAGGCAAACGGAGCGCATCCCGATCCTCTGATCAGGAAGTGATGCGACATCTTTCGCGCTCGCAGATTTTCAAAGATTACGAGCGGGCTTTCAGCGAAGCCATGGGTTTGCCGCTTAATATCCGAGGGCACGATTCGTGGTCGCCGGCGCACCATGGAAAAGAGGATCGCGACTCACTCGCGTCAATTCTGGCTCGTTTCAACAAGGCTCGCGCCGCGTGCTTAAGGGCCCAAACCGACGCATCTCGAGAACCGGACTCGACAACGCGCACCGTTACCTGGTTTGCGGGACTCTCCGAAAGTGCAGTGCCGGTGTATGTAGGCGACCACATTCTTGGTTTTCTCGAGACCGGCGAAGTGATGCTCAAGAACCCGACTAAGAAACACTTCGCGACCATTACCCGGCAGCTCCGCGCGTGGGGCTACAAGACGGATTGGAAGCAACTCGAGCGGGCTTATTTTCGGACGTGCGTTTTATCGCCGGACCGGTATCGCGCGATGTTGCGGCTCCTGAGTATTTTTGCGCAACACCTTTCGATCTTGTCGAATCAACTGGTGGTAGGCGCGAAAAGGACGAGTCCGCGAACATGGCGCGAGCGCGGCAATTCATCGAGAAGCATCAGGCGGAGCCGCTGTCGCTCGGGCGGGTAGCCCACGCTGCTAACATCAGCAGGCATTACTTTTGCAAGATGTTCAAGAAAGCGACCGGGATAAGTTTCATCGACTACCTCTCCAGAGTCCGAGTGGAGAAATCGAAGACGCTTTTGCTCAATCCCAACTCGCGAATTAGCGAAGCTGCCTTCGCATGCGGATTTCAATCCATGACCAACTTCAATCGCGCGTTTAAGCGAATCGTCGGTCGCTCTCCCACGCAATTTCGCGAATCGCTTCCGAAGCTGCGACGCTCGGTAAAAACGGCCAATGGCGCAGGTTAAAGTTTCGGTAAACCACGCCCTTTAGCTTTGAGGGATTCGTTGATTACTCGTGGTGGAGTAGCGGTAATCGAACACCCGATTGTGGCGCTCGGCGCGGGATTTCAGAGGTTCCAAGCGTTTTCTCTCCGTCTTTTCTCCTGTGCAATCGCTTCAATATTTATTGTTCCTACCAGCAATTTTTCGCGGGTTACTACAGGAACTTCGCCGACCTTTGCGTTGAGCATCATTTGCTCCGCCTCCGCGACCGTCTGGTCTTCGAAGCAATAGGCACTGTTTTTTTCCATGTGTGCTTCTACCGGTTCTGTCTTGGGATCGTGCCCCAAACCACCCACCTTCCGGTTCATTTTGTTCTTCGACACGGTACCCAATAATTCGCCGCGTTGATCGATTACAGGTGACGAATCGATTGCCCGCGCCTGCATTTCGTCCAAAGCCGCCTTTACAGAAACCTTATTAAAAATGCTCTTCGCAGGCTCGATGATGTCCTTGACTGTGCGGGCTTCGAAATCCGCGCCCCCGGAGTGGTTAGGTTTTATCTGTTCCATAGGCTTAGGGGCCGACGTCGATTATAAGCGAGAAGGCGACTAAGTTAGCCGCCTTACACTGTGGGGCGAGCGCACGGAACTTCCTCCGCACGCTCGCCGTCAGTGTTAGCGCATTACGCCACTTTAACTTCGATGGCTTTTGATTCTGGCTTTCGCCGTCGTCGGGAGGTGCACTTTCAGCACTCCGTCGCGGAACTCCGCCGTCACTTTCGTGCTATCGGCATCTTCAGGCAGCGTGAAGCTGCGCCGGAAATTACCAAAGGATCGCTCGATGCGATGGAATTTTCGTTTCTGATCTTCCTTCTCGCTTTTGCGTTCTCCGGAAACGCAGAGGATGCCATCTTCGACTGTTACCCTAACGTCATCCTTCTTCATTTCAGGCAGGTCAGCTTTGAGGAGGTACCCGCGATCATCCTGACTGATATCAACCTCCGGTGACCAATCTGCGACTGTCAGGCTGTGGGTCTCCCCATTGCCCATTCTGTTCGGAAATCCGCCCAAGAAACGATTGAAGCGATTTTGCGTTGCTTCTTCCATCTCTCTAAGCTGATTCCATGTTATTAATGTATTCATATTTTTTTACCTTTCTGGATTGAGTTAAAGCCATCTCGGCGCATCGCGCTCACCGCTTATTGTCAGAGTCGACCCTAATCTTGTGTACGTTAAGAAACGCGTGATCCGCCGTTACAAGATCGACAACAGAACCGGAGGAGGCGCAGCAGATGCGAAGAGAATTAGAAAGTAGAAAACCCGCCTTTGCCAAGGCTACGGCGTGGCAGGGAAAACAAAACGCCTGGCGGCGAGCACTGTCTCGATCCGCCAGGCGCTGAATTGTTAGCTTGGTTTTAGAATAGCCAAGCAAAACGTTAACGGTTTAGTCGCGGTCTTGCGTTACAATCACCTTATCAACCAGCATGTCGTCGCCTTGTTTGACATAGTGAACGCGAACCTTCGAATCTTTTCTGATTTTTGAAGCTTCGATCACTTTTCCATCTGAAGTCACGTATGTGACCGTCTTGTCGAACTTGTAGCGCACAGGCTCGGCTGCTTCAGTTTTTAGGAATAGGACGTGGCCCGGAGTGAATTCCGTGACGGTGCCAGTACTTTCGGTTGTCGTGGTCGTGGTTTCAGTCGCTCCATTGGTCCCCGTCGCAACGGTGGTGGAGGACGTAGATGTTTGCCCGTAAGCCACTAATCCCATAAGGGCTGTGGCGAACGTGACGCTAAGGATTGATTTAATCATAAGACTAACTTTCTAATTACTAAGTTGCTGCAGTGATCGCAGCTAAAGGCCACCTGATTCGTGCATCCGAAGGAATTCGGCGAACCAGGTAGGTAAATGGATGCGGCAGGAACTGTGAATAAGGCTACCGTCCCTATCCAGCCAATACTTCGTAAGCTCGGCGTCATACTTTTTAGGTATGGGAGGCGTCCGTATGCAGCCGATTCGAACCGACGGACAGCGCGTCGGTTATCCATTCGGGCGGCGCATCAACAACTCGCTCAGTTTTCTTGTTGCGCCGACAGAATTACTTGCCGCCAGAGATAGCGACGTGTTATTCACGATCCGTGAACAGAAACATCTTTTACATCATCGGGGTCGTTGTCGTTATCATCGTCGTCCTCAAAGTGCTCCACGTTTTTTAGCTCAAGGCTAAATATACTTCACGGCGCGTAAACCGCTGTGCGCGCGGGCGCCGTGCTGCGCATTTGCTAGAGGCTGCGCCGTGGGCGATGGATGACATGCCATGCGAGCGACGAAGAATGCCTCTAGCGCCGCGCTTGTAGGGATCTGGATGATTTTGCTGACGGCGTTCGTCGTCACCATTCTTTACGTCGGACGCCAACTGCTTATTCCGCTCGCGCTCGCGGCGATGCTGACCTTCCTGGTTGCACCACTGGTCGGCTACATTGAACGCTGGATCGGACGTATCGCGGCTGTTCTGATCGTCGTGGCGATGCTTTTCGGCGTCGTCGGCGGAGCGGGATGGCTCTTAACACGTCAACTGATCGACCTCGCGGCGAAGCTTCCCGACTACCAGACCAACATCGACAACAAATTGCACGCGATCCGACTCCCCACCGGCGGTGCGCTTGGCCGCTTATCACAAAGCGTTTCCGAGCTGCGAAAGCAATTACCGGATTCCTCCGAGTCGCCGGCGAACGCGGCCGGTCCGGTGCCGGAAACAAAAGCCACTGCGGCCGCACGCGCTCGCAACGTGCCCGCGGCTCAACAACCAATGCCGGTTCGGATCGTCGAATCGCAAAGCCGTCTTCCGCAAATCCTGCAAAACGCCGCGACTGGATTGCTCGGACCGCTTGGGACAGCCTGCCTCGTTTTTTTTCTCGTCATCTTCATGCTGTTGAAGCGCGAAGACCTGCGCGGCCGAATGATTCGCCTCATCGGGCAAGGCCGAATCAGCGCGACCACGCGGGCGATGGACGACGCCGGGAGCCGCGTGGCCCGTTACCTTACGATGCAACTTCTGGTGAACGTGAGTTTTGGCGCGTGCGTTGCGATCGGACTCTACTTCATCGGCGTACCGAACGCTGCGCTCTGGGGTGCTTTCGCGGCGATCATGCGATTCGTGCCGTACGTGGGAGTTTGGATCGCAGCCGCGGTTCCTGTGCTGATTTCGTTTGCAGTTTCGACGAGCTGGCTCAGCCCGCTTCTGACGCTCGGTCTTTTCGTCGTCCTCGAATTAATCAATACAAATGCGCTCGAGCCGTGGCTCTACGGATCCAGCACCGGCGTCTCGTCCATCGCGCTGATCATCGCGGCGGTTTTCTGGACGTGGCTCTGGGGACCGATCGGTCTCGTGCTCGCGACCCCGCTGACCGTCTGCGTTGCCGTGATGGGCCGGCACGTGCCGAAGTTGCAATTCTTGAGCGTGCTCCTAAGCGAAGAGCAAGCACTCGCTCCACACGAGGAATGTTATCACAGACTGCTCGCGTTCGGTTTGGATGAAGCGCACGACCTGGCGGAAGCGTACGTGAAAACAAATTCACTCACTTCTCTTTACGATTCCGTTCTGATCCCGACGGTCACGCTCGCGGAAATGGACGCTCAACGCGACGAGTTGGACGCCGAACATCGTTCCGCGATTCATCGTCACATCCACGATCTGATCGAAGATCTCGGCTCGGCCCCGCCGTCGAAGTCGCAGTTGGAAGCGGACAAGACGGTCGCCGAGCACACTCCCTTTCCTATCTCTTCTCCCACGTGCCGCGTCCTTTGCGTACCGGCTCGGGCCTACCGTGATGAACTTGCGGGAGCGATGCTCGTGCAGCTGCTTCGACAACAAGATTTCGATGCTGAGAATGCCTCGGCGGTGCTCAGCAGCGGCGAACTCGTCGAGATGGCGGCGAAGTCGGATCCCGAAGCGATTTGCATCTCGGTTGTCACACCCTCCACCCTGATCCATGCGCGCTATCTCAGCACGAAACTTCGCGCCCAATTGCCACACGTGAAGATCGTGGTCGGAATTTGGGGCGCGACCGAAAACATGGCGGGCGCGGGAGAACGGCTGCGGTCTTCCGGTGCGGACGAAGTAGTGCTGTCGCTCGCCGAAGCAGTGGTACAGCTCGCGAAGTTTTCTGTTTCGATTGCCGATGAGATGATCCCCGGCGCGATCCCAGACAACGAGGAAAACCGCCTCGAAGAGCTGGCTCGTTTGCATCTGGCGGATGGCACGCGCGAAGAAGTTTTCGACCGCATCACGAAAAAACTGGCGCGCATTTTTGAGGTGCCGATTGCGCTTATAACGTTCATCGATCGCGATCACCAGTGGTTTAAATCGCAAGTCGGACTGCCGGAGGAAATCGCGGGAATGCAGCGGACGTCGCGCGAGCTTTCGGTCTGCGGCCATGTGGTCGCGAACGACGAATTACTTGTGGTCGAAGACCTTTCACGCGACCGAAGATTTGCAAACAACCCCTTATTAAGAGAGCGCGGCCTGCGCTTTTACGCTGGCGTTCCGCTCCGCAGCAACGACCTTCCGATTGGCTCGCTCTGCATCCTCGATGTCAAGCCACGCCGAATGACCGAACGCGAAAAGCGTTTGCTGCAGATCATTGGCGAAGATGTCATAGAGGAAATTAAACGCCGCGATGATGTGGGTCCGCCGAGCAGGCTGGTAGCCCTAAAGCGGTGATCACACACGCTGGTTGCAATCACTCGCAACAAATCAATGCCGAGCGAGCGATCCATCTACATCGCGCACTTTACAGGCGACCGAGCAAATACAGAATCAAAACGATTATGAGAATCGTTCCGATTATGCCGTGCGACCGGTAGCCGAATCCATAACCGCCTGTCGGGAAAGCCCCGATTAACAACAGAATTATAACGATAAGAATAATTAAACCCATGCGATGATTTCTACTTTTACCCGCGCACTTTCACAAGTCCAGAAGTTATAAATTCAATCCCGAAGGTCGCCTCAAACTTCGCATCTGCTTTTCTGCGTTCGAACCGTTGACGATCTTGCAGCAAATTTTCACTTGGTGCTACCCTGATTTCGTTTCCGATGACTAAAACACTGCTTCAGGTTTTCACTCGCGTGCTTGGTAGCCGCAGACGATCTTGGCTCGTTGGACGTGAAAACCGCTCGGCTCACAGTCCAAGTCGCTGCTCTAACGGGACTTACCTTTGCGACAAGCTGCGTCTCTCCCGGATCATGAGGCTGGCGATCACGGTTTTCGCTTTTCTAATACTGGGGGTCACAAGTTGCATTCATGCGGAAAGGTCTAATCCGACGGCGGAGACATCGGACGCAGTCACACGCAAACTGTTTATTGATCCAAGCTCCACTTCCGTCGCCCTGGGGAAAGCTGGCTTGATCGTCAGTCCGCTTACGCATCGGGGCGGAAATTATGTGGGCAACTATCAACTCAAGGTGCGGCCGTATTTTTTTAAGAGTGAGAAAGGCACTTTACTCCTGGCGGCATCCGATGATTCGGTTCGGAAGGTCCAGAAGGGAACAGCGATCGGCTTTACCGGCAAGGCCGTCACGCGCAAAGACGGAAAAACTCATGTCGTGCTCGGGAGGGCAACACCGTCATCAGGTGACCGGGGAAGCGTCGCGTTTTCAATTATAACGGATAACGGAAAGATGGTCTTTAACACTTCCTATCACTTCGAGACAAAGCCAAAACGATAACCGTCGAAATTGTGACAGGCCCGCTGGCTCACTGGCAGACGGCCATACTTAAGAAGTATTACGTGCTACCCAAGAAGGTATTGGCCAGGGCGCTGCGCCGCGTGAATCAGTGGCGTATGATTAAAAACAAACTTCTGCTCGTTGCCATAGCGGCGAGCATTCTTCTACCAGCCGCTCTTCGGGCGGATGGCATTTCAATCCAGATTGGCGACCGGCCATTCTACACCCATGGCGCCCGCTATTGGGCTGGCGACAATGAAATGGTGTGGGTCCCGGGCCACAGCGAGAGGAATCATTGGATTCACGGCCAATACGTCCGTGGGGAACAGCGCCGGCATAATGGGCAGGACCGTCATGATGATCAACAAAACGATCATCGCGACAACGACCGCCGATAAACCTGGGCGATAGTACAGTTTTCTGAAACGCCGGCTCGCGGGCCGGCGTTTTCATTTTCAACGCACCGAGTATTTGGGCGCGGAACGAGTCGCGCGCCGCGTCAATGCTACGACCGGTGGTAAGTTTTTACATCTGTCGCTTCAGCGACTTATAATGATATTGTGAAAATGACGTGTCTGCTTTTGGCGCTGTGGCGCAGCGCCCGCCGCCAACTTGTGTTGGCGATTTCAATTGGCACTTTCGCTGGTGAAACATTCGGCGCCGAATCGCTTGAACAAACAGTCAATTACCTCATCGATCACATCGCCAAGTCGGACGCGACGTTTATTCGCAACGGCGTTTCCTACACGCCGGCGGAAGCGGTACACCGGACCGTATCTTGCTCAAGCGATCAGGAGCTCAACGCGCAACACCAATCTCGATTTGATGTATCTCCTGGCGATTGCTTCCGCGCAGAAAACGTTGCGCATCGAGAATGCTTATTTTCTGCCTGATGATCTTACCCGCAAAGAATTGATCGCTGCCGCCGAACGCGGCGTGAAAATCCAAATCATCGTGCCTGGAAAATTTATCGATCAAAAACTTGTCCGCGCCGCATCAAAGCGCCATTGGCCGGAACTGATTAAGGCCGGCATCAAAATCTACGAATATCAGCCGACGATGGTGCACGTGAAGCTCATCGTCGTCGACGACACGTTTGTGTCCGTCGGCTCAGGCAATTTCGATAACCGATCGATCCAACTGAACGACGAAGCCAATCTCGACGTCTTGGATCGCAACTTCGCCGCCCAACAAACGGGATTGTTCGAGAGCGACAAAAAGCAATCTCACGAAATGACGATGGATGAGACTGGCGGGCTCCATCCCCTCCAGCAGGCCGCGGGATTAGCTTCGCCGCAGCTTTAATCTACGGCCGACAAGCCGGCTCTTATGCCGCCACCCGGTATTCGGGGAATGCGTCAGCGACTTGCGCTCCATTATTTTGTAGCGCGGACTGGGCCTTTCCTACCGGAATCAGCCGCATCGTAAGCTTTTTCATAGATGTTGTTAAAGTCGGGAGAGCCCGAGTCTGGTCTGCGCCCACCCGCTTCTGCAGATTTCCCCGATGTCTTGGGGCTGGCCTGTGTTGTATGGCGTAGAGAGCGCCGTTTTGAGTGATGGTGAGTTCCATAGGATTACAATTTTCCGTTTGCTGAATTAATAGACGCGGCGACGCCGGTCTTTGTGCCGGGAGGCGGACTGCTTTCGAGCTGAATAGGACGTTGGGTTATGAAATCGGAAAGCGAATCGTCTATTTTGAAACGCGCGGTAAACTTTGCGCCTTGACCCGGTCCCTCGCTCTCCACTTCCAGAGTGCCGCCTTGCGCTTTCATTAAAGTACGCGCAATCGAAAGGCCGAGACCGAGACCGCCGTAGCGTGAATGAATGGACGAATCCCCTTGCTCGAACGGCGAAAAAATCCGCGAAAGTGCGTCTGCCGGAATGCCAATCCCGGTATCGCTCACTTCGATGACCAGCTTGCCGCTTGCCTCGTTGCGCGTGACGATCGAAACCTTGCCGCCTTGCGGCGTGAACTTCAGCGCGTTCCCAATTAGATTCGAGAGAACCTGTTCGAGCTTGAGCGCATCGGCTCGGATGTGGCTATGTCGAGCCTGCAACCGAACGTCGATCCCAATCCCCGCCCCTTTGTGCTGGCTCTGGAGATTCTTGAGCGCGAAGCGGATCACCTCGTGCGCGTCTAGCTTCACGAGCTCCAGCCCCAAGGGCTCGTTCGCGATATGGGTGGATTCGAGCAACTCGGTGACTAGACGCACGAGACTTTGAACATTGCGACGGATGAATGCCAACGCGGACTTATCGAATAGCGGTGGCAAATCCGTCTGGTCGGGCATGCCGACGGGATCGTGACCCATCTCGAGCAAGTCGATCATTGAGGAGATGGCGCCGAGCGGAGTGCGCAGCTCGTGAGAGAGCACAGCGATCACTTCATCTCTTGCTCTGCCTGCGAGCTCGAGCGTATCGGCGTGGCTTTTGGACGCCGCCTGAAATTCAGCCCGCCGGCTGATATCGCGGATGTTGCATTGGATCACTTTGGCTGTGCCGACAAAGTAGACATTACTGACAAACTCGACTTGGATCTGCTTGCCGGCCTTCGTCCGGAGCGGGTGATTTTCGTACCGGATGTACTCCTCTGTTCGCAGCTTTTCGAAAGCGGCCTGATTCGCCGCGATGTCTTCGAACAGGCCGATCTCCCAGAGCTGGAGGCCGATTATGCTTTCGAAAGGATAGTCGAGCAAATCGAGCAGAAATGGATTCACGTCGATGATCTTGCCGCTGTCGGCGTCGAGAATCAGGATGCCGTCCTGCGCGGTTTCGAATAACCGGCGGTAACGCAGCTCCGATACTTCCAGGGCGAGCTCCAACGAGTTTCCTCTCCCGCTGGCCGGCATTAGCTTCGCTTGGCTAATCGACGCATTTGATATCATGGGTTCAATCATGGGTCGAGACTTGCCGCCATGGAGATGGTGGTGTTGAGCAGACGAGCGATAGGGCAGTTTGTTTTTGCCGCGAGCGCCGCATCCATGAAACGCGCCGGAGAGGCGTCCGGAACGCTGGCGTGGACATCGAGTTGAATGTGCGTGACCGTCCAGCCGGCGGCCAAATCTTCCAGCGTTGCAGTCGCGGTCGTTTCGATGCTCTTGGGGTGAAAACCGCAAAGACCGAGCTCATTGGACAGGGCCATTGAAAAACATCCGCCCAGCGATGCGGCTATGAGCTCGTCCGGATTGGTTCCGATGCCTTCGTCGAAAGACGTTCGGTATGAGTACTGTGTTTTCGAGAGGACACCGCTCTCGGTGGTCAGTTTGCCTTCCCCTCCATGAAGGGTACCTTTCCAAACAGCCGAGGCATTTCGGTTCATAAATGGCAAAGCAGCGTTACCCCGCCTGCTCTTGCTCGGCCAATATCTTCTTGGTAGCACGTAATACTTTTTAGGTATGGCGGTCTCCCTGTAAGCGAGCGGTCCGTCATAATCGAAAATTCTTTTTTGCATTAACGTGCCGAGTCGCGGATGTCTTAGCCCGATGGAACTTCGTCACCTGCGCTACTTCGTCAGCGTTGCGGAAGCGCTCAGCTTCACAAGAGCCGCCGAAAAGCTGCACACCGCGCAGCCTTCGCTCACGCGACAAATTAAGGATTTGGAAGAAGAGCTCGGTGTCCGGCTTCTAAACCGGACAAAGCAACAGGTAAGCCTGACAGACGAGGGCCGCTCATTTCTAGCCGACGCCAAACGTGTTCTTGCTCTCGCAACCGAAACTGTCGAGTCGGTCCGGCGATTACACAACGGCGAGGTTCGCGCGCTCAATGTTGGTTACGTCAGCAATCTCTTTTACGATCTTCTGCCGAAGACTCTCGCTTCCTTCCATCAATCGTTGCCCACCGTTTCGGTAAATCTCTTCGACCTGTCGTGCGGTGAGCAGTTTCGCGCGCTTGAAGACGGCAAGCTGGATCTTGGTTTCGTTGGATTGCACGAGCCAATTGGGCGGCGCGGATTGGAATTCCGAACCATTGCCTCCTACAAAACCGTTGCCGCCTTGCCGAAAGACAATCCGCTGGCGGGGAAAACGACGGTCGAGTTGAAAGCTCTCGCGCCTATGTTTTTCATTGGCATGTCCGAAGCGAGCTACCCTTCCTATCGAGATTGGCTAACCAAGACGTGTCGACGCGTTGGTTTTACACCGAAGGTTTTGCAGGATGTTGAACTCGAACGGACAATGATTCATGCGGTAGCCGGGGGGCTGGGTGTTGCTCTCGTGCCGGAGCAAATAAAAAAACTCGAGCACGAGAATGTCGTGTTCCGGCCGCTGAATCCAACTGTCAGCACGGAAGGCTGTATTGCATGGAAGGGGGAAAATCCGCCGGCCGCTCTGCAAGCCTACGTGCAGATCGTCGAGCAGGTCGGCCGGAGCATCCGTTGATCTGCAGAAGGGCAAAACTGAAGCTACACTTTCCTGGTGCATAGCTTTACAAGGTCCCGCCTTCGCCAAGGCTACGGCGTGTCAGGGAAAACAAAACGCCTGGCGGCGAGCACTGTCTCGATCCGCCAGGCGCTGAATTGCTAGCTTGGCCCAAAATTAGCCAAGCAACATGGGCCGAGATTTAGTGGCGCTCCGGCGTGAGGATGACTTTATCAACCAGCATGTCGTCGCCCTGTTTCACGTAGTGAACGCGAACCTTCGAATCTTTTCTAATTTTTGAGGCTTCGATAACTTTTCCGTGGACGTTCACGTATTCGACGGTCTTGCCGAACTTGTAGTGCACGGGTTCGGCTGCTTCGGTTCTCAGGGTCAGGGAATCGCCCGGAGTAAACTCCGTGACGGTGCCAAAACTCTCCGTTGTCGTCGTGGTTTCAGTCACTCCATTGGGTTGCGTTGCAACCTTGGTGGAGGCTGATGTTTGAGCGAAAGCCACTGAACCCATCAGGGCTGTGGCAAACACGATACCAACGATTGATTTAATCATACGAACAAACCTTCTAATTTACTGAGTTGCTGCAGAAATCGCAGCGAAAGGCCATCCGGTTCGTGCTTCCGAAGAAATTCGGCGAGCCAGGTAGGTAAATGGATGCGGCAGTTGCTCAGTATAGCCCGACAAAGGCTCTAGCGCAACCTCAGCAATTTCCACGAGCGACGGTGCCAATCGGCGTACGAAAAACGCGCCCCTCCGCTCCCCGCGAAATAAATTCGGCGGAGCAGAAAGGGCGCGAATTTGATTTTCGATCTTAGCTCTTAATCCTCGTCGAGAATCACGCGATCAACCATCACGTTGTCGCCTTCACCCGCGTAATGAACGCGAACTGGCACGCCCACTTTGATTCGTGTGCGCACGGTGGCCTCGTGGAGTTCTCTACCGCTTCTGGTCACATAAACGACCTTTTTTCCGAAGCGATAATGTTTTGGTCCGGCAGTTTCCTTCAGCACAATGCTGCTACCCGGAGAAAACTCCGTGATCGTGCCGCTGCCCTCAGTCGTGGTCGTTGTGGTAGTGGTCTCGGAGACCTGTGCCCACGCAAACGGCGCTGCGACTGCCAATGCCATGCTCAATATTACTTTCTTCATTCCTTTTTAGGCGAACTGCACGGCGCCGTATTCGCATTTTTTTGCAAGCTGGATAACCGCAAATGCGATAGCGATTTGCGGCACAAATTTTCTCGGCACTTTGCAGATAAAGGCAACCCCGCTAGAAGGAACTCGTAAGGTCGCCAATCGACGTTGGGCTCAAGACAACTAACTTCCCTTCGCGGTGCCAGTAAGCCGGAAAATAACCAATCTGACGCCAAAGTGTCACGCCAAAGAAAAACTTTATAGGATTGAAACGGGTGGCGAGATTGCGCATTCTGGCGATTGCGGTGGCGCAATGGAGAATTTCGGCTGTCATGCCACTCAGTTTTGTCCGACATACGTGTCGGTTGATGATAACCGGCTTGACAGTTTTGCTGTGCGCTATGATCGGTTGCGGCGGTCCTTCCCACGACATTGTCGGTAAATGGCGGACCTCGGACGATCCAAACGCAATCGTTTGGGAATTCTCTCAGAACGGCTCAGTCGCAATCGGGAGTATTCGAGGCAGATATAGTTTCGGGGACCGTAACCGAGTGAAGATTGAGACGCCATTCGGTACCGCTTTTTATCAGATGGAATTGTTGGGCGACCACATGATCTTGAAAGACCCAAACGGCTCCAAGCTTGAGTTTACAAGAATCAGACATTGACTCGCTCGCTCTCCCCGGCTTCGAATCCGGAAGGCGAATCGGCGTACGCAAAACGCGCCTTGCCATTCTACCGAGCGGCGGAATGGCAAAGGCGCGAATGTTAGTTTGTCGCGATCTTAGCTCTCAATCCTCGTCGAGGATCACTCGATCGACCATCATGCTGTCGCCTTCACCCACGTAATGAACGCGGACCGGAACGCCAACCTTGACTTTTGTTCTTACGGCCGCTTCGTCGAGTTCTCTACCCCCTCTGGTCACATAAACGCGGTCAACTCGCGCAGAGTCAGCGCACTTCCAGCTGCGGCCGGACTCGTCAGGCATGAAATCGATTTTCTTAGATCGACATCTACATTCCGAGCGCCTCGCGCAGGTGAGGGACGAGACGTTTACTGAATTCGACCGAGTCGCCGGCGGAAAGATGCGACCACTCCGGACAGCTAAAGCCCGCGAGCTCAGAAAAATCCTCATAGTAAATCCCTGGCGCTCCAGTGGTTTTCAGTAACGGATCCCATGTTTGCGATCGCGGTGTAGTCCGATCCTCCAGCTCTTTCAAGCCGCCGCTGCGAGGAAAGCGAACAAAAACAATTTTTCCGCCGCGCCCTCGCAGCTTGTTGACGGCCGAGACTGTGTCACTGAAACGCGCGTCGATCGCTGCATGCATCTGGGCCATGAACTTGTCTGGCGGGATATAGCTCGGCGGCGGTGGCGGCGTGAAAAGCAAGATCCAGATTTGCTGGATCCGCTTGGCTAGTTCGCTGCCGGGCCGCGCGCATTCCTCTATCATGCGCGAGCGGCGTTCGCGATCGATCGTGCTGAAATAGGGCGGCAGCCGCGGGGGCACGAGCGCACTGGGCCTATTTGGAATTGGCAAACGTTTGAGCAGATCGTCAAGGGTGAGTTCTTCCTGTTTGAGAAACGCGACGCGTTCTTCCAACGGCATGGCGAGATACTGGCTGGCCCGCTGGGCGAGGGTTTGATTGTGAAAACGTTTCACGACTTTTTCGCCACGCGCCACCGGCGGCGCGCCCGGCGGGGCAAAGAACAAACGCGGAACGATGCTGCAAATAATTGTGCCGTGAAAATTTTCATCGTCGGCCAAGTCTTTCAGAATCGGAAAACCGCACATGCCGCCGGCGGCGAGTTGGATCGGGCGTTTGCCCAATCCTTTTTGCAGCTCATCAAGATCGAGATCGAACCACGCCCTCGAATCGCCAACAATGACGAGCGATTCCGGTTTTACCTTACGCCGCATCAGTGTCCAAAGATCTTCGTTGTCGTTCAACGTCGGACCGTAACCAATCGATCGACAATAAATTTCCCACGCGGCCGTAGCGGCGATTACGACGAGAACAACGACGACGGTGATACCGCGCCACGGGATTTGCGGGATTGGTCGCTCGAACTCGAGAGGCGGCCCGCCATGCACGCTCTCGATCTCGGACGGTTTTGTGAAGAACAGCCGCGGCAGCCGCAGTCTTCGTTTAAAATTGGAAGTAAATGAACGCATTACTGCTTCCTTGAGTGAGGATGATGGCGCAAGCCATGAATGCCCATGCTGAAGTGACGATCCAGCGCGGCAGACGCTGCACCGCCGTCTCGATATTGCTGTCTCGCAGCGAGCAATGCGCAACGATCATGCCGATGGTGACGAGTACGATCTGCAACATTTCGCGCGTGGAAAGAACGGCGTCAGCGTGGGCGTGCCCGCCGAACATTCCGCTGAGCATGCGCGCGGCGACCGTGAAATCGGGCGCTCGAAAAAATACCCACGCGATACAAACGGCGCCGTAGGTGGCGACGCCGGCCAGAGCGCGCATGGGCAAAGTATTCGCCCACGCTTTGTTCTCGAACAAAACGCGACAGACGCGCTCGATTACAAGATAGGAGCCGTGAAGCAATCCCCAAACCACAAACGTCCACGCGGCACCGTGCCATAAGCCGCCAAGGAACATCACGATGACGAGATTCGAAGCGGCACGAAGCGGCTGGACCTGATTGCCACCGAGCGGGATGTAGAGGTAATCGCGCAGAAACGTGGAAAGTGAAATGTGCCAGCGCCGCCAAAAATCGGAAAAGCCGATGGCGGCGTAAGGAAAACGAAAATTGTCTTTCAAATGAAAACCGAGACACAATGCCGCGCCGATCGCGCAACTCGAATAGCCGGCGAAATCAAAAAATATTTGTCCGGCAAACGCGATCACACCGAGCCACGAATCGACCGCGATGAGCGGGCCGCCGTAACTGAAGATGCGATCGGCCGCCCCGGACAGCATGGTGTCCGCGAGCACGATCTTTTCGAACAGGCCCATCGTCATGAGTAATAGGCCCCAAAGAAACTGACCTGCGCGCAATCCCGGCGCCCTGACAAGTTGCGGGAGAAAATCTCCAGCCCGGACAATCGGTCCCGCAACCAACTGCGGGAAAAATGAAACGGCGAGTATGAAATCGCGCAGCGATTTGGTCGGCTGCAACACGCCGCGGTAAATGTCGAGCGTGTAGGAGAGCGAATGGAATGTGTAAAACGAAATGCCGACCGGCAACAGAATGTCGAGATGCGGCGGTTGATAAACGACGCCGATTCGCGCAAGAAGCCATTGGAAATTCTGGAGCAGGAAATTCCCGTATTTAAAGAACCCGAGCATGCTCAGGTTCATGCAAACGCTGGCAACCAGCCAGGCGCGCCGTGATTGTCGATCTTTCGCTTTGCTGATCTGTCTGCCCAACCAGAAATCCATCGCAGTCGTGGAAAACAGCAACGCCGCGAAGGGTGGGTTCCACGCGCCGTAAAAAATGTAACTGGCGACGACGAGAAAATTTTTGCGCGCCTGCCACGACCGAATGCTCCAATACGCTGTGACTACGACTACGAAGAAAACAACGAAGGTAAGCGAATTAAAGAGCATGGCCGAAGTCCGGCTTTTTTAGCTGAAGATTTGGCGAGCGCCAGCAGATTTACGTCGCCAACTCGCTAAATGCTTTCAAAAACGTCGAGATATTTAATTCCCGAGCCGGTATTGAAGATGACGACGCGCTCGCCGCTGCCAATCTTGCCGGCAGAGCGGAGCGATTTTAGTGCGGCAAAACAGGCTGCACCTTCTGGAGCGACGAAGAGACCTTCGGTTGATCCGACTTCGCGCACCGTCCTAATCATCTCGTCGTCATCGACCGCGACTGCGCCGCCGTTGGAGTCACGAAGGATCTTTAGCATAAGAAAGTCGCCGATTGCTTTTGGAACGCGCAAACCGGAGGCAAGCGTGTGCGCGTTGGGAAACTCGCCTGCTGTTTTCTCTCCCGCCTCGAACGCCCGCACAATCGGCGCGCAACCGCTCGCCTGAACGGAAAACATGCGCGGCCGTTTATTGCTCGCCACGGCGAATCCGTCCTTTGGCGGATCGATCCAGCCGAGCGCTTCCATTTCATCGAACGCTTTCCACATGCCGATGAGTCCAGTGCCGCCGCCAGTGGGATAAAGAATCACGTCGGGGAGTTTCCAATCGAGTTGCTCGGCCAATTCGTAACCGAGTGTCTTTTTCCCCTCGATCCGATACGGCTCTTTCAGCGTGGACATGTCGAACCAGCCTTCGGTGTCTGCGCGGCGGGCGATCTCAGCCCCGCAATCCGTGATGAGCCCGTCGATAAGCGTGACGTGGGCGCCGAGTTCACGGCACTCGATGATGTTCGCGCGCGGCGTGTCGCGCGGCATGAAGAGATGCGCTTCGAGACCGGCCCGGGCGGCGTAAGCGGCGAGGGCGCTGCCGGCATTTCCAGCGCTTGGAACAGCGAGCTTGGTCGCGCCGAGATATTTTGCCATCGATACGGCAACCGACATCCCGCGCGCCTTAAAGCTTTGCGTTGGGTTTTGCGATTCGTCTTTGATCCAAACATCGACATCTTCGACGAACTTCTTCGCGCGCAGCAGCGGCGTTCCACCCTCGCCTAACGACACGGGTTCGACACTCGCCGGCAACGGCAACATTTCGCGATATCGCCACAGCGATTTCTGGCGAGTGCGCAGCATCTCGCGCGCGAGCTTCCGCGGCCGCGACAACATCGCTAATCGCGAACAGCGGTTTCTGACACGCACTGCAAAGATTTTGCAGGCGCGACCAGTCGTGCCGGAGACCACACGACGTGCATTCGAGATGCGTAAGAAACATACGAGAATGGAGCGCATGGGCATGAAATTGGAAAGGTGGATCGGCCGCTCCGCCGGGCGATGTTAGGTAAATGCGGCTTCGCCGCCATTCTTTAGCATCGAGCAAGGGACTGCTCGATCCACCTGACGCTTTGTGATAATGACGGCAGCGATGAATCCGAGCGCGCCACGATCATTGCACCGGCCATGGCACCGGCCCTCGCTCACCGTGCAGATCATGATCGGTTTAGTTGCGGGCGTCGCGATTGGCTGGTTGCGACCCGATTGGGGAAACGCTGTTTATTTTCTGCGCGATATCTTCATCAACTTGATCAAGTCGATCATCGCGCCGCTCGTCTTCTCAACGATCGTCGTTGGCATCGCCGGCGCGGGGGCGTTGCGCAAGGTCGGACGCATGGGCGCCAAGGCATTGGTCTATTTTGAAATCGTAACGACCGCGGCGCTATTTATCGGGTTGGCTGTCGTCAATTTCATGAAGCCAGGCGCGGGCATAACTCTGGCCGCGAGCAACACCGACATCATTAAGACAATTGGCCAAAGTCATCCCAAGACGGTGGTCGAAACGCTGGTGCACGTGTTCCCATCCAGCGTCATTGATTCGATGGTGCGCAGCGACGTGCTTCAAATTGTCGCCTTCTCCGTGCTTTTCGCGCTGGCCGTGTCTTCCGTCGGCGAAAAAGGAAAGCCGATCATCCGCGCCATGGAAAGTCTTTCCCAGATCATGTTCAAGTTCACCAACTACGTCATGATGTTCGCGCCGATCGGCGTGGGCGCGGCCATGGCCCACACCGTTGCGACGCAAGGTCTGGGCGTGCTCGCCAATCTCGGCAGACTCATTCTGTCGCTTTACCTCGCGCTCATCATTTTGGTTCTTCTGATTTTTGGCCTCGTCATTTTCATCGTACGCATTCCGTTGCTTCAATTCGTGCGTGCGGTGCGCGAGCCGGCCACGATCGCGTTCGCGACGACGAGCAGCGAATCAGCTTTGCCCAAAGCGATGGAGTCGATGGAACGTCTCGGTGTGCCACGGCACATCGTCGGCTTCGTCATGCCGACTGGCTATTCGTTCAATCTCACTGGCTCGACCTTATATCTCGCGATGGCTTCGGTGTTCGTCGCGCAAGCAGCCGAGACAACAATGGGCTGGCACATGGGAATTGGCCAGCAAATCACGATGATGCTGACGCTCATGCTCACTTCGAAGGGCGTGGCCGGTGTGCCACGCGCGTCACTCGTTATTCTGCTGGCGACATTGAATTCATTTGTGCCGGCGGGTCTCGGCCCGGTGGGCGTAGCAATAATTTTCGGGATCGACGAATTGATGGACATGGGACGCACCTGCGTGAACGTGATCGGTAATTGTCTCGCGACGATTGTGGTCGCGCGATGGGAACGGGAGTTCGACGACAAGCGAGCACGGGTGTTCGGCACACCGGAAGAAGCGGAGCTTGATTTAAAATCGGGCGACGTTGCCTTTGCCGACGCCGTCGCGCAAGGCGACTAGTTCGACGACTTCAACTTAGCGGCAACCAGTTGCCCGGCTGGGGCGGCGATTTCGTGCCGTTGAGCGAGAGGTAAGTGTATTCCTGCAAGAGGCGCTCGTAGTCGGAGAGAAGTTTCATCGCGTCGTTCGGTTTGAGAAAATCGGTTTTGATTGCGGCGTCGACTTGCGTTTTGAGCAGTCGCATCAATTCGACTTTGTCCCATTGCGTCATGGAAAGCACTTCGCCAATGGTGCTGCCCTCGATAACTTCCTCGATGTACCAGCCGCTTTCTTCGTCCGGATCGAGGAAAACGTGCACTTCGGTCACGCGGCCGAACAAATTGTGCAGGTCGCCCATGATGTCCTGGTAGGCGCCGACCATGAAAACGCCGAGGTAATAAATTTCGCCGGGAACGATGCGATGCAGCGGAAGCGTTTCGCGCACGTCCTGCAGATCGGTAAACTTGGAGACTTTGCCATCCGAATCGCAGGTGATGTCCACGATCATGCCGTTGCGATCGGGCGGAGTCGTGAGGCGATGGATCGGCATGATGGGGAACAATTGACCGAGCGCCCAATGATCGAGCAGCGATTGGAACACGGAGAAGTTGCAGATGTATTGATCGCCCAGTGACGTCTCGAGCTCCTTGACTTCATCCGGCACATAGCGCAGACCGCGGTGCATGTTGACGATTTGCTGCGCGAGTTGCCAGTAAACGGTGTCGATCTTCGCCTTCGATTCGAGATCGAGCAGTCCGAGATCGAACGTCTGCTGCGATTCTTCCTTTATCTGCTGGATGTCGTGCAAGCTCTCGATGCGATTTCCGCGCTTGAGCCGTTGTTTCACATCGAGAATGTCGCGCACGAGCTTGTGATCTTTCTCGGTCGCTTCGACTTTCAACTTCGGCGCCGTCTTCTCGATGGAACTGAACGCTTCCATCACGAGCACGGAATGATGCGCGACGATGGCGCGCCCGCCTTCGTTCACGATGGCCGGATGCGGGACGCCTTCGGAATCGCACACGTCCATGATGTTCCAGACGACGTCGTTGGCGTATTCCTGGAGCGAATAATTCGCCGAGCTGTCGAAATCGCTGCGCGATCCGTCGTAATCGACGCCGAGACCGCCGCCAACGTCGAGATAACCAAGTTCGTGTCCGAGCTTGCAATCTTGGCGTAATAGCGCGCTGCTTCGCGCACCGCGCGTTTGATCGTCGAAATGTCCGGCACCTGCGAGCCGACGTGGAAATGAATGAGCTTGAGACAGTGTGCGCAGTCCCGCCGCCTTCAACATCTCGCTCGCGGCGACGAGACCGGTCGTGTCGAGACCAAACTTCGCGTTCTCACCGCCGCTCGGCGCCCATTTGCCGGCGCCTTTGCTGTGAAGGCGGACGCGAATGCCGATGTGCGGCTCGACGCCGACTTCTTTCGCCGCGCGAATTGTTTGCTCGAGCTCCTCGAGTTTTTCGACAACGATGACGACCGACTTGCCGAGCTTGCGGCCGAGCAGCGCAATGCGAATGTAAGCGCGGATCTTTGTAGCCGTTGCAAATGATGAGGCTCTCCGGGTCCTTGTGCATGGCGAGCGCCGCGACCAGCTCCGGTTTGCTGCCGGCTTCGAGACCGAAATGAAATTGCTGGCCGGCATCGACAATCTCTTCGATCACTTCGCGCAACTGATTGACCTTGATCGGAAAAACGCCGCGATACTGGTTGCGATAGCCGAATTCGCTCATCGCGTTTTGAAACGCGCGGTTGACCGATTCGACGCGGTGCCGCAGCAAATCCTGAAACCGAATGACGAGCGGAAAACTCAAGACCGCGCGACGCGCGCTTCGTTGACGACTTCGAGGATGTCGATGTGAGCCGCCGTTTTCCTGGAGCGGCTTGCGCATCGACGTTGCCCGTGCTGTTGATCGTGAAATATCCGCCGCCCCACCGATCGACATTGTAAGTGGCGATGGCGGACTCAACGTCCCACTCGGTTTTCATCTCGATTCATCGCGCGCTAGCAAGTCGCAAGCGCATATTGAATCAGCGCGACGAACATGCAAGCACGCTTCAGAGAAATTTTCGTGCCAATCTGTCAGCCTCAGCCGCGCCGGCGTCGCTTGTTTTTCGCTGCTGCGCGTGCGGCTACCCCACGCTTGTTTTCGTAATTGCCGGTACTTGCCGATGAACAAGACGGTGATCGAAGTGCAAGTGCGCGCGGTTTTGCCAACGAGCGGCGGGTGCGCGGTATTTATGGGAAACAACGACAAGGTATTCATTATTTATGTCGATCAAACCGTTGGCAGCGCGATCACGATGTTCATGCGCGAGATCACCAAGGAGCGTCCTCTGACCCACGATTTGATCGGGCATTTGATGACGGCTCTCGGCGCGAAAGTCGAGCGGGTCATCATTAACGATCTGAAGAATGCGACCTACTACGCGCGCGCCATCATTCGGGCGGAAAACGAATTGCAGCAGAAAAAAATCATCGAGCTGGATGCGCGGCCAAGCGATTGCATCGCGATGGCCACTCAACAGAAGGCGCCCATTTACGTGAGCCAGGAAGTTTGGGACGAAGTGGACGACATGAGCGATGTCCTGCGCAAAATGGAGGAAGAAGGCCTCAAGCCCGATCCGGAAACGGGATTGAGCGAAGAGGAGTGAGTTCCAGTGATTCGTGAGTTCGATCAATCGTGATTCACGATTAACGATTTGACGAATTACGTCGGCTCAGCCGAGCAAATCGCCGTAGCGTTTCGTCGCCAGCTCCAAACAGCGCGCCAAAATTTCAGACGAGGTTTGCGAGTTCGAGCGCTTCATCGACAAGCTGCCGGCATTCCGGGAATCGCCAGACTTTGCACCGCCAGCTTGACGCGGGGAACCGAGCGTCGCGCCCGCGCTCAATTCATCCATCCCGAGGCCGAGCAGAAGCGGAATGAGCGCAACATCACCCGCCATTTCGCCGCAAACACCGACCCAGATATCGTTCGCATGCGCGGCGTCGGCGATCATCTTCAGTAAGCGCAGGACCGCCGGATGGGTCGGCTCGTAGAGATGCGCGATTCGTTCGTTCACGCGATCGACCGCGATGGTATATTGAATCAGATCGTTCGTGCCGATGCTGAAGAAATCGACTTCGCTGCGCGAGCATGTCGGCAGGCAATAGCGGCGCTCGGAATTTCGATCATGGCGCCAACTTCCATTTTCTCGCTAGATGTCGATCCTTGCGCGACGCAGTTCTTCTTTGCACTCGTCCAGGACCGACTGCGCGCGACGCAATTCACTCCAGACCGGAAATCATCGGAAACATGATTTTCACGTTGCCGACGCGCGCTGGCCCGAAGGATCGCGCGCAATTGGGTTTTGAAGATGTCGATGTTCTCGAGACAAAAACGGATCGCGCGCCAGCCGAGGAACGGATTTAGCTCGTCGCCAACATCGACCGCGCCGACGCGAGTTTGTCGCCGCCGAGATCGAACGTGCGAATAATCAGCGGATCGGGCGACACGCGCTCCGCCACTTTCCGATAGGTCTCGTATTGCTCCTCTTCGCTGGGAAGAGTGTCGCGATTCAAATAAAGAAATTCCGTTCGGTAAAGCCCGATTCCTTCCGCGCCATTGGCTGCGACTGCATCGACGTCGCTGGGCAGCTCAATGTTTGCGGAAAGAACAATGTGACGTCCGTCGCGAGTGGTCGATTTTGTTTCGCGAAGTTCGGCGAAGCTCTTCGGTGACCTGGACCTTTTCGAGTTCGAGTCTCGCCGTAACGAGCAGAGCGTCTCCGGCGTTGGATCGACAACCAGCAAACCGGTCGTAGCCGTCGAGCAAAACATGCTGTCCGGTTTCGAGTTTTTCGGTCACGTCGTGCAATCCGACGATGGCGGGAATGTTGAGCGAGCGCGCCATGATCGCCGTGTGCGACGTGCGGCTGCCGAGATCGGTGGCGATGCCGAGGACGACGCTCCCTGTTCATCGTCGCCGTGTCCGAAGGAGTGAGATTGTGCGCGACCAGAATGTGCGGTTCCGTCAGGGCGAGAAACGTTTTTGGCGCTTTGCCTTGAAGGTTGCGGATGATGCGCCGCGTCACGTCCTCAATGTCGAGGGCGCGCTCGCGCAAATAGGGATCGTCGATCTTGCTTAGCGTTTCCGCGTAATTGGTCGCGACTTCCTGAAATACCCACTCCACGTTGCAAAGATCGGTCTCGAGCTTGCGCAGCACTTCGTCGATCAGAGTGCGATCCTCGACCACGAGGAGGTGCGCATCGAAAATGGCCGCGTCTTTCGCGCCGATCGCTTCAGCGATTTTTTGCTGCATCTCGAGAATTTGCGTCCGCGTTTGCACCAGGGCGCGGCTTCGAAGCGCGCAATCTCGTTCGCGATTTGCGACGGCTCGATGCGATAGCGCGCCACGTCGTCGAGATCGTCGCGCACGACGTGAATCGACGCCGCGGGCAATTCCCGGGGAAACGCCCGCTCCGTGGAACCGGATTTCCTCTTGCGCGTTATCGCCGCTCATGCGCGGCTGCGAGAATAACCGGAATGTCAATCTTCGTGGAAGCGCGCATTGATTAATTCCTCGAGTTCCTCCATGGCCTTGTCGGCATCCGGTCCTTCGCAGCGGATGTGCAGCTTCGATCCCTGGCCCGGCCGCCAGCATCATCAAGCCCATGATGCTTTTGCCATTCACTTCTTCGCCTTCCTTCGCCACCCAAATCTCCGCAGCGATAACGGCTGGCGATGCGCACGAACATCGCCGCCGGGCGCGCATGAAGACCGAGCCGATTGACAATCGAGATATCTTTCTCGATTTTTTGCGCTGCGCGCCGTCGGCGCTGCGCTCTGCGACTCAGCAATCCCATTATGTCGATCCTGGCTCCATCAAATTGAGCAGCTTGGTATTGAACTCGACCGCACTGTTTTGGCCGAGGCCTTTTAGTTTTTGATCCATCGCCGCAACTTCGATCAAGCGCGCGATGTCGCGGCCCGGCTTCACCGGAATGGTGACATGCGGCACTTGCAATCCGAGGATTTCATAAGATTCCCGGTCGAGTCCGATGCGATCGACTTCCTCCAGTTCATGCCAATCCTTTAACGTCACGACCAGGTCGAGCCGTTTCTCGATTCGGATGCTGCCGATCCCAAAAATATTTGCGACGTTGATGATGCCGATGCCGCGCACTTCCATGTGATTGCGGGTCAGCTCGCGGCGCGGTCGCCATCAATTCGCGGCCTTCAAGCGAAGTGATGCGGGTCACGTCGTCCGCCACCAAACTATGGCCGCGCTCAATCAAGCCGAGAACGCATTCGCTTTTGCCGATGCCGCTCGCGCCGCGAATCAAAACGCCGACGCCAAGAATGTCGACCATGCTGCCGAACTCGGTCACGGTCGGCGAAAAATCCATCTCCAGCGCGATCGTCGCCGCGTTGATGAACTTCATCGTAATCATCGGCGTGCGAAAAACCGCGATCTTTGCTTCCTCCGTCACCGCCAGCAATTCCGGCGCGAGATGAAATCCGCGCGACATCACCAGGCACGGAATCTTGCGCGCACAAAGCTCGCGGAACCGCTGGACCCGCATTTTCGGCGACAAACTTTTCAGATACGAATGCTCGGCCGCGCCGAGCACCTGCACCCGTTTCTCCGCGAAATAAGTGTAGAAACCGGAGAGCGCCAGACCGGGACGATTGATGGTGGGCTCGCGGATTTTGCGATGAAATCCGACGCGCGGCGCCTTCCAGCTTCATCTGCAACTTTTCGGCATGCGACTTGTAAAAGCTCTCCACCGTCACCACCGGCACGCTTTTGCGCTGATCGCTTGTCGATGTAATTGTCTGCGTGGTCGGTGGCTCGCTCATGGAACGGCCTAACTTCTAGCGCGGAAGCCATGCGATTTCCAATCCGCGTCATGCCGATGGGAAAGGTCCGCGTCTACATCTTGAACCGCTCGCCGAGATAGAGCTGCCGGCTGATCGGATCGTTGATCAGAAAATCTTTTGTGCCTTCGCTCTCCACGCGGCCTTCGAAAATCAAATAGGCGCGGTCGACGATCGACAAGGTTTCGCGCACATTGTGATCGGTAATCAAAATGGCGAGTCCCAATTTGCGAAGGTTGACGATGATTTGCTGGACATCATAAACCGCGATCGGGTCGACGCCGCTGAACGGCTCGTCGAGCATGAGCAATTTCGGTTTCGTGACGAGCGAGCGCGCAATGGTAAGCCGTCGTTTCTCGCCGCCGCTCAAGGTCAGCGCCTGGTTCTTTGCGATCCGCTCGATCCCGAATTGATGGAGCAACTGTTCGCAGCGCTGCCGCCGTTCGTGTTTGCGACAATGGCAACGTTTCCAAAATCGCCAGGATGTTTTGCTCGACCGTCATCTTGCGAAAGATCGATTCCTCCTGCGGCAAATAACCCATTCCGAGCCGCGCCCGCTTGTACATCGGATAATTGGTCACGTCGGTTCCGGAAAAAATGACGCGACCGCTGTTTGGCCTAACGAGTCCGACAATCATGTAGAAGCTGGTCGTCTTGCCGGCGCCATTTGGTCCGAGCAATCCAACGATCTCGCCCGCGCGCGCGTTGATGTTCACTCCATCGACGACCGACCGGCCGCCGTAAATTTTCACGAGTTGGTCGGTGGACAGGACGTTGTCGCTCTTCGCGGCGTGGCGCAGCCGTCTGCGAGCTCGCAGTCGGGTGCAGTCTGGCCGATCATGGTTTGTGCGGATGGTTTGGGCGAAGGCGAAGCGCTCTCTCCGGTTTTCTTTTCGCCTTCTTCGGGTGTCGGCTCCTGGCGAATTTCGGTGCGGCTCGGTCCGTGCGTGGTCAATTGTCCTTTTTGGTTAACGACCATCACCGTGTCGGGGCTGGTCGCGATGTGGGTGTTCACTCCTTCCTGCACCCGCGGTGTCCCGCTCAACTCGACATCGCCGGTCGCCGCAATGTAAGTCGCCTTATCGGAGCGGCCGACCGCGCGCGTGGGCGGACCGCCATTCGGATCGGGCCGGTCGCGCACAACCGCGACATTGCCTTCCGCAATCGCTCTCTCCAGTCCTTGATTTTCGCCTTTGGTGATGTAAACGGTCAATTTTTCGGATTGCAAGATTGAATCGCGGATCGGTCACTTTCACGTGGCCGTTAAAAATGCCGATGTTTTTGTTCGAATCAAAGAAGGCTTCATCCGCGTAAATTTCGGTCGTGATCGGTTCAGTTGGCTGATCGCGTTCACTCCGGCCAATTTGGTCGCGCTCGCTTTGGCCTGCGCTGCTTTCTCTTTGGCTGCCTTTTCTTTTTTCTCCTTCTTCTGCCGGCGGGAGTTGCCGATCGGGCGGAGAAGTCGTGGCCTGTCCGCACAATGGTCAGTTGCCAAACAGCAAGAAAGAACACGATCGGCGTCGCAATCGTTCTCATTGGTTCGGTCTTTCGACAAGATGCGATTGGCCGCTGATCACCATTTTCACGTTGCCAATCATTTGCCCGTATGCGTGTTGGTATCGAACTGAACGGAATCGCCCACGATATTGAAATCGGCGCGCTTGATCGTCGTCCGCTCTTTCGAACTCAGAATCCGCGTTTTCAAATTAAGCACTGACTCGCTCAACTCGATCGGTCAGATCGGGCTGACTTTCCGGCGTGTAGGTCATGATCTTCAACGATGTGAAAGCCGACGTGTACTTCATCGATGCGTCCGCGCCGTCAGCTTCGAACCGGCCGCGCAAATGGCCTTCGAAATCGAAATCGGGAAGGACGAGGCCTTTGGCTTCGTGCCCGATCGGCAACGGAATATTGGTCAGACTTTGTTCGCCCGGTAGAAGCGCTCGGTGAGGCAGTGGGCAGGTTTGTTTCGTTTCTTCGCTCTTTGGTTTGCGCGAACGACTGGACCCCGCCGAAATCAGCAGATCGACACACAACAAGATCAGACAACGGACCAAGCTGACAAAGCCCCAACTTCCCGGGCGACCGCTACGAAACGGCAGCATGAATAGCTTTTAACATGCGCAAATGCTTCGGCAAATCCTTTAGCGGAACCTGGTTCGCGGCATCGGACAGAGCGCGCGCCGGATTTTCGTGCACTTCCATGAAGATTCCGTCGCAACCGGCCGCCATCGCTGCGCGCGCCAGCACGGGCGCAAGCACGCTGTCGCCGGAAGTCGCGTCCCCTGCTCCGCCCGGCCGCTGCACCGAATGGGTCGCATCGAAAATGACGCGATAACCGGCCTCGCGCATCCAATAGAGCGAGCGCATGTCGGCGACCAGATTGTTGTAACCAAAGGTGGTCCCGCGCTCGGTGAAACAAAATTTGTCGTTGCCGAACGCGATAAACTTCTCCGCAATGTTCTTCACATCCCACGGCGCCAGGAATTGTCCTTTCTTCACATTGACGGCGCGTCCGGTTTCCGCCGCCGCCTGCAAGCAAATCGGTCTGCCGGCAGAGAAACGCCGGAATTTGCAAGAGATCGATCATCTCCGCCGGCAAGCTTCGGCTTCGTCCGGCGAATGGACATCGGTTGTGACCGGAATTTTCAACTCGCGGCCGATCGCCGCCAGAATTTCGCAACCTTCTCGCGCGCCGATTCCGCGAAACGAACTCACCGAAGTCCGGTTCGCTTTGTCGTAGGAAGCCTTGAAAATAAAATCGACATCTTCAGCCGCGCAGATTTTCGACGATCTCTCGCGCCATGCGCCAAACAAACTTCTCCGACTCGATCACGCACGGCCCGAGAATAAACACGGGACGCTTCCCGCCGATGGTGACCTTGCCAATCTTCAGGGCCTTCGACATTCACTAAAGAGCGAATTTTAGGAGCGGCTGTGTCAGCGACGCCGAATCATTTTTGCAATGGCGTTTCACAGAAACGCCCCTGACAATTTTTCGCCGCACAAGATCGACAATCGCAAACGGCGCATAGAGCCCAGGAAAAAAAGCAACGCCACTCCGTGCAATTCCAGCAGATAAAGCGGCCGCGAGTCAGAAAGAAAACTCAAAATGGAAAACGCTTCCGGTTTGTGGAGAAGAAATCCGTAATTATATCCCGGTATATCGGTCGGCGATCAGCGTGATGACAAAATAAACTTCCGTCCAGGCGAACATGCGCACGATCGACATCGGATATGGCCGATATCGACGCGTCAGCATCAAGAAAGACGACGCCGATGATGATGCCAGAGTGCGAAATGAAAAAGCTGAAGAAACGAAGATCGGGAAATCCGAACTGCAGATTCGGCGTGAGGACGGCTTGCAGCGTTCCACCGATTCCCCAGAAATAGGCGACTTCGAACCAGCGCTGGCTTCCGGTCCACATCGCCACGATCACTACGACCATTCCCCAATCGCACAGTTGCAGCGGCAAGCATTTGTTGCCAGCTGACGCTGCCAAGATGGCGGGCCACGATCAAATAGACGGCGTAATTCAAAATGAGCAGACGGACAAGGCGACGATAATCGCGCGTCTCGAGTCGGCTGCGATCTTGTGCGCCTGCACAATGGCGGCCAGGACAAATGGCAGGGCGATCGTCAGAAAAATGACGGTGAGATGCGCGGGCCCATAGGCGTGGAATTCGCACGGATTCATCGCAAGATAGACAATTGGTGGCGCAAGTTTCTAACCAGCGATTTTGCGTAAAGGGAGGTTGAAACCTACCCCATTCACTCAGCGAATGAGCCAGAGATTGCACGGGATCACGTCGGTGATCCAGGCGATGTTGTTCGGCAAGCGCTCGATCGCATTCGCGTCCTTGCGCCACGGGCACAACCAGCAAATCGGCCTCGACCGATTTGACGAAGTCGGACGCGGCGAAACCGGTATTTCCGCGAATGCAGCGCGCTTCGATCGGCACATCCGTTGCGCCCGCCGCCAAAATGAATTTCTCCAAAGCTCAGCTTCTTCCTCTTCGAATGTTCGTGGCCGCTGTTATCGCCATCTCCTGCTTGAACGCGATGCACGCGCTTCGTCAAATGTAGTGATGAACGCGAATCGCGTAAAGACGCTCGCACGACTCGGCCGCGGCAAGTTGAAGGTCTTCTTCAACGCGCGCTGCGCATGGTCGGAATAATCGGCCACAAAGACGAATTCGCCGCAGCGGCTTCGGCTTGCGTTCCGGTTTCGTGAAAAGCATGACCGAACACGTCGCTTCGCGCACAAGCCGGCGCGCAACATTCCCGAGGAACGGATGCAAGACGGTCTCTTTCTCCAGCGCCCCCGCGATGACAAGATCGACATTGTTGTCCGCGATGGCCGCGCAAAATTCCATCCGCGGGATCCCCTTGTTGATAATGAACGCCGAATCGCGCGGCAATTGCAGCGCGCTCGAGGACTTCGCGGAATTTCTGAGCGGTCTCATCATTGCGTTCGCCCACGTAAATCAAGCTCAGGACCGAGCCGAATCGATCGCGAATCCGTCTTCGCTTCGGACAGCACTTGCTCGAACCGCGGCGAAAAAGTGCTGGCAACGGCAATCGTTCGGTAGGTAGACGGATTCGATCATCGGCCTCGGACTGAATCTTCCAGCTTCGGGCCGTCGTTCGGCAAATGAGCCCCAATCGACGCTGCCGCGTCGTCGATCTTCCGGCTGATTTGAACGGTTAAGCGTTGAGCGTTGAACGTTTTTCCTAATCATGAGACGCGCGATTTATCCCGGAAGCTTTGATCCCGTAACGAACGGCCACCTCGACGTGGTCGAGCGGGCTCGAAAACTTTTTGATGAAGTGATCGTGGCGGTCGCGCACAACGATGAAAAGCAGCCGCTCTTTTCGCTTGCAGGAGCGGCTCGACCTGCTCCAACAAACCGTCGGCAAGATCGACAACGTGCGGATTGCGCAATTCGAGGGATTGTTCGTCGAATTCGCGCGCGCCCAAAAAGCCAGCGCTGTGATCCGCGGCTTGCGCGCGGTCTCGGATTTCGAATTTGAATTTCAAATGGCGCTAATGAACCGAAAACTGGAAGGCAGCGTGGAAACGATTTTCCTGATGCCAAAGGAAGAATACACCTACTTGAGCTCGCGGCTGGTGAAGGAAATTGCGCGCCTTGGCGGCGATGTTTCGAAGTTCGTTCCCCCCGCCGTGGCCAAAGCGCTGGCAAAAAAGTTCTCGAAATGAAAATTCATCTCAAACAAATTCCGGCCGAAGGATTGCATCTTGAAGTCGGAGAGGATTGTCCGATTCCGGAATTGGAATCGGAAGGGATTCGCTGCGTCGGGCCGCTCCGATACAGCATCGACATCGGCGTTTCGGACGGCGCGCTTTGGGCGAACGGGTCGCTCAAACAACCGGTGGAGCTAGCGTTGCGTCGCTTGTCTGGAGAGATTCGTTCACGAAATCAAAGTGCCGGCATTCGCTCTTCACACTGAATTGCACGGCCCGGAAACTGTCGATCTTTCGCCGTTCATGCGGGAGGATCTCTTGTTGAACCTGCCGGCGCACCCGCGTTGCGATCGCGAGGGCGGCCGTGTTTGCAAGGCGGCGCATGCCGAAAAAGCGCGGGCAGACGATGGAGCGCAAACCGGATTGGAGCGCGCTGGATAAGTTGAAGATCGAGAGGCGATGATTCGTTAAATCGAGAATCGTTACATCGATCCAAAAATCATGAATCTCGAATTACCAGTCACGAATCGCGACATTGTTTTTTCCACTGGATGTGCTTTTGTGACCGCCTCACATGGGAGTCCCAAAACGCAAAACCTCGAAGATGCGGTTGCGCACGCGCAAAGCGGCTAATCGTTGGCACGCACCGCAGCTGAGCAAATGTCCGCAATGCGGAAGCACGGTCGCGCCGCACACCGTTTGCCCTTCATGCGGTTATTACAAAGGGCGGCAAGTCCTGACGGTTGAAGGAAAGTGATCGCGTTGAATCGTTAAGGCGTGATACCGGCCTCCGATTCACGATTCTCGAATCTCGATTTACGCCGTCTCTATACATTTTGATTTTGCAAAGAGCGATTAAAGATCGCAAAATTTCTGTTCCATGAAGATCGCCTTGGATGCGATGGGCGGCGATTTCGGTCCGTCCAGTCTTGTTGCCGGCGCAGTGATGGCGTTGCGCGAATATCCGTACATCGAACAAGCTTTTTCTCGTGGGCGATGCGCGCCAGATCGAGAGCGAGTTACAGAAGCATAAGTGCAACGATTCGCGGATCGACATCGTCCACGCGACCCAGGTGGTAGATATGAGCGATCGCGCGTGGTCGGCCGTGAGACGGAAAAAAGATTCGTCGGTCAGTCGTGCGGTCGATCTGGTGAAGTACGGCGAGGCGGACGCGATTGTTAGCGCTGGTCATACCGGTGCGGCCGTCGCCGCGAGCATGATCAAGCTGCGGACCCTGGAAGGAGTCGATCGGCCTGGCATCGCGGCAGTGCTCCCGACCCAGTTTAACGTTTTTGTTTTGATCGACGCCGGCGCCAACATTGACGCGCGGCCCGAGCACCTTTTGCAGTACGCGATCATGGGCTCGGTCTATTCACGCCACGTTCTTGGCTACAAAAATCCGACGGTCGGTTTGATGTCGCTCGGCGAAGAAGACGTAAAAGGCACTGAAAAGACCAAGGAAGTTTTCAAACTGCTGAAGCAGAGCTCGTTGAATTTCACCGGCAACATTGAGGGCCGGCATCTCTTTGAAGATCCGGTCGAGGTGGTGGTCTGCGATGGTTTTGTCGGCAACGTGATTTTGAAGACTTGCGAATCGATCGCGGTCGCGATTTTCAAATGGTTAAAACACGAATTAACGCGTTCCCCAATGCGCAAGGTCGGCGCATTTCTGGCGAAGGATGCGTTTCTCACGATCAAGGACAAAACAAACTATGAGGAGTACGGCGGCAGCCCGCTTCTCGGCGTGAACGGTATTTGCATCATCGCCCACGGCGCGAGCACGCCGCTGGCGATCAAGAACGCGCTGCGGGTCGCGGCCGAGTCGATTGAACATCAAGTGAACCCGCATATCGTCGAGGAAATTCGCCGTTACCATGAAACGACAGCCTCTGCTCGAGCCCGCAGCCGCCCTCCGCTAAAACGCGGCGCACGGTCTCGATTGTCGGCACCGGCAGTTACCTGCCGGAAAAAATTCTCAGCAACGAGGACCTCGCTCGCATGGTCGACACCTCGGACGAATGGATCACCACGCGGACCGGCATCAAACAGCGCCGCATGGCCGCCAAAGATGAAAATACCAGCGACATGGCCGCGAAAGCCGCACTCAACGCGCTCGAGCAAGCGGAAGTTTCCGCGACAGATGTCGATCTTATCCTCGTCGCCACCGCCACGCCCGACATGCTATTTCCGGCGACGGCCTGTTTCGTTCAGAAGAAAATCGGCGCAGCGAACGCTGCCTGTCTCGATATCTCAGCCGCGTGCGCCGGATTTCTTTTTGGAATCGAAATTGCGCAGCAATTCATTACCTCGCATACGCACGACACGGTTCTCGTGATCGGCGCGGAAAAATTGACGTCGATCACGAACTGGACCGATCGAAACACCTGCGTGCTTTTCGGCGACGGTGCCGGCGCGGCCATTCTCCAACATCGCGGGAGCGCGCACGGCGTGATCAGCACCCACATCGGGAGCGATGGTGAGTTTACGGATATTTTCTTCATGCCCGGCGGCGGTTCGCGCTGTCCGATTACGCGGGACAATGTCGACCTTAATCTCGCCACGATCCATATGACCGGCAAAGAAGTTTATAAGCAGGCCGTGACTGCAATGGTCGCTGCCTCCAGGAAGGTGCTGGAGGACGCCGGATTGTCCGCGGACGACATCGCGTGCGTTATTCCGCATCAGGCAAATCTGCGCATCATCGAGGCAATCGCCGACCGGCTTAAAATTCCCCTCGATCGATTTTACGTGAACCTGGACAAGTACGGGAACACTTCGGCAGCGGCCGTGGCCATCGCACTTGATGAAGCGAACCGCAGCGGGCGGATCAAGGCCGGCGATTACGTCCTGATGGTGGTGTTCGGCGGTGGACTCACCTGGGCTAGCACGGTCATCGAATGGTGAGGCGTGCCGCGTAATTCGAGATTCGTGAATCGAGAATCGGAGCCGATGTAAGGGTTCACGATTTACGATGTAACGTCTTAACTAATGCTAATCGAAACTCACGGCCATCTCGATAGCGCGCTATATCGCGCGAATTAATCATGGAACGTCGCCTGACTGCCATTCTTGCCGCCGATGTCGTCGGATACAGCCGTTTGATGGGAGCGGACGAGGCCGGCACACTTGCAACACTTAAAAAAATTCGATCAGAGCTGATCGAAACGAAGATCGCTAAACATCAGGGCCGCATAGTCAAACTTACTGGCGATGGGATTCTCGCGGAATTCCCGAGCGTGGTGAGCGCTGTTGCTTGCGCGGCAGAGATGCAGCGAGATCTGTGCAAACGAGCTGCAGAGACACCCGTCGATCGGCGCATCGAGTTTCGAATCGGCATTAATCTCGGCGATGTCATCGTTGAGCAGGACGACATTTACGGCGACGGAGTGAACGTCGCAGTACGGCTGGAAAGCATTGCTGCTCCGGGTGGTATCGTCGTTTCGCAGTCTGTTCGGGATCATGTTGGCAACCGGCTCGACGTCGCGTTTGAGGACGGAGGCGAGCAGAATTTAAAAAACATCGAAAAGCCTGTTCGCGTTTACAATGTTCGACTGGAAGATTTGGACTTCGCTGACGCGGCTTCCATGAAAGATGATCGACCATCTATCGCAGTGCTGCCGTTCAACAACATGAGCGGCGATCCGGAACAGGAGTATTTCAGTGATGGCATTACTGAGGACATCATCACGGACTTGTCCAAGGTTTCCGGCTTGAGTGTGGTCGCGCGACACAGCGCCTTCAGCTACAAAGGCAAACCGTTGAAGGTGCAACAGATAGGCCGTGAGCTCGGGGTCGAATTCGTCGTGGAAGGCAGTGTGCGCAAGGTAGGAACACGGGTGCGAATAAGCGGCCAGCTCATTAGCTGCAAGGACGACAGTCACCTTTGGGCCGAGCGCTTCGACCGCGACTTGACCGACATCTTTGCCATTCAGGATGAGATCACTCACGCGATCGTCGATCAGTTGAAAGTGAAGCTGCTGCCACAGGAGAAAAAATCGATCGGGCAGGCGCCGACCGCTAGCGTCGAGGCCTACAACTACTACCTGCGCGGCCGCGATTTTCTCTACCGCCATTCCAAGCGTTACTACGAGCTGGCGCGGCGCATGTTTACAAAAGCGCTCGAGCTTGATCCAAATTACGGCCGTGCCTATGCCGGAATTGCTGTCTGCGATGGCTTTCTTTTCATGTTTTACCAACTCGATCTCTCGATCGAGGGAATTCTCGAGATGGCGGACAAGGCGTTAGCGCTGGAGAGCGGCCTGGCAATTGCACATACCGCTCGGGGCGTCGCGCTTTCGGCCGCGCGGCGCTTCGAAGAAGCTAACATCGAATTCGACAAGGGAGTGCTGCTCGACCCGAACTCCTTTGAGGTTCAGTTCCTTGCCGCTCGACCGACCTTCATGCAGGGGAAAATTGCACGCGCTGTCGAGTTCTTGGAGCGCGCGGCGAAAATCAATCCGGCCGATTACAAGCCCCCGGCTTTGGCGATTCACATGTACCGCTCACTTGGACGAGACAGCGACTGCAAAGCGGCTGCCCGTAAAACCGTTGAATTGGCCGAACACGAGCTGCGTACCAATCCGGAAGATCCTCGTCCTGCGGTGGCGGGCGCTCTCGCGCTCCTGGAATTGGGAGAAACAGATCGAGCTAAAGATTGGACAGCGCGAGCTCAGGCCATCGAAAATGAGGACCCGATCACACTCTACAACATCGCGTGCGTTTACAGTCACCTCGGACAACCCGAACCGGCTTTTGATTTGCTGGAGCGAGTCATCCGCAGCAAGCGACCGATGTGGAAAGACTGGATTCAAAATGACTCCGACTTGGACGGAATTCGAAATCATCCGCGCTATCAAAAGTTACTCGAACAGATCGGATGAGAAAACGCGAGGGAGCCGCTTTAGTTTGCCTATGCTGATCGAAACTCACGCCCACCTCGACTATCCCGATTTCGCGCCCGATTTCGATGACGTTCTCCGGCGAGCGACTGAAGCTGGCGTCACTCGCATTCTTACCATTGGAACGTCGATCGAAAGCAGCGGGCGTGCGGTCGATCTTGCCGAAAAATATCCAAACATCTTCGCGGTGATCGGGGTTCATCCTACGTATGCCGAAGAGGCAGGCGAAGATGTGATCACGCCGTTGCGCGAACTCGCGAAAAGCAATCGAGTCGTCGCGATTGGCGAAACTGGTCTTGATTATCACCGTTTGCCCAGCGAGAAAGTCGCGAAAGAAAAGCAGGTGCAGGTTCTGTCAGGAGCGCTTCGAACCGAGACCGACGAAGAATTGGAAGCGCAAATTCACGACGGCGCCTACAAATCGAAACAAGCGAGTTTGTTTCAACAACAACTCGATCTCGCGGGCGAGCTGCGTCTGAATGTGGTAATCCACCAGCGCGATGCCTGGAATGACACTCTTGAGATCTTGCGCGATTATGGGCGCCAGGTAAGCGGCGTCTTCCATTGTTTCGGCGGCACTCGTGAGCAGGCGGAGGAAGTGTTGGCGATGGGGCATCTGGTTTCTTTCACCGGCATCGTCACTTTCAAAAATGGCGCGAGCGTGCGAGAAGTCGCTGCTGGCTTGTCGTTAGGCGAATTTATGGTCGAAACCGATTGCCCGTATCTCGCGCCGGCGCCCTTTCGTGGAAAACGCTGCGAACCTGCGCATACCCGCCTCGTTGCCGAATCCATCGCGTCCGCTCGCGGCATTTCTCTGGAAGAAATCGCTCGCGCAACCACTGCAACCGCGGAACAGTTCTTCCGATTCAACCGGGCATGAAGATCGACAATCGTAAGGCACGACACTGCCGGTCCGGCTCGGACCCGGGCGCGCGGCAACTTTTAACTGGCTCGGCGATCCGTCCACGCCATGCTATCCTTTTCGCAGCCGCGATTCTAATCACTTCGTGCGCTGCCCCTCCCGACATCGAGCATCACATCGTGGTCAGCGTTCGGGAACAAAAGCTAGTGCTGCTCGAAAAGGGGGAACTCGTCGCGACCTATCCGGTTTCGACATCGAAATTCGGCCTGGGCGATCGGCCGGGAAGTTATGGCACGCCCCTGGGCGAATTGGAGATCGCGGATAAGATTGGCGACGGCGCGCCAGCCGGCACCGTTTTCAAAAATCGTCGTCGCACTGGCGAGATTGTCGGCGTGAATGCGCCTGGTCGCGATCCGATTGTTACGCGGATCATTTGGTTGCGGGGTCGCGAAGCGCAAAACGCGAATGCATTTGGGCGCGATATTTACATTCACGGCACGCCGGAGGAACGGAACATTGGTCAGCCGGTCAGCTACGGCTGCATTCGCATGCGCTCGACCGATATCATCAATCTTTACAGCATCGTCGGCCGCGGAGCGGAGGTGTCGATCGTCGATCTTCCGCTGGTAGCCGTCGTGCCCGTTCTGAGCTCCGCCACGCAAATGGCGGAGACGAACCATTCGACGAGTGTCATTCGTTAGGCATCACGGCAATTTGCCGAGACGCTTCCTCGGCGTTTCCCGTGAGAGCAATTCCATGTCCGCGTCCACCATGATCCGGACGAGTTCCTTGAATCGCACTTTCGGTTCCCAGCCGATAATCTTTTTCGCTTTCGATGCGTCACCGATAAGGACGTCGACTTCCGCCGGCCGCTCGTAACGCGGGTCGTGTTTCACGTATTTCTTCCAGTCAAGGTCGACATGGTCGAATGCGGCCTCGGCAAACTCGCGCACCGTGTGTGTTTCGCCTGTCGCGATCACGAAATCGTCGCCGGTTTCCCGCTGGAGAATTCCCCACATCGCTTCGACATACTCGGGCGCGTAACCCCAATCGCGTTTCGCATCGAGGTTTCCCAAAAACAATTCGTGCTGGAGGCCGTGTTTGATCGCCGCGACCGCGCGCGAAATTTTTCGCGTCACAAAGGTTTCACCGCGCCGCGGGCTTTCGTGATTGAACAGGATGCCGTTGCTCGCATTCAGGCCGTAGCTTTCGCGATAATTCACCGTCGCCCAATAGGAAAAAACTTTTGCCACGCCGTACGGGCTCCGCGGCCAGAACGGCGTCTTCTCATTTTGCGGGACCGCTTGCGCCTTGCCGAACATTTCACTGCTCGAAGCTTGATAGAAACGCGAGCGCAATCCCACTTCACGAATCGCTTCCAGAATGCGGATCGTGCCGACGCCGGTCACGTCCGATGTGTATTCAGGAATGTCGAAGCTCACGCGCACGTGGCTTTGCGCGGCCAGATGGTAAATCTCGTCCGGTTTCAATTCGTAAAGTAATTTCACCAGATTGACCGAGTCGCTCAGGTCGCCGTAATGCAGAAACATCCGCACGCCGTTGATGTGCGGATCGGCATAGAGATGGTCGATCCGCGCAGTGTTGAACGTGCTCGCGCGCCGAATGATCCCGTGAACTTCGTAGCCTTTCTCAAGGAGCAGATCGGCCAGATAACTTCCGTCCTGGCCGGTAATGCCGGTGATGAGCGCTTTTTTCATGTCGATCTTGCGCTTTAACGCATCGATGAGGTCGCGGCAAATAATTGTAGGGCGTCTGTGTCAGACGCCGGTGCCGTTGCGATGGCGTTTCACAGAAACGCCCTACAATTAAATCGCTGGCGCTTACATTAACTTTCCGGCGGCGAGACCATAATCCGCGCGAGCACGGTGCGTTGGGCAGTGACCAAGTCCGCAATTCCCTTGCGGGCGAGCACGAGCATTTCATCAAGATGCGCCTGCCCAAAGGTCGCCTCTTCGCCCGAGCCTTGCACTTCCACAAACTCACTGTCTTCGGTCGCGACCAGATTGAAATCGACCGTGACCGCTTTGTCCTCTTCGTAATTAAGATCCACAATCGCATTTCCGTCGAGAATGCCGGCACTGACTCCGGCAACCAATTTTCGCATTGGTGGCGCATCCATCTTTTTTTCCTTCGCAAGTTTGCGGCACGCGATCGCGACCGCCAAACTCGCACCGGTAATCGCCGCCGTGCGCGTGCCTCCGTCGGCCTGAAGGACATCGCAATCGACCCACATCGTGCGCGGCCCAAGTTTTTCAAGATCGACAACGGCGCGCAACGAACGGCCAATCAATCGTTGAATTTCCGTGCTCCGGCCGTCGATTCGTCCTTTCGCGATGTCGCGTGGCTTTCGGGTCGTCGTCGAATACGGCAGCATCGAATATTCCGCGCTGAGCCAGCCGCCGCTAACATTTTGTTCTTTCATCCAACGCGGCACCGTTTCCTCGATCGTTACTCCGCAAATGACGCGGGTGTTGCCCATCGAGACCAGCACGGAGCCGGTGGCATTCGGCGCTATGTTCAATTCGAAACTGACCGGGCGAACTTGATCGGGGGCACGGCCATCGCTGCGTTGTGTCATAAACGAACCGCAGATTACGCAGACGCCGTGGTGAGCCAAGTCGAAGTTAGGAAAAGAGCTTTTTGTTTAGCCTCCTCTTGCTGCTTTCCTGCTTTCCTGATTCAACTTGAGTCGCGGCTTCATTTTATGCTCGCGGCCCGGTTGTCGATCTTGGTGCTGCGGCGGTTGCAGCTTCTTCTCTCTTGGCACGCGAAGAAAATTCGCGGCCCAAACCGCAATCAGATATTTTAAACGGCGGCGACGCTGCGTAAATACCTGGTAATCCGAGAGATCGAAAGCATCAAAAATCTGCTGAAAATTCTCGGAAGAAGGTTGACGGGGCCTCGATCTGCGTTAATTTGATGATCCCGCAGGAAGCGGGACTCCTCTAATCAGGAGTGCGTTCTACGTACATTTGGGACTGCAAATTGGACTCAATTTTGTCCCGGCATGATAAACGGACCTGCCTTCGTCCCGCGGTCGGGGGACTACGGGCGGCAGGAACGAATTTCAAGCCGGGTGCGAGATTGAGTTTTTTTATCGTCTGAAATGTGCGCGAGAGCTGGTTCTTTGACATCTACATACAGGGTAGTAAGAAAGTACAACTTTAAGAGCTGAGTCTGAAATCTGGAGCGGCGGCCGATTTTCGATCGTGAGCCAGAGAGTTTCAGTTATCAAAGAATCTGTGTCATTCGCGGGAGCAATCCCCCGATGGCACAACAGATTGATCAAGCTACAAAGAGCGCATCATGGATGCCTTGGTGCCAATAGGCGATGAAGGACGTGGTAAGCTGCGATAAGTCACGGAGAGCGGCAAACACGCTTTGACCCGTGAATGTCCGAATGGGATAACCTGAGCGAGGTAATACTTGCTCGAGCTTGTGTGAATTCATAGCACAAGCATCGCGAAACCCGGTGAAGTGAAACATCTCAGTAACCGGAGGAAAAGAAATCGAAAGAGATTCCGTCAGTAGTGGCGAGCGAAAGCGGAAGAGGCTAAACCGGCCAATTTATTGGCGGGGGTTGTAGGAGCCCGACGTGGTAGTGCAAAGGTTAGGTGAAGCTTCTGGAAAGCTGCGCCATAGAGGGTGAAAGGCCCGTAACCGAAAACTGGAGCACGCCTAGGGATTTCCTGAGTAATACGATGCACGTGAAACTTCGTATGAATCTGCGCCGACCACGGCGTAAGCCTAAATACTAATTGGCGACCGATAGTGAACCAGTACCGCGAGGGAAAGGTGAAAAGAACCGCTGTGAGCGGAGTGAAATAGTACCTGAAATGATGTGCTTACAAGGTGTGGAAGCTGGCGCAAGCTGGTGACCGCGTGCCTTTTGCTTAATGAGTCTGCGAGTTACTATCAGTGGCGAGCCTAAGGCGTTCTGCGCTGGAGGCGAAGCGAAAGCGAGTCCGAAATGGGCGACCTTAGTCGCTGGTAGTAGACCCGAAGCCGAGGTGATCTACCCATGAGCAGGATGAAGGTTGCTTAACCGCAACTGAAGGACCGAACCCGTGAAGGTTGAAAACTTCTGGGATGACTTGTGGGTAGGAGCGAAAGACTAATCAAACCCGGTGATAGCTGGTTCTCCCCGAAATAGCTTGAGGGCTAGCCTCGTGTGCTGACCTGCGGAGGTAGAGCACTGGATGAACTAGGGCCCATACCAGGGTACCGAACTCAATCAAACTCCGAATGCCGCAGGGTGTAACACGGGAGTCAGTGCGTGAGGGATAAGCTTCACGCGCGAGAGGCAAACATGCCAGACCAGCAGCTAAGGTGCCCAAATACCGTTCAGTGGAAAGGATGTGAGGTTGCACAGACAGTGAGGATGTTGGCTTAGAGGCAGCCATCATTTAAACAGTGCGTAATAGCTGACTCATCGAGCGATCTCGCGCCGATAATGATTGGCGATAAACGGTATACCGAAGCTCTGGAAGACAATCGATTCGTCCCGATTGGATTGGTAGGGGAGCGTTCTTAATGCATCGAAGCCGTGGGGGAACCCGAGGTGGAGCGTTAAGAAGTGAGAATGCAGACATGAGTAGCGATAAGCCAGGTTAAATTCCTGGCCGCCGTAAACCCAAGGTTTCCTGGGGAAGGTTCGTCCTCCCAGGGTTAGTCGGGACCTAAGTCGAGGCCGAAGGGCGTAGACGATGGAAAGCAGGTTTAATATTCCTGCACCGGCTGTGGTTAAGTTTAGTTGTGACATATGAGTAGAGACAGGCCGTCGATTGAAAGTGACGGTCTGCTCGCAAGAGCGAGGACGTGGAGGCCTCGGCTGAAGCGGATCTGTTAAAACTTGTATCAAGAAAAACAACTAAATGTTCCCACGGTTGCCCGTACCGTAATCCGACACAGGTGGGTGAGTAGAATATACTAAGGCGCGTGAGTGAAACCTCGTTAAGGAACTCGGCAATCTAGCCCCGTAACTTCGGAAGAAGGGGTGCCCGCTCCTTTTGTTCCAGAAAGGAGCGAGATTCATGATTCGTTGACTGATGACTGCTGAGTTGAAACAACTGGCGCGAAGCGCGACAAACCAGATCAGACTTCAGAAATCAGAAATCAGAAATTCCTTTCTGAGCGGCAGCTAGAATGGAGCGGGTCGCAGTGAAATGGGTCAACCGACTGTTTAACAAAAACACAGCACTCTGCCAAGTCGTTAAGACGACGTATAGGGTGTGACACGTGACCAATGCGGAAAGATTATGGCAAGACGTCAGCCCGCGCAAGCGGGCGAAGCGTTGAACCGAAGTCCCCGTGAATGTCGGCCGTAACTATAACGGTCCTAAGGTAGCGAAATTCCTTGTCGGGTAAGTTCCGACCTGCACGAATCGTGTAACGAGTTGACCGCTGTCTCAACGAGGAGCTCAGCGAAGTTGTAGTGGCGGTGAAGATGCCGCCTACCCGCAGTAGGACGGAAAGACCCTATGCACCTTTACTACACGCTGTTACTGTTGTTTCGGTTTCGATGCTTAGCGTAAGTGGGAGGCTTTGAAGCGGCCCTTTTGGGGGTCGCTGAGCCAACAATGAAACACCACCCTTCGGTACTGGAATAACTAACCTCTTGCCACTATCTGGCAGAGGGACACTGGCAGCCGGCTAGTTTTACTGGGGCGGTATCCTCCCAAAGAGTAACGGAGGAGTACGAAGGTTGGCTCAACCTGGTTGGCAATCAGGTGTCGAGTATATGGATATAAGCCAGCTTAACTGTGAGACACACATGTCGAGCAGATACGAAAGTAGGTCCAAGTGATCCGGTGGTTGAATGTGGAATTGCCATCGCTCAACGGACAAAAGGTACGCTAGGGATAACAGGCTGATCCTGCCCAAGAGCTCATATCGACGGCAGGGTTTGGCACCTCGATGTCGGCTCATCACATCCTGGGGCTGGAGAAGGTCCCAAGGGTCCGGCTGTTCGCCGGTTAAAGTGGTACGCGAGCTGGGTTCAGAACGTCGCGAGACAGTTCGGTCCTTATCCACTGTGGGCGCAGGAGATTTGAGGGGTTCAGACCTTAGTACGAGAGGACCGGGTCTGACGAACCGCTGGTGTTCCAGTTGTTCTGTCAAGAGCAGTGCTGGGTAGCTATGTTCGGAAAGGATAAGCGCTGAAAGCATCTAAGCGCCAAGCCTATCCCAAGATGAGATCTCCCTGAAGGGTCGTGGTAGACCACCACGTTGATAGGCTCCGGGTGTAAGCATGGTAACATGTTCAGCTCAGGAGTACTAATAACCCGTTCGGCTTGATCATTTACTTTTCTGTTAACCCATCCCGCGCAAGCGGGATGGCAAACAGAAGAGATAAATGATCTCAAAACAAAACGAAGCCTTGAGTTGGAAATCCGGACTCGTGAATCGTAGTACGAGAATCGAGAATCGGAGAAAACTTCCTGTATGTAGATATCAGAGAACCAGCAATTGCAGATTGAAGATTTCAGATTGAAGATTTGAAATCATGTTCTTTGAAAACTGTAGCGGCGGTCTATGACCGTCGCACGATTCGTCGATTGCAAGATCGATAATGTCTCCAGAGATCCGCGTCGGTTTTCTCGGTGCGAAGCACCGAACCGCCCGGCCCGGCTCGGCCTCTGGTGACAATAGCGCAGTGGCCCCACCCGTTCCCATTCCGAACACGGCAGTGAAACGCTGCAGCCCCGATGGTAGTACGGCGATAGGCTGTGCGAGAGTAGGACGTCGCCAGAACTAAAAACCCGGTATGTGAAAACATGCTGGGTTTTTTGTTTCTGGGCGTCGATCTAGGGAGCGCACGCGGCCTCGCGTGCTGGTCGCGGCGACTCGCCGCGACGAACTTCGTCTCGCCTCACTGAATTTCTCAGTTTGACTTCGCGATCGGCGGCGAAGCCACACCTTTCTTTAAATTGGCGGCTGAGTGATCCAGCATCTTGCGGGAACGCGGGGAAATCACACTATGGGAAACTTTGAAAACTAGGCTGCTGGTCTTTTTGCGTTTGCCTGTCTGTCTCGTTCTCATACGATCAACCATCAACCATCTTCCGCCTGAGCAGGACGTCGCCAGAGCTAAAAACCTCACCGGGTTATCTCGGTAGGGTTTCATTCTTTTTTCCTTCGAACTCGCAGAAAATAATTTGCGAGAAGCTGCGAGCATTGCTGTTCTTATTAGAACAATGGGGCCGACTGAAATCCTCGATCGCTTTGCGCAGGGCGATGCGTTTTTTCGCCTTCAAGCGGTAATGGCCGGAGCCAATCAACCAGATTTTGCTGAGGTTGAATCGGACAATCCAAAGCTCCGAAAACAAATCGCCGCATTTGACCGCACCGCGAGCCTATCCGCCGTCTCCGCATTGCTGACATACCCGTCCCTGCATGCAAACACAGTGCGACTCGATCTACTGCAAAACCTTATTCATCGAAACGCGAGCGGGCCAAACAAGCCTACCGCTCACCGTCTCTCGCTTTGGTTGAATAAAGAGCTGGGTTCGAGCTGGGCGGCGCGGATGGAAGATCCAGTCGAAGACGTTTTTATCTCAAATGTCGTGAGCCACATCGGTAACAGCCGCATTTTTGAGGGCATTTGGGAGGCAAACGATTTCTGGTTGCAACAGGCACTCGACGCGCTTCGCCAACTTGAAGATTCGCCGTGGGCAAAAGATACGTTCGCGACATGTTTCGGTCTCTTGCAACTGAGCGACGCGCTAGCCAGACGATGTGCCTTGGAGCGTTACTGCATGGGCGGCGGCGACGCGCATGATCGCCTAAGATTACCGGCGCAACACGAGCTCGAGAACCGCGCGGCGATGTGTCGATTCTCATTTGCCGACTTAGAGGAACTTTATGTTCCAGTCGAAACGCTGCAGCCTTTCATTCACGCCGAAACCCCGGCTGACGGATCGTTTGGGAAATCTAGTTTGGAACGACGTCCGTTAGTGATGTTTGAAGGTGGGGTGGTGTTCGCATTGCCGACCGCCGTCAGTCCCGCGTTGCGCCAATACATTGCGGATAGGGTAGTTCGCGCGGGCGCTGTGGAGAAATACGAACGTGTCTTGTTGGGCCAGCACTATCAGCAACTCTTCAACGAAGGCATGCGGGCACTGGACAGCGAGCCCGTTGACGTCTCGATCTTGCCTAAGTTGCCGGACGGTCATCCCGCCAAGGCCCACGAAATTGCGCGCTTCGATGAAGGAAAATTTGCCCACATCATTTTTTTCGAAGACAGCGTCTTGGAATTCCTTGAGACGGGTATGTCTGGGGTTTTGGAGATTGACGACGCAGCTATCACTGCCCTGACCGATCACACTAAAACGTGCGCCAATATTCTTGCCACGAGACCAGATTATACGGGCGGCCTGACCATCGGCGTCGTCGGTGGGCTCGGACGAGCTTTTGTTTGGGGCTTTCCGGAATTTCCGCGCAACTGGTACGGGACCGGTTTCCGACTGCCAGACCTTTTGGCGATCGGGCGCGTTCGCCACGTCAGTCTGCTTGAGATTTGGAAACTCCATCATCGTCAAAATGAACTTGAAAAGCGCAAGGTGCGCATCCTGGAATTCAATGGTGAGCTAAACCTTCTCGGTTTTTACCGGCACCACGGCGAACGTCTCGTTCCTCGCAACGCCCCCCGCGCAAGGCGCGATGATTGGCGTTGACACAAATTTTCTCGCCGAAGTTCGCCACGACTTGCGATCTCGTTTCAATCTCCACGCAGTCGAACATAAGAACCCAAACATGTGGATTGCTGTTCGCCGGGAGAACGTTGACCCGTTTTTCAAAGAGGTACTGGAATCGCGTGCTTACGTTGATGAAGAGGGCATGCTTCGTGGGCAACTCCGCGGGGTGGTGGAAACGAATGAGCGTCCATGGTGGACTTCTTCACCTCAGCGTCACGGGACGCGCTTGGGTAGAAGCATCCAATACCGAGTTTGGGATGCAGGATTGGCATGGCTGCAGCGAATTGCGCCGCTCGCCGATCCGCTGGTTCAGAAAATCAACGGCGCGATCGAGATCTACTTGGAATTTCAAGAACTAGACAGTTGGACATCTTACAAGCTGGACGATCTTCCATCGCCGCCCGGTGAACTTACAGTAGCAGTAAACCGCCGAGCGGATTGTATTCGTATTACCGTTCCGCTCGGTTTTTTTAGGCACTTCGCGGTTCCAGCTAACGTCGCCGACAGAAAATTGGTACGGGCGATTCTAATTGGTGTCGGCGCTTTAGTCGGAAATCCGCTAGACAGTCCCAGACTCGATGCGCTCGTTGAACAGGTCGTAACGAATTCCGAAGCGCGATTTTTCCACCTCGTGTATGCGCAGGATTACCGACAAAACGTTGGTTCGTCAGACCCGCCTAAACCGTACTTGATCACTGATGGTGAATTGAACTTTGTCTCTATCGGACTATCGCAACGTTTGTTAAAGGGAAATCAGTCCGTAATCAGCGGACAATTGGCATGCAACAAATTCTTGCATGCCGTCGTGGATGATTGCTGGAGCCGTATACATGATACGTTGGTTAGACTCGACCGCAGTTCGGTGCTTGCACGGGCACTCGGGAACGTTGAAGCGATCGAGCTTGATAAAGCGCAGTGGCGGCTAACTGCCAGTGCCCTGCTCGCCGTGCACCAAGACCGCGAAGACGTAGTTAGCGCGGCCAACCTCCGCGAGAATGATCGGTCAGCGGCAGAACTAACGAGCCGTGTTCTAGTCGAAATGGCTGCGTGTACCTGCCCGACTTCAAAGGGTCGCACCATCAGCGAAGCAGATTTCCACGAACTGCTGGCTCTCGTTGAGCTTCTTATCAGTGCCGCTCACGCGTCGGACGCAATTCAATACGACCTCACGCCGCCAAATATCACGATTTTTCCAAATGGCGAGTTTGCGGTTGATCAGTCGTATCAGCAAGGCGTGATGATTCCCTATGTTAAAGAGCATTTCGGCGAACAGTTCGCAGCCAGCGCAACCGCCTATCCGAAATATTTTGATGATCCTCGGAACATGCCAAAGCCAGCGCCATCAGATTTCCCGAGCGGCTTCGTAGAAGCGTTTGCAGCCGAGTTTGGCATTACACCAGATGAATTGACAACAGCGTACCACGTTCTTTCAGATGATGCCCTGGGAGAACAAAAGCTCGTCGTTACCCGAACCGACGCTCGTTTTCGCGAAATTCTTCGCCCGGTATTCCAACGCGAAGACGCGGTTGAAGCATTCATCGACAATTTCGCCTTGGCTCCCCGCAAGCGGTGGGACAGCACACCTGTCGGCTTCTCTGACAAAGATTGGTACCCTTGGCGATACAGACGTCGCCTATCCTTAGTTATGAGACCTTTCGTTCGCGACGTGGACGGGAAAGGTAGTATTATTTTCGCGCCTGGCTTGGTACACGACAGTGTAGGCCTTTTACTCACCCGGCTCCTTACTGGTCGTCTTCCGGCGGACGAGTTTAGGTCGGAGGAAATGCGTTCTTGGATCGGTGAAATGACGCGACAGCGCGGAGAAGAGTTTGAGATCGCTGTTGCTGGAGAGTTTACTGCCGGTGGGCTAAAAGCGTTGGCTTCGCGACCGATGACTGAGTTCGGGGCCGACAAGAGTTATGGGGATTTGGACGTCCTTGCATGGACGGCCAATGGAAGCGTCTTTTACGCGGTCGAATGCAAACGCCTGCGCTTTGCTCGCACTGTAGGCGAAGTCGGCGAACAATTGCGTGAATTTCGCGGGGAAGAAATGGATCGGCTCGCAAAACATTTGCGACGCTGCAATTGGTTACGGCAACACATGGATGAACTTATGCGCATTTCGAAAACGTCATCATCGAGACGAACAATCGTCCCGCTGTTGGTACCGAGCACGATAGTGCCAATGCAATTTGTATCCGGACTGCCACTCGATCCGAACAACATCGTTGCTTTTAATCGGTTGCGTGATTGGCTCAAGGGGCAATCTTCAACTAGCTAGCTAGACGCTGCCGACACGAAAGGGTTTTCCATGCTTACGAGTCAAAAAGTAATCGATGCGATTAACGAACAAATCGGATACGAGTTCAGCGCGGAGTTGCAGTACTACGCGATCGCGGCGCATTTTGCAGCCGAGGCGTTGCCGCAGTTGTCGCAGCATTTTTTCCAGCAGGCCGAGGAAGAAAAAGGGCACGCGCTGCGCTTCATCAAATATGTGGTCGATGCCGGCGGACGGGTGGTGATCCCGGCGATCGACGCGCCGAAATCGAAATTCAAAACCGCGCGCGACGCGGTAAAACTTTCGCTCGATCAGGAAATTCATGTCACCCAGCAAATCAACGGATTGGTCGGGCTGGCGCAAAAGCAGAACGATTATATCACGATCAATTTTCTCCAGTGGTTCCTGACCGAACAGCTCGAGGAAGTTTCGTCGATGGATAACTTGCTCAAGATCGTCGAACGAGCTGGCACTGATCTGCTCCAAGCAGACGAATATCTCGCCCGGGTGGGATTGAGGACGATGCCCAACCCGCCGGCAACGTGAGTCCGAGCCGGACGGGCCGTATTGCATCCAGTTGCCGCGGAGGGGCGGCGGCAGAGGGACGGCCGCAGCAAAATTGCGGAATAGGGATGAGTTTCAAGGATCATTTTTCGAAGCAAGCGGCGGATTACGCGAAGTTTCGGCCGCGTTATCCGCGCGAGATGTTTAAATATCTCGGCACTGTTGCACGGAGTCGCGCACTGGCGTGGGATTGCGCAACGGGAAATGGTCAGGCCGCAGTTCAATTGACAGAAGTATTCGATCGCATTATCGCAACGGACGCGAGCGAGAAGCAGATCGCAAACGCCGAGCCACACGAGCGTGTGGAATATCGCGTCGCGTCCGGGGAAGAAAGCGGCCTCGAATCGGGCACCATTGATCTCATCATGGTGGCGCAAGCGCTGCATTGGTTTGATCTCGACCGTTTTTATGCCGAAGTGGAACGATTGTTGAAACCGCGCGGCGTCTTCGCGGCGTCGACTTATAAGTTCTTTCACATCACGCCGGCAATCGACGAGGTGGTCAATCATCGATACTATGAGGAGGTGGTCGGCGCGTTTTGGCCACCGGAGCGCGTGCTCGTCGAAAAGTTTGAAGAGCTGCCGTTCCCATTCGCTGAAATCGAGACGCCTTCATTCGAAATGATAGCGCAGTGGCATTTGGAACATCTCGTTGGCTACTTGCGATCATGGTCCGCGACGCAACGATTCATTGCGGCTAACGACCGCGATCCACTGAAAGAGATTGATGACAACCTGCGGGACGCTTGGGGAGACGCCAAGCAAAGGCGTCGCGTCGTTTGGCCGCTGACGTTGCGGGTCGGGGTGAAAGAAATGCCGGAACCGCCGAAAGAGTAACGTCCCAACAAAGTCCGACGGTCACAGACCGCCGCTACAGAAGATGCAGCTACACCGATTTGCGCCAGGTGCCGAGGACGAGGCCGCTGACAGCGAAGCCCACGAATGGCCGGCCCATGTCGATGAAAACCAGCGGCCACGGATTTGTTTCGAAGGCGGAGAACATCAAAATGGTCGCGTATTCAACAAACAGAAACGCAAACCAACAGAGAAGCGCGGTCTTCAAACCGGCGACGGCGCTCGCGGCGTTGAGTCGACCGATCAACCACGCTAGCGCGTAATTGACAAAGATCGATGCAACAAACGCAATCACATAGGCGGAGAGATTGTGCGTGCGCTCGATATCGGTCATCGTTCGAGCGTGAAGATTCAACCACGTCTCACCAAAGATCGCGTACCAGCCCCAGCCGATTAGGAAATAGACCACGATGAGAATCCAAACGGCCAGATGATTGATCTTGTTGCTCATAAATTGTGGCGCAGGTTTCCAACCTGCGAATCCTATTCAAACGCAAGCTGGAAGCTTGCGCTACCTTCATTATCCGGCGGCTGCAATTTTGATTGCAAGCGGATTGTTGTAGAGGCGCTCGCCGCTAGACTATTAGCGATCGGTGATTTCCGCCAGAGTTGACTCAGGCTGGCGGTATCGGCTGGCGCCTGCTCGATGGAAAGAATTTCGAATTTAGAGACCTCCTGGTCGGTATTGAGGGTCACAACCTCGCCAACGTTGTGGCCAAGCAACGCCTGGCCGATGGCAGTTTGATACGAAATGATGTGGCGATCGGGGTCGCCGTCCCACGCGCCTAGAATCGTGTAGGTTTCTTCCTTTTTTGAATCCTTATCGCGCACGGTGACGATCGTGCCGATGGAGACACGCGAGGTGTCGGGATTTTCAAACGCCGTGCCGCGCGCATTGTGGAGCGCTTGCTCGAGGTCGACTTTGCGACGGATGAGCACGGCTTGCATTTGTTTCGCGGCTTTGAATTCGAAATTTTCACTCAGATCGCCGTAGGAACGCGCCAGCGCGATTTCCTTGGTGTTCTCGGGAATTTTCTTCTTCACGAGCTCTTCGTATTCGGCTTTGCGTTTTTCCAAACTGCTCCAGGAAACAATTAACGGCGCAGCTTTTTCTTCCGACTGCGCGCCGGTAATCATGCTCTCGAGTTCCGGATAAATCTTTACGATCCGGGCGAGAAGCGAACGCTTGGTCAGTTCGTCAAACAACGGACTGAGCTGAAGCCTGCGCATCGCGTCACGGGCAATGGCGACATCGGTGTTGGCAAAAATATCCGGAAGTAATTGTCGATCTTCGATCAATAAACGTTGCAATTTACTGGCGCGACCAGCCGAAGAGCTGTGTTGCTCGCGCTCCAGAGCGGATAAAATCGCGACCAGCAATTCCGGCGTGATCAATTCGCGCCAATCGTCGCGCTCACTGCACAACCAAACGAGCATCTCGCTGGTGGCGGAGTGTTCACGAACGCTGCGCTCAAGCGCGGCGCGCAATTCGGCATGCTGTCCCGCTTCGCTCAAGACGCGCGGGATTTGCGCGACCATTCGGCCATGACTTCCCTGCATCAGTTCCAACGCGCGCACCGTCCAACGCTCGCCGAGCGCGGCTGGCAAGATCTGCAAAGCGCGTTTCTCTTTTGCCGCGGGCAATTTCGGCAAGATCGACATCAACCGCCCCTCTTCCTCCACAATCAATTTCGCTACGGTCAGCCCGACATGCGTTGTCTTTAATTGCGGAACACGCTCGAGCAGATCATCACGGTCGAGCACGAGTTCGAAGACCAGCTCCGGATGCAATTTCTGATTCCGCGCCGCCACATTTTCAATCGTGGCGACAACTGGCTGCAATTGCTTTTCCGGATCTTTGAATTGCTGATGGAACTTTACGATTTGCTCGAATGCCGCGATTTGCTGTTTCGGCTGTCGCGCTTGATTGAAAGAGGCGAGCAGCTCGTCAGCATGCGAGATCCCTTCGCCGCGCAATTGAATTGGTTCGGTCTTTTTCGCCGGGATTGAAAAAGCGCCGCTCGCTTTGAGCTGCTTCTTGGCCGATTCCCACCAGCGTTTCCATTCCGCTTCGGTGAAAAGATCGCCGACGAGCCATTCGCTGATTTCTTGGACGGTTGCCTTACCGTCGAGGCTATCCAGAATGTTTCGAACCACTTCGACCGGATTTTCCTTCGCGAGTTTCTTTATCGCGCCGAGATCGCTCGCCTTCCGGCCAAGAAAATGTTCCGGCGGAATCACTGTGAGATTGTCTGCCGCGTACTGCAATTGCATCGGATGTCCTTTTTTGCCCACAAAATCGATGACGATTTGGTTGAGCAAAAGGTTCCACTCCGCGACGCGGCCGAATCCCCAACTTTTGTGCAGACAAAACGCGCCTGGCTGCAACCGGTCGAGCTGCTCGGCAGCTTTTGGAGTTAGCTTGCCAGCCTCGACGAGTTTTTCCAGTTCAGCGTCCATGCACAATCGGACAAGCTACGATGAATGGTCGAGTTCGCGAGCAAAAAGTCTGGTCATTCGGCGTTTACGATTGCGATCATTGCCTTGCCATGAAACGGTAGCGCTCCGTGTCGACGAGTATTTGGTTTTGGATCTACTTTCATATCGGCGTCTTCGCCGCGCTGGTTGTCGATCTTGCGCAGTTCAAGCGGCGCGACCGCGAATTGAGCGTGCGCGCGGCCACGCACCGCGTTGTCATCTGGATCGTGCTCTCGCTCCTCTTCAACCTTCTTGTGTGGAAATTGCGCGGGCCGGAGAAAGGACTCGAATTTCTGACCGGTTACGTCATCGAGTACTCGCTCAGTGTCGATAATATTTTTGTTTTCGTCCTGATTTTCGCCTACTTCCGGGTGCCTCCCATTGCGCAGCATCGCGCACTTGTTTGGGGAATCGTGGGAGCGCTGGTCATGCGCGGGGTGATGATTTGGCTGGGCGTCGCCTTAGTCGAACGGTTCGACTTCGTCCTCTACATCTTTGGAGCTTTCTTGCTGGTGAGCGCGTTGCGAATGTTTTTCGGCCAGCAGCCGCGAGATTTTGGAGACAGTTGGGTGATGCGTGTTTGCGTCCGCGCGTTTCCGATTACGCACGATTTCTACGGGGAACATTTCAAAGCGCGGGTGAACAATCGCTGGGTGCTAACTCCTCTCGCCCTGGCCTTGATCGTTATCGATGTGATGGATCTCGTTTTCGCGGTTGATTCGATTCCGGCCGTTTTCGCGATCACCCGAGATACCTTCATCATTTACACGTCCAACATCTGCGCCATTGTCGGCTTGCGCTCGCTCTATTTTTTGCTCGTAAAGTTGATCGACCGTTTTATCTACTTAAAAACCGGACTCGCTTTCGTGCTCGCCTTTGTTGGAATTAAGATGATTATCGCAGACTTTTTTCGGGTACCGACTCCGGTCTCGCTCGCCGTGATCGTGCTTATCCTCGGCGTCACTATCATCGTCTCGGTGATCGTGACCGGAAAACAGCGCAGACTCGAAAATCAAGAATGAGTTATTATCCGCTTTTGCCAAGTGACGTTCCGCGAATTCACGCCGGCTATTCCGAATTTCCGCCCGAGCTCGGGAACGAATCGAAATATCCGTACGTACGCGATTATTAAATCCGGTTGTAGCGCGCGATTGTCTCGGCCTTAACAAGCACACTTTTCCGAAGCCGCTATAAATCTCAGGTTGACCGCGCCCCCTAGCGACGTAGAGGTAGAGCGATTCGCACAGGCGGTCGGGCGATGATTTCGAGAAAAATTCCCACGCTGCCGGCCATTGGCGTTCTCACGCTGATCTACGTCGTCGCCGGCAAGTTCGCCTTGAAGCTTGCGTTTCTGCATGTGAGCGCGTCACCGGTTTGGCCGCCCGCGGGAATCGCACTGGCCGCGTTACTGTTGCTCGGTTATCGCGCATCGCCCGCCATTTTTGTCGGCGCATTTTTAGTTAACGTTACGACTGCGGGCAATATCGCCACCTCCCTCGGCATCGCATCAGGCAACACACTCGAAGCGCTTTGCGGCGCCTGGCTGGTCAACCGTTTCGCCGGCGGCGCGCGGGCTTTCGATCGCCCACAAGCCGTTTTTAAGTTTGCGATCGCAGCGGTCCTGAGCGCCGTGGTGAGCCCGAGCTTGGGCGTGACGACTCTCGCGTTCGGCGGTTTCGCGCATTGGACCAACTACGGCGCGATCTGGCTGACATGGTGGCTCGGCGATGTATCGGGAGACCTCCTGATCGCGCCGCTCATTCTTCTTTGGATCACCGCTCCCCAATGGCGCTGGACGCGTCCGCAGGCGATGGAAGTAAGCATTCTACTCCTGTTGCTCTTCGTTCTGACAGAAACGGTCTTCGGAGGATGGTTTCCCATCTCGGCGAAGAATTATCCAATCTCGTTCATTTGCGGACCGATCGTGATCTGGACGGCCTTCCGATTTACGCCGCGCGAGACGGCCACCGGTCTTTTCATTCTCTCCGCCATCGCGATTTTGGGCACGCTGCAAGGCTTCGGCCCGTTCATCATGGAAACCGAAAACCAGTCGCTTGTTATGCTGCAAGCTTGGACTGCCGCACTTACGATTACCGCCATGGCCCTGGCCGCAGCCATGGCCGAACGCAACCGTGCGCAGGCGGCGATCGAGCAACAGAAGGAGGCGGTCGAGGCGGCGAACCGAACCAAAGATAATTTTCTCGCGATGCTTTCGCATGAACTGCGCACACCACTTACACCGGTGATCGCTGCCTTAGAAACCCTGGAAACGGAGGTGGAACAGTCCGAAGAATCCAAGGCCTCACTGGCAATGATTCGCCGCAATGTCGAATTGGAGAGCCAATTGATCGACGACCTTCTCGATCTCACCCGCATCGCCAAGGACAAATTGCAATTGAAGTTCGGCCCGCGTGATGCGCACGAAACCGTCTCGAACGTCGTAGAAATGTGCCGGCCGGAATCGGACGCGAGAAACCTCCAGGTGCATCTGAACCTGCGCGCCGGCGCGCATCATGTGTCCGCGGACGCCGCGAAGTTTCAGCAAATCATTTGGAACCTGTTGAAGAACGCGGTCAAATTCACCGAGGAAGATGGCGAGATCACCATTTCCTCTTCAAATCCGGAGCCGCAACTCCTAGCCATCAGCGTGCATGACACTGGCATCGGCATCGAGCCAGAAATCATGGAACGCATCTTCAGCCCTTTCGAGCAAGGCGAGCGCTCGTTCCAGCGGCGCTACGGCGGACTCGGCCTTGGGCTTGCAATTTCCCAATCGCTCGCCCAAGCCCACGGCGGAATCCTTAGCGCCAAGAGTGAGGGTCGCGATCGCGGTTCTACATTCGTTTTGACGATGAAAACGGTCCCGGCGCCGCCGCGCGCTACGCAATCCGCGGCCGTGCCGGCTGAAGCCCGCGCCCTCCGTATTTTACTGGTGGACGATCATCAAGATACCTGCGCCGCATTGGAGCGATTGCTCGTCCGGCGGGGGCATTTGGTAGCGGCCGCGCATAATGTGCGCTCGGCTATGGAAGCCGCGGCGCGCAATCAGTTCGATCTCGTCATCAGCGATATCGCGCTTCCTGATGGCACCGGCACCGAGCTCATGACTTGGTTGCGCGCCATTTCCGGAGTTCCCGGAATCGCCATCAGCGGTTTCGGGATGAACGGCGATATCGAGAAAAGTCTCGAAGCCGGTTTTGCCGAGCATTTGGTCAAGCCCGTAAAAATGGAAAAACTCGAGGCGGCGATCGATCGCGTAATCGCGGGTTCCATTTCAAGTTAGAGAATTCGCACCACGACGCGACGAAGGGCGTTTTCATTTGCGCACTGTCGATCTAAAAATCGAGGATGTCGCTTTTGGCGGCAAAGGCGTCGGACGGGAAAAAGGGAAAGCGGTTTTCGTTCCATTCACGATCGAAGGCGAACTGGTTTCAGCGGAAATTGTTCGCGAGAAAAAACAATTCGCCGAGGGGGAGATTGTCGATTTTCGGGAAACTTCGCCGCACCGCGCCGAGCCGCAATGTCCCTACTTCGGTCGCTGCGGCGGCTGCGCCTATCAGCACATCGATTACGAACATCAGCTTGCGATCAAATGGCGCCAGGTCCGCGACGTTCTGGAACGAATCGGAAAACTGAAAAATATCCCAATCCGTCCAATCGTCCCCTCGCCTCTTCCGTACGGGTATCGGAATCGGATTACCGTTCATGCCGGAGACGGCGTGATTGGATATTTTCGCCGTGATTCGCACGATTTGATCGACGTCGAGCGCTGCCCGATAGCGAAGGATGAAGTCAATCGCGAGCTCGCCGAGTTGCGCTCGCGCCAACCCCGCGACGGTCATTACACATTGCGCGCTGAATCCGGGCCCCGCGTTTTCTCTCAAACCAACGACGCGGTTGCGAATGCAATGCGCGATTTGATTGCACGGCTGGTTCCAGCCGATCGGGATTTGTTGATCGACGCCTATTGCGGCGCAGGATTTTTCGCGAAGGTACTGCTCGACAAATTTCAGCGCATCATTGGAATCGATTGGGACAAGTTCGCGATCTCGGCCGCAATAGAGAAGGCGACCGCAAAGGAAAATTATGTCGCCGGAGAGATCGACCTCGAACTGCGTCGTCTTTTAGAAACGAGCAACGCCGAAAAAACCGTAGTGATCGTCGATCCTCCGGCGACTGGCCTCAGCGTGGTCGTCCGGAAAACGATGATCGATCTCGCACCGGCCACGCTCATTTACGTTTCATGCAATCCACCCACGCTCGCGCGCGATCTCGGCGAGTTACAGCGACGATTCAAAATCGAATCGATCACGCCACTCGACATGTTCCCGCAAACGGCCGAGATCGAAGTCGTCGCGCACTTGCAGCGGCGCACTGCACCGCTGACGTTACAGCGTTGAAAAGTTAAAGCGTTGAAGCGGTTGCGGCTTTAACTTTTTATCTTTCCGACGCTTCAACGCTTTAACACTTTAACCATGACCCCGCCGAAAGTTCTCATCGCCGACCCAATCTCGCAGCGTGGCGTAGAAGAACTCTCACGCGACGGTGCGCTGGCTGTTTCAGTTCAAACAAATTTGAATGAGTCAAAGCTGATCGAAATCATTCCTGAGTTCAGCGCACTGGTTGTTCGGAGCGAAACTAAAGTAACGGCCAATGTCTTGAACGCCGGCTCACGGCTTCGCGCGATCGGCCGCGCAGGCGTCGGCGTGGACAATGTCGACGTGGAAACGGCGACGCGTCGCGGCGTGATTGTGCTCAACGCACCAGGCGGCAATACTGTTTCGACAGCGGAGCACGCCTTTTCGCTTCTGCTTTGCGCGGCGCGAAGGATTCCGCAGGCGGATGCGAGCGTGCGCAGTAAAAATTGGGAAAAGAAGGATTTCGAAGGCGTCGAGCTTTATAACAAGACACTCGGCGTTATTGGAATGGGCCGAATCGGAAGTGAGTTGAGCCGGCGCGCAATCGCATTTGGGATGCGCGTGATGGCTTACGATCCGTATCTCTCCGCCGCACGCGCCCGAAGTTTGCAAGTCGAACTGGTCGACGAACTGGATGATTTGCTTACCGGCGCGGATTTCATTTCACTGCATACTCCGCTTACGAATGAAACGCGACACATTCTCGATGCGGCGCGTCTGCAGAAGACAAAACGCGGCGTGCGCGTCATCAATTGCGCACGCGGCGGATTGATCGACGAAACGGCGCTCGCAAACGCATTGCAAGATCGACATGTTGCCGCCGCCGCGCTGGACGTTTTCGAAATCGAGCCGCTGCCTGAGGATTCGCCGCTTCGTTCGGCGCCGAATCTCATTCTCACCCCGCACCTGGGCGCATCCACAGTCGAAGCGCAGGAGAGCGTCGGTATCGAGATTGCACAATCAATTCGCGCCGCGTTGCTGGAAGGAACGATTCGCAATGCGGTGAACATGCCGAACCTGGATGCGAAGACATTGTCGATTATCGGCCCGCATCTGCGTTTTGGTGAAAAGCTCGGACGCTTCCTTTCCCAAGTCGCGCCGCGACGCGTCGAGCAGCTGAACATCAATTACAGCGGCAAAGTTAACGAAGTAGATACGACAGTGATTACGCGGGCGATCCTGAAAGGTTTCCTCGAAAATGCCGGCGGCGCCGATGTAAACGAAGTAAACGCGCCGGCATTCGCGGAGAGTCTTGGATTAAAAATAAATGAGACGCGATTGAGCGCGCCCGGTGATTACACAGATTTGCTGGAGCTCTCCGCGCTCGCCGAAGGCAAAACCGTTTCCGTCGGCGGCGCATTTTTTGGAGCAACTCCACGGATCGTGAGCGTAAATAGCCGTCCAGTGGAAGCACGACCGCACGGAGTCGTGCTTATTCTCGAAAATACAGACCGCCCGGGAATTGTGGGGCGAGTCGGCACATTGCTCGGCAGTCACGGGGTCAACATCGCCACCATGTCGTTGAGTCGAAATCAAGCCGGCGGGACTGCCCTAACCGTTTTGAATCTGGACACCGCTCCGAGCGAGGAACTGCTCGCCGAAATTCGCGCCAGCGGCGACATTCGCGCCGCACAAGTGATCAGGTTGTAAAGGCGCTTGTATCGAGCGCCGAAGTCAAAACAACGGGCGCTCGGCCCAAGCGCCTGTACATTTTTGCCGCAAGAAGCCGGTGGCGGACTGAAGCAGAAAGGAGAAGGTAGAATATGGCCGCGCCGAAAAGGATTTGGATCATCGTGGCGTTTGCCGCGCTTTATCTCATCTGGGGTTCGACATATCTCGGGATCCGGTTCGCGATCGAAACCATTCCGCCGTTTTTGATGGCGGGAACGCGCTTTTTTCTGGCGGGCGTGATCATGTACGCAATTGCTCGCGCCCAAGACGGCCGGAGATCGACGTGGGCGGAGTGGCGGACGGCGTTGATTGTCGGCGCCTGTTTGCTTCTCGGCGGAAATGGTGGCGTGACCTTGTCGGAAAAATACATCGATTCGGGTCTGGCCGCGGTGATGGTCGCAACCGTCCCGATTTACATAGTGCTGCTCGGATGGTTAATGGGCATGACGCCACGGCCAAAGCCAATCGTCTGGCTTGGTTTGGCCGGCGGATTTTCCGGAGTCGCGATTTTGCTCGCTCCTGCGTTGAGATTTTCGTCGAACGGCGGTACTCATCCCGCCATCGGCATGTCGATCCTGCTCATTTCTTCATTCCTCTGGTCGGCCGGCTCGCTCTATTCGCGCACAGCGAAGAGCGCGGCGTCGCCGTTCCTCGCCGCCGCGCAACAAATGCTTTGCGGCGGGTTTCTTTTGATGCTCGCCGGTCTTCTCACCGGCGAGCCGCGCCGCTTTTATCCTGGCTCGATGTCGATCTTGTCGTTAGGCGCGTTTGCTTACCTGGTCCTGATCGGCGCGATCGTGGGATTCACCGCCTATATTTGGTTATTGCGGCATTGCGATCCGGCAAAAGTCGCGACCTATGCCTACGTCAACCCAATCGTGGCCGTGTTACTCGGCGCTGGTTTTGCCGGCGAAACATTGAGCATGCGCACTTTAATCGCGGCCGGCTTGATCATCGGCTCGGTAGCACTGGTGATTACCGCGCAACAGTTGAGACCAAGAGCCGTGCCGCCGATTGCCGCGACAGTTTTACCGGCTGAATGTGCGAGATGAAGACCGATCGTCCGGCAGAGGGATCGAAAGACCGGCAAGAAACGATCGAAGTCGTCAAGCGAAACTGGCGGGCCGAGGCTGAGACAGCGCAGGTCTACCGTGAACTCGCAGAGCGCGAGGTGGATGAAAAGCGGAAGGGAATTCTGTTGCGCATGGCGGAAGCGGAAGAGCGACATGCCCGGCGTTGGGAGGAGAAGCTTACCGATCTGGGCCAACCCGTTCCAGTTATTCCGGACTCGTTAGGCCGCCGTTTCAAGCACTGGTTGAACCGCGCGCTCGGAACCGACATCGCCATTCGCCGGATGGAAGCGGCCGAAGAAAAGCATGAAGCGGAGTTTCGCGATCAACGCGACCGCGCTCTCGCTGACGAGCACGACGTGAAGGATTTTTTGCGTGAAAGCGCGCTCGAAGAAAAAGCACACGCCCGCGCTTTGCAAACAATGGTGCCGCAACTCGGCCCGCGCACCGTGCTCGACACCATTTTGAAACGCGAACGCTGGCATGGCCGCGGCGGAAGCTGGGTCGCGGACGCGATTTACGGCGTGAACGACGGACTCGGCGCAGTTTTTGGAATTGTTTCCGGCGTGGCCGGCGCGACCAATAACGCGCAACATTACATTCTCATATCCGGACTCGCCGGCATGATCGCATCGTCCTTGTCAATGGGCGCGGGCGCTTATCTCGCCGTCAAAAGTGAAGGCGAAGTTTACGAGGCCGAGATCGCCCGCGAGAAAAAAGAAGTCGAGGAAAACCCCGAAGAAGAGATCGAGGAAATGTCGCTCTTCTATCAATTGCAAGGATTCACGCCGGAAGAATCGCAAAAAATGGCCGAGCGGCTGGCGGAGCAGCCGGAACAACTCGTGCAAGCGATGGCACAGAGTGAGCTCGGGCTGTCCGAGCACCGGTTCCCAAATCAATGGAAATCGTCGGCCTCGGCTGCGATCTCCACCGCTATCGGGGCATTCATACCGATCATTCCGTTTTTTTTCCTGAGCGGCATCGCAGCCGTCATCGCAGCATTTGCGATCAGTATCGTGGCGCATTTTGCAGTCGGCGCGGCGAAGTCCCTGATCACGATCCGGTCGTGGTGGGCGTCAGGATTGGAGATGACAATGGTCGGCGTGATCGAGGCAGCGGTAACCTATGGACTTGGGCTGGCCTTCGGCGCCCTAGGTTGACGGTTTGAAAGCGCAAATGCGTCGTTAAGCGGTTGCATGCGCGAATCCTTATTACGGGATAGATTCCGGCGAAAACAGCCGACTTAACTGTAACCAGCCGGCCATCAAGGAGGTCATAAGATCAGGAGCTCCAAGATGCGGACGAGGTGCACACAAAGATGTCGAAACGAACCATTCTCGCAATTCTCGGAGTTGTCCTCGTACTGATCGGCTGGTGGAGTTGTCATCATTCTTCGACCTCAAGCCAAGGGGGTGCCGCTAATTCGGGCAGACGCGGATCCGCGGGAGGCGGTGGCGCCGTTCCGGTGGTTGCAGGAAACGCTGAGCAAAAAGATGTGCCGATTTATCTCGACGGTCTCGGCACGGTGCAGGCGTTTAACACCGTCACTGTCCACAGCCGGGTGGATGGCGCTCTGGTGCAGGTCAATTTTTCAGAAGGGCAGGATGTGAAAACAGGCGATTTGCTCGTTGTTGTCGATCCTCGCCCGTATCAGGCCGCGCTGGATCAGGCAAAAGCGCAAGCCGCGTTGGACGAAGTGACTCTGAAGAGGCAGGCCGACTTGCGCGCAAGAAACGTAATCGCGGCGCAGGATTATGATACTGCCGTGGCGAACGCGCAAAAATCGCAAGCCGCTGCCGAGGCTGCTCAGGTCAATGTCGATTATTGCTCCATCAAGTCGCCGATCGACGGCCGCACGGGCGTCCGGCTTGTCGACATTGGCAACGTCGTCCACGCTGCGGACCAAAATGGAATCGTTGTTATCACGCAATTGCATCCGATTTCAGTCCTGTTCACTTTGCCCGAGCAAAATCTGCAATCGATTTTCAATACCGGCGGCGCCAGTGGTGGACTCAAGGTCCAGGCCCTTGATCGCGGCAACACCAACGTTCTCGACGAAGGATCGCTCGCGGTGGTCGATAACGAGATCGATCAAACCACCGGCACGATCAAATTGAAGGCGACGTTCCCAAACAACGACCTGAAGTTGTGGCCGGGTAAATTTGTCAACGCGCGTCTGACTTTGTCGATACGCAAAGGCGCCATCGTGATTCCGTCCGGCGTGGTGCAGCGCGGACCGCAGGGGACGTACGCCTATGTCATCAAGTCCGGACAAAACCGTGGAGATGCGGCCGATCACGGTCGCGCAAACGGAAGCGAACGTCGCTTTAGTGGACAACGGATTGAAAGCTGGCGAGCAGGTCGTGGTGGACGGTCAATACAAACTTCAACCCGGCGCACGTGTCGAATTAACTTCGCCGCAGCAGCCGCAGCAGTCGCAACAGCCAGCTCCCCGCGGAAAACCGCCTCCCGGCAAATCGTCCAAGCCCGCGAAGTCGTGAGTATTTCCGAACCATTCATTCGCCGGCCAGTCGCGACATCGTTGCTGATGGTGGGCGTGATTTTGCTCGGCCTGCTCGGTTATGAATTGTTGCCGATCTCCGCACTGCCGACCGTCGATTTTCCAACGATCGAAGTGACGACATTTTTTCCCGGCGCGAGCGCGGACGTGATGGTTTCGTCGATCACGACGCCGCTCGAGCGGCAGTTCGGGCAAATCAGCGGACTGGCTTCGATGAATTCCACCAGCTCGTTCGGTACATCGACCATCACACTGCAGTTTGTTCTCGATCGCCCGATCGACGTTGCGGCGCAGGATGTGCAGGCCGCAATCAATGTCGCCGGCGGATTTCTGCCGCAAAATCTGCCGAACCCGCCGAAATACAACAAAGTTAATCCGGCCGACACGCCGATTCTTACTCTCGCGATCACCTCGGATAGCTTGCCGCTGGATAAGGTTAACGACTTCGCCGACACGTTGCTGGCACAGAAGCTGAGCGAAGTCACCGGTGTTGGGCTTGTCACAATTGAAGGAAACCAAAAGCCGGCCGTGCGCGTGCAGGTTAATCCGGCGGCGATCTCCTCGCTTGGTCTCAGTTTGGAAGACGTTCGGACACTGCTTGGTCAGGCAAACGTCAACGCGCCGAAAGGCAGCTTCGACGGGCCGCGCCAATCGTTTACCATCGGGTCGAACGACCAGATTCTTTCCGCTGATGCTTATAAGCCGATTATCCTCGCCTACAAGAACGGCGCGCCGATTCGCCTCGGCAATATCGCGAACATTATCGACAGCGTAGAGAACGATCAGCTCGCAGCGTGGGTCGGGACGAAGAGCGGCGAACAATCCGCCGTGCTGCTCGACATTCAGCGACAACCGGGCGCGAACATCATTCAAACTGTGGACCGCGTGAAGCAATTGTTGCCGCGCTTGACCGGCACCCTGCCGCCGTCCGTCCATGTTTCCATTCTGGCCGATCGCACGGAAACGATCCGCGCGTCGGTTCGCGACGTGCAATTGACGCTTCTCCTTACCGTCGCGCTCGTCGTCATGGTGATGTTTCTCTTCCTGCGAAAACTCTGGGCAACCGTGATCACGAGCGTGGCTCTTCCGCTCTCGCTCATCGGCACCTTCGGCATCATGTACCTTGCCGGATTCAGTCTCGACAATCTCTCGTTGATGGCGCTGACGATTTCGACCGGCTTCGTCGTTGATGACGCGATCGTAATGATCGAAAACATCGTGCGCTATATCGAAGCGGGCGATGCGCCGTTCGCAGCCGCGTTGAAAGGCGCGAAGCAAATTGGCTTCACGGTCGTGTCGTTGAGCGTGTCGCTGGTCGCCGTTTTCATTCCGCTCCTATTCATGACCGGAATCGTCGGCCGTTTGTTCCGCGAATTCGCAATCACAATGAGCGTAGCCGTCGGCGTATCGGCGTTTGTTTCGCTCACGCTCACGCCGATGATGTGCGCGAAACTGTCTGCGCGCGGAAAAGGAAGAAGAACGAGAGCACCAGGGCGAATTCTACCGGCGCACGGAAGAATATTGGACCCGCTTTCGAGATCTATACGAACGCGGGTTGCGCTGGGTGCTTGCACATCAGCGGTTCGTTTTGAACGTCGCAGTAATCACGCTCGTCGCGACGATCCTGCTTTACATCATTATTCCGAAAGGATTGCTGCCCCAACAGGACACCGGCGTCATTATCGGCGTGACCGATGCCGCGGAAAACATTTCGTTCAAAGCGATGGTCGAGCGGGTCCACGCAGTCTCCGATATCGTCCGGCAGGATCCGGATGTCGCCAGCGTATCGGCTTCGGTCGGCGCGGGAACAGTGAACGCGACGATCAACACGGCGCGACTTTATATTGTGCTCAAGCCGCACGATCAGCGCGCAAATGCTGAGAAAATCATCGAGCGTTTACGCAATGCCACACGCGATGTCGAAGGCGTCTCCCTTTTCATGCAAGCCGCGCAGGATTTGCAAATCGACGCCCGCGTCAGCCGCACGCAATACCAATATATTTTGCAAGACGCGGACGCCGCCGAGCTTGGAGAGTGGACGCCAAAAGTGGTGCAGAAACTTGGGCAACTGCCGCAACTCAGCGACGTGGCCAGCGATCAACAGGTCAACGGCTTACAGCTAAATGTCGATGTCAACCGCGAAGAAGCGTCGCGCTTGAACATTCTCACGCAAGCGATCGACGACACGCTTTACGACGCGTTCGGGCAACGGCAGGTCTCGATCATTTTCACCCAGCTCAATCAATTCCGCGTCATTCTCGAAGTAGAACCGAACTTTCGCCAATCGCCCGATTTGCTCGACAAAATTTACGTAAAATCGAGCAGCGGTCAGCCCGTACCGCTGAGCGCGTTCGCGACCATGCACGTGAGCAACACACCGCTTTCGATTCCGCACCAGGGGCAATTTCCGGCTGCGACCATTTCGTTCAACCTGCGCAGCGGCAGCTCGCTCAGCCATGCTATTCCGGCGATTCAAAAGGCGGAACATGAAATCGGCATGCCTGACACGATCGCAACCACGTTCACCGGCGCGGCGGCGGAATTCCGCTCATCGCTGACGAGCGAGCCGCTGCTGATCTTGGCGGCGGTCGTCGTGATCTACATCGTGCTCGGTGTTCTTTACGAAAGTTACATTCATCCGATCACGATTCTCTCGACATTGCCATCTGCCGGTGTCGGCGCATTGCTCGCACTCCTCATTTGCGGCATCGATTTTTCGTTGGTCGCACTAATTGGCATCATTCTCCTCATCGGCATCGTGAAAAAGAACGCGATCATGATGATTGATTTTGCGCTCGAAGCCGAACGCAAGGAAGGGATGTCGCCGGAAGAATCGATTTACCAGGCCTGCTTGCTGCGCTTTCGGCCTATCATGATGACGACGGCGGCGGCCTTGTTAGGCGCGTTGCCGCTTGCTCTCGAGAGTGGGACTGGCAGCGAGCTGCGGCGCCCACTCGGCATCTCCATCGTTGGCGGTTTGTTGCTCTCGCAATTTCTCACGCTTTACACCACGCCGGTCATTTATCTTTATCTCGATCGCTTCGGGCGCTGGGTCGAGGAACGCCGGAATCGTGGTCGATTGGGCCAAGCGCAACTGCCGCTCCGAACATCGCCGGAACCCGAACCTGAATTCGCGGGCGTCGATGGCGAAAATGATCGACTTGGATTTTAAGCCATGAGTGTTTCGGAGCCATTCATTCGCCGACCGGTCGGCACTTCCCTGCTCGCCGCCGGCGTGTTGTTGTTTGGCGCTCTGGCTTATCATTTTCTTCCCGTCGCGCCGCTTCCAAGTGTCGATTATCCGACAATCTCGGTCAACGCGCAGGAGCCGGGGGTCGATCCGGCCACCGCTGCCTCCTCATTAGCGGCGCCTCTTGAACGCCGTTTTGCGCAAATTGCCGGGGTTTCCGAAATCACTTCGGTCAGTTCGTTAGGCGGATCGTCCATAACTATTCAGTTCGATCTCAATCGCGACATTAACGGCGCCGCCCGTGATGTCCAAAGCGCCATTAACGCCGCCGCCGGCGAATTACCGACCGGTCTGCCGCAACCGCCCTCCTATCGGAAAGCCAATCCAGCCGACGCACCGATTATGGTGCTGGCGATGACGTCGGACGCGCAGCCGTTGTCGGAGGTTTACAATCTGGCCGACCAAATCATCGGCCAGCGCATCAGTCAGGTGGACGGCGTGAGTCAGGTGCTCATCGGCGGTGGTGCGAACTCCGCCGTGCGCGTGCAGATAAATCCAGTGGCGCTCGCTTCGATGGGACTAAGCCTGGAAGACATTCGCACCACACTGTCACAAGTGAATGTCCTTTCACCGAAGGGCGCATTGGATGGTCCGGAGCAGAGTTTCATTATCGCGAGCAACGATCAATTGACGCATGCCGATCAATATCAGCCCATCATCATCGCGCAGCACAATGGCGCGGCCGTCCCGTTGCGAGATGTTGGCACCGCGATTGATGCGCAGGCAAACCGCGACCAGGCCGGCCTTTTCAACAATAAACGCGCGGTGCTACTGGTCATCTCTAAACAACCCGGCGCCAATGTCGTTCGCACGACTGACCAGATTCGCGCCATCCTTCCTCAATTGCGCAGCTGGTTGCCCCCTTCCGTAAGCCTCGACGTCATGAACGATCGCACCACCACGATCCGCGCTTCGGTGAACGACATTCAGCTAACCCTCCTTATTGCCATGAGTTTGGTCGTGGTCGTGATGTTTATTTTTCTGCGACGCTTTTGGCCTACCTTTATCTCCGGCATCACCATGCCGCTCTCCCTCGCTGGAACCTTCGGCGTGATGTGGCTCTGCGGTTACAGCCTCGACAATCTCTCGCTCATGGCGCTGACGGTCTCGACCGGCTTTGTCGTTGATGATGCGATTGTGGTCATCGAAAACATCGTGCGCTTCATTGAGAAGGGCGAGCCACCGCTGCAAGCCGCGCTCAAAGGTGCCCGTCAAATTGGTTTCACCGTGATCTCGATCAGTATATCGCTGGTCGCCGTTTTCATTCCACTGCTTTTCATGAGCGGTTACATCGGACGACTTTTCCATGAATTCGCGGTGACGCTGAGCGCCGCAATTCTTGTCTCAGGCGTCGTCTCCCTGACCCTTAGCCCCATGCTCTGCGGCCGATTTCTGAAGAATGAAGATCCGCAGGAAAAACGCGGCCGATTTTACGAGGTGAGCGAACGCGGCTTCAACACGATGCACAACTTCTACGCGCGCACTTTAAAGTGGGTGCTCGAACACGAATATCTCATGCTCATCGTCACGGCCGGGGCGATCGTCGCGACCGCCTATCTCTATTCCACCGCGCCGACGGGAATTTTTCCCCCGCAGGACACCGGCCAGCTCAATGGCACGACCGACGCCGGCCAGGACATCTCCTTCTCCGCGATGGAAAAAAAGCAGGAACAACTTGTCAAAATCGTTATGGCCGATCCGGCAGTCCAAGCCGTGGGATCGTTCTTCGGAGGCGGCAGTGGTTCGGCCGTCAACAATGGCCGCATGTTCGTTAGTCTGAAGCCGAAAGGATTCGGTAAGAACAAGCGCAACGTTGACGCCGCCACGGTGGTCAACCGATTGCGGCCGAAGTTTGCTCAGGTTCCCGGAGCCTATCTGTATCTCCAGCCTAGCACAGATATCCGTGCCGGCGGCCGATCTGCCAAGGCCCAATATATCTATGCAATTACGGATCCGGACGTTGACGAATTGAATACGTGGGCGCCGAAGCTTCTCGCCAAGCTGAAGCAGTATTCGCAGCTCAAGGACGTCAATACCGATCAGCAGTTTCGCGGCTTGCAGGAAAATGTCGTGATCGATCGCGATGCAGCCGCCCGTCTCGGGATTCAACCGAACGCAGTCGACAGCACCCTTTATAGCGCGTTTGGCCAGCGGCAGATCTCGATCATCTACACGCAGCAAAACCAATATCACGTCATTCTCGAGGTCGATCCGAAGTTCTACCTCGATCCCAGTTCGCTCGACAAAATTTACGTCAAATCGAACTCGGGAAATCAAGTGCCGCTAAGCACGATTGCGCATTTCGAACTGGCAAATACCCCGCTTTCCATCAATCACCAGGGGCAATTCCCCTGCGTGAATCTTTCTTTTGACGTAGCGCCTGGCGTGTCACTGGGCGAAGCGACCCAGTTGATCGAGCGCGCCAAGGCGGAATTGCACATGCCTTCAAATATTCGCGGTAATTTTGCTGGCACTGCCCAGGTTTTCAAAGCGTCCATGGCCACGATGCCATGGCTGTTCCTAGCCGCTGTTCTCGCCGTTTATATCGTGCTCGGTATGCTTTACGAGAGCCTCATTCATCCCTGGACGATTCTTTCGACATTGCCATCCGCCGGCCTCGGCGCACTTCTGGCCCTGAAGCTTACCAATAACAACCTTGATTTGGTTTCGATGATTGGAATCATTTTGCTGATCGGGATCGTAAAGAAAAACGCAATCATGATGGTCGACTTCGCTCTGGAAGCCGAACGCCACGAAGGACTCAGTCCCGAAGAATCGATTTACCAGGCGTGCCTCGTCAGGTTCCGGCCGATCATGATGACGACAATGGCGGCGCTTTTCGGAGCATTGCCGCTCGCCATCGGTATGGGAACCGGCAGCGAACTGCGCGTACCGCTCGGCATTGCTATCGTCGGCGGATTGATCGTATCGCAAATGCTGACTCTTTACACAACCCCGGTCATTTATCTTGCCCTCGATCGGCTGCGCCAGCGTTGGACAAAGCGACACAAGCATCTCGCCGAGGTTCCTCCGGTCGCCTGGCCACACGTTGCCGATCTTGGATAACGGATCTCCCTTTTGCATATAGACGCGGCCTGCGCCATTGTCCGTCTTTCTTTCGCCAATTTCGCATGCACTCACGTTTTTTATTTCTCGCCATCTCCGCTGCGCTAATTGCGCAGGTAGGATTCACCCAAGACCAAAAAGCGCCGACTCTGGACGAGCTGGTCGCGAAAAACATTGAAGCCAAGGGCGGCGCCGACGCGTTGCGTGCGCTGCAATCGCTCAGGCTGACCGGCAAAATGCTCGTGCAGCAGGGGCAAATCCAGCTGACTTACAATGAAACCAAGAAACGGCCGGGCGAAGTGCGGACCGAGGCGACGATTCAGGGCATGACGGCGGTCGACGCTTACGACGGCAAAGAAGGATGGCGAATCTCGCCGTTCGGTGGGCGCAAAGACCCGGAGAAAATGTCGGCGGACGACGCGAAGCCGCTCACAGAAGAGGCGGAAATGGACGGGCCGCTAGTGGATTGGAAAGCCAAACAAAGCACGGTGGATTACCTTGGAACAGAAGATGTCGATGGAACCCTTGCTTACAAATTGAAGGTCGTGCGCAAGAATGGCGACGTGAGTTTCGTCTATCTCGATCCGGATCATTTTTTGGAAATCCGAATCTTGACCCAGCGGACCAGGCACGGCGCGCAAGAGGAAGTGGAAACCGATCTGGGCGATTACGAAAAGATTGGCGGCGTATTCGTTCCTTTCTCAATTGAGACCGGGCGCAAGGGAGACCCGGACAAGCAAAAGGTCATCATCGAAAAGGGCGAGGCCAACGTGCCGGTGGACGATGCCATGTTCCATTTCCCGGCGCCGGTTTCCAAATAATTCAGCTCTCAATCCCCATGCGCTTACTAAGATTTACCTCGTTTGTTGGACTGTTTGTTTTTGTCATTGCGTTGCGCGCACAGCAACCGGCCTACACTTCGGCAACCATCTCCGGTTTGGGCGCGCGCAATATCGGCTCGGCCGCGATGAGTGGCCGAATCTCGGCCATCGCCGGAACGCGCGAACCCTCGGGTAAAATCACTTTGTTCGTTGGCGCAGCTAGTGGCGGCGTTTGGAAATCCGACGACAGCGGCACGCGATATCGTCCGGTGTTTGATGAGCAGCCTGTGCAGTCGATCGGGGCCATCGCGCTCGATCCCAAGAACGCGAAGAACGTTTGGGTCGGCACCGGCGAGTCATGGACGCGCAACAGTGTTTCAATCGGCGACGGCATTTATAAATCGACCGACGGCGGCGAGACGTGGACGCACGTCGGGTTGGAGAAGTCGGAGCGCGTGGCCCGAATCGCGGTGAGTCCGAAAAACGGCGACACGGTTTTTGCCGCAGTCCCCGGCGCGCTATGGAGCGATTCAGCCGATCGGGGTCTTTACAAAACGATCGACGGCGGCAAGACGTGGAAACAAGCCCTCAAGGGACCGAATCTTTCCACCGGTTGCACCGACGTTGCGATCGATCCGACGAATCCCGACATCATGTTTGCCTGCATGTGGGATTTTCGGCGCAAAGGTTGGGAATATCGCTCCGGCGGCGACGGCCCGGACAAACCTTCGGCGAGCGGACTTTTCCGTTCGACGGACGGCGGCGACACCTGGACGGAAATTACTCCCGACAGCAATAAAGGTTTCCCCAAGAAACCATATGGCCGTCTGGCAGTGGCCATCGCGCCGTCCAACACGAAACGCGTTTACTGCTTCGTCGAATCGCCTGACAGCGCGCTCTTTGTTTCCGATGACGGCGGGATGACGTGGGACAAGCGCGACAAGAGCAATTGGATGGTGTGGCGTCCGTTTTATTTCGCGAACCTGATTGTTGATCCTAAAAATCCAGACCGCATTTTCAAAACGGACGGCGCGCTGATTGTAAGCGAAGACGGGGGCAAGAGCTTCGCGATAGTCGGCGGTTTTCAAGGCGCGCATGGCGACGTTCACGATGTCTGGATTGACGCGACGAACCCGCAAACCGTCTTCAGCGGTGACGATGGCGGGATGTGGTATTCCTACGACGGCGGCAGCAAATGGTGGAAAGCCGAAAACCTGCCTGTGTCGCAATTCTATCACGTGAGCCTCGATGACGAGGACCCGTATCGCGTTTACGGCGGCTTGCAGGACAACAGCTCCTGGGTGGGCGATTCGCAATATCCGGGTGGCATCACTAATCAACGCTGGGAGAACATGTATAACGGCGATGGGTTCTGGATGTTTCAAGATCCGGCCGACCCCGATTACATCTATGCCGAGTATCAGGGTGGCGAGATCGGCCGGGTGAACCGGCATACCCACGAAGCTCGCGACATCAAGCCGCGGCCAAATTACAAAGAGAAGCTCCGCTACAATTGGAACACGCCGATCGCGCTTTCGCCCAATGAAAAGGGAACAATCTACATCGGCGCGCAATTCTTGTTTCGCTCACGCGACCACGGACAGAACTGGGAGCGGATCTCGCCCGATCTCACCACCAACGATCCGCAAAAACAAAGGCAGGAACAATCGGGCGGCGTGACGATTGACAATTCGTCAGCCGAAATGCACACCACAATTTATTCGATCAGCGAATCGCCCAAAGATAAGTCGCTCATTTGGGTCGGGACCGACGACGGCAATCTGCAACTCACGCGCGACGGCGGAAAAAGTTGGAACAACGTCGTGGGCAACGTTCCCGGTCTGCCGAAAAATTCGTGGGTCAACTGGGTGCAGGCGAGCAACTTCGATGCGGGCACCGCTTACGCCGCGTTTGATCGACATACGTTCGGAGACATGGCGCCGTACGTTTTTCGGACTACCGATTACGGAAAGACCTGGACGCCACTCGTCACGCCGCAGGATTCGAAAGGGATTCTCGGATATGCGTACGTGATTAAAGAAGACGTCGTGAAACCAGATCTGCTTTTCCTTGGCACGGAGTTTGGGCTTTGGATCTCGATCGACGGGGGGAAAAGCTGGGCGCAATTCAAAGGTAATCATTTTCCGGCGGTCGCCGTACGCGATCTTGCGATTCAGCCCCGTGAAAACGATCTCGTTCTCGCAACCCATGGCCGCGGCATTTGGATCATCGACGACATTACGCCGCTGCGCGCGTTGACTGCCGACCTTATGGGGCAGGAAGCCGCTTTCGTCTCAGCGCGACCGGTGCAACAGCGTATCGAGGGAAGCGGCGGCTGGGCGAACGGCGATGCCGCATTCGTCGGCGACAACCCGCCCGACGCTGCGGTGATTACATATTACCAGCGTTCGCGTCATCTCTTCGGCAAGCTCAAACTCGAAGTGCTCGACACCTCCGGCCGTGTGGTCGACGATTTGCCAGCGAGCAAACGGCCGGGATTGAATCGTGTTAACTGGAGCATGCGCGAAAAACCGCCGCGCGTTCCGCCGGCTGCGCAAATCGCATTCAGCAGCGCCTTTGGCCCACGTTTGTTGCCCGGGACATATACGGTGCGAATGACAAAGGCGGGAAACGTTATCGAAACAAAACTGAACGTGGACCTGGATCGCCGCGCAAAATTCACTGAGGCCGATCGCAAATTGCAATACGACGCGGCAATGAAAGTGCGCGCGTTGTTTGGCGAAGAAAGCGCGTTGATGGATCGCATTCTGTCGTTGCGGGCAGAATTGGCGAAGCGTCGCAGCGGGTTACCGGAAGGGGATACGCTACGCAAAAAGATCATCGACTTCGACGGAAAGGTGGACGCGGTTCGCAAGAAGATCGTGGCCACGACCGAGGGCGGAGCGATTACCGGCGAAGAACGCTTACGCGAGCACACCGATCAGCTCTACGGCGCAATCCTCAGCTTCGAAGGCGCGCCGGGCGATTACCAAATCGCTTATATTGACGCGTTGAAACACGAGTTAGCTGATGTAACGAACGACTTCGAACAATTGCTGGCAAAGGAATTGTCGACCCTAAACGATGCGTTCAAGGCTAAGGGCCAGCCGACAATCTCGCCACCGCCGGCAAAAGTTGCTATCAACGAAGATCAAGGCGGTTTTGCGCAGCCTTTCAGTTCATCCCGCGATGGGGACGCGACCTTCGCGCACGCGATTCTGCCGACGGATTTCCGCTTACTCCACTGACACCAGTCGTCACTTGCTCAAAATCCGCTTCGCCGTGATAATCTTTAGCTGTTCCGGGGGTATAGCTCAGTTGGTAGAGCGTCTCGTTCGCAATGAGAAGGTCAGGGGTTCGAATCCCCTTACCTCCAAAGCCGCAGGCGTGGAGGTAAAATCCAACATTCGGGCTTCATTATCGGAAGCACTAGCGGGAGCGTAATCCCTTTACCTCCAGAATTAGTGAATTTTCTTCACGAACATGTCACGATGGTGAATCGGAAGTCGACGCTCATGACTGAAGAATAACCCGTAATCTCCGGCGGCGCGGCAGTTGGAGGAACAGTCGGAGAACAGGCGGGCGGTGGAAGCAAAGTTGCTGGCGTAGCTGCCGCTGGCGGTCTGGGCTACATCGCACACAAGGCAATCATGGTAGCAGGCGGTTATGAGCAGGTTGCAAAAAAGGCGGGCGTGGCGGGCACTGACTTGTGGAACGCAGTCAAAGGGATGCTGCCTAGTATCGCGGAAGCGGAAGTTTGAGCAGCAGCAGCGGTTTCAGTGCCGCGATTTTCGGCCCTTAGTTGTTTCATCCGGAGTTTCATCTTGCCCCCGGGGCCGCCTGTGCAGAAGTAACGCAGCCTGAAGCGAGCAAGCTCTCCGCGCTAAAAGCGACCCTGAGAACTCATGATGAACGGTCCTGCAGAAACGATCGCAGCTCGTAGTCCACTCTCGTTGCGTAGTTTTACCAACCACTTGCGCTGGACATCGGCGAGCGCCTGAGGCGCATTCTTGGTTCTTTCTGCAGCATCGTAGAAATCCAGCATAATCTGGACTGTGTTTTCGTCGTCACCAATCGGCCAGAGGCTCATAAGTACATTTTGAGCACCGGCTTGAATAAAACCTCGCCTCAAACCCATTACGCCTTCACCACCACGAGCTTCGCCCAAGCCCGTGTCGCAGGCAGACAGGACAACCAGCCATGTGCCATCAAGATGAAGTTCGCCTACCTCCTCAGCGGTCACTATCCCATCATTCTCAGTTGGCGGGATTTCGCCGCGACTCCAAGATTGCAACGTTCTTTGCGCTCCTGCCAGCGCGAGTCCACTTCGATACATCGGATTCACCGCGTTTCGCCTTGGAACAAAATTCTTCCAACGCTGATCCAACTCAGTCGCGCTAGCCGCGTCGGTGTCCGGTAGAAAAAAGCCGTGAGTCGCTAAGTGAAGAATGCGCGGGGAGTCTACGCGCCGTAGCTCCCTTTCACTAGCATCCGATCCAAGATAGACGTTGAGCTTTGCCCCAGAGGCTTTGGCGCGTTTTGACAGAGCGTCGATCTCTAGTGTGGTACTTGGAAGTGCGGAGAACGAAACGCTACGGAAGCCTTGTATCCCCAAGGATCGGAATGCGAAATCACGTCGTTGAGGACTAGTATTCAAAGTAGCAATCGTACCTCTCCCGAAATCTGGATTCGCGAACATTGTAGTTACGCCACTGCCAGATCCTTTGGAATCGCTCAATAAATCGCGACCGCTTGCTACGTAGGCGACTGAAAATTTCTCGCCGACAAATTTGTCGTCGCTCGCGAGAAGCGTCGCAAAGGAAACGAAGTTAACTTCACCGTCTGGACTCAAGATGACGCGCTGGGTTCCAGCCGGCAAAGCCTTTTCGATCGGTGCCCACAGTTGAGTCTGAAGCTTGTGCAGGGTATCACGAAATGTTTGCTCGCCAGTTTGCTCGTGTAGTGCTGTTTGATATTCTCGAATTGCCTTCTCGATTTCAGGCGCGCCGCCGAGCATAACCCATTTCGGCGTCCCGCTCGACGCAACGACGACCGCTCCATAGCGTGCCTCGAATCTTTGTTTGCCGACGTAGTGCGGGTAGTCCAGAAGTTCTATTAAGACTTCATCCTTTGCTAGTGCGGCTTGGACTTGGCTAACGGTTACGCTTAACGCCCGTCGCGCTTTTCCTAGACCGGCGACTTTGCGAGCAAGGTCCGCTTCGATTTTGTTAATACGTTGCGAAAGTTCGTCCTTCTCTTCGTTCAGTCGCTTTGTGGCATCCTCGGAAACTCCTTCGAGGTAGAGAGCGATAGAGAAACCTGCATAAGACGCTGTTTGGTACTACTAAGCAAGCCGACCGCTTCATGTTGTTGTGAATCCTCGGTAGCGCGGGCAACTATTCGGTCCTCGAGAAGTGAATCGAGGACAATCCCTTTGTCGCGCAAAGCGGTCTCCGCTAGCAGTGGGACCATGTTTAAGGCGGCGGAAATCGTATACGGATCAACCGTCACTTGAAAATTCAGACGCTGCTGTTCAGACGTAAAAGAAAGAATGTTAGTCAAGTTCTTTTGCTCGGCTTTTGCGAGGCGCGGCGCTAACTCGGTCGCGGCCACAATTTTGCCGCTGTCAAGGTACGAGTAGATAAGATTTCTTAGCGCCATGGCAGTTTGAGGGTGCTCCGAACCGAGGACTTTCTCAGAGATTTTCAAAGCGCGAATACACGCTTCCTCTGCCTTTGCATACTCGCCTGTCGCAGTATAAAGCATCCCTAGGTTGTTAAGGATAGCTGCCGTTTCGCGGTGCTTTTCGCCTAAGACGGCCTCGTCAATTTTCAGCGCACGCTGGAAAAGCGGTTCAGCTTGAAAGAGGGGTTCCGCTTTGTTGTACGCGCCCATATTGTAATACAGCTCACCGAGATTGTTTAGGCTTAACGCCACGAAGCGATGATCAGGACCGAACGCTTTCTCATAAATTCTAACAACACGTTCGCAAAGCGGTCTGGCTTTGTCGTACTCTCCGGTCCTTTGGTAAAGGACTGCTAGGTTGTTGAGACTTACTGCAGTGTTCGGGCTATCTGGCCCGAAGACTTTTTCACGAATCCCCAACGCGCGGTTATACAATGGCTGAGCATTGGCGTAGTCGCCGATGTCCTCGTACAGAGCAGCCAAATTATTGAGCGACCGAGCAGTCTCTGGATGGTCAATTCCCAGGGATTTTTCCGAGATAACCAAGCCGCGCCGGAAAAATGATTCGGCTTTGGCATAGTCGCCGATATGCAGATAATGGACTCCCAGAGCGCCAACAATTATTGCGATGGTGGGATGGTCGACACCAAATACTTTCTCGTCGATGTTCAGCGCGCGTAGGTAGAGCGGCTCCGCTTTAGCGTAGTCGCCGGATTCGTCGTAAATCCCTGCAAGGGTGTTGCAAGACGCGGCGGTGTCGGGATTATTCGGTCCCCGATTCTTTTCTATAATCTTCAGAGCACGGACAGAGGCTGATTCAGCTTGGACGCGCTTCCCCAGCTCGGCATAAACCAAAGCGAGATTATTGAGTGTGGCAGCAGTGTTTTGACTGTTAGCCCCCTCATTCTTCTCGGCAATTTGCAATGCGCGCTCGAAAAGAGGCTCGGCTTTAGCGTATTCGCCCATGTGGCGATAAAGCTCCGCCAAATCGTGAAGCGCATTACCTGTGTGATTATCCTGGGGCCCCAGCGCATTCTCGCAGATCTTCAACGCCCGTTGGAAGAGTGGTTCAGCTCTTCCATAATCACCGGTTGCGTCATAAAGCCTAGCTAGTTTGCCGAGTACAAATCGCTGTCGCCGGATGATCACTACCCATCAGTTGCTCGCAGCGGGTCAGCATCCTAATTGCGAGAGGTACAGCTTCAGAATACTTGCCAGCCTTCGCTAAATCGTCCGCCGACCGGTCGAGTGTTTCCAAGGCAGGCTCTTCTAATGAGACATCTGGCTTCTGCGATAACGACCAATCTGCCGCGAACGTCTTGAGACTAATGATCGCCACGATACTGATCGCGACCAAACTGCGCTTTTTGCTTTCGTGCATGTAGTTGCCAATGTTCACCGTCGGTTGCCTTTGCCCAGCAGCGAACGAAAACTACGTAAGTCAGCCCATCAAGCGGACCTACCGATTCTGCCGATCGATAAAATCCAAAGTGGTATCTATGCCGATTGCATAGTTTAACCCCTCTGTCGGCATCGTTAACTCACCGGTGCCAACTCTGAATCTTTGTCCCGCTCTCGATCCGAAAACTACGCCTGAAACCTTCCCATCAGTTCCGATCAGCGGCCCGCCAGAATTACCGGGATTTATGGCCGCTTGCGTTTGAATAACCGTGCCAAACCCGTTTCCAATTTGCATATGAGTTCGCACGGCGCTGATAATCCCAGTGCTCAGGCTCCATAAAAGCCCAGTGGGATGTCCGATCGCTGCTACTGGATCACCTGGCTGCAGCGCGTGAATATCAGAAGTCGGCAATCCGGTAACACCGGCGGGGACATTGTTCACTTGAAGCAAAGCGAGGTCACAGAACGAATCAGTGCCCAATATAGCGGCTATACGTGTCGAACGCCGCACTACTTGGCACCAGTCACTTGCATCGGGCGGCGATGCAAAACATTGTGAAAACTTGTTTGGGTCGAACACATCATTCTTTAGTGCAGGATCATAAAACATGACAAGCGCCGCGGATTTGCCTTGTATGGGTATTGGATGCTCAACGACATGGTAATTGGTGATCACTAAGGCGTGCTTGTCCTTCCCCACGCTAATCACAATCGAGCTTCCTAACCCTTCTTTGCTAAGAACTACTGGAACGTTGAGCACGGCCGCGCGGTACAGAGCCGAGAGGTCCTGGCCACGCGTCCGCTGCGGCGGCTCGGCAACCTGTCGATTAGCTAAGTTATCAGCGACAGATGACGCAATCGCTGCATTGATGGCTTCCTGCCCTGTCCGTGCTTGAGAAATCGCGCGTGGCGCGGTTAAAATCAACAGCGCAGCCCACAGACAAACAGTTGCCCGGAAAACGACGGTCATTCTGGTCGACCACTATAGAAGAAGCGGTTCCCAGTCAATCACAATGCGTGCCGTGGTCCGAACGGCGGAAGGCAAAAACGAGCGGATACTGATTTTAGGCGTACCGCTTACTCCAGCAGACTGCTACGGCTCGATCCGATGTTACATCCTGCACCGCCGCACGGCCAAGGTTCACGCCTCTTTAAAATCCCCTGCCCAGCTCTCGACGCTTAGACTGTCGCCCGCTGCATCCAACACGCGGACTTCGCCCGGATGCGAGCGGCTGTAAAACTTCGCGTAGCCAACGGCGGCGGCGGCGTCCTGATACCAAAGACGACCGAATGGGAGCGTGTCGGAAATCAGATCGACTCCGCGTTTGTCTCTACGCGGACGGACTTCGTAGAGGTGCATCTGAAAAATTGCCGTCCCTCACTTCCCGAGGGGGTTATGAGAGACGGCTAGTTCCCCCCAGAACTGTTTTGAGAATATCTGGTTTTGAAATCGTGCCCAGCCTAATTTTTAGAGGGGCTTCGCCCGTCAATCCCCTTCGCTTCGCTACCCTGACTCGGGCCGCAGGGGCAGACCACAGTCTTAACAGTTTTCGTTAATCCAATCTACAACGCCTCGGTCGATCTCCCGAGAGATCGCATCCAGATTTGATTTTTCTGCGCCACTCACGACGAACTCGCCTTTCTTCCAACGAATGACGATGCCTGGATTCGGAACCGCTGGTCTCTTATCCGGTGGAAGAACAACACTAGGATTGCCAGGCGTTCGACCAACTAGATCGCGGATATATTTTTCTTGTTCTGGCGTAGGATTTTTCATGACAGAGAACTTGGGTGCGCAAGGTCGCGACATCAAATTTTAAAGTCTCCCAGTCCATCAAAAACCCGTCCGGCCGTTATCCACCGTTTTTATCCACCGGCCAACTTTTTTCAGACCATTTCGGATATGATGGGGCAGAGCCGATTCGCCCAATTTACCTATGATGAGAAGGTGAGTGCGCGTGAGTGATAATTGAGAATATCAATCCGCAATCATTGCGAACGAGACGCTCTACCACCTGAGCTATACCCCCGAGATTTGTCGGCTGCCGCGCGTTAAACTGAAGAATTTGGCTGGAATTGCAACTCCCAGGCCGCACGGTTTGTCATTCGTGATTTTGCCTGATCCGAATTCTGTCCAAAAATGCCAGGGCTGCAGGATCGCGGCATTGACCCGCGAACGTCTTTTCTACACACTCGCGCTTCATATACCCCTTAACGCCGTGTCGATTCTTTGGCTGCTCATAATCAAGGAAAACAAGTGACCTCTGCGCGCCGTTTCGAGGACGTCTCGCGCATAATTGCTCTCGTCCTTATCGCTGCCGTCCTTTGGTGCTACGTCTACAATCGATGGACGTGGGAAGCCTGGCAGACTCCTTTGGAATATGGACTGAAGCCGGCGGACGGAGACACACTCAGCGTTCTCGCATATATCAAGAGCGCTATGGACGGCCACTTCTGGCCGCTCTTGTTGAAGAATGATCCTCGTTTGGGGGCGCCGTTCGGAGGAAATTGGAACGATTGGCCATTAGTTGAACAGCTGATTTTCTTTTCGACAGGAACTGCCGCGCGAGTGATCGGATTGTTTCCAGCGATCAACGCCGCCGTATTGTTCGCGTATATTCTTGCTGCGGTCACGTTTTACGCTGTCTGTCGCGCGCTAAAATGCGACTGGCGATGGGCATTCGTTGGAGGGCTCATCTTTGCTTTCGCGAGATACTCCTTTGCGCGACAGGTCCATCACTTGCAGGTGCTTTACTACTGGCATATCCCGGCCTGCATGCTCGTGGTGTGGTGGCTCTTTTCCAGCCAAGGAATTCGAAGGGGAGAAACGCGATTCTGGGTCGCAGCTGTGATAGCTGCGATTACGGGCGCCTCCCATCCGTACTATACTAATATGTTTGTTCAGCTGGCGGGCATTGCATGCCTTACTCAATTTCTCCGAGGGAACCGGCGCAGTGCGTTTGCCGGCGCGCTCATTATTGCAATTGCTATTGGAGTTTTTCTCCTCATGTGCGGGAACGTTCTGTACTACTGGTTCGCCTATGGACCGAACGATCAGGCAGTTGTCAGGAACTTTGGTCAGCTCGAACTCTTCGCATTGAAACCGCTCGACATGATTATGCCACCGCCGGATCACCGGTTGTCGATTTTTGCTAACTTTGCCCAAAACTATTTTCACGACGTCTTTGTGCCTGGAGAGGCGCCTCTATCAAATTATCTGGGGTTGGCCGGCATCGCCGCTCTTGGTTACTTAATTTATCTATCCTTGCGCCGCCTTCTTGAGGTTCCTGGACGAGTCCCGCCTTTGGAAACCTGGGTGGTTTTCTGGATTGTTTTGTACTCCGTAGTGGGCGGGTTCAACTGTCTGATCGGGTCCGCCGGATTGCAGCTCTTCCGGTCTTCGGACCGCTACAGCATCTTCATTTTGACCATTGTCTTGACCTATGGGATTCGACGCCTTTCGCAAATCCGTTGGCAAGGAATCTCTGGGTACTTGATTCCCAGTGTCGTGCTTATCATCGCATTGTATGATCAAATGCCGGTACCGCCATCACTGCAGGAAATTCGAGCGGTTGATGACGTGATTTCCGCGGATCGCCAGTTCGTTGCCGATATGGACCGCAAGCTACCCAAAGACGCGATGGTATTTCAAATTCCCGTCATGTGGTTTCCAGAGGACCTGGGAGGAAAAGTTCCTGCGTACGATCATTTTCGCCCTTATCTTTATTCCAAAGACCTCAAATTTTCCTTCGGTAGTTGTAAAGGGCGCCCCGAGGCCGATTGGCAAAGAGATCTTCTTACGATGGATTTTCCCTCCGTCGTTGCTGCACTGGAATCGTACGGCTTCTCGGCCATCTACATCAATCGAAATGGCTTTCAAGACAAGGGAGAGGAGATCGTTCGGACGTTGGCGAGCCTCGGACGAACAGAAATTATTGAAAGTCCCTCGGGAGATCGGATAAGCGTCGTGCTGACGCCTTCGCGCTATCCCATTAAGCCGTTCTTGATGGGGACACGACATTAGACTAACAGCTGGCCATTCGAAGGCTAACGCTTCGGCCACGCACGCAGTGCGATTTGCGTGACGCGCCGTAGTTGATCCTGATTGGCTCCATCGGCTCCTTGGACGGCCATTCCGTGCAGCACAGTCATCACATAGTGGGATAGTTCGGCTGGGTCAGCGTTTTTCGGAAGGTCACCTTCCCGTTTTGCTCGTTGAAGGCGGCGACGCAACGCAGCTTTGGCTGCGGCGCGGCGCGCGCCTATTTCCTTCCGAACAGATCCGGCCGCATCTCCGCACGCCAGCGCACCCTGGACCACAAGGCATCCTGCTGGAGTCCGCGGGTCACTCGGCATGTTGGCGGCGCCGAGGAAAATTTGTTCGACAACATCCCGCGCCTTCCGCGCCGCCAGAGCTTTCTGAAAATAAGCGAGCGGTCCGTTCATGTACCGATCAAGAACTTTGCGGAAGAGCTGCTCCTTGTTGCCAAACGCAGCGTAAAGACTTGGCCGATTGATGCGCATGGCTCGCGTCAGATCGGAAAGCGAAGCGCCTTCATAACCTTTGGCCCAAAAAACATGCATGGCGCGATCCAAGGCCGCGTCCGGATCGAAAGCGCGCGGTCGTCCGCGAGGTGTCGCACCAGTTTCTGATTTCATACCGATGGGTAAATAAATCACTTGACAGGCTTTTGTCCAGGGTTGATTTTTATACCAATCGATACATAATGAATCAACAAAACCTCAATAAGGAAAACAAAATCATGAACAGAAAACTGGAAGGAAAGATTGCACTTATTACGGGCGGCTCGCGCGGCATTGGTGCCGCAATCGCCAAACGTCTGGCTACAGATGGGGCGAACGTCGCCATCACATACACGAAAGGTGCCGATGCGGCCGCGTCGGTGGTTAAGGAGATTGAACGCGACGGCGGAAAGGCGATCGCGATCCAGGCGGACGCCACTGATGCCGACGCCGTCGCAGCCGCGGTCGAAAAAACCGTTGGGACCTTCGGCCGACTCGATGTGCTGGTGAACAATGCCGGCACGGCGATTCCGAAGCCGTTCGAGGAGACCACGCTGGAGGAGATGGACCGCATGATCGACATCAACGTCCGCGGCGTGTTCATCGCGACACAGGCGGCGCTAAAGCACCTGAAGAGCGGCGGTCGCATCATCATGATTGGTTCGTCCGTGGGTGAGCGTGTCCTGGTGCCCGGCCTTGTGCCCTACGCGGCCACGAAGGGAGCCGTGAAGATATTTACTCAGGGACTGTCTCGAGAGCTCGGGAGTCGGGGCATTACGGTCAACAACGTGCAGCCGGGTCCGATCGACACGGAGTTGAATCCCGCTACGAGCGAGTGGGCGGTGCCGCAGAAGGCCGTCACAGCACTCGACCGCTTCGGGCACGTTGATGAGGTCGCAGCGCTGGTGGCGTTTGTCGCCGGTCCGGAATCTTCATACATCACTGGGGCAAATCTTACCGTAGATGGCGGAATGAACGCCTGAATCAAAGGAGAAATGATATGCGCGCAATGAGAGCGGAAACATTTAGTGGTTATGAAGGGCTGACGCTCATCGACCTTCCGAAACCAGCGGTCACAGACGGGAAAGTACTGGTGCGAATCACTGCTGCCGGCGTCACGCCGCTGGACCATACGATTCTCTCCGGCAAATTTCACGGCTCGAAGGCGCCGTTAGTCCTGGGCAACGAAGGAGCGGGCGTGGTGGAGGAGGGAGGCGGAACGGACTTTCCCGTCGGCTCACGCGTGATGTTCTTCGGCACCTATGGCGCGTTTGAGGATGGAACCGATAGTGAGTGGGTTGCCGTACGGAAAGAAGACCTTTGCCTGATTCCTGACAATGTCGACGACGTGAGTGCCGCAGGTATTCCGGTCGCGTATCTCACCGCGCAGGTGGCTCTTACTTTGGCTGGTTTTCGGGCAGGCAAAACTGTTCTGGCACCAGCGATCGGAGGATCGATCGGCAATGCAGTGACGCAATTGGCGCGCTCCTTGGGCGCAAAACACGCGATCTCAAGCACGACCAATCATACGAAAGCCGAGCAGGCGAAGGCGCTCGGATTCAATGAAGTCGTCGAGACCTCCTTGGAGAAGTTGGGTGACGGCGTGCGTCGTATCACGAGCGGTTACGGCGCAGACATTGTCGTCGACGGGATCGGTGGTGAAGTCTTGAGCGAGGCGCTCGGAGCGCTCGCGTTGAAAGGAAGCCTCACAACACTGGGGTATTCCGCAAGCCGCGAGACAACCATTGACGTGACAAATCTCATCGTGCCACAGGCCAGCATCCGGGGTCTCAACATGTTCGCTCAGCCGCAGACTGCCATTACTGACGCTTGGAACGTTATTGTCCCTTTACTGAAATCCGGTGCGATCAAACCGATCGTGGCTAAGACCTTTCCGCTGGTAGAAGCGGTTGATGCTCTTCGTTACCTAATTGAGGGCCGCCCGTTCGGCAGAGTCGTCCTAACAATCTGAGGATTTCCAAAAGGAAAACAAAACATGAAAGAAAAACAGATTAAGATTCCAGGTCCGGATCATCCAATATCAATTCAGCGCAATCGCACTCGCGTTGTGGTGTCCGTTGCAGGCCATGTGATTGCCGATACCCGTAACGCACTGACGCTTCGCGAAGCAGACTATCCGCCGGTTCAGTACATTCCGTGTGAGGACGTCGACTTCTCCCAGTTGGAACGGACAGATCACGCTACCTACTGTCCGTATAAAGGCGATTGCAGTTACTACAACATTCCTGCTGGAGGCAAGAAGTCCGTCAATGCGGTGTGGTCGTATGAGGATCCGTATCCTGCTGTTGCGCAGATCAAAGAACATGTCGCGTTCTATCCCGATCGCGTCGAGGAGATAGCAGAGCAGCTTCCAACTACTCCGGAATCGATAAAGAGCGGATAATCCGAGGAGGTAACATTATGGCTAGTCTAACCAACAAAACGGCGCTTGTTACGGGAGCCTCTCGCGGAATCGGTCGCGCGACGGCATCCGTGCTTTGCTGACGCCGGTGCGCACGTCCTGGTTCACTATGGCCGCTCTGCGCAGCATGCAGAATCTCTCGTAGCCGGCATTCGCTCCAAAGGGGGACGCGCGGATGCGATCGGGGCGGACTTGGGAACCGCGGACGGAGCGACATTGCTGGCGAGGGAAGTTCGCCAGATCGTCGGCGAGCGATTGAATGTGTTCGTGTCCAACGCTGGTATTTCCAAGGCTGCAACTATCAAGGATCATACGGTAGAGGATTTTGACAATCTCTTTGCAACAAATGTCCGAGGCCCGTTTTTTCTAGTGCAGCAACTCCTCCCCGTCCTCGGTGAAGGCTCGAACATCATCGTGATCTCTTCGATCGGGGCCCACGCCGTAGTTGGGAAGCCTGGCTTGAACAACCCTTCGGTCCTTGCCTACTCCGCGACTAAGGGAGCGCTAGAAACTTTGGTTAAGAACTGGGCCGCCATTCTTGGGCCGAAGGGCATCCGTGTAAACGCCGTCGCGCCAGGCGTGATCGACACCGACATGTCGAATTTCACAAAGACCGAGGCAGGGCGTCACATAACGCTTGAGATGCAGGCATTGAAGCGAATCGGCAAACCGGAAGATGTTGCGGACGTAGTTGCGTTTCTGGCGTCGGATGCAGCGCGCTGGATCACTGGTGCGAGCATTCCGGTGGACGGGGGATCAAAGCTCTAAGACTGCAGAGTAACTTGCAGGTAATCCCAAGATGACCACTTCAACACTGCAGTAACGAAAAGATGAGGAAATTATTATGAATCAGACGATACAGGAGAGAAATAAGGCGCTGGTACTCGACGCCTTCGACACATTATTTAACAAACGTGATTACGTAGCCGCTGAGCGCTATTGGTCGCCTAACTACATTCAGCACAGCGCGCACATCGAACCCGGTCGCGATGGACTGTTCAACTTGATCCGGAGTGCACCCAACAATCTGCATTACGAACATCAGCTTATCGTCGCGGAGGGCGACTATGTCATCGTCCACGGACGTTTTTCAGGACATGGCCGGCCAGTTGTCTGGATCGCCGCGGACATTGTCAGGATCGAGAACGGCCACCTTGCCGAACACTGGGATGTCTTACAGGACGAAGCGAGCAAAGCCGAATCGAAAAGCGGCCTGCCGATGTTTGGCGATCACTTCACTGCCTGAACCAACTTATCCATTCAACCTCACATTAAGGACACCTCTATGAAACTCACCGACAACACCATCTTCATTACCGGCGGGGGCACAGGTATTGGCCGTGGCCTCGCCGAATCGCTACACAAGCTGGGCAACAAGGTAATCATCTCGGGCCGTCGCAAAGAACATCTCAACGCGACTACCAAGGCGAATCCGGGAATGGAATCCGTCGAGCTGGATATTTCGGATCCGGCGAATATCGCCGCGGTCACGAAGAAGCTGATCGCGGATTATCCGGCGCTCAATGTGTTAATCAACAACGCCGGGATCATGCTGATCGACGACGCCTCGGGACAGATCGATGATCAACTTCTGACATCGACGGTCACGACGAACCTACTGGGACCGATCCGGCTGACTTCCGCCTTGATTGAACATCTAAAGAAGCAGCCGAAGGCTACTCTCATCTATAACACTTCTGCGCTCGCCTTTGTTCCACTGGCGTTAACTGCGGTCTACTCAGCTACCAAAGCGGCGTTGCATTCCTACGTCCTTTCGCAGCGCTACAAACTGAAGGGCACTTCAGTCGGCATTTTGGAAATCTCTCCGCCGTGGGTTCAAACAGACCTTCTTAATAGTAAAGAGGAGCCTCGGGCTATGCCGCTGAAAGACTTCATCGAAGAGACCATGAAATTACTTGCCACCGATGCGAAGGAGATCGTCGTCCAACAGGCGCAACCTTTCCGAAACAATCCCGGACCAAATGAGAGTGCTCTGGTGACGCAGTTCAACGACACGATGATCTCCGCGCCGCGTTGAATTAAGCACTACGCAAAAAGACAAAGTGAACGAAGAATTACTCGCGTTCTTCAATGCGTAGTCGATCCTGATAAAGTGAAACGACTGATCACAGTCGCGGCTTTTGCCGCGCTATCCTTCATTTTTGTTGATTGCAGTAAATCGCCCGCGAACAAGGGTCAGCCCGCCTGGCCGGTCAACGTTGTTACTGTCGTTGAAAAGGAGGTAAACGAATGGGACGAATTTACGGGGCGGCTGGATCCGGTGGAATCGGTCGAGATTCGGCCGCGGGTGTCCGGTTATATCACTGAAATTCATTTTGAAGCCGGCGCGATCGTTAAAAAAGGCGACCTCCTTTATGTGATCGATCCGCGACCTTATCAGGCTGATTTCGATCGCGCGAAAGCAGAGGTCGATCGCATGGATGCGCAGCTCAAGCTTTCCCAGATTGAACTCAACCGGGCCAAGGAGCTGCGAGACAAGAACACGATCTCTGCGAGCGAGTTCGACCAGAAAGCTGCAACCTATCAAGGTGCCGCGGCAGCAAAGAGTTCGGCCGAGGCGGCCAAGAATTCCGCCGCGCTGAATTTGGAATTTACCCAAATCAAATCGCCCGTTGATGGCCGAGTGAGCGACCAGCGGATTACCGTCGGTAATCTGGTCCAGCCAGGCGCGGGCGCAGAGAGCGTGCTTACCACCGTCGTCTCGATTGATCCGATTTATGCAAAGGTGGATGCCGATGAGAACGCGATTCTCAAATACGTAAAGCTGGCCAAGCAAGGGAAACGCGTGAGCGCACGCACGGCCAAGATTCCGGCATGGGTCGAGCTTGGCAACGAGACAGATTTCCCGCACGAAGGTTACGTCGACTTCGTTGACAACCGTCTTGATCCCAGCACCGGAACGGTCCGGGCGCGCATGGTTCTAAAAAATTGGGACCCTAACCTCATCACGCCCGGTTTTTTCGTACGCGTGCGCGTGGCCGGGGCGACGCCTTATCGGGCTGCATTGGTTGCGGATAGGGTGATCAGCTCGCAACAAGGACTGAAATACGCGTTCGTGGTGAAACCTGATAACACCATTGAACGTCGCACCCTTGAGACCGGAAGTATTTTCGAAGGCAAACGAATCGTGAAAAACGGACTTAAAGACGGCGAGAACGTTGTGTCTACGCGTCTGCAATTGTTGCAAGCGGGAATGAAGGTCCAGCCAATTCCCGAGCAGGAAACTCCGCCTGCGCAGCCAACGCCTTCGCCGCCCGAGCCGAAAAAATAATGCGGGGCTCGGAATCGCGATGAACTTTCCGCACTTTTTCATCGACCGGCCAATTTTCGCCGGCGTGATTAGCATTGTCATCACGCTTGTCGGCGTGATCGCGCTTTCGACGCTTCCCATCGCCCAATATCCCGACATTGCACCGCCGACAATCCAGGTGACGACCAATTATCCCGGCGCGAACGCCAAGGTCGTGTCGGAAACGGTGGCAATGCCGATCGAACAACAAGTCAACGGTGTCGAAAACATGCTCTACATGTCATCGCAGAGCGCGAGCGACGGCAGCATGACACTGAGTGTCACGTTCAAACTGGGCACCAACCTCGATACGGCCCAGGTGTTGGTGCAAAATCGCGTGGCCATCGCCATTCCTGTACTTCCGCCCGATGTACAGCGCATTGGCGTGACCACGAAAAAGCAGTCGCCCGACATCACCATGGTCGTGCATCTTGTGTCGCCGGATGGATCGCTCGATTCACTTTTCACCAGCAATTACGCGCTACTCCAGATTCGCGACGAACTCGCGCGGCTCGACGGCGTAGGTGACATCAATGTTTTTGGTGCACGCGAATATTCGATGCGCATATGGCTCGACCCGAACAAGACGGCGGCACGGGATCTGACGGCGCAGGATGTCGTGGCAGCACTCCAGGAACAGAATGTGCAGGTCGCTGCGGGAATCATCGGTGCGCCGCCGGTTCCAAAAGGCGCGACCGCATTTCAATATACAGTTAGCACGCTGGGCCGGCTCACGGACGAAAAGCAGTTCGGCGATATCATTGTTAAAACGGGCGCGAACGGCCAAGTCACGCGCGTGCGAGATATCGCGCGGGTTGAACTTGCGGCCCGCGATTACACAGTCAACAGCGGGCTCGGCGGCAAACCAGCGACCACGATCGCCATTTACCAACTACCGGGCTCAAACGCGCTCGCCACCTCCGACGCCGTCCGAAAAAAGATGGCCGAACTCAAGCAACGTTTCCCGACCGGCCTCGATTACACGATTGTCTACGATCCGACGGTTTCTGTCCGCGAATCCATCCACGAAGTGCAAAAGACGCTTTTCGAAGCGATCGCGCTGGTCGTTCTCGTCGTCCTGATCTTTCTCCAAACCTGGCGCGCCGCAATCATTCCTCTGATCGCGATTCCGGTTTCATTGATCGGCACGTTCGCGGCGATGAAAGGCTTCGGTTTCTCGATCAACAACCTCTCGTTGTTCGGCATCGTGCTTGCCATCGGCATCGTCGTCGATGATGCGATCGTCGTTGTCGAAGCAATCGAGCATCACATTGAAGATGGTCTTAGCCCGCGCGACGCCGCGCGCAAAGCCATGACCGAAGTCGGCGGAGCGCTCGTCGCGATCGCTCTCGTTCTTTGCTCGGTTTTCATCCCGACCGCCTTCATCAGCGGCATCACTGGCACATTTTTTCGCCAGTTCGCGCTGACTATCGCAGTCTCGACCGCGATCTCTGCCCTGAACTCGCTCACGCTGTCCCCTGCCCTCGCTGCCCTTCTCCTCAAACCGCGGGGCGCGGAGAAGGATTCGTTCCAGCGAATTATCGATGGATTCCTGGGTTGGCTGTTCAAAGGATTCAACAAAACGTTTTCGTGGGCCTCGAATGCGTACGGCAACACTGTGGCGCGTTTCGTCCGATTGGCCATCATCATTCTATTTATCTACGCAGGTTTACTTGGCCTGACCGGTCTCGGTTTCAAAATCGTGCCGGGCGGCTTTCTTCCAACACAGGATCGCGGATACGCCGTCGTTTTTGCGCAGTTACCGGACGCGTCGTCGCTCGATCGTACGCAAGCTGTCGTCGACAAGATTTCGAAGATTGCGCATGAGACTCCGGGCATACTCAATACAGTCGAGTTCGCTGGATTCAATCTCTTCGGCGGCAATCAGACCAACACGGCCGCAGTCTTTCTGCCTTTCAAAGAATTCTCCGAGCGAAAAACGCGTGAGCAGGGATTGCCGGCGATTCTGGCGAAAGTGAACGCGCGCGTTCGCGCCGAAATTCCGGAAGCGCTGGTCATTGCCTTTCCCCCACCGCCGGTGGCCGGCATCGGTAACGCCGGTGGCTACAAGCTTTTCATTCAGGATCGCGGCAACGCCGGACTCGACGAACTGCAAACGCAAGCCTTCGCCATGATGGTAAAGGCCAATCAAACTCCCGGCCTGGCGAACAACCTGACGACCTTTCGCGCGAACGTTCCGCAGCTTTGGCTCGATGTCGACCGCGTCAAAGCGAAGAGCATGAACGTCCCGCTCAGTAATATTTTCGGCACACTCCAGACTTATCTTGGATCAACATATGTGAACGACCTCACCCTTTTCGGGCGCACCTATCGCGTCACGGCTCAGGCCGATTCGCAATTTCGTCTGAGCGCTGATGATATTCGCCTGCTAAAAACGCGCAATAATTCGGGTGGGATTGTTCCGCTGGGTTCGGTTGCAACAGCGAAGGAAGTGAGCGGGGCCGACCAGATCACGCGCTATAACATGTTCACCGCGGCCGACCTCAGTGGCCAGCCCGCTCCGGGCGCGAGCACCGGTCAAGCGCTCGCCGCCGTCGAACGTCTCGCCAAACAAATTCTGCCTACGAGTTTCACGACCGAATGGACCGAGATCGCGCTCCAGCAGAAACTCGCTGGTAACAGCGCAATTTATATTTTCCCGCTCTGCGTGCTGTTCGTTTTTCTTCTACTCTCGGCGCTCTACGAAAGTTGGTCTTTGCCGCTCGCGATCATTTTCATTGTCCCAATGTGTCTCTTCAGCTCGATCTACGGTGTCTGGCTGCGCTCGATGGAGAACAACATTTTCACTCAGATTGGCTTCATTGTGCTCGTCGGGCTCGCTTGTAAGAACGCCATCCTCATTGTCGAATTCGCCAAACAAATTCAGGATCGCGACAAGAAAGATCGTTTCACTGCCGCAGTCGAAGCGTGCCGCCTTCGGTTGCGTCCGATTCTGATGACGTCGTTCGCGTTCATCTTCGGCGTTCTCCCACTGGTCGTTAGTTCAGGAGCGGGCGCGGAAATGCGGCAAGCGCTTGGAACGGCGGTCTTTTTCGGTATGCTTGGCGTCACCGGCTTCGGACTGTTCCTCACTCCCGTTTTTTACGTCGTCATCATGTGGTTCAAGGAGCGCCGTACTAAAGCTACCGTGCCCACCCCAACCCAGTCCGCGCCGCCACTAATAGCTGAACCAGCTTCCTAACCATGCCTCGCCTGTTTGATCCGCTCGCGATTCGAGATCTGAAGTTTGACAATCGCGTGTTCGTCTCGCCGATGTGTCAGTATTCCAGTCAGGCCGGACACGCTAACGATTGGCATTTCGTTCGCCTCGGCAGCCGTGCGGTCGGTGGCGCTGGATTGATATTTACCGAGACAACGGCCGTTCTTCCTGAAGGACGCATTAGTCCGGAGGACCTAGGCATCTGGGCACGGGCACGTCGAGATGCTGAGTCGAATCGTCAGTTTCATTCATGAACAAGGAAGCATCGGAGGATGCGACGTCTCGAACGTTCCCAGGTTGTGAGGCGTTCGCCAATAAATCGGAGAATTGAGGGAAACAGATGATTGACATACGCAGTTACTGGGTCTGGGCTTTGTAGCCTCGGCGGTAGCTTGCACTGACTCGACGGAGTAATTTTATCCCGGGCGAGTCTACGATCGTTACATGGTGTGCCGGGGCGGGAATTAGACGCGCGAAGCTTTTCCCCACCAGGGAATGGAATAAAACGAGGCCAAAACTGTCTGTACTCATGGAGGAAAGAGCTTAGGGAAAAACGATTGGAGATGTTTATGTCTTACAGAAATTTTACTGCAGCGACGATTGCCGTCACGATTTGTATTTTGGCGGGATCAAACGCGATGGCGCAGCGCCACGGCGGCTTCGGCGGCGGCGGATTTGCCGGCGGTGGCCACGCCTTCGGTGGAGCCGGTCTTACCGGTGGTGGTTTTCGCGGCGGCTTTAACAGTGGCGGGTTCCGCGGTGGCTTTAGGGGCAATGCCTTTGGTGGCCGCGGCTTTGCCGACCGTGGCTTTCGTGGCGGCTTTCGCGGTGATCGGTTCGGCCATCGCCGGTTCGATGACTTCGTTTTCTTCGGGGATTTTGGAGACCCGTTCTTTTACTATCCGTATCCGTATTACGGATACTATCCAGACAGTTACTACCCCTACGGGTACGGATACGCGTCGTACAATCAGCCTGTTTCTCAAGGCAATGCTGGATATCCCGGCTCTTTGGTTCAACAAGTCCAAATGCGTCTGGCTCAGGCGGGGTATTATCACGCTGGGATCGACGGCGTGAGTGGCAATGCAACGCGGAGAGCAATCCGGGAATATGAGCGCGCACACAGCTTGCCAGCGGACGGTCAGATCCGAAGCAGATTGCTCACAACCATGGGCTTGGGGTAAGGGCCATTAAGCAAATTGGGCTCGTATGATGCTTCGTCTGCGAGACTGAATCCAAGACGTTTAACCCGAAGACGGTAAAGAATGCAGGAACCGAATACCAACAATGCACTCAACGATTAGTCAGATATCATACCCGAATCGCCAGGCGTTTTTTGAAAAACTGGCGCAGAGTTTACCGCCGCACCCAGCGATCAAGATTGGACCGGCGCCTCTCCCGAGCGGAGAGCGCAGGCGAGGATTGCGGAATATGCGACGAGCGGTGCCGACTGAGAGGCTGAGCACGGCGCAGCGAAGCATGGCGGCGAGCCGATGATATCTCAAGGTCTATTCCACCGCCGATGAATTCAAAGATGGCGACGCGTAGTACGTTCCACACAGCTCTTACGCCGCCAATACGATCGGTGGAAAGCTCTTTAAAAACGTCATTATGAACTCCGAAAACAAGAGTGAGATTGGCGCAGATGATAGTAATGGCCGCATTCTGAAAATCCGAGAAGGGGCTGCCCTCACATTAAAAGAATTAGACCAATTGCGTTCAGCCTATCGGTGTGTGTTGCATATACGAGGCGTCGGCAGGATTACAGCACCGGCATCAATCTTGTTTGCGAGAGACAATCGCTCCGTCCCATGCGCAATTTGACAGGGAAAATAATCGTCAGGTAAACATCAACCCGCCGACTATATGAAATCACCACACTGCCCGTCTTTTTTGAAGCGAAGGCCTGACTTATAACTCTCGACCTTAACGGAAAGAAGGTCGTTGTAACACGTTCGCCCGAAGATTACTCCGTTAGCAATCGAGGATTGCAGTCTGAACTGGTCGACATACCCGACCAGATTGCGGAAAGCATTCCTGAGTTTGAAGCAGTTGGCGTTGACCTACTCCTGCTGCGATGCACTCCGCAGTTTGAAGAGATGGAGCGTTTTGCCGAAAAGCATAATACAAACGATCGATCCTTGATTGTTCTAACGAACGGCGACCTGGGAAAGACTCGAGCTGGCTGCGGTTGCGTTTGCCAGTCCGCTACTGTCGGCTCGTGCTCTGCGCCGCATATGACTTGCGGCATAATAAGAGCCCACAACCAAGACCACGGTCACTAGTTGAGCGACTATCGTCTCGTACGTGGGGAACACAGCAAACCACATCCCCATCCAAGCAGGGATAACGTTGGCCAGCCAACTAATGTCTGTCCTGGAGATCCAATGCGCGAGTTGCATCTCCTGCGCTTGTTCACCTACCATTACCTGCAAGACGATTCCCAGCAGAATGCCTGTGGTAATCAGCATCTTTCGATGTGGGAGATGCTGTTGCAGAACGAACGTAAGTAGAGCGACCAGCCCCGAGAGGAGAAGGCCGAGCAACGCGCCTTTTAGTACGACGCCGCCTCCCAGTCGGAGATTGTAGCTTTGGAGAAAAAGAACAACTTCGAAGCCTTCGCGATAAAGGGAGGTAAATCCAACCAGAATCAAACCCCATAGAAGGGATTGTCGAGAGCTTTCGCCATTCCAACTGGCGAATAGCGCCTTTCTGCGGCGATTGTGCGCACGAATCCAGCCACTCCAATAAATTTTGTGGAAAAACCAGTTCATAATCACGACTAGAACAATGACCGCAACAAGGCCGGTCGCTGCTTGCAAGTCGAGTGCTGAAACGCTTTCCGTAAGGCTTCCGACGATTTTGGTAGCGATGAACCATGTGACTAATGTCGCGACGAACGCCATGCCTGCACCTATCGCAACGGGACGCCGATGCGCCTGATCGCTTCCGGTCATGCTCGCGATGATCGCTGCGAGCACCAGGATGCATTCGAGTCCTTCGCGGAATACGAGGACGCCGATATCCATAAACGCCACGACTGGGCTCGTGTCCGGTCGCATCGGGTCGGGTGTGCCATGTGCAGTGACCCCCTTGCCAGACGATCAGCGCGATCACGAAAATCGCGGCGCCAAGAACAACAAAGTAAAGAGCGGCACGGCCTAGAGGGCGTTGTGAGAGTGCAGTCATAAGCGCAGCACGGCGATCTGACCGCCCCCCGGTTCACTCGACCTTTGGATTTGCTCGCCCATCTAACTCATTTCGCAGATGCGCGACTTGGGTTAGGCCATTTCCCGAATGCCCGGCTATTAGCCGGTGCCCCGTGGGTTCGTGATCGCCATTATTCTCAGACGTATTCCAGGTGGGCTCGGGCCAACGGAAATCGCGACGTTCATCGAGGTCGTACACTGCGCAGACGTCCTTGGGAAAGAGAAGGTCCAATGTCCAGTCGAATGCCACGCGAACCTTCTTGTCCAAGCCGGGCAACTTACTCAGGTAAACCGTCCGCCACATCCACCATGCGAAGAAGCCCGAGAAATTGAACCCAAGGATTCGCGCCACACCCATCCGACGACCGATTGAGGCCAGCAACCCGATGGTCTTGAACGAAAATGATCTTGGAGGACGACCTAAGAGTGCAGCCACGATATTCTGCGCGACAACTTTGCCCTCGCGTATGGCATGTTGCGCGGTTAGTGGATGAGACTGACCCGGATTTCTGATATCTGGCACAAACGCACAGTCACCGACGGCCCAGACATCAGGCCAATCGGGAACTCTCAAGAATTGGTTTACGAGTAATCTGCCTCGTTCCTTTGCGCAGGGGAGCGAAGAGATGATGGGACTTGGCACGGTTCCGGCAGTCCACACCAAGGTACGCGATGGAATTGAGACACTATCGCCTAAAAAAACCCTGCTCTCCGTCACGCTCTTAACCCGGGTTTTAAGGCGAATTTCTACACCGCGTCGCGCGAGCACCTTCTCGGTGTATCTTCCCAGGCTTTCACCCAGTTCTGGCAGGATCACCGGGCCGGAATGCACGAGCATAACTCGCAACATATCTTCACTCAGATTGGGGTAGAACGGCAGCGCTTCTCGCACAAAGTCGTTTAACGCCGCCACGGTTTCCACGCCGGCGAAGCCCCCGCCCGCCACTACGAAAGTAAGTAACGACTGCCGATCGGCGAGATTGCATTCTGAATTTGCCTCTTCCAAGTGTCGGATGATTTGAGCGCGCAACTGAATGGCGTCACGAAGCGATTTCATTGGTACGGCCAGGTCGGCGAGACCTGGGATGTCGTAAAAGTTGGTGATTGATCCCAATGCGATGATCAGATGATCATAGTCGAGTTGTTGTGAGCGGTTACGGTAACCACGCGAAATCAGAACCCGTTTGCTTCGTAGATCGATTTGCTTCACATCACCCACCAATACCTCAACTTTGTGAAGTAACTTCCGGAGGGGATTTACGATATTTGTGATTTCGAGATCGCTCGCTGCGATCTCGTGAAGCATCGGGGTGAACAAGAAAAAGTTATCGTGGCTAACGAGGCAAATCTCCACCGCACTCTGTCGTGCCAGCAATTTTTCAAGGTGCATGGCGGCATAAACCCCGCCGAAACCACCGCCGAGCACGACGATCCGTTTTTTGCGCCGCCTGCGGGTTATCCGGACAATCATTGAGTTCTTTCTGTAGCGGAGCTGCTGGTGAGAAGCCGTCGAGAACCGTGTAGATGCCGCTAGGACTGCCGCGGCAGCTCGGCTTTTGTGTCTAAGAGTTTAGGCTGCGCTACTCCGCCGGTGTCGGACTGACCCAGCCCCCTCTCAATTTCGTCTCGGGCTGCGCTAAACTCCTTTACCGCCTTGCCCATGCCGCGAGCGAGCTCAGGCAGTTTCTTCGCGCCGAAGAGAAGGAATACGATGAGAAGGATTATCATCATGTCCGGCCCCGCAAAATTAAGGATACCAGCGATCATTGGAGTCATAAGCGTATTTGGTTAGCGGCAAATTGTTCTTCGCTTATTCAACCAATTTTTCGGATTTATATTCCCGAAACGTGGCTTCTTATCGCGTGCCCCACGGAGGAGGTGTCGCGCCACAGGTGCTTTTTTTCCGAAGACTGGGAATAAATGTAGGGTCGCGCCGGTTGTATTAGACGAATGCAACCGACCAGAACCCTCGCAGGAGTCTTGTACCTCTTTAAACCGGGCGCTGAGGCGTCAAATGATGGAATGACGAAAGAGGAGCGCCGTTATCGCTCTCGAAGCCGTGGGCGTGTGTTGCATAAAGGCACGATGTGGAGGCATCGGCGCCCGGTGCGGTCTCGGTGGCAACGCACTTTCCGTGATTTGAGAGTCGTGAAGACGGACCTCTCCTACGGCGGGTGTCCGATGCAACTGCTCTGGTTTTAGATGCGCTTTCGAGCGACGTGACCTCGTCAAAAAAAAGTTTATGGCTTTATCGTTGAAAGAAGAACATGTTTTCGCAACCGAAGATTTCGAATCGGATCCGAAGATTGTGAAGTTCGTCGTAGTAAAAAAGCAGGAAGAGGATCACGCCCAGAAAGCGGAGTTAACATCTTTCGAAGAAACAATGTTGCCTCACATGGATGCGGCGCACAACTTAGCCAGGTGGCTGCTTCGCAACGAACAGGATGCGCAGGATGTCGTGCAAGAAGCGTATCTGCGTGCGTTTAAATCTTTCGCCGGCTTCCACGGCTCCAATGGCCGCGCCTGGTTGCTGACGATTGTCCGAAATACCTCTTACACGTTGCTAAAGAAGAACCATGCGGTTGATCTCACCACCACTTTTGATGAAGAAATACACGGGTCCGGGCAGGAGTCCGTTAGTCCGGCAACAATTCTCGAACACAGTGAAGACGCGAAACTAATCAAAGAGGCAATGGATGAATTACCCGCGGAATTTCGGGAGATCTTGGCACTGCGCCATCAGGAAGGTCTATCCTACAAGGAAATAGCCGACATCGCGCAGATCCCACCAGGCACGGTTATGTCGCGGCTCGCCCGCGCCCGCGCCAAGCTCAGGGAATGTTTAGCGGCTCGGATTGGTAAGGAGAAATAGATGAACTGCAAAGAAGCTACAAAACTGATGGACGGTTATCTGGATGGCGAACTCGATCCAATTACCAGTCAGACAATCGAACAGCATTTGCGAGACTGCCATAACTGTGATCAAGCCTACAAAATGCATGGCTCACTAATTCGTGCGATTGGCAACACAGCTCCTTATTACAGGGCGCCCGCAGCGTTACGTGAGCGGATTCAATCCTCGTTGCGAGAAGAGATGGCCGCACGGCCCGTGCGAAATGTTGCGCCAGATGCGGAGCCGCTGTTCCCAAGAAGGCAGCTGGAACCGCGGTCCATTCTTTTTGGAACCTCATGGAACTGGCTGGCTCTCGCCGCTGCCATCGTTTTTGCAGCCCTTATCGTCTGGAACGTACTGCCCCGATTGCAGCGACCTGGGGCCGATCAATTCCTGGCGACGCAGCTTATCGCCAGTCATGTGCGTTCGCTTATGGCAAACCACCTTAGTGACGTCGCTTCCTCCGACCAGCACACCGTGAAACCATGGTTGGACACAAAGCTCGATTTTGCGCCTCCGGTAGTCGACCTTTCCAGCGAAGGATTTCCTCTGATTGGTGGCCGTCTGGATTATCTGGATAACAGGCCGGTGGCAGCGTTGGTTTACCAAAGGCGTAAGCATTTCATTAACCTATTTGTTTGGCCGGCAGCGCCCGATGCAACCAGAACTCCGAAAACAATAACGCGCCAGGGCTATCAGCTGCTGCATTGGACTGACTCGGACTTCAACTACTGGGCTGTTTCCGACGTGAGCGATAACGATTTGCAGGCTTTTAAGCAGCAGTTCGAGAAGCAGACGCCGCATCACTGACCGCGATAAGGAACTTCAGCGCAGGATGAGTCCTTAGCGCTCCTACAATCAGGTTGGATCCACACGCTGGGGTCTCTCCCTTAAATAGTCGTACCGTTCCGACGGTCTTGCGTTGCCAATATTCGACGCTCGATCACCAAGTTCTACCCTTCCGGAAGCGGGGAATATTTGCCCGGCAAAACGGTATTAATGACTGAAAGCAATTTCGACCGATGACTGCGTCACTAGAACCAAGCTACAGAAAGACCAACGCTATGTTCGCTTCTCCTATTCACGGTTACTGTCACCGGCGCCCTACAAGAAGTGGCCCGGCAGCGTGTCGGTTTCTCAGATACCTAAACATGGGGACTCTGGCACTTGCCATGTTCGTTGCTCTGGCGCTTCTGAGTAACACGCGCGGCAAGGACTCCGAACCAAGACAGTCAGCTCCTGCCACAACTGCGACGACTCAGGTTGTCATCAATAACTTCAGCTTTTCACCCAAGACATTCACGGTACCAGTCGGGGCAACGGTCACTTGGATCAATCATGACAGCGTGCCACACACTGTCATGAGCGTTAACAATCAGTTCAAGAAGTCGCCTGTAATTAAGGCCAACCAGCGCTTCTCCAACACCTTCGCGTCCGCAGGAACTTACTCTTACTTCTGTTCAATCCACCCTCGGATGACAGGGGAGATCATTGTCAAATAAACATCAACCACAACGCAACTCTATGAAATCAACACTCTGTTCGCTCCTTTTGAAAATCACGTCATTGATCGTATCGCTGACTTTCTGTTTTGGCAGTTCAACGGCTGCGCAAGCCAGAGATAGGAGTGTGCTATCTCCCGGACCCGTTCGACCAGGGGGGTTGGACTATCGGACGGAGTTACGGCAGGGCTATCTAAAAGTCTATTCAGCCACAGATGTATTCGACGACGGTGGTTTGCTATACTACGCACACAGCTCCTATGTGATTTACGCGATCGGCGGAAAGCTCTTCAAAAATGTGGAAAATCACATCTCGCGCAGCGACGAGATTCCCGAGATCGTGTCGCTTCCAGTTGGATCTTACACGGTAGTAGCTCGATCGGAGAAAGGGGGATACGTCCGCGCGCCCATTATTATTAAGGAAGGACAGCGGACGATTCTCGACTTGGAGCTCGCAGAAAAGGAGATACTCAGGCGGTTAGCACACAACTGACCGATGAGAAGTTCAAGTAGTCCACCAAACTCCAGCCCAACCTTGCGCACAGTTTGACCAAACAACATGAACGCGTTCGACCTAAAAGCTGCACTCCTCGCAAAACACGCGCAACATCCTGTCATCATTCATTTTCCGATCGCCTTGTTCATCATCAGCGTCGCCTTTGATCTCCTCGCTATCTGGAGAAAGAATCCAGCGATGGCGAAGGCCGCATACTATAATCTTGTGGCGGCAGCACTTACGGCGCCAGTTGCCATTGCTAGCGGGTTGACGGCATGGCAGTGGCAACTAGAAGGCGCGAAGCTTAAGGGAAACTTGCTCCTGCATATGATCTTCGCGTTGGCAGCGAGCGGAATGATTTGGCTTCTTTGCGCATGGCGCATTCGTCAGCGGAAACTTCCACAACGAACGCCGGGAATCGTCTATATTTTCCTTGCAATTACCACAGTGTTGTTGATCGCACTCGCCGGACACCTCGGCGGGATCGTTAGCGGCGTTGAGAGCGGCGCAAGCTGAGCATGATCTCCTGTGCACTCTACTATTTTGAACGCGGGCGATGTCATCTCTCTTAGGCACCAAGAGAACCGTATGACCGCTAAAGTGAGCAATGAGTTTGAGGCAAAGTACAACGATCGTGTCTGGAGGATCCGCCAAGCCGCCGCCGCCGCGATAAAAGAACTAAGCCTTTTCCGTTCGGGAGGACCCGTGACAACAGAAGCCCTCGACGCAGAGGTTGCGCGCATCTCGAAAGAGAAGCTGGAGCCGTACGGATGCGATCTCGTTGTTTGGCGAACGGATGACGGCGTCACGCGATTCTTAATCGAGGTCCAGAGCATTGGGAGACGATACGATCTAATCAGGAGTTTTTTCCATCGTGATGAGGACTTGACTCGAGGAAGTGAAGTATGACCCTTGAACTTGGCGGCCGGAAGGTAGTTGTGACCGGTGAAGAACGCGAGTTGGCTCGCACGATCACTGAAGCTTTAGCCGACGTGGTGATCTGGATACGTGCGTGGAAGGGCGACGTGAACAAATTGAAACAGCTGCTGCCAAGGATCGAGGCGCAGATTGCGTCACCGCCGCCCAATGGGACATCGCCACATACCTCACTCTGGCGCCAAACAATGGCGCAGAAATCTTACTGGTGATCCGCTTGGGTAACGCCAGAACCTCACGTCTCAAAGATTTTTGGAATAAAAATTCACCGGATCGGTATGGAAGGCGTGAGGCAATCTGCCAAGCACCTAAATAAAACCAAATAATAACCCACATTCTATGCAATCTGATATCCATCACACCGACGACGACGGCGCCCAAGAGGCGACAGAATCATCGCAATTAGCCACCTCGCTTTCGGCACCGAATCGCCTCGCCAGGCGATCCTTTCTAAGAAATCTCGGGCTGGGCGCAGCCCTTCTGGCTCCAGGAGCGGCTTTCTTCGGCAGTGCTAGCAAGGCATTGGCAAGCAACGAAAATGCAAAGGAGAACAAGGATCTTACCCGTGGAGATGTCGCGATTCTCCAGCTCCTTGCTGCCGCAGAATTGATCGAAGCCGACCTGTGGCAACAGGTACAACGAACTTGGGGGCGTTAATGCGCCAAGCTCAGGCTACACCGCTGCCCTTCAAATTCTTGATGGCGACCAGCTTCAGTATATTGCCGACAACACCGATGATGAGATGAGTCACGCGGCTTTCCTAAATGCCTATTTAAAATCCAAAGGCGAGCAGCAGGTTGACCTGAGGCAGTTCGCCAGGTTGCAGCCCAGCCAAGTCTCATTCGTCCCGCAAACTGGACGGCTTACGAACCTTAAGCAGCTCTCGGTGGATACTAGCTGGTGGACCCGCTATCGCAGCACGACCAACCCCGATTTCGGTGCGACTTTCCCGGACGCAGTCCCGAGCTTGAAAACCGGACAGCATACGGCCATTCCCAGAAATAATAACGAACTGGGCGATCCGAACAATCCCAGCGACCACATCAAGGCGATTGCTTTCACGGCGGGATTTCACTTTGGTTTTATCGAGCAAGGCGGCACCAGTCTCTACGCGACGCTGGCTCAGAAGGTAACCAGCCTGGAAGTTCTACGAATCCTCCTCAGCGTCGGCGGATCGGAGATCATGCACTTTCAGACCTGGCAGGACAAAGCAGGCAATGCGACTCCGCTGACCGACTTCGACCCGATCAACAATTCAACGGTGACCTTTACTAATCTCGCCACAAGTCAGCCGGAGACGTTGCAGGCCAACTTGATCATGCCCGAGCCGTGCGAATTCATTAGCCCAAACCTGCCGGCCTGTGCAATCATTCGTCCGACCGGTCGAAGGCAGTTAGACGCACGAGGCGCTATCAACAGCTTCATTTCGGATGGGCTGTTCAGTGGACAATCCCAGGCGTTCCTTGAGCTGATTGATTCTCTGGCGCGCGCCGCGGATGCAGCGGAGAGAGAAGTCGGGGATTAAGCGTACTTCGCTTTTTCAAACTGGGAACTCAGAATTACGAAGGAGCGTCGAAATATACTGATTAGTCGCCAGTAATTTCGGGAATAAAAGCGCACCGAACCGGTAAAGACAGGTGAAGGCACCTACCAACCAAACCAACCTTAAACAGAACCAAATACTATGTCCGATTTCATTTCTCACGACCACGAACACGACGGGATTGATCGCCGCGGCTTTCTTCAATGCATGGCTTGGGCCGGCACCGGCTTGCTTTGGACGATCAGCGGCGGCGTCCTCGTATCGAGAACCCTCGCCCAGATCGCGAAGGCCGGAGACTCGCTGCCAACAGCTACCGACCTCAGCTTTTTGCAGATCAGCGATAGTCACATCGGCTTCAGCAAAGAGGCGAATAAAGATGTGACCGAGACCTTCAAGATTGCTCTCAATCGCATCAACGCGATGCCAACGCCCCCATCTTTCCTCATTCACACGGGAGACATTACTCAGCTCTCGAAGCCGGAGGAGTTCGATACTTTCGATGAAGTGCTAAAGAGCTGCCGAACGAAGGACATCTTCTTCGTTCCAGGCGAGCATGATGTGCTCAATGATGGCGGGAAGTTTTACCGTGAGCGATATCTAAAGAGCATCGAAGCGAAAGGCTCTGGCTGGTACAGCTTCAACAAGAATGGCGTTCATTTCATTGGACTGGTCAACGTCTTGGATCTCCAGGCCGGCGGTCTGGGGCAGCTTGGAGACGAGCAGCTCGAATGGCTCGAGGCCGACGTAAAGGATCTTGGCTCAAGCACGCCAATTGTCGTTTTCGCACACATCCCACTTTGGGCGGTGTATCCGCAATGGGGCTGGGGTACAAGCGATAGCGAACGTGCTCTAGGTTATCTAAAGCGCTTCGGCTCGGTGACTGTGCTCAACGGGCACATCCACCAAGTGCTTCAGAAGGTGGAGGGTAACGTGACTTTTCACACCGCGATGTCGACCGCTTTCCCGCAGCCTGCGCCCGGAACGGCGGCCTCTCCCGGACCAATGAAAGTGCCGGCTGAAAAGCTGCGCAGCATGCTTGGTCTAACAAGCGTTCAGTATAAACAAGGCAAAACCGCCCTCGCCGTCGTCGATTCCAACCTCAGCTAGATCTACTCAAACTATGATTACACTTACTCCCACAAATAAAATGACGGCACTGTTGTGCGGCATCGCTTTTCTCAATCTGTCCCTCTTCGCGCTCGGTGGCGAGATGAAGAGCGCCGACGGAACCACCACCAAACAAAATAGAATCGAGATCAAAGACTTCGCCTTTAACCCCAAGACCTTAACCGTGAAATCTGGGGAGAAGGTGACCTGGATCAATCGGGACGAAGAACCTCACACCGTCGTGAGCGTCGAGAAGCAGTTTAAGAAATCGACCGCACTCGACACGGATCAAGAGTTCACAATCACAGCGGGCGCTCCCGGCACTTACACCTATTTTTGCTCAGTTCACCCGAAGATGACCGGGACGATCGTGGTCAAGTGACCCTAGCAGGGTCTACAACTGCCGGTCTTGGTCAAGCGTGTCCCTGGGACGGCAAGCCATCGAGCTTAGCATTTTTCTGCGGCTTATGAGGGCGAGACCAATGGCAATCTACTACGAACATCCGGATTGGTTCCGTCCCTTGTTCGGAGAACTCGATGCACGGGGTGTCAATTACGTAAAAATCGACGCGTCCCGTCATTCCTATGACCCTGCCGCGTCCAACGCAGATTTTTCGTTGTTTTTCAACCGCATGAGCGCGTCCGCATATTTGCGCGGTAATACTCAAGGAATATTCTTCACCCACAGCTACCTAGCACATCTTGAGGGGGCCGGCATTCGCGTTATTAACGGCAGCCGGGCCTTTGCGTTAGAAATATCGAAGGCATGCCAACTTCGGCTACTGCAATCTTTAGGCCTGCCTTTCCCTCGAACGCGCGTAGTTAACTGCGTAGCAGATATACTCGGCGCCGCGCGAAAGATGGGATTCCCGCTCTTGGTGAAACCTAACATCGGAGGACGTGGGGCCGGCATCGTGCGCTTTGATTCGATCGAGCAACTAAAGGCTGCGATCAACGAAGGCAAAGTGCAGTTGGGAATCGACAAAACTGCCCTTATCCAGGAATTCGTCCCGTCGCGCGGTTGTCACATTACCCGCGTGGAAACGCTCGGGGGCAAATTTCTTTATGCGCTCGACGTCTTCATTACGGGCGAAACCTTCAATCTCTGTCCGGCAGAAATTTGTACGGTCGAACAGGTTCCCGCATCCCTCGAAGGTCCGCCGGAGGATGTCTCTGAGATTGGATTAAAAGTGAAAGCATGCACACCGCCGACGACGATCATCAATGCAGTTGAGAAAATTGTGGCTGCGGCTGGCATTGACACCGGCAGCGTGGAATATCTGATCGACGATCGCGACGGGCGAGTCCTCTTTTACGACATCAATGTGCTGTCGAACTTTGTAGCGCTGGCCATACGGGTCATCGGGTTCAATCCACACGTTCAGCTGATCGACTTTCTAGTCAGACAACAACGGAAGGATTGCTAATGCGTTACGGCTATTGGTTACCGGTCTTTGGCGGCTGGTTGCGAAACGTTGAGAATGAAGGGATGGAGGCGACCTGGGAGTACGTGAGCACGCTTGCCCGGCGCAGCGAAGAGATTGGCTACGATCTCACGCTCGTGGCGGAGTTGAATCTGAACGACATCAAAGGCGCCGCTGCACCTACACTAGATGCCTGGAGCACGGCCGCCGCATTGGCCGCGGTCACAGAGCGCCTCGAACTGATGATTGCAGTGCGTCCGACTTTCCATTCGCCGGCGCTTCTCGCCAAACAAGCTGCCAACATCGATCACATTAGCGGCGGCACGCGCCTCTCATTGAACGTCGTCAGCTCATGGTGGGCAGACGAAGCCAGGAAATATGGAGTCGGTTTCGAACAACACGACGATCGCTACGCACGGACGGCCGAGTGGCTCGAAGTCGTGGACGGGCTATGGAAGCAGGAGGGATTCTCCTTTACGGGAAAATATTATCGCGTTGAGGATGGAACCCTCGGACCTAAGCCAATTACAAAACCGCGGCCGTTCATCTATGCAGGCGGCGAATCCGAAGCGGCAAAAAACCTAATCGCGCAACGTTGCGATGGCTATGTAATGCATGGCGATCCGCCGGCACGAATTCGAGAAAGGATTTCTGACATGCAATCACGTCGGGAAAAGCTCAGATTGCCGCCTATGCGCTATGGCATTGCGGCATATGCCATTGTTCGCGATACAGAGAAGGAGGCGCAGGATGAACTCGCTCGCATCTCAGATGTGAAGGCCTCCGGGGCAGGATTCGGCAATTACCAGCAATGGCTCGCTGGAACAAAACTCGAAGGCCCGATGTCGATCCAAGAATATTCGGTTTCGAACCGTGGCTTACGTTCAGGCCTAATCGGAACACCCGATCAGGTCATCGCGCGTATCTCCGAGTTCGAAGCGGCGGGCGTTGACTTGCTTCTCTTGCAATGCAGTCCGCAACTAGAAGAAATGGAACGCTTCGCTGCGGCTGTGATCCAGAAGGAAAAGTCCGATACCGGCGAATTCATAGGTCCCGCCTGCGTTTCTTCCCCAAAACGAGCAAAGTGAGCTATACCCCAAAAGCCAGTGAAGATTATCACCGGGAAGTCGATTTTGAGGCCGGTCGTTGTCGGCGCCTTCCGCAGGGATCCGCGGCAACTCAGAAATTTCATCAATGCGCACTGGCGCGATGCGCGAATTGGCCGGAGATTGGGTCATGAAAACCTTCCAGTGCAGCCTCGTTAAATTGCTGATGATTGCCATCGCGTACAGTTTTGCTCCAAGCGCAACAGTTCAGGCAGGTGCGTCCAGCTGGAGCTCGGCGCCGCCGAACAATGTCGCTCTCCTTGCGGGCAATGCTCGTTTATTCGTTTGGAGAGCCGCAGACTTTGGAACTGAAATCTATCTTGTCCTGTACATTGACGGTGTTCACGTTACCACTCTGGGGCGTAACGAAGGCTACGAAGCGATTCTGCGCCCAGGGGAGCATGTCTTCTCCATCGGAACGACTCCGTGCCCATATGGAAAGACCAAATTTACGTACCGCCGCGTTAATGTGAAACGGGGCCAGACTTACGCGTTTACGGCGCTTTGGGAATGGGCGGATTACGCGACGCTCGAAACATCGGATGCAGCAAAAATCGCCGGCCGCCCTCTTTGGTGACGACGCTGAATCCGTTGCGGTTATATTCGTTAGACAACTCGCTAAACCGATTGAACAAAGTCGTCTTCGGTCTCGTCCACTGTGGAGCTCGGACCAAACCATGAAGGACGACAACGAAGTGAACCTATGAAGCGCAAAATGCATCTCGCCGGCGGTGCTTGCATCGCGACTCTTATCTTTTGCACGACACTTTCTGCGCAAACAATGCCCAAAAAGGGGAGTAAGCTTTCCGCTGCACCGGACGCCACTGCATCGCCCTCGCAGCCTGGCCGACCGATGCCATTCCACGGAATGGTTTCTGGCGTCGATCAGAAAGCGAAGGCGTTCACGATCGCGGCCAAGGAAAAACCCCGCACTTTCAAAGTAACGGACAAGACGGCGATCATCAAAGGTGCATCCGCGGCGAGCATGAAGGACATTGCCGAGAACGAAGAAGTCAGCGGTTCATATTGGAAGAACCCGGACGGAACGCTTGAAGCGAAGATGGTCAAGATCGGCCCGGTGACTTCGGCGGAGAAAGGCAAAAAGGGCTCAGCCTCGCCCACGGTTTATCCGAAACCTTCCCCTTCCCCGACCGCTTAGTTCGATCGCAAGCTTGTCCCGAGCGCGGTCGAAGGAATCGGGCAGAGGCGCGGCAAATCCTTTTTCGGCAGCCTTTTAGTTTTCGCCGGCCGCTTTGAGCGCGACGCGAAGATCGGCGACGAATTTTCTATACTCGCGTTCACGCGATTCCTCGTCTGGCCGCCGAAGGAGGAAGGAAGGATGAACGGTCGCCACAACTTCTGGGGCGAACGTCGACGACAGAACTTTGCCGCGTTCCCGTGTGACGCGGAACGATGGGCCGAAGAATGCTTGTCCGGCGGTCGAACCGAGGCAGACGAGTAATCTCGGCCTAACGAGTCGCAGTTCCGCCTCGAGCCATGGCCGGCAAGCGGCAATTTCGCGCGAGTTCGGTTTCTTATGAATGCGCCGTTTCCCGCGCGGCTCCCATTTAAAATGTTTGACCGCGTTTGTGACATAGACTTCCCTACGGTCGATCCCCGCATCTTTCAGCGCTCGGTCCATGATCTTGCCGGCAACGTCTTCGTAATCGCCAGGTTGCTCGCCTACCAGCATGATCGGCACATGTTTCGGCCCTTCGCCAAAAACAGTTTGGGTCGCCCGTTTGTAAAGAGGACACGCCGTGCAGCTGGACGCCGCCTCGCGGACTTCCGTTAAACTCGATGTCTTTGGCACCGGCGCCGGCCGCCAGTTTTCATTTGACTCCACTGGCATCTGATTGGGAATCGAACGTCAGCTATCGTTCGTCTCTATCTACCTCTATGGCAGTTCTCGAAACACCCCGCTTAAGCCTGCGACCATTCCGCGAGGAAGATGTCGATCTTCTGGCCGAACTGATGGCGAATTCGGATTTCATGCGATTCTCGCTCGGCGTTTACAATCGCGAACAAACAGGAGCATTTCTCGAAAAAATTCTTTCATGGGACCGTGCCGATCTACCCTCTCAATTTGCAATCATAATACGATCCGAGGGCACGTTGGTCGGATATTGTGGCTTCTTTCATCAAAGGGTCGACGGGGCCAACGAAATCGAAATCGGGTACCGGCTTCGTTCCGAATACCGGAACAAGGGGATCGCCACTGAAGCCGCGCGCGCCGTGCGCGATCACGCCTTTCGCGATTTGAAATTAGATCGGGTCATCTCTCTCATTCATCCCGAAAACGTTGCGTCCCGCCGCGTTGCGGAAAAAATCGGAATGACGCCTGACAGAGAGACTATCTTCCGCGGATTTCCTATTATCGTCTTCGCGATCAGTCGCGAGATTTGGTCGGCGAAGAGTGGCGTTTGATGAATTCGCGCGCTAGAGCGCGATAGGCGTGCGCACCAGTACCATGCGAATCATATTCGAAGATAGACTTCCCAAAACTTGGCGCTTCACTTAATCGAACGGTGCGCGGAATGACCGCGTCGTAGACGCGCTCGCCAAAATGCTGGCGCACTTCGGCCACAACCTGGGAACTCAAATTTGTGCGGCTGTCGAACATCGTCATCAGGATGCCTCCAATCTCGACCTGATCGTTTGCGCCCGAGTTGCGCACTTGCTCCACCACCCGCACGATTTTTACCAGACCCTCGAGCGCGAAATATTCGCACTGAATCGGCGTGAGGATCCTGTCTGCCGCCGCCAGCGCGTTCGTCATTAGAATGCCTAATGAAGGCGGGCAGTCGAGCAGGATAAAATCGAACGTTGCGTCGGCGCGAAAGATCGACAATGCCTGAGCAAGGCGGGTGAGATGGTCCGGCATACGGGCGATCTCCACTTCCGCGCCGGCCAAGTCGAGATCGGCCGGGATAATGAACAAACGCTCGATCCGCGTGGGCAGTACTTTTTCGGCAATCGAAGCGTCACCCAGCAGCGAATCGTAAATGCTTTCGGTCGCAAGTTCTTGCATCCCGAGCGAGCTTGTCGCGTTCGCCTGCGGATCAAGATCGACAAGGAGGACGCGCATTTTCTTCTCAGCCAGCGCGACGCCCAGGTTGACCGCGGTTGTTGTTTTTCCGACGCCGCCTTTCTGATTCGCGATTGCGACAATTTTCATGAGCGCGGAACAATCAACGTGCGAAGCTCGAACGTATGGTGACCGTCCGGCTCCTTCCAAAGCAAGTGGTCGGGATCAGGCAGCATTTCGGTCACTTCTAGCTCGCCTGCTTTAGTCAACCAGCGATAAAAAATTTCGAGAAACAAGTAACTCTCAAGATCGACAAATACCGGCTTGGTGTCTTTATCGCGACCCTCCGCTCCGCTGCGGCGAAGGGCTTGCTCACTCGGCCGAATGTAAACAAAGCGCGGCAAATCTCTTTCGGCCCGCAACTTCTCAACCGCCAGAACCAGGTCGCACGAAACACCTCTATAATCGCCCGGAATCATTTCATCTTGCCTCACGGTCCAAGCGCGGCGTTGCACAATAACTTTCCCGCAACGCAAACGGGGCATCTGCGGCGCCATTCCAAATTGAAATGGATGAAAGCCGAGCGGGATCAACCAGGCGCGCGCAAAGGATCCTAGTTGTTCGTCCGTGCCCACTTTTCGCAGACAAACATCGCCGGTCAATTCATCGACATAAACTTCCGCCTGTGACGGCCGGACTGTGCGCCAGCTCGGGTTTCCCCGCTGTGTTGCGACAAAGTTCGTGAGCTCCGGCAGGGCGTCGAAAAGCCGCACCGTCGTGTGTGCAGTAAAATCGGCTGCAAAAAAACCGAAGTGAAAACTTTGCCGGTTACCGGTTGTGCTGGCCAGTGCTCGGCCAAGCGCCAGTTTACCCGGACAACTCCAGTACATGCAGTGATGAAGGAGCGCCGGCGGCGGATGCAGCTCCGCCAAAATCCATTGATACTCGCCGCGCGCGACCGCGTCGGCTGACGCAGCCGCAATTTGCAAGTCAGCCGACGGATAAGTGTATTCGTCGAATTTTTCATACTGAAAAGTCTTACGAACCAGATGGCAATCGTCGGTGGTAAGTTCGTATTCCGTTTTGTCGAGGTGGTTTTTCATGCGCTCGCGAAAAGCAGCCTTCACTTCCTGAAAGGCCATGTGCGCTACAGCGACGAGGCCGGGCCCGGTCAAAGAAAGTTTGGCCGCCTCGCACAATCTCAGGAACGCGGGAAGCGGCATCGCGCCACCTTTGGTCTGCGCTTTTTCAAGCAATTGCCGCAGGCCAGCGGCGACTCGGCTGGCGATAAAAGCGTAACTGTCGCGCCAAAAATCGATCCACGGTGCCGCTTCAATGGCAGCCTCGTTGATCAAATCTTCGTTGATTGCGAAGTTACATTCGCGAAAACATTCTTCGCCGATCGGATTGGTCGCGGAATACAAAAACCGGTCGCCTGGTTTGCGGACCGCGCCTAACGACTGAAGGCGAGAGCGCGTTTCGTCCAAAATTATTTGACGACCTGGCGTTTCGGCAGCGACGGCAAATCTGGCCGGGAGTCCGGCGATAGGCTGCAAGACTGACAACCACGTTTCGCGAGCCGGCCCCAAGCGCCACTTTTCGACATCGTTGCACAAAACGGAGAAAGCGTGCGGTTCAAGCGCTGGAACATCCACCGCACAACGCAAAATTTTCTTCTCGATAAGTGCACGGAGAATTTCGAAGGGCGCGCCTAATGAGTGAATCGGCGTCCGACCGTCGCACTGCTGGATGAGCTGGATTTCAACGCGGTCGACCTCTACACTCTCACCTGTATCGGTAAAAATAATTTTATTATCATCGAGGCGCGCGTTGGGATTGAGACGCGGTGAAAGCTCGACAAAGATTTCAGGGTCAGCATTCATTGCCGCGGCAGTGGCGTGGCTGGTCCAGCGCTCGAGAAAAACCTCACGCGCCGCGATTCCAGGATGGATGTCAATCTTCAGTCCGCGAATCTGCTTATCGATCTTACCCCAGCCCGATGGTCCGAATTCACTGAAGGTGTCGTTTTTTGCAGCGATGCGCTGAAGATAAAGCAATAAGTGGCGTTCGCGTTCGCGGGCACGACTATTACGCGGGGGGAGCGATTTCGATTCTATCGGAGTTGATTGACCAAGCAGGTTTTGACGAGCTTCCGTCGATCCAAAAATGAGGTAAGCTGGCAACAGTGTTCGAGCAGCTTTCAGAAGCGCAACGCGCGCAGCGCGCAGTTCGTGCTCGAGCGAGGCAGCGAGACGCGCTTTATCCTGGGCAGATAACTTGTCTTGCCTAACGAGCAGCTCGTGGGCTGCCCTGTTCGTATTGCGAGTGGCCAACTCTTTGAGGACCTCAAAAGGCGCGCCGGCGGCTCGAATCAAGAAAATAGGCGCGACGCGGTAGGACACCCGTTCAGCAAAACCAAAGGCGCAAGAGCTGACAAGTGAAACCGAAGCCGTATGATGCCGGCGAGGCGACTGTTTCAGACACGGCCCGCAGGGCCACGGGCTAAAATCAATTGCTCTGCAGCGGCAGGCGAATCGTAAAAATAGTGCCGACGTCCGGCGTGCTCTCGACTTTGATCGAGCCGCTATGGTCTTCCACGACTTTCTTCGCGATGTAGAGACCCAGGCCGGTGCCGCTTTTCGCCTGCTTGGTCGTAAAATAGGGATCGAAAATCTTGCTCATTTGCGCAGGGGACATTCCGGCGCCAGCGTCTTCGATTCGAAGGTCAATATAAAAGTCCTTTTGCATGCAAGTCACCGTAACCGAGCCCCCCTTTTCCGCGGAGGCTTGCACGGCATTAATGATGACGTTTTGAATGGCCCGGCTAATTTGGACGGCGTCGCCCAAGAGAGTGCATGGATCTTCGCAGATGGTGACGCTTAGCTCGACTCCGTTCTGGGCGGCCATAGCGGTCACGCCCTTGACAACTTCGCGAAGAATCACGGAGACGGAGATCGGCTTGGGTGGCGAAGCTTCGACGCTGCCGTAACTTTGCCACATTGTCAGCAGTTCGCGGCAGGTTCGCACATGCTGCTCAATGATCTTCAGCTCTTTGACCGAGCTAGCGTTTTCCACGGCGCCATCATTTTCGGATTTTTCGAGCCGCCTCGCCAGCAATTGCACGTAACCCCAGACAATCGTGAGCGGATTGCCGAGATCGTGTACAAATTCGGCGGAGGCCTGGCCGAGCGCGGCGAGTCTTTCTTTCTGGGCAAGCTGCTGGAGTAGACGGTTGTTTAATTCTTTGATCTCGGCGGCGGCGTGTTCAGTCGTTCGTTGAATGCGGGTCCGTTCAACATTGCGGCTGATTACTTCCTGCATTTCGCGCGCGTCAAAGGGCTTGCTAATATAATCGTTAGCACCAAGTCGCAGCGCTTCTTTTGCGGTCTCGAGCGCTCCAAAACCGGTGAGCATGATGACAGGAAGGTGGGGGTCGATTTCACGAATTTTGCGCAAGCCGTCTATGCCGGTGATGCCGGGCATGCGGATATCCATGACCACGGTGTCGGGCTTTTTTTCCTGAAGGAGTTTGATACCAGTCTCCACGCAATCGGCGGTCTGGACCTGATAGTTTGGTTTGAGCAGCATCCGCAAGCTTTCCCGCGGACCAATTTCATCATCAATGACGAGAATTTGGGGAAGATCAGTCGAGACGGTCATGGTAGATCGAATCCTGAGAAGCTAGGTGCATGCCGCAGAGAGGCGAACATGTAAGAAATACTTCTAAAAGCCATGGGGTCGCCGCGGGGATGATGAAACAGAATCTGCTGGCATGCAAGGTGCGACTTGTGAATAAGTTCTAAAATCGGTGGATAAGTGTTCCTGGCAGGACGCAAAAAATATAATGACTGGATTTAATGTAGCGTTTAGAATGCGGCGTGATCTATTGGTGGCTGTCAAGATCGACAATTACTTCCGAGCCCTAACAAATCGCCTAACTCCACGAGGGCGAGAGTCAAATTCGCACGATTGTCCTTGCGAGAGATTCGTGCTGTTCGCAAAGGGAATAAAATGATCGTACGAAATCGCGTTGTCATCACCGGGATGGGGATTTTGGCCCCGAACGGAATTGGCATCGAAGCGTTTTGGGAATCGCTCCTCGCCGGCCGGAGCGGGATCGGGCCGATCACACTTTTCGATGCGAGCGATCTTGAAAGCCGGATTGCCGGCGAAGTGAAGAATTTCAATCCGCTCGACTACATTGAGCCGGAGTTGAAACCCAAGCGAATGGCCCGACATACGCAGTTCGCTTACGCCGCAGCGATGATGGCCCTTGAAGACGCAGGCTTGGAAATTAGTGAGACGGACCTGCCAAGCCCAACGCCAGTTGTGGTTGGGGTAAGCACTAGTGCGATGGATATCATAGAGCGATCAATCAGCGATTTCGATCGCCACGGATCAAACGGAATGTCACCAACAGCGGTCGGGGCCTTGACGCCACAGGCGGCGGCGAACGTGATTGCCGACCGCATTGGCGCTCGAGCGAATGCTGCGACAGTTTCTTCAGCCTGCCCATCTGGTTTGGATGCAATCGCCATGGCCGCCGACATGATTCGCTCGGGCCAAGCAGAGCTGGCAATTGCGGGGGGAGCAGACGCTCCGATCACAAAACATACTTTCGCAGCTTTCACCGCAACCGGCCTAAGTTCCTGTCACAATAGCGAACCTGAGAAGGCAAGTCGACCATTCGATTTAGAACGCGACTCCGGCGTGATCTCGGAAGGCGCTGGAATGTTCGTGCTCGAAGATTTTGAGCGGGCGCAAGCCCGCGGCGCCAGGATTTATCTTGAGATCGGCGGCTATGCCAGACAAAGGGATCGCGCTCCTGGTGATCCAGCGTCAGGCCTGGTCGATTCCATGAACCTCGCCCTGGCGAACGCTGGCCGAACAAAGGAGGACGTAGATTACATTTCTGCGTACGGGCCGGGCCATCCAGTACCGGATGCAGCGGAAGTCCGCCACATTAAGGAGGTTTTTGGCGATCGCGCCTACTCAATTCCAATCAGTTCGATTAAGGGCGTCACCGGGAACCCGCTTGCGGCCGGTGGTCCCTTGCAAATAGCCGCGTGCGCGTTGAGTTTTCGAGACCAGATCATCGCGCCGACTGCTAACTATAAAACGGCCGATCCGGACTGCGACTTGGACTTCGTGCCAGAGCGGCCACGGAAATTGAAACTCGATTGTATTTTGATGAACGTTCGCGGATTAGGAGGCAGCGCGAGTTCTCTCGTTGTTGATCGCGTAGACGGCAAATGACTGACGCGACGATTCCGATCCTCGTCGCGCTAACCATTCAGCTAGCGCTCGGCCTGGCCGTATTTCTCGCAAATCGGCACCACAGGTCAAACCAATCCTTCCTGCTGTTATCTTTCGTTGCAGTCGGTTGGCTGGGAAGCGTCTATTTTGCGTTTACCGCCACCGATTCCAGACGGGCTGAGTTTTGGATTCGGGCAACCTTCGTCGCCGCCGCTCTGATTCCCACGACGTTAAATCTGTTGCGGGTTTCGATACGGCGGCGTCGCGAAGGTTGGCGTGACATTTTATACCGATCGTGAATCTGGCTCGGCGCCAGCCTCGGCGTGATTTTCTTTTGCCAGACAAAATGGTTTTTAAAAGGCGCACAGCTTTCTAGCGACGGCGGCGCGCCAACGGCAATGTACGGCCCGGCGGCGAAATACGTTTATGCCGCCTTCTTTGTCGGAGCAACAATCCTACTCATTATTGGAACTCGCCAAGACTTGCGACAAACGTCCGGTGGAGACCGCGCCGAGCTCAGCTTTATTCTGCTTGGCGGAATTACGGTACTAGTCCTTTCGGTTCCCTTCGTGCTTCTTCTCGGGCTTTTTTTTGCGCCCTCGCAGCTCTCTTGGTTCGCGCCGTTTCGAGTCGTCCTATTCAGCATCGTGGTCGCCTATGGGATTGCCACGCGGAAGATCATGGAGGTTGGGCTTTTCTTGCGGCGGGTCATATCGTACTCGCTCCTGGCTGCGTATCTGCTCGCAATCTACGCGTTGGTTTGGTGGCTGGCAGCGACGGCTTTGCGCTCTTCTACCGCAAATGCCCACACGATTGCGCATGTGCTGGCGGCCATCGTGATTGCTTTTGCGATGGCCCCAGCCAGGGGCGTTTCACAGCGGCTGGCCGAGCGGCTTTTTATTAGCGCGCATCAGCTCGATTTTCGCGCCACGGTGAGTCAGGCTGCAAAAATATTGACCTCAGTCACAACTCTTCGCGATTTGCTGGACAGGTTTGCGAACACGATGGCCGAAGCAGTCGGTGCAGAGCGCGTCTTCATCCTTCTGCCGGACAAGCAAGGCTTTTCGCAGCAATACCCGATAGTTCCGCCCGGATCGCGCCGCCGTTTGGAGTTGACCCGCGACCAGGCGACGATCATGCAGCTTCAGTTCAATCGTGAACCGATCGTTCTGGAGGAGTTACATCGGGCGCGACCTACTCCTCAGCTTCGATCAGTGGTCCGCCAATTGGATTCGCTTCAGATCGCGTTGGCTATGGGAATCTTTGCTCGCGACCACCTGGCGGGTGTGATGCTGCTCGGTCCGCGTCGCTCCGGGCGAATCTATGGGGCGGTGGAGCAGAGCGCGCTTCAAGTGCTTTGCGGCCAACTCGCGGTCGCAATCGAGAATGCGGAACTGTTTACCGAAGTCCAGAACGCAAAGATCTACAATGAGACATTGCTGGAAAATTTAACGACCGGCGTAATCGCGGCCGACGCGGACGGGCGCGTCACCGTTTTTAACAATGAATCCGAACAAATCACCGGTATAAATTCCGGATCAATTCTCGAACGTTCGCTAAACGAACTTCCTGAGCCGGTAGCAAGCCCATTGCGCGCGACGCTCAAGACCGGACAAGGTCAGGAAAACAGCGAGCTCGTCCTCCACTCCGGCGATCAGGGCATGATCGTCCGCGCCAGCACACAGATTTTCCACGGCGAAGATCGACAAATGCTCGGCGCTCTGATGGTGCTGACCGACATCACGGCTCTGAAGCGCCTCGAGCTCCAAATTCGCCGGAGCGATCGGTTGGCCAGTCTTGGGACACTCTCGGCCGGAATGGCGCACGAGATCAAGAATCCTCTCGTCTCGATTAAAACTTTTGCGCAGTTGCTCCCGGAACGTTATCAGGACTCGGATTTTCGTGAAACGTTTTCGAATCTGATCGGTCACGAAATCGACCGGATCGATTCGCTGGTCAACCAGCTCCTTCGTTTCGCTCGCCCCGCCAAACCGATCCTCAAACCGCTGCATGCGCATGAGATTTTGGAGAAGTCGCTCTTGCTCATTGGGCACCGGCTATATCAAAAAGAGATCAAATTAACTCGCTCTTGGGAGGCGAATATTGATACAATACGTGGCGATGCCGACCAGCTCGAGCAGGTTTTCCTTAATTTTTTTCTTAACGCCATGGATGCCATGAAAAGCGGCGGGGAGCTTACGGTGAATACTCAGATTTCCACTGATGAAAGGTGGGTCTCAGCCTTCGCACAAAGCAATGGCGGAGCACGCGAGGTTCTCCGCATCACCATTCGTGACAATGGCGAGGGAATTCGCAGCGAAGACATCGCACACGTTTTCGACCCATTCTTCACGACGAAAGATTACGGGACCGGGTTGGGCCTCTCCGTAGTGCACGGAATCATCCAGGAGCACGGCGGCCAGATCGAAGTAGAGAGCGAGCTAAAAAAGGGGACAGCCTTTTATATCTTGCTTCCGCTCGTCCGGTTTGACAGCCAGGTGGCGGCGGCATGACTCAACCGCCGGCCTGCATCTTATATACACAGGATCCTGAGCTCGTCCGCCGGGTGAAAGCTTTCGTCCGCGCAATGACCCAGGTGCGACACGTGGCCGAAGTGGATCGCCTCGACGCTGTTCTTCAACAGTCGAGCCCGGCGTTGCTGATCATGGATCTGCGGGCAAAAGAATGCCGCGACCTCATCGATCAAATCCAAAAAGAATGGCCAGATGTTTTAATGATCGCTCTCGGCGTGGCGCGGTCAGATCCTCTTCGAGAGGCGGAACATTTCGGGATTTACGCCGCCGAAGATCTCGACCTTGAGCGCCGTCGGTTCCAGGCATTGGTCGGGCGAGCATTCGATTATCTCAAGATTCTGCAAGAAAACCGCGAATTGCAGGAAAGGTCGACGATCGTTCCAGCGGCTCAACCGTCGCACCGAATCGAAGTGGCTGGAGAGCGACCTGGCGCCGCACCATCTTTGCCGTTGCTACGGTTTCCCCGGGTATTCCGCCGCTTCGATAACGTCGATGCCTTGGTCGCAAGCCTTGTGGAAGGAGTCGCCGATGCCGCGGGTGTTAGTCGCGTTGGCCTTTTCTCCCGCATTCGCCAGGGCGATCGCTACCGGTTGCGTGCCGGGCTGAATTGTTTGCCTGAAACTTACGAACTCGAATTTGCCGAGCGCGATGCGCTCTTGCGCTGGCTTGAACTCCATGCCCATCTGATTTCTCGCACCAACATCCAGCAAGTATCCGATCGGCAGCAACGCACACTAATGCGGCGCGCTCTCGACACTTTTGGTGCCGAAGTGATTGTGCCTCTTTACGCGCGCGGTCGGATCATGGGATGGATGTTCTTCGGTCATCGTATTACCGGCCAGAGTTTCGAGTACCAGGATCTCGAAGGATTAATGATGCTCGGAGAGAACGTTTCCACTGTGCTGGAAAACGCTTTGCTTTACGAAGAGGCAACCCTGCAAAAAACGCTGGCCGAAACACTCCTGAAATCGATCCCCCCCGGTATTGTCGCAATCGATAACGGCGCGATCGTGCGTTGGTTTAATCCGACGGCCGAACAGATTCTTGAACTTTCGATTTCCGAGGTCTTGGGCAAACCCGTGGAAGCGGTTGGCGGCAAACTGGCCAGTTTTTTGCGCGACACGCTCGATTCCAAAACGGCTTTGCCACCACAGCGATGGATCGACGATAACACGCACCGCTCGATTTCCGTCGAAACACGGCAGCTCGCCGATCAACACGCCACGCTTGGCGCGGTCGCAGTCATGCAGGATCTCACCGCTGAAGAAACGTTGCGCGACAAACAAGCAGTGCTCGATCGGGCAGTGTTTTGGACAGACCTTGCCGCCGGCATGTCCCACGAAATCCGCAACCCTCTCGTGGCGATCAAGACGTTTGCGCAGCTCCTTCCCGAGCGGTTCGACGACGCTGATTTCCGTAAGGAATTCAACGAGATCGTTGTCAAAGAAGTCGATCGCCTGGATAAGATCATTACTCAGATTAACAACTTTGCCCACCCACCCGAGCTTGTGTTGAAATTGATCGACGTCCGCGCACCCGTAAAAAAAGCCGTCGAAATCGCTCGCTCACGTTTTGGCGTCAACGGCGGTGTGGAAGTGGAGACTTCCTTGCCTGCAAATTTGCCGCATGTACTCGGCGACGAAGCGGCCCTGACTGAAGCTTTCGCTCATCTGGTGGCCAACGCGGCCGAAGCAATGTCCGACCAAAGCAAACCGCACGTCCTCCTTTCGGCAAAACCGGTCCGCGAAGCCGGTCACACGAGTGGCGTGCTCGTCACGGTAAGCGACAACGGCAAAGGGATCGCGCCCGACGTAAAAGACAAAATCTTCTCACCTTTCTGCACGACCAAGCCGCGCGGTATGGGACTCGGCCTGCCCATCGTTAAGCGCACGGTTTTCGATCACCACGGTCGTGTCGATATTAATTCCACACCGAAGGGGACGCTGGTCAGCGTTACGTTGCCGGCGACGCAAAAGAAACACTGACGAATTTCGGATTTTAGATTTTCGATTTCGTCGCTAGATTCGATTCTTATCCGCGATTTTGACGCGAGAGATCGATATTTTCCAGGCTTATGATCGTTACCACCGCCCAACTCTACAAGGTCGCTTACGGCAAATTCGCCGTCGGCGCCTACAACATCAACAATATGGAGCAGTGCCTCGGCCTATTCCGCGGCAATGTCCAAAGCAAGGCACCGTTCATCATTCAGCTCTCCAAAGGAGCGCGAAAATATGCCGACAAACGGATGCTTGAAGCGATCATCCGCACCGCCGAAGGAATGTTTCCAGAAGCAATCTTCGCTGTGCATCTAGATCATGGCGACGAAGAAGCCTGCTACGATTGCATCGCATCGGGTTTTTACAGCTCAGTCATGATCGATGCGAGCCAGGAGCCGTTCGAAAAGAATGTTGCGATCACGAAGCGGGTGGTCGATAAAGCCCACGCCAAAGGCATCAGCGTTGAAGCGGAACTCGGGCAGCTCGGCGGCGTCGAAGAAGACATCGCGGTCGACGAAGGCCACGCTTGCCTAACGAATCCGGACGAAGCGGTCGAGTTCATCAAGCAGACCAAATGCGATTCGCTGGCGGCGGCGATCGGCACCAGTCATGGGGCTTACAAGTTCAAAGGGCAGCAGTCGCTGCACTTCGATGTGATCGAAGGGATCCGCGACAAATTAAAAAAAGCCGGCCTGCCGCCGACGCCCATCGTTATGCATGGGTCGTCGAGCGTGCCGAAATCCGAAGTGGAGCGGATCAACGCTGCCGGCGGGAAGCTCGATCCATCCGCCCGGGGCGTGAACGAGGAGGAATATCTACCCGCCGCCAAACTCGGCGTGACTAAGGTAAACATCGACACTGATGGCCGGCTCGTCTGGACACGTGTGCATCGCGAATTTTTTCGAGATCATCCCGAGCAATTCGATTTCCGGCCGCCTGGAAAAATCTTCGTCGAGGAATACGCAAACTTCATCGCTCACAAGAACGAGAAGCTCGGCTCCGCCGGCCAACTCGACACTGTCCGTGCGACCCTGAAGTCTTAGATCGACATTTTTGTTAGGCGGGTTTCCGCCTGCACCCAAAACCGGTGACTTTCACTCTTCAAGAGCTCGCGAAGATGTCGGGTGGCGAGTTGCTCGGAAATCCCGCGCAAAAGATCACCGGCGCTGCCTCGCTTTCGGAAGCTGTTCCAGGCGAGATTAGTTTCTTCGCTGACCCAAGGTATTTTTCGCGCCTTCGCAAAACGCGCGCCTCTGCGGTTTTCGTGCCACTCGATTTTTCCGAAACCATCCCGGCTAGCCAAATCCGCGTCGCAAATCCGTCTAAAGCGTTCGAGCAAATCGTCCTCAAGCTCGCGCCGAAACCAGTCACATTCGCGCCGGGCGTCCATCCGAGCGCAATTGTCGATCCAAGCGCGAAGCTTGGCGCGCGCGTCTCGATTCAGCCGTATGCGGTGATCGAAGCCGGCGCCAGCATTGGCGATGACAGCGTCATCGGCGCTGGGACCTACATCGCGCACGAAACCTCAATCGGGCCTTCGTGCACGATTTACCCGAACGTGACCATCCGGGAACGGACGCGGATTGGGGCACGCGTGATCGTTCACGCCGGCGTCGTGATTGGGGCCGACGGCTTCGGATTCGAAATCATCGGTGGGCGGCAAAAAAAGATTCCGCAACTTGGGATCGTGCAGATCGATGACGACGTCGAGATCGGTGCGAACACAACAATTGATCGCGCCAGGTTCGGCCGGACATGGATTCAGGAAGGAGTCAAGATCGACAATCTGGTCCAGGTCGCACACAACGTCGTGATTGGAAAGCACTCTGTCATTGCGGCGCAGACGGGAATCTCCGGAAGTGTTCGCGTAGGAGAGCAAGTAACAATGGCGGGCCAGGTTGGCATTGTGGGCCACGTTACAATTGGCGATAATACAGTGATTGCCGCCCAGAGCGGCATCTCGAAGGATGTGCCAGGTGGGGTGTGGTTTGGCTATCCAGCAGTGCCATTACCCGAGGCCAAGCGACAGATCGCGTGGATCCACCGGTTGGGAAAACTCATCGAGCGCGTCAAGGCGATCGAAAAAAAAACTCGGCTTGTAGTCAGAGCCAAAAGTCCAAGCATCAACGTTCAAAATGCCCTTTGGTAGGGTCGAAACTTGCAATTTTGAGCTGCTATTTAGCGGCCGGCTCCAGGGGCTTTTTTCGCGCCTTAAAGGCCTGGGCGACGAGTTGGCAAGGTTAGTGCTTATTGATATTATGGCAATTATAACACCAGATGAAGCCAACAAGCCGCGATTTTTCTCAATTCCTCATCATTGATGACGATCCCGGCATCGCCAAGTTCCTCGTCACTTATCTCCGCCAGCGCGGCCATACCTGCGAGGCCCTAACGGAGGGTTTCCAGACGGCGGCCTGGCTCGCCCAGCACAACTGCGAAGTGGCGATTGTCGATCTTAAGATGCCGAAGGTCGACGGGATTTCGCTTATCTCCTATATGCGCGAGATAAATCCGGCTTTGCCTATCGTAGTTTTTACCGGCCTCGGCTATGACGAAGAGCAAATGCACGCCGCCTTGCGCGCGGGCGCGAACGGTTACGTGAGCAAAAATCTTCCGATTGAGCAGCTTTATTGCGTACTAGCACGCGTTCTCGCAACCTGCGAGCAGCGCAACCAGAGTGAGGCGCTGAACGGCCAGCATTCCGCTCTGGTCGGCGCCGCTTGAAACGAAACAGTTAGCGCGTTCGAGCTTCTTTGAGGAGTTTGCGCAAGTTCTCGGGCGCAATGCAGGTCGCACCGGAAGCGATTACAGTTTGCCGCTCGAGGGAATCTGAAGTCGCCACCGCGACGTCAAATCGCCCCGAATATTTGCTCGCCAGCCGCTCGATGATTGCATCGGCGGTTTGGCCGCGCCGTGAGTAAAAGATTTGCACATCGTGCGGATCAGATATTTCGCCGACCTTTGCGCCTTTGCCATCGAAAACGACAACGACGTTGACCCCGCTCCAATCCTGATAATCACGAAGCTGCTTGACTAATGCCTCCCGCGCGAGGGACAAGCGCCGCAGTTGAAGCTTGCTCAGCTCCGGCCAGGCGAAAATCACACTGTGCCCATCGACAATCAGATAGCGTGGCCGCATTGGTGATTGTATTGTCGGTAACGAAACGAGAGAGAGAGCCCCGACGATTCGATCTACTCCACCGCGGCAGGTTGCTTCCGGCTTTTTACCTTGGGCGATTCGCGTTGTATCGATTTTGCTGCGGCCCTTTTTCGCTTGAGATAAGCTTTACGCCGTTTTCGTTTTACTCGCACCCGATGTTGCTGGCCCACGGTTTGTTCCTATAGGTGGAAAGCCGATCGAGCGCAAGTCAATCGGCATTGCGCAGGCAGAACGGACTTCGAATAAATCCGAGATTGCATTTTAGTAGGACTCCTGGTTAGAATAATGAAACCCCAGTGCTTTCGTCTACATTTGCTCCCCCACCAAAAACGTTGATCGCCATTTCCGCGCTGCTGTTAATGCTCGCAGCGGTTCTTGGCGCGCTTAATATCGCCAAGATAAGAATGTTGCGTTCAAGCGTGGCAGGCGTAGCAGCCGAGCGTGACATTGCCGAGCGGCGGGGCGCTGGCCGTGAGAAAGAAATCAAAGCGCGCGAAGCAGCAGTGGCTGCGGAGAAAACTAGGCTTAGCCAACGAGAAGACGCGGTTGCTGATGCCGATGCACAGCTTGCTAAGGTCGAAAATGAAAAAGTTGATCTGCAAGCCAAACTTCAAGCCAACGAATCCGAAATCGCAGCCCTGCGAAACCAGCTCGAAGAAAAACAATCCTCCTCGGTCAATCCTGGCGCGCCATCCACCATCGAACTGGAGGCCCAACTCGATGACGCCTAGAGAGCAGCTCGACAGCGCAGAACATGAGAAAGTTCTCCTCTCCGAAGAATTGCGGTCTTCGCAGCAGCGTTCGTCTCAGCTTGAAGAAGAGAAAAAGCGGCGTGCCATCGCCGGTGGAAAAGTGGGCGTGCGCGGCACTGTCCTAGCGGTGAACCAGGCCTATAATTTCGTCGTCCTCAACCTCGGCGGCCGGCATGGCGTCGAGACCAATTCAGAAATGCTCGTTTTAAGGGATGGCGTCTTTATTGGAAAAATTCGCATTTCTTCAGTTGAACCGGCGACCGCTATCGGCGATATCATTACCAGCAGCTTGGCACGAGGGGTCCAAGTGCAACCTGGAGACATTGTCATCTATGCTGGCACGAATTCCTGATCTAAAAAGAACGATCGCGGCAGCTCTCTTACTGGCCGCGACTACCGTGTTCGTTTCCTGCGCCTCCCAAAAGGAGCAAGTAGGCCTGGTCAACGATCCCGATGCAAAACCAGAGTCCCAAATGCCCTGGAACAAACAGGAAAAATGGGAGACCAATGGCGGAGCGTTGGCAAATATGACAGACCGGCGATAACCGACCCATCGAAAATCGACGTTTCGCGACCGCGAGATGGCGGCGGCATTCCCCGATAGGGCCGGGTCGATTCGCTCGATAGCTGGCCGCCGTTTTTGACCTTGTACTAGCCGTGCATCAATTTCGGACCGCAAAGGTCCGATGTAAGGGCGTGACCGCTCCGCTTTCACCTGATCACTGTTCATCGCCGCAGTTGCCCGATCCTTGCCACGAATTACGTTGGCGATGCGCGCTAATCAGATCCAGAAGCCCGCGGGGATCACTGCGTTCTTTGGCACGATCACGATTCCGTCGCGGATGAAGTAATTGTCGCCGTCCAAATTCGCTGGCTTTCCCTCCGGAGTGATGACTGCGCCATCCGCAATGCGCGCATTCTTATCGATGATGGCACGATCAATCACGCAATTGCGTCCGATCCCAACGGGAGGGAGGCTTGAACGTTCATCGCGATCTTGTTCGAAGTAATCGGCCCCCATGATGATAGAGTTGCGAATGGTCGCGCCGCTTTCAATGATACTGCGAATTCCGATCACGCAGCGTTCCAGGTGCGCATCGGAAATGATGCAACCGTCCGAGATGATGGCCTGGCGCAGCGTCGCGCCATTGATTTTACTGCCGGGCAAAAATCGGGGATGCGTGTAAATCGGCGCCTCCGTGTCGAAGAAACTGTATTCCGGCACGAGATCCGTCAGATCGAGGTTCGCTTCATAAAAAGAGCGGATTGTCCCAACGTCCTCCCAGTAGCCTTGGAAGATGAAGGCGCTCACATGGCGATCTTCGATCGATTGCGGAATGACGTGTTTGCCGAAATCGACAAGATCGTTATCCAGACATTGCACAAGCACGTCGCGATTGAAAACGTAAATCCCCATCGAAGCCTGGAATAATTCCTCCTTCTCAATCGAGCCGATCGCTGCGAGCAATTCGCGGCTCATTTTCATCTCGTGAAGCACGGCCTCATCCGTCGGTTTCTCGACGAAACGTGCAATCCGACGATCAACTCCGCTCTGCATAATGCCGAACTCGGAAACTTGATGTCGACGGACCGGTTTGGTCGCCAGCGTGATCTCGGCCCCGGATTGGATGTGCTGGTGAAGGAGCACGCGAAAATCCATTCGGTAAAGCTGGTCGCCGCTTAGGATGAGGTAGTAGTCGAACGGGCGCTCGAGGAAGTAGCGCATGTTTTGGCGGACGGCGTCCGCGGTGCCCTGGTACCATTGCGCGCCGGCAGGCGTCTGTTGCGCCGCGAGAAGATCGATGAAGCTGCGCGAAAAATTGTCGAACTTGTAGCTGGCTTGAATATGCCGATGTAACGACATGCTGTTGAACTGGGTGAGCACATAGATAGAGCGCAACCCGGAGTTCAGGCAGTTGCTGATCGGGATATCGACGATGCGATATTTCCCACCCAGGGGCACGGCCGGCTTGGCGCGGTCTTTGGTTAATGGGAACAAGCGCGTGCCGGCGCCGCCACCCATGACAACGGCCAGCGTTCGCTGCGTCGTGCCTGGAGGAAGCGCGGGGCTGGAGAGCGATGGATTCGCCAAAGATGAATCGCGCCGGCGGCTTTTCTGCGTTGCCACGTCTTCAATAACTCAGCGTCTCTGCCTTTGGGCAACCCTTTTGCTTACTTAGGTTGGTTGCGCGGCACCGCCCCCAATGGCAACTTTCGTCTCCACGTATGTGCGGAATTGTTGGTTACGTTGGTCGCTTGGAAGCTGCGCCCATTTTGCTCGACGGCCTGCGTCGCCTCGAATATCGCGGCTACGATTCTGCCGGAGTCGCGATTGTTGACGGCGATCATGTCGAGACCCGCAAGTGCGCAGGTCGAATTGCCTCACTCGCGAAATTGATTTCTGAAAAGCCTGCCCGCGGCTTGTACGGGATTAGCCACACGCGCTGGGCGACGCACGGAAAAGTCACCGATGAAAACGCACATCCCCATTTCGATGCCAGCGGCAAAATCGCGCTCGTCCACAACGGCGTCATCGAAAATTATCAGGCGCTCAAGGAGCAGCTGATCCAGAACGGCGACACGAATTTTCACTCTGACACGGACACGGAGGTCTTGGCCCATCTCATCGGCCACATTTATCGGCAACTTGACGGCAAAGATTCCAAAGCGCGACTGGTCAACGCGGTTCGTTCGGCGCTGAAGCAAGTCGTCGGCACCTATGGGATCGCGGTCGTCCATGCCGGTATTCCGAACTTTATCGTGGGCGCGCGCCGCGGCAGCCCCCTCGTGCTCGGGGTAGGCAAGGACGAAAATTTTCTCGCGAGCGACGTGAGCGCGATCGTCGCTTACACCCGCGACGCAGTCTATTTGAACGACTTCGATGTTGTCGCAGTTGAACGCGACAAGTTCGAGATTAGCTCGCTCGATGGTGCCCCCGGGCAACACGCCGTCAGCAAAGTTGAGTTCAGCGCCGAAGACATCAAAAAGGGCGATTATGCGCATTACATGCTCAAGGAAATCTTCGAGCAGCCGAGCTCGGTCCGCGACGCCATGCGCGGACGCCTGACTTATGAAGAGTGCACCGCCAAACTTGGCGGATTGAATATGACCCCAGCGCAATTGCGGGATGTCGCGCGGGTCGTGCTCACGGGCTGCGGCACAGCGCTGCACGCCGCGATGGTCGGCGAATACTTACTCGAACAGCTCGCCAACATTCCCACTGAAGTCGAATTCGCGAGCGAATTTCGCCACCGTAACACGCCGATGACACCGGACACACTCGTCTTCGCGATCAGCCAAAGCGGCGAAACCGCAGACACTCTGGGCGCGTTGCGCGAAAGCCGGCGCAAAGGTTATCGCACACTCGGAATTTGTAACAACGTCGCGAGCACGATCGCGCGCGAGAGCGATGGCGGCGTTTACATGCACGCCGGGCCGGAAATCGGCGTCGCCGCGACGAAATCGTTCACTTCGCAGCTCGCCATCCTCACCCTAATCGGTTTGCTTCTTGGTCGGATGCGCCAACTCTCGACCGCAGAGGGAAGCCGAATCATCGCAGCACTTGAAGCATTGCCGTCGCAAATCGAAGCGGTATTGAAGCTGAGCGATCGAATCAAAGAGATCGCGAAGAAATATGTCGGCGTTAGCGGCATGCTCTTCTTCGGACGCCAGTTCAATTTCCCGATCGCGCTCGAAGGCGCGCTCAAAATGAAAGAGATCACGTATCTTTTCGCCGAAGGCCATCCCAGCGCCGAGCTCAAACACGGTATCATCGCGCTCGTTAGGCCGGATCTTCCTTCGATTTTCATCGCACCGGATGACGCAGTCTTTTCAAAAAACGTAAACAACATCGAGCAAGTTAAAGCGCGCAAAGGCCCGATCATCGCAATCACTTCAGGCACTGGCGCGAAACAATTGAAGGGCCTCGCCAACGAGATCATCGAAATTCCTGACGTGCCCGATTGCGTCAGCCCCATCCTGACCGTCATCCCCCTCCAGCTGCTGGCCTACCATCTCGCGGCCGCGCTCGGCCGCGACGTCGATAAACCGCGCAATCTCGCTAAAAGCGTAACCGTGGAATAGCGGCGGGCGAGAAGCTGCAGGCCGAGTACCTGAAAGTTGCAAAGCAGATAATGGAATCTATCCGCGAGATACGACGAACAACACGACGGATGACCTTGATGCTAGATCAGCAATTGATCCGGCAATGTACCAAGCAGCTTCTTTGTTTTTGTATAAACAGCTCAGCGGTGATTCGAGTGCAAGCTTGTGGCCACCGGCTGACGCAAAGATATATTTTTCGTTCAAACCGCAAATGCTGGGCCGCACAAAAGACTCAAATGGCAATCTTGCTGCGGTGAGTTACATTCGTGATCCCTTCGGAAACAGTTACGGATATTCAACTGCTTACCAAAAGGTTCATCCAAGGGTTACAACGCGACGTACGATCTCTGGAGCACGGCCGCTTACGTCGCCTCAACTTCCTCGCCCGCGCCGCAAGATTCCTGGATCAAAAACTGGTAGGACGCGACCGCCGGCGCCAAGGCGGCTACCGCTCGTTTGTGTTGATTGTGACCTCGACACGACGGTTTGTTCGTTCGCGGTCAATCTCAGCGTCGAATTCAGCCTGCGACGCATTCGGTGCCAGCGGTCGCGGCGGAACCAGGAACTTGGTTGACCCACGGCCACGGGCTTCAACCTGAGCGGAATCGATTCCCAGCGCCTCCACCAAGTATAGCTTCATACTGTCGGCACGCCGCTGGCTCAAATCGAGATTATACTCATCCGAGCCGATTGAGTCCGCGTAGCCTTCGATCGTGAATGTCGCTTTCGGATTTCGTTTCAGTAGATCCACTAGCTTTCGCAAAATGTCACCTGGCTGTAGCTCCGCGCTATCGAACGGGAAAAGCTGATCGTCCGGCATTCGAATTTTCGTTCCCGAACCGAGCGGACCTTTTTGCCTGAGCAACTGTTCGAGATCGCTGAATCCCGGTGCGCCTTTTTTGTTCGGACCGGCGCTATCGCCCGGGATTTTACTCGTGAATGTGTTCGGGCGCTTGATGATCGTGCTGGTGGCAAGTTCGGTCCCGCTCAATGCCGGTTGTGGACGGCCGGAAACCGGGCTCTCATTTAAAGCAGATTGCTCGTGCGTTGCGTTTGGATTGACAGAAAGAGTCTGCGCCGCACTCCGCTCGATTTCATTCATGACCGAAGTAGCGTCGGCTTGTTCCACTTTTGGCTGGTCCGGCAAAGCGTCGCGCATGTCATCAGGCATGGCCGTGCTCGCCTGAATTTCCTGCAACAGTTTATCAAACGACTTCTTTTCATCTGGTTGCTGGACATCGGTCTTGTCCGGCTCTGGTTTTGCCGCCGGATTTAGCTGGTCGGCGCTCGATTTCTCAAGCTGCGAGCCAAGATCGACGCTTCTAACCTTGAACGTGGGCGGCGACTGCAACTCCGCCAAGGCAGCATCGACGGACTGAAAACGCGTCCGATAGAAATAAATGCAAAGCGAGATGTGCAAACAAAGCGACACAATCAAACCGAGCCACAACCAGCTGCGCTCCTTGCTTCCGGTCAAAAGCGCTTCGTATTCGAGATCGTTGAACTCCTGGAACTCGGAAACTTTCATCGCCTTACTTAAGCAGCTTTACCGGCCAACTGTTGTCAAGCATTTGAGCGATTAGACATCGCCCGGTGTGTGCGCGTTCGTTCTATGAAAGCGTGTGCCGCCTTGCGGATTTCATCCGCTACCGTCGCTTCGGGTGACACAAATTTTGGCGTAAACCACGGAAACAAACCGATTAGATCGTGAGTGACCAAAATCTGCCCATCGCAATATTCGCCCGAGCCGATACCGATGGTCGGAATGGCGACCGCGTTGGTTATTCGCTTCGCGATGTCGGCAACCACAATTTCCAGCACCACTGAGAATGCGCCCGCTTTTTCCACCGCGCGCGCGTCGGCAATCAGCCCTTCGGCCTCGGACTGCGTGCGGCCTTTCACTTTGTAGCCGCCCTCCTCGCGCACGCTTTGCGGCAGCATCCCGATGTGCGCCATGAACGGTATGCCGGCGCGTGTAATCGCCTCGATTTGCGGGACGTGGCTAACGCCGCCTTCCAGCTTCACTGCTTGCGCGCCAACGTCGACAAATCGCTTCGCTGTCGCGACCGCCTGTTGCGGAGTGGCGAACGTGTGAATCGGCATGTCGGCCACGAGCAATGCCCGTTTCACGCCACGCGCGACCGCTCGCGTGTGATGCAACATTTCGTCCAGCGTCACCCGCGTCGTGTCGTCGTAACCGAGCACGACCATGCCTAGCGAATCGCCCACCAGGATGATATCGATCCCGCTCTCATCAAGCAGACGCGCAGTCGGATAATCGTAAGCCGTCAGCACGGTGATTTTCTCGCCGCGCTTTTTCATCTCACGAAATTTTTCCGCGCCCATTACCATTCCTGCGTTAAGCGTGTCACTTTAGTCGAATCCTCGATCTGCGCGAGCAACTCGCGCACAGTTTTTCCTAGCCCTGGGAGGGTCAAATCAGGCCGGATATCCGCCAGCGGTTGAAGGACAAATTTCCGCGAATGCATACGCGGATGTGGCAAGCGCAACCGCTCATTGTCGATCTTGCGCCCGCCACAATAGAGAAGGTCGAGGTCGATCTCGCGCGAGACGTTGCGCGGATTATCACGTCTTCGACCGCACGATTCCTCGATCTGAACGAGTTTTTTAAGCAATTCAGCCGGATCGCCATCATAATCGAACTCAAGAATCGCATTGAAAAATTTGCCAGCACCCGCCTCACAACCGATCGGCTCGGTTTCGTAAACCGGCGAAGTAAGAATTGGCGGTTTGACGCCGGCAAGGCCGACAATCGCCTTTCGCGCGGCGCGCAAATTGGCCACCCGATCTCCCAGATTCGATCCGAACGCAACGCCGGTTCTCATAATCGCTTTCTGTAGCGGCCGTCTGTGACCGTCGCATTAATTCGTTCGGCGCTCATAGAGCGTCGCTACAGTCCGAGCACATCTCGCATCGTGTAAAGGCCCGACGGCTTTCCCACCACCCATTGCGCCGCGCGCAATGCGCCACGAGCAAAAATTTCACGATTGCTCGCGCGATGCGTTAACTCGAGGCACTCGCCGGGGCCGGAAAAGGTCACAGTGTGATCGCCAACCACGTCCCCTTCCCGGATCGATTGAATCGGAACTTGATCATCGGCCTTACGGGCTTCCCTCAAAATCTCAGCCAGCGTTTTCGCAGTTCCGCTCGGCGCATCCTTTTTCATCGTATGATGCCTTTCAACAATTCTCGAAGAAAACTCGAGCCCCAGAATTTTTGCTGCGTTGCATGTCAATGCGAACAGCACGTTAACGCCGACGCTAAAATTCGACGCAAAGACAATCGGTAATGAGTGCGCCGCATTTCCGATCAGTTGCCGTTCCGCGTGCGAATATCCGGTTGTCCCGATAACGAGCGGCTTTCGGTGCTCCGATGCGGCGCGGCAGATTTCGTCGATTGCGGCGGCCTGACTGAAATCAATCGCAACGTCGCAATTCCTCATTCCGGGCTCGATTGCATCTCCAAGATCGCATTGCGCGACGATGTCGATGTCGGGATCATTTTTTGCAAGATCGACAATCGTTTTTCCCATTCGGCCATCCGCGCCAATGAGCAATACGCGTATGTTTTTCATAAGTCTAAGGTGCTGTAGCGCCGTCTGTTGCGCCGAAGGCCTCAAGCCAAGCCATTCATCGGTATTTACAACCTGGCGCTGAGGACAGCGGCAGCTGCAATCTCGGTTTTCATTTAGATGCCTCGAACGCCTCGAGCGCTTTGCGCAAGCGCACCTGGTTCGCTTCGCCCATCTCGCACAACGGCAAGCGAACCTCACCCGACATCGCTCCGCGCCAGCCGAGCGCCGTTTTCACCGGCACTGGATTGGGCTCGATGAACAAATCTTTAAACAGCGGCGACAATTTGCGATGTAGTCTTTCTGCCGATTTCAAATCGCCGGACTCACAGGCGCGAACCAGCGCGCAAATTGCCGAGGGAAATAAATTCGAAGCGACGCTGACGATACCAACCGCGCCGACTGCCATGAAGGGCAGCGTCAATGAATCATCACCACTCAGGATCGTGAACTCGTTTGGTAAGCGCCGGCGCAATTCACTCACGCGCTCAACGCTGCCGCTTGCTTCCTTGATCGAGACGATGTTGCGGCATGCTTCGGCAAGTCTGACGACGGTGTCCGCCCCGATATCGACAGAGCAACGGCCAGGAATGTTGTAAAGCATGATCGGCAACGCAGTGGTGTCCGCAATCGCTTTGAAATGGCGAAAGAGTCCTTCCTGACTCGGTTTATTATAATATGGTGCGACCAGCAATGCTCCATCGACTAGAAATTTTTCAGCAGCCTTGGTCGATTCGATCGCTTCACGCGTCGAGTAGGATCCTGTTCCGGCAAGGACTTTACAACGGACGGCCGCAATTTTTACCGCGCGCTGGATCACTTCTTCTCGTTCGTGATGCGTCAGCGTCGGCGATTCACCGGTTGTGCCGACTGCAACAACTCCCGAAATTCCGGCAACGATCTGTGCCTCGATTAATTTCTCGAGGGCGGCGAAATCGATCGCGCTATTGCGAAAGGGAGTGACCAGAGCCGTGAAAGTGCCGCGAAACATTTTTAACTGTGGCGGCGGTCTGTGACCATCGCACTTTTTGTTTAATTGTAGCGACGCTCAGAGAGCGCCGCTACAGATAATTCAAAGTTCGATCGTCCCTTCGAAAACGAATTCCGCCGGGCCGGTAAGAGTGACGGCACTAAATTGGTCGCCTTCTTTTTTGAAACCCACGCTTAGCTCGCTGCCGCTGCGCACGATTACCTTGACGGGTTCGCCCACATTTTCGGTCGCGGCAAAAATCAACGCGCTCGCCACCACGCCCGTCCCGCAAGCCAGCGTTTCGTCTTCTACACCGCGTTCGTAAGTTCGGATCGAGATTTTGGTCGGACCGCGTTTTTGGATGAAGTTTACGTTTGCGCCTTTCGGCGAAAACATTTCGTGCCGGCGAATGGCGGCCCCTTGGGTGTAGACATGAACAACGTCGACCCGCGAAACAGGAACGACGACGTGCGGAACACCGCTGTTGACGTAATGCACGGTTGTGTCTTCGCCGTCAATTCGCAGGGCAACGTTCAGCCGCAAATCCGTCGGATCGCTCATCTGAAGTGTGACTGAGTCGCCGTGCAGTTGCGCACGGATGACGCCGCCGGCGTTTCAAATGAGATTTCATCCGGCGCGCCGGCCACCTTGTTCGCGAACCGCGCAAAGCAACGCGCACCATTGCCGCACATTTCCGCCTCGCCGCCGTCGCGATTGTAATAACGCATCCGAAAATCGGCGCCGTCGGAGGCGTTTTCGAGCAAAAGAATCCCATCCGCCCCGACGCCGCAATGACGATCGCAAATCCGGGCGATCTGTTCCGGAGCAAGCTGCAGCTGGCCGGCACGATTGTCGACCATGACGAAATCATTGCCCGCGCCATTCATTTTTGTGAAACGCAGCATATTGTCGATCTTACACAGACGCCGCTAAAAGCCAACCGGGCGCCCGTTGCTCTCCGCGGATTCGGCGCTTAATTATTGGGCCGTGTTTAGGATAATCGCTTTTTCGTGCGCTGTTCTGATCGGGGGTGGCCTCATTACCCACGCCTGGGGCGAAGACCTCAACGCAGTTGTTCTCGAACAGTTGAAGGGGATGCCGCAGGGAGGTAGCTATTCGACGTCGCACTTCGCCAAAATCCGATTGCAGTCATCTGCCCATTTTGAATCGGGCAAATTTTTCATGCTTCCGAAGGCGCCGTTCCCGAGTTTCTGTTCGGGCGCCACTTACTTTGTTTTCATCAGAACAATCGAAACGCTGCGTGAGCGGGGACAACTTCAACTGGATTTTGCAACGCTAAATCATCTGATCATCCGCGATCAGCGCGATGGTGAGGACGTCTGGGGGCGTTGGAACGCCAACGGTCCGGGTACCGCACGCCTTTTTTACGAACTCGGGCTCGGCCGAAACTTTGATAGCTTCGATCAGGCGCAGCCCGGCGATTTTATGAAAATATTTTGGTCGCGCGAGGTCGGGCGAAGCGAGCACGGCCATTCCGTCATTTTTCTTGGGACGGAAAATCGGCTCGGCGTCGAATACGTTCGATTTTGGTCGAGCAACATCCCCGCCGGTTACGGAGAAAAAAGCGTCCCGCGAAGCACGATCGCGTATGCGATTTTCTCACGACTCAGCACACCCGCGAACCTCTCCCGGATCAACGACGTGCCTCTGGTCGACTCCTATCTCGCGTCGTTGTTGCGCAAGAGATCGAATTTTATCGAGGCGACAAAGAAGTGCGGAATCTAGTGGATCGCGTTTGCTAACTCGCGCGCAAACACGCTCACTTTCTCGACCGAACTATTCCCGTGCTTCGCGATAAGATCGACAATCGCGCTGCCAACGACCACAGCATCCGCATGCCGGGAGCCTTCGCGCGCCTGGTCCGCACTTGAAATTCCAAAACCGACCGCAATCGGCAGCGCCGAGAGTTGCCGGAGCTGCCTGATTTTTGCTGGCAATGAAGACGCGATTGTCTCGCGTGCGCCGGTCACGCCTTCACGCGAGACGTAGTAAAGAAAACCTTCCGCGCTGCCTGCGATTTTCGCGATCCGATTAGGTGGCGTGGTCGGCGCGATCAAGCGAATGTGAATCAAATTGCCTGTTCCAAGACCGATATCTTCTTCGGGCGGAAGATCGAGAATGAGCAATCCATCAACGCCCGCTGCTCCTGCTTCGCGATGAAATTTCTCTACGTCGAACTGGAAGATCGGATTCAAATAGCTGTAGAGAACAATTGGGATTTGCGAGTTCTTGCGGATTTCACGGACGCAATCGAGCACGCCGCGCACAGTCGCCCCTGCGGCAAGCGCGCGTTGGGCAGCCAGTTGATTCACGATCCCGTCGGCAAGCGGGTCAGAGAACGGCAATCCAAGCTCGAGCAGATCAGCACCCGCTTTTTCAAGCGCCACCGCAAGATCAACAGTTTTCTCCAGACTCGGATCGCCCGCGCAAATGTAGGGAATAAATCCTTTGCGTTTTTCCGAACGGAGTCGGGCAAAGCAATTGTCGATCCGGTTGTGCATCCAACCGGATGATCTGATAGAATTAGCGCAGAGTCGAATGAACGACGAAACGCTAACGATCAACGAGATTTACCAATCAATTCAGGGCGAGAGCACCTGGGCGGGCGAGCGTTGTGTCTTTGTTCGGCTCACTTTCTGCAATCTGCGTTGCAACTACTGCGACACCGAATACGCGTTTTACGAGGGAAAGAAGATGACGCTCCAGGAGATTGTCAATCTTGTAGAAGCGTTTGAGTGCCCGCTGGTCGAGCTCACCGGCGGCGAGCCACTTTTACAAAAAGGTGTGCTGCCGTTGATGTCGATCTTGGCTGACGCCGGCCACACGGTTCTCCTGGAAACAAGCGGCGCACATGACATTTCGAAAGTCGATCCGCGGGTGCATCGAATCATGGACCTAAAAACCCCGGGCAGCGGCGAGGTGGACAAGAATCTCTGGTCGAACATCGATAGCCTCACCGAGCGCGACGAAGTGAAATTCGTGATCGGCTCGCGCGAAGATTACGACTGGTCGTACGAGAAGGTTCGCCGCTTCAATTTAACGAAGCGCTGTCGCGCTGCTCTCTTCTCGCCCATTTTCGGCCGGATCGACCCACGCCAAATCGTGGAATGGATTTTGGCGGACAAACTCGATGTTCGTTTTCAGCTCCAGATGCACAAATTCATTTGGACTCCGACCCAGCGCACTGTTTGACCAACAACACGATGACAGGCGAACAGCCAAAACTTTGGATCGTGATCTCGCGGCCGGACCGTTTGCCCAACGCGCTCGTGGCGTCAGACGTGCTGAGCGAGCGTTTCCCAGGTGGCGTCCGTTTGCTTCGGGAAGAGTCGAAGTGGTGGGAAAACGCGAATTGGAAGCCGCTCGTTCGTGAATTCGTCGAGGTCTACGCGTTTCCGAAAGTCCGAACCTGTCGGGGTTTGAAAGATCTCCCGCGGCTTTATCGCGAGAATGTAGAACGGCAGCGAGGGGTGAGTGCATTGCCGATTAGTCCAGACAGCGATGTTCTACTTTGTCTCGCCGGCTTGTTAGGCCTCGGCAATGCCGCAATCTCCGCCCATCCGGAGGTTTACAAAATTCTTTGCGTCTCCCAGAAAGCGTACGGCGAATTGACGCGCCACGGCGATCGCGCGCGATTCCGGTTCACGACCTCCGGCTGGTTACAAAATAGAGTAATCGAACCGCTCGCCGGCGTGGAACGAACGATCCATTACAAGCCGCGGATTAATCCCGGTGGCGACGGCGTGCGCCTACGGCGTTTGCAAAAAGACCTCGATGAAGTTTTCGACGGGATCGTCCTCATGAGCAACGGCGGGCGCCAACTGCCGCCGGAAGCCGACGACCGAATTATTCCCGCGCGCTTTCCCAGCATTGCAGAACTGCGCAATTTTTCGGCAACTTCACTAGCGAACAATGGCCGTGATCGACATCGGCGAGTGATCTTCTTCGGGACACCGTTTCTGCTCGTGCAAAACCTCGAGCCCGACGTTTACATCGAATATCTCAACCGCTGCCTCGACTACGTCCGCCGGCATTATCCGAATTGCGATCTCATTTACCGGCCCCACCCCGCCGAAACCGATGAGGCGAACCGGCTCAACCTCGAGGGATTTCGAATCGAAAACGACCGTGAAGTGGCCGATCTCTACTTCCTGCGCCATTTCGCCAAAATCGAAGCGGTTTATTCCGTCTCGTCCACAGTTTCGCGCACCGCACTGAACAATGGCCTAAATGCTTACGCGATTTGGCATTGCTTCCCGTTTTCAGAAACGCAGTCCGAGTTTTTCAGGAAAGTCATGGGCGACGTGCCGCCGGAATTTGAAATTCGCGACCTGACTAAGCCGCCGATTGCGTATCAAGATCGACAATCACCACGCGATGACGCGACCAGTTTCACACAAGCGTTGAATCGCGCTGTCGATTTGCGCTGTTCGACTATGCTGTCGACATCATAAAACAGACAGGATGAACAGGATGAACACGATTGTTTTTGAGAGTAATCCAGAAAATCTTGTTAATCCTGTCTAGGCCTTTTCAAACTGTTCAAGCGGGAAAAGAAATCATCGAATAGCCCATCGTAGATTTTCCCCCGCTCGGGATGATATTGCATGGCGAGACCGAACGGATAATCGCGCAACCGGAGCTGCTCAATGATGTCGTCAGTTGCGCACCAGGCTTCGACTTCGAGGCCTTCGCCGACGCGATCGATCCCCTGGTGATGCGAGCTGTTTACTTTTTCGAAACGATGAGTCGCCTTGGCATCGTAACGCAACGGCTGAACATCCTGATCCTTCATCTCGGGAAGTTTGTGACCGGGAATGTCAAGCTTGAGCGTGCCGCCAAGTGCCACATTCACAACCTGGAGCCCTTTGCAGATCGCAAGCAAGGGCAAGCCGCGCGTAATAGCCTTTCTGACCGCATTAAACTCCCAGCGGTCTCGCGCAAGATCGAGATCTTTTTCGAGCATGGAGGGGTCTGGCACGGGCTGGCGCAGAAATTCCGGAGCGATGTCCGAGCCGCCGGTTAACAGAAGCCCGTCCATTTCCTCAATCGAAACGAGGCCTTTGCGCGCATCGCAAATGTGAATCTCAGGATGCTTCGCGAAAAACGGTTGAAACCATTTTTCGTCCTTCTCCCGCATCCATGTTGCCAGGTCCGACATAGACGCAAATGACGAATTCCTAACTGACGAACCACGAAGGAATGACGAAATCTGAGTGACCAGCCCGGAAGCCACAGCTTGTTTTGGGCTTCGTCATTTGATCATTGCTTCGTCATTCGTGCTTACTCATTCCTTTCCTCACAGCCCCATCAGCTCGCGAACGTATTTCACCGGCGGACTCCCGTAGGAGATGACCTGATCGTTGTATTTCTTTAGATCAAACGACGCGCCGGCTTTCGCTTTTGCCTTTTCCCGAAGGTCGAGATGCTCGCTAACGCCGACGAAATAAGTCGAGAGCTGCGCGGAAGTGAGCCGCGCCCGTTTCCACTTCGCAACTGCTTCGCCTTCCTGCTGGAAAGCTTCCTTCATCATCAAGTCCATCGCTTCCTTTTCACTCATTGTTCCGGCATGAATGCTTTGATCGAGAATGGAGTTGCAAATCGCGCGCAATCGCATTTTCAACTGCTGCATTTTGACTTCAGGGCCGCCATAACCTTGTTCCGCCATCATTTGCTCGCAGTAAACCGCCCAGCCTTCGATGAAAGTGCCGCTCTGGAAAATCGCCCGCACCATTGTCGGCGCGCGGAATTCGTTGGCATGCGCCAGTTGAAGGTAGTGCCCGGGCATCGCTTCGTGCACGGTCAGGTCGCGAACCATGAAATTGTTGTATTCCCGGAAGAAAGATTCTTTGCGCTGTTTTGGCCAGTCATTAGGAGTGGGCGCCACTGCAAAAAATGTCTTACCGTTCTTCTCGAGCGGCCCGGCCGCGTCGCAATAGGCAATGGCCTGGCCACGCTTGAACTCCGGCATCACGATCACCTCGAGCGGTGTGTTCGGGACGGCGACAAGGTCATGCGACTTCACAAAATCGGTCGCTTCGCCGACAACCTTTTGGCAATAGCCGACGATCGTATTGTCGTCCGGATGTTGTTCGGCCAGTTTATTGAGGACGACAGCCGTGACTTTTTTCTTGTCGCTCAGGGTCGCCTTGTCGGCGTTCGGAAAATATTTTTTGTAAAGCGGAACCGCAGTTTGGTAAATCGCGGTCTGCGTCTGCTCCAAATCCGCTTGCGCGCGCTTCATGATTTCCTCCATCGACAAGTCGGAGGCGAGGGCAAAACGGAGTTTCTTGCGAAACTTGTCTGCGCCGATCCGGAAATCGCCATCGGAACGTTTAAGCAGATCGTCCTGGAGCCATTTTTTGTAGTCCTCGAGCGACTTCGCCGTTTTTTCCTGCACTGGCGCAAGGTCCTTTTTCATTTGCGGCGCGCGGTCGAGCAGCGGGGATAGGCCCTCGCGAATGAGGTTGATCGCGCCCTGCGTCTGCTCAATCGCCGTTTCCGTATGAACGCGCGGCGGATGCTGCAGATTCGCTTTCGCTTGCTCGATCACGTACGGAATCGCTTCCATGCGCTTGCGCAAATTCGGAATGCGGTTTTCCGGCGAATCGAAATCGCGCGCGACGATCAGGTAAAGGCTGTTAGCCAGGCTTTGGTTGTAAACGAGCGGATTCCACTCGGACTCCCTCAGCTCTTCCAGCTCGAAAATCTCACTGTCAATGTTGTCCCGCAGGATGCGAACGTCCACCTGGTTTGCACCGGTCAGCCGCGAAAAATCGTCGAACTTCTTGATCGTTTCACGGAATTGCCTCGCCCGGGCCAGCTTCCGGTCGCGCGCCCCCGGCGAGTAATCGGTCAGCTCGCCGTCAAAACGATGATCGCCCAGCTCGGTTGCATATTCCGGATGCGAGGCGAGGAATCCTTCCACATAATCCTTCGCGATTTTCTCGAACTCCGCGTCCTTCGGATTCGCCTTCGCGACTAGGATCGACAAGGCCAAGGACAGTCCGACTGCAAGAATGATTACTTTCATTTGATTATTTATGCCTCCGGCTGGACGGCGAATCCGACAGCTGGTTCGGCGTCACCGGCAACCGCCGACTGATCCTGCAAATAAGTACGGCCTTTGTAAAACGGCGTGACAATTGCGAACACAACTGCAGTTCCGAGCATCACCCAAACGAAGAACATGAAGTAGCTGGTTCCTTGCAGTTTCACGGAGCCGTCAGGGTTTTGGATGAAAAAGTTTACTGCGGCGGTGAATTGGTTGCCCAGCGACACGGCGAAGAGATACGTGCACATGACAAGCGATTTGAGTTTCACCGGCCCCTGGGTGTAGGAAAACTCAAGGTGAGTCGGCGAAACCAAGGTTTCGCCCGCAGTCAAGATCACGAACGCCCAAACTTGCCAGATGATGCTCGGCCGCGCACCGCCGTCGATGCGCGTTTGAATCATGGCAACCAGAAAAAACGATGCCGCTGTAACAAATAGGCCGGCGCCAATTTTTCGCAGCGGGGTTAAGCGAACAACTTTTTCCACCGCCGGATACAGCCAGTAAGAAAAGAGTGGCAGCATGATCAAAATGAAAATCGGATTGACCGTTTGGATTTGCTCAGGGAGCCAATCAGTGCCGAAGAGATGCCGATCCATTGATTTGGCCTGCACGATCCAAGACGAGAAGTTTTGCTGCCAGAGCGCCCAGAACATCGCCACGAAGGGAACCGGAATCAGAATGTAACGTAAGACAGAGCGAATCGCCCAAATGACGACAGCAAGAATTACCACGACTGCGGCAGCAACTGGCCACCCGACATTGAACCCTAGCACAGCGCTCGCGGAACCCGTTCCTTTAATTTGGCCGATCAATGCCGCGGCCCCAACGACTAGCAAAAAACAGCAGAACGGAATGAAAATTAAGAGGAACGGGAGCTGTCGCTGCCGAGGGACGGTATCGTCAAAAAATTGCCGCCCGCCGACTGGCGGAATATGGACAAATTTCTTGCGGCCCATCCAGAAAATGAGCGTAGCAATGGCCATAAAGACGCCCGGCAGACCGAACGCAATGTCCGGACTATGCAGTCGCGGGCTGACTAGGAAATTCGAAACTGAAACCGGCAGCAGATTTTTGAGCCAGTCCCAGATTGATCCCGGCTCGAGCAACCATGGAATCAGCAGCGTGGATAATGCCGATCCAGCATTTATGGAAAAGTAAAACCAGTTAAAAAGGCGCGGCAGCAAATGCTTGTTGGTTTCGCCAAACTGATCGCCGACGTTGGTCGAAACACATGGCTTTATCCCGCCCGCACCCAGCGCGATCAAAAAAAGTCCGATCGCTGACAGATACACCGGCGGAATGGTGTGCGCGACGGCCGAACCCATCAAGGCAAGCGTGGCGTGTCCGGCGCAATAAACGATTGACAGCCAAAAGACGACCCAAAATTTTCCAAAGAACGCATCGGCCAAAATGGCGCCGACTAGCGGCAGAAAATAAAGGGCCGAGACAAAGGTATGGTACCACGCCTCGGCCTGCTCTGGTCTCATCACATCCAGGTTGCCCGCCTTGTCGCGGAGGAACGTCGTCCAGAAAATCACGACGATGGCGTTCATCCCGTAATAGGAGAACCGCTCGGCCGCTTCGTTGCCGATGATGTAAGGAACACCCGGAGGCCAGGTACTGATCTTCGGCGGCGACGTGAGGTATTGGTGCTTGGCCATAACGAGCCTTTCCCTTAAGGAGGCGTGCTCTCAGGGAAAAATTCGGCCGGCGTTGGCGTGTCCGAAGGCGTCGGAGACGGCGAACTTTCTTCGGGAGCAGTCGAAGTCTCACTGGACTCGCTTGCGATATCGACATGTTCCTTTTGCGCCTCGGGCATTTCGCCGAGGTGATGTTTTTCACACGAACAGCAAAAAATTAGCGCACCAGCCACAAAGCCGATACCCCTCTTGCGAAAAGCGAATCGCATAGCGCGCCCGAAAGTAATCGGCGCTCTGCGTTCCGTGCAAGGCGAAACCGTAATCTCATTTCGGAGCTCGCGCTCGAAAGGGCGCGATCTGCGATTGCGATCACGAGCAAGAGCACGAATAAGAGTTAATTGAAACGTGCAGCCGTGCGATTACTATCCTCTGCGGTGGCTCGCAGCGCTAAAAACAATGCTTGGAACGAGGTCTTCGCCCTCATTCTACTCTTCGTCGGCACACTGCTCTTTCTCGCGCTCATTTCCTACAATCCCAAGGACCTCCCTTCGTGGGTGCCGTGGAGTTATCTTTCGCCGCCCAATCGACCCGCTCAAAATTTCATCGGCCCGCTCGGCGCGATCTTCGCCAGCGTCTTTTATTTCCTGATCGGCGCCGCCTCTTATTTGTTCGCGACGGCGCTGCTCGGATTCGGCGCGGCCAAATTATTTTATTCGCGGCTGCGCGTCATGCGGCGGCTTCCCTGGATCATTCTGTTCATCACGTCGGGTGCATGTTTGTTCCAATGGCTCCAATTGCAAACACGGCACCTGCAAGGGTGGAAGCATGCCTTCGACATTCCCGGTCCTGGCGGCTGGGTCGGCGCTGTCGTCGAAAAGACTTTACTCCTCAATTCCATGGGCAAAGTCGGCTCGCTCATTCTGCTGCTTGGAATTTACCTGGCCACGCTCATTCTCATGACCGGTCTCCGCCCAATTCATCTTGTGCACGAAACCGTTGCGCTGGCGGGCCGGCTTAGCGCGCGGCTGCACGAATGGCGACTGCATCGACAACTGCGCAGGTCAGATCTTAAAGGCCAGCTCGAGATAGGTCAGAAGGAGCTCGCCAAGCAACGCCGCTCGATCGAGAAACAGCTCAGGAAGCAAGGCGCGCCCGTTCCGGAACCGGCCGCGGCTTTCGTCGCGCCGGAAGAGTTTGCCGGTCGACCAGATCCAAAAGTGGTAGACACCACCGCGCTGCCAAATGAAGCAACGCGCAGGAGACCTTCACTCGCCGAGTTGCGCGGCGGTTCTGAAAAAGCAAAGCCGTCCGCGGGCCCGACCACGCGGACATGGAACGCGGCGAACTACGCGCTTCCCGGATTGGACCTGCTTGACGAACACGATCCCGAAGGTCGCACCGCGGCCGATCCGGCCGAATTCGAGCGCGTGCAGCAAACTTTAATCGACACGCTCGCGCAATTCGGCATCGCCGTAGCCGCGGGCGATATCACTAAAGGTCCGACCATCACGCGCTACGAAGTCTATCCGGCCAAAGGCGTGCGCGTGGACAAGATCGTTAGTCTCGAACGCGATCTCGCCCGCGCCACGCGCGCCGAGCGCATCAACATCCTCGCGCCGATTCCTGGCAAAGACACCGTTGGCATCGAGCTGGCAAACTCGCGCAAAGTTACAGTCACGTTGCGCGAGCTGCTCGAGTCGACCGATTGGGAAGGAGCCAAAGCGAACCCGAAGATCCAAATCCCGCTCGCGTTGGGTAAAGATGTCTACGGCAAAACGATCATTGCCGACCTCGCACAGATGCCGCATTTGCTCGTCGCCGGTACCACTGGCGCAGGCAAGAGCGTCTGCATTAACGCGCTCGTTTCCAGCATGCTCTTCCGCTTCACACCCGAAGAACTTCAACTTCATTATGATCGATCCGAAAGTCGTCGAGTTGCAGGTTTACGGAAATCTTCCGCACCTTCGTTATCCGGTTATTACCGATCCAAAAAAAGTGCTACTGGTTTTGCGCGGATTGATCGAGGAGATGTTACAGCGTTACAAGATTTTCGCCAATACCGGCGTGCGCAACATTGTGGGTTTTAATGCGCGCCTGCCGAAAAAGAAAGATGTCGATCTTGCGGAAGAGAAGGCTGGGGAAATCAAGGTTCCGCGCGATGACGAGCTCAAGATTCCAGATAAGATGCCTTACATCATCGTCATTATCGACGAACTCGCAGACTTGATGCAGACGGCGCCAGCGGATGTCGAGAGTGCGATAGCGCGAATCACACAGATGGCGCGTGCCGCCGGAATTCATATCATCGTGGCAACCCAAACACCGCGCGCGGATGTCATTACCGGCGTGATCAAAGCAAACATTCCGAGCCGGATCGCATTTCAAGTCGCGAGCAAAATCGATAGTCGCGTGATTCTGGATGAGAACGGCGCCGATCGTTTGTTAGGCCAGGGTGACATGTTGTATCTGCCGCCGGGCACTTCGCGCTTGATCCGCGCCCAAGGCGTGCTTGTGACTGATCACGAGATTCAACGGCTGGTCGAATTCGTTAGCGCGCAAAGTCCGCCGGCATTCGACGCAGCCATGCACGAAAAGCTCGAAGCGGCGGGCACAGCGACAGACGACGTGACGGAGGAAGACGAGGAGTTGGTCGAAAAATGTCTGGAGATTATTCGTCAGGAGAAACGCGCCTCGACTTCGCTGCTCCAGCGCCGGTTACGGCTCGGCTATACTCGCGCGGCCCGGATCGTTGATATTCTCGAGCAGCGGGGTATTTTAGGTCCCGGCGAAGGCGCAAAACCGCGCGAGATTCTGGTCGATCTTGACGCCGCCGTTTAGCTGGAAACCCCCATCATGACGATCGAAGGTCTCGGCAAAAAATTTCAGGAAGCGCGGCTGGCTCGCGGTCTCACGCTCGACGAAGCGGCGCGGATGACCAAAATTCGTCCGGCGCGTCTGGCGGAAATTGAGGCAGACGATTTCTCGCAATTTCCCAGTCTGGCCTACGCCAAAGGCTTTCTTCTCATCTACGGAAAGTTTCTCGATGTCGATGTGACGCCGTATTTGGACGTATTCGAGACGTCGGAGCAGATGACTGTGGATGCTTATTCGTATTTGCAGGATCAGCCCGGGCGGAAACCTGGGCGGGCACGCAGGCCGGCTGTTCGCGTCCCAAAAAATCGGCCTTCGCCCCTTCCACTGTTGATTGCGATTGGGGCGATCGTGATCGGATTCATACTCATGAGATTAATTCTCGATATCCAACGGATCGCGCCGCATAACGATCAAATGGTCGGAGTCCCTCAACCTGCCGCCACCCGGCCGCCGGGGACTCCCGCTTCAACGCTTACGCCCGCCGCTGTGGCAGAGACCCATTCCAAAAAAGTGACGCCCGTGGCCAGGGCAATTGTTTCGGCCACCGCTGTGGCGACCAGTACGCCGATCATAGCAAGCGCGACAGTGGCCCCGACGCCCACCGCCGCGCCAAAAGAACCGACAGTGCGCCGGGCCGAGCCGGTTCGTCCGGAAGATCTTGCGAAGGCGGCCTTGGCTGAGAATTCTCCGGAGGTTAACGACCAAAACCGCGTGGATATCAAGCCGCTTAAGAAAACCTACATCAAGGTCGTAGTGGATAACGAAGCTCTGAAGCCCGCCCTCGAACGATGGATTTCACCGACGGACGGCACGATGGAATTCCACGGGCAACACATCGCGGTGCGGGTTCTCGAGCGCGACGCCGTCCAGATCAAGAAGAACGGGAAGCTGATCGCTGAAGGTGACACTGACGTCACCGTTGAATAACGCGAGCGCCGCGTTTGCTACCCATGGCCACAAAAGTCGGCATGATCAGCCTCGGATGCGCGAAAAACCTCGTCGACGCGGAGATCATGCTTGGAAGCGTTTTGGAGCAAGGTATGGAAATCACCAGTCACGCTGAAGAAGCAGATGTTCTGGTTGTTAACACTTGCGCGTTCATCGACTCGGCAAAAGAAGAATCCATCGACGCAATTCTGGAAGCACATCGGCGACGCGGTTTGAGCAGAAGAAAGGCCCAACGACTAATTGTAAGCGGTTGTATGTCGCAGCGTTTCTCGGCCGAACTTCGGGAGTCGCTTCCCGAAGTCGACACCTTCATCGGACTCGATCAGGTCAGCGAGCTCGGCGCCATTATCCAACGCGTGCTTCAAGCCGGCGCTGCGGATGACGACGTCGATTTTAATTTTGTCACGCCGCGGCCCGGTTACATTCCAGATTACGAAACGCCGCGTTTTCGGCTTACGCCGTCGCACTGGGCCTACGTAAAAATCGCCGAGGGTTGCAACCACCCCTGCAGTTTTTGCGTGATCCCGCAAATGCGCGGGCGTCATCGCAGCCGCACAATGGATTCCGTGCTTGCGGAAATTCGCGGGCTGGTCGCGGAAGGCGTACGCGAAATAAACCTCATTAGTCAGGACACGACCTACTATGGGATGGATTTTTGGACGGAAAAAGCGGGACCGCGACAACCAGTCGATTCTTCCCGCGGCCATTCGTTGACGACACTGTTGCAAGAGATTCAGCAAATCGATGGCGACTTTTGGGTGCGCCTGCTTTATACACATCCGGCGCATTGGAGCGATGAGCTGATCGAAACGATCGCCCGATGCGACAAGGTCGCGCGCTACATCGACATTCCACTTCAGCACATCGACGAAGCGATGCTGGGCCGGATGCGCCGTGAGACCTCGCGCGAACATATCGAGAGTTTGCTCGAGAAGTTGCGCGCCGGGATCGCAGGTGTGGCGTTGCGCACGACCTTCATCGTCGGCTTCCCGGGAGAGACCGAGGAGCAATTCGAGGCCCTGCTCAGGTTTATCGACCACACTCGCTTTGAGCGGCTCGGCATCTTCAAATATTCGCGAGAAGAAGGCTCTCGCGCGGCGAAAATGCCGGGGCAGCTTCCGACGAAAATCAAAAACGCGCGCTATCGAAAAGCGATGCTGATCCAGCAGAAAATCGCGCATACAATTGCGCGGGAAAAAATCGGCCAGGAATTGAAGTTGCTGGTGGATCAGCCGCTCGTTGCTCGAACCGAATCGGACGCGCCAGATATCGACACGCGTGTGATTTTATCCAAACCAGCCCCGGTGGGCCAATTCGTTTTCAGACGAATCAGAGGGGCTCGCGGTTACGACTTGTTGGCCTGACCTCCGTCGAAAAAATGCGGAATTCTTTTTCCGCAAACTATACCTGCGGTCGAAGCCCCGAGCACACCGTTGGCGGTGACGCCCGACAGGCGTTTATTATCGACGAAATACCGAGACCGCTCTGTTGGACCTTGCTCGGCACTTCTGCCGCGACTTTGATTATCCAAATTTGGAGCTATCTTTCTTGAACAATGGAAAACTCTGGGATGATCAATCTGGACGAATCGAATTTTGACCGCGAGGTGACGCACAGCGATAAGCCGGTGCTAGTCGATTTTTGGGCGGAATGGTGCGGGCCATGCAAGTTAATTGCACCCCTACTGGACGAGATCGCTCGCGAAAAAGCGGACGCCGTCAAAGTCGCAAAAGTGAACGTGGACCAAAATCAGAGTCTCTCGTTCAAGTACAACATTCGCGCCATCCCTGCGCTGCTTTTCTTCAAAAACGGACAGCTCCGAGACCAAGTCACCGGGATGACGAGCAAGAAGGATTTGCTCAGTCGGATCGAAGCGTTGGCGTAAAACAGGTCGCGATGTAGTGAATTGCAAATCACTCATTTGACAGCTCGCCGAGTATTTAAGTCATTTTGACATGTCCTAATTTAAGCGGCTATTCCTTTGGAGGTCTAAATCTCGCTTTGGAATGCGGAAGTGACGGTGCGGATGTTTGATGACATCATACCAAGCGTCTCGGAGTCGGTCCGCCTGGTGGACGCGATTTACTTTTAGGCGAGGCAATTTCACTCGCGACCGGTTCGCGACATGCTAATTTTTCGAGCGTGCTCCCTGCTAAGATGGTTTCGCGTCGAAACCTTGCTTCATTTCTATCGGTGATCACTTTGGTGCCGGCCATTTTCGCGGTGGACGTCGTTACCTGGCACAACGACATCGCGCGAACCGGCCAGAATCCGAGCGAGACGATTCTCACGCTGTCGAACGTTAATGCTAATCAGTTCGGCAAGCTTTTCGTCATTTCCACCGACGGACAGGTTTACGCGCAACCGCTTTACGTTTCAAATCTCACCATTCCGGGAAAGGGCGTTCACGACGTGATCTACATTGCGACCGAGCATGACTCCGTTTATGCCTGCGATGCCGGCAATGGCGCAGTGCTCTGGCAGGTTTCTCTTCTGAAGACGGGGGAGACGCCGTCTGATAACCGCGGCTGTTCGCAAATCACGCCCGAGATCGGTATTACCGCGACACCTGTGATCGACCGAAACGCTGGCTTGAACGGAACAATCTACGTCGCCGCGATGAGCAAAAACAGTTCCGGAAATTATTTCCAGCGTTTGCACGCACTCGATCTGGTGACGGGCGCGGAGCAATCCGGCAGTCCAGTCGATGTGGCGGCAAGTTATCCCGGGAGCGGAGCTAACAGCAGCGGCGGTAACGTCTTTTTCGATCCGAAGCAATACAAAGAGCGGCCTGGGCTCGTGCTGAATAACGGAATTGTCTACACAACCTGGTCGTCGCATTGCGATATCAATCCATACACCAGCTGGATCATCGGTTACGACCAAACCAGCCTGTCCCGGGTGCGTGTAATAGACCTTGTTCCAAACGGCAGCGAGGGCTCCATTTGGGCCGCTGGCGCCGCGCCGGCTGTTGATGCCAGCGGAAACATGTATGCATTGACCGGCAATGGCACGTTTGAGACCGCCCTGGATGCGAATGGATTTCCCAATCAGAGCGATTTCGGGAATTGCTTTGTCAAAATTTCCACCGCGAACAGCACCCTCCAGGTGGCCGATTATTGGACGATGTTTAACACGATCGCGGAATCGAGCGTGGATCAAGATCTTGGTTCGGGCGGCGTCGTGCTTCTTCCAGATATGACCGACAGCGGCGGCATTACTCGACACCTGGCGGTCGGCGGCGGGAAGGATGGCCACCTTTATATCGTGAACCGGGACAATATGGGAAAATTCAACTCGAATTCGAACGCGAATATCTATCAGGATTTTCCAGGAGCCACCGCGAGCGGCCTGTGGGCTACGCCAGCCTACTTCAACGGGACGCTCTACGTAGGCGGCACCGGTGACCACTTAAAGGCCTTTGCATTTACTAACGCTAGATTAGGGACAACGCCAACCTCCAGCAGCAGCGTTGTCTTTTCCTATCCTGGAACTACTCCCAGTATTTCGGCGAATGGAACTCTCAATCCGATCGTTTGGGCCGAGCAGGCGGGCTCCGGTGGGGCGGCCGTCCTACGGGCGTACAGACGCGACTAATTTGACGAGAGAGCTCTACAATAGCACCCAGGCAGCGAATAACCGCGATCAGTTCGGCAGCAGCAATAAGTTTGTGAGTCCAACAATCGCCAACGGCAAAGTATATGTTGGCACTACTAGCGGCGTCGGCGTTTTTGGTTTGCTCAGTACACCAACGCCAACGCCAACACCGACTCCCACTCCTACTCCTACTCCTACTCCTACAGCGACGCCTGCGCCTACTCCAACGCCGACCCCAACTGCCACACCTACACCGACGACTGGCCCGGCGGTGATGCTTACCCCGCCACCGGGATCGACCTTTACTTCTTCCAGTGTGACTTTCCAGTGGAGCGCGGGCAGCGCCACAGCCTATTTCCTTTTCGTAGCCAGTTCGCTACATGGCGCCGATATTTACAACTCTGGTCAAGTGACCGTGCTTTCGAAGACGGCAAATAATATTCCAACTGACGGCCGTACTATTTATGTGTCGTTAGGTTCGAAGGTTAACGGTTCCTGGACCGCCAATTCCTACACATATACTGCCTTCAATTCGTCGGGCACACCGACACCCACTCCAACTGCTACACCTACTCCGACTGCCACGCCAACTCCCACTCCAACACCAACTCCTAGTCCTACTCCTACACCTACTCCAACACCAACACCAACACCGACGACTGGTCCAGCGGTGATGCTAACCCCTTCACCGGGATCGACTTTTAGTTCTTCCAGTGTGACTTTCCACTGGAGCGCAGGCAGCGCGGCCGCCTATTTCCTTTTTGTGGGTAGTTCGCTGCATGGCGCCGATATTTACAACTCTGGCCAAGTGACCGTGCTTTCGAAGACGGTAAATAATATTCCTACTGACGGCCGTACTATTTATGTGACGCTAGGTTCGAAGGTTAACGGTTCCTGGACCGCCAATTCCTACACATATACTGCCTTCAAGTAGTCTTTTTAGCTGTCACACTTTTGCTTTTACTCGGCGGTCACAATACCTTTGCCCAACGCAACCATTGTGACTCGCGTTTATCCCATTTTCCTCGAGGCGATCGCCGATCCTTTTGTTTGCCACGGCTGAGAGAAAGAGGCCGACAAATGGTGTTGCCGAGCGCTGTCCTTACCGACTTGTCTAGTTGAGTCCACATGCTACTCGATTTTCGCACTCCGTAAGTAGCGCACTTCCAAAATCTTTCCGGCTCCCGCTGATTTCGCCTTCCAGCGAAAGGCTCAACTATTCCGCGAAGGGGCAACGCTGCAGATTCACAGAATATTTGAGTCTTTTTGGCATGTCCAATGTCCGAAAAAACCACTCCGCCTTGGGCTTGCAAACTCGTTGCAGGGCGCTTGCAAGCCCATTTCCGGGCCAAAATCATCCGCGCACCGTCACACCGCTGACGGGGCGAGCACATTGTCGGCAGATGCTCGCGAGGGCGTTGCATCCCGTTTCCGGGCGAATCTGGGATTATCGCCCTACGGCGGCGGGCGGTGATCGCATGCTTGGTCCCGGCAAAATGGAATTACTGTCGCACATCGACGAAAGCGGGTCGCTCTCGGCGCCGGCTAGAAAGCTAGGTCTTTTTGTGTTCGAAACTGTAATGAAAACGGGCGATCTCCCCACACTGCCTGCGGACAGTGAGAGTGCCATCACGCATGGTAAGTAGCGTAAACTCTTCTCTGATGGAATCTCCATCGGATAATTGGAGTCGGCCATCGCGGATTCTCCAGTACCAAAGCGGGAGGGTGATGGCGCTTCTCGTGCCGAGCGTGACAGCAACGAGACCATTCGTTGTGCACCAGTAGTCTTCAACGCGTACAGGATCGACCAAGTAGAAGCGGAGCCCCACGACCTTCTCTCGCGTCCAGCGAGACACGGGATGCGCGAGAACTGAATCGCAGTCGACGATGAGCAGAAGTCCTGCAACCAGACGCATCATAGACCTAACGAGAACAAGATGAGCCACCGCTGACGAGAGCGAGCTTTCTCATTTCCTTTCTAGTTTCTAATTCCACCTTCGTAATTTTCTAAACGGTCAGGGGTTGGCTGGAGCGCTTGGTTAGGCCTTGATGCTCTCAACATCGCTCTGAATCTCAAGGCCAAACTGATCTTTCGCTTTCTGTAGAAAGGCTTCGATGTCCGCAGGATAAGCAAGCACGGAGAACGAGAGCTTTTCACGCCGGCCATCGCACTTGGTGACGAATAAGACGAATCGCTTCTTCAGTACGTCCCAAAGCATGGCAGCGCCGAGAATGCCGAATACGAGCAAGAACACGTAGTAACGAAAGCCTTTTAAGCTCTCGAAGCACATCAACACACCCTTAATGCCGCACAGGAATAAAGCCGCGCCGATAATGCCCTCGAGAATCGGACGATTTGCAGCGCTCGCGTAGGCCACTCGAATGCGCTGAATGTTGGGTCGCAATACACCCGCAACTTCTTTGCCGGACTGGACCTGGAACACGCCTCGTTCTGACATAAGGACGCCCTCGAACTCGATGTAATCTGCCACGCGTGTTTAGGCCTAACGAGAAAGAGATAAGCCACCCAGCACTTTGAGATTAAGGCTGTGCATTGTCGAGTGAGTTGCAACAAAGTGCTGGGTTGGCTTCATCGATTGGTTAGGTGTTCGGGTGATCGCGGAGATAGCGGAGCAATAGAGAGTTGTACTCGTGCGCATACTCAGATGCTCTACGGAGAAGGCACTGATGCTCGGAACTTGTAATGATATCGGTGGTTCCTTCGATGTGCCGCGAGCCATGCGCCTGAGTGAGCTTCTGCGTTTCTGCGGTATCCTCTAGGCCGAACTCGCCCGTAAAGCTTAAGGCATAAACCGAGATAAAGCGGGTGTCATGCTGCCGCTCGATGTGATCGCGAAAATCAGCCTGTGGATCGGCACGATCAAGCCATCGAAGCTGCTCTGCCTCCGCAGATGTCTCTGGAATCCGAGCCGACCTGTGGCAAGCCCCGCCGAAAATTGCTACGGCGATGGCCAGCATTTGGTATCGCGCCATACACCTAACGAGAGAGAGATAAGCCACGGCAGGGTGTGGTGGCAAACGCGGTGAAGTTGTACCGTAATGGGGACGTTGGCTTCATCGACTGGTTAGACCCGGACCACACGCCGCACGGGTAGTGATGGGTAAGCCTCCATTTGGAGCCGTGCTTTTCAAAAACGTAGAGACAGCGCACCGGACTCGATGATGCATCAGAGTGGCAACCCGACGCAACGACAACAACGGAACGGGAAACCCACCGGATCGTCGGCGGTATCGCTACAGGCACCAATCGTTTGATGGCAGTCGCGTCCGCCGCGCTGCCTAGGCGCTTATCTGAGCCGCTGAGGAACTTGTATCGCCACTGCATGTAATTCGAGTCCGAGTTGGGTGCCTCTTGAGGCGGCGGGAATTTCCAACGACGGTAACTGTGCGCCGCGTCTGCCTGCTGCTGCTCAGGCGTGTCTTCAAGTGTGACTTCAACCGAGTTGTCGCTGGCCTGAACAACAGGGGTGAATGCGACAATCAACGTAAGCACTAGGCGCGGATCCATCGGTCTAACGAGAGCAAGCTGAGCGACCGCCACCGTCGCCGAGCTCTACTGCAACTGAAACTGTTTTAATCATCTAAAAATGTAAACGTGCGCCAGGTCGCGGTTCGCTCCAGCCGAACAACGCCACTTTTGGGAGAGTGCGCCCGGCGGGGGTCGAACCCACAACCTTTGGCTCCGGAGGCCAACGCTCTATCCAGTTGAGCTACGGGCGCCGCAGGGACCGATTATATTCGGCCGAGCGACAATCACAACCGCAAGGCAAGATTGATATTTACATCCTTGCCGCGACTTGCATTTGCATTTTTGGCGCCTCCGATTGAAAATGTTCGCCCGCTGTCGTCAAGTCCATGGCGTGGCCAGCCGCGTCTCGCCAAGAACGCGCTGTGGCAAACTGGAGAACAATTTATGAACCTCATCATCGATGTCATTGAAAAAGAACAGCAAAAAAACGACGCGAGCTTCAAGGTCGGCGACAGCGTCCGCGTGCACACCCGCGTGGTCGAAGGCGACAAAGAACGAATCCAAATATTTGGCGGCATCGTCATCGGGCGCAAGGGCCGTGGGCTGAACGAAACGTTTACGGTCCGGCGCATTTCCTATGGTGAAGGCGTCGAACGCGTTTTCCCGCTGCATTCGCCGCGCATCGCCAAGATCGAGATCGAACAGGAAGGTCGCGCCCGCCGCGCGAAGCTGAATTATCTCCGCCGACGTAAGGGCAAGGAGGCCACGGCAGTGAGAGAATGAATGAGTTAGTTGAGTTAGCGATTGATTCATCCTCTGAACCGCTCAATCATTAACTCGCTCAATGTATCGGCGCTGCGGATTTCGCTACGAAAAGAATTTGCGCGCCAGCGGTGTCGGACGCATCGCCGGCATCGATGAAGCGGGTCGTGGCGCGCTCGCTGGCCCGGTGGTGGCAGCGGCCGTAATTCTCCCGGAAAAGTTTCGCCATCGAAGGTTAAACGATTCCAAACAGCTCGCGCCGGAGTTGCGCGAAGAAATCTATCACGAATTGATTTCAAACCCCGAGATCGCGTGGGCAATCGGAGTAGTCGATCACATCGAGATCGATCAGATCAACATTTTGCGCGCGACCCACAAGGCAATGCGCGACGCGGTCACCGCGCTGGCCGCTCCACCCGATCATGTCCTGATCGACGGACTACCTGTCTTTCCGTTTCCATTCTCACAGACGGCAATCATTGATGGTGATTGCTGGAGCTTGAGCATCGCCGCCGCCAGTGTGATTGCGAAGGTGACGCGCGACGCGATGATGCGTGAATTTTGTGCACACTTTCCGGAATATTGCTTCGGCCGCCACAAAGGTTATACGACCCAACTGCATTTGACGAAGCTTCATGAATTTGGACCCTGCCCGATCCACCGCCGCTCGTTCGAGCCGGTGGCGCAGCCGCTTCTCGCTCTTGAAGAGCTCATCTGAGCATCTCCGGCGCGGCGCGCGCGGTGAGAAACTCGCCTGCCATTTTTTGCGTCGCCGCCACGGTTACAAGATTCTTTACCGCAATTTTCGTGGTCGCCGCGGCGGCGAGATCGACATTGTCTGCCGTGATCGAGACACGCTCGTCTTCGTGGAAGTGAAAACGCGTGCGGACGAAGACTTTGGGCGCCCGATCGATGCGGTCGATCGAGAAAAACAAATACGAATTTCACGCGGCGGCCTCGCCTGGTTGCGATTGCTCGATGATCCGGACATTCTTTTCCGCTTCGACGTTGTCGAAGTGCTTCTGAGCGATGATGCCAAGCCGCGCCTCGAGTTAATTCAAAATGCTTTTCAGCTTCCCAAGCCCTACATTTATTGACGACCAAGGGAAGCGATTCACGGCCACCCGAGCCGCGACTTGCGATTTTGAAAGAAGAAGCACGGAGGAAAAAGCATTGTGGCAAAAGTAGTCAAAGTTATCGAATTGCTATCGGAATCGTCGAAGAGTTGGGAGGACGCGGCGCAAAATGCAGTTACGGAAGCGAACAAAACTCTGCGTAATATTCGCTCTCTCTACGTCAAGGAAATAACCGCCGCGGTAGAAGGCGGTAAGATTACCAACTACCGACTGAACACAAAAGTCACTCTTGAATTAGAATCCAGCCGCGGCGGCAAGAAATAGCGCACCTACATCAGCTCGTAAGAAAGAACACTCAAGCAATAAATTGCGGCCGTTTCCGCTCGAAGGATAACGGGGCCAAGTGTGATCGGGCGACAACCGTGACTTTTTGCGAGCGCGAGTTCGGCCGGCGTAAAATCGCCTTCCGGACCAATCAGCATCAGGACGCTTTGGGGACGATCTGGATATTCGTTCGCATAGTCGGCCAGGATTCTTTTCAAGTGGAGCGCATCCGGCTGGAGCGAGCCGATTAGGCGAACGTCGACAGCGCTCTGCTGCGCAAAGAAATTTTCAAGTCTTTTCGGCGCTTGCACCCGGGGCAGCCAATTCTGACCGCATTGTTTCGCCGCTTCGATTGCAATTTGCTGCCACTTGGCCTGTTTTTGGGCCGCCTCCTTTGCATCAAGATCAACAATCGTCCGCTGGGAAATAAGCGGCGCGATTTCCGCTGCTCCGATTTCTACGGCCTTCTGCACGATCAGGTCCATATTTTTTCCTTTCGGAATCGCCTGACCAAGCGCGATCCGGCAGCGTAGCGGCGGCGTTTCAGACTCGTGGAGCTTGCGAAGCCTGATTTTGTCCCGGCCAAGCTCGACAATCTCGCCGGTGATCTCGCGCCCGCGTCCATTGAAGAGAACTGCGCGCTCACCGCGTTCCATGCGAAGAACGTTCTTGGCGTGATGCGCTTCCGATCCCGTTAGAGCCGGCGCCTCGGGATTCCAATTTTCCGGCAGAATGTAAAAACGGTGCATCCAGTCCGGTCAAGCCCCTGATTGTAGATCAAGCCCAACTTAGCGAAAGAATGCTTTCGCACGCTCAAAGAAACTTTTGCGGATTGGCGTGTTTTCCTCGCCGCACAGGTTTGCAAACTCTTCGAGCTTCGCCCGCTGCTCGACGTTCAACCGCGTTGGGACTTCGACAAGCACGCGGACGAGCAGGTCGCCGCGTTCGCGCGCGTTCACGTGGACGATTCCTTTGCCTCGTAATTTGAAGACCTGACCGCTCTGGGTTCCCGCCGGAACCTTCAGATTTGCCTGGCCTTCCAGCGTCGGCACAGCCACCTCTCCACCGAGCGCGGCGAGCGAAAACGCAACTGGCACTTCACAATAAAGATTGTCCTCATCGCGCTGAAAAATTTCGTGGTTCTTCACGTGAATGACAACGTAAAGATCGCCTTGCGGGGCGCCGCGAGTGCCCGCTTCACCATTGCGTGCGGAACGCAGTCGCGAGCCATCGCCAATCCCCGCCGGGATTTTTAATTTAATGCGACTGGTTTTTTCGGCACGCCCTTCACCATCGCATTCCCGACACGGCTTATCGAGGACGTGGCCGACGCCGCCGCAGCGCGGACATGTTTGCGATACGTGGAAGAATCCGCGCGAACTAATCACCTGCCCGCGACCGCCGCACGCCGGGCAACTGATTGTGCGGGACCCAGGTTCGGCTCCCGTGCCCTTACATCTGTCACAGGCATCGAGTTTGCGGACTTCAATTTCTTTCTCAACGCCAAACGCCGCTTCCTCAAGCGTGATTTGCAGGTCGTAGCGAAGGTCCGAACCGCGTTGTCGATCTTCGCCGCGCATTGCTTCGCCGCCGCTGAAAAACGTCTCGAAAATTCCACCGCCGATTCCGCCCTCGCCGAAAACTTCGCGAAAAATGTCGAACGGATCGTGAAATCCTCCACGGAAAGCGCTGCCCTGGGAAAAAGCCGCGTGCCCAAAACGGTCGTAGGCAGCGCGCTTGTCCGCGTCCATCAGCACATCGTACGCTTCGCCGAGCTCCTTGAATTTTTCCTCGGCCTGCGGGTCGTCCGGATTCTTGTCCGGATGAAATGTGACGGCCAGCTTGCGATAAGCGCGCTTAATCTCCTCCTCGGTCACACTTCGCCCAACACCGAGCACTTCGTAATAATCGCGCTTCTTCGTGGCCATTTATTTAACCGCGGATACGCAGATATCGCGGATAAAGGCAAATGAGTCACGAAAACAAAAAGCGAAGTTCGTGCTCATGATCGAAAACAAATCGGCATAAGGACCTTCACTCTGCTCGAGATGACAAACGAGCGCTACTCTGACGGTCCCGATGAAACCACCACGCTCGAGGGCCGGAGCAAGCGGTCTTTGAAACGATAGCCGCGGCGGGTTTGGCGAAGCACAGTTTCCTCAGGGACTTCTTTACTCGGTTCATGCGCGATCGCTTCGTGCAAATTCGGGTCGAATTTTTGCCCGACCGCTTCAATCGGTCGCAAACCATTTTCGGCCAGAAGGTCATTCAGTTGCTTGAGGACGAGACTCAGACCGGAATAAATCGGCGATTTTTCGCTCTCGCCGCGCGCGGCGTCGAGACCAAGTTCGAAATTATCGACAATAGCGACCAATCTCTCGAGCAAATCCTTATTTGCGTACTTGACCGCCTCTTCCTTTTCGCGGCTGGCGCGTTTTTTGTAATTCTCAAAGTCGGCCTGGCTTCGCATCGCGAGATCTCGGAACCGATCAAGATCGGCCTGCAAGGCCATTGGATCCTCAGCTTCGGCTTGCTCGGCTCCACCTGGAACCGCAGCGGGTTTTTGCGGCGATGAACTCGATCTTGGCTTCGCCTCCTCGGACCGGTTTGGTTCTTTCGACTCAGTTACGGGAATTTTTTTCATGTCTTGCGGATCGCGATCAAGGTAATGTCGTCATTTTGAGGAGTTGAGCCGACGAAGTTTCGCAAATCGTCGATCAATCGGGTGATGATCGCCTGAGCGCCATTCTTCGCGCTCGCACGAACCGACTGCATCGTGCGCTCGAGTCCGAATTCTGCTCCGTCGCTATCGAGCGCTTCAGTAACCCCGTCCGTGTAAAGAAGGAGGCAATCGTCGCGCTCGAGAGGGACGGCGACGTCAGTTGTTAACCTGTCGAAAACACTTCCGCTGTCAATCCCGACGACCATTCCCGGCGGCTTCAGCGGCGTGACCGTTTGCGAGGCACGTTTGTAAAGCAATGGCGCGTCGTGGCCGGCGCGCGAGAGCGTAACGGCACCGTTATGTGCATGATCGAGAATGAGATACGCCATGCTAATGAACATGTCTTCCTTGATATCGGGATACAATTGCCGGTTCACCTTTTGCAGGACATCGGCCGGCGAGGGATTTTGCGCGGCCTGACTGCGCAAAACACTGCGGCAGATCGCCATGATGAGCGAGGCTGGCACGCCTTTGCCGGAAACATCGGCAATTGCCACGCCGAGGCGCTCGTCGTCCACCTTGATGTAATCGAAATAATCTCCACTCACCTGGCGCGCCGGCACATTGAGCCCGCTAATCTCGAAGCCGTTTACGCTCGGCGCTTCGGACGGAAGCAGGATGCGTTGGATATCCCGCGCAATCTCGAGATCGTGATCCAGCCGCTTCTTCTCGTTCGCCTCGGAATAAATGATGGCATTGTAGAGTGCGAACGCGGATTGCTCGGCAATCGATTTGAAAACGACAAAATCACTCTGAGAAAATCCCCGACCCATCGGACCATTGGCCAGTGCTAGAACGCCCATGTTTTGTTTTCCATAAAGGAGTGGGCCGACCATCACAGAAGCGGCGCCAAAGGAACTCCCGCGCAGCTTCGCCAGCTCGGGCGCTTCCGAGAGCTCGTTCAAACAAACCGGTTGCCCAGTTTGCCAGACGCTGCCAATCAGCCCCTCGCCCATGGCAACATTGTGAAGCCGAAGATAACTTTCCAGTGCGACTGGAGCAGCCGCGGCCTGTTGCAAAATGTGAGGCGGAACATCGACCAGGGGCGGGCAGCCTTTGGAAATGAACGCCGGTATAAGTTTCGTGCCGGTGCGATCGGCCAGATAAAGGGCACCTCCGTGCGCGTCGAGGATTCGGGTGCCTCCTTCAACAATCAGCCGATGCAGATCAGCCGGCCGAATCGTTTCGGTGAACGCCTCGCCGAGCCCGTGCAAGAAATCGAAAACCAGTGTCTCTTCCACTTGGATTTGCTCTTTCGAACGCTCGAGCATCCGAATGCGGCGCATCTGGCGCAGCGCGGTAAAAGCCCACCCGGAAAGGCACGCGATGAGCAGCCCAAAAAGAAGGATTGGCCACATGTCGGAGCCGGCCGTTTACTTCCCCGCTGTCTCGTGATGGAGATCTTGCTTTAAATAATCGAGGACGTCTTTAAATCGGGACAAATTCTCCGGCGCGCACTTACACAGGGCCTCGTGCGCCTCAAGCATGATTTCTGCCTGGTTTTTTTTCTTCGCCTCGGCAGAGCCATCATTTGCATTCTCTTTAATTTCTTCGAACTCGGGCGCGGTGGCTCCATTGGAATGAATGCTAAAGATTTGATCCAGACCCAAACCCAAAAGCAACTCGTGGCTGCGTGCTCCGCAATGCACAACATGAAGATGGCCATGTCCAAGTTCCTTCAGACGTAAGGCCACGCCGGCCATCGTCCCCATAAAAGTGGAATCCATCATCGCACAATTTTCCAGATCGATGACAAACTCGCGATACCCGCGGTTAACCATTTCCCGGGCGAACTCTTTTAGGCTCCCGCTGTTCAGGAAATTACCTTTTCCCTCCACTCTCACCCAAACGGTCGGGCCGTTCACCCCAACTTGAATTGATGACTGCACAGCTGAATAAACAAAGATACAAGATCGACATCCACGCTGTCAAACATACCCCAATCAAGCGGACACAGCTACTCCCAGGTATAGGAATGGGTCTCGGCGACGATCCTGCCGCCCTCGATTAGACAACAACGCCAGGCAATCACGCGCCCGTCATCAAAATAATCGTCACCCGCCACTTTGAACTCCGTCTTGTAACTGCCCCGCGCGTTCGGGTAAGAAACTTCCTGTGCCTGGATGTGGGCATGCAATTTCTCCTGCCGGTACTCTAGCCGCAGCGTCAGCTCGGCCGGCCGTCTAGCGCGCCAGAAAAAGTCGAAATAATTTCCGAACCGCTCGCGCTGATCGAGCTTGGTCACCGCGCCGAAGAGCCGGTATTGCCGCTCAAACGTGATAGACGCGTCCTGCACCGTCGTGGATTTACTCGAAGGCGCCGTGTTCGAAAGTTTTCCTCCCTTCCCACCATTTTGGGCCGTCTGGTCGGTCTGAGCACCCTTTCCCTGGCCAAGCGTGTTCTCGTTCAACAAATAAAGTTTCGTCTTGCGGAACTGGAAATCTGGATCCAAGGCCACCGGCAACGGCATCACTCTGGCGATCAACTTCGGTTCACCGGCGGTTCGAGCAAAACTACTCACCAGCGGTATCAAGCCGAGCAGTGCGATCCCGATCTTCATTCCCTTATAAAACCGGCTCCCGCCCGGGGTGTCAATGTAGCTCTATTTGCCGAGAGTTTTATTCCCGCCGATTCCCGGCTAAATTTTGCAATGCTCGAGGTTTGTTATGAGCGAGGCGTTTACTTGGCCGCGCAAGATTTGTGGCTCGACCCATGGGACGCGAAACGCTTCGCCTTCGTGTCGCACGCGCACAGCGATCATATCGCGCCGCATGACGAAATGATACTCTCCGAGCGCACCGCGTGCTTGCTGCACGCGCGGCTGCCAGGCAAGCGAGCAGAGCACGTGCTTCCCTTCGGTGAGAAACGAACAGTGCGCAATGTCGATGTAACCCTGTTGCCCGCGGGTCATATTTTTGGTTCGGCCCAGCTTTTTTGCTCTGCCGAAAACCAGACATTGCTTTACACGGGCGATTTCAAGTTGCGTCCGGGAAAATCCGCCGAGTCGGTTGAGTGGCGGCCAGCCGACACTCTGATCATGGAGACCACATTTGGTCTGCCGCGCTATCAATTTCCGCCGACTGAGCAGGTGGTCGATCAAATCCTTGTTTTTTGCCGCGAGACGATCGACGATGGCGGAGTCCCTGTTCTACTGGGTTACTCGTTAGGCAAAGCGCAAGAAATTCTATGCTCGCTCGACGGCGCCGGGCTCATACCGATGCTGCACAGCTCGGTTTTCCAAATGACTCGCATTTATGAACAATTCGACCAACCCTTCTGTAAGTATTTCCGCTACAATGCAAACGACGTCGCCGGAAAAGTTCTGATTTGTCCGCCGAGCGCTAATCGTTCCCGCATGCTTGAGAAAATCTCGCGCAAACGGCTAGCCATGATCAGCGGCTGGGCGGTGGATCCAAATGCAATTTACCGCTATCAAGTCGACGCCGCCTTCCCCCTTTCTGATCACGCCGATTATAACGATCTCATTCGTTACGTCGATCTTGTGCGGCCCAAACGCGTCCTCACCCTTCACGGCTTCGCCTCCGAGTTCGCCCGCGATCTCCGCGACCGCGGTATCGACGCTTGGGCCCTGACCGGGGAGAATGAGCTTGAATTAACGCTCGGGGGCTTTGGTACCGCAGCGAAAACGCTGCCGCAGGCGACGGCGACAACCACAAAATCCGAATTCAGCCACTTCGCCGAGGTTGGCGAATCGATTGGTGCCAAGCCAGGCAAACTCGAGAAAGTTCGATTGCTAGCCGATTATCTCCGCGCACTCGATGACGATCAGCTGCCAATCGCAACGACCTATTTTACCGCCCATGCGTTCGCGCAGAGCGACCCGCGAACATTGCAGGTGGGCGGCTCGATTATTTATCGCGCCATCATGGGCGCAGCAAAGGTAGGCGAAGCGGAATTTCGCCGGATTGCTTACAGCCACGGAGACGCAGGTAAAACCGCCTTCGAGATCCTCGCGGGCCGAACGAACCCGAGGCCATTCACCATTTTGCAATCGCACGAGTTCTTCAAAACGCTGCAACAGGCGCGCGGGCCAATCGCGAAAAAAGAATTGCTCCAAGAGCGATTGTCGGTGTTGTCTGCGCGCGAAGGCCAATATGTTATCAAAATTTTGACCGGCGATTTGCGGATCGGCCTCCGTGAGGGACTCGTCGAAGAAGCGATCTCGCGCGCATTTGAAGTCCCCCTCGAGGATGTGAAGGAAGCGAACATGTTGTTAGGAGATACCGGCTCGGCGGCCACGCTCGCTTCCCGAAAGGAATTGAATCGGGCCGAGTTGTCCCTATTCCGACCAATCAAGTGCATGCTCGCCACGCCTGAGCCGACGGCGGAGGCAGTCTGGGAACGGTTCGTGGAGACAAAAGATTCTGTCGCCGAGACAGCGGAAACTACCGTTTACGCCGAAGACAAGTTCGACGGCATCCGGGCTCAGCTTCATCGCAATTCGCAACTTGCGGAAATTTTCTCACGCGATTTACGCCGCATCACTGAACAATTTCCTGAGATTGCCGAACACGCGCGAAAGTTCAATGTCGATCTTATTCTCGACGGTGAGATCATCGCATTTGAGCACGGTCGTAGATTGACGTTTTTCGATTTGCAAAGACGGCTTGGCCGGAAGACCGACGGCCCGGATTTGTTCGCGGCGGCATCCGCCAATGTGCCGGTCGCATTCGTCGCTTTCGATCTTCTCTGGCTGAACGGCCAGTCATTGTTGAAAAAAACGTTGGCCGAACGGCGCAGATTGCTTCGGAGCCTGAGATGTCCGCCGCAATTTCAAGTCGCAGACGTTTTTCCCGCGCGGTCGGCTGCGGAAATCGAGAAGATTTTCCAACAAGCGCGACACCGTTTGAACGAAGGTCTCATGATTAAGGATCCGGAAAGCGTCTACTCGCCCGGAAGTCGCGGGATGTTTTGGTTCAAACTAAAGAAGGAGCTGGGGACGCTCGATGTCGTGGTCGTGGCGGCGGAATTCGGTCACGGCAAGCGCAACAATGTCTTGAGCGATTATACGTTTGCCGTGCGCGACGAGTCGAACGGCGAGCTCTTGCCGATTGGCAAAGCCTACAGCGGATTGACCGATACGGAGATTGCGGAGCTGACGGAACATTTCAAGCAGAACACGATTGTCGATCACGGCCGATACCGGGAAGTGAAGCCAGACATCGTGCTCGAAGTTGCATTTAACTCCATTCAGCCCAGCGCACGACACGCGAGCGGCCTGGCGTTGCGGTTTCCGCGGATTAAAGCTATCCGGCGAGATAAGAACCCGGACGCGATCGACACCCTGGGGTACGCGCGCGGACTGGCGCAGCAGGTACACGCTGGAGCGAATGTCGATCCTGCAAACCGCGGTTGACCGGGGTTCCAACTACTTCGGTGTGGCCGAAGGGGACGGTGAAGGTTTGGACGTTGGCGTCGCGGTAGGTGAAGCCGCTGAAGTCATGGGGACGACTCGCCGCGGCCGAAATCTCTGAGCTTGCGATTCAAACTTTGCGTGCCGGCGCGGTGACGGTGAGGGCGTGAGCGTCTGTCCCGGCGTGGAAGAGATCGCGGGCGAACCAGAAGGCGTGGCAGTCGGCGATTGCGCGCTCAGCTGAGTTGAGGTCATCGCAACAGAGATCATCCAGAGATAAAAATCTCTCATCGACAGATTAGACCTCGTTTCCCTTTCTTTATTCAATGGCTTGCGGCCGAAGATGGAGACGCGGTCGGAGAGAATGCTGGGATGAATGTAGCGGATTCAATTTTGTCGTGCCGCCATTTCTGAACGTTGGCGTAAAGCGCAACGAGCGCGAACACACTTACGATCACGAGCATGAGCACGAGAACGTTCTTTGAAACGCCCAATCCCGGATTCATCGCCCAAATATCGGTGTCGATCTTGCGCGCGCAAACCCGAACTATTCCAAACGCAGCCTGCCAATCGCGTCCATGATCCGCTGGCTCAGGCGCTGGTAAAGACCCTCGCGCGGAACAAGATCGGCCTCACTGAAATAAATCGGTTCGCCAACAACGACGGTGATTTTCTGCAAATGAATTTTTCCACCGGCGGGCCACGCTTCATACGCTCCAAAGATTCGCATCGGCACCACTGGCGCGAGGGTTCTTGCGATAACAAGGCCGACGCCAGGTTGGGCCGCCTGCAAACTGCCGTCGGGCGTGCGTGAGCCTTCGGGGAAAACGAGCGCACCTTTGCCCGCCTTTAAAACTCTGATCAGCGCTTTAAGCGCACCACGATCGACGCCCTTTTGATCGACCGGAATAACGTTGAGCTTGGGAAGCAACCATCCAAGCACAGGCGCCTTAAGCAAAGTTCTCTTCGCGAGAAAGTAGATCGCACGATCGCAAGCGTGACCGGCCAGGGGCGGATCGAGATAACTTTGGTGATTCATTGCCAGAATCACCGGCCCGGTTTGAATCATCCGCTCGCGGTGAAGGATGCGAAGACCAAAGAACAAACGGCCGAGGAGGCGGCTAAAAGTATAGCCAAGCCAATAGTAGAGATTCATTCAATCGTTGAAGGAATTACTGAAATCGTTAAATGCCTCCCAACCCTTTGATCTCTAATCTTGCGATGATTTCGTCGACGACCGCATTAATCGTGAGATGCGACGTATCGATAACTTCGGCATCTTTGGCTACGATGAGCGGCGAAGCGCGCCGCGAAGAATCGGCGAAATCGCGGGTCGCGATTTCGTCGCGGTGGCCTTGCGCGGCGCGGCGCTGCGAACGGACTTCGGGTGAAGCGTCGATGTAAAACTTGTAAGGTGTGTCTGGAAAAACAACCGAGCCAATATCGCGCCCCTCGATTACCAAATCGTGCTCGTGCTCATAATTGCGCATTCTGTCCGCCAGAATCTTGCGCACTTCCGGGACGGTGCTCACGCGCGAAACGGCATTGTTCACGCGCACTTCACGCAAATGTTTAGTTGGATCGACATCGTCGATTAGAATGCGCAATTCACCGTGAACAAGCTCGCTGCCGACCCATGACGTTTCGACGAGCTGCGCGATTCTGCCGCTATCATCTTGAGTAAGGCCATGGTTGAGAACATGCCAGGTGATCGCGCGATACATCGCGCCCGAGTTCACGTAAATAAAACTGAGCCGGCGGGCAACCTCGCGCGCGACACTGCTTTTTCCCGAAGCTGCTGGCCCGTCGATTGCGATCACTCGATGTGGATCTTGTGGCATTTCACGATTTGCCGCGCTGGACTTGTTCTCGCGTAAATCGCGCGGCGCAAACGCGGTACGGATGTAGTGAACTATTCCTCGACAGGCGCCGTCGGCACAAGCGATCCGATGACCGGCGTGCTCGTACGCGTCCGTTTCGGATTCATGAATTCATCCAGTGCTCTTTCGAAACCCGGATACGATTCGCGAACGCAATCCGCATCTTGAATAATAGTTTCGCCGTCGGCAAACAATCCGGCCATAGCGAAAGCCATGGCGATACGATGATCGCCGAAGCTTGCGAGCCGCGCGCCACGCAACGGCGCTGGTCCATGAATTTCGAGACCGTCGTTCAGCTCGATGACCTGCGCGCCCATGATGCGCAAATTGTGGGCGATGGCGGCAATGCGATCGGTTTCCTTAACCCGAAATTCATTGGCTTGACGAATAATAGTAGTGCCGTTGGCCAGCGCGCCTGCGACCGCGAGCACGGGCAATTCATCGATGAGCTGCGGAATTTCTTTTCCTTGAATAACCGTGCCTTTGAGAGCGGACGCCGGTGACTTCGACAATTCCGCGCGGCTCAAGTTGATCGACATCTTCGACCGCTTCGCGCACTTGCGCGCCCATTCGTACCAGAACGCCAAGCAGCGCCGTTCGCGTATCGTTCAAGCCGATATGGCGGACCAGCAGATGACCTCCTGGTTGCGCCGCAGCCGCGACTAGCCAGAACGCCGCGGAGGAAATATCGCCCGGAATGTTGAAGTCGCGCGACTCGGGCACCTGATCGCCAAAAACACTGATGCTGTCCTCTCCATCCTTGGCCGTGCGCACGAGAAAATAATTAAACATCAACTCGGTGTGGTTCCGGCTGGCGTGAGGGTTCATCAACCGTGGTCTTGCCTTTGGCGAAAAGGCCGGCAAGAAGAACGGCGCTTTTGACCTGCGCGCTGGCAATCGGCGAATGGTAATGAATTCCGCGCAACGATCCTCCGCGAATGCGCAAAGGCGGCGTTTGTTCGGGCCCTTCCGCGACAATATCTGCGCCCATCTTGCGCAATGGCGCGATTACGCGGTCCATCGGGCGTCGAGAGAGGCGATGCATCCCCAACAAGGCGGCTTTCAAAGGTCTGCCCGGCGAGCAATCCAGCTAGAAGCCGCATGGTTGTGCCGGAATTTCCGCAATCGATCTCTTCTTTCGGCGGCGTGAGGACGCGCTTCTTCCCGTGCACGATGAGGATGTCCGGCTCGGGTTGTTCGATCTGAATGCCAAAGCGCGCGCAAAGCGTTGACCGTACGCATGCAATCTTCGCTCGGAAGAAACCCACGCAACGTGCAGATGCCATTGGACAAGGCAGCGATGATGACGGCGCGATGCGAAATGCTCTTGTCGCCCGGGACGGTGATCTCGGCCTCGATCCGAGGCGCTCGTTTTACCCGCAATTCCATCGAATTAGTTTCAAGACACCATTCGCAGGAGGCGGCTGCGGCGTGCTTATCCGCGTGCCTCGGGAGCATCGAATATAAGATGGGATTGTCCAGCTGTGGCGTCCGTTTTGTGGAAATTGTTCGTGCGATCTTGCGCGGCCAACCTGTCAGCGTGGCGCCGAACTACGGGAACGAGAAAAATTTTATCCGTGTAAGGGTCTTTTACTTCCTGTACCTGGCGCGAAGCCACGGACATCGACCACCCTTGATCCGGCGCAAAAGGACTCTTGACAAACGCGCGGCTTATCCGGAACCGGAATTCCGTAAGGAAAATCCCCTTTCGCCACTTTAGTCCTCGCAGCGGTTGGCGCAGGTGAGGCCGAAGTTTCTTCGCGAGGCGTATTTTCAGGCGGAGGACCGGCGTTGGGATTAAACGGTTGCTGAGTTGGAGGATATTGTTGCGCTTCCGCAGGATATTTTGCCGGGCGATGGCGAACCTGTTGCGGCGGCGGCTCTTCGTCAGTGCACGCCGAGATAAACAAGACGCCAAGCAGCGCCAGCGAGAACGAGAATTTCATAAGTTTCAGTTGGACGAAATCTACATCGGTTCTGATTCATTGCCAGCAGACTGACAACCGCTAATTCACTTGAAGACAGACACAAAGCGCGCTCACTATTTCCGAATCTAAAGCAGAGATGACAGATCCGCCGAACAAATCTTGATTGTCGACGATGATGCAACGAGCCGCACGCTGCTGGTGCGAACTCTTTCCGCCGCCGGTTACATTTGCCGCGAATCGAATAACGGCGTCGAGCCTTGAAACAAGTGCACGAGGAACAACCATCCCTTCTTCTTCTCGATTTCAAAATGCCCGGGCTCGATGGCGCTGAGACGCTCAAACAGTTGCGGGCGGATCCGCGACCCGGCGATCGCCCAAATTCCCGCAATCATGTTGACCGGTCATGGCGAAAGCGAAGTGCTATGCCTGGAAGCCGGCGCGGACGATTTCGTGATCAAGCCGATCAAAACGGCAGTGTTGCGCGCGCGGATTGAGACCCAGCTGCGGCTGCGCTCCTTGCGCACGCAATTACAACAACAAAATGAGGAACTGGAAGAGTGGCGACAGCAATCTCGAGCGCGACCTGGCCGCGGCCCGCTTAACCCAGCAATCGCTCATTCCGCAAAAGCCGCCCGCAACTTCGAGGATGGGAAATCGCCGCTTGTTATCGCCCGGTCATCGAAGTCGGCGGGGACATTTACGGCTGGCTGCGAATGAAGGATGAACGCTTTTTATTCTGGATCGCTGATGCAACCGGCCATGGCGCTTCTGCCGCGCTGCTCACGACCCTGGCCAAACTTCTCTTTCATCACGGCAGTGTGGAGCACGATACGCCAGCAGCAATCATGCGAGCAGTGAACAATGATTTGCGCGGCATTTTTGGCGGACGTTCGTTCATGACGGCGATGTGCGTCGCGCTCGATCCGATCACAGCGGACGTGCAAGCGTGGTCGGCGCGGGTCATCCCCCGCTTCTGGTCACGCGATACGGTCGCGGGACAGAAGCGATTGCATCGTCGGCACCACCTCTGGGTTTAGTGGAGCAGTCGCAATTTGCCGAGACGATTGTCGATCTTGGGCGCGGGGACGCATTTATTCTTTACACCGACGGTTTATTTGGCGCGCGCCAACGGCCACCGACCGCGGCTAACGCCGGCGCAACTGGCCGGAATGATCGAATCCATTTGCACCGAACGCGGAAGCGCTGTTAAGCCGTATGCTGAAGCAGGCGATGCCAGCCGATCGTGCCAACTCCTCTGCCCGACGATGTGGCAGCGATGGCCGTTCGCCGGGCAAACTAGCAAAATAAAATTTCTTCGTTTCGTCAAAATTAGTATTGCTCTGCCGCGGGCGAAGCATTAATCAGCCTATATGCCGAAAACCAAAAAGACCCTTCTAAACGCAAGCCAAATCCCGCCTTCATGAGACCGGTCCAACCGGATGACAAACTTGCCGCAGTCGTTGGTTCGACGCCGCTACCCCGTTCCGAGCTCACCAAAAAGCTTTGGAACTACATCAAGAAGAACGGCCTTCAGGACAAAACCAAGAGGACACAGATCAACGCCGACGACTCGCTCCGACCGGTATTCAACGGCAAGAGCCAGGTGAGCATGTTCGAGATGACAAAGCTCGTCTCGGGACATATTCGCTAAGCCGGAAAGCGCGCTTTCAGCCCGGCGCTTCGGCGTCGGGCTACGTAATTGGGCGCGAAATGCGGAAGCTCCCTTTGTTGCGAGGCCGTAGCGCGTGGCTTTCGCGCACTTGCGCGGGGCGATCGCGCTGGTCGAGCTTATTGCGTGAAAAACTAATCGATCTGTCCTTGCGCTCGCGCTGGGTCTTTCGTTTTCCGATTATCGGCGCGGGCCGAGTCGGGCTGGTTGACCGATTACAAGAAAGCGCAGGAAGAAGCCAAGGCGAACAACAAACTTCGTGCTTGCTCGATTTCACCGGCTCGGACTGGTGCGGCTGTTGCATTCAACTGAACCGGGACGTTCTTCCACAACCGCAATTCAAAGATTACGCCAGTAAGAATCTCGTCTTTATGGAAGTGGACTTCCCGCGCCGAAAACCGCAGAGCCCGGAAACGAGAAAGCAAAATGAAGAGCTCGCGCAGCAATACCAGATCGAAGGATTCCCGACAATCGTCGTGCTCAATGGCGAAGGTAAGAGCGTCTGGCGTTACGATGGGTATTTCGCCGGCGGCCCGGCAGCTTTCATTGCGCAGTTGGAGAAATTGCGCAAAGGCTGAGCGGCCCATTGTCGGTCAATTCACTTGCCCGACTTCGGGAGGCGCGCTGCAGCACGTCGGCGAGTTCGTTCGCGGGTGAATGGCTTTGGCAGCGCGCCGCGAAACCCGTAGGTCAGAAATTCCGACAGTGCGGCTTCATCGGAATAGCCGCTGCAAATGATCGCGGTCACATTGGGATCGAGACTGCGCAAGCGCTCAATCGTCGCCACACCGCCCATTCCTCCGCGAATGGTCGCGTCGAGAATGACGGCCTGAAAATTCTCGCCGCGGCGCAGAGCAGCTCGTAGGTCTTCACTGCTTCGATTCCATCCGGCACCGCGGTCACCTCATAGCCGAGAGTGCCGAGCAATTCCGAAGTCAGATCGCGGATGGCCGCTTCGTCGTCCATCACCAGAACGCGCTGATGAGTGAAACTGGAAAGCACGCTTCGGTAACCGCCGGCTCGGGCGATCGGCAGTTCGCCGTCGGCCGCCGGCAGATAAAAAGCGAACGTCGATCCTTCCCGGGAAGAATTCTCAAGATGCAGCATTCCGCCGTGCTTCTTGACGATGGAATAACTGATGGACAAGCCAAGCCCGCTGCCGGTTGGCTTCGTTGTGAAATAGGGATCGAAGATTTTCGTGGCCAGTTCTTCGCTCAATCCCGCCGCCGTGGTCTGCGATTGCAACTTTAATGTAGCGACCGCTGGAGCAACGCTGACCCGGATTTCTCGTCGAGCGTCGACGTTGCGCGCTGAGAAGACGAACCGTCCCGCCATGAGGCATCGCTTCGCGAGCGTTGATCATGAGCGCGTTGATCACTTGCTCGATCTGCCCCGGATCGACCTCGGCTTTCCAAAGATCAGCGGGAACGTCGAGATCCGCGCGCAAATTGGAGCCGTACAGCGAGAATTCAGACTGCTTGGCCGAGCAAATCGCGAGACCGAAGCGATCCGCTTGAGCGGCGCGCCGCCTTTCGAAAAAGTCAGCAACTGGCTTGAGAGCTGCGCGGCGTGTTGCGCTGCCTGACCGGCCTTGGAAAGAAAAGAGAGTAAGGCTGGCCGTATCGTTGGCGCTTCGATTTGCGCAAGGCCGATGTTGCCCGAATGACCGTCAGAATGTTGTTGAGATCGTGGGCGATGCCGCCGGCGAGCGTGCCGAGCGACTCAAGTTTGCTCGTGGTCAGTCGCTCCTCTTCGATCCGCTTTCGCTCCGTGACGTCGCGGAAAAAAACCGAAACACCGCCACCACTCGGATAGGCGAGAATCTCCAACCAAGCCTTGCCCGTGGCGTCGCTCGCTTCGAATTCAACCGCCACCTGCTCGGACATCGCGCGGCGATAATTTCTCTCGAAGACGATCGCGTTTGAACTGCGGAAATTCCATCCAAAAATCTTTACCGATGAGATCTCTCGCGACGGCGTTCGAGAAGTCTCTCCGCCTCCGGGTTGACGAAGGTGAATTTCCAATCGCGATCGACAGCGAAAAATCCGTCGCTCGTCTTCTCCAGAATATCGGTCATTTTTCGGCCGTTTCCTGTAACGCTGCACGTGCCTGATTGCGCTCGCGCAAGAGCGTGAATTCGCCGCTCCGCCACAGCAAGCCGCACATTTAAGCAGGGCGAGATCGAGCGGTTTGGTCAGGTAATCATTCGCGCCTGCCTGCAAGGGCTTGCTCCAGATCTTCCGTATCGTCGCGCGCCGTGACCAGAAGGATGAAGAATTCGTCGCCATGCGGCCCGGGTTCGCAATTCCCGACAAAGCTCGATGCCGCTTTTGCCCGGCAACATCCAATCGAGAATCAAAAATGGAAATGCTTGGCCGGCGATCGCTTGTCTCGGCCTCTTCCGCGCTTCCGACCGCGACGACCTCGTGCCCGCGCCGTTCGATCAAGCGTTGCAGAGCTTCTGCGGCTCTCCTGGTGATCTTCAACGAGCAATATTCTCATCCCTGGAATTCTCCCATCCAACCTTTCCCTAGACCGATCATCCAGAGCCGTGCACTATGCACAGCAGATCGCAATTCTTAACGGAGCAGGATAGTTGCCAAGGCCAGCACAGAGAAAAATTCTGGAATGATGGAGGAATGGAGCAATGTGAAGGGTGGCTGCGTGGCCCGGTCCCTCCATATTCAATTACTCGATCTCCACCGCTCCGCTCCTTGCGTTACGAGCCGCCTCTGCTAGATACAGCGGAAGTTTTTGGCACAAAAAAGAGGCTTCGGTCGTTCATGTTCAGCTCCCGTTTTCTTCTTATCTGTTTGGTTGGAATTCTTTGTACGGGCCCGCTCGGCGCGAACAATGCGCCTCCTGCGCAAGCCGCCTAAAAAAAACAAACCGCCTGAGCGCAGCTCACCTTCAGCTTGGTTCACGTCGATGGACCTTACATCGCGATGACCTTCGATGACGGCCCAAGCGCAAAGTTGACGCCGAAACTGCTCGATGTGCTCGCCGCGCATCACATCAAGGCGACATTTTTTGTGATCGGCGAGAACGCGACCGAGCATCCGGAGATCGTCGCCCGCGCGGCGCGGGAAGGCCACGAAATCGGTAATCACAGCTGGTCGCATCCAAATTTTGGCAAAATGTCCGATGACGGTATCCGTCGCGAATTGCGAAAAACGGATGATGCAATTCTCAGCGCCACCGGCGCACACCCGATTCTGCTAGGCCGCCTTATGGATCGATCACCGCGCGGCAGAAAAAATGGATCAACCAAGAGTTCGGTTACAAAATCATTCTCTGGGATGTCGATCCGCTGGATTGGAAGCGCCCGGGGCCGGTTGTGGTTTGCAATCGAATTGTGAAGAATACTCGCGCCGGATCGATCGTTTTGTCGCACGATATTCATCCCGGAACAATCGAGGCGATGCCGGCCACGCTCGACCAACTCGAAGCCAAAGGATTCAAGTTCGTCACCGTCTCTGAATTACTGGCGATGGCAGTCCCGAAACGCCGAAGCCATTGCCGAGTGAGAACAAGAATCCTCCGGCTGCAGGCGCGGTGCCGTCCCCAAAGTCGACAATCTCCTCATCTCCTCCTGGCCAATAATTGCCCGGTATGATCGCCGATCATTATCTGCAGATTCGGAGCGAACTCGAAACTGCGCTCGCCGGTTTGCTCAAGCTCGGCTCGGAAATGCGCCGTCCTTCTTCGGCGCTGGACACAATCCACGCGTTGCTCAGCGATATTCGCGAGCCGTTGCTCTTTGTCGCGGTTGGCGAGGTCAAATCTGGAAAATCGTCACTCCTGAACGCGCTCTTTGGCCAGGAATTTGCCAAAGTAGACGTCCTGCCCGCAACCGATCGGGTTTACATTTTCCGTTACGGAGCAGAGGAGAAATCGGTCGAGGTGTCGCCGCAATTAACCGAGCGCTACCTGCCGATTCCGTTCTTGCTCGATTTCAACGTGGTCGATACCCCTGGTACCAACACAATGGTTTCCGAGCATCAGATGATCACGGAAAACTTTGTCCCCCGCGCCGATCTCGTTCTTTTCGTCTTTTCCGTCGTGAACCCGTGGACGCAGTCTAACTGGGACTTCTTGGGCTTCGTCCAAAAGAAATGGCTCAAGAATGTCGTCTTCGTTTTGCAACAAATTGACCTGCGCGAGCCGACCGAGATCGAGGTCATCCGCCGGCACCTCCAGGACACCGCAATGCGAAAACTCGGTTTTGTTCCGCCAATCTTTGCCGTCTCCGCCCGCAAAGCATTGCTCGCTCGCACTACCGGCGTCGACAAGGAGCGGCTCTGGCGGGAGAGCGAATTCGGTCCGCTGGAAGAGCAGATCAACTTGATCGTAACCGAGTCCAGCACGCGCATGTTGAAGCTCCGCTCCACCTGTCAGACTGCGCGGTTGATGCTGGATGAATTAGCTGAGCGAGCTCCGAGCAGTCCTCTTGATACGATTGCGCGGGACGAGGCGCGGCTCGCGCGGGTCGAGCTTTTCTTCAAACCCGCCACGATCAAACATTGCGGCAGGTCGCCGGTCTTTTGCGGGGAGTCGAACAAGCGTGTCGCGAAGCAGCCGCCAGGGAGCAAAACTGCTCGCGGGGCAAATTATCCTTCTGCGCGGACATGGAAACTGATTTTGAGCCGCAACCGATGGCAGCGGGAGTTTCAAATCGGAGATCGAAAGAAGCTGCGACAATCGGTCCAACCGCAAGTGGAAAATGCCGTCCGTTTGCTGGAGACGGATTTGCGCGGACTTTGGCCGCAATTGCACGATATGATCGACCAGCAATTTGCCAGCGAATTACGCAGCCAGCTGCCACAAGCCATTCCCGATTTCGCCCGCCAGCGGCGCGAACTTTTCCAATCGATCCAACTCGCCCTGGCCGAGCGTGTGGCCGGAAAGTCGCTCGAAGAGCAGCTCGCCCAGATGTTTGGTGAAACTTCGGCCCGGCTGCGGCTGCCCGCCGGAGTCGCTGTGGCGAGCGCGATCGTAGCGGCAATCGCTGCTATGAGCAGCGCGGCCGTCGCTGACGTGACCGGTATACTCGCCGTCTCAGCCGCTATTACCGGAACGATGGTGGCTCTCATTCAACGCCGGAAAATCCTGCGTTCTTACGAAGAGGAAATGGAAGCAAAACGCTCCGAGTTCCTGAAGGCGATTGAACAACAGCTTGGGCAAGCGATCGATTTGTTTTACAAAGAGGTCGCGGCTGCCTTCCATCCGCTTGCAGCCTTCTGCCAAATGCAGCGCAGCACGTGCGAGCCATTGCTCGAGCGCGCACAAGAACTCGAGAAAATGTTTGCCCGCCTGCGATCGCGGCTCGGCTGAGCAAAAGCAGCCTTGGGCTATTTCTTGGGGTTCACACCAGCAGCCTGCTGAACAAGGCGCTGCTCAGCTGGCGACGCGCGATAACGAAATTATTATTATCGCCGTAACTGCGCCACGGCCCGGGCGGCACATCCTGAGCATCGACAAACTGCCAGTCGGTCACGTCCGTCGGCGCGAGGCCGAGGTAATCGCGCACTGCAGGAGAAACGTCGAGCCCCGCGCCATGGTTTAGATTCGGCTTCGGGCCGTTCGTTGCCAAAGACGTATTGAAAATGATCAGTCCGAAATGGGCCGCAATCTTCCCATTGCGCGTAGCAGGTGCGATTGCCCTTGCGAATAGCAGATCCAGCGATGCCAGCAGACCGATTGCCCCTGCCCCATGTAAGCTTGCTTAAACCACGGAATGACCAGCGGCGCTTCTGGCTTGAATTGGCCGTGCGTCACGTCGTTGTAAGGCAGCGCGCAATAGAATGGATTTTGCTGCGGAATAAAGGCGACCGGGATATAGTTGCGCCGCGACGGAGATCGGGGTTATCAAATCCGCCGTAATTGCTTGTCCAATTCGCATCCCAGCGAGCTTCTGTAATTCGGCACCGGGTTGTTGCCTCCGGCCTGCTCTCCAATCCAGAAGACCGTGGTCACGATGTTGGTTTTCCATGGGAAACGCTGGATCGGCCGGCCGCGAAGTTGTCGGCACGAACACCTGCGGCTCGACTTTTAACAACGCTTGCTCGCGCAGCTTCATCGCGTATTTGGCAAAGTCGGCGCTAGGTCGCGTAAGGCGAAGTCGATTGCTCCTCGGCGCTTGATAGCGCCAGACGCAAGGAAACAAGAGGGCAAAAATCCTTCTCATTAGCGGATGCGGGTCTCGTTTCTATCCGATTTCCCGCCTCAAGCAAGGCTTTTCGTTGCGGAAAAACCAGCGTCTCTGGCGGTTATCGATGGTAGAGCACTATCCATTCCACCCTCAACTGCGGCTGAGCAGCGTCTCGCGCTTAAATTGCTCATCTTTCGTTGCCGGATAATCGAGCGTGTAATGCAGACCACGGCTTTCTTTGCGGCTCAACGCCGAATCGACAATCAACGCCGCCACCGTAGCCAGATTGCGCAGCTCCGAGCAGATCGACCGAAACTTTGAAATTCCAATAAAACTCCCGAATTTCCCGCTGAAGATTTCGCAGGCGCGCGCTCGCCCGTTGCAGCCGCTTGTCCGTGCGCACGATGCCAACGTAATCCCACATCAGCCGCCGGATTTCGTCCCAGTTGTGATAAATCACAACCAGTTCATCGACATCTTGCACGTCGCCCGATTCCCATTCCGGCAACGATAGTTCTCCGCGCTGGCATGCGAAGGTGGTTGACTTGCGCCATCGCTTCGCAGCCCGGTGCGCAACGACCAACCCCTCAAGCAGCGAGTTGCTCGCCAGCCGATTGGCGCCGTGCAATCCAGTGCACCCCACTTCGCCGATCGCGTACAAGCCCGGGCAAACTCGTCGCGCCGTTCACGTCCGTTTTAATGCCGCCGCATTGATAATGCGCCGCCGGCACCACGGGAATCGGCTGCTTCGACATGTCGATCCCAAACCGCAAACAAGTTTCGTAAATGTGCGGGAAACGCTCCCGCAAGAACTCCGATCGGTTTGTCGCGTGATATCGAGAAAACGCATTGTCGCGCCGGAGCGTTTGATCTCGGCATCGATGGCGCGCGCGACGATGTCCCGCGGCGCCAGCGACCCGCGCGGATCGTAGCGTTTCATGAAATCTTCGCCGCGATTGTTCCGCAAAATTCCGCCTTCGCCCCGCACCGCCTCTGAAATCAAAAACGATTTCGCTTTCGGCGTGAAACAAACACGTCGGATGAAACTGGATGAACTCCATGTTCGCGATCGTCGCGCCCGGCGCGCCACGCCATCGCCACGCCGTCGCCCGTCGCGATGTCCGGGTTGGTCGTGTAAAGATAAACTTTCCCGCAACCGCCGGTCGCAAGCACGATGCGATCGCGAGCGGATCGTTTCCACCTCGCCTGTTTTTTCATCGAGCACGTAAACGCCAAGGCAACGATCTTCCGCCGCAAAACCAAGTTTGGCCGCCGTGATCAAATCGACCGCCATGTGATTTTCCAAAAGATCGACATGCGATTGCCGGCCCAAGCTCGCGCAGCAAAGCGTTCTCAATCTCCTTGCCGGTCACGTCCTGCACATGCAGCACGCGCCGCTTCGAGTGCCCGCCTTCGCGGCCAAGATCGAAGTTCGCGATGTCCGGAGACTGTCGCGCTCATCGAACTGCAATCCAAGATCAACAAGTTCGTGAATTCGCGCCGGGCCTTCCGTCACGATCGTCCGAACAGCTTCTTTCGTCGCACAAGCCCGCCGCCTGCTTCGAGCGTGTCGCGCACATGCAACTCAAATGAATCTTCGTCGCTCGTCACGCACGCGATTCCGCCCTGCGCCCAGGCCGTGTTCGTGTCCGCGCCTTTGCGTTTCGTCACCACTGCCACTGACCCGTGCTTCGCCGCTTTCAACGCGAAACTCAGACCGGCAATGCCGCTGCCGATCACGACGAAATCGTATTCCTTCACGCGAGCAGAATGTTGTCGATCAATCGAGTCTTGCCGAGGAAAACCGCCAGCGCGAGCAATGAATTTGGCCTAACGACTTCGATCGGCTGCAAATTCTCCGGCATCGACAAGATCAACATAATCGATCCGCGCCAGCGACGCCTGCACCGATCGTTGTGCGAGCAAGATCGACAATTGTTTTCGCCGATTTTTCGCCGGCTTTTGCGCGTTCCTCCGCCGCAAGCAGCGCCCGTCTCAAAACCGGCGCCTGTTTTCGCTCCTCCGCATTCAGATATTCATTTCGCGAACTGCACGCCAGTCCGTCATCCTCGCGCACAGTCGGCACGCCCACGATGTCGATCTTGAAATTGAGATCCCGCACCATTCGGCGAATGATCGCGAGCTGCTGAAAATCTTTTTCGCCAAACACCGCCGGCGTCCGGCTCGAGAATGTTGAACAGCTTCGCCACAACCGTGCAAACGCCGCGAAAATGTCCCGGACGCGATTTCCCTCGAAGCGTATTCGACAGCGAAGTCTCCTCGACAAACACCGAACGATCGTCCGCATACATTTCCGCCGGCGCCGGCCGAAACAAAAGATCGACATCTGCATTTCGGCAAAAATCTTCGTCTTCTCTCTCCGGACGCGGATATCGTTCGTAATCGCTTCCCGGCTCGAATTGGAGCGGATTCACAAAAATGCTCACCGCCACTTCGCCGTCTTTCCCGGCGTGCTCGCGCGCGACTCGAATCAATTCACCGTGCGCCTTGTGCAACGCGCCCATCGTCGGCACAGCACACGTAGTTCCGCGCGCTTGTGCGAGAAGCGTTCACGCTTGCGACTGTAGTCAGGATCTTCATTCAGAACTCTCGTTATCAATTTTCATTCGAGCCAAATCGCTTGTCGCGCGAACCGAAATTTCTTGTGGCCGAAAGTTCTGTCCAACCCGCACTTTCCCGCCAGTTCGTCCATTTCCGAAAGTGAAAATGCGCGCGCGGCTGAAAGCCGCCCGTCATAGTTCGTCATCGGTTCGCGAAAGATGAGCGCAGTCAGAAGATAAACGCCGATCGTGGCGAGCAGTCCGCGTCGCAAGATCGGAAACGAGCACAAATTCTCGCGACAGTTCGCGGCAACGTCGCAAGAGGTGCACGGCGTCTTCATCGCTGAAATGATGAAGCGCGAGCGAATAAGAACGATGTCGTAGGGATCCGGCAGGTTGCCATTCCAGGATGTTTGCCTCAATAAACGAAATTTCCGGATAGTCAGCGCTTAATTTCTCGCGATCTCCAGCGTGGCTGATTGTCGATCTAGCGCGTCAATCTCAACCTTCGCGCCGATCTTCTTGCGCGTAATCGACAATCAATCGCGGAATGTCGCCCGAGCCGGTAGCAAGATCGACAATCCGCGTCACGCTGACCGGGCTTGATCCAGCGGCGAAAAAATGAAGAACAAGGCTATGGCTGCCGAACAACCGATTCAGTTGGCGGAGATTTCGAAGATCGCGCTCCAGCTCAGCCGAGACCGGTTGCGGCCGATCCATCAATTCCGGCTCCGCCGGATCGAATTGCCGCTCACTCACATGGTCAGGGGACGCTGTTACCGTTCCGCTTCCAAGGGAAGCAAACTTTCCGCTACAGCAGAACTTTTGCCAATCGGCAGCTGCGCGGTCTCGATTTCGCTCGCGATGCGGCCTTCAAATTCCGGACGAAAAGTCGTGCTCGTCCCATAAACCATGATCACATCTTCCGATCCTTCCGCGCGAATGGCGTGCGCGACACCCGGCGGAATCACGATGCCAACGTTGTCCGCGCTGCGATGATTGTCGCCATCGACAAAGAACCGCATTGTGCGCGAGGGCAAACCCGCGCGCACGTCGCGCAGAATCATTTCGGCGCGCCCTTGCACGAAAAAACATCACGTCCCATTGCTCGCCGATCGTAAGGCGCAGCGAATAATTTTGCGGTTGGGCAACGAACAAGCGTCGATGCCATTTCTCCGCAGTCGTCTCGGCAGGAATGCTTGGCGGATGAATGTGAAATCCTTTGGCGCTCTGCGCGAACATGCGCGCAGCCGACCATTGCTTCGGCCAAAGCCCGATTTTGGCGAGAATTCCCTCATCGCGGCGCACAAATTCGCCGAAACGATCCGCGATGACGCTGCGGATGAAGTTGTCTGGCGAAAATCTCGACGCCAGGGATCCAGACTCTTTTTATCTCCGGCTTCCGGCGATCGGCCGCTGCCAACTCGCCCGCGTCAACTCCGGATTGGGCGACCCGTTGGCCGAACGAGACCGCCCTGTAATCGCGAGCGGTGAGCGCTTTGCGCGCCGACTCGCTCAAACCGATCCACAAGATTCTTCTCGCGTTTGCTCATGTCGATCTTGTAAAGCCGCTTACATGCCTAACGAAAGTTTGCAACAGATGGACATTATATTAATTGAAGCGCGGCGCAGGCAAATTTACGCTGTAGCCCGTTTCGCGAGCGCATTCCGCCGATATCGCATGCTCGACTATTTCGTTTATCTGCTTTATCGCGCAGGCTTCGCCCTGCTTGCCGCGCTGCCGTTCCGCACGCTTTTCGCGCTGGGAAACGGGCTCGGGTTTTGTGCCTGGCTAATTGCTGCAAATATCGGCGCCTGGCATTGCGCAACATTGAGATCGCTTTCGGCAGCGAGAAATCGCGACGTGAATTGCGACGCCTGGTCCGTCGTCACTTTCAACGTCTCGGTGCAAATCTTTTCTGCAGCGTCAAAAGCGCTGTTATGCCTCTGGATCAATTGGCAAAAATGGTCGAGATCGAAAACCTCGATGCCGTACATCGACAGCTGCGCGCCGGCCGTGCAGTGGTGCTGGTTTTGAGCCATCTCGGCAATTGGGAGTTAATCTCGCAAATCTTGCCGAGCTTCATCGGTTACGTTAGGAACAGCACGATTTATCAAAAGCTGGGAAACCGTTTCATCGATGAACACGTGCGCGGCTTGCGGGGTCGGGCCGGAGTTGAAATGTTCGATCGCAAAGAAGGTTTTCAAAAAGCCATCGAGCTGCTTCGTGCCGGGGGCGCCATCGGCATTCTGAGCGACCAACATGCCGGCGACCAGGGCTTGTGGGTTCCGTTTTTTGGAAAACTTGCATCGACATCTCCGCTGCCTGCACTTTTGGCAAAACGAACTGGCGCGGCGTTGGTGGGCATTGCGGTTTACACCAATGGCAGCGCGCGCTGGCGAATGGTTGTTACAGAGCCGTTGGAAACCAGCCGTGAATCGGTGGAATCGCTCACCGCCAAAGCCACCGAGATGATCGCGCAACAAATTCGTCGCGCACCCGAGGATTGGTTTTGGGTCCACAACCGCTGGAAAACTCCCCGGCCCAATTTTCTTCTCGCCCGCTACAAACGCGGCGTGTATCTGCCTCCAAATGTTTCGCCCGGGGATTTGAAGTCATTCCGAATACTCATTCGCACGAGCAATTGGCTCGGCGATTCAGTAATGAGCGTTCCGGCGGTCCGCGCGATAAAAAGGGGACGCCCCGATGCGCACATCACGATCGCCGCGCCGGGGAAAATTGCATCGATTTGGAAACTGATTCCGGAAGTCGACGAAATTGTGCCGCTGCCGAACAAGCTCTTGCTTGGGACGGTGCGGTTAATCCGACGGCAGCCGCGTTTTGAGGTGATAATTCTTTTTCCAAATTCAATGCGCGCAGCGCTGGAAGTTTGGTTGAGTGGGATTCCGCGGCGAGTCGGCTATCGCGGGCACTGCCGCAGTTGGTTGTTGAACCAGATCATACGCGAATCGCGAAAGCGCGGCCCACTAGAGCAGCAGGTCAATCACTATCTACGGATTGCGCAGGAATGCGGCGCGGCAGTAAGGGAAGATGCCGCTCCGGTAGGGCGCGACCCCGTTCAAGAGTTTACGCGGCCGCTCTCTCAATTAAGAATCGGTCTTTGCCACGGCTCCGAATACGGTCCGGCGAAGCGGTGGCTGCCGGAACGCTTCGCAGAGGCTGCGGCTGCAATTGCGGCGCAGTCTTCCGCGCAATGGGTGTTATTTGGCACGAAATCGGATGCCGCCACCGGTGCGACGATCGCGGCGACGCTTGGCAACAAATGCCTCAATCGCATTGGGCAAACGACGCTCGATCAATTGATCGATGAATTACGCGCCTGTCACGCGCTCTTGACCAACGATACGGGCACGATGCACCTTGCCGCACTGCTTGGCGTGCCCGTAGTCGCGATTTTCGGTTCCACCGAGCCGCGGCTCACCGGCCCGCTCGGCAACGGGCACGTTATCCTGCGGCATCAAGTCGAGTGCAGCCCCTGTTTTTTGCGTGAATGCCCGATCGATTTTCGCTGTATGAAAGCGGTTAGCGTGCAAGAAGTCATCGATGCCGTTCTGTGGATTTTACCGGGATCAGCTTCGTGAAATTGTGACGATTGCCGTTTGCTCTCCGACGGACTAATGATGCTTCCCAATGGTTAATAGTAAGGCTCCGCGCATCCGCACCGAAGTACAGGTGATGTTTTTCGACACCGACTGCGGCGGAGTCGTGCACAACCTCGCTTATCTACGCTTCATCGAAATCGCGCGGACGCTCCTCGCCGAAGAACTGGGCCTTCGCCTCACGCAAATGGCCGAGGACAAGAAATATCCCGTCGTCGTACGAACCGAGATCGATTATCGGCGGGCAGCGAAATTGGGCGACCGGCTTGCAATCGAGGGCTGGCTCGATCAATTGGAGCGTGCGAGATTTTGGTGCGCATTTCGGATTGTGAGACTATCTGATGGCGCGCTAATTGCCGAGTGCCGCCAGATGCTGGCGCTGATCGAGATGCCGGCGGCGAAATTGCTCCGTTTGCCGCCGGACTGGGAAAAGTATCGCAAAACAGCCGATTCCAGGGTCAACGGCCTCAGAGTTAAGACATAATTCAACGATGGTTGCCGGCGCCCGCACTCTCAGCATCGAAGAAACGTTAATCGAGCCGCGAGCGCTCGCTCCGCCGCCGACACGACATGCGCTCTTCGTTTGCCTGATCGCGCTGGCCGCACTTTTACATTTGGCGACCATCGGCTGGGGCGATCTCTATGACCACACCGAAAGCCAGTACGCCGGAGCGGCGCGCGAAATGATCCAGACGCACCAATGGCTGCAGCCGACCAACGACGGTCTTCCGCGCCTTCGCAAACCGCCGTTGCTCTACTGGATGATCATCGCATCGTTTAAATTGTTCGGCGTCAACACCGCTGCCGCACGATTGCCCATCGCGCTTTCCATCATCGCAACGGTCGCGTTAACGTTCCTGATCGGAGAAAAACTGGTCGATCACTGGCGCGGTTTCTTTGCCGGACTGATTTATCTCAGCTCATGCGGCTCTTTTCTGCTCGGGCGGATGATTATGCCCGAGCCGGTCTTCAGCACATTCATCGCCGGCGCGATTTTTTGCGGTGTTTGCGGCTATCAACAGCGGCGCTCGCGGCAGCTGTGGTTCCTCGGTTTTTGGATTTGCTGCGCGCTTGCCTGTATGACAAAAAGCATGCTTGGGCTGGTCTATCCAGCATCGGTTTTTCTGTTGCTCGCTCTATTTTATCGAGAAGCGCGCATCCGCTTCCGGCGGCTGCTGCATTGGCCGTCCATCTCCCTGTTTCTCTTGATCGTCGTGCCGTGGCACATTTGGGCCGAATGGCGTTTCCCCGGATTTCTTCGTCAACTCGTGAGCGTTGAATGGCTTGGACATCTGCGCGCTTTCCCGGAGGTGCCCGGCAGCGATAACGGCGTACCGCCACTGCAGTTTGTCGCCATGCATTTCGGCTGGTGGTTTCCATGGTTGGTCGCAATATTGCCTGGAGCAATTTTCACCTGGCGGAAAATCGCGCGACCGCGCGAGATGGAATTTGAGGATGCTTTGCCACTTTGCTGGATGGGCGTGGTTTTTCTCCCACTCCTGTTCATCGGGCAACGTCAGGATTATTATGCGATGAGCATGTGGAGCGCATTCGCTCTCTGGGTGGCGACCGCGTGGGAGAGAATGCCGCAGCGATGGCGGCTAGCCGGTGCAAGTTTAGTCGGTGCAACCGGCGTCGCAGTTGGAGCAGTGGCTCTTTTGCTTACTCGCCTGCCACAAGGAAGCGCCGCGAGTCAGGTCGACCAGGACTCGAGCTGGACAACATGGCACGCGTTACAACGCCTGCCCTTGCCGGCTTGGTGGAGCTTACGTCCCATGCTTGTCATTATCACAATTTCGCTCGTTATTTCTTCGCTCGTCGCTCTCTATTTTATCTCAACCCAACGGCCGCGGCTCGCGTGCATTTCGCTGGCCGTAGCCATGTTCCCGATTGGACTTTGTCTGATCGACGGGATCGCCCGAATGGCGCCGCAATTTTCGCTCGCCGACGCAGCACGATTCCTTAATGCCAGGCTCGGCCAACATGATGAAGTGATTTATGAAGGCGCGCTCGAGAGCAGTAGCAGCCTTGTTTTTTATTTGCATCGGCACTTCTACCTCGTGAATGAGCCACCGGACGACGAAATGCACATCGCGGCTCACGACGGCAATGTTTCCTTGAACGAAGAAGCCGTTCTCCGAGAATGGGGTGATCCACAGGCTGTTTACCTGATCCTTGAGGAAACGCGTGTTGATCATTGGGAGAAATTGTTGACGGAGCGATTCCACATTTATCATCGGGTCACGACCTGCGGCCGCTTTATTGTCCTGAGCAATCAGCTATAGCCAGGTCAGCGATCTCCATTTGAAAATTTCTCCCGGCGAAGTAGCTTTGGCGCTCATTTTCCGCACACAAATAAATTTATGTCGCAGCATCGAAGTTTGAGAGGAGCCAGCACCATCGCCGCGAAGCGTAATGTCTTAAAGCGGTTCGAACGCGTTGAGCTGCTTAAAAAACGCGGTCAATGGAAGGACGGCCGGAAAGTCATCGGCCTTCCAAAAACCAAGCCGGATGTGTAATTGGGAAAGGTCTAATTGAGAGTTGATGGTTGAGAGAGAAACGGTCGCGGCGGAAGCTCTCAAGCCTCAATTTCTTCCGTGCGATTAAACCGTTTTCTCGCCGCGGCCGGCATTGGTTCGCGACGTAATTGCGATGAATTGATTGCCGCTGGCCGGGTCACCATTAACGGAAAACCGTGCACCGATTTCAGCGCGCAGCCGGGCGATCGGGATCATGTTAAAATCGATGGCAAACTTGTTCATGTCGCTCGCCCACTAACGATCGTCTTACACAAGCCGGCGGGCTTCGTCTCCACTACAAGCGATCCGGCCGCGCGTAATTCAATTTTTGATCTGTTGCCCTCCAAATTTCCGCGGCTCTTCAACGTCGGCCGCCTCGACGCCAAAACCGAGGGCCTGCTCATTCTCACCAACGACGGCGAGCTTGCGCACCAACTCGCTCACCCCCGCTACAAAATCGACAAGGAATACGAAGTCACTTTGGATCGACCGTGGGAGCACGCACTAGCGTCCAAATTACTGAGCGGAATCCTTCTGGATGGTCAGCGCGCACAAATTGCTCGACTCCGTTCCCTCACACTCACCCGTCTGCGCGTTGTCTTGCGCCAGGGAATCAATCGGCAAATTCGCCGGATGTTCTAAGCGGTCGGTTACAAGGTAAAACGACTCGTGCGGACCCGAATCGGAAATCTTCGCCTGGGCGATCTTCCCCGCGGCCATTGGCGCGCGCTCGCGAAATCCGAACTGGCAGCTTTGAAAGAGCCCAATCAAAAAATCCCGCGCGGGCGCGAGAGCAGATAAATCCAATTCAGCGCCAGCAAAGACCAGCAAGAGACCTCGCATGAAACTCTTTTCTGCGGAACTGAGACCCGCGATTCGCAATCGCGGCGCGCGCGTGGCAAGAACGATTGCCGCATATGCATCGAAGATCGACAACTCCGCCAGTCCGACAAACACGAGTGGATTCCACTCCCACGCGGTGGAAAAGTGTCCGTGAAAAAATGCGAACGCCGATCGGGTCGCGCCACAGGTGACGCATGGATGTCCGGTGAATTGGAGGAACATGCAGCGAGGCCAGGGCAAGTCGAGCGCAAACCAAATCGCTGCGGTTCCGAGTAAGCCAAGCGAAACGCTTAGCCAGAGCAGTTCATGATCGAGTTCACCAGGAGCAAGCCGACGGTGGTAAAGCTGCATCGGGCTTTAGCTAGTGCTGTGACGCGCTCCAGGCACCGAGCGCCCCGAACATCATCGCGAATCAAAAGGCCGCCACCGCAGCAAACAATCAGTGGCAGCAACACAGCTAGAACCGCGCGGCCGGTATCGGTTTCATGGGCACGTGCCAATCCGATGCAGCGAAGCACGATACCCCATGCTCCCGCGATGAATATTCCGCAAACCGGGATGATCATCAACGGCTGCACCGAGCCGCCGGAAAAACAAACGACACGGAATGTGGTCTCGAAAGATTGTTTCGCGCCGCCGACGATCATCAAACAGACATGCAGGATCGCCGAATTGATAAAAACGCTGATGACAATCATCACCGGTGCCAAAATCAGGAGCAAAATCAATCCGATTCCCCCGAAGAAATGAGCGAAAAGATCAGGTCGGCTTGAAAAGGCCCAGACCCAGTGAAATGCGAAGCGGTAGAGAAAGTAAACGACTAGTCCGACGGTCCCGCCGATGATCGCATATAGCAGTGGCTCGCCGAAACCGCCTTCACGCTTCATCGCAGTGAATGCGTCGCTTGGTCTCGTCAAAACCATCTGCAAGGTTTCGATAAAGGCGCTGAACAATCCTTTTTCCTGCCGATGGTCCCAGGGCAGACCGCTGCGCGGCGCCGCAGCTTCCGGTGCCGATCCTGCCAAGGATGGCGCGATTCTCGATGTTGCTGGCGCTTGCGGAGGCGGTGGGCGGAACGCACCGCCGACGTCGGCGACAAACTCGGGGAATTGCGAAAGCTGTTGCCAGTTCGCCATCCCTTCCCTCCAACCGAGATCGCTCGGTAGAAAACGGCCGGCGCGAAGTCCCTCGCGAACTTGATCTTCTGCAAATGCGCCCAGACTCGTTGCGCCCCGGTTAACGTGGATCATCGCCATATCCCGGCGTTTTAGTGAGACACAGCGGCAAAGTCAATGCGCGCTTCGCGCACGTTGGAGCGTTGATGGGTTGAAGCGGGACGCTTTAACGCTTCATCGTTTAATCTCCATCGAAACGATTTGTCTTTTCGGGTTGGTCGAGGGCGCGCCAAAAATACCAGGCCGCAACCGAACGATACGGTCGCCATTTTTCGCCGATTTTGAGCAGCTGTTTCGGCTTGGGAAGTTTTCGCCGTCCGAAAGTTTTCGCAAAGCCTTTGCGGACACCGTAATCATCCACCGGCCAGACATCGAGGCCGGCCAAGATCGAAAAGCAAAAGCATTTCGACTGTCCAGCGTCCTATGCCGTGCACGGTAGTGAGGCGGGCGATGATCTCCTCGTCGCTCATCCGGGTGAGCGCGCGCCCCGATGGGATCGTGCCGTCAATTGTTTTCGCTGCGAGATCCTTAAACGCTGCCGTTTTACTGCGCGACAAACCGGCGGCACGAAAATTTTCATCCCGCGTATCGAGGATTTTTTCCGGATCGAGATATTTGCGCGGCGGATATAATGCGCGGACCCGACTGAAAATCGTCGCGGCGGCTTTGCCGCTTAGCTGCTGATAGGCGATTGACTCGGCCAGTGCATCAAAAGGCCGGATTAGTGGAGTTGGTTTGATATTATATCGAATGGATCGTGCAATCAGCGTGGCCAGACGCGGATCCGTTGCGGCGAGATGTTCTTCGGGCGTCGGCATCGTTGATTTTCGATCTTAGCTGCGAGACGGTGTGTTGAAAACATTTTGCTCGCAGTAGCATTTTCGGTTTGGTGACAGGCATGGCTGAAACGTCGCAAACCCAACTGACTTGGTACGGCCAAGCAGCATTTAAGATAGTTACCCCGGCAGGAAGCGTGTTGCTGCTGGATCCCTGGCTTACAAATCCGGTTTACGAGCGAGGGACGGAAGAAGTCGCGGCATTGAAGCGGGTGGACTTAATTTTGATTAGCCATGGGCACTCCGATCATGTCGGGAACGCGGTTGAAATCGGAAAGCGAACACGGGCAAAGCTGGTGGCAACATTCGACTTATCGGCCGCGATGACGTCGGCGTTGGGTTACCCGAGCGAACTAGCCAATGCTGACACAACTGGCCATTTCGGCGGCACGCTCGACCTGCTCGATAGCGAAGTGAACGTAACGTTTGTGCCGGCGTGGCACGGCGCCGGCATCGAGAAGAATGATGGCTCGCCGCCATTCTACGGCGGAAATCCCAGTGGAGTGATCGTGGCGATTCGCAATGGTCCAAGATTTTATCATACAGGCGACACGGATTTGTTTTCAGACATGGCACTCGTGTCGCGCTATCAAAGAATCGACGTCATGCTCGTTTGCATCGGCGATCATTTCACGATGGGGCCGAAACGTGCCGCCGATGCGGTGAAACTGGTCGGTCCCGACACCGTCATTCCCATGCACTATGGCACCTTTCCGGTCTTGACCGGCACGCCGGAAGCGTTCGACCGCGAATTGAAAAAGCGTGAAGTGAAAGCCGAGTTGCACGTGCTGAAGATCGGCGAGACGGTTTCATTGTAGCCAATCCGCACACTGGAGCACGCGGGATTGTTGAATTACAGCGTGAGAAATTCGTCTAAACGGCGAGCGACGCTGAAACGAGGGTCGAAGGGCAAACCAATGTTGAATCTGGGCATCGGCGAAATCAGCATCGCAAAAGCGACAGAGCTCTTCGATCGCTTCATACCCGATGAGCTGTCGCACGCGGCGACGTCATTCGTCGAATCGTTAAAGATTATTCAATCACGGAAAAGGTGCGGCGTGGCCGGCCCGTCATTGTAAAACGGCGGAATGTTTACGGCGAAGGCGTCGCGGATTGGATCAATCTCTATTTCCGCCTGGCCAACACGCACATTCGCTACGTAAGCAAGGTACGGGAGTGGACGCGTTGGGAAACAAAGTGTTTTCAGATGCTAAACGGCGATCGTTTTCGCGCGACCATCACTGATGCGCGTACCATCGTTGAAGATAAATTGCCGGGGTGCAGCCTCTGGGACCACATGAACGCGCACACGCTCACGCGGCAGATGTTGCAGGCGGCCGCGGGAGAGTATCGCCGCGCACACGCAATGCGTGTCGATGAGCTCGACGGCGGCTGGTCGCACGGCGATGCGTCGATGCCGAATGTGATCTACAATGAAAAGACTGGCCGCGCCCGATTGATTGACTTCGAAATCATGCACGAGCGCTCGCTCGGCGAGAAGGAGCGGCATGCCGATGACTTGCTCGTGTTTTTACTCGACATGGTTGATCGGGTGCCAGACGAACGATGGTTGCCGTTCGCGCTCACTTTCCTCCGCGCCTATGACGATTTCGACGTTGTGCGCACGTTGAGAAAGCAGCTCGTCATTCCGACCGGTCTGGCCTTGATCTGGTGGAATGTTCGAACCAATTTTGAGAAGACCGCAAAAGTAAACAAACGATTTAGAGCTCTGCGTCGGGCTATTGCTACGCTGCCGCTTTATCGCTCACTTGAAAGCGATCGTGCCCGTAAGAACCGCCGCCCTTCGATCAATTGCCAGGCGATCAGTCCGGGAATCCCGACCGCCAAATCGCGGAAGCGTGCGATCAGAGAAATCGCGAATGCCATTTCTCCCTGAATACCGAGGAGCTTGCCGATCACGAGATAGCCGCTCTCCTGCACGCCGAGCGCGCCCGGGACGGGGAATGCCGCCGACTTAACGGTCATGGCCATGCTTTGCAGGATGAGGGCGTTTATGAATGTGGCGTGCACGCGGAGGGCGTGCAGCGCAATCCAGATTTCGCCCGAGCTGACAATCAACGAAACAACCGTCCATACACAGCAGGCGATGACGCCCTTCCGCGCATACACAGCGCGAACGGTTTGATCGAGCGTTTCGCCGCTCTGGACGAGGGAACTCCACTCTTTTGACCTGACCAGCTTAGCGATGACCGTGCTAAGAAGGCGGAACATTCCAAGCCGCTGCACGAAATAAAATCCTATAATGGCCGCAACGCCGACCAATGCACCCATTAAGGTTGGGCCGACCAGACCGGTCCAGCCCGTCGCCCGGACGAGCAGGACCAGTCCCAGCAACGTGAAAATGATCTGCGTGATGACTCCGAGTATGATATCGGCAATCACAGTTGCGGCCGAAACCGCCATGGGCGTGCCGGTGATTGTGGCCAAACGCGCCCGAACGAAATCGCCGCCTACCGCGGCCGAGGGCACGAGATTGCTGACTGATTCGCCGATCCAACGCAACCAAAACAAGCTTTGCAACCGTGGGCGCTCCGCTTCGGGAAAGAGTACCCACCAGGCGACCGCATCAAGAAAAAGAGGGACAAAATGAAAGGCGGCCACGGCCGCAATTCCCCAACCAGCCGTCGCGACTGTTACGCCGACCGACTTGACACCTTGCCGAATGAGCAACGCGGTAAACAGCACCGCGCCGCCAAAACCGAGCAAATAAATGGTAAGCTGAACTCTGCCTGGTGCTTTCATCGGGCCGCGAGATAAAATGCGCGTGACGCTAGCACAAAATACAGACGCGTGCCCGCGATGTCGGACCGCGTTTGCTTACGCCAACGGCGTTTGCGCGAGTTCGTCCGTGTGTTGAATAGGGACGAGAGCCACGCCGTTGTCCGGCAGGACATTGCTCGAAATCGGAAACCGGTTTCGATGCAGCGGCTTGCCGGCAAACAGACATAATGTCAGCCAAATAATTCCGAAAAAAATCGCGGCCAGGACGTCGGTCAAATAATGTGCGCCGAGTGCGATCCGGCTAAAACCAACCAGCAAGACAAAGAAAGTTGCCGTGGAAAAAGTGACGATGCGCCAACGCCGTCGCTTGATTGCCGGCACAATGAAGAGAGCGAGCTGCCCGTAAAGCAAGGTCGCCCCGATGGTGTGACCGCTGGCAAAACTGTAGCCCGACCAATCGACGAATGGGCCGTCTACGAACGGACGATGTCTGTGGACCAAAACTTTAATCCATTCGTTCAGCAACATGCCACCCGGTACAGCCACAATCAGTGTGACCAATGACGGCCACCAACGTTTCCAGATAAAGAACACAACGACGAAAAACAGAACGACACCGATCGATTCGCTAGCGCCGAACTCGGTGAATACATGCAGCACGGCAACGAACGCGCGGGTGAGATGAGCATGGAACCAAGTCGCAACCTGATGATCGGTGCCAGCCAGGGGATTGGCCATGGCGAGGGCGGCGCAATTCTGAGGGCAAAGAGGCAAATTGCTCACGAGCTCGTCCTGAAAGTTATTCATCCTTTGGAGCCAGTCAAATACCGCGATTGGCAGAAAAACTGGCGCTGGACCAAGCTTTTCTAATCGCTGCTTGCCGAAATCCTTTTGATGGGATAGACGGAAATCGGTTCGCTCATCCGATACAAGATCAACAATCACTCACCTGCGCCCACGACCATGACAAAATTCCAGCTTTTCTGCGCGACACTGCTTTTTGGCGCTGTTGGTTCCGTCGTCGCCGGAACATCTTATGAGATTCAGCCTTCACCGGCGCCCAGCCCGGAGGAACAAAACTCGCGCGATATCTTTAATTACGAGACGACCTACACCCTGAGCAGTGATTTCCGCGACGACGATACCGGTAGACTTGGTCACAGCGATTCGGTTTACGACGATTTCAGCTACAATCATCGCTTCCTCATTACCGGCAATTGGTATTTTCGAGCGGGAGCCGAATACGAACGGTTCGATTTTGGCGGGACGGACAATGGATTGCCAGATCACTTGCAAACCGCGCACGGCCAATTCGCGATTGAGTACGTGGTGCACGATCACGCCGGCCTTTCTCTCGAGATTAACCCGGGAGTTTATTTTCAGAACCGTGTCAGCTGGGACGCATTCGATATACCTGTTAAGGCATTCGTATCTTTTCCGCTCAAGAAAGATAAGATTTTCGGCGTGATCGGCGCGGGCGGCTCAATTTATCAGTGGCCACCAGTTGCGCCCGGCGGCGGTTTGATTTGGCTTTTCACGGACAGTTTACGCCTCGAAGGTGTCTTCCCAAAGCCTGCCTTGGTTTATAATCCGACCGATGAATGGGAGTTCCGCCTACTGGCTGACCTTCTCTTCGAAAGTTTCCGCACCGATGATGTGTTGACGACGGAAAAGAAAATTCAGCTGCACAACGCCGTTCTGCAATACAGCGAAGAGCGCGGTGGAATCCAGGCAAGTTATTCCGGCTTCAAGCCGTTTGAAATTACAGTCGGCGCCGGCTGCACTTTTCAGCGCGAGTTCGATTTCTACCGCGCCGACCGGCGCGCATATTCCGATCCCGCGCCCTACGTGAGGTTGAGCATCGAGGCGAAATTCTAAGGGAAAATCTCGTCAAGCTTTCTGGCGAGCGATTGCAGTCCGTGCACTTTCAAACGACCGGTCAGATAAGCCCACGAACCTTTTAGCTTCCCGTTCGACATCGCCACCCAATCGTTGTCGCTCGTAATAAAGGTGACGTTGGGATTGTCGATCCTGCCTCGGCCCATTTTGAATGTGCCGTCATTTACATCGATCCACCAGTCGCCACCGTTCGGGCCGCTCAACTCCCACTGGTAGCGGGCATGGACTCCCTTAGCCTTCTCGGCTTGGAAACTCTGGCGCATCCCGTCGAATACCTGCTGCGGCGTCGAATTCTCCGGCTCGTTTGACGCCGCCCTGGCTGCGCACAGTGAGAGAGCTACAAATATCGTCGCACTTGCTAGGCAAAAACTCGCTTTGCTTGTCTTCATAACGTCATTGCTAAGATCGCTTACACGAGAACGATCGGTTCTGAATCAGCGCAACGTTTTGTCGAGCGCGCCGATTTTCCGCGTCTCCGGCCAGCCGAACGCCACGGCCAGCACAACCAGGATCGTGCCGATGCCGCCACCGACAACGGAAATGACCGGGCCAAAGAGAGCCGCCGTCAAACCGGATTCGAGCGCGCCAAATTCGTTCGAAGTGCCGATGAAAATATTGTTCACAGCCGACACCCGGCCGCGCATTTCATCCGGCGTCACGAGCTGCACGATTGAGCCGCGGATGATTACGCTCACGCTGTCAAAGGCACCCACCAGAAACAACATCAACAATGAAAGCCAGAATGCCTGCGACAGGCCGAAAACAATCGTGGCAATTCCGAAGCCGGTGACACACCAAAGCAATGTTTTACCGGCATGCTTCATCGGCGGCAGATACGCGACCGTCAACGCCATGGCAAAGGCGCCGACCGCCGGCGAGGCGCGCAACCAGCCAAGGCCAACCGGTCCGCAGTGAAGTATTTGGTCGGCGAAAATCGGCAGCAACGCCGTCGCGCCGCCAAGTAAAACCGCGAAAAGATCGAGCGTGATTGTGGCCAGGATCACGTGTTTGCTGAAAACAAATCGCATCCCGGCAATCAAACTGCGCCATGCATTTTTCTCTGCGCGCTTTCCGGTCTGGGCGCCGGGCCTGATCGGCAGGACAAGAAGAAAAAACGCAAACGCGCACAGCGCATCGAGCACATAGACGAATGGGAAGCCCAAGTGCGCAACGAGCAGACCGCTGATGCCCGGGCCAACGACCGATCCGATTTGGAAAACGCTGTTGTTCCAGGTTACCGCGTTAGCGAACGCGTCGCGCGGAACGAGCGACGGGAAAAACGAGCTGCGCGCAGCCCAGGCAAAAGTGCGTGCGACTCCGTAGGTGAAAAGCAGCGCATAAATGATCGGAATAGAAGCATCATCGAAATGAAACGCCGGATGATGCCGTTCGAACACTGCCGCTGTTGCGCTCAAGATGCTGTTTCCCTGGCGCAGGATCGACATCTGCGGAATAGCAAGATGCTGCCACGAAACGAGCGCCAACGCGACGGAAGTTAGCGCGCTGAAAATTTGCGAGACGAGAATGATTCGCTTACGACTAAAGCGATCGGCCAAATGTCCGGCCGGCAATGAAAGCGCAACCACCGGAATCGCGATGACAAGACCGACGAGGCCGAGCGCGGTTGCCGAATGTGTGCGCCGATACATTTCCCATTCCACCGCCACGGCGAGCATTTGCCGGCCGATGATTGAGAGCAGATTGCCGATCGTGAATAAACGGAATCCGCCAAAGCGAAAGGCAGCGTAAGGATCGTGCGGCCGAATGTCCCCGGTGATCGGCCTAACGATTGCCGGACGCGGACCGCGCGGCGATTCGTATTCGTTAGGCGTCAGATCGGGTGGCATGCTCGGGCGCGTCCGTCGGAACACGCCCGCGAGATTGTAAAGTCGGCGCGCGACCTCGCAACTACGCGGCGTTCCCCCAAGCGAGGACGTCGATCTTAGAGGCCCGGGTCGCGCGGGAATTTCGCGTCGGGAAGGCGCATGCCGGTAACGCCGGCAGCTACAACCCCAGCGCCAAAAAGAAAAACTTGATGAAGATTTGCGACGATCAGAGATAGCCGCTACAAGATCGACATGCCGGAAGCTGCTAACAGAGTTCTGCCGCCGGTGACGGCGGCAGCTACAACACCCGAACCAACTGCGTCTCCTTCGCCTTACACGCGAAGCAATCCGTTTCCTGGCAAGCTTGTCGTTAATCGCCGTTTGAGCGGCCCCGAATCCGAAAAGGATACGCGTCATCTCGAGATCGATCTCACTGGCTGGCGATTGAGCTTCGAAGTCGGCGACTCAGTCGCAGTTTATCCGACCAACGATCCCGACCTGGTTGAGGAAATTATTCGCGCTCTCGGGGCGAAGGGCGATGAGCGGGTGACCTCGGCAAAAACTCAAAAGAGTTTTCGCGAAGCGCTGCTGCGCGATTGTTCCATCACTCAACCCACCCCGAAATTTTTGAAGGGGATCACGGAACGTGCAAACTCTTCGACGCTTCTGAAGGATTTGCTCCAGCCCGAACGCAAGGAAGATCTAGATCGATATCTCTGGGGCATGGAAGTAATCGATTTTTTGAACGAGCATCCGTCGGCCAAGTTTAGCCCGGAAGAATTCGTTGGACTGCTTACCAAATTACAACCGCGGCTCTATTCAGTCGCATCCAGCTTGCGCGCCTATCCCGATCAAGTGCATTTCATCGTTGATGTAGTTCGCTACGAAAGTCATGGCCGTGAGCGGAAAGGCGTTTGCTCGTCGTTTCTGGCTGAACGTGCCGACAACGCGCCCGTGCCCGTGTATCCCAGCTCGGCGAAGCATTTTCACCTGCCGGAAGATCCCAATGTCCCAATCATTATGATCGGCCCGGGCACAGGCATCGCCCCATTTCGCGCTTACTTGCAGGAACGGCAAGCAAGCGGCGCAAAAGGGAAGAACTGGCTCTTCTTTGGAGCGCAACGAGAAAAATGCGACTATGCCTACAAGGACGACTTCGCCCAATTCAAACGCGACGGCATTCTCACGCGACTCGATTGTGCCTGGTCGCGCGATCAAGCCAAAAAAATTTATGTCCAGCACCGCATGTTGGATAATGCCTCAGAAATTTGGAAATGGATCGATTCCGAGGGCGCGCAATTTTTTGTTTGCGGTGATGCGCGCCGAATGGCCAAAGATGTCGATGCGGCGCTGCGCAAGATTGTGCAGGAGCACGGCGGCAAGAGCATCGACGACGCGAACCAATACGTCGAGAAACTGAAGAGCGATAAGCGCTACAAGCGGGACGTTTATTAGGAGAATGACGAAATCCTAATGACGAATGACGAAGTTGTAGCTGCCGCTGTCCTCAGCGGCAGAATTAATTTGAGACCCGGCCGCCGGTGACGGCGGTAGCTACAACGCCTGCGGTTTGCGGTCTGCTTTTGTTCGCGCAAGTCGCGCACGCGGGACTGGAAAAATATTCCGCGTTCGTCGTCGCAGACACGACCGCAAAAGCGCCGCCGAAAGACGCGATTCGCGTCACCTATCTCGGCGTCAACGGGTTTCAGTTCGAGGCCGGCGATCATGCTTTGCTTGTCGATCCGTATTTTACTCGGGTCGGTTTTTGGTCGGCTGCGCTGAACGAACGAATCGAATCAAAGCCTGACCGCGTGAGCGAAGGATTGAAATATCTCCGCCCGCATGCCGACGCCGTGTTGGTGACGCACGCGCATTTCGACCATCTGCTCGACGTGCCTGAAATCACGAGGCGTACCGGCGCACGAGTTTTTTCCGGCCCAACGGCAATCAATCTTGTCCGATCGCTCGGTGTACCGAATGAAAAGTGCGAGATTGTAAAGCCTGGTACTGCCCAAACAATCGGCCCGTGGAAAATTCGCGTCTTCTGCGTGCAACACGACAGGCTCTTTGGTGCCGTACCGTTTCCCGGCCGAATTGAAGCGCAAGCTCGTCCGCCGACAAAAGCTTCCGATTGGGTTGTGGGCGAACCGCTCGCTTTCGTTGTCGAAGCGGCCGGGAAACGAATTTATATCGACTCGGGCGGCGTTCCCGGTTCTCCACCAGATCCTGCGGTGGGACAGGTCGATCTTGCCATTCTTGGCGCCGCCTTGCCGGACAGCCGGAGGCGTTTCGCGGAAGTCGTTAGGCAATTGCAGCCACGTTACACTTTGCCCAGTCATCAGGACGATTTCTTCGCGCCATTGGATCGCGGATTTAATTTCGACAAACTGACCAATTTTCCGCAACTGATATACGTCTATGAAAAAGAACACTTGCCGGGGCGTTTAATTCTTCTCGATTATTTTCGTCCATGGACGCTGCGCTGAAGCAAAACGAGACTGGGCCGTACAAACGGCACGGTTTGCTTATTACCGCGTTCGCGCCGCTTCTTCCGCAAATTCTCGGGAGCGTCTTCAACACCTGGTACAACATGGTGATCATCGACCCGCTTTTGCGCGCCGCGGGGCTGGTGGAGCGGTTCATTCATACCGCCATCTATTGGAACGCCATCGCTTATCCGATTGCGGTTGGTATTTGGTTGTGGCTCATCCTTTCGTTGCGGCCCGCGCTGAAAGCTTTGTCTCAAGGCGAAACGATTCCGCCGGAACGATTGGAGGTACTTCGCCGCCGTCTCGTGCACTTGCCCTGGTACGGCGCGCTCATTTCCGGCGTCGGCTGGATGGTGAGCATCCTGGTCTTCTTAGTTTCCTTGTCGCTTACCGGCCGACCGCTCAGCCCGCAGCTGTTCTGGCATCTTCCGATTTCATTTGCGGTTTCCGGATTCATTGCCATCACGCAAAGCTTCTTTCTCATAGAGTGGGCGGCCCAATGGGGACTGTTCCAGGCATTTTTTCACAACGTCAGACCCGATCGACTGAAGGGAATTCACCCGATCTCGCTACGCACGCGTGGTTTGATGTGGGTGATCTCCGTTGGCATTTGTCCGATCGGCTCGCTTCTGTTGCTCATCTTCGCCCCTGGCGCCGCGGGTACGAATTCACAATGGTTCGGGCTTTTTGTCGGCGCAATTGGCATCGGCTTCGGACTTTGCTCGGCGCTATTAATCGGCCGCTCCGTGGCAGAACCCATTGATCAATTGCGCGCCGCAGCTCAAGCCGTCACTGAAGGCAAGCTCGATGTGCAGGTGCCGTTACGCAGGGCGGATGAATTCGGCGCTCTCATAGGCGAGTTCAACCACATGGTCAAAGGCTTGCGCGAGAACGAACGATTACGGCGTACTTTCGGTGTCCACGTCGGACGTAAAGTGGCTGAACAAATTCTGGCGCGCGATCCTGGCGTCGGCGGAAAGGAACAGGAAATTACGGTGATGTTTGTCGATATCCGATCTTTCACCGCTCGCGCAGCGAACCTCAAACCGCATCAGGTGGTCGCCCTGCTCAACGAATTTCTGCAAGCCATGGTGGAGGTGATCGAAGCCGAGCACGGCGGCATGATTAACAAATTCCTAGGCGACGGTTTCATGGCGCTTTTCGGTGTGGACAGCAACGCGCACAATCACGCCGACAAGGCGCTGGCGGCGGGACACGATTTGGAGCGCAAACTGGAACGTCTCAATCTGGAACTGACACGACGCGGCGAAGAGCCCATTCGAATCGGGATCGGTATCAACAGTGGACGCGCCATCGTGGGCAGCATCGGATCATCGGAAAGAATGGAATTCACCGTGATCGGCAACATGGTGAACGTCGCCTCGCGTATCGAAGGTTTAAACAAAACTCTCGATACAACTTTGCTAATCAGCAAAACGACGCGTGACGCTTTACGAGGCGGCCTCCCTGCGGGCTTTGGCGCCGCAACGCGTGAAAGGTGTCGAGCAGCCGGTGGAAATCTTTACACTCGCAAGCTGAGAATTAATTTAAGACCCTGCTGCCAGTGACGCCGGCAGCTACAACACACGCGATAAAAATTGCTCCGCCGCAAATCGCAACCCCGCTTCCGAAAACAAGCCACCATGGCCAATATGCCAGGACTAGTCGTCCGCGCGATCCGGCGGGGAGTTCCACGACCGGAAACAAACTGCGATAAGAGCTAACCGGAAGTTTTTGATTCCCGAGCCACGCTTTATAACCAGGAAAATGCGGGCGCGAAAAACAAACCAGCGCTGGACCGCCACCTTTCGGAACATCTACATCTACATTCACATAATTCCGCGAATCATCGATTCGCGAGATCGCTGCTGTTGCGAACAATTCGTTAGGCCGTGAATCGATCGACGTGACCGAGCGCACGCGTTCAAATGGCGCTCCAATCCGGTGATAAACGCGCCCTTCATCTGTTGAAGCAACCAGCTTCCACTCTGAACCCGGCCTTGGATCGATATCTACCTCTCGCGCGACCACAAGGCCATCAACGCCCAACTGCGCGAGCAATCCGTTTGGAGTCGCCTGCGACCAAAGCAAATATTCCGCCACGTGCGGATTGATCTCACCATGGATCGAGAAGTCGAATTCGCGCGCGACGCCGGCGGGCCGAATCGGACTGTAGCCGTTAACGAAGCGAAGTCCTGCCCACATGGAAGTGCTGCCCGGCCTAACGAGTTGTCCGAACGGTCCGGGCTTTTTTTCAACGCGATAACTTGTTTCCGGCGGCGGATAAACGCTTAAATAAAGGCGCTGCGGATCAAGTGGCGCCGCTTTCGTGAGCTCTTGAGCAAGATTATACTTCGGGACACCGCAGTTTGGCGGAATGCAAAGATACGTCGCGAGCAGCGCTGTAAATGTAATACAAGCAGGCATCCATCCACGCACGAATTCGTTAGGCAGGAGAAACTCTCCGAAGACCCAGACTGCGCCGAGGAGTATAAAAATCCAGGTAAGTGGAACTGCATCGGGTCCGCCGACTCGGAAAAGCGACATCGTGACGGCGATTAAAACAATCGCCGCGAGGGCCGTCACCGCCGCGACCGCTGAGCGTGGCCGGAAGTCCAGCGATTCCGCCGCGCAGATAGCGAGGATCAGGTGAAAAAACGGAAGCCACCTAAAACTCCAACGAAATAAACTTACCATCGGCAACATCGCGAGCAGGAGCACAAGGAAAAGCAAGGCCAGCTCCCATTTTATTTCCCCAACGAATGCCGAACCACGCCGGATAAACCCGGCAATCAGGGCGGCGGGCGCCACCAGGCCAGAGGCCAGCTCCGTCGCCGTGTGCGGCAGCTGGCGAGCGGAGAAATTGGCCCAGTTCACTGTCCAGCACGGCAAAATGAAGCCAGGCAGCGACGCGAGCGGAACAAGCCATTGCCAATGCGTATCCGCGGCTTGGACTTCGCGCGCTGAACCGTGGACGTAATTAAAAATCGCCAGCCAGGCCGGGGCGGAGAGCGCGAAACCCAATGCAGCGCCAAACAGCATCGGCAAGGTCGACCTTGGACTTTTGTTTTGGCCTAACGACTTGATCGACAGCCAAGCGACCAAAAGTGCTAGCATCAGGACGGTGTAGGGAAACCCGCCGGTTACGACTAAATAGACAAACGGGGCCGGCCAGAGAAAACGCCAGTGCGATCGTTGTCGATCAAGCGCCCGCTCCAGTCCCCACCAAGCCCACGGCAGCCAGGCGAACGCGCCAAGCGCGCCGAACCAATCGCTCGCGCCCCAACAAACGATCCAGCCATTCAACGCCGCGATCAGTGCAACAAAAATCGACAATGAGAGAGAGAAGTTTCGGTCGCGTGCGAGCAGAAATGAGCCAGCCGCAAGGACATAGAGATGCGTGATCGAAAGTGCGGCTGCTTGTTGCGGAAATGTCAGCGGAAATTTCCAAATGAGAACGACGGCCGCATTTACAAAAATGGAAAAGGTTCCGTATTGAAACTCCCCGGCCAGGTTACTGCACAACCATGAGAACGGACTCAGCAGCGGCCAATGGCCTTCGCTCCAACTGCGTGCGACATCGGCAAACACCGGCAAGATCGACAATTCATAGTCGTCGTTCCAAAAAACGAGCGGATCATGCCAAAGAAGAAGGAGGCAGAAGGAGGCGACAATTAGTCCTGCTGTTGTTGCGCCGATTACATCGACGCGATTGGATCGCGTAGACATCTCGCGACCTTAGCGCCCAACGCCCAATGTCCAACGCCCAATCTCGAATTCACAAGCTCTGCGTTTCTGCTGATTGGATGTTCGGCATTCGGCGTTCGACTTTTTCTTCGTCATAAAACGACCGGTTTGCCTTCGGTCATGACGAGAACTTTGTCTTCGATGCCCTGAGTGCTTGCAGACTTGAGCAAACGCTCGAGCGGCTCCTCGAGCGGTTCGTAGCCAAGACGAAAACTGCCGTAGTGCATCGGCACCAGCGTCTTTGCGTCGAGTTCGGTGAAAGCACGGACCGCTTCTTCCGGATTCATGTGCACTTCGCGCGCAAGCGGTGGATCGTACGCGCCAATGGGAAGCAATGCGACCTCGATCTTGTAGCGTTCACCGATTTCCTTGAAGCCGGGAAAGTATGCGCTGTCGCCGCAGTGAAAAACCGAGCGCCCGTCGGTTCCAATGACAAATCCGCCGAAACCGCGATGCCGATCCGCGAGAAAACGCGCGCCCCAATGATGACAAGGCGTCAGTGAAATTTTGAGTGGACCGAGCTCGATCGTCTGCCATTCATCGAGTTCGTGAACAATGTTGAAGCCGAGACGTTGCACCAAGTTTCCCACACCAATCGGCACGACAATCGGCTGATCCGCCGCGACACGGCGCAAAGTGCGCCGATCAAGATGATCGAAGTGCGCATGCGTGACGAGGACGAAATCAATCGAGGGCAGATGATGAATGTGAAAGCCGGGCTGCTTCAGGCGCTTGATCACTTTCAGCCACATCGACCAGATGGGATCGATCAAGACATTGACCTCGTGCGTTTGAACCAAAAAAGAGGCGTGACCAATCCAGGTGATGCAAATCTGGCCTTCGCGCACTTTTGGAAAAAGAGGGCGCGAGCGGTCGCCGGAACGCTTGGTGAAAAGCGTCGGGATAAGAACGCTGGTCAGGAAATTGCGTTTATGCCAATCGCTGCCGGGACGCAAGGTTACCCGTGTCGATCGTTTGGCGCCGTCCGCCAATGCTGGGCGAACTATTTTTCGGCGGCTGTTTCTGGAAAAAGGAATCGGCACGTTTGTGGAACCATATAAGCTTGCGGAGGTGAATCAAAACGTTTCCCGCTAATGAGCGAAGCGTTAGACATGATCGCGCTCAAGGCGGCGCTGCGCGCCGAAATGCGACAGCGTTTGCGCGCAATGTCGGCGGAAGATCGACAATCGCGTTCCGAGATAATTCGCGGCCGCGTTTTGCGACTCACAGCATGGAAGCAGGCAAAGAGCATTGTCTTCTTCTCCCCGCTGCCAAACGAGCCGGACATCGCCTTGCTGGCGCAATTGGCGGAGGCAAATGCGAAAACGGTTGCGATCATTTCGTCGACCGCGCGGGTGGAAGCGGAGTTCGAGTTGCCGGAAAAGCCGGATTTGATTTTTGTTCCCGGTCTCGCCTTCACGAAGGATGGACATCGACTCGGTCGCGGCGTCGGTTTTTTCGACCGATTGCTGGCCGGCCGCGCCGCGCGGGCGTTCAAGATCGGAATTTCCTTTTCATTTCAACTCCTCGACGCCGTTCCAACCGAGCGTCATGACATAGAAATGGACACGATCGTGACCGACGAAGGCGTTTTATGATTTGGTGGAAGCCAAGCGCGCAAAGAAAAGCCGGAGGCGCAATTGGCAATTAGGCGCGGGTAATTCACGCGGCAAGCAGGCGAAAACGCCGTAACGCCTCTGGGGATTTTCCCGCGGATCTCGTTCGTCGTCCAGGCTCTGGAAGCGCTCGAATAACGGATCGTCGCCGAAGAAAGCGTCCGACCAATTGCGCTCGACGAATCTTCGCTGCGATGTGTTTTTGGGGAAATCATGAATAAAGACCGCGCACGGTTTGCTTGTGCGCAGAAGCTGCAAGGCGAGTTTGAGCGCACGAAAATCCTTCGGGCCGTCGATCAAGACTGCGTCACCAGCTTGAATTCGCTGAGGCAAGATCTCGCGGGAGTCGCCGTACAAAATTTCGACGTTGCGATACGGTTTCAGTTTTTCTTCCGCCGCAGCAGCGTTTCCTGAACGAGAATCAAATTCCACGCTGATGATGCGTGCATTTGGAAAACAGCGCGCGAGGATGAGCGTGCTTTTGCCGCGGGCCCGACCTGATTCCAGAATTTGCTTAGGCGCGTACGGACGCACCGCGGCATAAAACAAAAACATTTCGCTTTCCCAAACGCCGCCGAATCCGGCTTCGGGCGGAACGGCCGCAATTGCGTCGCGATATTGCAGCAGCAAACCAGCGGCGCGGTCGGCGACGGCAGTTTTGGTGAGTGATGGAATTGGGACGGCTTGGCTCATCAGCTACAAGGTCGTTCCCAAATTACACAATGAAATCGCCGCCGGGCGATCTTTGTTTGGTGGGCGCTCATCGTCTGGTGACGAATTTGGAGGGACACGCGCCGTCGTGTCCCAAATATCAGGCGCCAACAGCGCGGACGCCCTCCATCATCGACAGTTTGTCTGCCCAAGCCGCCAGATTTACACTTACGACGATGCAAGATTTGCCGTTCGATCAGCGCGCCTGCTTCGTCGCAGGCGCGGCCAAATCCGGGACGACGCTGTTAGTCTCGCTGCTCGACAGCCACCCGGAGCTGCTCGTCATGCCGCAGGACACGGCTTATTTCGCCACCGTGCTGACAAAATACGGATCGCGCGGTCGGCGCGCGCAATTCGATTATCTGACGAAGGAATCCTGGACCAACGTGCTCTTTGGATTCCAGGCCAGGCGCGGCAAACAAGATTACGCCGGTTTTCCAAAGCAAGCGTTTCTCGAGACATTCGAACGGACGGCGTTCGATCCGGCAAATGCAACCCGAGATTTGCTCGTTCTAATGATGGAATCTTACGCGAAGGTCCTAGGCCTTCCGCTCGAGCGTGTGAAACGCTGGGTCGAGAAAACGCCGGCGAACCGCAATTACATTCCGGCGATTTTCACCCGTTTCCCGCAGGCGAAACTCCTCGTCACAATGCGCGATCCGCGCGCACTTCTGGCGGCACAGATTGCTCTCGAAAAGACAAGAAAGACGAGACGCTTCTCGGTTTATTATGTAATCGCGCACTGGCTTGTCGCAGCCAAGCTCGCGAAGAAGGTCGGCGATGGCGACGTTTCAGGTTTGGTCGTGGGCTACGAAGAACCTTGCGCTGGATCCGTCGATGTCGATGCAAAGGGTGTGCGATTATCTCGAGATCGGTTTCGATCCGGAGGTCGTTCTCAATCCGACAAAGGTCGGCAGCTCATGGTCGGGCAACTCGGCCGCGGGCGTTCGGTTTTCCGAGATCAGCGCCGAACCGGTAACGCGATGGCAGCGCGAGTTGAACGAAGATGAAATCGGCTGGGTCGAGTGGCATTGCCGCGACCTGATGTCCGAGTTTGGCTACGAGCCGCGGCTGAGCCGGCGTGCGTTGCGCTATTTTGTGAAACCAATTCGTGGCGAACGGCCGCGGGAGTTCTTGAAATCGCGCGCTTATTCGCTCCGCGACGATTGGCTAAAACGTTAGATCCAGATCGGAAACGCCTCGCCGCCCCCGGACAATGCCAGTTCGCCTCGGACCGGCACCTACAACGCGGTTGATTACACGGAAATTTCGACTTCAGTTGTGCGCGATATGCGCAGTTGGAATTGTAGAGGCGCTTGTGCCAAGCGCCTGTCGATTGTTCGGCGTTTGACACAAACGCCGCAATCTGCGGTCTGTTTTGCAATAATTCTTCTATCTTGTTCGGTGGCAGCGGCGGTCGAGACCCATTTGCCATTCAACACCGTTTTTAAAGGACGTGGTCAGTTCGACCGACTCGTCGCGATGGCAAGGAGTAACGATTGGAAATCGTTGCCGATTGGCGAGCGGACAGCGGCCATTGGGCAGGCGCTGCTCGGCACCCGCTATAAACATTTCACACTCGAGATCGACAATCGAGTCGAATCGCCCTCGGTAAATTTTACCGGGATGGATTGCTGGACATTTTTTGAGACCTCGCTGGCTTTTGCGCGAATGCTGAACGAGCCGGATGAGAATTGGACGCCGGAAATGCTCCTGCGCTACATCGAGACCGACCGCTACCGCAGCGGCGTGTGCACCGGCGAATATCTTTCGCGCCTCCATTATTTGGAGGATTGGCTTTACGACAACGATCGCCGCGGCTTGGTGGAAGATCTGACTTCAAGGCTGGGTGGAGTGAGCGTGCCTCACTCGGCACGGGAAATGACACAAGGCTGGCGACATTACCGTTATCTTGCCGCAAATAAATCGTTGCTCGGGCCGCTCGCCCAAATGGAAAGCCGATGTTTCATCTCGACCGCTTTACCAGATCCCGAAGAGCCGGGTCGGCAGAATCGAATCGAAACTGCAAAGCGGCGATATCATCGGCATCGTTTCGCGCGATCCGGGCGGTCTCTATTCGACCTCGCACGTCGGGCTCGCCCTTCGCACAAGTGACGGCGCATTGCATTTCATGCACGCCTCCTCTCCGGGCAATTACGGTAAAGTTGTTATCGACAGCCGACCTTCGCAGTACCTCTATCGCTATCGCGGCGATAGTGGAATCCTTGTAGCACGTCCGCTGAAGTAATTCCCGCCGCCGAAAACGACGCCAGCTACAATTTCTCGACGATTGATTGTTGCCCTCAATTTCTGCCAAAATCGAAGCTTTCGACACAATGATGGTTGGCAGCAGAGTTCACAGCAGAGGGCAAAAACAAGCAGCTGCGAGAACCAGTCTGGCTGATGCAGTCAGGCGCCATTGGGCACGAAGCGGGTTTATCTGGTCATTGTCGATCTTGCTCGCGGTTGTGCAGACGACTTCTGTTTTTGGCGAAACACGAATCCGGGTCGGGCATTTTCCAAACGTCACCCATGTTCAGGCGCTCGTAGCGCATGCCCTCTCACGGCAAGGCAAAGGATGGTTCGAAGAACGCCTCGGCGCCGGAACGAGGATCGATTGGTTTGTCTACAACGCGGGACCAAGCGCGACTGAAGCGATTTTCGCAAATTCGATCGACCTGACTTACGTCGGCCCGAGCCCGGCGATTAACGCCTACTCGAAATCGCACGGCGAAGAAATTCGGATCGTATCCGGCGCAGCCAATGGCGGTGCGGCACTGGTCGTTTTGGCAAAAAGCGCGCTGCAAACGGCTGCCGATTTTCGAGGAAAGAAAATTGCCACTCCGCAACTGGGAAACACGCAGGACGTGTCCTGCCGGGCGTGGCTCACTGCCGGCGGATTAAAGATTACGCAACTGGGTGGCGATGCCCAGGTTTTGCCTACGGCGAATCCCGACCAGCTCTCGCTTTTTCGGCAGCAAAGAATCGACGGCGTCTGGACGGTGGAACCGTGGGTTTCGCGTCTAGAAATGGAAGCAGGTGGGAAAGTGATTGTCGAAGAAGCGGATTCACCCACCACGGTTCTTGTCGCCGCTGCAAAATTTTTGAACGGTAACCGCGACTTGGTAAAACAGTTCGTGAAGGCCCATCAAGCGCTCACCGATTGGATCGCGAAGAACCCGGCGGAAGCGCAGAAACTTGTGGTCGCGGAGTTACGGGAGGAAACAAAGGGACAAATGTCGGCAGAGCCGATCGCGCACGCGTGGAAACGGATCGTCCTTACTAATGAAGTTCGTCGCGAAGCACTTGACAAGTTTGTCTCCAACGCGAAAGCCGCCGGTTTTTTACGTGACGCGCCCGATCTCGCGCGTTTGATCGAAAGTCCCTAATGTCGCTGCAAGAAGAGCTGCAAGGGCCGCCACCGGCGAAGCTCATTGTCGACCACGTTTCGAAATGGTTTCGCCAAAAGCGCCAGGTTATACACGCGCTGGATGATGTCTCGCTGGAGGTTGCAGAAGGCGAGTTCGTCGTCATTGTCGGGCAAAGCGGCTGCGGAAAATCGACGCTACTCGATATCATCGCCGGTCTGGAAAAGCCGGATAAAGGACGGGTGCTAGCCGACAATCAACCGGTGCTCCAACCGGGCCGGCACCGGCTCGTCATGTTCCAAGACTCGGCGCTGTTTCCGTGGCTCACGGTTTTCGGCAACGTCATGTTCGGCTTGAAACTGAAACCTGGCCTAAGAAACTCGGAACGCCGAGAGGTCGCGAAATTTTTCCTCCAGCTGGTCGGTCTCGAAAAGTTTATCGAAGCGAATGTGCACGAGCTTTCCGGCGGGATGAAACAGCGAGTGGCGCTGGCGCGCGCGCTCGCTCCCAATCCGCGCGTGCTTTTGATGGACGAACCGTTCGCCGCGCTCGACGCCATGACACGGGAACAACTTTACGGAGACATCCAGCAAATTTGGCAAAAGCGGCGTAAAACAATAATTTTCGTCACTCACAACGTCCGCGAAGCGGCTTGTCTCGCTGATCGAGTCGATGATCATGTCGCCGACACCGGGACGGATCCGAGAAATCTTCGAAGTGTACCTTCCGCGACCGCGCGATTTTAACAGCATCGAAATTGCGCAGCACGCATCAAAACTCACCGCGGCTCTGAAGGGGTACATTCGCGATACGGCAGTGGCTTATTGATGAGGCGCACGTTCCTGGCCATTTTATTTTTTGTCGCCCTGGTCGCGATTTGGACCGCGGTCGTCCGCGCGCAAATTTGGTCGCCGGTGTTGCTGCCTTCCCCCCTGAGCGTCTGGGAGTATCTCGTCGGTGCAGTGCGCGATGGCACTCTCCTGCAAGCCACCGGTGTAACCCTGCGCCGCCTGCTTCTTGGATATTTTATCGGGATCGCAATCGGTTTGCCATTGGGGCTTCTGACCGCGTCGTCAAAATTTGTCGAAGACACGATTGGAGTACTCGCCCTCGGATTGCAGACGTTGCCGAGCGTGTGCTGGGTTCCGCTGGCACTTCTTTGGCTCGGGCAAACCGAGAGTGCGATGTTATTCGTCGTGATCATGGGAACTGTGTGGTCCGTCGTGATTGCGACGGACACGGGCGTGCGCACAATTCCGCCGATCTTCGCGCGCGCTGCCCGGACAATGGGCTCGAATCCGTTTCACAAATGGACGCGCGTGATCCTGCCCGCGTCGCTTCCATTTCTTGTTAGCGGTATGAAACAAGGCTGGGCTTTCGCCTGGCGGTCGCTTATGGCCGCGGAAATCTACGTGACGATTCTAACCGGATTCGGTTTGGGCCATCTTCTCCATTACGGGCGGGAATTGAATGCAATGGATCAGGTGATTGGCATCATGCTCGTGATCATCGTGATCGGATTGTTGACCGACAAAATTTTGTTCTCGCCATGGGAGCGCTTTCTCCATCGACGCTGGGGCACGGGACGACGCTGAACCGCAACCTTCGGCTCAAATGAGATCCGGGCAGCCGCGCTTCCCAGCTGATTGGAAGCACAAGCTTCCCCAAGAGCCTAACAGGTTTGAGGTTCGAGAAGCAACGCCGCATGGCTGATGGTTTCTTGATGCGCTAGTGTCGTATAATACGCTCTATCGCTCATCAGTTCATGAAAGTCCTTTGTGTGGTTGAACACGGTAATGCGCCAAGCACACGGTTGCGCCTGCGCGATTGCCTCGATCATTATCTGCGACTTGGGGTTGAGGCCACGGTGCTTCCGGCGCGCCGTTCCAGTTTCACCGACCGGTTGCGGCTCTTGAAAGAGGCGGCGCGACATGAGGTCGTTGTGCTGTTTAAAACTATCGGCTTTAGCGAAGCCGAACTCTTTCTGCTTCAACGTGCGAATCGACGAATTGTTTTCGATTTCGACGACGCGGTGATGTTCCGCGAGCAAAAGCATCGGCGGCCATTGCGGGGAAAGACCTTCAAAAAATTCTTGCGGACGCTGAAGTATTGCGAAGCGGTCGTAGCCGGTAACGATTTTCTAGCTTGCTTCGCGGAAGCGTCCGGCCGACGCGCAGTTATCCTTCCGACATCAATCAATCTGACCAAGTATAAATTGAAACGACACAGCCAAGGCCGCGGTCTGACGATCGGCTGGCTAGGATTGAGCGACGGATTGCCTTATCTGCGTTACATTCAGCCGGCGCTCCAGCGGCTCACTGAACGTTTCCCGGGTTTGAAGCTCAAAGTCATTTGCGATAAGCCACTTCAGCTCGACGGCGTGGCCGTGGAAAACGAGCCGTGGCGGCTGGAAACCGAGCAGGCAAACCTCGCCAGTTTCGACATTGGCATCATGCCGCTTTGGGACTCGGTTTGGACGCGCGGCAAATGCGGTTACAAGATCTTGCAATACATGGGCGTGGGAACGGCGGTGGTCGCGTCCGACGTCGGAGTGAACAGCCAGATCATCACTCACGGCCAAAACGGCTTCCTAGCCCGGACCCAGGAACGATTGGGTCGAGACACTTGGAAGTTTAATTGAAAATGCCGAACAGCGAAAAAATTTTGGAATGCGGGGACGCGAGTTAATCGAGAAGCGCTATTCTTTGGAAACTTTTACCCAAGGCTACGTAAAGCTATTACGGGAGGTGGCGCGTGTTCCCGGTGAATTTCCGTCGCCGATCGGTCGCAGAAGGATGAGGCGATGGAATGTCAGCAGCCGAGCGCGCGAACTTTCCGGCGGCGACGCCATTGTCATTTCAGTACCAAAAAGCGGACGCACCTGGGTACGCACTTTTCTTTGCGCATATTTCTGCAAACGCGCCGGCCGGCCTTTTACCCTCAGACCAGATCACTATCACGAACCCGACATCCCTCGGCTGATTTTCTCACACGATTTCGCCGAACAAAGGATGAAGGCCAGACTTTGGGACCGGATTCGTGGCAAATACCTTGTGCCCGCGCGCGAACTGGCTCGGGCGCGCGTCATCCTTTTGGTGCGCGATCCACGCGATGCTTTCGTGTCACTTTATATGCAGCTTGTTCATCGCACGCGAGAAACGCCGCAACAGCTCAAGGAAAAAAGCGCAGGCGATCTTTTACGCGACAGGCGCTACGGAATCATGTCGATCATTAAAACCATGAATGATTGGTTCGCCGAATTCGGGCGCCGGAAGAATTTCACGCTCCTGCACTACGAATCGTTGCACACGGCGCCCGAGCAAAACTTTCGCGCCCTGCTTGCCACCCTGGGTGAAGACTCGCCTGATCCAAAGGCATTCCGACACGCACTCGAATTTTCCGATTTCGCCAACATGCAAAGATTGGAAGCCGCCGGCGTATTCGACTCCAAAATCCTGCGCTCGCGCGATGTCCGCAACCCCGAGTCGTTCAAAGTCCGCCGCGGCAAGGTCGGAGGCTATCGCGATTATCTTTCAGTGGAAGACCAGGGGTTCGCCGCGGAAGCGCTCAAACATTTGGACGCGCGCTTTGGTTACACCGCTTGATCGGCAGCGAATGAAGGATCGACAAGGTGCGCCGGTCCTCGTCGTCGGCGCACATCGTTCTGGAACCTCCGCGACGGCTCGCGCGCTTGAAATTCTCGGTCTGCAAATCGGCCAATGCCTGGACAGCCATTGCGAACCCAGATCGTTGCAACGATTGCATGAAGAATACCTTCGCCGGGTAGGCGCGGCCTGGCACGAGCCGACGCCGTTTCTTGAGTGGGTGCGGACACCCCAAGGGGAGCGCGATTGCACCGATTACCTGTGTAACCATATTCGCCGCGAGTTCGCTTCGATTTTCGGCTATCGAAATAATCCGAAGGGTTTTTGGCTGCGGGCGCGGCTGAAGCTGGGGATGCCGTGGGGTTGGAAAGAACCCCGCACGACCCTTTTCGCACCCTCATGGCTCGAACGCTTTCCAAATGCGCGCATCGTTCATGTGATCCGGCATCCCCTGGCTGCAGCAGTGAGCATCCGACAGCGCGAACTTGCATTTCGCGCCGCGGGCGACCCGCCAACCGGTAAGATCGACAGCCTGGAGTATTGCCTAAGTCTTGTCCTCACCTACGTTGAATCCGGGGAACGCCTCGCGAGTCTCACTCCGCGTTATCGGCGTGTCCGCTTCGAAGATATTCAAGCGAATCCGGCGAAGGCCCTCGACGACCTTGCAAATCTCTGTGGTTTGCATTTTACAACTACACAAATGGCGGCTGCTATCGCCAGCATTAGACCCGAAAGCTTTCCACCGTGGCGCGACGTCTCAAAAGAAACGGCGCTCGAGCTTCTTTCACGTCATCCCATCGTCACCAAGCTCGGTTACGAATAAGAATGCTTGGTCCTCTGCCACAATTATTTCACGTGCATCGCATCTTCCCAGCGAATGGCCGCGCGAAGCAGCTCGGTGAGCGAATTCACTCCGAACTTTTCTTTCGCGCGCGCGCAGTAAGCTTGCACCGTTTTCAAACTGAGACGCAGATCTTCGGCGATTTGTGAAGTGGTGCGGCCCTGGCCGAGCAGGCGGAAAATTTCCAATTCCCGATCGCTTAATCTTTCCACGGGCTCAGCAGCAGCCGTTTTGCGCGAGCTCATCCTCCGGGCCATCGAGTTTACGACTCGCTCGTTCACATAAATATCGCCCTCGAGGACGCGGCGAATAGCGGTGAGCACGTTTTTGGACGTCTCACGTTTCATCACATAGCCACGCGCGCCCGCACGCAAAGCGCGCTCCGCGTAAAATGCTTCGTCGTGCATCGATAACACAATCAACGCAACTTTCGGGAATCGGCTCTCCAGATTCTTGACCAATTCAAGTCCCGATTCATTCTTGAGCGAGATATCGATCAACGCCACGTCAGGGTGCGTCTCTTCAATTCCGGAGACAGCGCCGCTGGAATCTTCTGCCTCGCCGCAAATCGCCAGATCCTTCTGGTGGTTGATAAGATTAGCGAGTCCCTCCCGGACAAGCGGGTGATCATCGACGAGAAAGACGCCGCGTTTGCCAGGAGCTTCAGTGGATGTTCTTGCGTTCATAAGGCGAGGTTTAATCAATCGTTCAATCAATCTTCTTCCGAAATACTCAACTTACATGTGACAGCTGTCCCCCCGGTCTGGTTACGTGCAACCGCGAATTTTGCGCCGATCAACCCGGCGCCGTGTTTCATCAGGCGCAGCCCAAGCCCCGGCGGTTCGGGAAGTTTTTGCGGAAAGCCCACGCCGTCGTCCGCAATCGTCAAATCAAGCTTATTACCACGCTTCGAGAGGTGGATGTCGATCTTATGCGCTTCGGCATGCTTGACTGCGTTCATCGCTGCTTCTTGTGCAATATGATATAGCTGCGTCGCCGTGGTTGAATCTCGCACCCACACGGCATCGTCGCCGTCGAAAGCACAGGCAACTCCGAATCGTTCGCGAGATATTTTCGGCTAGACCTTGCAAGGCCACACTGAGTCCGTCGGCATCCAATTCCGGTGAAAAGAAACCGCGCGCAAGGTTACGTGTTACGTCAATCCCCTCCTCGATGTACCGGACCACCTTGTCCGCCTCGGCGACTTCGATTGCCGAGCGGCCGCCAGTTTTTCTCTCAAAACTTGAGCGGCCGAGCGCGGTGCCAGTGAGATGTTGCCCAACGACTGTCATGCAAGTTTTGCCCAAGGCGACGACGTTCCCGGTCGGCGATCTCCGGCGATTTCCTGATCGAGCCGTTCTCGTTCTGCGATCTCCCGCTGCAGCGCAACTGTGCGATCGCGCACGCGCTGGTCCAGTTCATCCAAGCACCGTGCGCAACTTCCAGAGAACGACGGTGAACGCGATGTAGGAAGCCAGGGCCATTCCCGCATTCCAGACTCCCACAGCCGGAATTCCGGCAGCCAAATCCGATAAAATCCAAACCACGACACTCAGCAGTCGCCATCACCAAACCAAAGACCAAACCGCCAAACCAGGTGCCGAGGGAGATCGGCATAAGATAAAAGAGCGAGAGCGAACGCTCGTAGCCCGTCCAATAATCGAGGTATCCGACGACACCAACCAAAAATCAGCGACGCAGCCGATACCCAACCTGATGAAAAACACACAGAGCCTGCGCGCAGTTTATCGATTAATGTTGCGGTCCGGCCCGTCGGCAGCTTGTCAATGAAGTTTGCATCGCCTTGTCCAATTCCGCACCGGCAGAGAATACGCCGGAAAACCAATTATTGAACGCTCCATTTGCGTGCTCTGCCTCTCGGAAGTATTTTAGGAAGAATTGGGGGCGCACTGGCTTCGACTCATCGTTGGAAGCGCAGGCGGCATGTCGAGGATGGTTCGTTGGCCTCGTAAAAAACCGAACCAAAACAAATAAACGCAGATCACGAAGATCTCGCTCTCGCGGCTTAATTGACCGTGACGTTTTGCAGTTGGACGCCTGCTACGGCGGCAAACGTGGACAGCAGGCTGGCGAATCGGCGGAGCGACCGCGCCGAGTGGTGAGATCGATTTCGCGGACGCTCGGGAGCTGGCAGTGTGCCGGTGCAACGTTTGGCTCCTTAAAAGTCATCGCCGGATAAACATGTAGATGTTTGCGCGGAAAGCGACGAGGACAGGGGTTCAACTCCCCTCGCCTCCAAACAAGGAATTTTGCGGGGAACGCGACGAGGAACGCCCCTCGCCTCCCGTTTCACCTTGTTCCGCAAGAGTGTAGCGCAGGCTTGGTGCGATTTCACCTGGTTGCCCCGACTTACATGAGCTGTCCAACGTGAGTAATTTTTTTCCAGCGATGAAAAGTGAGCTTCACATCAAGTCGGTGTTCTATAAGATCTATAACTCCAATAGTTTCAAGCCGCTCCCGTCTATGAATTTCAGGTCGCTCGCTAAAATAATTTATCACTCCAGCCATTCTCCTCGCTTGCGTCACCCTCAGTTGCCGATCCCAACAAGCTGTTATTCTTTCCCCGGGCGAAAATGATCTCGTCGTCCTCAACGGATGCGTCATCTCCGCCTGCAATTATCTTGCCGTAGTTAGAAACCAGCACGCCTTGACAAGAATTTTTGGGCAAAAATTCTTCTCGTCCGTTACAACAGTCATCCTGCCGGTCACGCCTATTGCGTGTGGGAAACCGACGGAACCATTTACGGGTACGACCGCAACGCAGGCTCGTTTCCAATTCCGGTTTACACCCGCGATGCTCGCGCCATCGCGATTGTTCTCGCCCAGGAACTGTCAAAAGTCTTAAACGAAAAGCTCGCAGTCAGACCGCGCCGAATTCGTCGAGTCGCAACAAGCCGCCGTCTACAAGTTCTAGGATCGACCGACTTAAAATTGCGCCGAGCGCCGCGATCTCTGTGGCTGCGCCAAGCTCGGCAAAGCGGTGGAGTTCACACGCCTGCGCCGCGCGATTAGATGATAGATCTAGGGCGATTTCTCCCAGGTCTTTTTCTGAAACGAGACGCGTCCTGATCCTTGTTCGAAAGCATCGAAGTGTTTCGGGTTCTGCTGGTAATATTTCTGATGATAGGCCTCGGCTGGCTAGAATTTCATCGCCGGCAGAATCTCGGTAACGATCGGTTTCTTGAACTTCCCGGAGCCCGCCAGTCTCTTTTTTGAGGCTTCAGCAATTTTCTTCTCCTCTTCGTCGCCGTAAAAAATGGCTGCCCGATAGCTTGGACCGATGTCGGTAAATTGGCCGTCGGCCTGGGTCGGATCGATCTGCTTCCAATAAATGTCGAGCAACTGGGCGTACGAAATTTCTGCCGGATCGTAGGTGATCTCGATCGACTCACGGTAGTCCGGTCTTTTCTGAGGAGACCAATTCGTAAGTCGGGTTCGGTTCCGTCCCGCCGCAATAACCGACGGTCGTTTTGATCACGCCCGCTACTTTTGTCGAAAGCGGGTTGAATGCACCAGAAACAACCGCCCGCAAAAATAGCAGTTTTCGTCGCCGCCGGAGATGAATCTTGTCCCCGAGTAGCGTCGGAAACTAGGCAAATAGCGCAAGTAAGCGCAAAGGCGGAAATCGTCTTCATACTGTTGACCTTAGACAGTGCGCCTAGCCGGGCGTTGTCAATAAGTCGTCTCATTTTCGCTTGCCGCCAAGTCGTCAGGCTACCATAAGCGTAAGCTTTTCAACCAACAGGAGGTTAGAAAACCGCGCGTCAGACCGCTTAAGCTCTTATCGGTCGGTTTGCCGTGGCGAGCTTGAATCGCCTCGCCGTGGCTGCATTTTGCTTCGTGGCCGAATTGATTCCGGAGTCGTACGTCGTCCCCCTCGATCTGCCGGTAATCTTCGGACGCACTGCGCCGCTGCATGTCGACCTTGGATGCGGCGATGGCTCTTTTCTCGCCGCGCTGGCGCAGCGGGCGCCGGAGAAGAATTTTCTCGGGATCGAGAAGCTGGCTGGCCGGATTGAGAAAGCCGGCCGCAAGACGGCCATGCTCGGCAACGTCCGCGTGCTGCTTGCGGAAACTTCGTACGTAGTTCGCTATTTGTTGCCGGAGGCTTCCGTCGAAGAATTTTACCTTTTATTCCCCGATCCCTGGCCAAAGCGCCGCCATCAGCGGCGTCGAATCATTACCTCCGATTTCTTGAACTCAATCCACATCGCGCTAGAAAAGGCGGGTCTTCTGCGAATTGCGACGGATCAACCTGACTATTTTGCGCAGATCGCACGGCTCGGCGGCAACGATTCTCGTTTTGCAATTGTTGACCCCGACAATGCCGATCTCCCGCCCACCAAGTTTGAGAGAAAATTTCAAGCACAAGGCGCTCCAATCTACCGGCTTGCTCTGCGGAAAGTTTCGCCAGTGATATAGGCGCGCGCCTTCCATTCCCGCTCGCCGAAGCGCAGTTGGACTGCGCCAGTTTCGTCCTGCCGGAAAAGTTTGATGCCCCGCGCACGTACACGCTCAGCCCATTCGTCGTTGATTCGCTCGTACTCGGGAAAGTCGCGCGAGGTCGCTATAATCAACTGCGGTTGTACGGCGCCTAGAAATGCTTCGGAGCCGGAATTCCCGGAATGATGCTGCCCTTTAATTAGGACGTCGCTGCGCAAGTCGGCGCCCGAAGCCAGAAGGGCAGCCTCGGTTGCATCGCCGCCGTCTGAGGTAAACAGGATTTTGCTGGGCCCGATCGCCAGTTGCACGACTAATGCTTCGTCGTCCGCCGTCGCCGCCGTAAATCCCATCGGCGGGAAGAGAATCCTGCCCGTAACGTCCCCGGAGAAATTGATAGATCCGCCTGCGCTCAAATTGGTTGGATCGATTCCGCGCTCGGCGAAAACCCGGTGCAACCGACGATGCACCAGTGATCGATCAGCCGCCGGATTATCGATCAGAACTCGAGGCGGCAAATCCTCCAACAGCGCTTCCACGCCACCGATATGAAGCGAATCGCCATGCGTCAGAAGCAATCCCTGAATTCGATTGACGCCGGCGGCGTGCAGATAATTGCGAAGGACGCGTTCGTAATCCCGACCGCTGCCGCAGTCAAACAGCCAATGTCCGCTTGGCATCCGAAGGTGCACAGCGGCGCCTGCCCCAACATCGAGAACGGCGATCTCAGCTTGCGCTTTTTCCGGCCAATGAGGCTGCTCGACGTAATAATGCCCGCCGGGAAGTTGTGCGAAGCAGTGCACGAGCGAGAGGATAAGACGCGCCAGCAGCCAATTCGCATTGTTAAAGACAATAGAGAGCCACGATAGAGCCAGCGACGCGAGCAGCGAGAGCAATCCAGTCGCCAGAATGAAGAAGGCAAGTGGAACAACAATCAGGTTCGCAAGCAGCGAAATCGGCGTAACGAGGTGGAAATGCCAGAGAATGAGCGGCAGCGAGCCGAGCCAGGCCGCCAACGAAACCGAGCCACCACGGCAGATTGATTCCAAACCGACATCGAGCAGACGACGCGGCCCGCTGAGCAGACTCGAGGGCAGAAACGGATCGGGTGCGGCCACGCGTCGGAGAGACCCAAAAAGCGGATCGGCCAATAAGATGATTCCAGCCACGACAGCGAAGGAAAGCTGAAAACCAGTCGAGAAGAATTCGTTTGTGTCCCAACAGAGAAGAAAAAACGCGGCCGCCGCCAGACTATTCAGTGCGAAAACCTTTCGTTCGAAGAAAAAGCCGCCGAGCAGGATCGAGCTCATCACTGCGGCGCGGACACTGGAAACATGGAGTCCGGTGATGGCCGCATAAAAAAGAAGAAGTGGAATGATCAGCGCCGTCGCCCACTTCCGCGACAGTCGCGCAACCATCGCCAGCATCCACAAAAGCCGCGCCACGATCCCGACATGAAGACCGGCAACCGCGAAAAGATGGAGCGTGCCGGTTTGTTGAAACGGCTCCTCGATGTCTTCGGGCGTTTGATGCCGCAATCCGAGCGCAATGCCGCTGATAAAATTCTGCACGTCTCGTGAATCATCCAACCCCTGACAAAGCGCGTTTTGCATCCAGGCGCGGGATCTCCGCGCCCCTCGAAGAATCAGATTGCCGGCGCTTTTTTGAAGCAACACGCCGTCTTCGGGATAGCGAACAAACAGGCCTCGTCGCACATCGCGGCGGGCGAGATACGAGCGCATATCGAACTCACCCGGGTTGCGCGGCGGAGCGACTGGTTCTGCGATCCCAAAAAATTTCAGCTCATCGCCGAATTCTCGATTCCCCCGCCAACGGACAAGTACCGTTGCATTCGTCGGGAGGGTTTTTCCTTCGAATTCGATCGATTTCAGTTTGAACAGGAAAGTCGCGAACCCGTTAGGCGCAATCTTCGGCTCGCTGACCACGAATCCGGTGACGCCGATCGCGCGGGAACGCTCCCCCAATTCTGCGGCCAGCCGCAAACCGGGTGTTTGTTCGAGGTGAAAACTATGCAGTAAAAAGAAGCCGAATCCAACAAGTCCATATGTCGATCTTAGCTTTGGCCGGCACAACGTCGCGAAACCGCCAATTGCAAACAGGAAAACGCAGAATAGCCAGCGCGACGATAAGACAGGAAAGAAATCCGCGAGGAAGATTCCAAGAGCCGCCATCAGCGCCAGACCCAGAAATGGTTGGCGCGGCCTACTCGAAATGTTCACGTCCTTACGCTTTGGCCGTTAATCGGTCGGCTCTGCATCAGCAGATGGCCTCCAATAACGACTACGGCGTTTCCCGAGCGAAGTTCCGCCTATTATCTCAGTCGGTGCTACCGCAGCTCTTCCAATCTTTTCGGAAACCAATAATAATTGAGACGAGTTTCGATCTTCAAAGCCTGATTTCTTTTTGCCAATCGGCCAGCTCTTTACTTTCAGCGCCGCAGTCGTGGGCAAAACCCGATCAACCATTGGCAGGGGAGCGTTCGACATCGGCATCAATTCCGGCATTCCGGCAACCCGTAGCCGAACGTGGTCGGAGGCGCCGCCGGAATTAATTCCCTTACGTGGACAAGATGAATCTCGGCGTCAAAAGCGCGCGCAAACTGGTTGGCTTGCTCAATTACATGCGGTGTCGCATCCGAGCGATCGATCAGGACGAGAATACTTTTCGTATTTACAGCGAACAGCTTAGGCCTGCTTAACGGCTCCGCTCAACTGGAAATGACGCCGCACGCGCCGTAGTTTTAACCTATGCCCGATCTCTTCAGCGCCGAGAAAGATGTTGATCTTGCGAACGTGAACGCCGCCGCGCCGCTCGCTACCCGGATGCGCCCGCGATCTCTCGAAGAATTTGTCGGCCAGGAACACATTCTCGGGCCCGGAAAACTGCTTCGTCGTGCCATCGAGGCGGACCGTTTGCCGTCGGTGATTTTGTCCGGGCCGCCGGGCACCGGGAAAACAACGCTCGCCTACATCATCGCCGATATGACGCACGCCAAGTTTGTTCGCCTTAGCGGCGTGGAAAGCAACGTCGCCGAAATGCGCCGGGTCATCGCCACAGCGGCCCATCGACTTCAAACTTCCAGACAGAAAACAATTTTGTTCATCGACGAGATCCATCATTTTAACAAAGCACAGCAGGACATTCTTCTGCCCGACGTCGAAAGCGGAAACCTCCGACTGATCGGCGCGACGACCTACAATCCGTTCTTTTACGTCAACAGTCCGCTCGTCTCGCGGTCCCAGGTCTTTCAACTCGAACCGCTCAGCGTCGAGCAGCTGGAAGAATTGATCGACCGCGCGCTCGCCGACAGGGAACGCGGGCTCAGAAATTACACAGTTAAGATCGACAAGAACGCTCGCCGGCATCTCGCCAAGCTAAGCGACGGCGATGCGCGCAAGTGTTTGAATGCGCTGGAGATTGGCGTGCTGACGACGACGCCCGATGTGGCGCAAATTTCTAACTTGCGATCTACAACAGAAGGCAAGTTGGAAACTTGCCCCACTATTCACTTCACGCTAGCGGTCGCCGAGGAAAGCATTCAGCAGAAAGCCATCGTTTACGATCGCGCTGGTGACGCGCGCTACGATACGATGAGCGCGTTCATTAAGAGCATGCGCGCGTCGGATGAAAAAGGCGCGATGTATTGGTTGGCAAAAATGCTGCACGCCGGCGAAGACTTCCGCTTCATCGCGCGGCGCATCATGATTTTTGCGAGCGAAGATGTTGGCTTGGCTCACCCAGAGGCATTGCCGCTTGCGATCGCCACCCAGCAAGCCGTCGAATTTGTCGGTTTGCCCGAAGCGAAAATTCCGCTCGCCCACGCCACCGCTTACATGTGCCGCGCCAAGAAAAGCCGCGAAGCTTACGACGCGCTCAACGAAGCCACGGAAAAGATCGAGTTGGAGCAAACGAAACGCGTCCCCGAGAATCTCAAGAACAAGCACTTCCCGGTAAACCCGGACGACTAACCAAAGTCCAAGTTAATGTCTGTTTGCCAACAGCGAAAATCCCTTCGGTTGCGGTGGAATCTTAGCCGCTGGCCCTCGAGTTGATGGCAACAATAGATAAATTCGTAAATCGGGATTCAACTGAGCTTGAAGCTCATTGAGAACAGGCCCTTGGCAATGTACTCGCTTGGGGGATCGACGCGTTTGAAACGAAATTGTCGACCGGAGCACCGGATTGTGACTCCACTGTAGTATTCAAAGTTCTTGCTGTTACCCGGCTCTACCACAGCCGAGATCGATCCTCTATTAACGTTGATTAGTTCGATTGGTCGACCGCTATTGTTGTAAAGGTCGATCGAATAAATAACTGCCGCTGTGGTTACGCGGGCCGGCCAACATCAACAGAAAAGCGACGACGCAGCGTGACATGTTCGCGTGAACCTTCAGAACTAAACGATTTTCTAGCCTTCAAACGCGGTGGCGACGAGGGTAGCGTTGTGGCCGCCGAAGCCGAACGAGTTGTTCATGATCACGCGAACTTTTTTCTCTTTCGCTTTGTTGGGCGTGTAATCGAGGTCGCACAGCGGGTCGGGATTTTCGAGATTGATCGTGGGCGGAATGACGCCGTCGCCGATCGACAACGCGCAGGCGGCCATTTCCACGCCACCGGCGCCGCCTAACAAGTGGCCAGTCATCGATTTGGTCGAACTGATGGAAACTTTCTTCGCGTAATCGCCAAAGACCCTTTTGATGGCGTGCGTCTCACTGATATCGCCCAGACCCGTGGAAGTGGCATGGGCGTTAATATAATCGACGTTATTCGGCGAAATCTTTGCGTGATCGAGCGCCATTTTCATCGCGCGCGACGCGCCTTCGCCATCTTCCGGCGGCGCAGTCATGTGATAGGCGTCCGCCGAAAGTCCGTAGCCAGTAATCTCGCAATAGATTTTCGCGCCGCGCGCCTTGGCGTGTTCGAGTTCTTCGACAATCGCAATGCCCGCGCCTTCGCTCATGACGAAACCATCCCGATCACGATCGAACGGGCGCGACGCGCGCTCCGGTTCATCGTTACGCCGGCTCAGCGCTTTCATGGACGAAAATCCGGCGAGACCAAGTTCGACTATCGCTGCTTCCGAACCGCCGGCCACAAAAATATCCGCATCGCCGAATTTGATCATGCGCCACGATTCCCCAATCGCGTTGTTGGACGTGGCACAGGCTGTGACAATGCACATGTTGGGCCCGCGCAATCCGAATTCCATCGAGATCAGACCGCTGGCCATATTGCTGATGAGCATGGGGATGGTGAAGGCTGACACGCGGCCCGGGCCTTTGTTCATCAAGGCGCTGAATTGGTCCTCGAGCGTTTTCAGTCCACCGATTCCACTGCTAACCAGCACACCGAAGCGGTCGCGATTGACGCTTTCGAAATCGACGCCGCTGTCTTGCAGCGACATCTTGGCCGCGGCCATCGCGAGTTGGGCGAACCGATCCGTGCGGCGGACGTCCTTTGGGTTCTTGAAAAAGTTCTTCGGTTCGAAATCGCGTACCTCGCCGCCGATCTGGCAGTCGTAATCGGTGGTATCGAAGGCCTGAATCTTACGAATGCCGCTCTTGCCCTCGATCAGACTTTTCCAGAACGTTGCCAGGTCGTTGCCCGCCGGCGTGACGACACCGAGTCCTGTGATAACAACTCTGCGATCGGTATTCATTAAGTGAAAGTGCGTTAACGCGCGCCCATGCCGACGCTCTGCACCGTCTGGAAAAGTTTGCCCTCGGTCTTGATTGAAGGCGCGATAATGATTTCGGTTTGCTGAAATTCCGCCAAAGTCCGCGCGCCGACGTTGCCCATGCAAGTCGTGACCGCGCCGACCAGATTCTGGCTGCCATCATCAACTTCGGCCGGCCCGAAGAGAATCTGCTTCAACGAACCGCTTGTACCGACTTTAATGCGCGTCCCGCGCGGAAGATTGACGTGCGGTGTCGCCATTCCCCAATGATATCCGGAGCCGGGTGCTTCCTGGGCCCGGGCAAACGCGCTGCCGACCATCACCGCGTCCGCGCCGCAGGCGAGCGCCTTGCAAACGTCGCCTCCCTTACTCATGCCGCCATCGGTGATGATCGGGACATAGCGGGCAGTCTTTTTGAAATACGCGTCGCGCGCGGCCGCGCAATCAACCGTGGCGGTGACTTGCGGTATACCAAGCCCCAGCACGCCTCGCGAGGTGCACGCTGCGCCCGGGCCGACACCCACCAAAACGCCAGCTGGCCCGCATTCCATGATTTCGAAAGTCACATCGTAGCCGACCGTGTTGCCAACGATCACGGGAATGCGCATTTCCCGGCAAAATTTTTCCAGATCAAGCGATTTGTACTCGGAGGAAATATGGCGCGCGGTCGAGACCGTGCTTTGCACGACAAAGAGGTCCGCGCCCGCTTCCTGGGCGATGGCGCCGAATTCCGCAGCGCGCTGTGGAATGGAGCTGACTGCTGCAATCGCACCGCCGTCTTTGATCTGCCGGATGCGCGCCGCAATCAGATCCGCTTGCACCGGCTCCTGATAAATCTTTTGAAGGAGCGCGGTGACTTCGGACCTGTCGGTTTCGACAATTTTTTGCAGGACTTCCGGTGGACTTTTGTAGCGTGTTTGCACGCCTTCGAGATTTAAGACGGCCAAACCACCCAGCTTGCTCATGGCGATAGCGAACCGAACATCAACAACGCCGTCCATCGCGCTGGCGAGGATTGGAATCTTTAATTCGAGCGGCTCGGCATTTTTCCGCGGGACCCGAAAAGTAATGTCCACTTCATTCGGGTTGATCGTAACTCGCCCGGGTACGAGCGCGATCTCGTCGAACCCATAGGTGACGCGCGCTTTTCGATTACGGCCAATCCACATTCCCATATTTAAATTTGTTCCAATCTAAATCGTTCGTTTAAACTGCCGCAGCGCGGACAGCGCGGGAGCAACGTCGCCGTTCGATCTTCAAATTCGAACGCGCAAATCACGCAACGTAACCGATAACGCAAAGCGAGTCGCTCGCGCCGGCGGCGGTTCCACTCTCCTACTATCCAGAGAAGGAAAATCGTGGCAAGCGAAAGCAGCAGATAAATTGTGACCAGCGCGGCGAGACTGACCCGGATCACGGCGTGGGCGCGCTTGTTGATGTGGGCCGTAAGCGCGCAACGTCGTTGCCCCATTCCACCGTTGCGATTCCCCATACGAGCAATTCATCATTGGGCGTCGCCTTTGGCGGGAACCGGGAAAGCGCGAGATAATTTTGGGCCTGCTCGTCCAAGGCGGGATCTCCGGATGAATTCAACGCAAAACAATAGCGAACCTCGCCTCCCGTATTCACCGCGATCCGAAAACGGATGCTATGCGGGGGCTCGTTGGTAGAAGCGCTAAATTTTGGGCGCGGAAATTGCGGCGCGCCGAGACCCTCCATCTCCTTGGAGAACGCCACGCTTGTCGGCGCGACTCCGACTGGCCGTGTCGCTTGCCGGTGCATCGTGGGCACCGGACCTGGTGGTCGGGAGCTTGGGGCGCGAAGATCGACAACTAGCGGCGGAGCTTCTTTGAGCGCCGGCTCAGTGGCAAAATAAGACGGGACGTGCTGGAGGTTCGGAAGAGCATAAGCCCTTGCATCAGGCGGCCGCCTCGTGGTTGAGGCAAGTGCCGGATCCTCGGCTTCGATCCAGCGCAGAAGAGTGCGACCTTCTTCCGAGGCGGCCGTAATCAAATTCACGCGCACCGGCGGGGGCAGGAGCGCAATTGTCGGCGGATACACAACTTGAAAAATGTAGAAGCAGGCAGCGTGGGCGATGAATGATGCAGCCAGAAAACCGGCGATGGCCAAATTGCGGCGCCGCGGTGCGTCCCAGTTGAAAACAAGCCGACTAGTTGCCGGCGACAAAATCGACACCTTCATTTCGGCGGGGTCGTCGCCAGCGAGACAGAAGTGATGCCGTGTTCCAAAGCGGCATTGGTTACCGCCACGACCAACTCATAGGGAGTCTGGCGGTCCGCCTTAATAATGATCGATCGGTTTTCGCGTTTGGCCGCGTCCAGTAATGGGCCGAGTCGCTTCAAGTGAGGTTTTTTGATCGCGGAAATAGATGGCCGGTAGCCGCACCGCCAGTAATGCTGATGATTTGCGGATTCTGTTGCGGGCCGAGGGTGAAGCGCGAGAACGGCGCCGAGACCGCAATGCCCGGTTGCAAAATAAAATTCGAGCTAAGGAGGAGGAAGAAAATCAAAAGAAAGACGACGTCGAGCAGCGGAAAAACAACAAGCCAGCCGAAGTTGTATTCCTTCGTCCGGCTAAGCTTCATGCGTGCGCGGAAGTTGTTGTCGACCGAACGATCGTCGATCTACTGCGCTTCGCGTTCGGTCGCGATTTTCTCCAAAGGTTGCTGAAAACTGATGATGCCGTTGAGCGCTTCGCTGTCCTTCAACATGTGCACGATCTCGATGCCGGCGCGTTCCATTTCATGCAACATCGTGTTCACCCGCGAAGAAAGGTAGCGTAAGCGACAAACGTGGGCGTGGCCACGACCAAACCGGCCGCCGTCGTCAAAAGGCTTTTGTAAATGCCGCCGGAAAGTTCGGTGACCGTGGCGTAACCGCCATGGGAAGCAATCGTTCCGAAGGCGTCGATCATTCCGGCCACTGTTCCGAGCAGACCAAGCAGAGGCGCGAGAAACGCGAGCGTCGCCAGCACGCCAAGAAATCGCTCCAGCTTCGGCACTTCCAGTTGTCCGGCTTCCTGCACAATCTCGCGCAGCTCCGATCGAGGCATATCGTGCCGAAGAATCGCAGCGTGAATAACTCGTGCGACCGGACCCGGCGTTCCCGCCGATTCGTGCAAAGCCTCGGCAAAATTCCGGCGCTGGATGAGATTGGAAAGACCTTTGAGAAATTCTCCGACGTGAATCGTCGCCCGATGCAAATAAAAAAACCGTTCCGCGAAAACAGCGATCGCCACGATGCTGCAGGCAAGGATGGGCCACATCAGCAATCCCCCCTTCTGGATGTAATCAATCACGGCCAAGTTCTTTAGACCCATTTATCCGGCGAGGCAAGCCAGCAGGCGTGGTCACTGAGGTCTGCCCAGCCCCGGCCCAAACACTGCGACTCAGCGTCCAAGCGCGTTCCGGGGCTTTGGGGGCGGCGTCGGCGTAGACGAGATTGTGCCGGAAACCAGCTTACCGGAGGCATCGAACACGGAATAGCCAGCGGGCTTTCCCTTCTCGTCGTACTTGTAAACAATCTTGTTGAGAACGGCGTCGTCTTTTCCAAGTTGCGTCTCCAGTTCGAGCCGCCCCCCGCTATCGGTACTTATATACGCTCTTGAAACGAAACTTGTCGTCCGGACCGAAAATCACCCCGCTCGCGAAACGGCCAGCTTCATCAATCTCGTAACGAATTTTGCCGCGCAGCTTGCCGTCGCGCTCGCTGGTCGTGGCGATGGCTTTATGATGTTCGTTATCAAATTCGTAAACTGTCCGGGAACCATCGGAATTTAGGGCCACCGTGACGCGAACCGCGTCTTTCTTGTTATCGTCCAGAAGTTGACCAAATCCGGCGGGATTAAGGCGACAAGGAAGGCGCAAGCGATTGCTGATGTAGCGAGACGGAAACTCACTGGTGATCTCAAGTAGGTCGGATAAAGAGGTCGCAAACGAGCATTAATTTTTATTGACCGCTGGAACGGAAGGTGGTTAAAAGTGGGGAAAAGTGGGTTAGAATGGAACAATTCTCCACCCGCCAATGGATAACGCCTGACCAACGTTTCTACGCCGGCGAGTTTCGTCACTTCATCGACGAAAAAAATCGAATCACCATTCCCGCGCGCTGGCGCCGCGGTGCTGCCGAAGAATTCATCATTCTTCCGGAAGCGACTCATCAATTTCTACTGGTCATGTCGCCTGAAGAATTTTCTCGTATGAGCGCGGCGGCCGAATCTGATGCGAACGTTTCCGCGCGCGACCGCCGCGTTTTTTTTCGCCAACTCCACTCGCGCGCGCAGCACGGCACCGCCGACAGACAAGGCCGCCTCGTTTTGCCGGAAGAACTTTGCAAAAGAATTGGATTGAAGGACGAGGTCGCGCTCGTGGGCGGGCGCGGTCGTTTCGAGATTTGGAATCTGCAGAAACGCTGGAAGGCGCATGAGGAGGAGACGCCAACTTACCAACACGTCGCCAACGTCATTGGTTTGTAATCAACCCGCATATGAACGCATTATTATTTGAGCGGCCGGTCTGGTTTGCGACCGGCCCGCTCGATTATGGAAGAGGAGCCGCAGGAAATGGAAGATTTCACTTATCACCGTCCGGTGCTGGCAGCGGAAGCGGTGGAGTTGCTCGCACCCCACCCCGGCTCGCTGGTTGTCGATGGAACAGTCGGCGGCGGCGGTCACACCGAAGCGATCTTGAAAACTGGCGCCGACATTCTTGCGACTCGATCAGGACCCGGACGCAATCGCAGGAAGCCCGCGAGCAACTCTCGCCACTTACGGCGGCCGCGTCACCTTGCGTCAGGCCAATTTTCGCGACGCCGACAGAAGTTCTCGACGAACTCGGAATCAAAAAATCGGCGGCGCGCTTCTCGATCTTGGCGTTTCGTCGCGCCAACTGGAAAACGCCGTGCGCGGTTTCAGCATGATGCGCAACGGCCCGCTCGACATGCGAATGGATCCGCGGATCGAGAATCACTGCCGCGCACATCGTCAACAATTACAGCGAAGAAGAACTCACTCGTATCTTTCGCGATCTCGGCGAAGAGCCGGCCGCGCGACGGCATCGCCAGTTTGATCGTGAAAATGCGCGAAGAGCGCGCCGTTTTGCCGAAACGCTCCAACTCGCGCGCGCCATCGAAAAAGTGGTGGGCCGTCACGGACGCAGGCATCCGGCCACCCAGGTTTTTCAGGCATTGCGAATGGAAGTGAATGACGAGCTTGGCGCGCTCGAGCAAGGCTTGCGCGTTTTAACCGGGCGGCTCGAGCCCGGCGCGCGCATCGCCGTAATCACATTTCATTCTCTGGAAGATCGAATCGTGAAAAATTTCTTTCGCGATCACAGCCGGGAATGGCTCGACCGCCCAGAGTGGCCGGAGCCGCGGCGCAATCTCGAATGCGATTTGAACGCCATAACGCCGAAAGCCGGTCGAGCCGGGTGAAAACGAACGGCGGCATGAATCCGCGCTCGCGAAGCGCGAAGTTGCGAGTGGCGGAGAAGATCGGATGAACCGTTCGCGCCGAAAAATTGGAACACGGTCAATGCGGCGTCGCTCGCGCGCTGGATCGTGCTCACTGCGTTTCTGGCCCTGACCGGGACTGTGCTACGTCTATCTGAATCTGCAACTTTACCATCTGGGCGACCGGAAAAAAGGCGCTCGAGAACGAGGTGGCAAATTTGCGGATGCAGAACGAGGTGGCCAGTGTCCAAATCGCGGCCCTCACTTCGCGCTCCGCCCTCCAGCGCCGGCTGAAGGAAGGTTATCTCAAAATGATTCCGATCGCCGAGCACAACATCGTTCGATTGACAATGCCGAGAGCGAAATCCGAACGATGCCATTCAGCCTGTCTCAAATCAGCGTGCCGATAGATGAAATGGAACAGCCGAACACGATGCGCACTCGTCTGCCTTGGCTTCATTCTGCTTTTCAGCGGCTTTTCGTTTCGCTTGATCTACCTGCAAATGATCAAGCACGACGAGTATGCCGGACTTGCTGCTGAAAAACACGTTATACAAGCAGTCGATTTTCGCCGAGCGCGGCGACGATCCTCGATGCAAACAACGAAGTGCTCGCGCACAACGTTCCGGTTGAGACGGTCGTCGCCGACGCGACCCGTCTCAACAACGTTGATGCCGACGGTCGATCTTGTCAGCGACGAGCTGAAAATTCCGCGCGCCGAAGTCTCGGAAAGACTGCACGGCAACCGGCGCTACATCGTTATCAAGCGCGAAGTGCCGCAAAGCGAATGCCGATTCGCTCCGCCAAAAACTACGCGCGCAAAATCTGCGCGGCGTTTATTTCGAGCACGACGCGACTCGCATTTATCCCAACGGCCCCATGCTTTGTCACGTGATCGGGTTCACCGATTTCGAGCATCACGGCATCCAAGGCGTGGAAGGTTCGATGGATGAATATCTGCGCGGACAGGATGGCTATCGCTACATCGAGCACAATCGCGCCGGCCAGGAGATTGTCCTTTATCGCGGGCAGGAACGCGCGCCGCGCAACGGTTATCAAGTCCATCTTACGATCGATCTGAATTTGCAGAACATCGTCGAAAACGAGATCGACGCCGCGATGCGCGAATATTCGCCGCAAAAAGCGACAATCATTCTGATGCGGCCGCAGACCGGCGAAATCCTGGCCATGGCCAATCGTCCTGAGTTCGATCTCAATCAGCGTTCAGACGCCAAACCGGAACAAATGAAAAACCGCGCCATCATCGACATGATGGAACCGGGCTCGACTTTCAAGATCGTGGCGGCCGCGGCCGCACTCAACGAACACAAGGTCCGCCCCGACTCCATGATCTTTTGTGAAAATGGCATCTGGAATTTCGGCGGCACCGTCCTCCACGATCACGCCGCCTTCGCCGACTTGAGCGTGAAAGACATTCTCGTGAAATCGAGCAACATCGGTGCGGCCAAACTCGCGGTCGGCGTCGGCGACCAAAAATTCTACGAATACATTCGACGTTTCGGATTCGGCGAGCGCACCGGAATCGAACTTCCCGGCGAAATTCCCGGTTTGATTCGCCCGCCGCAGGCGTGGAGCAAAATTTCGATCACCCACATCCCGATGGGACACGAAATCGGAGTGACGCCATTGCAAATGGCCTGCGCGATGGCGGCGATCGCAAACGGCGGCAAACTAATGACGCCGCGGATCGTGAAATCAATCACCACCAGTGACGGCAAAATCGTCAGCTCGTTTTCGCCAATGTTTCTGCGCCAGGTCATTTCGCCGCAGACAGCTAGACAAATCGGCGATGCGTTGCGCGGCGTGGTGAGCGACCGCGGCACCGCCGCCGCCGCCGCCGTTACCGGTTTTACGATCGCCGGAAAGACCGGCACTGCGCAAAAGGTCGATCCACACGGCGGCTACGAAAAAGGAAAGTATGTCGTTTCGTTTATTGGTTATTTGCCGGCCGATAATCCCCAATTTGTCGGTCTTGTCGTGTTGGACGACGCGCAGACGAGCAAGCCGGAATTAAATTACGGCGGCCTCGTGGCCGGCCCTATTTTTTCCCGCATCGCTGAGAAGGCGGCGCGTTATCTCGATCTTGAGCCGCATGAGGAAATTCGACGAGCCATTCCGGTGGAGCGAGTTGCCTTAACCAATGCTTCACGCCATTGAGCTGGCGCCGGCACGCTGAAACCTCATGCAGCTCAAAACTCTTCTCGCCGCGATTCCCGTCCGCCAAGTCATCGGGCCAGTTGATCGCGCGGTGGAAAGCATCGCGTATGACTCGCGCCGAGTGCAAAGCAATGGGCTATTCGTGGCGCTGCGTGGAGAAAAATACGACGGCCACGATTTCATCGGCCAGGCCATCGAAAAAGGCGCGTCCGTGATCGTGGCCGAGCGCGAAGAGAAATATGCCCGCGCCACTTCCGTCGTTGTCGAGAACTCGCGGACCGCTCTGGCCGATCTTGCCGCAACCTTTCACGGTTTCCCGGCACGCAAACTGAAACTCGCAGCGGTCACGGGGACGAATGGCAAAACCACTACCACTTTTCTTATTAAGCACATCTGCGAAAAGGCCGGAACCCGTTGTGGCTTGATTGGTACGGTCCGCTACGAAATTGGCGAACGGGTTTTGCCGGCCTCGCGCACTACGCCCGAATCGCTCGATCTCCAGGAATTACTCGCGCAAATCGTAAACGCCGGTTGTCGCGCAGCCGCGATGGAAGTTTCCTCCCATGCCCTGGCCCAGGAGCGCACCCGCGGCCTCGAGTGGGACGTCGCCGTCTTTACAAATCTTACCCAGGACCATCTCGATTTTCACGGCACGATGGAAAATTATTTCGAATCGAAGGCGAAGCTTTTTACCCAGCTTGCCCACCAGCGGAAAAAGACGAAACCGGCCGCGGTCATCAACATCGACGACCGCTACGGCGCGCGATTGGTCGCCAAGATCGACAAGAGCGTTCGCGTGATCACTTTCGGAATGGGAATGCGGGCCGACTTTCGCGCTTCAAATTATCGTATGGAATTTGGCGGCACATCTTATCAGCTCGATGCAGGCGCTAAGAGTTATCTCGTTCGCGTACCGTTGATTGGCCGTTTCAACGTCGCCAATTCTGTGGCCGCGCTCGCTGCCGCGCAGGCGCTTGGTATCGGATTGCGTGAAGCCGTTGTTAGCCTTTCGAAATCGCCACAAGTTCCGGGCCGTCTCGAAATGGTTCCGGCTAAACGGCAATTTCAGATTTTTGTCGACTACGCCCACACGCCCGATGCGCTTCTTAACGTTCTGAAAACGTTGCGTGAACTGGAGCCGCGCCGTCTAATAGTCGTTTTTGGGTGCGGCGGAGATCGCGACAAACAAAAGCGGCCGCTCATGGGCGAGGTCGTGGGCCGGAATGCTGATTACGCGATCATCACCTCCGACAATCCGCGCAAGGAAGATCCCGACGCAATCATTGCCGAGATCGAGAAAGGTTTTCGCTCCGGACATTTTGAAAAAATTGCCGATCGCGCGCGGGCGATCGCGCGGGCCATCGAACTCGCTCAGCCGCGTGACATCGTCTTGATTGCGGGCAAGGGTCACGAAAGCTATCAGGAGTTTGCCGATCACACTGTTCCATTCGAGGACATCCAAGTGGCGCGGCGCGCCATCGAAAACCATCCGGTGGAGTTTTAATGAATCGATTATCGATCTTTCAACTCGCTAAGTTTGCCGGCGCGAACGTTTCCGCGGGCGACGGGAATGTTTTGATCGACAAAATCAGCACAGACTCGCGGACGCTGAAGCGGGGAGAACTGTTCGTCGCGTTGCGCGGGGAAAATTTCGACGGCCACAAGTTTGTCGAGACAGCCGCAAAGGCCGGCGCCGCCGGCGCGATTGTCGATCTTACCTGGACGGGAAAAGTGCCAGGCGAATTCGCGGTTATTCGCGCGGAGAACAGTTTGGCCGCTTATCAAAATCTCGCGGCAAACTATCGAAAGTCGCTTTCCATCAAAGTGCTTGCGATCACCGGAAGCAATGGCAAAACCAGCACAAAAGATTTCGCCGCTTCGGTGCTCGCGCAGACAATTTCGCGTCACCAAGACCCAAGGAAACTTCAACAATCACGTGGGCCTCCCCCGCACCATGTTGGAAGCGACATCGGAGGATGAAGTCGCCGTCTGGGAAATCGGAATGAATCATCCCGGCGAAGTTGCGCCTCTCGCAAGAATTGCGTCACCAGACGTCGCGATTATTACCAATATCGGCGTTGCCCATATCGAATTCATGGGCTCGCGCGAAGCGATTGCAGCCGAGAAAGGAGCGCTCGCAGAAGCGGTCGGCGCGCAAGGAACGGTCATTTTGAATGCGGATGATCCATTCAGCGAAGGAATTGCAAAGCGCACTCGCGCTCGCGTGATTCTTGCCGGAACACAAAGCGGCACGGTTCGCGCGATCGAAATTCTGCAAAGCGCCGACGGCTCCGAGTTCACCATTCTCGAAGGCGCACACCGTTGTCGCGCACAACTTCCCGTTCCCGGCCTGCACATGGTGCAGAATGCGCTCCTCGCGGTCGCCGCCGGTCGCGTCTTTGGTCTTTCCCTCGAAGAATGTGCGGACGGCCTGGCCACAGCTCCGCTGACGAAAGCGCGTTTGCAGATCAAGGAAATCAACGGCGTGCAATTTCTTGATGACAGTTACAACGCGAATCCCGATTCGATGAAAGCGGCACTTCGCACGCTTGTCGAACTCGATGCCGATGGAAAGCGAATCGCTGTTCTTGGGGAAATGCGCGAGTTAGGCACGGAATCGGAGTCGAGCCACGAAGAGGTGGGCGAGGCTGCGGCAGCGCTCGGGATCGATCAATTGATCGCGATCGGCGAAGTGGCCGCGATGATTGCGCGTGCCGCGCGAAAAGCCGGATTGGAGAAAAGCGCCGCGGTTGGGTCGACAAATGAAGCCGCCGAGCTCTTGGTCGAAATCGCGGCAGACCGGGCGATCTCGTTCTGGTCAAAGGAAGCCGCGCTGGCACAGACCGAGCGCGTCATCGACGAATTCGCCAAGCACGTGCCGGCGGAGGGTGCGCGGCTATGATGTACTACCTTCATCGCCTGAGCGAGCACTTCGGTCGGCTTCAACGTCTTCTTTTACGTCACGTTCCGCGCCGTCGCTGCTGCGGTCACCGCGTTTTTGCTTTCGCTGCTGTTTGGAAATGTCGGTGATTCGAAAGTTGACCGCGCTTGAAACTCGGCCAGCCAATTCGCGCGGCGGCGGAAGTCCATCGACTCGCCGAATTCCACGGCGGCAAACAGGGTACGCCCACCATGGGCGGCGTTCTGATCATCGGCGCGGTCTTCATTTCGAGCTTTCTCTGGGCGCGTCCGGACAATCGCTTCGTCTGGCTCGTCCTATTCGCAATGCTTTATCTCGGCGCCCTCGGTTTCGCAGACGATTACTTGAAGGTCACCAAAAAGAAATCCGACGGTGTTAGCGGCCGGATCAAACTGTCTTTCCAAATCGTTCTCGCGCTGATTGTCACTGCGGTTTTTCTCACCAGTCCGCTGCTCGAAGTGCAGGCGCGCGAACTTTTCCTGCCCTTTGTCAAGGCGCCGGTCATTACAAACATGAGCTGGTTCACGTTTTTGTTCTTTGCACTGGTTATCGTCGGCTCGTCCAACGCGGTCAATCTGACTGACGGCCTCGACGGCCTCGCCATCGGTTGCACGGTCACGGTTGCATTCGCCTATGCGTTGCTTTCCTATGCCGCCGGAAATTTTCGAATCGCGGAATATCTGGAGGTCCCATTTTATCCCTTCACCGGCGAACTCACGGTCGTTTGTGCCGCGCTCGTCGGCGCCGGCCTCGGATTCCTTTGGTTCAATTGTTACCCGGCGAAAGTTTTCATGGGCGACACTGGCTCGCTCGCCATCGGCGGGATGATCGGCGTAGTCGCGATCTGTTGTAAACAGGAGCTGCTGCTGATCGTGGTCGGCGGCGTCTTCGTCATCGAAGCGGTCTCGGTCATTCTCCAGGTGATGAGTTTCAAACTCACCGGGCACCGCATTTTCGCCATGTCGCCGATCCATCACCATTTCGAGCTCGTCGGCTGGAAGGAAAACACCGTGATCGTGCGCTTTTGGATTCTTGTCCGGCGTCTTCGCCCTGCTCGGCCTGGCCACGTTGAAGTTGAGGTAGAACTTGCGTTACAACAATCAAAACGTCGCAGTTCTCGGAGCAGGTTTGAGTGGCGCGGCCGCCGCGCTTCTACTCAAAGCGGAAGGCGCAAACGTCACTGTGCTCGACAGCGCGGACGAGAAAAACCTGCTCAAATCCACGATCGACAATCTGCGGCGCACGCGATATCGCCGTCATCTGCGGACCGGCGGCGGACCAGCGATTCGGGTAAATACGAATTCGTCGTCGCGAGCCCGGGCATCGATCCCGCTTCGCTCTGGGCCGAAATTTTTCGTCGCGCAAAATCGACATCATCGGCGAGCTCGAGCTCGGCTGGCGCTCCTGTCGAAATGCCAGTGATCGCCGTGACCGGCACGAACGGCAAAACCACCACGACCGAGCTGCTCGCGCAAATGCTGAACGAGTGCGGCCAAAAAACGATCGCCTGCGGCAACATCGGCAAACCCCTCTCGGAAGTCGCGCGCGAGAAAAGGAAATTCGACGTGCTCACGGTCGAAGTCAGTTCGTTTCAACTGGAAACAATTCGAACTTTTCATCCTTCGATCGCAGCTCTGGCTTGAACTTCGCTCCCGATCATCTCGATCGTTATCGCTCCGTTGCCGAATATCGCGCAGCCAAGTTGCGGGTTTTCGAAAATCAAAGCGGCAATGATGTCGCAATTATCAATGCGATTGAAAATCTGCCGGAGGCTCCGCGCGCGTAAGATTACTTTCAGCGCCTATACCGATCGCGCCGATTTCCGTCTGGCTGAAGGCGCGATCGTTTACCAAAACAAACCGGTGCTGCGCCTGGCTCAGACCAAGCTACGCGGCTCGCACAACATCGAGAACTTGATGGCTACGCTCGCCGCCGGAATGACACGCGGTCTGTCGTTCGAGGAAATGGTGCCGCCGCTTTGCGCCTACGAGCCGAAACCGCACCGGTGCGAATTCGTCCGGCAAATCGGCGGCGTCGATTACATCAACGACTCGAAAGCGACCAACCTCGACGCAGTTGAGAAAGCGCTGCTCGCGCAAAGCAAGCCCGTGATTTTGATCGCAGGCGGCAAGGACAAAGGCTTCCCCTTCGAACCGCTGCGGGCCCTCGTGAAAGAAAAAGTTCGGTCCACGATTTTAATCGGCGAGATGGCGGAGCGGATCGCGCGCGATTGGAGCGCCGACGTGAAATGCGAACTAGCCGGGTCGCTGGCCGACGCGGTCGAGCGGGCCCACGCCACTGCCATGCCCGGCGAAGTCGTCCTTTTTTCACCCGGCACATCATCCTTCGACATGTTCAAAAGCTACGCCGATCGCGGCGACCAATTTCGCGCGCTTGTCCAGGCCCTCCCGAAATGAAACCAAATTGAAAATTCCAAAGTTGTTTAAACGCAGACCAAACAAACTTCGTGTTGCCGCCGCACGCCAGCCGCTTCGAATCGCTGCCGTCGCGCGAGAATACGAAGAGATGACCGAACCAAACATGAAGTTGTCGCGCGCGCTGTTGATTGTGCTGCTTCTTCACGTCGTCGCGGTCGCAGGAATCATCGCCTTCAATGCAATTAAGACGCGGCAGGGGTCGGGCGCCTCGATCGCGGCGCCGGCGACGAACACGGCAAATTCAACCGTTGGATCGACAAGTAAACCTTCGACAGCCAGTTCGTCCGCTTCAGTTGCACAAAAAGGAAGCACGAGACCGGTTGCAAAGGAGAACAGCAAAGCCGATCGCCCAAAGCAAAGTGAAAACGCAAGGAGCGCGCTCGATTCCGGGAAAGTCTACGTTGTAGCAAAAGGCGATAACCCGGTCACGATCGCGAAGAAATTCAAAGTCTCCTACGACGATTTGCTCTCACTCAATCACATCGACGATCCCCGCAAATTGCAAATCGGACAAAAGCTTTTGATCCCGACGAAAACATCGAAGCCAAGGAATGCACCGTAAAAGCGCATACATTTTGTTCATCGCAGTATTGGGCGTTCTCGTCATCGGCATCGTCATGCTTTTCAGCACCAGCGCGTTTGCGCGCGACAGTCACGGCGACGCTTATTTTTTTCTCAAGCGCCAGGCGCTCTGGCTCGGAATCGGTCTCGCCGTTTGCATCGCCGCTGCGTTGATCGATTACCATTTCTGGCAGCGCACTTGGTGGCTTTGGTTCACTCTCGCTCTCATCACGCTCGCGGTCTGTTTTGTGCCCCACCTCGGGATGCGCATCAATGGTTCGCGCCGCTGGCTCGGACTTGGTCCGATCAATTTTCAACCCTCCGAGATCGCAAAAGTCGCCACCGTCTTTTTTCTCGCCTGGTGGTTCGCACGTTATGAAAAGGCAACCGAGCATCCGATCTTCGGTTTTGCTCTCCCTCTCATTGTAGTCAGCACGCTACTTGGGTTGATTCTTTGCGAAGTCGATCTTGGAACCACGGCCTTAATCGGCACAACTCTGTTCGTAATCATGTTCGTTGCCGGCACGAACCCAATCCTGCTGGGGCTGCTCGCCCTTACCGGAAGCGGCGCAATTCTGTTCGCCGCGACCCACGAACGCATGGGCCGATTGGTCGCCTTTGCCGACCTTGAGCGTTATAAACAAGATGCCGGCCTGCAGCAAATGCAGGCGTTGATCGCCTGGGGCAGCGGTGGCATGGAAGGCCTTGGCCTCGGTAATGGACGCCAAAAAATGCTCTACCTCCCATATGCGCACACCGATTTCATTTTTCCGATGATCGGCGAAGAGCTTGGTTTGCGCGTCAGCTTGCTGGTCGTGTTTCTGTTTGTCGTCATCATCGTTTGCGGAATCATGATTGCGCTTCACGCAAAGGATCGCTTCGGTTTGCTCGCCGGTTGTGGAATCGTCTCCCTCATCGGGTTGCAGGCTGCTGTGAACATCGGAGTGACGACCTCGCTTTTGCCGAACAAAGGATTGCCCCTGCCATTCATCAGTTATGGCGGCTCGAACGTCGTCGCCTGTTTATTCGGCATCGGTTTGTTGTTGAACATTTATCGCCAGGGAATCTTGGAGCCGGTAAACAAAAAACGCACTGCGCTCCAAGTGCGCATCACGCCGCGCATTTAACGGGAAGATCGACAATCACCTATGAACGCAGTCATCGCATGCGGCGGCACCGGCGGGCATCTCTTTCCCGGCATCGCTGTGGCTGAGACACTCCGCAAGCGCGGCCATGAAGTGATGCTGTTTGTCTCCGAGAAAGAAATCGACGCTCTTGCGCTTTCGACTCGCTCCCAGTTTCAGTTCGAAAAGTTGCCGACAGTTGGCTTTCCATCGTTTTACTCACCCGCCATTTTCGGGTTCGTGCGGCGTTTCAGCGAAAGCCTTTCGATTTGCCGGTCGGTTTACCGAAAATTCAAGCCCGAAGCGGTCCTTGGAATGGGTGGGTTTACTTCCACGGCTCCAATTCTGGCCGGCCGGATGCGCGGCGCTTCCACTTTCATCCACGAATCGAATGCCGTTCCGGGAAAAGCGAACCGTTTCACCGCGCGTTTGACACGCGCCGTCCTGCTCGGGTTTAAAGAATGCGCGCCGTTTTTTCCAAGAGCGCGCACCGAAGTAACCGGCACTCCGGTCCGTACCGAGCTCCAACGGCTGGATCGAGAAACGGCGCGGGAGAAACTCGGGTTGCGTAAAGACCTCATTACGCTGCTGGTGATGGGTGGAAGCCAGGGCGCGAGCGGAATCAATCAGGCGATGATCAAAGCGTTGTCTGCGCTCCACGCGATGCCGCTTCAAGTCATTCATCTTTCCGGTGTGCGCGATGAGCGGTTGGTTGCCGATAACTATCGTCGCGAAAATATCTCCGCGCATGTCGCCGCATTCCACCACCGGATGGAGGAAGTTTACAGCGCCGCCGATCTCACGGTCGGGCGAGCGGGCGCAGCCAGTCTGGCCGAGCTCGCCTCTTATGCTTTGCCAGCGATTCTGATCCCGTATCCCTACGCGGCGGACGATCATCAAACGCGGAACGCCGAGATTTTTGTTCGCGCGGGCGGCGCAATCCTTTTGAAAGAATCGGAGCTTTCCGGTGATTTGCTGGCTCATAAGATTAAAGAACTGATCTGCAACGAAAGGCAACTCAGGGGAATGTCTGAAAACTCTGCGCGGCTCGCGCCCAAAGATGCAGCAAGCCGCGTTGTCGCGACGATGGAAAAATATACAGCTCATGACACGCACTTTTAATGTCGATCTCGCAAACCTGCTCGCCCGAGAACGCCACAAGATCCATCTCATCGGCGTCGCCGGAAGTGGGATGAGCGGGCTGGCGGCGCTTTTACTCGAACTCGAACACGAAGTCAGCGGATCGGACAAAATCCGCACGCAGGAAACGGATCGGTTGGTCCGGATCGGCTTGCGATTTCACGAGCAACATCGGGCCGAAGACGCGCGCGATGCTGAGCTGATCATCTTCTCCTCCGCTATCAAGGCCGATAATCCCATCCTCGCCAGCGCGGAGCCCGCGGGTAAACCGATCGTGCGCCGCGCAGAAGCTCTCGCCGCCATCATGTCCGCCAAACGCGGCATCCTTATCGTAGGAATGCACGGCAAAACCACTACGTCCGCAATGGCTGCGCACGTGCTCAGGGAAGGCGGCCTTCATCCCTCACATTACGTCGGCGCAGAGATCCCAATTCTGGGAACAAACGCGCACTGGGATGCCCGGGGCGATTATTTCGTTGCCGAAGGCGACGAAAGTGACGGCACGATCGCGTGTTTCCAACCCGAGCACACACTCCTATTAAATATAGAGGAGGAGCACCTCGATTTTTATCCGGACCTTGCCGCGATCGAAAAAGTTTTCGCACAGTTGATCGAGCAAACCAGCGGCAAAGTCTTTCACAGCGCCGATGACGCGAACACCGCCCGCATATGTCGATCTAACACCTGCGCTGTTTCTTACGGTGTTTCGGAAAAGGCCGACTATCGCGGCGGGGAGATTGAGTTGAAAGATTTCGCCTCGACGTTTTGCGTCTATCGCGGCGGAGAACGGCTCGGTGACGCGGTCCTGAATGTTCCAGGCGAACACAACGTCCACAACGCTATCGGTGTAATCGCGCTTGCCACCGAACTCGGGATTCCTTTCGAAAAAACCGTTGCTTCGCTCAGAAAATTTCAGCACGCGCGTCGCCGTTTTGAAATTAAGTATGACAGCACGCGGTTTCTCCTCGTTGACGATTACGCACATCACCCTACGGAAATCCAGGCGACGCTCAAGACTGCGAGATCAACTGGTCGCAAGCGCGTCCTGACGATGTTTCAACCGCATCGTTATTCTCGAACCAAGGCATTGCGCGAACAATTCGGGCGCGCTTTTGATGATGCCGACCGCGTCGTGGTGACCGACGTTTATGGTTCAAATGAGACGCCGATTGCAGGAGTTACCGGTCAGATTATCGCCGATGAAATCGCGGCGCACGGTCATTGCGGCGTGAGTTATCAGCCCCGCCTAAACTGGGTCCATCACGATGTCGGAAACATGCTCGATTCTGGCGACCTGGTCTTGAGCCTTGGCGCGGGAAACATCCACGAGCAATTATCGATCTTGGCCGCCGATCTTGTGATTGCCGAGAAGTTGAAAGAGATCGTGGGCGAACAAGGCGATCTCCGTCTGTATGAACCGCTCTCCAAGCACACGACTTTGCGCGTCGGCGGTCCCGCTCAATTTTGGGTAGAACCGCGCAATGAAGCCTCGTTCGCGGAATTGATTCGCTTTTGCCGCTTCGAAAATCTTCCGCTTTTTGTGATGGGCCGTGGCTCCAATCTGCTTGTCCGCGACGGCGGCATCCGGGGTGTGGTGGTTCATCCCTCCGGCGGCGATTTTGACAAGATCGACGTCGATGGTCACGAAATCAGAGCCGGTGTCGGCGCGAAGTTGAAGGAGATTGCCTATGCCGCGCGGAGCGCGAATTTGGGCGGCCTTGAGTGGATGGAAGGAATTCCCGGCGCAGTCGGCGGCGGATTACGCATGAATGCCGGTGCGATGGGGGCACAGACCTTCGAGAACGTCGTGAACGTTCGTTATCTGGACGCCGAAGGAAATCCGCATACGAAAAAACGAGACGAGCTCGAGGTTCGTTATCGCAACGTGCCCGCACTGGCCACAAACTATGCCGTCTGGGCCGCATTTCGTGGCCGGCCCGCGCCGCGTGATGAAATCGAACGGCGTTTAGCAGAGTCGCAGGAAAAACGACGCACCACCCAGCCGATCGCCAAAAGCGCAGGCTGCATTTTCAAAAACACCGGGACAGTTCCAGCCGGCAGGTTGGTTGATGAACTCGGCCTAAAAAATTTGAGCGTAGGAAAGGCGCGCGTTTCGGAAGTGCACGGAAATTTCATCGTGAACGATGGCGGTGCGACTGCGGCCGACATGCTTGAATTGATCGACAGGATTAGAAACACGGCGCGAACGAAACGCGGCATCGAATTGGAGACCGAAGTCCAAATCGTAGGAGAACCAGCGTGAGGAAGAAGGATTTGCCGGGGAAGATCGCGGTGCTCATGGGCGGCCCAGGATCGGAACGCGACGTTTCGCTCGCAACCGGCCGCGGCGTTTCCAGAGCGCTGCGTTCGATAGGCATCGAAGTGGTAGATGTCGATGTTCGGGACGAGAAGTTCCAATTGCCCGAGCGTATCGACTTTGCCTTTCTCACGATTCACGGAACTTTCGGCGAAGACGGCCAGGTGCAGAAAATTCTTGAAGATCGCGGCGTCCCTTATACCGGCGATGGCGTGGAGGCGAGCGCGACGGCGTTCGACAAGATTCGTTCGAAAGAAAAGTTCCGCGAACACGGAGTGACGACGCCGTATTGGCAAGTTGTAAAATCGGGTCAGCGCCCGACGATTCCGCTTCCGATTGTGGTAAAACCGCCGCGTCAGGGTTCGACGCTCGGCGTTGTAATCGTGAAGAACGAACGCGAGATCGATTCCGCACTGGCCGATGCAGCAACCTACAGTGGAGAATTGTTGATAGAAAAATTTGTGCCCGGCCGCGAATTGACGATTGGTATCCTCGGTGATCAAGCCTTGCCCATTCTCGAGATAATTCCGAAAGGCGGCTTCTACGATTTCACAAACAAGTACCCATTTTTGAATCCGCAGGCGGGCGGCGGGGCGGAGCACGTTTGTCCGGCCAAGATCGACAAGCCGCAAACAAAGCAGATTCAAGAGTTGGCCCTGAAAGCCCATCGCGCGCTGGGCCTCGAGGTTTATTCGCGCGTGGACGTGATTCTACCCGAAGAAGGTGCAGCAACCGTGCTCGAGGCCAACACGATTCCCGGAATGACCGAGGCGAGTCTGCTGCCGGAAGCGGCCGCAGCTGCTGGCATCAACTACGTCGATCTTTGCCTGCAAATCATCGAGCTTTCGCGCGAGAGAATGGAGCGCGCTGCGAAATGAGACGAACGCAACGACGGCCCCGGGCGCGAAATCAGCGCTCCTCGAATTTGCGGCAACGACGTCAGCAACATTTGCTCGACGTCAAAGTCCGCTCACGCACGGCGTCGCAGCATCGAAACCGCCGCGTGCTGGTTGGCATATCGAAATTGGCGCTCGTGCTCGTAATTGTGGTCGCAATCTATTTCGGGGCCCGTACAGCGGCGAAACGATTCTTTCTCGAAAACCCGGACTATCGGTTGAGCACGATTGAAGTGCAGACGGATGGCACCTTGCAACACGAGCAAATTTTGCAAACGGCCGGTTTGCGCGAAGGCGTGAATATTTTCGCGGTGAATTTGGCCCGCGTGCACGACCGCTTGCAGCAGCTCCCGCAAGTAGATGAAGTCCAGGTGGTGCGAAAGTTGCCGGGCGAAGTCGATATCAGAATCGCAGAGCGCAAACCGATCGCCTGGATCACTGGCGAAAAACAGGTTGCCGATCCTTTTGCGTCCGATGCTGCTTTTCTGGTGGACGCGCGAGGCGTTTTGATGAAAGAGAAGAAATTATTGCCGGAATATCTGGGATTGCCGCTCATTTCGGGATGCGCGAGCGAGTCGCTCGAGCCCGGCAAAGTCGTCGAATCATTCGAAGCTAAGGCGGCGCTCGAGCTTTTGCGCCTGAGCACGCGCAGCTTCATGCAAACGCGCTTTCAGATCCGCGAAATCGACGTGGCAAAGGGCTATTGCCTGATCGTGACCGATAAAAATCACACTCGGGTCACGTTCGGTTTCGACAATCTCGACGCGCAATTGCAGCGGCTCGAGCAATTCCTCATTTATTCGGATGATTCCAACGCGAACTCGCGACCGTGAACTTGCTCGTGCAGCGAAACATCCCTGTAACATTTACAAAACCAGCGGTGGAAGTCATCAACGAGACGATCAAGCCGGATGAGTCACCGCGCATCATGAAAGCGATCCCGGTGCATACGCCCGCGCCGAAGAGCTGCGCCATTCGCCGTCCCGCCGCCAGGTCGCACGCTATTCCTTCGCCGACGCCGGTGCGACGCGCGGTCCCAGTTCAACAGTTCAAGAAAAACTAAAGAAAATGGCGAGTAGCGATTTGATGGTGGGACTTGAAATCGGGACGTCGAAAATTTGCGTCGTGGTCGGTGAGAGCCGGCCCGATGGGACAATGAAGATTCTCGGCGTCGGCCAGGCGCCTTCGCGGGGCGTGCGCAAAGGCGAGATTGTCGATTTTGAAACGGCGATGAAATGCGTGCATGAAGCGGTAGTCGACGCCGAACAGAAAAGCGATGTCATGATCCGGAGCGTTTACGTTTCGGTCGCCGGAGCGCACATTGAGAGTTTCAACAACCGTGGCTGTGTCACGTTGCCGGAAGAGCGCGACGAGATCGACGAGCAGGACATCGAAGATGTAAAGGTCAACGCGCGCGAAGTGAGCATTCCCGCGCCAAACGCATTCCTGCATTCGATCATCCAGCATTACCACGTTGATGGGCAGGATGGCGTGCTCAATCCGGTCGGAATGCTCGGCCAAAAATTGGAAGCGGATTTTCACATTATTCACGGCGTCCGGACGCGGATCCAAAACACGATCCGTTGCGTGAAGGAATTGCCGCTCGAAGTCGAGGACGTCGTTTTCAGCGCGCTTGCTTCCGCGCAGGTCGTGCTCACCCAGCACCAGAAAAATCTCGGCGCGCTTGTTGTCGATATCGGTGGCGGAACGACCGATTACATTCTTTACGTCGACGGCGCGGTGAAACAAAGCGGCGTGCTCGCGATTGGCGGCGATCACATCACCAACGACATCTCGATGGGATTGCGCATCCCGATGGCGCGCGCGGAGAAATTAAAGATCGAAGAAGGCGGCTGCATTCTCGGAAATTGTCTGCCCTGGCGAAACAATTGTGTTGAAGGACGATTCCGGTTTTGCCGGCAAAGAAATCGAGCGCGAGACGCTCAATACGATCATTCATTTGCGATTGCGCGAAACTTTCGAGCTCCTCAAACGCACACTCGAGGAGGAGTCGTTCATCAATTATATTGGCGCCGGTATTTTCATTACCGGTGGATGCAGCTTGCTGAACGGCGTCGAACATCTCGCCGGCGAAGTTTTTGAAATGCCTGCCCATGTCGCCCACGCCCAAACCATGTCGGGGCTTACCTCCGCGTTTGAGAATCCGCAGTTTTCGACCGCGATTGGTTTGATCAAATACGCGCAAGCAGTCCAAGCAGATCGGCCCCGCCGCGGCATCGGCCGAATTTTTGGTAGATTTTTCAGCGGAATGCGATGAACATCGACAAGAAAGAGACGAAATGATTCAGCTCAGCAAAAACTACAGTTTGCCGGAACGCGTCGAGGAAATTATCCCAATCAAAGTCGTCGGCGTCGGCAGCGCCGGTTCGAACGCGCTCGATCGGATCGTGCTCGACGGAATGGAAAAAAACGATCTCATCGCGATCAACACCGATGTCCAATCGCTCGCCAGCTCGGTCGCGCGCGCAAAGTGCAACTCGGCCGCTCAATAACTCGCGGCCTTGGCACCGGCGGCGATCCCGAACTTGGTTACCAATCTGCGATTGAATCAGCCGATGAAATCCGGCAAGCCCTGGTCGATGCACGCATGATTTTTATTTGCACGGGCCTTGGCGGTGGGACGGGCTCGGGCGCCGCGCCCGTGGTTGCTCAATTGGCGCGCGAGGCCGGGTCGCTCGTGATCGCAGTCGCCACCCTGCCATTTTCCTTCGAAGGCAAACGCCGCGCTGCCCAAGCCCACGAAGCCCTTTCTCGCCTCAACGAGATCACGAATGCAGTCATTTGCTTCGAAAACGATCGGATTGGCGACTTGGTCGCACCCAAAGCCGGAATTCATCAGGCCTTCGCCGTTGCCGATATGACAGTCAGCCAGAGCGTACGTTCGATTGTAAACTTGATTCAGCGGCCCGGCCTCATCCGGATTGGCTTCGACGACTTGTTTGCCGTGCTTCGCAGCCAAAACGGCCGGTGCCTCTTTGGTTTCGGCGAATCCGATTCCGACAACCGGGCTCACGACGCGCTCGCCCAAGCGCTCAAGAATCCGCTAATGGATCACGGCCGAATGCTTGCCGACGCAGCGCACGTACTCGTGCAAGTCGCAGGCGGGCCGGCCATGACCCTGTCGGAAGTGGAAATACTAATGAACGAACTCGGCCGCCACGTCCGCGATCACACTCAGATTCTCTTTGGCACGGCTGTCGACGGGCGGATGGGAAACCGATTGAGCGTGACAATCATTAGCTCGCTTGTGGCCGACGATGCGATTGAGTCGGAAACGACGCCCGCGCCGCGCGAACCATTTTTAGCACAGCCTCCGCCGATTTTGCAGCAACCTAACCCAGCCCCGCCGACCATCGACACCTTGTCTGATGACCGCGGCGACACGGACTCGTCCGGCGGCGAGCCGGAGCCGGTTATCGAGGAAGTGCAGCCCCCCGGCCCGGAAGATCTCATTCCTTTTCAGCAACCGGTGGCCGCCGAGAATGCCCCGGAACCGAGGCCCGCGATCAAAAAGCCAGCGCCCGCGCCGCGCCTAATCCCGCCCAAGAAGAAGCCACTTCCGACGAAGGAGCCGAAACCGCCGGTTGAAAAATTCGTGCAGGCCAAGCAGGAAGTCTTGCAATTCGAGCCGGTCACGCGCGGACGCTTCGAAAAAAGCGAACCGACCATTATCGAAGGTCAGGACCTCGACGTTCCCACCTTCCTACGAAAGAATATCAGAGTGAAGTAGACGAATTTACCGGATCAGAAGGATTGTTCAGAAAAGCTGACTCCGGAAAATCCTGTTAGTCCTAACTTACCTCTTCATTAGTTCGAGCACGGCGCTGGTCATGCCGATAATCCCGACGCGAATCGTCGGTTCGGGCACCGGCGCGAATTTGCTTGAATGCAGGCTCGGTAATTCTTTCCCCGCTTTTTTGAATTCATCGATTTTTGCCGGATCAACGGCGCCGATATGAAAGTCGCACGCAGGAATTGAATGATTCGGCAAACTGTATTCGGAAAAATCCTCGCCGCCCATGGTCGGAGCGGCCGCTTCTACATTTTCGGCGCCCAACTCTTTTTTCCACACTGCGACGAGCCGCTTCGTTAATTCCGGATTGTTGTAAGTCGCAGGTGTGAACTGATCTTTCAGAATATCGACAATCGGCGCACGCTCGGACGGAATTCCCGCCGCAGTCGCGCAACCTTTGGTGATTCGATCGATTGCTGCCAGCACGCGGTCGCGGACGTCGGATTTATACGTGCGCACAGTCAGCTGCATCTTCACCTCGTCCGGGATAATGTTGTGCTTGGTTCCGCCGTGTATCGATCCCACGGTCACGACGATGGGTTCGAGCGGATTATTCTCGCGGCTTGCGATCGTTTGCAATGCATTGATGATTTCCGCCGAAAGTACGATCGGGTCCTTCGTTTTGTGCGGATAGGCGCCGTGGCCGCCCACGCCGCGCACAGTGATGTTCACCGAATCGACATTTGCGTACGTGTATCCTTCGGTGACACCAATATGCCCGGTCTGCAGGTCCGCCTTATCATGAAATCCGAGCGCGAAATCGGGCTTGCCAAACCGATTGTAAAGGCCGGCTTTGAGCAATGCTCGCGCGCCGTTGCCCGTCTCCTCAGCCGGTTGCGCGACAAACATGATCGTTCCACGCCACTCATCCTTCAGACGCTGAACTGAACGGGCTACGCCAATGAACGCGGCCATGTGCGCGTCGTGCCCGCAAGCATGAGCGACCGGTACGTCCTTGCCCTCATCATTTTTCACCACGATTTTGCTCGCGTAGGGTAAGCCGGTCTCTTCTTCCACCGGCAACGCGTCCATGTCCGTGCGCACGAGAACTAGCGGCCCGTCGCCATTCTTCATGATTCCGATCACGCCATAGGCTTTTAGATTTGGGTTGTCGTATTTGCCGAAATGCTCCGTTACTTCGCAACCGGCTGCGCGCAGTTCCCTTGCAATCAGGGCCGAGGTCCGCTCTTCATGCCAGGATAATTCCGGATGACTGTGAATGTCCTTGTAAATCGACAGCAATGAAGGCAGCTCACTCTCGGCGGCCTTTTCAGCTGACGTTGGCTGCGCGTAAACAGCGAGTACCGGCAAGATTGACAACGCCAAGGTCGACCAGGAACAAATCTTCATCCCGCACTTATAATCTCAGAGCGCGTTGTAGGGCAACCGCCCTGAAATTGCCCTTTTTCTTGGTTTCATGGTTTCCAGATTCAAATCTGTGTTTATCTGCGTAATCTGCGATTAAGGAATGGAATTTGAGAAAAACACGCTCCTCTTCGGCGCCGACGCTACGCCTCGAATCGTCGCAATCGAGCTGGGGGAAACAGGAACGGTAAAAGTTTATCGCCGCGAGAAGGATGGATCCACGATTGCCGAGGTCGAGCCGTTTCATCCCTTTGTTTGGGCCGACTCGGATGTCGTCGATCTTGGCATCGAAGCTGAGAAACTTGCGGGCGATCTCAAATACGGCTGGCGTATTGTCGTCGACAGTTGGAAGGAACTGATTGCGCTGCGCAACGGATTGAAAAATGCCGGTCGCGATTTCTTCGCGTTGTCCGACCCGGTGCAGCACTACCTTACGGCGACCGGCCGCACTTTGTTCAAGGACCTGCCGTTCGAGGAACTGAAGCGGATGCAGATCGAAGTGCTCTCGTTTTCAGAAGGCGCTGCCGATCACATCATGAGCATCGCCTTGTCCGATAACACCGGCTGGGAGAAATTACTCGTGGTCGATCCAAAAAATGTCGACGAATCGGAGCATGCGGCGATCAAACGCCTGACCCGTCTGATCAAGGAGCGCGATCCCGACGTAATCGAAGGCCATAATCTGTTTCGAATCGATCTTCCGTATCTGGTCGAACGGGCCAAAAAGGTGAAAACGAAACTCGATTGGGGTCGGAGCGGCGGATTTCTTCGGTCGCGACCGTCCCGGCTCCAAATCGCAGAAAAAACAATCGATTACCCGAAGTTCGCGACCGATGGACGCCATTTCGCAGACACGTTTTTACTGGCGCAGTTTTACGACGTCGGTATGCGCTCGCTCGCCGGCTTTGAACGCCTCGATGTAGCGCGGCATTTCGGATTTTGCGACCGGGAAGAAATCTCCGGGCTGACCGGCAAGGAATTGGAGCGCGCTTACGTCGAGAACGACGATCGATTCCGCGAGCGCGCGCTGTGCGGCGTTCGAGAGACCCGCGCGGTCTCGAATTTACTAAGCCCGAGCTACTTCATTCAGGCGCAGATTTTCCCCTACAATTACCAGGACGTCATTGTGCGTGGCAACGCGACTCGCATCAACGCGCTCTTCCTGCGCGAATATTTCCGGGAGAAACACAGCATCCCGGAATTGCCGATGGTGCAGGGTTTCGAAGGCGGATACACCGATGTCTTCTTCACCGGCGTAGCGCACAACGTCTGGCATTGCGACGTCGCATCGCTTTATCCATCGATCATGTTGCAGTTCGATTGCTTTCCGGTAAGCGACCAACTGCAAATCTTTCGGCACCTTCTGACCGATCTGCGCACATTCCGGCTCGAAGCAAAAGCGAAGATGCGCGCGGAAAAAGATCCGGCCAAACAACAACATCTGAACGCTCTTCAGAACACGTTCAAGATTTTGATTAACAGTTTCTACGGTTATCTCGGTTTCGCTCAGGGAAATTTCGCCGACTTCGAGGCAGCCGCGCGCGTCACCCAGATCGGCCGCGACCTGCTTAAAAAGATGATCGACTGGCTCAACGCGCACGGCGCCAAAGTTATCGAAGTCGATACCGACGGAATTTATTTCGTTCCACCTTCTTCTGTGGAGGCAGGTGTCTCGCCTGCGAAAGCTAAATCAAAAGCAGCCGGCACGGCTGCCACTACAGAAGACATCGCCCAATTGCAAATAGGCTTGGCCAAAGAATTGCCAAAGGGAATCGAGGTCGAGTTCGACGAACAATTCGAGGCGATGTTCAGCTACAAAGCCAAAAATTACGCACTGCTCACCAAAGACGGCGACGTGATCATCAAAGGCGGCGCGTTAAAGTCACGAGGACTTGAAAAATTCCAGCGCGTTTTTCTCGAAGGGATGATCAAGCTGATAATGGAAGGCAAGTCAGACGCGATCTCACGGTTGCGAGATGAGTTCGAGCAAAAGATTCGGAACCGGGAATGGAAAATCGACATGCTGATGAAAACCGACACGCTCCAGGATTCGCTCGACAAATATCGGGCGAAAATCGCCGGCTCGGCGCGCAATCGCGCCGCCGCTTACGAGCTCGCGCTTGCCAGCGGCCGCAATTACAGGCCGGGCGAGCAGATCAGCTATTATATTAAGAGTACGCCCAAAAAGGTCCCTGCTTACGAAGCTGCCCGGCTGGCCTCCGAATTCGACCCAGAAAACCCCGACGAAAACGTCGACTACTACGTGGCAAAGCTGAATGAGCTGGTGAAAAAATTCGCGAACCTAAAAGAATCTGTGGCGAACCAGGAAAGCCTGGCCTTATAAAGGCGCCAATAAACAACAAATCGGCGGCGATTGTTGGGCGACGTGAAGGGCGAGCGCTAAAATCCAAAGCTTCGACGGCGCCGTGAGGTAGTTCGTTAGATATCTTTACGAATTGGCGAAGTGATGCCGGCGCTCTCGCGGCTACGGCGTTGACGTTTCCGTCGCCGCTGGATCGACAACGACGTTGACGTTGCTCGCACTCGCTCGCGCTCCATCCGTGAGTTCGCGCTGCTTGCGGCCGAGCGTGCGTCCCACAAAAATCCACACGCCCGCGATTGGAATCGTCAGGAACGCTATCGCCGTGAGGCTCGCACCGACAGCTTCGATGCCCATGAACGCCCAGGCCCCGAGGCAATCGCCGAGGCGATAGACGAACGTATCGACGAAGCTCTTCGACTTGTACTTCACCTCGCGCTCGACGACGGTGTAGAGAGCCTCGCGCGCCGGTTGCGCCGTGGCGAAGTTGCTGATGCGCAGCAAAATTTGCACGCCCGCGAGAACGGCCAGTTCGGGCGCGAGGTGGCCGACCGTTAACCCGTGGGCACCGAGCCACGTCCCATAAACCATGGCCAGCGAAAGTGCGATCCATCCAAGCACAGCGATCGCTGGCTGTGAGATCAGCGCGAACGTGATGCCGAACCAACGGATCAGCCGGGCCGTGAGCAGAAGTTGGATGAGCACCGTGCCGAGTTGCACCCAGAACTCGATCTCGGCGAAGTACTGAGTGCGCACATCGTGGTCGTGGATCGTGAGATCGACGAGCTTGCCCTGTTGGTAATACAGGAACGTTCCGATCAGGCCATACAGGAACGTGTAGCTTGCAATCCAGCGCAGGTAGCTCTGGCTTATGATGAGCCTCAAGCCGCGCCACATGTCCGATGTCGAGATGGCCGCCGGCGGCGTAGCGTTTTGTCCAAGCGGTGGTGCCACATCGATGTGATGGATAACAACGAGACGGCGCACACTGAAAACCGCGACCTCGAGCAGGATGATCGACAGGAAGAGCAGATTCACACTGCCGACTGGTTTCGCGAGCAAGCTCGCGATCTTCGAGCCGGCCAGCGCGCCGAGCGTGCCGCCGACGCCGATGAAACCGAAAAGCCGCTTGGCCTGCTCGAGGCGCCAAATGTCGGCCATGAACCCGCGGAACACGGAGACGACGAACAGGTTGAACACGCTGAACCAGACGAAGAACGTGTACGCTGCCGCGAGCTTAAAGCTCGGCAGGAACGTCAGCGCCAGCCAGAACGCGAGCAGGCACGCGATCGAAACGCGGTAGACGATCGGAATGAACCGCTTGCGTGGCAGTTTTGTCACGAGCAGCGCAAAGGGCGGGCTGACGACCACCATTGCGACGAGCGTCCCCGTGAAGAGCCACGGGTATTTGTCGGGGCCGCCGTTCAAACCCATCGAGTCGCGCAGCGGTCGCAGCACGAACGTGCTCGCAAGCAGGCTGAAGAAATAGAGCCACGACCACGCGATCGAACGCAGTTCGAACGGTTCGATGGCCGCGACGCGCTGCAAGGCGCGCATCAACGCACCGGACTGCGCTTCGTCGGCGTTGTCGTCGTTCGCGTTCATGCTGCGCGCATGACGTAGTGGCCGGTGAGAATCAGAAAATGAAAAACGAACCCGAGCCAAAGGGCGCGGATTTCGTCCGGCTTTACGTCAACGATTTTGTCGAGAACACGCATTAACGTGGAAGAAGGATTGATCTGGAACCCAGGAAACCATGAATTCCTTTTCCTGGATTCCTGGTTTCTCGATTAACCTTTTTGTTTTTCGTTGTGCCACGCGGCGAGAACTTCCGTTTCGCGTTCAGGTGTCAGCCCCGCGCGCAAATGCGATTGTCGATCCTGCGGTTGCGATTTGAACCAGGAGAGTGTGTCGCGCGCCGTGTCGCCGAGCGGACGAAAGGTCAGACCGTTCGCGAGGGCTCGGCCGATGTTCGTTCGCGCCAATCCGAGTTCGTCACCTGCCCAGACCGGCATGTCCGACCACGCATCAACTTTCTGTTGTTTGAGAAACTCGGCGTTTAGCCAAGTGAAAGTCGCAGTCGAACTTAGTGCGTCCTTTATTCCGTTGAGCATGCCGCCGATCACGAGCGGCTTGGCAGGGCCGGTTGCGTTATAAATTCCGGTCTCGCGGTTTTCGGCCATCCGAATTGTCCACTCGGAGAGATCGCGCGCGTCGATGAACTGAACCGGGTCACTCGGTGTCCCGGGCGCGAGCACTTCACCGGCGCGGTCGATCCGCACCGGCCAGTAAGTAAAGCGGTCGGTCTCATCACCCGGGCCAACGATTAATCCGGGGCGAATGATCAAAGCTTTTCCGGGAAACCATTTCTCAGCCTCTTTTTCCGACAAGGCTTTGAGCGGACCGTAGGTTTTGTAGCCGGACGCTTTCATCGCCTGGAGCGTCTCCTTGAACGCATCCGGACCATCATACTTGGCAAGCGACGCGTTTTCATCCACGCCCTTACTCGTGTCCGCGTAAACTGAAATCGTGGAAATGAAAACGTAGCGGTCGACGTTGCCCTTTAGAATCTGCGCAGCGTCGCGAACCCAGGCCGGCAAGGTCGTCGGAATGTCGATCGCGATGTCCCATTGCCGATTTTTCAAGGCATCGAGTTGGCCGTTGCGATCGCCGATGAGCTGCTCAACGCCTTCCGGCAATTCGCCGGGATGCGTCTTGCCGCGATTGAAAACTGTGACTTTATGCCCGCGGCTGAGAGCGTAGCGAACTTGAAAGGGCCCAGTAAATCCGGTGCCTCCGAGAATGAGAATGCGCAACGGCTTCACGGATTTTTGCCCGAACACGGTGGTCGATCTTGAGCCCAGAGCAAATGCGCCGGCGGCGGCGGAGAGTTTAATGAACCGACGGCGTGTTGTTGTCATCGGCGACGATAATCGCCGCCGTTTCTTATGAGCGCAAACGCCGTCATAGCTCTCTATCAGCTCCGAAAGCTTTCGGAGTTCGCAGAAACGCCCTACAATTGTGGCAAGGTGACCCAGCAGATGACGCGACGCGAGGCCACGCGCTTGATCGGTGCCAGCGCGGCCAGTCTGCTTCTGCCGATTGATGCGGCGCGCGCGCAAGCGACAAACGAACCATCAACGATGCTGACACGCGCGATTCCGTCATCCGGCGAGAAACTGCCGGTTATCGGGCTCGGAACCTGGCAGACGTTTGACGTCGATCCCGCGTCAGCGGCGGCCAAACCATTGGAAGCAGTTCTCCCGGCATTTGTGAAACTGGGCGCGCGTGTGGTCGATTCATCGCCAATGTATGGGCGCTCTGAGCAAGTGATCGGTGATTTGGTCGCAAAACTCGGGATTCGTGATTCGGTTTTCCTGGCAACGAAAGTTTGGACCCGCGGCAAGCAGGCCGGCATCAACTCGATGGAACGTTCATTTGCGCGGTTGCAAACCAAACGCATCGATCTAATGCAAGTGCACAACCTTGTCGATGTTGCGACACAGCTGGCAACGATCCGCGATTGGAAAGCGCAAGGGCGCATTCGTTACACCGGCATCACCCATTACGAATCGGGCGCGTTCGGCGACGTAGAAAAACTTCTGCGAAGCGAGAAGCTCGATTTTGTTCAAATCAATTACTCGATCATGGAGCGCGAAGCTGCGGAAAGAATTCTGCCGCTGGCACAGGAACGCGGCGTTGCCGTAATCATCAATCGCCCATTTGGGGGCGGCGATCTCTTCAGTCGGGTGCGCGGAAAACCGTTGCCGGACTGGGCGTCGGATTTCGATTGCCGATCTTGGGCGCAGTTTCTCCTGAAATGGATCATGGCCGATTCTGCAGTGACTTGCGCGATTCCCGCTACCAATAATCCGAAACATCTCGAAGACAATCTCCAAGGAGGTGTTGGCCGGCTTCCCGATGCGAAAATGCGCCAGCGAATGGTCGAGTTCGTTTCGTTGGTGTAGCGGTCCCCTGTCTCTCGCCAGCAAAAGATTGTCTCAATCGAAACCAGGAAATCGGTTCCTGGAACTCCGTGTCCGAGCTCAAAAAAACTGGGTTTTTCTAAAAAAATCGTTTGCGAGGGCAGCCATCCTGCTTGATAAGTCGCGGCTTTATGGGAAACCGCACTCCCTGTTTTTTCGTTATCGCCGGTTCGATCGCGCTCGCCGCGGGCGGAGCGCGGGCCGATCTTTCGTCGCCAACGAAGTCGGATTTTACCTACAAAGATGCGCACGGAAAAGCTCAATCGGCGCAAATTATTTCGAAATACTATCCGAAGCAGATCGTTCATCCGTTAGCGAAGGTGGATCATCGGCTCGACCCGAAACTGATGCGCGCGGCGTCGCTGGCCGAGGAGCGCGCACACGCGCATTCGGGAGAGCGCTGCTGGCATTATGTAAAGGAAGCGTTGATGGCATCAGGCGCGATCAGCTCGTATCCAAAAACTGCTTACGCAAAACAGGCCGGCGATGAACTGGTGGACAACTACGGCTTCAAACGATTATCGATCCGCGATCCCTACTCGGCGCCGCTGGGAGCGGTGCTCGTTTACGGCGCAAGTCGCGAAGCCGGGCATGTTGAGATCCGCACGAAAGACGGTTTCGTCAGCGATTTCCGCTCGAAGATTCCATCCCCGCGCCCGCTGATCGCTGCTTACGTAAAATTCTCTCCGTAACCGCAGCAGCCGCAGTCAACGACAGCGGATACGTCATCGGCCGATTTTGTTTAGCGAATCTTTGGCTACTAGCGCGTCGTCAGGCAGGGTTGATTTCTTGATCGACGACGAACCGTCGCCTGGCGGATTGCTGGCGATCATCGGGACGCGAGGCTGCTGAGCGGGCCGGTGATCCGGCGCGACCACTCGGACCATCATGAACCGTGGATGCGCGTTCGACCAAGAAACCGCCTCTTGTTTGGTCTCAAAGAATCGGTCGATGACGATGGCGTTTTTCTCCGCCGCAGTTCGCCCACAAAACCGTGCCGATTTGCGACTCACGACTGCTGGTCCGGTATCGACAGCCATGCATTCCGCATCCGGAAAAATCACTCTGCTACCAAAGGGAATTCTCTTCGGATCGACCGCGCAATTTCCGGCACGGAGCCTTGTACCGTTCCACGATGCAATCCGGCCGCAACCTTCCGCACGCCAATAACCGGTGACGCGGGCGAGCAAAGATTGTTCGTCGCCGAAAGTCTCGCTTGCGAGAAGCGAGACAAAACCAATCACTATCACCAACGCTTTCATAGTTTTTCTCACCGGCTCCTTTTGACGGAACCAGATTTACACGTTCGGATCGCAGAAAGTGTGAACGAATCGTGTCTCTTGGGATTCGTAAATGGCCGGCGATCTGGTTGCCAATCAGCAGCAAATCTTCGACTCGAACAAATCTCTGCCCAGGGACCAATTCCCACCCGAAAACTGCCGACGCGGCGATTATCGATCCACGACCCGTACGTTGCGCCGCTTAACGCTGATTTATGGCGACAGAAGCCGCGGCCACTTCGAAATCCGGACGAGAGACGGTTGCGCCAGCGATTACCACAGCAAAGCTGCTTTTATCCTTTGATCGCCGTTTACCGAAAATTCTCTTCCTGACGATTGCTCACGCGTAAACGAGCAGATCGATTTCCTCGGGAAGGAGATTGGAGACTTCGCGGATGACGTTGCCGCGCAGCATGTTGATGAGAGCGTTGCGCTGAGGCGCGCCGAGAATGACACGCGATGCGCCGAGCGTAGCAGCAACATCGACAATCGTCTCCGCCGCCGATGGACTGACGGCGTAGCAGAAAAGCGGCGGCTGATCGCCGGCTTTTGCTTTCGCTTCGCCAAAAACCTTGCTCGCCTCTGAATCTTGCTGCCATTTGCGCTTGCTATCCTGTTCCGTCATGAACGCTTGTTCGCGCACGAAAAGCAGATACAAACGACTGGCGTTCTTGCGCGCCTCGCGCAACGCGAAATCGAGAGTGCGACCAGTGCCGCGGATAGCGCAGAGAATCGGTTCACCGCTGAGCGACATGCTAGCCGGTTCCGGAGCTGGCTTTGTAACATCGACAGGTGTCCGCGCAGGTGCGAGCGCGGGCAGCTCTTTTTTCATCCGCCGTTCCTGCACGAGGCCGCGCAGAATCAGTCCAACCGCAAGAATCGTGACCGCGAAGTAGCGCGCGTTCGGTTTGTCGATGAGCAAACTCATTTCGATTGCGGCCATGACGATGAACGTCGCGCACATCAGTGTGCGTTCCCAAGATTTGATCGACAGCTTCCGATCGGTCGCAGTGGCGCCGAGATTGGTGGCGATCGCGCCAACCACGCCGACAGCATAAAGTTCGGCCAGGCCCGCCATGTCTTTTACAAAAACCACGAGGCCCATTGGAATGATGGTCGCGCACCACATTCCGAGACTCGGCACGCCCCATTTATTGAGTCGATGAAAAACGGCCGGCAGCTCGCGGTCACGCGACATGAGAAATTGGATCATGATAAGATCGACAATCGCGGTATTGACTGCCGAAAGCAGGAGCATGGCGAAGACGATGCTGACGATGAAACCGAAGATGTGGCCGGGCGCAGGCCCGAGCGCGCCGCCCACAAAAATTTCGCCCATGTAGCGCAGCATGTAATCACGCACGCCTTGCGCGCCGGGCGCATTCACATCGCCGTTGACAATCTGCAAACCGCCAAGCGCGTGCATCGCGAGGCCGAGCAGCGCGGTAAAAATGCAAACCTCGATCATCACCCACAAAATTGCGGGCGTGGAAGTTTTAACCACCGATGGGTTCTCCTCCGTACTGCCTGGGTCGAGACGCATCACGCCGGTCGCGTTGGCGATTGCTTCGACTCCGGAGAGCGCAAGCACAATTCCCACAAACCCGGCCCAGTTCTGCCAAAAGTTGCCGTGAAGCGGCTGTAAATGTCCAATCGCCTCGTGCATGTGCGGTAAACTGAAAAGGCCGAGCGCGACGACGACGAGCACGGTTGGTATCGAAACCAGAAAAGCAAGACCGCCAGTGTTTTTTGGTCCGAGAAGATTGAGCATTCCGATGGCGAGGATTGCCGCGGCGGCAAATTTCTCCGGATGCGGAACACCGAGATACGCAAACGCCGAAAGCGCACTAATGGCCGCAGTCACCAAATAATCAGCAATGAGCAAAAACGCGCCGATAATTGAAACAACCTCGGAGCGATGCCGCACGCTCGCGTAGACGCCGCCGCCGTCCGGGTAAAGGCGGCAGATCACCATGTAATTCAGGCCAACGAGCGCGGTTAGCACACACATCGCCGCGATGAGCCAGAACGAGGCGTAACCGGCGACAGCGAATGCGAGACCGATAACGTAGGCTTTGCTCGTGCCCCAGTCGCCGTAAAGGATCGCTGCCGCGCGAGGAACGTCGACATTGCGCGGTCGTTTAATTGTGGTTGGGATCATCGTTGCCTATTGCGAATGAGTTGGATGACTCACCCGGGTAAGGCGATTTTTTAACGTTAACGTTTTTTTAACGCTCTAAGGCACTCGTTTAATTAACGAGACTGACATCATTCGCGCAAGCTAGTCGCGGTGCACGAACGCGATTTTATTCAGCTGGCACTCTTTATTGCCGGGCTGGTCATTATCACGCCGCCGCTCGGGCGATTTATGGCGCGCGTGTTCGCGGGCGAGCGCCATTTGCTTAGTCGCGCGCTTGGCCCGATTGAGCGCGCGATTTACAAACTGTCCGGTGTCGATTCTAACCACGAGATGTCGTGGAAGACCTACGCGGTTGCGCTACTCGTTTTCAACATTGTTGGCGCCGTCGTGCTGCTCGCAATGGAAATGACTCAAGCCTGGCTGCCGTTTAATCCGCAGCATCTGCCAAATGTCTCGTTCGCGCTCGCGTTCGACACCGCGATCAGCTTCATGACCAACACGAACTGGCAGAATTATTCCGGCGAGAACACGATGAGTTACTTCACCCAGATGGCCGGTCTGGCGGTACATAACTTCGTGAGCGCAGCGACCGGTATCGTGGTCGCAGTTGCGCTGGTGCGCGGGCTCGTTCGCAAACAAGCGAGCAGCATCGGGAATTTCTGGGCCGATCTCATCCGTTGCACGCTCTACATTTTGCTGCCGCTGTCGATCTTGATCGCGGTTGTGCTCGCGCAGCAAGGAGTCGTGCAGACGCTCGACGGCTATCCGACTGCATCGACAATCGAAGGCGCTGCGCAACAAATTCCGCTCGGCCCGGTTGCGTCGCAGATTGCGATCAAACAGCTCGGCACGAATGGCGGCGGATTCTACGGGCAAAACAGTGCACATCCTTTTGAGAATCCGACGCCGCTGACGAATTTCATCGAGATTTTCGTGATCTTCTCGCTCGGCTCAGCGCTGGTTTACATGTTCGGTGTGATGGCGGGCGATCGCCGGCAAGGCTGGGCGATCTGGGCGGCGATGTTTGCATTGTTTCTTGCGGGCTTCGCGACGTTGTGGTGGGCGGAGTTGCAGCCCAATCATGCTCTCGGCCTGACAACTCCTTCACTCGAAGGAAAGGAAGTCCGCTTCGGCCAGTTCAACTCCGCGCTTTTCGCCACCGTTACAACGGACGCCTCCTGCGGTGCGGTGAATATGATGCATGATTCGCTTTCGCCGCTGGGCGGTCTCGTTCCGCTCATCAACATCATGCTCGGCGAAGTGATCTTCGGCGGCGTCGGCGCTGGGTTTTACGGCATGCTCATGTACGTGCTGCTCACGGTTTTCATCGCCGGATTGATGGTCGGGCGCACGCCCGAATATCTTGGCAAGAAAATCGAGGGGCGAGAAGTGACCTGGGCGGTGATCGCGGTGCTCGCTCCGGCGGCTGTGATTCTGTGCGGCAGCGCGGTGACAATGCTGTATCCGGCCGCGCTCAACAGCCTCAACAACAATGGGCCACATGGCTTGAGCGAAGTGGTTTACGCCTACACATCTGCTGCAGGAAATAACGGGAGCGCTTTCGCCGGACTAAACGGGAATACCGATTGGTATAACTACACGTTGGCGATCAACATGTTCGTCGGTCGCTTCGCCATCATCGTGCCGGTGCTCGCGATCGCCGGAAGCCTGGCGCAAAAGAAGGCTTCACCGCCTTCGAGCGGAACATTTCCGACGAACGGCCCGGTTTTCACTGTGCTGCTCATTTCCATCGTGCTAATCGTTGGCGCGCTCACGTTTTTTCCGGTGCTCTCGCTCGGTCCCATCGTCGAGCACTTCCTCATGCAAGCCGGGCGCATTTTTTAGTCATGAGCACAAGATCGACGTCTTCCATTTTCGACCCGGCGCTGATTTACCCGGCGATCTGGGACTCGTTCAAAAAACTCGATCCACGGGTGCAATGGCGCAGCCCCGTCATGTTTGTGGTGTTGATCGGCGCGCTTTCGACGTCCGCGGTCACGATCGTCCATTTCAGCAGCTTCAATTTCCAAATTACGCTTTGGCTCTGGTTCACATTATTGTTCGCAAACTTCGCCGAAGCGATGGCTGAGGGCCGCGGCAAAGCCCAAGCCGCGGCGCTGCGCCGGATGCGCACGACCACGATGGCACGGCGCGTGGTGAACGGTCGCGAAGAAAAAGTTCCAGCGAGTGAGTTAAAAAAAGGCGACGCGGTTGTTTGTGAAGCCAATGACCTGATTCCGGGAGACGGCGACGTGATCGACGGCATCGCCAGTGTTGATGAATCGGCGATCACCGGCGAATCGGCGCCGGTGATTCGGGAAAGCGGCGGCGATCGCAGCGCCGTGACGGGAGGCACGCGTGTACTGAGCGATCGCATTGTCATCCGCATCACCAGCGAACAAGGAAACACATTTGTCGATCGGATGATCGCAATGGTGGAAGGCGCGCGACGGCAGAAAACGCCAAACGAAATTGCGCTCAGCATTTTGCTGGTCAGCTTGACCGTGCTTTTTATTCTTGCCGTCTTCACGCTCCCGGCCTTCGCGCATTACAGCGAAAACGCGGCTGGCCAAAAGAATGCGGTGAACGTCAGCATCCCCGTTTTGGTTTCATTGCTCGTTTGTCTGATTCCGACGACGATTGGCGGATTGCTCAGCGCCATCGGCATTAGCGGCATTGACCGACTCGTTAGGCACAATGTGCTCGCGACCAGCGGCCGCGCCGTCGAAGCGGCGGGTGATGTCGACGTCCTGCTGCTCGATAAAACCGGCACGATCACACTCGGCAATCGCATGGCCGTTGCTTTCCACGCAGCGCCAAATGTCGAGGCGGGATATCTGGCGGGAGCCGCGCAACTCAGCTCATTGGCCGATGCAACTCCAGAAGGCCGCTCCATCGTTGTTCTCGCGAAGGAAGAATTCGGACTCCGTGCCCGCGAGATGCACGAACTGCAAGCGACATTCATTCCGTTCACTGCGCAAACGCGGATGAGTGGCATTGATCTTCACGCGAACGATGCGCAGCCAACAATCAGCATTCGCAAAGGTGCGGCGGATGCGTTGAGAAATTACGTCGAGTCGTGCGGCGGCGCGTTTCCAGAAGCATCCACGAAAACTGTCGATGAAATCTCGAGGCGCGGCGGAACTCCGCTCGTCGTTGCGGAAGCCGCGCAAACTCTTGGTGTGATTGAGCTAAAGGACGTGGTCAAGGGCGGTATCAAGGAGCGGTTCATGCAGTTGCGCAAGATGGGCATTAGAACGGTGATGATCACCGGTGACAATCCAATCACAGCCGGCGCAATCGCGGCCGAATCCGGCGTGGACGACTTCATGGCTCAAGCAACGCCTGAAGAAAAACTCAAACGCATCCGCCAGGAACAAGCGCAAGGCCGGCTCGTGGCGATGACAGGCGACGGAACCAACGACGCGCCGGCGCTGGCGCAGGCGGACGTGGGCGTGGCGATGAACACGGGAACGCAGGCTGCGCGCGAAGCCGGTAACATGGTCGATCTCGACAGCAACCCGACCAAACTCATTCAGATCGTCGAGATCGGTAAACAGTTACTGATGACGCGCGGCGCGCTTACGACGTTCAGCATTGCCAACGACGTCGCGAAGTATTTTGCGATTCTGCCGGCGATGTTCGGATTACTTTACGCAGCGAGCGGATCGCAAACCGGGCCGTTATCCGCGCTCAACGTCATGCGGTTGCATTCGCCGGAGAGTGCGATCTTGAGCGCCGTCATATTCAACGCGCTCATTATCGTCGCCCTCATTCCGCTTGCGCTCGCGGGCGTGAAATATCGCGCCGTTGGCGCAGCGCAGGTTCTCCTCCGCAACTTGTTCATCTATGGCTTCGGCGGAATCATCGCACCGTTTATCGGGATCAAACTGATCGACATTGGGCTGGTCGCGTTGCATTTGGCCTGACGAATGAAAACGATCGTCTTCATTTTTGTCCCAGTTCTAATCGAGAAAGAAACCAAAACAATTCGACCAGATGCACGCGCTGCGCTTCGGGAAACACGCCGCACGCTGCTGTCACACGATCGACGTTTTCAGCCGTTTTGGACCTGGTTCATCGATAAATCGTGGTCGCCAACGACAGATCTACAATGAAAACCGCCCTTCAATCACTGCGTATCTACATCGTGCTCAGTTTGCTCACGGGAATCATTTATCCGCTTGCGATGACTGGCGTCGCGCAGCTTCTTTTTCCGAAACAGGCGAACGGCTCGCGCATCATCGAAAACGGAAAGCTCATCGGCTCGGACTTGCTCGCGCAAAAATTTGAATCGCCAAAATATTTTTGGCCGCGACCTTCCACTGCCGATTACGCGACAGTCCCTTCCGGGGCGAGCAACAAAGGTCCCACCAGCGCTGATTTGAAGAAAACAATCGATGAACGCCGTGCAAAATTCGGAGCGGACGCTCCGATCGACATGCTGACCGCGAGCGGCAGCGGACTTGACCCGCAGATTTCGCCTGAGGCCGCACGCATGCAGATTCAGCGCGTTGGGGCCGCCCGCCATATGTCGATCCAAAAAGTTTCCGAAATTGTCGATCAAACAACCGAGTCGCCGCAGCTCGGCTTTCTTGGCGAACCGCGTGTCAACGTCCTTCGCCTCAACCGCGCGCTCGATCAACTTCGGTAAACGCGACGATTTCAAATCAGCAAAGGAGTAGAATTGAACAAAAATAAATGTCTGTGGATCATGGTAATGGCGTTGTTGGCGTCACTCCTATTCGGCATCCCCGCAATGCATGCGCAGGAAGCCGCCGATACCACGCTTGGAGCAAAAGCGAAGGCAGCCAAAGCGGCTAAGACGAAGGAGGAACAAGCGAAGGCCGAAACAATCGCGCGCAAAATGAAAGAGCCGTTTTGGAAACGTTTGGATGAAGCGTTTCTGGAACAGTTAGGTACACCCGCGAATACGCCGCCCGAGCCAGGCGCCACGCCGACGCCGCGTCGTATTCCGCCGGCACCGTTTGATTCGCCACCATTTCCAGCGAGCGATTGGCAAATTGGCGGGAGTACGATCATCGGTGATCCGGGTGAGCTGGCGCCGTATCCGCTGATGCAGGCAATTTACGAAGGACCGGGCGGGCAGGCTTGGAAGGATAGCAAAGTTCAGATTTACGGTTGGGTAAATTTCTCTGGCAATATCAGCACTTCGCATCCCTCGAATAAAAGCGAGAACGGAAACTTCCCCTTGGTTTATGACATTCGGCCGAACCGGATGGAATTAAACCAGATCGTGCTCTACATCGAGCGGCTGCCCGATGAAAACCAGACTGATCATATCGATTGGGGTTTTCGATTCTCAACGCTCTATGGACTCGACTATCGTTTCACGATCTCCCGCGGATGGTTCAGCGACCAACTCTTAAAGCACAACAGCTACGCCGGTGTCGATATGCCGATGGTCTATCTCGATCTTTACATTCCTTACGTTTTTCAAGGCATGAACATCCGCATCGGCCGAATCATTTCCGAGCCGGACATTGAAGCGCAGCTCGCTCCGAACAATCTCATGGCCAGCCACTCGATCCTTTACGGTTTCGATCCTTATTGTCAGGAGGGAATCTTCACTACGACGAAGATCGACGATCAGTGGACGATCCAAGCTGGAATCTCAGACGGCACTGACGTTGCGATCTGGCAAGATGATCCTGGCCGTCAGCCGACTGGCACTGTGATGGTGCAATGGACTGCACCTAACCAAATGGACTCGATCTACGCGGGCGATAACGTGATTAACGATGGCAAGTTTGGCTATAACAACATGCAACAGTTCGTTGGAACATGGACGCACAAGTTCAATGACGAGATTTATTCCACGACCGAGGGCTGGTACATGTACATGGAGGACGCAAAAGACCATCCGACAAAGGAGGTGCCGTTTCAAAGCGGCTCGTTTCCAGTGCGGAATGGATACGCGCCGGAATGGGCGGTCGTCAATTATACCATGTTCCGGCTGTCGCCGGGCGCCTTCTTCACGGTTCGGAACGAATATTTTAATGACAAGGTTGGTAGCCGGACCGGCTTTGCGACGCAGTACACGGAGCACTCCATCGGCATTACTTACTGGCCGGACAAACTGATCACGATTCGGCCCGAACTTCGATTCGATCATTCTTACGACGTGCCCGCGTATAATAATGGAACGCGCAGGAGCCAGCTCGCCTTCGTGACTGATGTAATCTTCCATTTTTGAATGAAAGCTCGCCGAGGCGTAGGTTCGGCGCATGAGCGAGGTGGAACGGCCGGATCCGGATGAGATTCTCGCGCGTCTGAAGCGCGAAGAAACTGAGTCCGAGCGCGGGAAGCTAAAGATTTTTTTTGGAATGTCTCCCGGCGTTGGGAAGACCTACGCCATGCTGGAAGCCGCGCGACAAAAACAAAGGCAAGGCTGCGAAGTGGTGATCGGCATTGTCGAAACGCATGGCCGTAAAGAAACCGAAGCGTTGCTCGAAGGAATGCCGATCATGCCCCGCGCGCAGCTTGAATACCGCAGCACGACGCTCAACGAGATGGATCTCGATGCCATCCTTACCTGGCATCCGGGTCTCGCTGTCGTCGATGAGCTGGCCCACACCAACGCCCCCGGCTCGCGTCACCCAAAACGGTATCAAGACGTGCTCGAGTTACTCGATGCCGGCATTGATGTCTATACGACCTTGAACGTTCAGCATGTCGCGAGTCGCAGCGACACCGTTCGGCAGATTAGCGGCGTGTCTGTTCACGAGACAGTGCCCGATTCCGTTCTCGATCTCGCCGATGAGATCGTTCTTGTGGATCTAACGCCCGAACAACTGCGCGCCCGCCTGGCTGAAGGAAAAGTTTATCTCGGGGAACGTGCCGAGTGGGCGGCGAAAAATTTCTTCCGCGAAAGCAATCTCACTGCGTTCCGCGAGATGGCGCTGCGTCTGGTCGCCGAACATGTCGATCGCGATTTGCGCGAGATCATGTCGGAAGAAAACATCGCAGGCCCGTGGAAAAGCGGAGATCGGTTGCTTGTTGCCGTGAGCGCGAGTCCTTATTCGGAAAGACTCATTCGTTATACCCGCCGGCTGGCGGCCTCGATGGAAGCATCGTGGATTGTGGCGAACATCGAGAGATCTCGTGCGCTTTCGCCAGAGGAGCAAACGCGTCTCACTCGTTACCTCGCCCTTGCACGTCAGCTCGGCGCTGAAGTGATCTCTACACCCGGCAGCGACGTTGGTGAAGCCCTGCTGCGCGTCGCACGCCAACACAACGTAACCCAAATCGTCATTGGAAAACCGCTCGGTACTCGATGGACGAGTTTCTGGAGGCGCGACCCGGTGCGTTGGCTCATGCGTTACAGCGGCAACATCGACATCCACATGATTCCATCCGAGGAATCCGCGCAGCCACAACGCGAAACAATCGAGGAACGGCTCGCGCGCGCGCCGTGGCGCGACTTTGGCATCGCGCTCGTTATCGCCGCGGCCGTCACTGCGCTCTGCCTGGCAATCTTCGATTACACTGGCTATTGGGCGGTGTCGCTTTTTTACTTGCTCGCGGTTGTCCTTGCCGCCGCCCGGTTACGCCGATGGCCCACACTTTTTCTGGCGGCGATCAGCGCGTTGCTCTGGGACTTTTTGTTTATCCCGCCGCGATTCACCTTCTACATCAGCCAGTTTCACGACTTCATGATGTTCGGTGCTTTACTTTGTGGTTGCGATCGTCATTGGCCATCTGGCGACACAATTGCGCGACCGCGAACAGGCGGAACGACGCCGTGAAGAACGAGCCACCGCGCTCTATCGCCTGACCCGCGCACTCGCCGCCAGCCGCGATCTTGATGAGGCGTTGCCGAAAGTTCTGACGTTAATCAAAAGTTCTTTCCAAGCCGACGCCGCGGTTTGGTTGCGGGATGAAGCTGGTCTGTCGCAACATGCCGCGAGCACATTCTCGCCATCGAGCAAAGATGAAAGCGTTGCCATGTGGGCGTTTCAAAAAAAGCAGGCCGCCGGAAAATCCACTGATACGCTGCCCGACGCCGAAGCTTTGCATCTGCCGATTGTTGCCGGAGATCGGGCCGAAGGCGTGCTGACAGTGCGCCTTACCAGCCCGCCGACAATCGAGCAACGCGAATTGCTCGACGCCTTTGCCGCACAGCTCGCGCTCTTCGTGAACAAGGAGCGCGTGTTGGAAGAAAGCCGTGCTGCGCAGCTCGCACGGCAATCTCAAAAACTCCAGAAAACTCTTTTCGATTCCGTTTCGCACGAGTTAAAGACGCCGCTCGCTGCCATGTCCGCCGCGTTGCAACAGCCGCAGCCGAATCGGGCCGAATTGCAACAAGCGGTGAGGCGTCTTACCCGCACTGTCGATCATCTTCTCGATGCGACGCGTTTGGAATCCGGACTCTTGCAACCGGTTCGTGAATGGTGCGAGCCAGGCGAATTATTGCGCGAAGCTGTCGAGCTCGCCGGTTTGAAGGAACATGCCGTCAAATTAAGTGTTGCCAAAAATCTGCCGACGATTTCGGTGGACGCTCACCTCATTGAGCAAGCGTTGGTCGCGTTGCTCTCGAATGCTGCCTCTTACGACACCGAGCGCCCCATCGAAGTGAGCGCCGCGCGCGACGATTCCACGCTCGTTTTCTCGGTGGCCGATTACGGTCCCGGGCTTTGCGCCCGGGGAGGAGGAGAAAGTGTTCGATAAATTTTATCGCGGCCCCTGGCAGACCAGCGGGCGGTCTCGGCCTTGGGCTCTCTATCGCGCGCCAACTTGTCGAAGCTCATGCCGGTCAGATCGTGGCGCAGAATCGCGAAGGAGGCGGGGCGCGCTTTTCCATTCGGCTCCCCATCGGCGAACCGATGCGGCTGCCGTCGGAAGTGAGCGCATGAAGCCGGTCGCGCTAATTATCGATGATGAAGTGCAAATTCGGCGGCTGCTGCGCGTCGTGCTCGAAGGGGAAAATTATCAGGTTCACGAAGCGAAGACCGGTCAGCAAGGGTTAATCGAAATCGCCAATCGGCGACCGGCGATCATTTTGCTCGACCTTGGTTTACCCGACCTTGACGGACTCGAAGTTTTGAAACGGTTGCGCGAATGGAGCGAAGCGCCCGTCCTGGTTCTTTCCGTGCGTGATGATGAACAAGGCAAAGTCGCGGCGCTCGACGCCGGCGCGGATGATTACGTCACCAAGCCGTTCAGTACTCCGGAATTGCTTGCGCGTCTCCGCGCCGCGCAGCGAAAGACTCGTCCCGAAGAAGAAATTTCCGTTTTCAAGCACGGAGATTTGATTGTCGATCTTACGGCGCGCGTCGTAACGCGCGCCGGTCGCGAAGTAAAACTCACTGCCACTGAGTACGCCCTGCTGCGCTTGTTCGTCAGACATCCCGGCCGCGTCCTCACCCATCGCTACATCTTGCGTGAAATCTGGGGCCCGAAATCCGAGGAACATCGACAATATCTTCGCGTTTACGTCACGCATCTGCGCCAAAAAATTGAACCTGATCCGACTCATCCCGCACTCATCAAGACAGAGTCCGGAATTGGTTACCGCTTCCAAATCGCCGCATCGACCCCGCCAAATCAGGCTTAGCCGGTAGCGGCTTGATTAACACTCACGTTCGCCGGCCAATCCGAGAATCGCAGTCCATGAATTCGGGATTCTGAATCCTTCGAGAAACCGCTTGTCACCGGCGGGGCGCACGACGAAAAGTCAACCCCAAGCCCGATGGCTGACTTGATTATCACAGAGAGCGGCACGGTCCATCGCCCGCGCAACGTCGATTGGAAGCGCGCGGCCGCTCTGCTCTATGGCGACTGGGGCACGAGCAAGGCCTACGTGATCGGGCTAGCGTTTCTCGCCGCGGGCTTCTCGTCGCTCCCGATCATTCTAACCGTCTGCGCCCTCACCGGCCTTGTCGGTATTAATTACATGGTTATCTGCCGCCATTTTCCCGATGGCGGCGGCGTTTATTCCGCCGCACGTTCGCAGGGGCGATTGCTCGCGGTGGTAGGCGCGCTTCTCCTGCTAGCCGATCTGACCGTGACTGCCGCGCTCAGCGGCTGGTCCGCCTTGAGCTACATTACTTCGGGCGCCGAACACATTGTCTGGATCAAATTTCTGCGCGACCACATCGGCGTCGCCACGATTGGTGTGCTCTTGATCATGGGGCTGATCAATTACTTTGGCCCGAAACACTCCGGCACGCTCGCGGTCGCGCTGGCGCTGCCTACCGTCGTCGTTGTCATCGCACTGATTGCGATTAGCGCGCCACACCTCACGACTCACTTCCTCCAACCCAGGCACGAAAGCTTGGGTACCCTTTGGGTGCAGTTCGTCGGTGTCATCCTCGCGCTCTCCGGCGCTGAATCGATTGCCAATATTACCGGCGTGATGAAACTCGATCCGGGCTCTACGATGGAGCACCCAAGTGTCGCCCGCGAGTCGCTCAAAGCGATTACGCCCGTCGCGATCGAAGTTGTCTTCGGCACGGCTCTGCTCGGATGGGCGATGCTTTCCTTGCCGGCGGTGCTCGGCAAAACCATGCATCTGACGGATCCGGGGGCGATTGCCGCCGTTTTGCAGCAACGCAACGAAGACATGCTCCGCTTCATTGGCGAGCAGTTCGCGGCCGCAACGTTCTCACCCGCGATTGGTAATGTCTTTGGCTGGATCGTTGGAATCGTCTTCTTCCTGCTCCTCTTAAGCGCCGCGAACACGGCCATCGTGGCGATCGTCGGTTTGCTCTACATGATGTCGCGCGATCGCGAGATGCCGCATCAATTCAGAAGGTTGAATCGCAATGGCGTCCCGATCTATCCCATCCTCATCGCTATCGGTCTGCCGTCGGTCGTTCTCCTCTTTACCTCAAGCTTTACCGCGCTCGCCGGTCTCTACGCAATCGGTGTCGTCGGTGCGATCGCCGTCAATGTCGGCTCCTGTTGCTTTAATCGGACAATCGATTTCACCTGGTACGATCGCCTCCTCTTCGGGATCACCTTTGTTGTTTTATTCGCGGTCGAATTTACCCTTGCCCACACAAAACCGGACGCGCTTTTCTTCGTCACCTGCATCTTGGTCAGCGGACTCGCATTGCGCGCTTACACCCTGAAACGCCAGGGCCTCACCACCGTAACCGTCAGTCGCCAGGTCGCGAAGATGGTCACGCCGGATCTCGAGGCGACGTTGCAACGTCGTCTGGAGGAAGGGCAAAAGATCATGGTCGCAGCGCGCGGCATCACGCCCGTGCTCAGCTTCGCTCTTGATGAAGCGCAACTGCGCAAGGCAACGCTTTGTGTTCTCTATGTCAAAGAGGTTGCGGTCTATTTTTCCGGCGGACCGGCCCGGCTCGGTCGGGCGAAATGGCAGGACGACCCCGAAGCGAACGCGATCATGTCGTTGATGCTCAAACTTGGAGACGAGCGCGATGTTTGCGTAATCCCGGTTTACGCGGTGAGCCAGGATGCCGCCGCCACGATTGTCGACCTTTCCGCCACCATGGGCATCGACTACCTTGTCATCGGCGCGACCCAGCGCACCGCTCTCGCTAATCTTCTCCGCGGCAGTGTTGCCACCAGTGTCGCCCAGCATTTGCCCGAGTCGATTCGGCTTCTTATCTTTGGCTAGCTGCCGCCTGCACCCGTGATACGCATCGCCATGTGGTCGGGACCGCGAAACATTTCCACAGCAATGATGCGCTCCTGGGGCAATCGCATCGATACAGCCGTCATCGACGAGCCGTTTTATGCGTACTATTTAGGAGCGACCGGCAAAAAGCATCCCGGGGCCGACGAAGTAATCGCTCAAGGCGAAACTGATTGGCAGAAAGTTGTTAATCAGCTGACCGCTTCGGTTCCCAATTCCAAACGCATCCATTTCCAAAAGCAGATGACGCATCATTTGCTACCGAAGATCGATCGACAATGGATTATCGGTCTTACGAATTGCTTTCTCATCCGCGACCCCCGCGAAGTGATCCTCTCCTACATCAAAAAGAATCCTGAGCCGACGCTCGAGGACCTCGGCTTCGTCCAGCAGCAGAAGATTTTCGATTTCGTGCGCGCGGAAACAGCTTCGGCCCCGACGGTTGTCGATGCAAAGGATGTGCTGAAAAATCCCGAACGAAGCCTGCGACTGCTTTGTGATGCGATCGGCGTCAAGTTTGATAAAGCGATGCTTTCCTGGACGCCCGGCCTACGCGAAACCGATGGCGTTTGGGCGAAATATTGGTACGACGACGTGGCGAGATCGACATCGTTTCAGCCGTATGAACCCAAGGAGGGCGTTGTGCCGGATCGTCTCCGCGAAATTTATGAGCAATGCCGCGAATGCTACGAACAGCTTTATGGACACAGATTACAGATTTAATCTGGAAGCCAGGAACCCAGGAGAAATCAGCTAAATTTTCTGTCGTTGTTAATTCACGGCTTCCTGGTTTCCTGATTAGTTCCTTCTTCATGCTACAGCAGTTTAACGAGAAGAACCGCGACCTGATCGTAAACGTAAGCGGCCAGCTCTTGCATCGCGATAAAGCCGGGATCAGTCCGTTCGATTCGGCCGTGCAAGGCGGCGACGCGGTTTGGGAAGGTCTGCGTATCTACGACGGTCGCATCTTCAAACTGCACGAACACCTCGATCGGCTGGAGCGTTCCGCGCGCGCCTTGTCTTTCGCGCAAATTCCGCCGCGCGAAATAATCATCGACGAAATCAAGCGCACGCTCACCGCGAACAAGATGAGCGATGGCGTCCATGTTCGACTCACCCTCACGCGAGGAGTGAAGATCACTTCCGGAATGGACCCGCGCCTCAACCAAAGCGGGCCGACCTTGATCATTCTGGCCGAACACAAGGCGCCGGTGTATTCCAAAGAGGGTCTCAAGTTAGTTACCGCCTCGGTGCGGCGGGCGTCGCCGGAAGTTCTCGATCCGCGTATTCATCACGCCAATTTGCTGAATTCGATCCTGGCCAAGATCGAAGCGAACAACGCCGGCGCCGACGACGCGCTGATGCTCGATAGCAACGAATTCGTCGCCGAAACCAATGCCACAAACGTGTTCATTGTGCGGAAAGGCGATCTCGCCACGAGCCGTGTCGTCGCCTGCCCGGAAGGAATTACTCGCGCAACCGTGATCGAAATTTGCGCCGCCGAAAAAATCCGGTGCGTCGAAACCGATCTGTCACCGGTCGATGTTTACGGAGCCGACGAAATGTTTTGCACCGGCACGATGGGCGAGCTCGCCGGCGTTGTTCAACTCGACAATCGCCTCATTGGCGACGGCAAAGTCGGCCCGATGACAAAACGCCTGAGCGACCTCTACGCCCAACGCACTACATCGGAAGGCGTACGGGTTCTTGACTAATCACTCGACCAGCAGCGCTTCGACTGGATTGGGCAGGGGTGCTCGTACCGCCGAAACAAGCACGCGAGCAATGCGGCTGTACCGAGGATTGCTACGGTCGCAGTGAGAAGATCGCGCGCAACTCGGCTGCGTTTGCAGCTGTTAATACAGTAGCGGTCAGGCCGTCGGCGGCTAAAGTGAATGATTGAGGGCGCGGCGAAGTCCAAACCTGAAGCGGTCTCTGGGCCGAACAATCTTTGGGCCGTCGTGGCATGCCCGGTCTGAGGACAGTTTTATGGAAGACACTTTTTTCGAGCACTATCGCATCTGTGATAACCAGGATGGATCACCCGTCAGCCGGAGTGGGCCGGCCATTAATTACAAAGCCATCGACACACGCTCGCATGAGCCGGTCCTGCTACAACTGATCCCGCTCCCGACTGTCGATCAAACCGAGCGCGCGCAATTCGAAGAGCGCGCGCGCACCGCGCAAAAGCTAGATCACGTCAACATCGCCAAGGTTTTCGCCGTTGGCGTGGAGCACGAGCACCTTGGCTTGGTCTCGGAATATCTCGAAGGCGAAACGGCTGATTCCTGGATCGTCGGACATGGTCCGATGGCGCCGGACGCTGTTTTGCGCGCGGGACTTCAAGTGGTCCGGGCGCTGGGCGCCGCGGCCTTTTTCGGGTTAACCCACCGCGCCATTCAACCCTCGAACCTCATGATTGTGCCGGGAGAATCGCCCGATGGCGGTTGGCCGTTTGTGAAACTTTTGAATTTCGGTCTCGCCGGCCTCGAGCTCCATTCGAACAGCGCTGAAGCGCGCGAGTTGGCTCCTTCCATGTCACCTCAGTTCGCCAGTCCGGAACAACTGCTCAATCGCGAGATCGATTTCCGATCAGAAATGTATTCGCTCGGCGCCACGATGTGTTTCCTTCTTACCGGCGCCGCCCCGCTTTCTGTCAGCGGAATGAAAGCGCGGTTGCGGCTGCGTCGCTTGCCGGAGCTGCGCCATTCGCCGCGGGCGCTGCGTAACTTGCTCGTGCACATGCTGCGCGAAAATCCGGAGGACCGTCCGCAGGATCCGGTCGCGCTTGAGAGTCAAATCCGGGAATGTCTGACCAAGGTCGAACGGCGTCAGGCCATCGGTCGCAAGTTGGGAATTCCGTTGGCGGCGGTCATTCCGAGAAAGCCGAAAGAACCGAAAAAACCAAGCACGCCGCTTGCCCAAGTTTTGCGCGGAATCGTAGTATTCGCTGTTCTTGTCTTGGCGGCGGCAGCGGTCGACGAGTTTTTCTTTCCAGATAAGATTCCTTTCTTGCATTCGACCGGGAAAATTGGCGTTCCGGTCGGTGTTCCTGACGCGTCGTCATCCGCGCAGACTGCGGCCCATCCAACTAATGCCACGTCGGTCGCTGCGAACCAGCCGGTGACGAACACCTCGCCGGATATTCAGCAAGCGCAGTCATCGAGTGCGCAGCTCGCACCTGCGGCAAGTCCGGTCGATACGGCGAGCGCGACTGCGAATACTTCTGCTCAAATCGCGTCGGCTGCACAGACAACGGAGCCTTGGCCACCGGCAGCAGGATCGTCTGAGCAATCGACGGCGGGAAGCCCCGACGAATCCTCATCGGCGCAATCGAGTGAGTCGAGCGAACCTAGCAAAAAGAAAACGGCTGGTTCGACTTCAAATCGCGCATCGACATCGAGGAGCGCCCGGATCAATCGCGCTTTGCCCTACGAAGACCGATTTGGCCGTGCACCGGGTTATCAAGGTCAACCGCGCGCCCGCGTAATTGGCGCCACGCCCGACGGCAGACCGATTTTGCGTTTGCCGTCAGGCCGAGTCGTGATTGTGAGACGGCGATATGATGAAGGAGATGTGTTCGCGCAACCGCCGCGCCGCCGCACCTATCCGCCAGGTTATCCCAACGACTAACTTGTGTTGTCGCTGCTGTCCTCAGCGGTAGCGCCTTTACAATTCGACATGCGCCGTTCTCGACCGCAGAAATTGTAGGGCGGCTGTGTCAGCCGCCGAACTGAAACAAAGGGCGCTCACCGCAGCGAGCCGTTCTAGTTGCGTTGTAGCTGCCGCTGTCCTCAGCGGCAGACTTGCGGGGAGCGCATGCGCCCCGCCGAAACAATCTTTCATAAATGTTCGCGATGGCGAGGGCGCCATCGCCAGCACGCGAGGCCGCGTGCGCTCCCCGGATGCGCACTTAGTAATTCCTGACCAGGCGAGTCACGGCAACGAGCGTCCAGAAGATCGGCCAACCTGACACTCCTGTAAGCAGGGCGAAGAAGAGCAGCTCAGCCACACAAACGCGGCTCATTTCTCCGCCAAAGAATTCGCTGCTTAATTTGTGGAAAGCGGGCGACTTCTTTGCCGGCCGGCGGCGGAACCTGTCTGCGTTTCCGCTGTCGGAAGATAGTTGTAATCCGTTAATGGAAAACTCCGGCGTTTGCGCGCTTGAGGTGGTGATTTCATCAGCCCTTAAAACAAGCTAGTTCCTTGCCGAATCCGATTGCGGAAAATACGTAGCCGGTGTGGGGTCAGCTCCGTTAGTAATTCCTGACCAGTCGAGTCACGGCAATGAGCATCGACATGATAGGCCAGGCTGAGATTCCCCCGATGAGAGTGAACAGTAAAAATTCCGTGACATAATTCCGACTCATTTCCGTGCCGAAGAATTCGCTGCTCAATCTGTAGAAGCCGGGCAACTTCGTCGCCGACCGACCACTGGAGGAACTCGTCTGCGCCTCTGCGGTCGCTTGGAAGGAATAATCCGTTAACGGAAGATTCCGGGAACCGTCTTGGTTGTGACTGATTTGAGGTGTTGGTTTCATAAATTTCTAAATTGTTGGTTGTTCCCAAATTCGGTTCGGGATACCGGCGCAAAAAACCCGCGCGTGGTGAGATTCGACCACTGGGGTGCCGCGAAATTGCGGGCTCCAACTTGGCGAGATCGAGCGAGCCTTTATGCAGCCTGCCCGCGGTGGCGGGCGGCGCGAACTGACGCGTTGATCGTTTTCATCTCCACCAGTTTACAGCCGTTTACGTACCTGTCCAGTGTCCGACTAGGCTGTAGTTATAAGTCCTTCTCGTTGTACGAGAAGCGATTATGGATATTTTAGCAACTATATTACCGGTATCGGCAAAGTCGGCCCGATGACAAAACGATGGAGAGCTCTGCGCCCGGCGCACCGCAACAGAAGGCGTACGGGTCGTTTAGTGAGATTCGGGCGAAACAACTCGAAGCATCATGAATTCGGAATGCGCATTCGACCACGCGTCCGCTTCTCGTTTCGTGTCAAAAAATCGGTCGACCACGATGGCCTTTAGTTGGCTCGCAGTTCGTCCGCATAGACGAGCGGCTTTGCGACTAACGACTGCCGTTCCGGTGTCGACCGCGGTGCAGATTGCATCGGGAAAAACAACTTTACTGCCGTACGGAATTCGTTTCGGATCGACGGCGCAATGTCCTGGGCGTAGTCGTCGCCCGGTACTGGCGAATTTAGAGCCCTCACCCGCCCAGTAACTGGTCACACGAGCAAGGATCGACTTCTCGCTCGCGGAAGCGGCAGCGGCTAGTGATAACAAAAATATGACTGTGTAAAATAACTTCATGATGTTCCAGCGTTGCTCCGATGGCTGCCGAGTCTCGGGTGGAGCACGCTATTCTCGATGCCGAAAGCTGCGGGAATGCAGCTTCTAGTTCAGTTTCGGAACAGCCCCAGGGCGCCAGCCCTTGGTGCGCGCGGACTTCTGACGACCATTCGCCGCGGCGAACGGGCCCTCTCTATCGACCAGTTCGGCGACTTGTCAAACGATCAAATCATCGCGTCGGCGTCGCGACGATCGACAATAAAATCATCGGCGACAGCCGTGTCGGCCGCCAAAGGTGGATCGACCAGTCCCTAACGCTAGTCCGGCTCGGATTGCCCGTGCGGCTCGCACCTCACATCCCGGGATAATGACCGGAGTAGATGAGCAGCGCATCAACCGTGTCCTGAATGCCGTGGGCAATAATTGGCGCGAGCAGATTGCGGCCGGTGGCCAGATACAACAGTCCGAGAATCGCGCCGTCGACCATGTTTTCGGACATGCCGGTGACGCCTTGTGAAAAATGATGGAGACCGAAGAGGATGATCATGAAAATGAAGCTGACGATCCATGCGGCTGTCTCAGCCGCAGATCCATGTCGATCGAGATGCGCCAATCGGCGCAGTTGGATTCAAATTAACAGACGCGGCCGCGGCGCGTTTTTGCTTAATAATCTTGCGATAGCAGTTCGTTTTACCGGCGAGCTGGATTCGCTGACCCGGACGCTGCAATTTCGTAGCCTTCGAAACGGTCACATGCTAAACATCAGCATGCGGAAATCTCCCGTCGTGACAAAAATTCCTAGTCCACCGAGCGGCTCAAAAAAAAGCGCCCGCGTCAAAGAGCAGAAACAGCTCTACTTGGTCCGAAAATCGGCGAACGATGTGCTGAGTAACGGCAACGGTTTTCGTCATCATCGGTCGAAAGAAAAGCGCGCAGACACTCCCGCTCCAAAGGTTCTTGATCCCGCCAACGCGCAAATTGATTACGCCGACAATGAAAGGGGTGCGATCAACAAGCTGCTGGCGCTTAACGAGTATTACAGGACACATCCATGGCCCGCGCCTTTTGACCGAACCGAACATCGTCTGCGCCTCGGCGACGCGCGCGATCTCTCGTGGATTCCGAATCGAAGCGTCCATCTTATCGTTACTTCTCCACCGTATTGGACGCTGAAAAAATACGAAGAGAACGAGCGCCAGCTTGGCGAGATCGAGGATTACGACGCATTTCTCGCAGAACTGGATAAAGTCTGGCGCGAGTGCGTAAGAGCGCTGGCTCCAGGTGGAAGAATTTGTTGCGTCGTGGGTGACGTTTGCATTCCGCGCAAACAAGGTCGCCATCTGGTGATGCCGCTACACGCGGATATCATGGTGCGCGCTCGTTCACTCGGCCTCGACGCACTCACACCGATTCTCTGGTTCAAGATCGCGAATGGAGTTACAGAAGCTAAGGGCAACGGCTCAGGATTTTACGGCAAGCCCTATCAGCCCGGCGCGATCATTAAGAACGACGCCGAATATATTCTCTTCCTCAGAAAGGGCGGCGAATACCGCTCGCCATCATCAACCCAAAAAGCGCTTTCGATGCTGACGAAGGAAGAAATGAAATCCTGGCTTCGCTCAGCCTGGGTTGATATCAAAGGCGAATCGACGCGGCGCGGCCATCCCGCACCGTACCCGCAGACTCTCGCCGAACGCTTGATCAAACTCTTTTCGTTTGCGGGTGACACAGTTCTCGATCCCTTCGTCGGAACCGGCACAACCAGTCTTGCGGCGGTTGCGACCGGCAGAAACAGCATTGGCAATGAAATCGAACCAGCATATCTAAGAATTGCCAAACAGCGCATTCAACTCGCGACAGCAATGCCACGTGTGTTCGGAGCGACTCATGCGACTCTCCACGGAGCGCGATGAGTGAGAAGTATGCGCTTCTCCGGACGTTCCGCAGCCTCTTCGATGGCAAGCCTTACCGTCACCGCATTGCGAATCTCGGCGATCTTGTCGCTTCGCACCTCTACGAAGACTTAGTCGCGCTCGGGAAGTCAGCAAGACTCGTCGAGCGAGTCCAGCATCATGAGCGCGTGGTGAATCTTAAGAATCTCATGACTGGCAAACCCTCGCGACGCGGTGACGGAACTTTTGGTGAACTGGTCCCGTCTGCCGTTGCACTAACTGAGAAAGGAATGTTGGTTGCGCGCGGTCCCGTCGCAACAATTGAAATCGGAGCGGAAACGAAAATCCTTGCAAAAGCGATGATCAAGCAGATCGATCGCGTCATTAACGATCTGGTGAATCAGGTCAACCAATTCAAACGGGGCGGCGGAAATCCAATCTGCGTCGCATTTGTCGGAATCAACTTTGCTGAACAATACGTCTCGTTTGAAGGACGGAAGCGCTGGCCTACCGACGGCAAGAAATACAAACACCCGATCCAGGAAGCGGCCCAAGCCGAGCAACGTCTCAATGAGAAAGCACGAATGGCCTTTGATGAATTTCAGATTTTGCGATTTCGCGCGACAAATGCAAAACCGTTCCCCTTCGAATGGGTTGATCTCGGCAAGACCGAAATGGAATATTCGTCGGTCCTTACGCGTGTTACGCGAGAATACGATCGGCGCTTTGCCTAAGTCGTCACTAGATAGCAAATCCGCCATCGCCGTGCGATGCGAAGGCGTGACAGGGGTCTTCCCGGTGATACCGTGCGCGAAATGGAAGCCGCTGACTGGACATCGTTGAGCGACGAGGAACTTCTCGAACGCCGGGACAAGTCAGGCTTCGTTTGATTTAAACGATAGCCAATTCCGATTCGGTTTGATGAGGCGTTTAAGGCAACATCGACAACTCCGAACGCTTTCGCCCGCCGCGGCGGGCAAGGTGAGCCGATGTCGTTTTTCACTGAGCAATGAGATCGGAGAGTAGCCACTGCTAGTCTTGACGATTTCGTCCGGAGGCGACCATAATCGCCGCCTACCGGAGGACGGCCATGTTACATCTCGATACTGGAAATACTGCCTTTACGCTTCTGTGCGCCAGCCTGGTGATGTTGATGACGCCAGGGCTGGCATTCTTTTACGGCGGGCTCGTCGGACGAAAGAACGTGCTGGCCATCATGATGCAGAGCTTCGTCTCGATGGGCTGGACCACGGTGTTGTGGTGGGCCTTCGGATTCTCGCTCTGTTTCTCCGGCGATCAGAAAACCGGCACGGATTTCTTTGGCATCATCGGCAACCTGAACTGGGCGGGCCTGCGCGGCATCACGCTCTCCACGCCATCGCCTAACGACACGATCCCGATGCTCGTCTTCTGCGCCTATCAGATGATGTTCGCCATCATCACTCCGGCGCTGATCACTGGCGCATTCACCAACCGGATCACCTTCAAGGCTTACATGCTGTTTCTGACGGCGTGGCTGATTCTGGTTTACTTCCCGTTCGTCCACATGGTGTGGGGCGGCGGCATGCTGGCGCAGTGGGGCGTAAAGGATTTTGCCGGCGGAATCGTCGTGCACAACATCGCGGGAATCGCCGCCCTCGCTTCCATTCTCTACGTCGGCAAACGCAAAGTCGTGGACCGCGGTCCACACAGCATTCCGCTGGTTGCGCTCGGCACTGGCTTGCTCTGGTTCGGCTGGTACGGCTTCAATGCCGGCTCCGAGTTCCGCGTGGATTCGACCACGGCGGTGGCGTTCATCAACACCGACATCGCCGCTTCCTTCGCGGCCATCGCGTGGTTGTTCGTGGATTGGCGAGTTTCGAAAAAACCGAAGTTCCTCGGCTTGCTGACTGGCGCGGTGGCCGGTCTTGCCACGATCACTCCCGCGGCGGGCTACGTGTCGCCAACAACCGCTGTTATTATCGGCACTGTGGCGGGGGTGGTCTGCTATTACGCCTGCGCGCTGAAGAACCGGCTGGGATGGGACGATGCTCTCGATGTGTGGGGTGTGCACGGCGTGGGCGGCTTTCTGGGAATTGTTCTGCTCGGCGTGTTCGCTTCGACGGCGTGGAATCCGGCTTCCAACGGCGGCGTGAACGGATTGCTCGCCGGCGACTCCAGCTTCTTTTTGAAGCAGCTCGCCGCGGGACTGTTTTCGTCTGTTTGGGCCTTCGCTTTTACATTGGGAATGCTGTGGATTATCGATCGCATCACGATCGTCCGGGTCGAGGATGCGCACGAAGAACTTGGCCTCGACGAGGCGATCCACGGCGAGACTGCGTACGCGGAAGTGGATGCAGCGGTCGTCCGATCCGGCCAACCGCTATGATCGCGGTCCTGGCGGCGTTGCGTCCTTTTTGATGCGCCACGGTCGGTTTCTGGGCGAGTTGCGCATAAACGTCCTGCGACTCGGCCGGCTTCGGTTGCGCGATTAATAATGAAACGGATCGTCCAACTTTTCAGCGCAACGATTTTGGTCGGTCCCGCTTCGGCCGGTGAACCGACTCCTTCGCCGACGCCCGAGCCTCGTTTCAAGATTTCCGGTTGGATCGACACCGGCATCACTTTCAATCCCGACAGCCCGCAAAGTAATCAGAACTTCGGCCGGCTTTTTGACGATCGCGCAAACGAGCCGCTCCTGAACCAAATCGTGATCAATTTTCAGCGCGCGCTCGTGCCGCAGCCCGGCGAGTTCGATTGGGGTTTCAAGTTGCAATTCATGTACGGGAGCGATGCGCGCTTCATCCATTCCCTTGGTCTGTTCGATCGCACTGCCCACGAAATTCTTCAGCCCGACTTGGTCGAAGCTTATCTGGACCTGCACTTTCCAGTCATGACCGAGGGAGGACTCGACTTGAAACTGGGAAAGTTCGTCACCTTGGAAGGCGCGGAGGTCATCGACCCACGGGCAAACTTTTTTTACTCGCACACCTACATTTTTAATTTTGGAATTCCGTTTAACGACACCGGCGCGCTGGCCACCTTTCACGCAAGCAAGTTGCTCGATCTTTACGCTGGAATTACTCGCGGGGTTAACATGAGTGTCGAAGACAACAACGACAGTCCCGCATTTGACGGCGGCGTTGGACTCAATCTTCTCGACGGAAAACTGACCGCGCTCGCCAGTACGCACATTGGCCCGGAGACACCGGGTGACAATCACCACAATCGTTATCTCAACGACTTCACGATCACGGCGAAGCCAGCCAAGAATTTCACTGCGATCATCGATTTGAATTACATCTACGATGAAGCAGCGGACGCGACCGGCTACGGCGTTGCGCAATACTTCATCTACACGATCAACGATGTTTTCTCGGTCGGTCTGCGCGGCGAAATCTGGCGCGACGCGGACGGATTCTACGTCGTATCTTTCGCGGAAAATGACGACGCAGCCGGCCTCTTGCGCGGCGGCTCGACCACTTTGGACCCACGCACGGTTGGCGGTGGCAAGACCACGTACGGAGCTGTGACTTTAGGATTGAACATTAAACCGCCAGTGCCGAAACCCGCAGCCAGTTTGGTCATTCGCCCTGAACTGCGTTTCGATCGTGCGCTGAATGGCATGCGGCCGTTCAACGATTCCAGCGATTCCAACCAATTCACAGCCGGTATTGACGTCATTATCACTTTTTAGTGGTAGTGGCGCATGAGGCGAGCAGTGACTCGCCATCATACGAAAACCAACACGCGAGACGCCCGCACACAAGCGGGCAGGCAGTGCGCCCCCGAGCAGGAGAATTCGCTGTCATGGCAGATTTGCGACAGCCGCGCGGACCGGTACCGTGCGCGAGATGGAAGCTGCCGATTGGGCGTCACTGAGCGACGAGGAACTTCTCGAACTCCGGATTTCCAAACTCGGTTTGCGGCTCGAGGGCACTACGCTTGAACCGCTCATCCGGCAGCTTTACGACGAGCTTTCGGCGCACAAGCTTGTGTTTCATCCGCCAACTCACATCGGCGACGAATGGTTCGTGGCAATCGGGATCCCGGCAATCTTCGTGCCGTTCTTCCTTGTGCACGACCGGTTGCGCGCGCTGGAGCGGACCATGATGCTCGAGGCCGAAGGCGACACGCCGGAGTGGTTCATGAAATTGATGCGACACGAAGCGGCGCATGCCTACAGCTACGCTTACCAACTTCAGCGCAAAAAAAAGTGGCAGAAGTTCTTCGGTCAGACGTCGAGCGAAGAGACCCCGAGTTTTTATCGGCCGCGCCCGTTCAGCCGCAGTTACGTGATGCATCTCGACGACTGGTACGCGCAGGCGCATCCGGACGAAGATTTTGCGGAGACTTTCGCAGTCTGGCTCACGCCGGATTTCGATTGGCGCCAACGCTACGTGGGCTGGCGGGCGCTGCGAAAACTCGAATACGTCGATGAATTGATGAAATCGCTGGCGGGGAAACCGCCAACGCACGCGCCGAAATATCGCGTGGCCGAGTACGACGGTCTGAACCTGAAGCTCAAGACTTATTACACGCGCAAACGGAAGCTCTACGCAGATACCTATCCGGATTTTTACGACGCCGAACTGCGGCAACTCTTCGCCGCACCAGCCGGTATCAAAGCGAGCTCGTATCTCCGCCAGCGGCGGCGGCGGTTGATGAACTCAGTCTGCCAGTGGACGAATGAGAAAAAGTTCCGGGTGAACAAACTGCTCGCCCGGCTGATCGAGCGTTGCGACCAGCTCGAGCTCCGCGTGCTCAACGACGATCCGCAGCAGGATTTTCGGGTCGCGTCTTTCATTACTACGCTGGTGATGAATTATCTCTTCACCGGCAAGTTCAAGCGCACCAAATAGCGAGCGTGAAAAAGAAACTCAAAGTCCTCGTCCTTTTCGACGGCAGTCGCCCGACCAAGATCGATCAGGACTTGAGTAAAGAGATGAAGACGGAGGATTGGAAAACCGAGGCGAACGTGATGGAGGCGCTCGGGACGCTCGGCTATACAGCGGAGCATCTCGCCATTTTCGACGACCTTGATCTGGTCCGGCAGAAATTGGAAAACTTCGCGCCCGATATTCTTTTCAACCTCGTGGAACAGTTCAAGAATAACCCCGGGTTCGACCAGAACATCGTTTCACTTCTCGAAATGCAGGGCGTGGCCTTTACCGGCTGCGGCGCGACCGGTCTCACCCTTTGCAAGCACAAAGGAATCTCGAAGAAAATCCTTAGCTATCACCGCATCCACGTGCCGAACTTCATAGTCATCTCGCGCGGCCAACGCATCGCACGGCCCAAGCGGCTCAAGTTCCCAATCCTGGTGAAGCCGGTAAAAGAAGAAGCTTCGTACGGCATTTCGCAAGCTTCGTTCGTCGAGACCGACGAGCAGTTCCGCGAGCGGGTGGCGTTTATTCACGAGAAGCACGAAGCCGACGTGATCGCCGAGGAATACATCGCGGGCCGTGAACTCTACGCAAGCCTGATGGGCAATCTACGGTTGAGCGTCTTTCCGATCCGCGAGCTGATCTTCCGCGAAGTGCCGCCGGACGAGCCGAAGATTGCGACCTATCGGGCGAAGTGGGACGAGGAATATCGGAAACGGTGGGGCTTACAAAATCGCTTCGCCGAGGGGCTCGACCCGGCGCTCGTCGCCCACATCGAGCAGACGTGCAAACGCATCTACCGTCTGCTCACAATCGATGGCTACGCGCGAATCGACCTGCGGCTCACCGCAGACAACAAAGTTTATTTCATCGAGGCGAACCCAAATCCCCATCTCGCCGCGGATGAGGACTTCGCACAATCGGCGGGCAAGGCGGGCCTGGCCTATCCGCAATTGATCGACCGGATCGTCCGTCTCGGGATGAAGACGGTTCGGGGTTGATCGGCGACCGACTGCGGCAGCACGCAGACTCGATAAAAGCGGCGCACGACGCCTGCTAGACGAGGCCGGCTTACGAGCTGTCGATTCCGTTTACGCGTAAACGAGCAGATGCCACAACGGTAATCAGCCCGTCCCTGCCTTCAGCCACTCGCTCCAAAGCTGCGGCTGACCGCCAGGATTGGCACGAGCGTACTCGTAAAAAGCGCGGACGAACGCAATCCGGTCCTCGGTGTATGGCGCTTTCCAGTCCCCTGGACCAGCAGGGCGAAGCACATCATAATCATAGCCGAGCAGTTGCTGACGGCGCGTAATATCCTCCAGCGAGACACGGTTCGCATTTCGCAACATGTCATACAGCACCATAAAGGTAGTCGTCCGACCCCGGCCGGCTTCGCAATGGAAATGCGCCCAGCCGTTCTCCGGAAGCGTCCGTACGGCGAGAATGAATCGATCCACTTCTTCGTCGAGCGGGCGCGCATGATCGGTAACTGTGAGGCGCACATAGGCCGCGTTTCTGGCCACAACAATGTCACGTTCCGTACTCGCGTGCTCGACAGTCACATTCTCCGGCGCGCTGGAGGTGACACCAGGTTTTTTGATCGCGACTCCTGGATGAACAACGATTTTACTCCCGGGCTTAAGTGATTTCGCGCGCGCAGCCTCGTCTGCCTGGATCTCATTGTACGTGCGACCAACGTTCGCCCAATCGTTCGTGGCAAACCAGCTAACGGGCAAACCGTTCACGAATATGTGCGTCTCCTGTCGCAAATCGAAGACCGTAACGGGACCGCGCGTGCGCTCCAACAGGAGTTTAAAACCATCGGCCGTGAACTCTCCTCCGCCAGAAGCACGCAGGTCCGCCAAACCGGTGTTGGCGGGAATTTTTTGGCCGCTATTCGCTTCAAGCGGGTCGTTAGTCGTGCGGAAGTTCCGCGGCAGACTCTTAGTTAGCTTTAGATCAACATCCGAAATCAATGCTGGAGACTTGGCATCGGCAGGCCGTATCGGCGGATGGTTCTGAACGAGCGTGGCCGAGAAGCTCGCTGCCGGGGTGAGAAGCAGGACTGACAGCACATACCGAATAGCAGATGGGAGAGACATGAGATTCGTCACCCGCCAATTCCACGCGCACGCTTTCGAACAGGCAAGGAATTTCTGGCAATAACATTACGAACTCGCAATGGGCTTTTACTGATTGCAAACTGGAGTGATGCAGGACGCGCTCACTCCAATGATGCAGCAATATCAGCGGCTGCGGAAAAGCATTCCGCCAGACACGCTCTTGCTTTTTCGATTAGGAGATTTCTACGAGCTTTTTTTCGAGGATGCGAAGGAAGCATCCGTCTTGCTTAACGTCGCTCTGACCAAGCGGAACGAGGTGCCAATGTGCGGCGTGCCGCACCACGCGGCGCAAAGTTATATTGCCAAGCTGATCAAAGCCGGCCGGCGGGTGGCGATTTGCGATCAAACGAGTGAACCGCAGCCGGGCAAAATTGTTTCGCGTGACATCACCCAAATCATCAGCGCAGGCACGGTAAGTGAATTACATCTGTTAGATGCAAAGCGCGCGAATTATCTCGGCGCGGTTTACGTCGAGAATAACAGTTTCGGCTTCGCCTACGCCGATCTGACTACCGGCGAGTTTCGGTTAACCCAACTAGAAGATCGACAAGCGCTTCTGGACGAGCTGGCGCGGGTGTCGCCGTCGGAATTGTTGATCAGCGCCGAACAAAAGGAATCGTTAGGCGAAATCGACCGCGCGTTTGACTATGACAGCTACGCATTTCTGCCCGAACACGCCACCTTCACCTTGTGCGAGCATTTCAAAGTCAAATCGCTCGACGGTTTTGGCTGCACGCACATGCCGCAGGCCATTGCCGCCGCGGGCGCGATCGTTCATTATCTAAAACATCAGCTTAGGCGTAAAATCGATCATCTCAGCGCGCTGCGATGCGATGCGCCAAGCGATTACGTTCTTCTGGACGCTGCCACCCAGACAAATCTGGAGCTGGTTGAGTCCCGCAGCGCTCGTGACATAAGCCTGCTCGCCGTCCTCGACCGGACGGTCACGCCGATGGGCGCACGCAAGTTGCGCGCCTGGATTTTGCAACCGTTGCGCGACTTGATGGAACTCGAATGCCGCCAACAGATGATCTCCGATTTTTTGCAGGAGCCGGACCTGCTCGGGTCGATTCAAAGCGAATTGAAATCGATTCGCGATATCGAGCGCGCGGTCGGCCGGTTGAGTCAGGCGTCGGGCAATGGGCGCGATTTGGTGGCATTGAAAACTTCGTTGCAACAAGTCCCAAAGTTGAAAGGGGAATTGCAGAAATTACTCGATCGCCTGGCTTTCGGCGCGGATCGAGTGAAGGAAGAAGGGGGTATCGAATTACTGGCGCAACGTTTACAAAATGAGATCCAGGAAATGCCGGCGCTGGCCGGGAAGTTGGCCAAAGCGCTGGTGGACGATCCGCCGTTACCGTTGAAAGAAGGCGGAATTTTCCGCGACGGGTACGATGTCGATCTTGACGAGCTGCGCCAAGGCTCGTGCGATGGGAAAAACTGGATCAGCGAATTACAGGAACGCGAGATCGCCACGACCGGGATCAAGTCGCTCAAGGTCCGTTACAACTCTGTGTTCGGTTACTTCATCGAGGTGACAAAATCGAACCTGGCGAGCGTGCCGGCGCATTACACGCGCAAGCAAACAACCGTGGGCGGAGAGCGTTTCATCACTCCAGAGCTCAAGGAGATGGAAGGAAAAATCCTGGGTGCTGACGAACGGGCGCGAAATTTGGAGTACGAACTTTTCCAAAAATTGCGCGAGGAAACATTGCGTGAGCTCGGTCCGATTCAGCAAACGGCGGCGGCAATTGCAATCGTGGACGTGATTTGCGGGCTGGCGGAGACAGCGCGGCTGTTCAATTACTGCCGGCCGAGCCTGAACGAATCGCTGCGACTCACTATTAGAGATGGCCGGCATCCGGTGCTCGACCAGAATTTGGTTGAAGAGAAATTTGTCCCTAACGACACCATACTCGACGGCGAAAACTTGCGGCTCGCGATTGTGACCGGGCCGAACATGGCTGGCAAATCAACATACATCCGGCAGGTCGCCCTGATTGTGTTGATGGCACAAATCGGCAGTTTCGTTCCGGCCGCCAACGCCGAGATCGGGTTGGTCGATCGCATTTTCACGCGAGTTGGCGCAAACGACGATCTTGCGCGCGGGCAATCGACGTTCATGGTCGAGATGAACGAGACATCGAACATCGTGAACAACGCGACTGAGCGCAGTCTCGTGATCCTCGATGAGATCGGTCGGGGCACATCGACATTCGACGGTCTGTCGATCGCCTGGAGCGTGGCGGAATTTTTGCACGACAAAATCAAAGCACGGACACTTTTTGCGACGCATTATCACGAGCTGACCAAGCTGGCCGAGGCACGCAAAGGCGTCGGCAATTTCAACGTGGCGGTCCGAGAGTGGAATGAGCAGATCATTTTCTTGCGCAAAATTGTGCCGGGCGGCGCGGACAAAAGTTATGGCATCCAGGTCGCACGTCTGGCCGGTTTACCGAAAGAGATTCTCGATCGAGCGAAGGAAATCCTGGCGCAGTTAGAAAAACCGGACGGCGCGGCCGACGCTCCGGCCAAGCCAAAGAAAAGATCGCCAATTAGGGCGGCAAAACCAGGTAAACCTCAGCTTGATCTATTGTGATCGGTTCTTGTTCTCGGCGAGACGCTAGAACAGCACGCGAGGGCGCGCGCAGAAGGACGATATCGAGACCGCGATCAAGTGGTATCAATACGCCGCCGATTTGACTCGGGGCAGCGATGCTGGTCTAGCGCGCAAAGTCTCCGATGTAAAGACGAGTCGCGCGGAGCGCGAGATTGTCAGGCATGAAGAATTTCTCGCAAACCATTCCACGGACGATCCATCGTATGAGAAAAGAGCGGAGGAGCTCAAAGCGGCGAAGAAGAGACGCGCCGAAATGCTCATCGAAGAAGCGCGCAAACGGGTTGAACGCAACCCGACCGACCTGCAACTTCGTTTCGAGCTCGGCGAACACTTGCGCAACGCGCGATATTTTCGCGAAGCGGTCCCCGAACTGCAACGCGCCCGACAAAATCCCAATGCGCGTCTGAAGGCGATGAATTCCTTGGGGGGGTGTTATCGGGAGCTGAGCATGCTCGATCTGGCAATGAACCAACTGGAAGATGCCGCCCGGGAAATCTTGCCGATGGATACAATGAAGAAGGAGATCGTTTACAATCTTGGAGTGGTTTACGAACGGATGGGCGAAGGGGAGAAATCGCTCAACTGCATGAAGCAAATTTACGAAGCCGATTATGGTTACAAAGATGTAGCCAGGCGGGTGGAAAGTTCTTACGAGCAAGGGATGGAGCCACGCTAATCGGCTCCGGGCTTTAGCCGAGACCCAACCGAATAGGTTGCTTGCACTCACGTCCAAGACTGTGTCAGGATGCGAAATCTTGTATGCCGAATGCTGGCATCTCTCAACCTAGAAATAACTTATGAAAAACAAATTCAAAACACTCTCGCGATTTGGAATGATGGCCCTTGCTCTCGCCTCGCTTTCCTTCGTAAATACGGCCAACGCATTAGCGCAATACCCTGCGTTAAGAACGGGGGCGAATGCAGAGGCGAGCCCAAGTCCGGCCAAGGCCGCCAAAGCCGCCCCGGCCGCGCTCAGTGCGAAGGACAAGACCTTCATGAAAAACGCCGCCAAAGGCGGGATGGAGGAGGTTTCGATGGGAAATATGGCCCAGCAAAAAGGCCAGAGTGCCGACGTGAAAAACTTCGGCAAACGGATGGTGACCGATCACACGAGAGCGAACAACGAGCTGATGGCGCTCGCCGCGAAGAAAGGCGTCGCCCTGCCGAATGAACAACCGAAGGCGGAAAAATTCGGCGCCAACTTCGACAAAGAATACATGGCGGACATGGTAAAGGACCATCAGAAGGATCTGGCTGAGTTCCAGGATGAGGCCAAAAATGGTAGCGATCCCGACTTGAAAGCGTGGGCGGCCAAGACGTCCGAGATGGTCAGAAAGCATCTCGCTCTTGCCCAACAGACGCAGAGCAAACTGAAATAATCGAATCGACGGAAGCTGTTTTCGCGCGGCACGGCTGAAAAAACGTGCCGCGCTTTGTTTTTGGCGTGGAAAAGCGCTTTGCTTTTCCGGCGGCAAATTCAATCCTCCAAAACGATGCGGAAAACAAAGATCATCTGCACCATCGGCCCGGCAACCGAGAAAACGGAGATACTTCGGGAATTGATTGCTGAGGGAGCGGACGTTTTCCGATTGAACATGAGCCATGCCCTGCCCGAATGGGTGCGCGAAATCGTGCCGCGCATTCGCAAGCTTTCTGACGAACAGGCGCGGCCGGTTGCCATTTTGACCGATACGCAAGGACCGGCCATTCGCACCGGCGATCTTAAACACGATCTGTACTTAAAGACCGGCGACGTCCTGGAGCTCACCGTACGCGGCACGAAGAGCAGGGATAAATATTCGGTCCCCGTTAACTATGACGGACTCGTCGAGGATCTCAGTGTCGGCGATACCGTTCTGATAGACAACGGCCTGATCAGGCTGGTCGTGCTCGAGAAGAAAGCGAACCGAGTTCGTTGCAAAGTCATCACGCCTGCCACACTCGGATCGCGGCGCCACATTAATCTTCCAGGGGTGCACGTAAACTTGCCGCCACTGACAAAAAAGGACATTGCAGATGTCGGGCTGGCTGCCGAACTCGACGCTGATTTTGTCGCGCTTAGTTTTGTCCGCGAAGAGAGCGATATCGAGGAGCTGAGGCGCCTGTTGGCCAGGAAGAAAAGCAAAGCGCAAATCGTGGCCAAGATCGAAGACCAGGCGGCGGTGCAAGCGATCGACGAGATGATCAAAAGCGCGGACGTGATCATGGTTGCGCGCGGCGACCTTGGGATTGAAGTGCCCGATGGAGGAATTGCCGATCATCCAGCGGCGCATCGTTAAGAGTTGCATCCGTTTTGGCAAACCGGTGGTGGTCGCGACCCAACTACTCGAATCGATGATCACCAACCCGGTACCCACGCGGGCCGAGATCACCGATGTGGCCAACGCCGTTTTCGAGCAAGCCGATGCGATCATGTTGAGCGGCGAAACGACAGTCGGTCGTTATCCGGTCGAATGCGTTCGGGTCTTGAATCGGGTGGCCAGGCGCAACGAGCGAAGCGGACGGAGCAGGTTACGCCAAAGAGGCGCTCCTTGATAATGCGCGGCAAAAAGTAGTCGCTTCCGCTGTCGTTCTGGCCAATTCGCTGCAGCGTGCGAAGAATAATTGTCTTCACTCGGCACGGCGCAATGGCGCGCAATGTTTCAAATTTGCGGCCAGAACATGCACCGATTTTTGCCTTTACCCCGAGCGAAGAAGTTCGCCGCCAATTATCGCTCTGTTGGGGCGTCTGTCCGCTGCAGATCGAATTCCGCGAAGACCCAAACGCGACGATCGAGATCGCGGAGAAATTTTTACGCGATAAGCGCCTGGCCGCCTCCGGAGATAATCTCGTCATTATCAGCGATCTCAGGGCGGGCAAAGGTTTGGCCGATTGCGTGCAGTTGCGCACGGCAAAATAAACGCGGCATGGGCTTCCAGCCCATGTTCCACCGTCAGGCGGGCGATACCAAGCCGATCTATGCTTCGACCGGCAATTCGACTTCGACCGGACGTTCCTTCTTGCTCAGAGCGCGGCGCAACTTCGAGAGCGCGATGTTCTGCAACTGACGAATACGCTCACGGGTAACCCCGAATTTCTTGCCGACTTCCTCGAGCGTTTTCGGCTTGCCGCCATCGAGACCGAAGCGCTGGAAAATAATTTTCTTCTCGCGATCGTCAAGGACGTCGAGCAGTCCACCAACTTCGTTGCGGAGATTTTTATCTCGCAGGAGCTCAAACGGCGTCTGGGCATCCTCGTCGCCGACGATTTCGCCGAACTCGGTGGAATCATCGTCGCTAATCGGCGCGTCGAGGGAAGCCGGACGAATCGAGACAGTTTTGAGCTGCGAAACTTTTCCGGACGCGATTCCGATCTCTTCGCCAAGCTCGTCATCGGTCGGTTCGCGGCCAAGCTCCTCGCTCATTTGCAAAGAGACGCGGCGCATTTTCGAGATTTTATCGACGAGATGGACTGGCAGACGAATTGTTTTCGACTGGTTAGCGAGCGCACGCTTAATCGATTGCTTGATCCACCAGGCAGCATAGGTGCTGAGCTTGCCGCCCTTCGCAGGATCGAAACGTTCGACTGCTTTCATCAGGCCGATGTTGCCTTCGGAAATCAAATCAAGTAGCGGCAGCCCGAGGTTTGCGTAGTCATGCGCAATCTTTACGACCAGACGCAAATTGGAGCGAATCATGAGCGCGCGCGCTTCGCGATCGCCTTTCTTGATTTTGGCGGCGAGCTCAATCTCCTGGTGCGGGGTTAAGAGCGGGATTTGCCCGATCTCGCGCAAGTAAATTTTAATTCCGGTATCGCTATCTTCGGCGGCCATAAAACTCTTCTTCATGAACGGTGATGGGGGAAAAGGTCGACAAGTTTCCGCCTCCTACGTTCGCGGGCACTCCTCGATCAAAACGCTTAGCATCCGATAAACTAGTTAACAAGGTTAAATATCTCGAATCTCAGACAGCTTTTGAACACTTTTTGTTCAATCTTTTTTCACACGTCAAACATAAGTCGCTTGAGATGAGATAGATCTGGGCTTGACATCACCCCATCCGCGACCACAGCAGACAGTGCTCACAAGCCAAAACCGAATCGCGCAGCCTACCTCGCCCCTTTCACAAATCGCACCCCAATTGCGCCTTTTCCTTCTTTATTATCTTTGACAACCTAACCTCCGAGATGCTCGCAAAAATTTACTCGGCGGCGGTTTACGGCGTAGATGCCTACGAGGTCGAGGTCGAAGTCAACGGTGCGGGCGGCGAACCCAAAATTTTCATCGTCGGGCTGCCGGACGCCGCGGTGAAAGAGAGCCGCGATCGCGTTACAACCGCGATTTCAAACAGCGGCTATTATTGGCCGCGGGGCCGGACAACGATCAATCTGGCACCCGCCGACATCAAGAAAGAAGGGCCGAGTTTCGATTTGCCGATCGCGCTCGGCATGATCGCGGTCACTGAAGAACTCGATAGTTCGCCGTTTGAAAACTTTTCATTTGTCGGCGAGCTCGCACTGGACGGCGCGGTCCGTCCCGTGAAAGGCGTCCTTCCGGTTGCGCTGGAAGCCCGTCGGCGCGGCAAACGCGCTCTTTTCGTCCCGGAAGCGAACGCACGCGAGGCGTCCTTGGTGAACAAGATCGATATCTACGGCGTGCATAATCTGCGCGAGACATTTCAATTTCTGCGCGGTGAAACGCCGCTCCTGCCAACTCGTGGCGATCTCACAGATTTTTTTGCCAGCCACCAGGATTACGATGTCGATTTTGCGGACGTAAAAGGACAAGCGCACGTCAAGCGCGCCATCGAAGTGGCGGTGGCGGGCGGCCACAACATTCTCATGATCGGGCCACCCGGCTCGGGCAAGTCGATGCTCTCCAAGCGAATCGCCACCATTATTCCGCCGATGTCGCTGGAAGAAGCGATTGAGACGACGAAAATTCATAGCATTGCCGGTATGCTTAATGGCGACCGCTCTTTTGTTTCGACGCGACCGTTTCGGTCTCCGCATCACACCATCAGCGATATTGGCTTGCTCGGCGGAGGCGCGTTTCCCAATCCCGGCGAAGTGAGCCTCGCCCATAACGGCGTGCTTTTTCTTGATGAATTGCCCGAGTTCAAACGTTCGGCCCTGGAGGTTTTGCGCCAACCCCTCGAGGACGGCAAAGTAACCATTTCGCGCGCGGCGGGGAGTTTGACCTTTCCGAGTGAGCTAATGCTCGTAGCGGCGATGAATCCCTGTCCGTGCGGATATTTTGGCGATCTGAAACGCGAATGCCGCTGCGGTCCGGTACAGGTTCAACGGTATCGACAGCGCATCTCCGGGCCGCTGCTCGATCGCATCGATCTGCATATCGAAGTCCCGGCGGTAGAATATCGCGACGTCGCGAGTGAACGCGCTGAAGAGAATTCCAACGCAATTCGCGAGCGCGTTGGTCGCGCGCGCGGCGTTCAGCAAAAGCGCTTTGGCAGCGACGCAAAAATAAATTGCAACGCGCGCATGGCAACACGGCAGCTTAAGCAGCATTGCAAGCTCGGTAAGGACTCACAGGAATTGATTCGCGTCGCCATGAGCGAGCTGAACTTGAGCGCGCGCGCTTACGATCGCATCCTGAGAGTCTCCCGTACGATCGCCGACCTCGATGACAAGATCGAAATCTCATCCGAGCACGTCAGCGAAGCGATCCAATACCGCACTTTCGACCGCACGCTTTGGGTCTAAGAAATAGCGTTGTTGTCCGGTTAGCTTGCGGCTTCGTAGGGCGTTTTGGTCGAAACTGACAACCATTACCTGGATTCGCCATCGCTACATGCAAAACGTCCGCGCCGGTGGTCTCGCGATCATGTTGAAAAAGTCGAATCCGAATCCGAGATTGAACGCATCTCAAGAGAAACGAACAAATAGGATATGAAACCAGCCTTTAGTTTAAATCGCCGCCGTGGGGAGCGTCGATCCACATGCCGCTTTCCGTTCATCGACCACAACTATCAGACAAACTCGTATTTCGAACTTCACGGGGGACATTGCGCGAATGTTCCGGGCCCGTCCTTCCGAAACATTAGCCGCGATTATTTTAGAAACGAAGCTCGTTGGAATTTTCTGGCGGAAGTTCTATTCTTCGCCGTCATTATTGCCATCGCAGCCGTGCCGCTAATCAATGGGGCGCTCGCGATCATGCATTTTCTCCATCTCCCCGCCGCTTAACTGCCAACAAAAAGCGGCGCGATGGAAGGAAAAGCAGCAAAGATCGAACGGATACCCATCCTGTTCGCGGGCTTCGCAACCTGTGTATTTCTCGTCTCGCTTTTATTGATTGGCTGCGGTTCGGCGACCGATCGGACGCTCGAGCAAACAATCGAGCAAAACTACCAGGTTGATCCGACGGCAAGCATCAGCATCAGCAACCGGGACGGGTCGATCCGAATTTACGGTGCGGACACGCCGCAGCTAAAATTGCAGGCGATCAAGAAAGCTTACACCGCCGAACGGTTAAATGGAATATCGGTGAACGTTTCGGCACAAGCGCACGCTGTCTCGATTGAAACCACGTTTCCACCGAAGAAGAGCTGGGGGTTTTCGGACCGGTCCGGCACGGTGGATTACACGCTCGTCGTTCCACAAAACGCAAACATTCCGCGTTTGGAACTAGCTAATGGCGAAGTTTTAGTCGAGGGGATGCGCGGTCAAAACGCGCAGGCCCGTCTCGGCAGCGGCCGATTGTTTGCTCACAATTGCTTCGGTAATCTCGATTTGGCGGTGACGACCGGCAATCTCGCCATCGTTTACGAGTGGTGGGAACAGGCCGCATTTTCGCTGCGCGCGAACATCGCAGATGGAAACGGGTTCGCCTTCATCCCGAGCGATGCCTCGTTTCACCTGATGGCCGAAACTGTTACGGGCAAGATCGCTAACGACTTCACGGAAAAGGAAGAACGACGCGGCGAGGAGCCAACCAAGATTGACATGTTGGTCGGTGATGACGGCAAGGCGACTATTGAAATCCGCGTGGCTGATGGCAACATCAAAATCTCGGAAGCGAACCCCTAACGAACCCTTTAATGCCTTCCTTCGACATTGTCTCCGAAGTCGACACACAAGAAATTGATAATGCGCTCAATCAAGCGCGCAAAGAACTTGCCAGCCGTTTCGATTTCAAGGGCACGATCGGCAGAGATTCTTTACGAGAAAGACAAGATCACACTGACCGCCGAAGACGCGGCCCGATTACGAGGGTTGCGCGAAATTGTGATAGGCAAGTTGGCGAAGCGCAGTGTCGATCTTCGAAACATCGAACAAGTCGAGCCCGCGATTTCATCTATCGGGCACGCGCGGCAGGAATTAAAAATTCGGCAGGGGCTCGAAGGCGACAAAGCCAAGGAGATCATTCACACGATCAAATCACAAAGCCTCAAAGTCCAAAGCCAGTTGCAAGATCGACAGATTCGCATCACCGGAAAAAAGAAAGACGACCTGCAGGCGGTAATTCAGCTCGTGCGTAGTCGAGATTTTGGAGTCGCCACCAACTTCAAGAACTTCCGCGACTGAACTTGAACAGGATTAACCCGATTCACTGAATCCTAATCCGGTCAGGCTTGTTCATTCTGTCTGTTTTATCAACCGCCTTGGACCGGAGGCATGACCGAGATTTCGTCGCCCGACTTTAACTCGTAACTGCGAGCGACAAATTCCACGCCCACTCCGACCAGAATGCTTTTGTCCCGTGAACGTAGCGCCGGCAACTTCGCGTAAACTTCTTCGAGCAGGTCCGCCACGGTCGATTTTGGGGGAAGATCGAGATCGAGTCGCCGCACGCCGGTCAGATCGTAGAGCTGTGAATAAAACTCTACACGAATTTTCATCAGAAATTAGGCTGACTACGCAATCAGTTCCTTTCGCGGTACTCCGATGCAAGGGAGATTGCGGTAGCGCTCCCTGAAATCGAGCCCGTAACCGACCACAAATTCATCCTCGATTTCAAAGCCAACATAATCGGCATGGACCTGCCGGCTGCGCCGTTTCTCCGCTATCCAAAATGTCATCGAGAATGAGAAGATGTCGGTCCATCACGTCCGGGAGCGCGACTTGTTTGAAAATCACTTCGCCGCTCGTTTGCGCTTTGCCGTGATAACTCGCCACGCTCAGGCAATCCAACTTGAGCGGTAGTGGGATGCGCCGCAGCAAATCGGCCATGAACATCAAGCTCCCGTTTAAGACCGCGATCACGGTCAACTCCCGATCGCGACAATCTTTCGAGATTTGCGCGGCGATTTCGTCGAGCCGCCGCAAAATGGCAGGCTCGTCAAACAGAACGCGTTCGAGAACGCCTTGCATCGACAGTTACTAGGCCACCGCCGCCGCGAAAGATCAACGCACGACTAACTTGTTTTTGGATGTTACTTTGCCGGCTGCGGACTTATGCGCATTCATCAAGACCGATTCGAAATTTCGACCAATGGCAAAGGGACCTATGAAATCACAGATGAGGTGCAAACGAAGATCGACAAGTGTGGTGTGCGCAATGGAACAGTGACGGTTTTCGTTCAGCACACCAGTTGCAGCCTAATCATCATGGAGAACGCCGATCCGACCGCGAGAAAAGATCTTGAAGAATTCTTTGAGCGGCTTGTCCCGGAGGATTCCGATTACTTCGTGCACACTGCCGAGGGCGGCGACGATAGCACCTCGCACATCCGAATGGCTCTTACCCGCACGAGCGAGGTCGTGCCGATTGTCGATGGGAAAATGCAACTCGGCACCTGGCAGGGAATTTTTCTCTTCGAACACCGACGCGATCCGCACCGCCGCAGGATTTCGCTCGCAATAATCGGCGAATAATTCCTAAAGCCGGGCTTCGCCAACGCCGATCCGCCGTCAACGAACGCGTTCAGAGTCCTCAGTTTTGCGGTTGGTTCTCGATCGTTACCTGCGCACGCGACGGAAACCCGACCCGATATCGCTCCCCACCCAAGATGTTGAAGATGGCAGTTTCCTTCCGAATACCATCATCGTCAAATAATGAGTGTAACGTGATCATCGAACTCGATTGGCCCACCGGAATAAATACCTGTGCAGATTTGTTGAAATCACCGATAAGAACATAATCGCTGCCGAGCGTCGCCGTTCCGGTCATCGCAAAATTGAGGGCGATATTGTGCGAGGCCGGCGCCGACAGACTCAGCGTAATGGTCGTTTCCTCTCCTTCATTGGTGATGGTCGTCGGTGAAGCTGTAACACTGACCGATTGCGCGTGCACAGATAACGCGGTGCCGAACATTGCGACGCCAAGCAGAGCGACGGCCGAGGGAAGCGATTGAATCTTCATGGTTACTCCTTTGTAAAGGAGGACCGCCGCCGATGAAAGAAGTTTCGGCTAATCGTAAATCGCGTCCACCAGCTGAAGCGATTTTTTGTTCGGCAAGACCGATTGATCCATCTGGTTCATGACATAAGCGAAACCGATTTTGTTTTCCGGATCCGCGAAAGCGTGGCTGCCGCCCGCTCCCGAATGCCCGAATGAAGATGTCGATCTTCCAAAGATCCGGCGCTTGGAGCTTTTCGAATCTTTCATGAACCCTGCCGCGAATGCAGTCGGTATTTGAAAGACGCGGTCGATTCCGTCGGTCAAAGTCGTTGTCATCGAGCCAATTGCTTTTGCCGAGAAGAACTTTTGTCCGTCGAGCTCACCACCGTTTGCCAGCATGGCATAAAACTTCGCCAACGAGTTTGCGCTGCCGATTCCTCCGAACGAAACAATTGGCTGGGCGCGGACGGTCGAATTGTTCATTGCGCTAACTGCGTACAATCCGTGCGGCGAGGTGAAGGTTTTGTGGACCAGCGTTCCTGGTTTAATCAGATCGCGATAGAAACTTTGGGGCTCAGGCGGTTTACCTGCTTTGGCCGCATAGATCGTCGCTACGCGCCTGTTTTCTTTTTCCGGCAAGCCGATCCAAAGATCGAGTCGAAGGGGCTCAGCAAAAATTTCGCGCCAATACTCGCTCAAAGTCCGTCCAGTGATTCGCCTAACGAGCTCATCAAGAAGAAAGCCAAAAGTGCGTGCGTGATAACCGTGGGCGGTTCCAGGCGGCCAGAGTGGCTCCTGTTTTTCAAGCGCATCAATTACGGCTGAATAATCGAGCACGTCCGCCTTTTGATCCAACGCGCACAGCCCAGCCTGATGCGAAAGCAATTGTGCCAGCGTGATCGCTTTCTTCCCGCTTTGGGCAAACTGTGGCCAGAACTGCGCCACCCGACGTTCGATCTCGATCTTGTATTCCTGCAAGACATGGAGAACACAAGCGGCGCCTAGTCCCTTCGTCGCCGACCAGATCAGAACCAGCGTGTCCGAAGTCCAGAGCTGCTCTCGACGAGCATCGCGAAATCCGCCGTGAAGATTGACAATTGATCTTCCGTTCTGCCAAATCGAAACTGCCGCCCCGAGTTCGCCAAAGCGTTTGAAGTTTTCTTCAAAAAGCGGCGTAATTCGTCTTTTAAGGTCATCGCTCTCCAGTTGCATTGGACGAAACATGAAGGGACAACCTCCTTGTCGTCCACAGTTTCTTGGACGTGCGAGAGAGCGTTCCTTCCGCCTTAGATCAGTTCTTGAACAGCTTTCAGATCCGGGTCTCTTTTCGCGATCGCCCGGAAGGAGGCGTCCATTTTGAAGCTGGTGAGTAAATGCACCTGAGCAGACTTCACGTTGCCGAGCAAAGCATCGTAGCAGCCCATATTGTAATAATAGATTGGCTCCTTTAAAAGCGCGACGGGCCCTGTGAGCAAAAGCCTTTTAGCCTCGGCGGTTTTTCCGAGTTCGTGCAAGCAGAACCCCGCATGAAGAAATCCGGCGCTACACTGCGGGGCCACGCGGCAGAGTTTGCGGCTCACGATCAGGGCTCGAGCCCATTTTTTCTCGCGCATGAGGTGATGGAGACGCATTTGCAACACTTCGGGCCGGTCCTGAAACGGCGGTTCGATGGCGTTGAGCTCGGCCAGCGATTCGCGGATCATGCCCAGTTCGGCATAACCGCAGGCCGCCCGCAATCGCCACTCGAAACTCACTCATCGGTCTTAAGCAAAGACCTTGCCAAACAGGCATTTGCTGTTAACGGGGCTCCGTCAGAGCCCATAATAAATCGCCTAGTGTTCCGTGGAACCTATGGCGTCCGCACAAGCCCCTTACAACAGCAATTCCTCCAGCTCTTCGAGGCGTCGCTCGAACAACTGCAACGTGCTTTCGATTGGCGCAGACGTCGTCATATCCACGCCAGCGGCCTTGAGCGTTTCGAGCGGGAAGCTCGAGCCACCGGATTTCAGAAAATTGAGGTAAGCATCAACCGCAGCCGGTTCGCCGCCCAAAACTCTTTCCGCCAACGCCACGGCCGCGGAGATTCCGGTAGCGTATTTATAAACATAAAACGCGCTGTAAAAATGCGGAATGCGCAGGCATTCCAGATCGAGCTGTGGATCCAGAACGAAATTCTCCGCAAAGTAGATTTCGAGCAATCTGTGGTACTCCGATCTGAAGCCGTCGAGTGTAAGAGCGTCGCCGCTCTCCTCAATCGCGTGAATGATCTTTTCAAACTCAGCGAACATGGTTTGTCGAAAAAGCGTGCCACGAATGTCGTCAATCTGCCGGTTGATGATGTAAGCGCGCATTTTCGGGTCGCTCGTTTGTTCGAGCAGATGATCGGTGAGCAGCTCTTCGTTGAATGTCGATGCAACTTCCGCCAGGAAAATCGGGTAATCGTAATCTTGAAACCTTTGCGACTTTTGCGAGAACCAGGTATGCATCGAGTGCCCGGCTTCGTGCGCGAGAGTGTAAACGTCGGCGAAGACGTCTTCCTTGTAGTTAATTAAGATGTAAGGTGGCGCCCCGTAGCTTCCCGACGAAAACGCACCGCTGCGTTTGCCTTTTGTTTCGTAACGATCGCACCAGCGTCCGTACAAACCTCCCGCCAAAACATCGACATATTCTTTCCCGAGCGGCCGTAACGCCGCGATCACTTTCTCGGTCGCTTCATCAAAGGTGATGTGCGTTTCAATCTCAGGAACGAGCGGCACGTAAGTGTCGTAATGATGAAGCTCGTTCAAACCAAGCACGCGCCGGCGCAATTCAAAATAGCGAAACAACGATGCGAGACGGGTGCGAACTGATTTGATCAGGCCGTCGTAAACCGAAATCGGGACGTCGTCGGGAAAAAGTGCAGCTTCGAGCGCCGATGAATAATTTCTCGCGCGCGCGCGAAAAATGTCGGCCTTGACCGAGTAGGCGAGCGACGATGCGAGTGTGTACTGATGATCCTGAAACTCGGCGTAAAATTGATGGAAAGCGCGCTTGCGCAGTTCTGGGTCGCGGTTGATAAGAAACGAACTGAACGAACTTTGGGTGAGCGGCTTTTCCCGACCGGTCCCGTCAGTCAGTACGCCGAATTTCATGTCCACGTCTGTGAGTTGCGAGAAAGTTTCGTCGTAACCACTGAGCGCGACACTACCTAGCGCGAGTAAGCGTTCCTCCGGCTCGGAGAGCACATGCGGCTTCATCCGGCGGATTTTGCGCAACTTGGTCCGCCAATCGGCCAGCACAGGATCGACAATGAACTTTGTGAACGTCCGGTCGTCGATCCCCTGAATTTCAGGAACGATGAAAGCAGCCGTTTCACCGATCTTGGTCAACAGATTCTGAACCTGACCAATACGCGCGAGGTATTCGTTGTTCGCGCTGTCCTCCGCAACTTGAAGCGAGGCAAAGTGATAAAGCCGCTCCAGTTTCAGATCGATTGTCTTCTCGAACTCGAGAAAATCGGCGAGCGACTTTGCCGATTCGCCGACCTTCCCTTTCCATTCTTTCAGTCGCGGATAGGTCTTCTGGACCCAGGCAAAATCTTCCTGCCACTTGCTCACATCGGCGAAAAGAAGTGCGAGATCCCACTTATCGGACTCGGGAACATCAGCGCGAGTAGGAACGTCGTGAGCAGCCATTACTTATAGCCTTCTTCGCCTTCTTTGTGCATCCGTGGACCCTTTTGTTCCAGTGGCTCGCACGCTTCCGCGACTGGGACTTGGGGACAGCTATCGATCCACTCTTCTGAATCGGGCCTAGCCCAGCGGACTGCGTTTCTTAGAACCAGCTGGACGTTTGGATTGAAATAAATGGGATACATTTCGTGTCCGGGCGCAAAATAAAAAATCTTGCCGTTGCCACGTTTCCAAGTGCAGCCGGAACGAAAAACATCGCCCCCTTCAAACCAGGAGATGAAAACAATTTCATCCGGGGTCGGAATGGCGAATGGCTCGCCGTACATTTCGCTGTTCTCGATTTCGAAGTAGCGATTGATTCCTCGCACAATCGGGTGCGCAGGATTGCAAACCCAAACCCGCTCCTTTTCCCCTGCTTCGCGCCAAGTGAGTGAACAGCTCGTACCCATGAGACGCTTGAAAATTTTCGAATAATGGGATGAGTGCAGCGCAACGAATCCCATTCCTTGCCAGATGCGCTTAATAATCCGATCGACGATCGCGTCCTCGATCTCGTCATGGGCAACGTGTCCCCACCAGGTCAGCACGTCGGTTTCTTCGAGAACTTTTTCGCTCAAACCGTGCTCGGGTTCGGCCAGGGTTGCGGCGCGAACATCGTAATTCTCTATCTTGAGCGCGCCGGCGATGCAGCTGTGCATTCCTTTCGGATAAATCTTGGCCACGATTGGATTGCGTCGCTCGTGGACGTTTTCGTTCCAAACCGTAACGCGTAAGCGCGGGCTCATGGTTGATTGTAGGGCGGCTGTATCGGCCGCAGCAACCGGCGTCTCACAGAAACGTCCGACAATTTGTCGCGCAATGCACGGAGAGCAGAATGCCGCCCGATTTTTCGCATCGCGCTCGCAGTCAGTTCACGACCCGGAGGAATTTTATGCCAGGGCGAAGCGCCCGAGGGATGCGGCAGCGGGATCAGATCAAACCGATGACCGACTCGTTCTACACGAAACTTGCCGCCAATCACGGTCTCCAACTTTTTGCAGTCGATGAATTGCCCGATGGCTAACCTGCCGAGTGGAATGATGAGACGCGGCCGCAAAATTTCGATTTCGTCATCCATCCAGGACGAGCAGCTACGAATCTCATCCTGCGCGGGAACGCGATCGGTCTTACCTGGAGATTTACCGGGAAAGCATCGGCAGACCGCTGCGAAATAAATTGTCAATCGAACGACTGATTCATTTATCCCGCAGAATTCTTCAAACCACCGGAAGAGTGTTTTACCCGCGGTGTGCGCGAACGGTCTTTGCAAAATCGGTTCGCGCGGGCCGGGCGCCTGGCCAATCAGCATGACCTCGCTGACAACCGCGGCGCCGGAGACTGGTGTCGACTGCATGCGCGGACAACGGCGGCATTGCACTAACCTAGCAACATGCCGGTTCAATCGAAGTTGCTGACCCGACGCCGCCATCAGCGCCGGAAGATCGACAACAGCAAACTGAGGACAATGCTGATGACGATGCAGGTAACGATCGGGAGATAAAAAGCGAAGTTGCCGCGCTCGATGCGAATGTCACCAGGCAAACGGCCCAGCCATTTCGGGGCAAGCCCACCCCAAAAAATGAGGCCGAGAAAGACGATCACCACGCCGATCACGACCAGAAATTCTCCGGCTTCGCGCATCGACAAATTTTCTTCGAGAAATCGGCGTTTCGCAACTAGAAGCTTAGTTGCGCAGATCAAGGCATGCGCAGAAGTTCGTAGCAATGCCCGTGCAGTTTAGAGATTATTACGAGACCCTGGGTGTAGCCAAGACGGCGAGTGATAATGAAATTCGAGCCGCGTTTCGCAAGCTGGCGCGAAAATACCATCCCGACGTGGCAAAAGACAAAAAGGCGGCCGAGGAGAAGTTTAAGCAGATCAACGAAGCTTATGAAGTCCTGAGCGATCCGGAGAAACGAAAGAAATACGATCAGCTCGGCGCCGATTGGAACCAGCCGGGCGGATTTCAACCGCCGCCACAATGGGGCGCGCAACCTCCGGGCGGAGGCTTTAATCAGTGGGGCGGCGAGGACGGCGTTCAATTCGAGTTTGGCGGGACCGGGTTTAGCGATTTCTTCGAGGCCTTTTTCGGCGGCGGTCGCGGCCGGTCCGCTTTTGGCGGATTTGGTGGACGCCAGGCAACGGCGGAGCGTGGGAGCGACGTCGAAGCGGACATCATGGTCACGCTCGAAGAAGCGCTGCACGGATCGACCAGAACCGTTTCATTGCGCCGCGCCGGCTCGAACAAAGTGGAAAAGTATCAGGTCAAAATCCCGCGCGGCGTCCACGAGGGGCAGCGCATTCGCCTGGCCGGTCAGGGCGAGGCCGGCGCGCGCGGAGGGAAAAGCGGCGATCTCTTTTTGCGTGTCCGTCTTGCTCGACACCCGGATTTTTCGGTGGAGGGAAGCGATCTGATTCACGAAGTGAAAATTGCGCCGTGGCAGGCAACGCTGGGAACGGAATTGAAAGTGCCGACTCTCGAAGGCGACGTCCGCCTGAAGATCCCTCCGGGGACGCAGGGCGGCCAGCGCTTTCGTTTGCGCGAACGGGGTTTACCCGGCGTTTCCGGAAAACGTGGCGATCTCTACGTCGATGTTCAAATCCAGGTGCCGAAGAAATTAACTGAGCGCGAACGCGAGATCTGGAGCCAATTGGCGAAATTGCACAGCAGCTAAGATCGCATCTTCTCCTCGACAAGCGTTCCTCATTTCAACTAACAACATCAGGGAATGAAAATCTCGCTCGGCAGCGACCACGCCGGATTTCGTTATAAGGAAAAGGTAAAGGAGTTACTCGGCTCGCTCGGTCACGAAGTGAAGGATTTTGGCACCTTCGACGAGGAGCCGGTCGATTATCCGGTTTTCATTCGGCCGACGGCGGAGGCGGTTGCCCGTGGCGAATGCGACCGCGGAATCGTGTTCGGCGGCTCCGGCAACGGCGAAGCAATGACGGCGAACAAGGTGCACGGCATCCGGTGCGCGCTTTGCTGGAACGAAGAAACCGCACGGCTATCGCGTCAGCATAATGACGCCAACATGCTTTCAATTGGTCAACGTATGATTCCGGAGGACCTGGCGCTGAAAATTGTGCGAATCTGGCTGGAAACGTCCTTCGAGGGTGGGCGGCACGTGAAACGCGTTGCGCAATTGAACGCGATGTAATTGATCAGGCCAATCGGTCGAAGCAGACGGCGACGAGAAAAACCGCGCTAACAAACCCATTGGTCTGGAAAAATGCGCGATTGATTGCAGCGACATCGAGACGGCGCGCAGTCCGGTGTTCGTAAACCAGCGCTGCCGCCACCAAGGGCATGCTCCAATAATAAATCGGGCCCAGCCTGGCGACGAAACCGAACGTAAGAAGGGCGGCAAGCATGCCAACGTGAAGCCACTGGGCGAGCCGCAGGGTTCGCTCGATTCCGACTTTCACCACCAGCGAACGAATCCCTTCGCGTCGATCGAACTCGTAATCTTGGATCGCATAAATCAGATCGAAACCAGCGACCCAACAAATCACGCCGGCGCTCAGCACGAGCGGTGCAAGATCGAGATGGCCAGTCTCCGCAATCCACGCACCGACCGGGGCAACCGCGAGAGCTGCCCCGAGAAAGAAATGCGAAGCCGCAGTAAAGCGTTTGGTGAGCGAGTAAAAGAATACGATGGCCAAAGCGACCGGTGAGAGCAAGAAGGCCAGCCGATTGATTGCGGCAGCAGCGAAAAGAAAGGCGCCCGAGCTAAGCGCGAGCAAAATTACGGCGGCCGATTTCGGAAGCAGCAAATGACGCGATGCCGTGCGCGGGTTGCGCTGATCGAGTGACCAGTCCGCTATCCGGTTGAAGAGCAGCGCGGCCGTCCGCGCGCACACCATGCAGGCGAGAACGAGCAGCACCATGCGCGGCGATGGCCAGGCGTGGGCCGCGACGAACAACGCGCCGAGGGCGAAGGGCAACGCGAAAACCGTATGCGAGAATCGAATCAGCTGGAGAAAGCGCGTCAGTGGGCCCCCCGTTGCAGTACCCCCTCCAACTTGTCTATCTCGCAAGCTCATACGCGACTTGAAGAACCAAACAATTGTTCCAGGCGCCTGTTCCCACCGGAAAGGATCGGCGTACCGTGCGCGAAAAGGATCTGCTCCGCCCGGAACCGAAGAAGTCTGCGCAGTGACCGGCGGATTTCCTTTTCGTCGAGGCAGTATCTCCGCGGAAGAAATGCGAAGCCGTACGGCTCACAGTTAATCAGCGAGTCACCAATTACCAGGGTGCCGCCATACATTGGATTATAAAGCGCAACCTCGCCCGCAACGGCGCCGCTGATCTCGATGACCTCAATCTCGCCGCAGACTTTTGCACCACCCGTGATCTCGACCAATCGCGGCGGCTTCCCATCTGGAAAAGTCCCACGCTGCGCGAAGATAGGCACCGAGAACTTGTCGGAATAATCCGCGCCCGCGCGGTGATGATTGGCATTGGTCACGATAACGCCCGCAACTGGCCTTATCTCATGCAAACGAGCGAGTTGGGAATCTTCAAGCGGGATTGGATCGACAACATAGGTTCTTCCTGGAGCCGCGACGGCACTGGAAAAAAGGTCGGCCTCTACGGCTGGATCGTAGGCTCGCCAGATGAATAGGCCGGCCTGGAGCTGTTCGAGATCGTGAGCGGGCGTCATTGGCGCGGGAGGAGATTGGTTGATTCGCGAAGGATGCGCAATGGCAGTGGCATTCTAGCTGCTATATGAATAATAATTACCAGAATATGATCACCTTCTCCTATCAGGCGCGCGACGCCTCCGGCCGCATCGTCTCCGGCATTCAGGACGCCCTTAACGAAGACAACGCCGTGACCAGTTTGATGAGTCGCGGCTTAATGGTGTTATCGCTCCAAAAGAAGGCCGTCGCCAGCCGTTCGCGAAAACGAATTTGGTCGGTGAGAGAGACCGACCTAGTGCTCTTTACCCGCCAGCTCGCAACCATGATCGAGGCAGGCATTTCTCTCGTCCAGGCATTAACCGCGCTTTACGACCAATGCGACCCGAAGCGCCAGCGAAGTCTTCGGCACGTCATCAGCGATGTGACCACCCGAGTGCAAGGTGGCGAAACCTTCCATGACTCAATCGGCAAACATCCGCGCGTCTTTAACCGGCTTTACGTCAGCATGGTCAAAGCGGGTGAGCATGGCGGCTTGCTGGCCGAGATTCTCGAGCGGCTGGCGGGCTTTCTCGAGGCGAGCGCGCGGTTGCGCAAGAAAGTTAAATCGGCGATGACCTATCCCGTAATCGTCGTTAGCATCGCATTTGCCATCACGACGTTTCTTATCGTTCGGGTGGTGCCAATCTTTGGTGAAATCTTCAAGGATTTCGGCGCGAAATTGCCGGCGCCGACTCAATTCCTCATCGATTTGAGCGATTTCATTCGAGGCAACTGGTATTTCCTCGTCCTAATAATTGGCGGAATCATTTTCGGGGCGCGCGCGTTTGTGCGTTCCAAACGTGGCAAACAATTGACCGACCGCTGGAAGTTAAAGCTCCCCGTTTTCGGGCCGCTCGTGCTCAAGATTTGCATGTCGCGTTTTGCCCGCACCTTCGCCCAACTCATCCGGAGCGGCGTTCCAATACTGGAAGTGCTCGATATCGTCGGCGGTACCGCTGGCAATCATGTCATCGAGAGCAGCATCAAATCGGTGAGCGAGGATGTCGAAAAAGGCGACAATCTCTCGACTGCCCTGTCGAAGAAATCGATCTTCCCGCCAATGCTTCTGCGCATGGTCGCGGCTGGTGAAGCCACTGGTAAGATCGACAGCATGCTCGAGAAAATGGCTGACTTTTGGGACGAAGAAGTCGAAGCAATGCTCGACGCGCTCACTTCGTTGATCGAGCCGATGCTGATTGTCTTCCTGGGCGTGATCGTCGGCGGCATCGTCATCGCGATGTTCCTGCCAATCTTTAAACTTAACGAAGTCGTTTCTCAGAATAACAGGGGCTAAGGAGAAGCCCATAGACAGGAAGGGGTGGATCGCAAGGTCCGCCCCTGTTCTGTCTGGCCCAAGGTCGGCGAGTGCAGCGCGCGTATTATTATGCGGCTCTTTTCCCAGGGAAACTGCGGTCGCTGCTAACAACAAATCGTCGCGCCGCCAAAGGGGTCGTGGCTCTGACTTATTGATCGGCGAAGATGGGGGCAGCGGAGATATCTTTCGGATCGAAAGTAAATCCGTGGCCGTTGTGCTGGAGAGATTTCAAGACGCCGGCGACTGTTTGGGCTGCGGCTGCCGAATAAAACCGAACCAGGCCAACAGTCGTGCGCGGGCCGAACACTGTGATCATGATTGTCTCATCATCGACCGAGTTCATGAACATATGACTGCCATTACCCTGATGATAGAGGGCGTTGAATTCTATCTCGCCGATGCGGCGCGCCAGTTCCCTAGTTGCTGCAAAGGAACCCGCGGCAAGCGCTGCGATGATAGTCACATCCATCAAATCGACGTTACCGCATTGCGAAATGACATTACCCCCGCGGTCAATCACTACGGTCAGTTCGGCTTCGGTCTTTTTCAAAAAATCGCCGAGCACGCCATCCAGCGTCGCGACGTCCTCGATTGTTAAAACCGGAATCGAATTCATGCGGGCGACGTTTGGGTCTGGCGGAGCGACGGTTCAACCGGAATCGCCACCGGCAAAGGCGTGGTTTGCGGCACCTCGTTTTGTTTGCTGAATTTGTGGAGGAGAATTTGTGAGACCGCGTTCAAGGTCGCGAAAACGTTCTGACCCGTGCTGGAAATGACTTCAAAGCTTTGAAGCCGCTTCTTCCGGTTGTTCAGCACGTATTCCATGTAATTGACCGGCGCGATGTTGGCCAGGTCGCGCTTGTTGTACTCGAGCACGCACGGCAGATCGTCGATCAACATGTTCTGCGTCGCCAGGTTGTCGGCCAGATTCTTGAAGCTCTCCACGTTCTCCTCCATTTTTTCCCATTGCGAGTCGGCCACGAAAACGATGCCATCGACACTACGCAAAACCAGCTGGCGCGTGGCGTTGTAGATGACCTGGCCGGGAACGGTGTACAGTTGAAATTTCGTAACGAAGCCTTTGATCACCACCGCATTGAGCGGCAGAAAATCGAAAAAGAGCGTGCGCTCCGTGGCGGTTGCAAGCGAGACGAGGTCGCCTCGGTTCTGCGGATTAATTCGCTGATGAATGTAATTGAGGTTGGTTGTCTTGCCGCAAAGCGCTGGACCGTAATAAACAATCTTGAACTGAATCTCGCGGCTGGCGTAATTAATGATCGACATGCAGGGTCTCCGGTTGCGTATAAGTGCGCGAAAGTTCTTCGACTAACTCTGCCAGCTGGGCCCGTGTGACCGGGGGCAACACTTCCTCGGCGTGTAACACAGCCAGGCAGATGTTTTCCTTCGGAAAAAAGCTGATAGCGGAGTCCTTGGAATGCAGGCTCATGGCCACAAGCGGGCCAAGCTTGCTCTCCCGCATGTGTTTATCGGTCCTTTCCAGCAACAACGGCGCCATCGCGCACAAGCCGTCCGCTTCGACTTCCGGCGGGAGACTCCCGGCCAAACTCAGGCCGTCGAAAAAAGTGATCGCGCAGGCCTTCACCCCGGGAAGCAGATGCGCACGCGCCACAGTCCCTTTCGCATCGATTTTCTCCTCAACCTTGATCTCGACATTTTTCGCAACCGACATTTGTTCCGCGGTTTTGTCGGAGATTTTCAAATCCAGCGAACCGTGTGCCCGAAAGCGCTTGGCGTCCTCCTGGGCTTCGACGGAGAACGGCGTCTCAAAATCTTTATCGGTGACAACGTCTTCCTGGTCATCACGCAGCTTGAGAACAGTGGCCGGCAGGTTCTTCAGCACTTCCTCCAATGGCAATAATACCGGCGTGTTCGCTTCGTCGGGACAAAACAGATTGCGATGGTTTGACGGAATGATTGCTTGAAAAAGTTGTGCAGAAACCGTTACCCGTCCGCTGGCCAACTGCGGTTCAATCAAAGAGAGAGCAAGCTCAACTCTGGCATCCTCTGGAACGGACGCGATGTCCCCGTTCAACTGAAACGCAGGCACGTTTCGCAGAAGCGGGCTGAGCGCGAGCGAAATCCTCGGTTCGCTGCGGTCCGGAGCCTTCCCAGTGAAATCGAGGTCCGAGGAAAGATCCGTTGGACGAAGTGCTGGAGCACTGTCGTCTTCGAGTGCTGGGATCTTTTCGGCGTCGGCCGGTTCCTCTGTCGATGTTTCGATCCCGGCTGAAATTTTTGCATCAACGGGCTCAGGCGCTTGATGAAATGGAATATGTCCCAGTCCCACCGGCAGCGGCAAAGGTGTTGGAACGGGCGGCCCACTTGAGGCTGGAACTCTCTCAGAGGCGGGCGCACCCGTTCCGTTCGGCGGAAGTTGAAAAGGAATTTTTAAAGGCAGTGGAGCTTTCTTTGGCGCCAAATCCGGCGAATGAAGAGAGATTACCGGATGTGCTGGCGACGTCGAAGTCGGCGATGTCGATCGTACCGTTTCCTGGGCGGCCGGCTCCGGCTCTGCATCCGCGATGTTTTTGGCGGTGGCCGGAGCCACGTGCACCGGCGGCAAGACAGAACTTTCCAACCGTTCAACTTTGGTTCCAAAGCGTTCGGTGTCTTCGATCGTGGCCTGCAAAATGGGCGAGTCCAGTTGCGGAATGGCAGGATCGCGCAACTGATCGGCGCGCACACGCGCATTGTTGAATTGCTCGAGGACTTTTTCGAAGGGCAACGCAACGCGCGTTTGGTCATCGGACGGCACACTATGCAAAAAGATCTCCGGGACCTGTTGGTAAAGGCTTGGCAACGAAATGCTCGGTTTGCCGTCCGGCATTCCCTTCTCAATCTCTGACGCCTTCAATGAAACGTGCTGCCTCGCATCGATGATTTCGACCGGTTTAATGTAACCGGAAGGGACCTGATGGAGAAAATCAGCGAGTTGTAGCGAAATCGCGCGCTCCAACTTGGGTTCCAAAGCTTGCGCGAGCGCCGGGGGCAAGTCGTGTGAGCGCGAAGCCGCGGGAGCGGTCGCGCCGGAGACGATTTTGTTGGTGCCGAGTCGGAGCGATCCGATCGGCTGTGTCGATACGGCCGAACCGGCCGCGGTGCGGAACGGATCGCGCGCGGGTGTGAGCGAGCGGGTCGCATTTGGCAAAATCGTCTTGCTCAGCCGCTGCTCGCTCGGCTTTTTCGCGCGTACCGCTTGGGTGGGCGTTGACGCTGGGTTCGCGCGGACCTCCGTGAGCAGGGCGGTCACTTTCTTCAGCAGATTAACAAATGGAATGGTCATAGGGGCTAGCGATCTTCAGCGGTGACGCGCCAGACTTCTTCGAGTGTGGTAATTCCTTCCAACGCTTTCTCGACGCCAACCACGCGCAACGTTTTCATCCCCTCGCTGACGGCTTGGTTCTTAATGATCGCGGCAGAGGCACGTTTGATAATCAACCGGCGGATTGCTTCACTGATCGGAAGCGCCTCGATCAGCGCGGCGCGGCCGAGATATCCACGGCCTTTGCATCGGTCGCATCCGCTTCCGTGATAAACCACCGCTCCCTTAGTGTCTTGGAGGCTGAGTTTCTCAATGATTTCTGGCTCGGGCACGAATTCTTCGCGGCAATTTGTGCAAACGCGCCGGACGAGCCGCTGAGCGCAGGTCATCAAAATCGAGCTTGAAATCAAAAACGGCTCGATCCCCATGTCGTCGAGTCGTGTGATCGCGCCGGCGGCATCGTTCGTGTGCAACGTACTCAACACCTGGTGACCGGTCAGTGCCGCTTTCACGGCGATATCGGCCGTTTCATTGTCTCGAATTTCGCCGACCATCACAATGTCCGGGTCCTGACGCAGGATCGAGCGCAACGCCGATGCGAAATCGAGCCCGATGTCCGCCCGCACTGCCACCTGGTTGATTCCGGCCAGCTCGTACTCGATCGGGTCTTCGACCGTGACAATGTTGTATTGTGGATTGTTCAGCTCCTGGAGCACCGAATACAGTGTCGTTGTTTTGCCGGAACCGGTCGGACCGGTGACAAGAATCATTCCGTGTGGCGCGTCGATCGCTTTGCGGAACTTGGCGAGCGAGTCCTGATCCAGGCCCATCTGGTCGATGTTGGTCGTAAGCGACGCCTTATCGAGAATTCGGATGACGATTTTCTCTCCATGCGCGGTGGGCAAAATCGAGATGCGCAAGTCGATCTCTTTCCCGAGCACGCGGATCCGGAAACGTCCGTCTTGAGGAACCCGGCGCTCTGCAATGTTGAGGCCGGCGAGAATCTTAATGCGCGACGTAATCGCCAACTGGAGCGCTTTCGGCGGCGATTCCGCCGGGATCAATTCTCCATCGATTCGATAACGCAACTTAAGAGTGTTCTGAAACGGCTCGATGTGAATGTCGGATGCCTTTTCCTTAACCGCCTGTGCCAGAATCAAATTGACGATTTTGATGACGGGCGCGTCCTCGCTGTCGTGCGCCAATCGATCGAGGTCGATATCTTCGCGTTTGGTGGCCTGCACTTCCACAGCGTCGGCCGATTGCGCCGCTTCTTCCGCGACTTGCTTGAGCACCTCGCTCATGTTGCCAGCGCCCTGCGCGCCGCTGAGAGCCTCGTTCACCGCGCGTTCGGTCGCGATCATTGGAACGATTTCGAGTTGGACGCGCCGCTTCAGATCATCCACTGCGAGGACGTTTGTCGGGTCGGCCATCGCCACGAAAAGTTTTCCGTCCAAACGTGCGATCGGAACCAATTTGTTCGCCTTGGCCATCTCGCGCGGCACGATCGACATCACCTCTTCCGGCACCCGCAATCGCGAGAGATTGATCGGCGCGGTGTTAAGGCAGCGTCCCATGCTGAATACCATGTCCTGTTCGGTGACGAATTGCCGCTCCGTCAGAATTTTGAGCAACCGGCCGCCTTGGGTTTTTTGAATGCTGATCGCTTCCTCAAGCTGATTGGGCAGGAGTAATCCTTCCTCAATCAACACGTCCGCGATCCGCTCGCCGAAAGATTTGCTTCTCATGTCGGTGAACGCTTTAGACCTTACTTTCGAGCCGGTAAATGGACTGCAAACTTCTCAAGATGGCTGCAGGCCGGGCCAGATACCACGAAACGGTGTAATCGACCGATTGCTGGACCGCTTCGCGTCCGGTCGCATCGAAAGGATTGCAGCACGCTACCATCATCGTTCGGCTGACCAAATCGAACGGCACGAACAAGCGGCCAAGTGTGAGATATTCGGGCAACATCGGCGCGATTTGCCGGTCGATGTCGTAATATTCGAGCGGCACGTAAGCGAATTTCGTCCGGTCGATCAGTGCAGAAATCACTGCCTCGAGCTGCGACGCGTTGTCCTTACAAAGCTCGCCCAACAATGAAGCCGCCGGCGCCTGGCCTTCCAAATCTTTATTCGCAAGCTTCACCGTCTCGAGCGCGGCGTTTACCTCCTCCTCTCCGAAGAGCTGCTGCACGATCAAAAATTTCGCGAGATGATCGTCACCGCGTTCGTGCAAATTAGTGACTCGCCCCAGGTGATTTCCGCGTGCGACATCGGTATCGATGAGCGAACCCTCCGCGCGCGGCGAAGTAGTCCTGGTCAAGACATCATTCTTCGCTGACTTGTCCGCAATCGCTTGGCCTGAAGCTTGCAACCGCGCCTCGATTTCGCCCAGCATCGCCAGAATTTCTGGCGCATTGGGTTCCCGCGTGAGAATCAACTCGCATTCGTGAAGCGCAGGCGTGTACGAGCCAGCATTAAAATACGCCTCCGCAAGCTTGCGCGAGATCCGGAGCGAGTCGTCATGCCGGCCAATTTTGGTGTAGGCCTCCTTCAGGATCTCCAGTGATTGATAGTCGTCGGGCTGTGTTTGAGTGACCGCCTCAAACATTTCGATCGTCTGGACGATCTGGCTGTGTTCTTCTTCTGACAGAGTGTGTTCCAGCACGGCGTACTGTAAAAGCTAGAAGTATGCCCCTACGCCTCGTGGAACGCGGAAAATCCTCTTAAAATTGCGACTTTCTCAATCCTGATAAACCACTCGACTCTGCCGAATTACGCGGATTTTACAAATCCCTCCTCCAACTTATGACCTCTGAGGTCTAATCCCGGCCTCGTTTAGCGCCGGGTGTTTTCTTCATCTACCCTTTCCCCTCTGTTGGTTGTCCTTTTTTCACCATTCAACACATGTCCCTGCATTCACTTTTCACTCATCATTTTTCCCGATACAATGTCTTCCGTGTTTCCCCGCCAGCGCATTTCCCCTTTCCCCATCTCGGTGTTGTCTCTGCGATTTCCGATCTCCCCGAACTCTCAACCCGCAATCGCTAACCTTTCCGGTTTCACGCTTCTCGAACTACTCGGCGTCATCGCTCTCATCTCAATTCTAATGGTGCTCGTCGCGCCTGCATTCACGAATATCAAACGTGGCGACGACATCACGGGCGCCGCTTATACCGTCAGCGGCGTTGAGCGGGAATTTGCAGTATTGTAAGTAAAAAGATCGAGTGTGGTTACAAATGCGCCTTTTACATCAAGCGAAGAGACGCGAGAAACAATCTCTCGAGCACTTGCTGAAGTGGGGCAAACAAGAACTTGGGGACTGATGATTACGATTGATTCCTCGTCCTCGACTGTTACAGTCCAAGGATAATCAGTCATGAGGTGGTTTCCCTGTTTGCCTGGACCTTCTGATTAGAACAACGGGCGGATCCAGGTAATCCAGTTCAACTCCGCACGGGACGTGTCCATTCGACGCCCCTTACGCAGGCTCGGCAAGATTCAACTAGCAGTTTATGGGCTACCGTGTTTGCGCTTTGAGCAGCTTGATCTTGTCACGCAGTTCGGCGGCGCGTTCGTAAAGTTCTTTCCCGATCGCGGTTTCCATTTCGCGCTGCATGATCTCGAGCTTTGAGAGCGGTCGTTTCGCGCCCACCTCCTCGAGCCATTCATCGAGAAACGCGATCTCGGAGCTTTTCGACGCCAGCTCGGGAAAATGTGAGCGCTGGAAGAAATCGCTAATCGCGCCTCGGCCGCGTTGAATTTCAGTCATGGCCTCTTGAAATTTTCCCTGGGCAAGAAGGATCGAGGCCTTGGCCCGCGTGTTCATCATTAGGACGTAGGGCCGAAATTGCTGCAACGTCCACGAAACCTCATCGCGGTCGGTATGCGCGGCGACGAAATCAAAAAGGTCAAGATTACGCTGCGTGTCACGTACGACACCGGCGAACTCGTTGATCTGAAATAAGCTGAGATAGCGATGGTAATATTGAATGCCTTCCTGTTGGAGCTCGGCACATTGCTCGGCCGTGAGCTCGTAACTCTCGCCACGTTCTTCCGTGCTGGCGGCGCGGAGTTGATGATAAGTAAGAAGCGACTCGCAACCGTGCGGGCGGTTGCCATCGGGCCGGCCGGTCATTTCCATTTGCAGAACGCCGAGATCGATCCGTAGCTGCAATTTCTGGCGGCCATCGAGGCCGACGATTTTGCGTACTTTGATGGCCCGATTCTCGTGGGGCCAGTCCTTCAGAACGGTATTTAAATCCAAACTCATCCGAACAAATGATCGAACATTTGGTCTCCAATTGTCAACCGCGACGCGGGGGGCGCTGAAGTTTGGCATTTTGGGCGGATCCAGTTCTGAATCCGGAAACCATGGAGCCAGCATTACCCTCTTCTACTTTCTAATTTGCGCTTTTTAATTGATGGTTGGTCGGTATGGAGCAATCCGTCGAGTCGTTCATCCGCTTCCTTGCCGTCGAGCGCGGCCTTTCTGAGAACTATCAACTCTCAACCCAACGATCGCTGAGCGATTTTGCGCACTGGTGCGCTTCGAAGAAGAAGATCGACAACGTCGGCCACGTCACCCTGCCGCTACTCAGCGAATATCTGGCCGACCGGAAACGGGCTGGGCTTTCCGCGTCCTCAATCAAGTTAATCGTGGTGGCGCTGAAGATTTTCTGTCGATTCCTCGTGGGCAAAGGGGAGATCGAGCGCGATCCGACTGAGGCGCTCCCCCTCCCAAGGATCGAACGTTATCTCCCGGAAACGTTAAACGAGGTGGAAGTCGAGAGATTGATCGAGAGCATCGATACGAAAGTGCCGCACGGCCTGCGCGACCGGGCGATGATGGAGCTGCTCTATGCAAGCGGACTGCGCATTTCTGAGCTGGCCAATGTCCGCGTGGAAAATGTCGATCTTGATCTGGGAGTTGTGCGGGTTACAGGCAAGGGAAACAAGATGCGAATCGTGCCGGTCGGCAGCGAAGCGTGTAAAGCGCTCGCTTCCTATTTGTCGACGGAACGGCCGAAATTGGTAAAACGCCGGAGCGGCAGCGAGATTTTTCTTTCCGAGCGCGGGACCAAGTTAACGACCGCGCGTATCTGGCAGATTGTGAAAAGAATCTCCCGGCACTCAGGACTGGAGAAAAATGTTTATCCGCACTTGCTCCGGCACAGCTTCGCTACGCATCTTCTCAGTAACGGCGCCGACCTGCGCATCATCCAAGAAATGCTGGGTCACGCCGATATTTCCACGACCCAGGTTTACACGCACGTCGATCAACATAGGCTCAAATCCGTCCATCGACAATTCCATCCGCGCGCGTGATACGGTCTCTGTAGAGACAGCTGTGCGGGCTGCGGCATTTTAAAATTCGCGCGCGACTCACCTGCCCTTACGGCGATTTGCCGCTGAGGACGGAGGCCTTACAGTCTCGATCTCATGCGAAAGCTCATTTTTATTGTGATTATCGCCGCGCTAGCTGCGGTCGGGATTCTTTATGGGCTCCGCCAGGCTCAACGGACTACCCCCGCGGCGGTTGTAGCGCTTCTGCCGCGCGGAACGATCGCCCTTATGCACATGCCTGATTGCAACCGGACGCGCGATGAGTGGCATCAATCCGACATCTACCAACTCTACCGCGAACCAGCGGTGCAGGATTTTCTGCAAAGACCACTGACGAGAATGCCGCAACGCGACGCAACTTCGGAGACACTTCGAGAAATCGAACAACTGGACCTGAAGGACGCGTTTATCGCGGTCACTTCCATCGACAATAACAATCCGCGGTTCGCGGGCGGCTTTCGTTTTCGCGGAAGCCAAGACGACGCGGAGAAAATCATCGGGAAATGGCGCTCGCAGCTCGTGACTGGCGCTTCGACCGGTGAAAGTGTTGAATACCAGCAGCACAAGATCGAGATCGTGGGCGCAGCGCCGAACCAAGTATCGACCGCTTATGATGGCGACTGGTTTTTCGCGTCGAACGATCTCGTGGAGCTGAAAGCGATCCTCGACCGGGCCGATCGCCGCACCCAGGATCGGCAATCCATTCTAGAGACGGACGAGGCGTTTCGCTCAGCCACGGCACATGTGCCGTCGGGTTACGCTCTGCTCTTTTATCTGCAGCCAAAAACGTTTACGGAAAAACTCGCTTCACTTCACGCCGCGATTGCTGAGCAAGTTCCGCTAGAGCAACATTCCCTTCTCGAACAAATCGGCAGCATTTGCGGCACGACGCGTTTCGACAAAGGAAAAATCCACGATGTCCTTTTTATCGGCATGCCAAAATCGGGGCAGAATGCGTCGCTAACTCGATCGTCGCTGCAGCTCGGGACTCGAGACACATTTTTGTATCTAGCGACGCGTCTGAACTTTGAAAAGTTGGCAAGCCTTAGTCAAGCGGGTGGGAGACGACCGTTCACGGCCTGGCTCGAGAAGATTTTTGATATTTCCTTACGTGCCGGGGTCACGCTCGAGGATTGGAAAGCCGCTTTCGAATTGGAACTGGCATCGCTGGCCGACTGGCCGGAGAATGCGCGCTGGCCGTCCTTGGTCGCAACAATTCCGGTGAAGGATCCGGTCCGCGCCAACAAAATCGTGAGCACGTTGACGTCTGCGATCGACGAGGATGTTTCGTGGACGAGAACCGAGAAGAATGGCGTGCAGTATTTTTTCAGGCCGACGCCGGGGGGCTGGTTTGCAAACGCGCCGACGATCGCGTTGTCGAACCGCATCATGGTCGCAGGGCTCGATTCGGTCTCGGTGGAGGCGGCGATTAAGCGGACCCAAAGTTCGGCGTCCGACTTGTCAAATTCGCGGGCTTATCAGGTCGCAGCGCACGCTGTGCCGGCACCTAAAAGCTTTTTCGCCTACATTGACACGGCGCTCTTGTATTCGCGACTCGATGCGGCGCTGCGCCCGATGCTGGTGATGAGCGCAGCGTTTATGCCCGCAATCTCCGATTATGTCGATGCCGGCAAGTTGCCTGCGCCCGAACTGGTAACAAAGCACCTCAGCCCCATCGTTTCCTCGCAACGATACGATGGCAACGGTTACGTGGTCGAATCGATCGGGCCAATCACCCTAAATCAAGCGGCGGTCGGCCTCGGTCTGCCAGCGATCTTTTGGACGATAACTCAGCAGCCGAAAAACCCCTAGAAGGACAGGCGATCTGCGTCATTTCGGCACTGTTTTTCTCAAAATTTCACTCAATTACGCCAGCCGGTTAAGAATTGTGCTGTCGGTCTTCCAAAAACATGTTATAGTTCGCAGCCTATGGCTATTCTAAAGAAAAACGCATTCTCCCGTCGAGTTCCCGATTTAGTCACGGAGGAACTGGTTGCGGTGCTCTCCCGCAGAGCCTCGTTCGAGTTCAAGGAGCTGTTCGATATCGTGCATGAAAACCTGCGGGCACGGAATGCCGCCAGCGGGGGCGAGGAAATGCTCCGGCTACGTGCGTACGAGAAATTACAGAACCTTGTCGCGCGCGGAGCCGTGAAGAAGAATGGCAAGAAGTACAAAGGCCTGCCTTCCGCTCTGGTTAAAGCGATTGCCCCCCAAAACGGTCACATTCCTGCGAGCGTCAGATAAGGCGCAAGAGCGCGCCCAAATTACCGCGAAAAGCAAATGATTCGCGAATATCTGCCGGTCCTCCTGCAGATCATTGTCGCGGTCGGTTTTGCCATTTCAGCGTTGATTATCAGCGTTCTCCTAGGCAAGGCCGGTAAGCGGACGCCGGCCAAAGACACTGCCTACGAATGCGGAATGGTGCCTCAAGGGGAGGGACAACCGCGCTTCAGCGTGAAATTTTATCTCGTCGCGATGCTTTTCATCCTCTTCGACCTCGAGATCGTCTTCATGTATCCGTGGGCGGTCGTATACAAAGAGGAGATCGCCCGAAGCGGGCTCATCTTTTGGAGCATGCTGAGTTTTATCGCAATTCTGATGGTGGGTTACGTTTACGCGCTCAAGAAAGGCGTACTCGACTGGAGACGATAGCCTTACTTCCAGTCTTTGCCTTTCGGCCCCTCAATTTTTGATCCCGTTCGCTCGTTTTTCTAAGAGCGATCCTTCGCCTGGCCTGAAGGTACAATTGAGCGCGGACTTAAGAGGACATGGCAAGAAATCGCCGCTGCGACCCGGTCGGAAAAGCTCCGCGAAGTTTGCAGTGTCCTTGCCATCCTCGCACTGGCCAGCATCATGCTTTTTCCGGCGCTTCGCGGCGACTGGCCGATTAGTCACGATCATCCGGCGCATCTTTTCCGAATTTGGCAGCTCAAAGAAAGAATCCTGCACCACCTGACGCCATGGTCCTGGAGTCATCGCCGGTTCGCGGGTTATCCGCAAAATGTGATTTACCCAGTCGGCGCAGATCTATTCGTGCTCGCGGTGCAGGGTTTGTCGCTTGGTAAGTTGAGTCTCGGTCAGGCCTATGGCGTCGCATTCTGGTTCTTCTATTTTCTTTACGGATACGCCGCGTTTTTCTTTGTTCGGAGTGCAGTCGATTCGCGGTTGGCGGGATTGATTGCTGTTGTCTTTCTCCTGACCAATCCGGGCAACAACGACATAGGCGGCTGGTTCTGGCTTGTTGATCTTGGCGTGTGGACGACGGCGCTCGGCATGGTGCCCGCGTTGATTGGCACGGTTCGCATTGCTGATGTTTTCGAAAAGCCGACGCCACGGACGGCTGCTGCGATTGGGTTGTGCACCGGTTTGGCGCTGCTTTGTCACCCGTTTTTCTTAATTTATTTCGGAATTGCTATTCCCCTGCTTTGCACCGCGCGCTATTTCAGCGACGCAGTGACTCAATGGAGGCGTTAGCTCGGCCTCGGGACGGTCTTGGGTCTGCTCATCGCCAGTTTTTGGCTTGGCACCATATCTCTCCGCATCAGGTTACGCCCAGGAAATTGGCTGGACGGGAAGTAGCCTCTCCCAAATCGGAACCACGATTGAAGAGGGGACATTATTTCCCCGGATGCATCCGCTTGCGGCGGCCTTCGGCTTGGTTGGCTCGATCTTCTTGCTCAGGGCCCGGCACACTCTGCCGTTGTTTATGGCCCTTTTCACTTTTGCTTGCATCGTGGGATCAAGCTCGACTTTCGCCGCGATCTTTGGGCCAGGGCCCGGAGATTGGTTAAACAAACACATTATTACGACGCGATTGGTGATGCTCGTGAAACCGTTTTGGTACTGCGCCGGGGCGTTTTTTCTGGTCGCTTCCTGGAAAGCCTTGAATCGGTTTCTGTCTGTGCCGGGAAATTCAGCCGGCAGCTCGCGCCAAAGGTCCGTCGCCCTCCACCCAGTGGCATTCGCAACGCGACGATCTCGCGGCTCGTCGCGCGTTTGTTGCCTGGGCAAAAGAGAAATGGTCGAACGACGTCCGATTTTCCGCATTGCCCACGGTTTCGACCAGGATGAACACAGCCTCACTGACCTTGGGATCGAGGTCCCGCGTCCATTTTACAAGATTTGGGTCACTCCCACCGGTCACTTTAAATACAACCTGGGCTCGGCTGCGAACGAAGCGCTGCAGGCGGTGATGTGCGTTTTGCTTTGTCGGAACATCCTCTTCCCGCGCGGGCCGATTTTCGGCTTGTCAAAATCTTTGAGGGCAAACTCTGGCTCTACGAATTTCGGGATTGTGCCGTTCGAAATTGAAGGCAAAGGACCGGTCGAGCTCACGCACTTTGGCGATGAAGAAATCGAACTACGTGCCGGGCCTGGGGCGCACGGACGCTTGCGCCTTAACGTCAGCTATTTCCCAAAATGGCGCACGACCCTCGACACTGTTCCGATACCGATCACCGCCGCTCCAGCTCCTGAGGTTGAACACTCGGCTTTCATGCAAATTGAGCTTTTGCCAGGGACCTACCATTTCCATTATCGCAACAATGCGAGCGATTATTTGGGCACCTTCCTTTGCCTTCTCGGGGCTGCCGGATGTGTACTCCTCGCAAATTGGGAGCAAATATTTAGGGCCGGATTCCCACTTGCGCGTCCCACGGGAAGCGCCTAATAGCTTTAGCCTCCATGATTCACCACATCGTCCTTTACAAGCTGAAGCCTGAAGTCACTCCCGCCCGCGTCGAGGAGATGATGATGAACACCCGTATGCAACTACTCAAGATTCCCGAGGTGCTTAGCATCAAATGTGGGAAGCGCGTCGATCCGGAGTTGCCGTGGCCGTTTTTCATTGCGATCGATTTTGAGTCGATGGACAAGTTCGCCATTTTCCGCGAAGACTCGATTTTCGTGAAGTTCATGGAGGAAATCATCAAGCCAAACACAGCGGACGCGCTCAGCCTCGATTTCGAGATGGATCCGGGCAAAGACGTACGCTTTTCCTGATTTCGCCTTTTGTTTGCGCTTTCCGGTTTCGAAATTGCTGACATATAAAGTCAGCGCATGAACAAGAAGGCAATTCTTCTCGCCGGCGGCGCGGGTAGCCGGCTTTTCCCGATCACTAAGATCGTCTGCAAACAACTACTTCCAGTTTATGACAAGCCGATGATTTGCTATCCGCTCGCCACCCTCATGCTCGGCGGCCTGCGTGACATCCTGATTATTTCCACGCCGAAGGACTTGCCGATGCTGCGCGATTTCTTGGGCGATGGCACACAACTGGGAATTCGATTACAGTATGCCGAGCAACCAAAACCAAACGGCATCGCGGAGGCTTTTCATATTGGCGCCAATTTCATCGGCGACTCCGGCGCGTCGCTAATTCTCGGCGACAACATTTTCTACGGGAAACTCGACTTTTATCGAGAGGCGCTCGCGATCGAACAAGGCGCTTGCATTTTTGCGTACCAGGTGCGCGATCCGGAGCGCTATGGCGTCATAGAGTTCAGTCCCGACGGGCGCGCGCTCAGTCTTGAGGAAAAGCCGAAACAGCCTAAAAGCCACTATGCTGTGCCTGGCCTTTACGTTTACGACGCGCGGGTCGTGGATCTTTGCCGGACACTTCGGCCGTCGGCCCGTGGCGAGCTCGAGATTACAGATTTAAATCTGCTTTATCTCGAGAAAAACGAACTATACGTGAAACTGCTCAGTCGCGGCATGGCCTGGCTTGATACCGGCACCCAAACCAGTTTGCTCGAAGCCGGCAACTACATCGCCACGATCGAGCATCGACAGGGACTGAAAGTCGCGTGCCTCGAGGAGGTGGCGCTCCGGATGGGTTTCATTCAGCAATCGGATCTCGCCGCAATTACCGATCGACTGCCGAAAGGCGAATATCGAGATTATCTCCGAATGGTGTGCGATGAAGGCAGGAGCGCCGCTCCCGAACCAGTCGGTTAATAAGGTTTTTGTGTAGCGGCACTCTATGACCGTCGGGTAAACGCCCATCACCTCGGCTGCTCGCGAAGAAGATGAGTCGTGTCAGCCATCAGCTTCGTCACGGCGTCCGGCTCGGTCACGTTGTAATAGCCGCGGATTTCACCATGTCGGTCCACCAATACCACCCGCGTACTGTGAACCGGAATTCCCGTGTCCGCACTTCCATCTGAAACCGCCAGTTTGAACCCGTTGCGCGAAAGGTTGTAAATCACGGACTGCAACCCGGTCAGAAAATCCCAGCGCCCGGGCTCCGCGTGCAAGTTCTCCGCGTAGCTCCTCAAAACTTCCGGCGTATCTTTTTTTGGATCAACCGTGAAGGAGACGAGGTGCACATCTGTTTTTTCGAGCGGCTTCTGTAACTCGCCCATCCGAGTGCTGATCATTGGACATGGGCCAGGGCAGGTTGTGAAAATAAAATCCGCGATCCAAATTTTCCCGCGCAGCTCCGCAGAACCGAATACCTGTCCGTTTTGATTGACGAGCTCAAAATTCGGCACTGTCCCGTAGAATGAAACGGTCCGCCGCTTGAGTGCATTGACCTCTGCCTGACGCAGCCAAAGTAAAAGCGCTAGCGTGAGTAGCGGAATAAGAATTAGGGTCACCTTCAACGCCATTGTAGATCGTGATGATGCGCGATTCTCTGCAAGAGAGGCCGTATTCACGATTTCGTCAGGACCAGCCCGGTCAATAACAGCGGCAGGTAAATGATCGAAGTAAAGAAAAGCAGGCGCGCGTCCGCAGACGTGCGGGTGCGTAAAAATCGCATCGCCACCGCAATGAACGCGCCGCCCAACGCCAGTTCCGCGGGGAGATAAATCGAACTTACGATCCCAAGAAAGGCGGGCAACCCGCCTATGACGAGAAGCAAAATGCAGAAAAATACGCTTTGGCTGGCGCTCCGCTCACCGCTGCGATCATCGCTCGAGATCATGCGGAAGCCTGCGCGCGCATAATCGTCGCGATGCATCCAGGCGATCGCGAAGAAATGCGGGAGTTGCCACAAAAAGATGATGGCAAAGAGACTCCAGGCCCCCGCTTCGATCGTTCCGCGCGCGGCCGTCCAACCGATCATCGGCGGCAACGCTCCTGGGACAGCGCCAAGCGCAGTGTTAAAGGTAGTGACGCGCTTCAGCGGCGTGTAGCCGAATATGTAAATAGCAATCGTGATTGCGGCGAGGAGTGCGCTCAACGCGTTGCACAGCACTGCGAGATATCCCACGCCCAAAATCGACAAGCCGCCGCCGAGCAGGAGCGCGTCAATCGGCCGCATCCGGCCTGCCGGAACCGGCCGCATTCGCGTTCGATGCATCAGCGCATCGAGCTTGCGTTCCCACCACTGATTGAGCGCGGCCGCGCCGGCTGCTGCTGCCGCCGTGCCAAAGACCACGTGAAAAAGTCCGAGATAGTTAATTGGCTCTTCCGCGCCGAGATAAAATCCGACCGCAGTCGTGAGCAGGACGAGCAGGGTAAGCCGCGCTTTGACCAACTCGGTAAAATCGGCAACGAAACGGTTTCGCGACAATTCACTGTTGGCCGCGACACTTGCGGTTTCAATCGGGACGGCTTTCACGCGACGCCGGCTCCTCTCGGCTCAAGGTCAGTTGTTGATCTTTCGTTCGACTGCGCTCGAGAGAGCCTGCAACAAATCGCCCAAATGCTCACGCCGAAAGATAGCATGATCGCGCCAACTGCGACATGCGCCGTCGCTATGTCGGCGGCTTTGTTGCTCCAGATTGTCCAAGCCCCGAGCGTCAACTGAACTAAAAGAAATGCGACCCACAAGATCGAGAGTCGTCGCAACGCGGTTACCTCGCGCGCGTGTCTCCAAACACCAAGACAGAGCGTGATCACGGAGATCGCGATGAGAAACGCCAAAAAACGATGTGCCATTTGCAGCCAGATTTGAGACGCGGTTACTTCTGAGAGGCCGTGTGCATCGCGCCATGCGTTGATCTTCTCGAGCGCACTGCCGTTTGTGTCCGGAATCCACGCGCCGTTGGCCGTCGGAAAATCGAGAATGGCCAGATCGCGGTGTTGATGTCGCATCGTCGCGCCCAGCGCGAGCTGCGTATAAATCGCGACCGTGGTTGCAATCGCGAACATTTTGATCGGCGCCAATGTCTTTGGATCGACATCTACATTCGCGAGCGATCGCCAGAGGTTTGTCGTCAGAAGCGCGATGAACACGATCAGCCCGAGAAAGGCTTGAGCGAGGCAGGCGTGAAAAATTCCAATTTGATCTTTCAGCATCGTGACGCGAAGACCGCCGAGAATTCCCTGCAAAATCACGCCCGCAAGCGCGATCAGCCCGAGGTTTCGTAGCAACCGTCGATCCTGGCCAAACCAGAGCCAGGCCGCGAGAATGATCGTGAGGAAACCGACTGTCGACGCAATCAGCCGATGGGTATGCTCAAATAAGATTCCGCCGACCCACTTCGAGACCGGGAACAGGAACATGTTGTAGCCGAACGTGGTCGGCCAATCGGGAACGGCGAGGCCGACTCCCTTGCTTGTCACCATTCCGCCGCTGCAAATAAGAAACAGCGTTGCAACCGCCGTGAACCAGACGAAGCGATTGAGCCAGCGTAATGACAGTGAGGAGGTCGATCTTTGCGCCGCCACGTTGCGCAGCGTTTGATTACCCGCCGCTCGAGCTCGGCGGCGTGGTCAGTCCAAGGGACTTGCTTTCCGGTTTGCCGGAGGGGTTTTCGGTTTTCGGCGCTCCCGATGGCGGAATTGTGCCCGGAGTTGGTCCGACTGGAGGTTCACCCGGAGGACGTTGCGTTGGAGCCGGCGCGCTTTGCGTTCCAGCTAGCTCTGCGCGTTCTTTCAACCATGCTTGATAATCGGCCGGGCTATCGACCACGAGCGTCCCCTTCATCCCGTAATGGCCAAGTCCGCAAAGCTGGCCGCAAACAACCTCATAGGTCCCGGTCTTGACCGGTTTGAACCACATTGGGATTAGCGAGCCGGGAATTGCGTCAGCGGCAATGCGCATATGCGGCAGGCAAAAATTGTGGATCACATCCTTCGATGAAAGCTCGATAATGACCGGGCGATTCACCGGCACGTGAAGCTCGCCAAGCACGACGATATCGTCTTTTCCAGCCGGGTCGTTTGGATCGAGACCGAGCGGATTCGAGTTCGTGACTAAACTGACGTCGCGGCGGCCAAATTGGCCGTCCGGCCCGGGCAAATGAAAATTCCAGTTGAATTGCTGGCCAACGACGTGCACGAGAATCGCATCTTTCGCAGTTGGAAATTCGTTGACGCGCTTCGCCCAAAGCGGGATCGCAAAACCGAGGAGCAGCACCGCTTCAATCAAGACAACGGAAAATTCCAAGTGAGTGGAAATACCGCTGCGGACACCTTCGTGATCGGCAGCAGGATGGCGACTCTTGCGGAAGCGAATCAGAACAAAAATGAAAAAGGCCGACCACCCGACGAAGAGCACCCCCATGAACCAGTGACTGAATTCGAGGATGTGATCGATCTGGTAGCCGTGCTCGGCTGCGTTTGGTGGTTGGCCGAGAAATTCGTTGATGAGCGCAAGGCTACTCATATTTCTCCAAATCTTCCTCGGTCAATTCCTGATGCGGCTCGAGCGGCATCCGGCCATGCCGCCAAATGCCGAAACTAAATGCGCCGATCCCGCCCAAGACCGACATGACCGCGCCAAAGAGGAACCAAATCGCGACTGCCATGTGCTCGGTCGATTTGCCATCCTTTGCGCCGTAACAAAACGCGCACGCCATGGCCTGGCCGAAAGGCAAGATCGACAATAACAAAATCGATAGAATTTTTGCTCTCATGTGATGATATGGAGCCGTTTCATTTTCCGGTAAAACCAAACACCGTAGACAACCAGGGCAATCGCCGCGGCAAAAGAGCCGATTGCGCCGGCAAGATAAATCGGAGCGCCTTCCACGAGATCGACCCAAATGCACCACGCGCCGCAACCGAGCGCGAGCAGGGTCGAGAAAACGATAAAGACGATGTGAAATCCTTTAAGAGACATTTAACGCACGATCGGATCGTACCACGCCAGAAATATAAGCCAGAACAGTCCGAGCACAAAAAAGCCGGTGAAAACGAGAACGCGATAGATGAGCCGTTTCTCTGCAGCGAGATGCATAAAAATGGCGGCAACCAATCCCGCCTTTATTGTCGCCACCAGCATGGCAACGCCGATATTCGCCTTGCGGGTTCCGAAATCGACGTAGGAGAGTGCAACTGTGAGCCCGGTGAAGGTCAGCAGGAGCGCGCCTACCACCAAGTAGCCTCTGACGTGCTTCTGCACGTTGTGCGCGTATTCCTCGTGCTCGGCTGGGTCTTGGGAAATATCGGGCGGGTTGTTCATGGCTCAGAGCAAATAAAAGAGTGGGAAGACAAAAATCCAGATCAGATCGACAAAGTGCCAGAAGAGGCCGGCGACTTCGACACGGTTGGCCAGATGTTCCGGGTTACGCTGATAAAGCTTTTTACTGACCGGTAACCACATGTAAGTGAAAACGAGCACGCCAGCGAGAACGTGCAAACCGTGCAAACCGGTGATGGTGAAATAGCTGGCGAAATAGGTACTATGCGTCGGCAGAAACATCGTGGCGCGTTCCACATCCTCCTTTTCTATCTTGGCGATCTTGTCGGTCGGCGGAACGTAGAGAAAATGTGGCCGATCCATTCTCGGATTGGTCGGATCGGCATTCACGGGGTCGAGAGCGACCTCGTACTCCTTAATATTCGGGTCGCTTAGCGCTTGGCGATTGTGGAGGTGACCGGTGATCTCGAGCCGCGGCGGCAACCCTTTCTCTTCGAGCCGATGATTGCCGAGATATTGCTCATATTTTTCGAGCGCGTCCGGCTTAATGTAGGCACCGAAGTGGTCGTATTTCTGGGGCCATTCATAGCCGAGTTTGACAACCAGAAAGATTACGCCGCACAAAATGGTGGCCAGCATGTACCACCAATAGGCGCGGTAGCGTCGCATCTTGAGCGCGGCCCACGCCAGCACGACCGTGACTGAGGACATGATGAGAATCGCTGTGTTGAAGGTACCGACAGGCACGTTGAGCAAACCGTGCGGCCACATTCCTGGCGGCGCGTCCAGTCGAAGAAAAACGTAAGCGGAAAATAATCCACCGAAGAGCATCACTTCGGACGCAAGAAAAAGCCAGATGCCGATCTTGGCATTCCAGAGACCGGTGTCCGGTCGCGTGGAAATTGTGTACGGAATTTCCATTCGCCAGGCTAGACCAGAACCGGCTCCGCGACAGTTTTGCGCCGCGTGCGCTCGCCAGGTTCGACCGGCTCGTTCTGCATCGTAAAGTCGCGGGCGTGTCCGGGCAGGCTGTATTCGTAGGGGCCGCGATAAGCAATTGGCGTAACTACAAAATTTCCATGCGGCGGCGGCGAGGGTGCCGTCCATTCCAGCGTGGTCGCCTCCCACGGATTGTCGTTCACTTTTTTGCCGTGCTTGATGCTCCAGAAAAAATTGATGATGAAGGGAATTTGCGCCAGGCCCATGATCCAGGCGGCCCACGAAATCGGTGTGTTCCATTGAAATCCGGTCAGGCCCCAAATGTGCTCGCCGGCGAGTGTCCAGCCCTGGCCGCCATCGTACCACCGCCGATGCATTCCGAGCATTCCCTGCAAAAACATCGGCAGGAAAATCACATTCATGCAGATGAGCGAGGGCCAGAAATGCACTTTGGCCCAGAACTCGTTCATGGTTCGGCCAGTTGCCTTTGGGAACCAATAATAGATGCCGGCGAACAATCCGAAGATCGTCCCAGGCGCTACGATGTAGTGGAAATGCGCGATCACGTAGTAAGTGTCGTGCAGATAGAGATCGGCCGAATTAAACGCAAGCGGGATGCCGGTGAGACCGCCGATTCCGAACATTGGCAGGAACGCGGTCGCCCACAGCATCGGAATAGTGAACCGGATCGAGCCGCCCCAGAGCGAAATGAAAAACGCGCTCAAGATGATCACCGAGGGGATCGAGATCAGGAGCGTCGTTGTTTGGAAAAATGCGCTCACGGTTGACCCCATGCCGGTAAGCCACATGTGGTGGGCCCAGACAATGAACGACAAAAAGCCGATCACGAGCACCGAAAAAACGAGCGACTTGTAACCCCAGAGTGGTTTGCGCGAATTGTTGGCGAGAATTTCGCCGACAATCCCGAATGCCGGCAGGATCAGAACGTACACTTCCGGATGTCCGAGAAACCAAAACAGGTGCTGCCACAAAATCGGACTGCCGCCGCCGCTGATGTGCACCGGCGCTCCGTTTACTATCATTCCCGCCGGCAGGAAAAAGCTCGTTGCCGCAGTCCGATCCATTAACTGCATAATGATCGCAGCCTCAAGCGGCGGAAAGGCAAGGAGAAGCAGAAAAGCGGTCACAAATTGCGCCCAGACGAAAAACGGCAGGCGCATCCAAGTCAGGCCCTTGGCCCGCAGTTGAATGATCGTGGTAATAAAATTGACCGCACCGAGTAGGGACGACGTGATCAGAAAAATAAAACCAATGAGCCAAAGCGACTGTCCGTTTAAAATCGGATTGTAGCCGGGGCCTTTATCGGCAATCGCGGCCAAGGGAACGTAGGAAGTCCAGCCCCCTTTGGCGGCACCACCGGGGACAAAGAAACTCGATAGCATGATGAGGCCACCGACCCAAAACGCCCAGAAACTTGCTGCGTTCACTTTCGGGAACGTCATATCCGGCGCGCCGATTTGCAGCGGCACGACAAAGTTCCCAAACGCGGCGAACGCCACTGGCACGACGCCAAGAAAGATCATGATGGTGCCGTGCATTGCGCCCAACGAGTTGTAGAACTCGGGCGTCATCTTGCCGTCCGGCATTGCGTTCGCCCCGAAAAAATACGGAAGCCACTTCCCGATCACCGGCAACGCGTGGCCAGGATAGGCCAGTTGCCAACGCATGATCATCATCAAACTGAAACCGAAGAACAGGAAGACCAACCCGCAAAGACCATATTGGATTCCGATCATTTTGTGGTCGGTGGAGAAAATGTATTTTCGCCAAAATCCAAGCTCATGATGCTCGTGGCCGTGATGCTCGTCGTTGTGGCCGCCGGTCCCGCCGAAGCCTGGCGAAGGCGGATGCGTTTCGAAAGAAGTGGAAGCGTCCATTTTGGAAAAAGTTACCTTTTCAATATCGAAAGAGAAAGCCTCATTGCAAAGCCCGAAATTTGATCGCCTGTCGATCTTTCCCCGGTTGTTTTGCCGCCGACCCCGGCCGGATAATTAATTTAGGTACCCAAATTTACCAAGGGCGATTTTTCCTGAGCGTTCAAGCCTGGCGACGAGCCCCGCCGGTTGCTCGCGCCACCGTCCGATGGATGCAGGCGCCACAATTTCCAACTGCGCGACCGATGCTGCTGCGTCGATACCGACATTGAGAAAGTGCATGATTCCGCGCCGTTGCTTCCACAGGAGCACGGCAGAGATCTTCGAAACGGACGACGTGGTAATTTCCGTTCAGGCACGTTTCGCCGTAATTTGCGGCGCGAAGATTCACCCGCTCCCAGAGCCGCAACGAACGCTCCGGCAATGAACAAAAGATACGCTCCCGCCACCTCAACACCGCCGTGCCATGTTTGCGGACCTGATTCTGGTTTTTCGACAAAGCCATGTCGCGGCCATCGCGCAGGACGTGAATGAACCTTAACGCGGGAAATTGCTGGTGCAGAAACGGAAGCAAATAAATGCTGCGCGGCGCCTTCCAGCCCCAGCGCATTCTGCTGGCGTCCTCGATTGTCGATCCAGAAAGATGCCGGCTAACCGACTGCTCAAAATCCTCCTTCATCCGCTCGACCTCATCCTGGCGGAGCGGCCGGCGGCGGAGTTCCGCTTTGAGAAGCCGATTAATCCATTTGTCGTGAAATGATTGGAATTCGAGCGCGTCTTCCGCCGAATTTAAATGGGCGCCGAGATCGTATCCGGCATGTCGCGCCAGACGCGCCACGACTCGCGTGCCCGATCCACCGGTCGCGCCAATAATTAGCGGAGCAGAATTGGTCACGCCGGCACTTCGATCTTGATTAGGACGGTGGCGCTAGCGAGGAGCGAGACAAGGAAACCGTGTCGTTTCATCTTAGGATAATTAGCGAAGCAGATGACAAGCGAGAGAAAGATTCTTATTTGATGATTCCGTGCTCAGAGCGCGCCGCCCGTGTTCCACCATTTCGATAAGCGCGATTCTGGAACCCCCGGGATCGCTTTGCCGGCTTTATCATAATGCGAAGTGTCGTTGAAGAGGGTTAACCGCGCGCGGGTTGCATCGCGAAAATCGACAATGTTTAGCGCAGCCGGTTTTTGATCGAGGTTGTCCCGATATCGCCTTGGATCGAAACCGAGTAGCGAGCTGAGCAAAAGCCGGATGGTCGCTTTGTGCGACACGACCAGAATATTTTCGCCCGGATGTTCGCGCACGAGCTCGATCAACGCTGGTAACGCCCGCGCTGTCACTGCGAGCCCGCTTTCACCGCCAAGCGGTGCGAAGGTGTAAGGGTCCTTCTCCCACTCCGCCGCTTCTTCCGGGAATTTTTCCTCCACTTCGCGTCGGGTCATCTGTTCCCAGCGACCATGGTTAATTTCCCGGAAACCATCGCGCGTTTGCACTTCCAGTTTGTGCGGCGCAGCCAGGATTTGCGCGGTCTCAACCGTGCGCCCAAGGGGCGAGGCATAAACAGCGACAATTTTTTCGTGACTCAACCGTTCCGCTAGACGCCGTGTCTGTTCGCGTCCTTCATCGGAAAGCTCGACATCGGTAGCTCCGGCGAATCGATCTTCTGCGCTCAAAACCGTGGCACCGTGCCGAACCATGAAGACGCGTGTTGCCGTTGTCTTCATAAGATCGCTTCCTCATGACGCAAATTGCGCGAAAAGGCAATCCTCACTTCGAGCACGGGGGCCGAATCGAGAGGCCCGCCTCACAATTGGAGGGCGTCACCCAACTTTGTCAGAATGCTCTAGTTGAAGTTACTTTGCGGCGTGGAAGAAAATCCAAAGCGGCGCGCGATCATCCATCTCGATATGGATTGTTTTTATGCAGCGATCGAAGTACGCGACCAGCCATCATTGCGCGGCAAACCGGTCGGCGTGGGCGGGGCGCGCGATCGTCGTGGCGTCGTGACCACTTGCAATTACGAAGCGCGCAAGTTTGGCGTGCGCTCCGCCATGCCCACGTTTATGGCGCTGCAACGTTGCCCGGACCTGATCGTGCTGCCCACACGATTCGATATTTATCGGCGAGAAGCGGCTGTGATCCGCGCGATTTTGCGCCGGTTCACTTCGTTGGTTGAGCCACTCTCACTCGATGAAGCTTATCTTGATGTCACGGCTCATCCCGGTGCGCCTGGCCCGCTTGCACAGGTCATTCGCGACATGATTTTTCGCAAAACACAGCTGACATCCTCGGCAGGAATCGGTCCAAACAAACTCGTGGCGAAAATCGCAAGCGCGATGAACAAGCCCAACGGCCAGCTCGAGGTGGCGCCGAAAGAAGTGCCACAATTCATGGAAGACCTGCCTGTGCGCGAAATCTGGGGAATCGGCGAGAAAACCGAACGCAGGCTGGAAGAGCTCGGCGTAAAGACTTGCCGACAACTGCACCGTTTCTCGCGTACGCAACTTGTCGATCATTTCGGCAAATTCGGGAGTGAGTTATACGATTTGTGCCGCGGGATCGACGATCGCCCGGTCGAGCCGGACCGGCCCCGCAAATCGCTTAGCACCGAAGAGACTTTCTCGATAGATCTCGAGACAATCGAGCAATGCGAGGCGCGACTCGGCGAGTTGTTCGAACAACTCATGGCCGACCTTGATCAAGAGGAAGCAGTCCGCCCAATTACGAAAATCTTCCTGAAATTGAAATTCGCCGATTTCACCCGCACGACCGCCGAGCGGGCCGGCTTCGAGCCATCGCTCAATGGATTTCGTTTGCTTCTCGCAGAAGCTTTTTCTCGCACTGGCAAAAAGGTCCGGCTGATTGGTATCGGCGTGCGCTTCGCTGAGCCGAAACCGGCAGACGCACAAATTCCACTGCTTTGACCGAGACTCGCCGATTAGCCAATTAGTCTCGCCAGAATTAACGACCCGATTCCGAGTGCGACGAGAACGAGGAAGAGAAGCTGCCGTTTAGTCAGAAGTGGATTCGAATTGTTGTCCGAAGGGAGTGTGACTTCCCCATTGTTTTCGATGATGCTCAGGACGTCGTCGTAGAGTTTCCGCTCATCGCCAGGCATCTCGTCTTCACTTTCGAATTCCTGGCCGTCCAACACGATCTTTCGCTTGATCGCCCCGCCGGCGATCGCTTTTTCGTAGGCCACGCGCGCTTCTGGCCGCATTTCATCCGGGCCGAAGAATTCTTGCCCGCTGTATCGAACCTTCGTCTTGACGTTGATCTTCACCGGCTCGTCCCAAATGAGAGCATTTCACCTGCCAGCCGCTTCGATGGGCATATCACGGGCCACGACTTTCTTCATCTGTGATAAATTGCACGCAAGTGACAATCGCTTCCAAGCAACAAAAGACGATCGCTAACACCGGCTGCGACGTCCGCTTCGACGATCTGACCCGCCAGCTTTACGCGACCGACGCCTCGATTTATCAAATTGAACCCAGCGGCGTGGCTTTTCCGCGCAGCGCGGAGCAAGCGGCCGCGGTCATTAAAGCAGCAGCCGATGCAAACATTTCGGTCACGCCCCGCGGAGCAGGCACCAGCCTTGTTGGAAACGCAATCGGAGAAGGATTGATCGTCGATTTCGCGAGACATAATCGTGGGATCGACAATCTGGACATCGACAATCGCACTGCGCGCGTCGGGGCCGGCGTCGTGCTCGATCAACTCAACATGTTTCTCAAGCCGCACGGCTTCTGTTTTGGGCCTGATGTTGCAACCAGCTCACGCGCCACGGTTGGTGGCATGATCGCAAACAATTCCTCCGGCGCGCACGTCCCGGTCTACGGAACGACCGCCGATCACCTAGTCTCGACCGAGGTTGTCTTGGTCGATGGCAGGGTCGTCAAAATCGCTCCGACCAGGGAAACGCTGCCCGCTGAATGGAGCCGCATCGACAAATTGATTCGCGCTCACTCGGCAGAAATTGCCGAGCGAATGCCGCCCGGATTATTGAAGCGGTGGCCCGCGTACGGGATCGAGCGTTTTCTGCGCGCCCCAAATAATCTCAACGAAATCCTTGCGGGCAGCGAAGGAACGCTAGCCGCAATTTTCTCCGCCGAACTGAAAATCTGCGCGCTCCCGCGCGAAAAAGGGATCGGCCTCATTTTCTTCGCTTCGGTCGCGGACGCGATGCAAGCGACTGTGGAGCTTCTCGATCTGAAACCAGCCGCGATCGAGCACATTGATCGCCCTTTGCTCGATCAAACAAAAGGGCAGCTCCATTTTCAAGCAGCGCGCGATTTGCTCGAGCTCGATGCCAAACCATGTGAAGCGATTTTGATCGTCGAGTTTTACGAAAACGTCGCCGAGCGACTATCGATCTTACAATCGCGAAAACTTGGACTACGCGCGAGAATTCTGACTGACCCGGCGCAAATGAACCTCGTTTGGTCGGTGCGCAAAGCCGGCCTCTCGCTTTTGACTGGCCGCATTGGCGCCGCCAAGCCGGTCGCATTTATCGAGGACGCAGCCGTTCGTCCCTCGCAGTTGCCAGAGTACGTCGCGGGATTGAGATCGATCATGAAACCGCTCGGGCTCGAAGCGAGTTACTACGGTCACGCTGCCAGCGGCTTGCTCCACGTCCGGCCGGTTCTCGATCTACACAGCGCTGCCGATCAAAAAAAATTCCGCCTCGTCGCCGATCAAACGTCGGCGCTCGTTAGGCAATTCAAGGGTTCGCTCTCGGCCGAGCACGGCGTCGGAATTGCGCGCACGGATTACATGCGGGAGCAACTCGGCGACGAATTGCTCGGTCTCATGCGCGAGATCAAACAGACTTTTGATCCAAAAAACATTCTCAACCCGGGCAAAATTTTCAGCGACGGCCGGCATAAGATCGACAATTACCTGCGGGACAATTTTACGCGGCCACTGGAGACTCCGTTCACACCGCGCCTGGCATTTGCGTTCAAGGATGGCTCCTTCATCGGCAATCTCGAACAATGCAACGGTTGCGGCGGTTGTCGCAAGGACACACCGATCATGTGTCCGACGTTCATCGCTACCGGAGACGAAATCATGTCCACCCGCGGGCGCGCCAACATCATTCGCGTGGCGCTCCAAATGCGCGTGAATGGACATGATCCCCTGAAATCGGACGAACTCGATGCCGCGCTTAGCAATTGTCTCTCCTGCAAAGGTTGCACGCCGGAATGTCCGTCGAACGTCAACCTCGCGCTGCTCAAAGCGGAGATGCTTTACGCGCGACATCGTCGCGACGGTTTGCCGCTGCCCGAGCGGATCTTCAGCTCAGTCGATTTGCTAGGGCGAGTCGGTTGCGCCATACCGCGCCTTGCAAACGCAGTTGTCGATCTTGCGCCAGTCCGCGCGCTCATGGAGAAGACGCTCGGGATTTCTGCGAAACGTTCGTTGCCACGCTACGCAAGTGAACGGTTCGATCGCTGGTTTTATAAACATTCTGTAACGGCGCTCTATAAGCGTCGGACGAATAATGCGGCGATCATAGATCGCCGCTACAGCAGAAAGAAAATCATCCTTTGGGACGACACGTTTGTCCGATATCACGAGCCTCATATCGCCGTCGCGGCAGTCAAAGTGCTTGAAGCGCTCGGATTTGAAGTCGAGCTGCTCAAAAACCGGAAGTGTTGCGGTCGCCCGGCGTTCAGTCAGGGCAATCTGGATGCCGCAGCAGACACGGGAAAGCACAATGTCGATCTTCTGATGTCTTCTCAACCTCTCAACAATGCCAGTTCGGCTCGGACATCAACTCCTCAACAATCGGCTCCATCGATCATTTTTCTCGAACCGTCATGCTGGTCGATGTTCGTGGAAGACTATCGCGAATTGAAGATCGAAAACGCGGAGAAGATCGCCGCGCGTTGCTTCTTGTTCGAGAAATTCGTGGACGACTTACTCGTGCGCGAGCCGGATGCGCTACAATTTAACGAGCGACAAGAAAGCGTGGCCATTCATCCCCATTGTCACGCCAAGTCGATAATGAATCCGGCGTTCATGACGCGACTCGTGGAGCGTTTGCCAGGTCGCAAAGCAAAGTTGCTCGATACCGGGTGCTGTGGAATGGCCGGCGCGTTTGGCGCGCTTGCCGCAAAATATGAGCTCTCACTTCAAGTGGCCGCCGATTTCCTCAGCAAGATCGACAATGAACGTTCGGACGTCGTGGTCGCGTCTGGCACAAGTTGCCGGCATCAACTTGTCGATCTTGCAAAAGCGCGGCCGCAGCACATGGCGGAACTGATCGCAGAAGCGATCGTCTAATTACGCTTTCGGCTGGGCCGGTGGAGCGGGTTTTGGCGGCGCGCCCGGCTTGGCAGCTTCGCCGGGTTTTGGCAGCGCAGCTTCGCCGCCCGGAAGCTCAGCGTCGGCCGGAACCGCCAGTATATCGGGCTCGGTGAATGATTCCGGGTGACTGGCAAGCTCCTTGCGCAGAGCGGCGATTTGTTCGGCGGTGACCGCGCTGCCATTGTTACCCCACTCGCTCCGCTCGTAAGTCAGTACGTCGGCAATCCTTTGATCGGTCAAAGTTTTATCCCATGGCTGCATCACAGCGGTGCCAAATTTTTGTCCTTTGACGGTCACTGGGCCCTGCAAACCCTTGAGGACAATCATCGCCGGCCGTTTCGATCCACCGGTTGTAAACTCGGAACCAGCAAGGGGGGGATATTGACCGGCAACACCAAGACCGTTTGCTTGATGACAAGTCTGGCAGTTCGCTGCGAAAATCTTTTTGCCGCGCTCGCGCGGCGTAAGTTCGACAGCTGGCCCGCCGCCCGGGCCAACGGCGCCAGCCTTTCTTGTTGGTGGCGGTCCGCCAAGCGGGTCGAGACCGTCGCCCGAGAAGTTTCCCGAGTAACGCCCGAGATATGCGCCGCCGAAGAAGACGGCAAGCCCGTAAACCGCGATCAACCAAATCGAGAGCGGCTCAAGGCCGACGCGCGGATCGCGTTTCTCGCGTTGGATGGCGGCGTGCACTTCTTGCACATCTGAGCTTTCGCCGTAATCAGTTCCCTGACGAGCGAATGAGGAGCGGTCGGGAATTTTCTCGTTCATTTTGCTCCCTCCCCCGCCGGGCCAGGCGCAGCTGGCGAAGCGCCGGGCGAAGCCACTGGTGCAGCCGATTTCACTTCTTTGAGCGGATGCGATCGATCGAGGGACATTAAATACGCGACAAGACATTTCGCGTCGTAAGTCGGAACAATTTCCCAACCAACAGGCGGCGCATCGGCGCCGGTGAGTTCAAGCGCATCAGCAGAACGCTCGCCGTCGATCAAGTGTTTCTCATAGAGAAAACGGTAGGCGGGCATGTTGGAATCGCGCGTGTCCGGTGAGACACTGCGCGGCGAGTAAAGATGCCGATGATGCCACGCGGCGGAGTAAGGCAGCGGTTCGCCTGTCGCGGCGGACGAAGGCGAATCCGTCGGAGAAGCGGCTGGTGGAGATCCCGCAACAGCGGCCGAAGCAGATTGAGCCGGAGCCGGCGATGCGACGACTGGAGCTGGCGACGCAGCTGCCGCTGCTGGATTAGCACTCGGAGCAGTTGCCGCCCCGGGCGGATTCTCTTCTTCCGCCGGCGCGCGTTTACCGATGTTGGTCAAGTCAGGACCGATCCGTTCCTTTCCGAGCAGAACCGGTCGATCGAAAAGATAATCGCGCGGCGCGGTCCGACGGTCGCCCCATTTCCGATCGATATCGGAAGCGGCGTAATCGGGTCGGACTTGTTGACTATGACAATAAATGCACCCGTTGGCCGCGTAGATGCGGCGGCCGCGTTCGGCCATCCCGGACTTGGGAACGGGATAAGTGTCGGTGCCCTCTTCGTCCGATTGCGGGTCGAGGTGCCCGATTTGCAAATTCGGAATCACGCTTAATCCGACCCACGAAAATGCAAAGGTCCCAAAAATTCCGATAAAGAGCGGGAGTAATCCTTTCATAGATGCGCCTCGGTCCCCTCGGCTTCCACCGGATTCAAAAATGTCGGGACGCTCGATGTCCGGCCCAGTCCAAAGAGCATCAGTCCAAAATGGAACGCGAAAACAAAGTGGGAGGCCGTGAGCAAGAGCGCGGAAAGTGTGCCGGCCGCGCAGATAAGGCATGACGCTTTGCGTGCTCTCGATGAACGGAAGCGACGCATCGTTCATGCTCGTGCCTTGGACGACACCGCCGACCAGCAACATAAGGGTCATCAATCCGATGCCGTAGGCCGAAGCCCAAAAATGCAGCTTGATCAGAGTGGCGTAGCGCCATTCGCGCCCGACCAACCGCGGCACGATGTAATACATGGAGCCGAACATCACCATTGTGAAAAAGGCGTAGAGACCGAGGTGGGAGTAAGCGATGCTCGCTTCCGTAAAATGAAGATAGCGCGCGACGGACCGCAGCGATATCAGGACGCCGACCACGCTAAACACCGTATACGCCATCGCGCCAAAAACGGTGAAGCGAAGCGTCGGACTGTAACGCATGACTGGAAAATAACCTCGCATCGTCATGTGATGATTCAGTCCAACGGTCGCGACAGGGATGATTGTAAGAATTGTCGCCGCGATGCTAGCCGTGATCATCCAGGCCGGGAACGGTCCATCGACAAGCCGTTGCATTCCGGTCCAGCTTGAAAAAAGCGCGTAGGTCCAAAAGCCGATGGTCGCGAGATGATAACTGTAGACCGGGCGACCAATCACTTTCGGAATCATGTAATAGGCTGTCCCGAGCCCGATCGCGCCGAACCAAAGAAAAAGCAGATTGTTCCCGTACCACCAGCCTACGGCGGCTTGGAGCACACCCTGCACTGGAACGACGAAAAGCATCACTTGTGCGGCAGCGTAAAGCCACGGGAACCAAAGGAACGCGCCGAGTAAATACCATTGCGTGATGTAAATCTGGTCGCCGCGCCGAAAACGGAACATGAGCACGGCCCACGAAATAATGAGCGTGTAGGCGACAAAAAGAACGACCGCGGCGTAGGGCGGAAACTCGAGCCATTGATACCCGGTACTGTCGCCCGCGAGAACTCCGCCGACACCGAGCAGCACACCGATGTTCCAAAACCACGCGCCAGCGACGAGCAAAAGCGGATGACGTAGAGTCGTACGGCATAATCGCGCCATCATCCAAATTGCGGTGCCCATTCCCGCCATCGACGCCCACCCATACACCATCACGTTCATGTGCACTGGACGCAGGCGGCCCCAGGTTAAAAAACTCACGTTCGAGAGCCAATCGGGCGAGTGCATCTTAAACGAAACGAAACCAGCGAGCACCGTCCCGATGAGGAGCCAGACAATCGCCGAAGCGTAAAACATCAACACGGGTACGCGAGTGGAGGCGTCGATCAATGCACGCTCCAGTTGGTCCGCATCGCGAGCGCCGGTAGGAACGGACGGCTCCTTTAGTGGTATGTCGGGAGCGATATTCATTTCCGCGATATCTTCATCTCGGATGGTGAAATCAGGACTTTCATGGCGTCCTTCCAGGGGCGGGCGAAGCAGATGGTGCCACCGATTGTTTGGCAGCGGGCGCGGCTGACGCGCCGGGCTGAGTTCCAGGCGGCGCCGGAGGCGGGTTGACCGCCGCGGCGGGTTGACCGCGAGCTTCGGAGTTCGGCCCTGAGACCGAAGTCGGTTTCGGGGTGCCGCTCGGGACCGGCGACGGCGACGGAGCAGGCGATGCCGCAGCCGTTCCGCCGGGAGCTGCCGGAGTTTCGGGCATCGCGATCGCATATGCTGACGCCGGTTTCTTCTTTGCCAACTCCCTGACGGTCAGTTCCATCGCGCGACTGATCGGTACCCGCACCACGCCCTTGTTCTTGTCAATCCAGCTATAAGTGTTCAGCGCCTCGTCGTCGTCCTTGCGTAGCTTTTGCAGATTTTCCATCCGCTTTTTGGCTCGCGTTTGTTCGTAGTCGTCCCCACGCGGCATCGGACCGATCAGTGCGAGCACGATTGCGCCGAAGAGGACAAACAAAAGAACGATTCCCAGCCAACTGGAGAATGGCGCGCGCGATTGCATCGCCTGGCGAAGTGATTCAGTATCGGCCATTTCAGTTCACGAGTTTCAACGATTCAATCAGGCGCGGATCGCGCACGGGGAAGAGCGAAGTTTTGCCGACAATGCGGATATAGACAAAGCCGAGAGTGGCGCCGATGCCGATGAGCGGGAAGAAATCCCAAACGCTCAAGTGAATACCAGTTCCGTGTAGTGCCGGCAGGACGACGAGGTACATGTCGAGCATTTGCATGAAAACGATCCACCCCGCGACGTAGCAGAGCTGGTGTGGCTGCTTTTTGATCGAGCGCAGGAGCAAAATGGCGAACGGACCGAAGAAGCGCCCGATCACCAGAAGCACGCTCAAGTACCACCACGACTCCGTATTTCGAGTGAGAAAATACTGCGTCTCCTCCGGCATGTTCGCATACCAGATGAGCATGTATTGACCGAAGCCGATGTAAGCCCAGAAGACACAGAAGGCGAACATCCATTTTCCCATGATGTGGTAATGCTCCATCGTGACGACGTCTTTTAGATAACCGGCGCTGCGGAGCGCGGTGATGACAAGGACAAGCAGCGACATCGAGCTGCCGGCGGCCCCGGCGAAGATGTAAACGCCAAACATGGTGGAGAACCAGTGGTAGTTGAGGCTCATCAGCCAATCGAACGCGCCGAAAGTCAGGCAAAGCGCAAAAAGCGGCAGACTGGCAAACGCGACTTTGCGCATCCAGATCGTGAACCGTGGATTCCCGTCTTTATCCTGTCTCACCGAAAAACGACGCAGCAACTGTGACGCGATGATGAAGAAGCCGAGGAAAATGACCGTGCGCAAAAGAAAGAAGTCCCAGTTCAGGTAGGCGCGTTTGGAATCGAGCGTCGCTTCTTTGCCGGGCGGAATGTTCATCCATTCGTAAAGATGATGTCGGAGAAACAAAATCGGCAAAAAGAACACGGCGAGAACCGCCAGCAGCACGGCGATGTTTTCCAGTTGCCGCCGCACAACGACCGACCACTCCGCGTCGGTCGCGTGATGGACGATCGTCCAGAAGAAACAGCCGGCGCAAAGGGTAAAGAAGAATGCGAACGCGAAGAGCCAGGAATAGCTTAGCTGCTTCGGATCGATGGCAGCACCAGCGCCGCAGAGCGCCAAAGCAACAAACGCAATCAGTCCAAGCAGCACCGAAAGACCGGCGAACCGGCTAGTTTCAAAATATTCGCCTTCCGGCGCGGGCAATGGATGCGAACGGTCGCTCATTTCTTTGGCGCCTCCGCTTTAACTTCGGATTTTGTCTCCGCCGGTTTGTCCAATTCGGCGCGGTGCTCTGGCGCTACATCGGCAATCGCCGCGTTTTGGCTCCGTTGCAGGGCGCGCAGGTAAGCTATGATCGCCCAACGATCCGCTACCATGATGTTCGGGCCGTAAGCCATCATCGTGTTTTTTCCGTTTGTGATCGTGTTAAAAATTTCGCCGTCTGCCATTTTGCGAATACGCTCGTCCTGCAAAGTCACCACCGTCGCCAGTCCGTGCTGCTTGGTAATCCCATTGCCGGCAGCGGTGGCGCCGTGGCACATTGCGCACGTTATGTTAAAACGTTGTTGACCCGGCCGAGCAGTTCGGCGGTCACCGGGACCGGAATCCCAGTGCCCCAACGATCCCCCATTTTACCCGTGTCGTAGTAATCGGTCCCGACGCTGAATTCGACTCGCGACCGCATTTGGGGGACCTCCACAGCAGCTACCGGCGCCGCGATCGTTTCAGTCTTCGGCATTTCGTACCCGATCGGCACAGTTCCGGGGACCGGCAGCCGCGATCCCCGATCGTCCGAAAAAAAGTTGAGCGGCGCTTGCGCGCGCACTTTCATTTGCCGAACCATGTCCGGAAAAACTTCCAATGGCGCGCCCGTGCTTTTTTGCCCGCGAAATCCAAAGACAGCGACGAGCGCGATCGTAAACAAGAGAGAAATTAAGAAGAAGCCACGGAGCATATTTAATCGTCGTGCACGATGGTGATGTGTTGGCCGCCGCTTCTTTCGAGTAACTCGCGCGCTTCCATTTCGGTAAAACGCGGATCGCGTGCTTCGATCACGAGGAAGAACCCGTCATTGGTCGCGCGACTGAAACGTTCCCAGTTGAAAATCGGATGATGCGGGCGGGGCAGACCGTTCATGATCAGCACCGCGAAAAACGCAGCGAACGCCGAAAAGAGCACGGTGAGCTCGAACATGATCGGGAAAAAAGCCGGCACGGTTTTCCAATCGTAAGGCTTTCCGTGAACTATCAGCGGGTAAAGGCCCCAGGACGGGCCAAATTCCACCAAAGCGGCGGTGAGCAAGCCTGAGATGCCACCGATAAGCACGACTGCGCTCAACCACGACTTTCCTAGCCCCATCGCTTCGTCCATCCCGTGAATCGGGAACGGAGAATGCACGTCCCAGCGTTTGAAACCGGCGTCACGCACGATTTTGGCCGCTTCGTAAAGCGCGGCTGCGCTCGGGTATTCCGCTCCCATCCCGTAAACTTTGTGACCGGTGGGCGTTCTCATGTACGCTCCATTCCGCTAGGCGCGACCGGGTGGTGCTGCCCATTTGTCGAGCCACGATGCACGCCCGCTTCCGGCAAAATAATTTTCACTTCCGACATCGCGATCATCGGGAGGAAGCGAATAAAAAGCAGGAAGAGCGAAGTAAAAATGCCGAGCGTGCCAATGAATGTCCAGATATCGACCCAGGTTGGAATGAAAAGTCCCCACGAAGACGGCAGAAAATCGCGGTGTAATCCGCCGACAATGATAATGAAACGCTCGAACCACATCCCCGCGTTCACGCACATGCAGACGAAATAGACGACGAGTACATTCCGCCGGCACCATCGGAACCAAAAGAGCTGCGGCGAGAGACAATTGCAGAACAACATTCCCACCCACCAGTACCACCAGTACGGGCCAAAGACGCGGTTCCAAAACGCAAAGCGCTCGTAGGCGTTGCCGCTGTACCAGGCAACAAAAAACTCCATCGTGTAGGCGTAAGCGACGAAGGAGCCGGTCAACAAAATGATCTTCGCCATTTTGTCGATGTGTTGAGGCGTAATGATGTCCTGAAGTTTGAAAATGGCGCGTGCCGGAATAAGCAGCGTCAACACCATGGCGAAGCCCCCAAAGATCGCGCCCGCGACGAAGTAAGGCGGAAAAATCGTCGTGTGCCACGTGGGCAAGATCGAAGTAGCGAAATCGAACGAAACCACGCTGTGCACGGAGAGCACCAGCGGCGTAGAAATACCGGCAAGAAGCAGGTACGCCATCTCATAATGCCGCCAGTGGCGGTTCGAGCCGCGCCAGCCGCAGGCGAAAACGCCGAATAGGAATTTTTTGATCTTCGATGTGGCGCGATCGCGCAGCGTCGCGAGATCGGGAATCAAACCCGTGTACCAAAACAGAACCGAAACCGTGAAATAGGTTGAGACCGCGAACACGTCCCACATCAATGGACTCCGGAAGTTCGGCCAGATCCCCCAGTTGTTAGGCACGGGCGCGAGATACCATGCCATCCAGACGCGGCCGACGTGGACGCCGGGGAAAATCGCGGCGCACGTGACCGCGAAAAGCGTCATCGCTTCGGCTGAACGATTAATCGACGTGCGCCATCTTTGCCGGAGCAAATACAAAATGGCGGAGATGAGCGTGCCGGCGTGTCCGATACCGATCCAGAAAACGAAGTTCGTGATGTCCCAGGCCCAGCCTACTGGGTGATTTAATCCCCAGGTCCCGATGCCTGTGGAAATTTGGTAGCCGAGGCAAAACAAGCCGAACGTGGCGATCGTTCCCGTGATTGTGAAACACACCCACCACCAGCGTGGCGCCGGTTGCTCGACCACGCCCGAAATCCGCTCGGTGATCCAACGGAAGTTGCGCCGATTCAAAACCAACGGCACGCGAGCCAGCGGCCGTTCGACAGTCGCGGCCGTTTCGCCTTGGCTCACTTCCGGCGCTGTAGGCGTTTCGTCCATTGTTAATTGAGATCGACAACCTTCAAGATCGACATCTTCATAACGCCTTTTCCTCCGGGCTGGCCACGCCAATGTTCGCCGCGTCCGGCATTTTCGAGTTCGGATTTCGGAGGCGCGCGAGATAACTCGTGCGCGTGTTCACGTTCAAGTATTCGAGGAGCCGGTAATTGCGGTCCTGCAGTTTGATTTTTGAAACCCTGCTCTCCGGATCTTTGATGTCACCGAAAACGATCGCCTCGCTCGGGCAAACCTGGGCGCAGGCCGTGGTGAACGAGTCCCGCGGGATGTGGGTGTTGCTCGATGCACCCGCGCGCACGTGCGCCGCGATCTTAGCTTCCTCGATCCGCTGCACACAGAAGGTACATTTCTCCATCACGCCGCGCATTCGCACCGTTACGTTTGGATTCTTCTGCATCTTCACGATGTCGGGCGCACCTTTGCTCGTGAACGGCGCGACGTATTCTTCGTAAATGCCGAACTCGCCCGCGATTTTCTTCTTCCCGACCGGCCGCTGGTTGTAATCGAAGAAATTAAACCGGCGAACTTTGAACGGGCAGTTGTTCGCGCAGTAACGCGTGCCGACGCAGCGGTTGTAAGCCATGACATTGAGGCCGTCTTCGCTGTGAACGGTCGCGTTGACCGGACAAACCGTTTCGCAGGGCGCGTTCTCGCAATGCTGGCACATCATCGGCTGGTGCACGATCTCCGGATTCTCAGGCCAATCGCCGTTGTCCTCGTTAAACGGTTTCGCGCTGGCGTAATAACGGTCGATCCGAATCCAGTGCATCGGTACGCCCGTGTCCCGCTTGCAGCTTGCCCACAACGGGAATGTTGTTCTCGGCCTGACAAGCAATCACGCATGCGCTGCAACCGGTGCAGACATTGAGATCGACACTCATCCCCCACTGTTGCGGCGCAGTCAGTGGCGGATGGCTGTAGAGCGACGGCATCTGCGGGGACAATTCCGAGCTCATGCCGATTTTGTTCACGAACTCGTTGTCTTCGCGGTAATGGTCGAGGGTCGCTTCCCGGACGAGGCCGCGGCCTTCGATGCTCCAATGGTCCTGCGTGATCGAGAGCGGATATTTCTTCCCAATCTTCGTGACCCGCACGCTCTCGATCGTTTTGCCGTCGACGACGACGAAATGCGGATTCGCGGCGGTGCGCAAAAGATAAGTGTTGAAGCCAGTTTGGGAGCTTTGCGGCTCCTCCGCGACCGTCCGGCCCGCGTAGCCAAGCAACTCGAGTCCCGGCATCTTGCGCCCGTAGCCAAATGGAATCGTAATTGAATTTTCCGCGTGTCCCGGCGAAACGAGCGCCGCGATCACCAGCTCGCGGCGAATCGGCTGATCCTTCGCGTCGCGCGCCGTATCGGTAATTTCGATTTGAACGAGATCGCCGCTCTCCAGGTTCAAACTTTTCGCGAAATTCGGGCTCATGATCGCGCCGTTGTCCCAGGTCAGTTTCGTGATCGGATCTGGTAATTCCTGGAGCCAGCCGTTGCTGGTATAGCGGCCGTCATCGATTGCATAACTGCGGACGAAAACGATCTCGGGTGATTCCTGCGCGGGTGGAGGCGTTGGCGCCCAAAGTTGTCGGGCGAGCGTGCCCGCAGCAGTGCCGTTGAAGGTGACCGGCCGTTCGTGCGGCGGAGCCTGCACGGCAAATCCGTCCTGCAAAAATTTCGACCAAGCGGTTTGGAAATCGCCCGGCGGATTAGTCGCGCGAAACGTTTCCTGAACGAGCTCTGGCCCTTCGACTTTCGGGCGACCCAACAGCGCATTAAGCAACTCGATCTCGGAGAAGCCGCCAAAGAGCGGCAAAATCATCGGCTGGATCGACAAATAGGCGCCGGCAGAGGTAAGCGCGTCTCCCCACGATTCGAGATAATGCGCAGCCGGCACATGCCAGTGACTCAGTTTCGAAGTCGCGTCCTCGTGGTAACCGAGCCGGACAATTTCCGGGACCTTCTTTTGCAGATCCGCCCAATCGATCGGCTGCTTTGTTTCCGAATTCTGCGCGACTGCCCGGGGTGCGTTGAAAACCGGGTCGCCGCCGAAAATAAAAAGCTGTTTGATCTGACCGGAGTCCATTGCTTCAGCCAATTGCAGAATGCTTTTTGTGTTCGGATTCTGCGCAAATTCGCGGAGAACAACTGTGCGCCCGATGTTTTTGAGCGCGGAATTCATTCCGTAAACCAACAGTTGCACGACTATCGGTTGATGCGCGCCCGCCACCACCAGGCTCGCACCCGATTTCGCCACGAGGTCACTTACCGCTTCGGTAAGCCATCGATCGTCGAAAGCGTCCGCGCCGGCAGGAGCCGTTAATGTTCCGAGGACTGAGGCAAGTCCCGCGTCTTTGGTGGAATCGGCAATCTTTCCGGCGAGCACATAGGTCAGCGCCGGAATCTGACTGGCCGGACAGCGCAAGCGATGGTCCGCCATCGAACCAGTGAGCGTAAAACGATTTTCCACGACGTAGAGGCGGTTCATCGTGTCCTTGGCCGCAGTCACACGACGGCGCGACGTAAAATCGCGCACCGAAGCGATGTCTCCTTCGCCGCAATCGAGAAAATCGCTATCGAGCGCGAGGACAATGTCGGCACGCTCAAAATGGGGAATGAGCTTCGAATTATCCCCAAAACTGATGCGAGTGGAGTAATTCTGCGCATCGCTCAGCGCCGGCTCGTAAACCGACCAGAGCATTTTCGGAAAAGCTTTCTCGAGCTCAGCGCGAAGCCGCTCTCGTGTCGGCGAATGAACTTCTTCCACGAGAAAAGCGAGCCCGTCACCGCCTGTTGCGCCGAGTCGCGCCCGCAACTTGTCGATGTACACTTCAAACGCCGCGCGATCGGATGTTTTGCCCCTGTTGACAAACCGCCTCGACCGAAAAGGATCGTAAAGATCGAGAACCGACGCTTGCGCAAAGGTGTCTGTCGCGCCGGTGCTCGCGGGATGAAGCGGATTGCCCTCAAGTTTGATCGGACGACCGTCCACAGTTGTGGCGATAAGTGGAATCGCGCCGGTTCGGCGCGGCATCGCGGTCGCGTAATAGAGAAATTTTCCAGGGATCGTCCATTCGGCACTTTTCGTGAACGGAACGAGATGGGCTTCCGGCCGGCGGCAACTCGTCAGGCCAATTCCCGCGAGCGCCATCGACGCGCTCATCAATTTCAAAAAATCGCGCCGCGACCATTCCTCTTCTGTTAACTCGGAGGCACCGGCCGAAAATTCGCGCTCCAGCCACTGCCGAAATTCCGGCGTATTGCTGAACTCGCCGAGACTGCGCCAATATTTCTTCCCGGTCACCGGCTCGGGCGGATGTTGAAAAACGCGTTTCATGCGGCACCTCCGAAGGGACGCGCTTCCGCGAGTCCAAGACATGCAAAAGTATGTCCCTCCGCGCGAATCACCACGATTTGGTTCACTTTCATCGGTGGCACCCCTGGCAATTGGTCGGTGGATTGATATTCCAACGCTCCTTCAGCGTCTGGCCGATTTCATTTTGGGTGAGTTTTTTCTTTTCTGACCAATTTTCGCTCACGTCCTTTGGCTGGCCATATTTGGCGACAAACGCCGCCGGTTTCACGTCGTCGGGTTTCCAATCGAGATTAAAAACCTGGTCGTCAGGACGCAGAAAATTCTCGGGATGGCGATGGCACTCGAGGCACCAAGCCATGCTGTGCGGCTTGGCGTGATAAACCACCGGCATATGATTGATCGGGCCGTGGCAGCTGAAGCAACTGATCCCGCGATTGACGTGCGCGGCATGATTATAGAAAACGTAGTCGGGTGTGCGATGAATTTGCACCCACTCGATCGGTTTGCCCGTCTTCCAGCTCTCGCGCACCGGTTCGAGCTTCGGGTTGTCCTTCGCCACCTGGGTATGACAGTTCATGCAAGTCTGGGTGTTGGGCAGATTGGAGTGTGCCGCCACCTCAACAAAGCTGTGGCAATAACGGCAATCCATCCCGAGTTGTGAAACGTGAATGTCATGGGGAAACGGCACCGGCTGAATTGGCTCATAGCCAACGCGCGTATATTTAGGGGTCACGTAATACCAGGTCGCCGCTGTCAAACCGCACGCGATTAGAATGCCGGCCACCGCCATTTGCAGCGGCAGCCAATTGCACCAGCGTGGAAAGAAATTCGCCATAAATCAACGGATCTGCACGGTGCCCAGCCACAGCCGCCAATCTAAAAACGAACCAAAACTAAGGTTAGGATGTGCTCCGTTCAGAGATCGTAAAGTTTGAGGTGAATTGCTTGCCCGAATCGACCCAAAGAGTCTATGAATCGGGATTGGGTGGGCAAAAGAAAATTCATCGCTCAGTTTCATATCGGTCTAAAAGCCAGCGGCCAATTCTCCCGATACGGAAAAGTGAAGAATTGGCAAAAACTGATCACGTCAAAACTTCACCGCAGCGTCAAGTGAAAGTGCGTTCATTTCATTTCTGTTTTTCCAGCGGTGCGTTTTTCCTTCTCTTCTCTTCGCAGCAAATGAACGCCGCCGCAGCTGTAGATCTTATTTTCGCGAATGGGAACATTTACACGGTCGATGAAAAGCGGCCACATGCTGAAGCGATCGCGGTCAAAGGCGGCCGAATCGCGTTTGTCGGATCGAACGAAGACGCGAAGAAATTTCAGGCCGGGCGCGTCGTCGATCTTACCGGCAAAACCGTCGTGCCTGGGCTGACCGATTCCCATTGCCACATCTTCGGGATTGGCGAGCGGGAAATGACCCTAAATCTCGAAGGCACAAACACGCTCGAGGATTTCCTGGCTAGGGTGAAAGCTCGCGTCGCCCAAACCGATCGCGGTAAATGGGTCACCGGCCGCGGCTGGATCGAAACGTTTTGGAAACCGCCACGATTTCCAACCCGCCAAGATCTCGACAAAATCGCGCCCGACAATCCTGTCCATCTCACGCGCGCCGACGGTCACGCTGCGGTCGCAAACAGCGCTGCGCTAAGAATCGCGAAGATCGATCAAAACACAGCGAATCCGTTCGGTGGCGAAATCCTGAGAGATAAAACGACCGGCGAACCGACCGGAATGTTGCTAGACAATGCACAGGACTTGGTGGCGAGAAATATTCCGAAGCCAACTGAAACGGAACGCGAGCAGGCGTTTCTGACCGGAATCAATCGCGAGATCAAACTTGGCTGGTGCGAAATCCAAAACGCCGGCAGCCACTACGCCGATGTCGATCTTTTCAAACGGATGTTCGAGGCCGGCAAAGTGAAGCTGCGCTTTGTAAATTGCGTTTACGGGCCGGGCAAGGACGCCCAGCGATTTCTGCGCGAAGGACCGACCATCAACGCGTTTGATCATCATTTCACGCAGCGCACGATCAAAGTGATTTTCGATGGTGCGCTTGGTTCAAGGGGCGCGGCATTGCTTAAACCGTACAGCGATGCGCCTGACACTTCCGGGTATCTCACCGAAAAAGATGAGGAGTTACGGCCGATGTTTGAAGAAGCGCTGCGTCGCGGGATTCAAGTCGAGACGCACGCAATCGGCGATCGCGCAAATCGCCTGATCCTCGGCCTTTACGAAGAAGCATTTAAAATCGTTCCTCCCGAGCAAAGGAAAATCCGCGAGCCGCGGTGGCGAGTCGAGCATGCCCAGATTCTCGATCCCGTTGACCTTCCCCGCTTTGCCAAGCTCGGGGTGATCCCTTCGATGCAACCATCGCATGCCATCAGCGATTTATTTTTCGCGCCGGCTCGACTAGGCATGGACCGGCTCGCCGGCGCCTATGCCTGGCAAAGTTTGATCAAATCTGGCTGCATCGTTCCCGGTGGGTCTGACGCGCCAGTCGAACGCGGTGAACCGATGATCGAATTTTACGCAGCGGTCGCCCGCAAAAGTATCAAAGGGGTTTCCGGCGACGGCTGGCATCCCGAGCAAGCAGTCTCGCGCGAACAGGCGCTTAAAATGTTTACCATTTGGCCCGCCTACGCCGCTTTCGAAGAAAACGATAAAGGTTCGATCAAACCCGGCAAACTCGCCGATTTCACGGTCCTCTCGCAGGACATCATGAAAATTCCCGAGCCTGAGATTCTCAAAACGCGCGCCGAAATTACGGTCATCGGCGGCGACATTGTTTTCGAGGCGACGAAAAACTAGACAGGATTGACAAGATTTACAGGATTCTTTCTTCTGAAATCCAATTTAATCCTGTCTAACCTTCTTTGGATTTATTTGTATTCCTGGATTCCTGGCTTCCAGATTAATTTCCTGTCTGCCTGATTGATCTTCGACTCAGTGCGCGAGCAGATAAATCGCAACCAGGGTCAGCAGAAAATACGGAACCAGGACCGCCGCGCCTGCGTAGTCCTTTGCCATCCGCTGGCCGAAGAAGAGCGCAATGATCGCGACGGCGGAAACAACCGCGCCGTAGAAAGCAATAGTCGAATCGCGCGCAAAAATTATTAGTGCACAACCTATCCCGCTCAGCGCACCAGCTGCAACTTCAAGAATGGTGATGGCGGTGACCATCAACGGCACAATTCCGGCCAGAGGACTCTTGGCGAAGTGTCCTCTCAACCATTCAAGATTGCCACGTCGATCCACAATTTTGTCGACGCCTGACTGAAGAAACAGAATCGCGAGGAAGGCGGAAACGAGAATTCTAAGTAACAGGAGCGTCATGCCGGACATTTGCATGGGGCACCCTATCACGACTCGCATGCGAAGATCGACACTGAAGAACTAGACAGGATTTACTCTGAAAGGCCTTTGCGACTCGACAAGATTCACGGGATTCGAAAGCAAATCTGGGAGCCCAGGAGACCAAGAAAGAGAGACAGCATTTGTTCCTGGATTCGTAGCTTCCTCTGAAATCCAACTTAATCCTGTCGATTTCTCTACGAATACAAATACTCGTCGTGGTATTCGCGTTGGGGAGCGAACTGGACGGTTTGCGTCTCCGCCGCTCTCCGGGATACTCGAAGATTTTGCCTTCGTAGTTGCGGATCACGATTTTTTCGTTGTCGTGATAGAGGATGTAACCGGGATTGATCGGCACCTTGCCGCCGCCGCCGGGCGCGTCGATGACGAATTGCGGCACGGCGTAACCGGTGGTGTGACCGCGCAGGCCTTCAATGATCTCGATTCCTTTCGCCACCGAGGTGCGCAGATGGGATGAGCCGTTGATCAGGTCGCATTGGTAAATGTAATACGGGCGGACACGGCACATGAGCAGTTTGTGCACGAGCGTTTTCATCGTCTCGAGATCGTCGTTCACACCCGCGAGCAACACGCTTTGATTGCCGAGCGGAATGCCGGCATTGGCCAGCCGCTCGAGCGCTTCTTTCACTTCAATCGTCAGCTCGCGCGGATGATTCACATGCACGCTCATCCAAAGCGGATGATGTTTCGCCAAAATCGCGCATAGCTCGGGCGTGATCCGTTGCGGCAGGAAAATCGGAACGCGCGTTCCGATTCGCAGAAATTCGATGTGTTTGATCGCGCGTAACCGCGTCAGCAACTTGTCGAGCTTGTCGTCACTGAAAATGAGGGCGTCGCCGCCACTCAAGAGCACGTCGCTCACTTCGGTGTGTTGTTCGAGATACCGAAACGCTTCCTCGAAATCAGTGTGCAATTCCTGTTCGCCCACCCCACTGACGACGCGACTGCGGGTGCAATACCGGCAATAGCTCGCGCACCGATCGGTCACCAAAAACAGCACGCGGTCGGGATAGCGATGCACCAAGCCCGGCACCGGCATGTGCGAATCTTCGCCGCATGGATCGGCCATGTCGTAAGGCGACGACCACGTCTCCTCGATCCGCGGAATAACCTGACGCCGGATCGGATCGTCCGGATTTTTGTCGGGTGGGATCAGATTGAAAAAGTGCGGCGTGACAGCGAGTGCAAGTTTGTCGCCAGAGAGCAACACTCCGCTGCGTTCCTCATCGCTCAGATCGATATGTTGCTCGAGCTGGGCGAGCGACGTGACCCGGTTTTTGAGCTGCCATTTCCAATCGTTCCAGAGTTCCGGCGCGATCCCGCCATTGCGGGACCAGTAGCCAGGCGCATGCGAGACGAACTCTTTTCCGTTCCCTTTCCCTGCCGCAAGAGTAAGCATTTTGAGTTGAGGACGAAAACGCTAAAGCGGTTAATAATCGTGTCAACGCAGGCACCGCTAAGTGCGCGACGAACCTGTCCGATTACTGGACGGTAACGAGGGTGCCGATCGGAATTTCGGCGAAGAATTTGTCGAGCGGCTTCGCCTGGCAACCGAATGCAGCCGTGCGAAGCGGGATAATTTGGGACGACGCCTTCGTGCATTCCGAAATCCAGACAACTCAGGCGCATGAAATACGGCATCTCGACTTTGTAGATTGTCGACCAATGGTTGCGATCCTTGTCCGTGATGACGTAATCGCCTCTGCGCGTAGAGTAACCGCTGCGGCCAGTCGAACAGATAGTATTGAACACGGGTACGCCATCTTTGATGAGTGCGACATGTTGGGAAGCGAGGGAGATCTCGATTCGGAGCCGTTCCGGCGGAGGCCCGCCCCCGAGAAGAATCTGCGTGCACCGCCAATTGCCGGTTTCTGCGGCGTAATAAAGGGCGAGCATTTTGTAGCGGGCGGTGGCGCGGTTGCGGTCGGCCCCAGCCTCGAGCAGCGCCTTGGCATATTCAGGCCGGCCCAAGCCGGCGGCCAGCATGAGCGCGGTGACGTTCTTGTCGTCTTCGATGTAGTTGCGGAACGTTTTTGACGGAAGCAATGCGAGAAATTCCTTATCGTATTTGCCGGAAATGGCCGTGTTCGGATCGGCGCCGCATTCGAGAAGCATGCGGAAGAGCTGCGCGTCGTCCTGCGCGACAGCATAGGCCAGAAGCGGAACATTCTTGCCTTCGGGGGTGGGCGGCGTCGCGTGCTTCTTTAAAAGTAACCGAATCTGATCGCGGTCGCCATCCCGCAATGCTACGCCGAGAGCGCGCTGCGCACTGGCAGTCCACGCCGGAAGCGGCGCCAGGCGGTTCAAGATGGCCCCACTGATTTTCCTGTTTCCCGTATCGAGGGCCAACCCCAGGAGGTCGCGACCATCGCCGTATGACGTTTTGAGGTCCGGCATTAACAACAGGAGGAGCTCGACGGCTTCGATTTTTTGTGCCGCGATGGCGTAGTGCAGCGCTGAGCGCCCATTGCGATCGATAGCGGCAATGTTTGATACGTGACCGACAAACTCACGCATTATCTCCAGGTTGCCGCACATAGCGGCCTCCATCAGGGGCGTCACTCCCGCTTCGTCGGCCAAGTCGACGCTCGCCCCGGCTTTGAGAAGTCGCCTGACCGTCCCCCAATCCTGCTGCATGGCCGCGGCCAAAATTAACGGACGATCACGCGCTCCGCGTGCGTTCGGATCGAAGTGGTGGCTGAAATAAAAATCGATGAGCGAACTGCGATGTTCGGCCATTGCCCGAATAAATTCGTCCGCCGGAATCGGACTGCGGGCCGCAGGCTCCGGACCGAAACGAAGCAGCCCCAGCACGATGAGGATGGCGACCAACCCGACCAAACGGGACCGAAGATCGACAATCTTCATGACGCTATGTAGCCACCTTAATATACACCATGGGTCAAGTGTTTCAGTGTTCAACCTCCAGAGGATTATCGCACATCAGGAAACAGTGCGACAGCAGATGGGGTTCCAAAAGGAAATGATTAAATCGCGGCGGGCGCCCAGGCAACCTTCTCAATAGGCCACCCCAGCCCATCCATGCTTGCGTTTGAGCCTGAGGATGATGCGGTTCGCGCAATCCATCGACGCTTCGGAGTTGTAGTGAATGCCATCGCCTTAAGCGCAGCGAACTGGAAGGTCCCGCCGTGCAGCTGGAAGGACCTTGCTGGGGCGAATTAACGGTCTACCCGCTCGATTCCAAGTTGCCGTTGAACGTTGCTTGCCAGAAGCTGTCCAAACTCGAACCAATGCGCTCATTGTCCATCTTGGTTTCATTTGCTGCTCTGGGGGCGATGTCGATCTTCGCCGCCACGCCCGAAGTCGCATCCACACCGACAGTTCCGCCGGCTGCGGCGGAGCAAGGCAAAGACGTCGTTCACGCACTGAACAACGCGTTCGCCAAAGTCTTCGAAACGGTCGCGCCGAGCGTCGTCATCATCGAGGTCTCAAAGAAAGGCGATAGCGAAGGCTCCGCGTTTGACGATTTATTTTTCCAAGGGCCGCCGGACGAAAATAACCCGCGTCAAAATCAAAGAAACCTTCAACCGATCCAAAGCGAAGGCTCCGGCTTCATCGTCCGTGCGGACGGTTACATCTTCACAAATTTTCACGTCGTCGAAGGCGCGGACAAGATCGACGTGAAACTGAAAGATGGCCGCGAGTTTCCGGCGAAAGTCGTCGGCACGGATGAAAAGACCGATGTTGCAGTGATCAAGATCGATGCAAAAGATTTGCCGGTCGTGCAACTGGGCGACAGCGACGCCGTCCGCGTCGGGCAATTCGCATTCGCGATCGGCGCGCCGTTCAAGCTCGATTACACGTTCACTTACGGCGTGGTCAGCGGGAAAGGCCGGAGCAAATTGATCGCCACCGGCGGTTACTCCATCTCGGATTATTTGCAAACCGACGCATCGATAAATCCGGGCAACAGCGGCGGCCCCCTCTGCGATATCGACGGCAAAGTCATCGGTATGAACACACTGATCAACGGATTGAATCGCGGATTGGGCTTTGCCATCCCGAGCAACCTGGCGAAGGAAATCGGCACTGAGCTCATCGCTGGCCACAAAATTGTGCGGCCCTGGCTCGGCATCCGCATCGAAACGCTCGGCGACGATCCATCCATTCGCGATCTGTTCAAGGGCGCAGAAAAGGGCGTCGTCGTGCGAACGATTGAGGCCGACGCGCCTGCGTACAAAAGCGAGCTGCGACCGTTTGACGTCATCACCAATGTTGATGGAGCGCAGGTCACGACCGACTCACAGCTCCAGCACGAGATTTTGAAAAAGAAAGTCGGGCAAAAAGTCGAGCTGACGGTGTGGCGAAAAGGTCAGACGATCAAGATTCCAGTGACAACCGGTGAATTACCCAACGAAATCGCGCGCGCGTCGAACGAGCAAATTCAACCCGGCCAGCCCAGGCAGGAAGAGCTCGGTAAGTTTGGATTGCAGGTCCAGGATTTAAGCAAAGAAATGGCGGAGCGTCTGAAACTTGGAGTTGCCCAGGGCGTCATTGTTACGGACGTGGCCGACGATAGCATCGCCGCGCAACAAGGGATAGAGCGCGAAGACGTGATCACGGAAGTGGACGGCAAACCGGTCGCGAACGTGCAATCATTCCGCCAGGCACTGAACAAAGCCGATCCGAAACGCGGCGTGCTCCTTTATCTCGATCGCAAAGGCAGCAAAACTTTCGCTGTCCTGAAAGCCGACGCGACCGAATCGCCGAGCGATCGCCAGGTTAGATCAACGGTCTACCATTCGGCGCCCAAGAGCCCGCTGCTACGAAGGCGGCAGCGCGCCGGAGGCGAATCGGACGTCAGGTTTTGCGGCTGCCGATTGCAACAAGGACGATTCCACCAACTAAACAAATGCCGCTTACGATAGGCGGAAAAGTAATTCCGTGCCCTTCTTTGTGCGTAATTTCCAATGGCCCGAGTTGGGCGTCCTTCTTTTCCGTAGTCCAACCCAGCCCGCCATAAGCAAACCCGATAATGCCGACAATGATGAGAACAATGCCAACAATTCCGGCAGGTTTCATGTTGCCGATCTTAAAGGGGACGGCGGCCCGTGATCAACTGAATTATAAGTACAACCGAGAGCGATCACGAGTAAGAGATGAATGAATCCACCCAGCGTGTAAGAACTGACCAGGCCGAGGAGCCAGAGGACAAGCAGAATAACAAAGATAGTCCAGAGCATAAAAGATACTTTCCGTTGAGGTTGTCATTTAGGTTTCGTTTCGCGGCGCACGATTGCGCTTGTCCTAAAAATACGGCTGGCTACTTGTCGATCTTGTCCACCACCGCGCGCAAATTCCACCCGTTGGCTTCGAGCCGTTCGCGCGCCGAGTCGTAATCGCATTGCAACAGGTCTGCCACCAGGCGCGCCGCCCGATCGCGCAATTTCGCACTGGACGCATGGAGGTCGATCATCAAATTGCCACGCACTTTGCCCAGCCCGATCATCGCGGCCGGTGCTGATGATGTTGAGTGCAATTTTCGTCGCCGTCCCGGCTTTTAGCCTCGTCGATCCCGTCAAAATCTCGGGTCCGACCGCCAGATCGATCGCGAGATCGACAATTGCACTTTGTGGTCTTGCTGGATTGCAGCTGAGCAAGATTGTTTTCGCGCCTAACGACTTTGCCCGTCCCAGAGCGCCGAGCACAAACGGCGTCCGCCCGCTCGCCGTGATCCCAATGACAACATCGGCAACTTTGACTCCGCGCTCGTCCACCGCCAGCGCGCCCTCGCTCTTCTCATCTTCCGCGCCCTCCACGCTGCGATGAAGAGCTGTGGCCCCGCCCGCCATGATACCCTGCACGAGTTCGGGCGATGCGCCAAACGTGGGCGGAATTTCGCTCGCGTCGAGTACCTCCGATCCGGCCGCTGCTACCGGCGCCGATGTAAAACAAGCGGCCGCCTTTGCGGAGCGATTCGGTCACCATTTCGATTGCGCGGGCAAGATCGACAGCGGCGCCGCGAAGTGCTTCCTGGACAAATTTTTCTTCGTCGACAAAAAGCTTCACCAAGTCCTGCGCGCTCATCTTTTCCAGGTTTTCCGAGCGTGGGTTACGCTGCTCGGTAAGCGCGGCGACGAGATCGTCGATCTTTTCTTCGGCAAGCTTCGAGCGAACGTTCGGCCATTCGTCCATTTCGACGGCGAGCCACGCTGCGCCGAATTCAGGTGCTCGCTCTGCCGTTGCCACTCGCGCGTCGGGAAGATTCTTTTTTAATTTCCGCCGAAAAGCGTGGGTATAGATCGAATCGCGATGAAAGAGACCGCCCAGTAGCATTACTTTCGGCGCTAACAGATGAAGGCGCGAGGCGACTGCCTCGGTGTATTCGCAGAGAACACGCGCGCCTTCTTCGATGATCTCCATGACGCGCGCGTCGCCGGTGGCCGCCGCTTCAAAGACAACCGGCGTGAGCATGGCCACTTCCATTTTGTCCGCGGTCTGAGCCCAGCGCACCAGTTCGTCCAGATTGTTCAGCGAAAGAGCGCGCAAGATTCTGGTTGTGAACTGCACTTCGCCGCGATGGAGATCGTATTCGCGCAGAATCAGTCGCAACGCCTGAAGACTAAGAAAATAACCGCCGCCAGCATCGCCCAAAATATGCCCCCAGCCGCCCGCATTTTCGACGCGCTGATCGCGCCGGCCCGTGACGGACGATCCGCTGCCTGCATTGACCACAATGCCATCGGCATGGCAAAGCGCGGCTGCGAGCCCAGACTCTCGATCGCTGCCGGTAACGATTTTCGCATCCGGCCAAATCTCCGCGCAAAGACGCAACAGCGATTGTCGGTCTTCCTCCGTCCCGCATCCGGCCAAAAAAACTCCCCCGCGATCAATCTCTTTCGGGAGCTCGCCAAAGATCGCGCGTAAACGCTCCGGGGTGGCCAGGCGAAAATTCGAAGGCGGCAGCGTCCCCTGATCGAGAATCTGGAGCTCATTTCCGTCGCGGTTCACAATTACCCACGCGGTTTTGGTTCCGCCGCCCTCGACTCCGAGAATTTTTTCGCGGCTGTTCATTGTCGATCTTTCCGCTGTTTGTATCATGCTTCATGGCAGAAGACGAGGCTCAAGCGTCAAAGCGGATTGCGCAGCTGCGCCGCGAAATCGAAGAGCACGACCGGCGCTATCACGAGGAAGCGGCGCCCACAATCAGCGATCGCGATTACGACCGGCTCTACCAGGAACTCGTCGATCTTGAATCGCGCTTCCCAAAGCTGGTCACTGCCGATTCACCGACGCAGCGCGTGGGCGGCAAGCCTCTAAGGGCTTTCGCCCAGATCGAGCATCGCGTCCCGATGCTCAGCCTGGACAACACTTATTCCGAGGAGGAGGTCGCCAACTTCCATGCGCGAATGACGCGGCTTTTGCCCAACGAAGAGATTCCTGTTGTGGTTGAGCCGAAGGTGGACGGAGTGGCGGTTTCGCTGCTCTACGAAAACGGAGAGCTCCGCTACGCAGCCACCCGCGGCGACGGCCTGGTTGGCGACGACATCACCCAAAACATCAGGACGATTCGCTCGGTTCCGGAACGATTACGAGGCACGGCGCCCAGAGTTTTTGAGGCGCGCGGGGAGGTGTACATGGACAAACGTGGCTTCGAAAAATTGAACGAAGAACGCAGCGCCGGCGGTTTGCCATTATTCGCGAATCCGAGAAATGCCGCCGCTGGATCGCTCAAACACCTTGATCCGAAGATTGTGGCCAGGCGTCCGCTGGCCATTATTTTCTACGGAACGGGCGCGGTCGAAGGCGTAAATGTCGATCTTCACTCGAAGATTTTTCCCTTGTTCAAAAAGTTTGGCCTGCCCACGAGCGAGCGCTGGTGGGTGGCGGATTCGACCGACGAAGTTTTGCATGCAATTCGCGAGCTCGACAAAGTGCGCCACAATTTTCCCTATCAAACCGACGGCGCGGTCATGAAAGTGGACGCAATCGAACAACGAGAACGGCTCGGCTTCACTGCGAAATCGCCGCGCTGGGCGATCGCCTATAAATACGCGGCGGAACGGGTCGAGACGCGTTTGACCGACATCCAAAGTTCAGGTCGGCCGGACGGGAATTCTCACGCCGGTGGCCGTGCTCGAACCGGTGACTGTGAGCGGCAGCCGCGTCTCACGGGCAACGTTACATAACGAGGACGAAATTAAGCGCAAAGACATACGCGTTGGCGACACCGTCGTGATCGAGAAAGCCGGCGAAGTCATTCCCGCCGTCGTCGAAGTTGTGAAATCGAAACGGCCACGGAGCGCGAAGCCGTTTGATTTCCTCAAACACATTCACGGCAAATGTCCGGTGTGTGGCGGCGCCGTCCGGCGCGACCCGCAATTTGTCGCCTGGCGCTGTGAAAATCATCAATGCCCGGCGCAGACGACGCGGCGCGTGGAATTTCTTGCCGCGCGCGGCGCGCTCGACATCGAAACCGTGGGCGGCATCGTCGCGGACAAATTGGTCGAGCGCGGACTGGTACGCGAGCCCCTCGATCTCTTTGAATTGAAGATGCAGGACCTGGCCACACTGAATCTCAGCTCCGATGAATCACCACGCGTCTTCGGCGAGAAGAATGCGACCAAAGCGATCACGGCGATTAGACGCGCGAAAACTCTTCCGCTCTCGCGCTGGCTTTTTGCACTGGCGATTCCCGACGTCGGCAAGACGACCGCGACGCAGCTCGCTCGCTTTCACCAAACCATCGCCGATGTCGCGAATTCGCAATTACTCCGCGACATTTTGGATTACCATCAGAATCGAGATCGAAAACAGGATACGAGGGAAATTGCCGAGCGGCTGATTAAAGCTGGCTTCGCCAAGCCATCAAAAAGCAAAGGCGAAAAAAAACGCGGCATCGTGACCGAGGTGGGCCCAGTGGTTGCGGAAAGCGTACTCGATTTTTTTGCGGCACGCGGCCGGGAAGAAAGTTCTCCAGCGTTTGAAGGAGCTCCGAATTCAGCCGAAGAGCGAAAGGGTCTCGGCGAAAAAAGCCGCCGACTTGCCGCTGACGGAAAAGACGTTTGTCCTTACCGGAACTCTTCCCTCGATGACGCGGGAAGAGGCGACCGGGAAAATCGAGGCGCTCGGCGGCCGCGTAAGCGGCAGCGTAAGCAAAAAAACCGATTTCGTTCTCGCCGGATCCGAACCAGGCAGCAAAATTGACAAGGCGAAAGAATTCGGTGTCCGAATTATTAGCGAAAAAGAATTTCGCGAAATGTTGTAGGGCGGCTGTGTCAGCCGCCATTGGCGTTTTTGCAGAAACGCCTACAGGGTCACGGCGTTCTCTCTGGCGACGTTTGTAAATTCAGCGGGATGGCTCGGCCCGGTGACAGCGGCGATGCGATCAGCTGGGGATGCTTTCCGTCCGGATGGAAATCGGCGCGGACTTCAAAGGTCAGCTTCTCATTTCCCCGCATGACAGTGATTGGAACAACGTCGCCGGCGCTAAGAAAAAACGATGCTTCCAGAATGTCTTCGGGTTCATGCACTTTCGTCCGCCCAATTTGCAGCACGATGTCGCCCGGTTTCATGCCTGATTCCGCAGCCGGCGTATCGCCGACGATGTCGCTTGTTTCCGCGCGCGAACCTTCAACTGCATTGGTCGCTTCTTTAACTCTCGCGCCGATCCAGCCGTGACGCGCCTCGCCAAAGCGCACCAGATCGCTACGGATTTTCTCGGCTGCATCAATCGGCAAGGCGTAGCACGAGGAATTATTTTCCAGACTGTAAAGCAGAATGCCCACCACTTCGCCTTTCAGATTCAAAAGTGGCGCGCCGCCTTCGCCGCGCTGAGGCGGCAGATTGACTCGCAAATGCGTCGTCGAAAAATAACCGCCGAGACACTTGCGATCAAACCCGCCGATCATGCCAAAACTTGGGGTTTCAGCCAGATCGAGCGGATAACCAATGGCGACAACCGGTGTGGCTATCTCCAGTTCGTCCGATTTGCCGATGGGCAGCGCCGGCGTCGCCAGATCGACTTTCAATATGGCGAGACCGCTGCGAACATCGGCGAGAAGTTGATGCGCAGGATAAGTTCTGCCTTTAAACTCAACCTTAACGTTCTCCGCGTCGCCGCCCACAGAATAAGCGGTATAGAGCATTCCGGTTGGATCGACAAAAAATCCTGTGCCCGAAAGTTCGCCGAGCTGATCGGTCGCGTGAATTTTAACGACTGCTTTTGCGGCCCGTTCAAAAACGTCTTTGACCTCGCGGCTAATGGTTGTAGCCGATTCGATTCGGTTCTGTTTCTCAACGCCTGCCTGGCCATTCACGCCCGCCATTACAAACAGGACGTTCGAGAAATGCGCGGCGGCTTGGCGGGCGCAAAACGGACCGGCCGCAACGCACAACGTCGTTACGAGCATGCGCCGCCAATAAATCCGGAGCCTGGCCCGGGAAAGAAATCCGGAAAAGGACTTAGAACTTGAAAGTCGTCTCATAACTCACGGGAACGCTGTCGAGCACGTAACGCGGAGGCGTGCCGGCCCGGTGAGTGTGGGCGCTTTCGGTGGGATTGCGGAGCGACTGCGCACTGAAGACTCGGGTCGCGACGGGCGAGGCCAACGTCCATTCGGCCTCCGCATTGCTCGGCGCGACGAAGACTGGTCGGTCCTTCGCGGCGACGCGGGCCGGCTCAGGCGATTCATAGACCTTGAGCGAAACGACCGCGGCGCAAATAAGCACTGCCGTGACTGCGGCGGGATAAGAAGTAAGCGTGGATAAATTCAGCCCAAGAACGAAGTCACGTGTCCGATCGAAGCAAATACGCCAAAGCGGCTGACGCAACAACTCATCACGCTGGCGGCGATGAAACTCGTGCAAGAAATTCTCGAAATAACCCGGTGGCGGCTGCTCGTAGCGTTTCAGCCGAAGAAGCTTCCCGATTTCGTTGTCGTTTAATTCGTCCATCTTAGCGCCGGTCAGGTAACTGGATTTTTCCGGAACTCGTCCAGATAGTTTTGCAGTTGCCGATTCGCGTAAAAGAGTCTGGAACGTACCGTTCCCTCCGAAACACGCAAGATTTTACTGATCTCTGCGTGGGGCATCCCCTGAATATGGAACATGGTGACCACGGCTCTGTGTTCATCAGACAATTTCATCATCGCCTCGTTCAACCTTTTTTGCAGCTCGGAGAGGTCCGCCTCCCGCACCGGGCTGTTGGTCGCCGTCGCCTCGAGAAATTCCCTGTCATTTTGGACGCTGGCATCGACGTCATCCAGGCTGAGCTGAAAACGGCGCCCGCGTTTCTTGAGGAAATTCAGGGTCATGTTGACCGCGATCGAGTGGATCCACGTGTAAAAAGACGATTTGCCGCGGAAACCGCGGATCGCCTTGTAAGCCTTGGAAAAAACGTCCTGCAACAGGTCGTTCGTGTCCTCGTGGTTTGAGGTCATGTTGTAAACGAGGCCGTAAAGACGCGGCGTATATTTCACGACTAACTGGTCAAATGCAGCCGCATCGCCCGATTGAGTGCGGGCCACCAGTTGTTGGTCTTCGTCGCTCCGTGGCTGATCCATCGTGTTCTTTTTAGATTTAACACGGGTGCCGGAACCCGACGATAACAAATCGGTCAAACGACGAGCAGGCGGCGGAAGGGCGACGGAGGCGGTCATCTTCTTCAACTCGCGCGAATCAATTGCGCCGATCGCGCACCGAAAGAAGCCAGAGCAGGTTGCCGAGGGCGGCAATAAATGCCGCGACATAAGTAAGCGCGGCAGCATTAAGCACGTTGTTCACACCTGCCATTTCTTCGCCAGGTTGAACGATTCTCATTTGTTGCAGAATGATTTTGGCCCGCCGCGAAGCGTCAAATTCCACCGGCAAAGTAATGAGTTGGAACACCGCCAGAATAAGATAGCAATAAATTCCAAGCGTGATCAGGCCGGTAATCCGGAAAAACAGCCCACCAAAGATCACAAACGGCAAAAGCTGCGACGCAATTTGCGTCACCGGCACAATCGCCATCCGCGCCTTGAGCGGTGCGTATGCTTTGGCATGCTGGATGGCGTGCCCGGTCTCGTGCGCCGCAATCCCGAGCGCCGCGACCGACGGCGTGTTGTAAACATTGCTCGAAAGGCACAGCTTCTTGTTCGCCGGATCGTAATGATCTCCGAGAAAGTCGTTGGTCTCAATCACATCGACATCCTGGATCTGTGCGGCCTCCAAAATCTCGCGCGCGCATTCCGCGCCCGTGATGTTCGACGACGCGCGAACTTTGCCCCATCGGCTAAAAGCTTTGCTCACACGAATTTGCGCCCAAATGCCGAGGATCGCCGGCACAATAAGGTAAAGGATCCAGTGATTACCGCCGTATCCGATTGGGTAGAACATTCCTATTTTAAGTGTGTCTGTTTAAATTAGACGCTGAGGCGTCTGCTTCGTTCAGATTTCGAGCTGCTTGGCAAAATGGGAAAGGATTTTGCAGCCGCTCTTTGTCACCACAACCACGTCCTCCAGACGCGCACCACCGAGACCCGGATAATAAAGTCCCGGCTCCACAGTGAGTACTTGTCGATCCTTCAGTGTCACCTTTTGCAAGCGCGGATGCTCATGAATCTCCAGGCCGAGCCCGTGTCCAGTCCCGTGAAAAAATCCGACGTTCTTCCCTTTGCGAACCTCGGTCGGAAAGCCGCGGTCTTTGAAAAGTTTCTGAATCGCCTTGTGAATCGTCATCCCGTCCACACCCGCCTTGATTCGTTTTAGCGCAAGGGTTTGCCCGGCCTTGACGGTGTCCCAAAGCTTGCGCTGCGGATCGCTGGCTTTCCCGCGCAACACCGTTCTGGTCATATCGCCGAAGTAGCCGGTCTTGGCGTCGCGCGGGAAAACATCGAGAATGATGAGCGAATTCGCGTAAAGCGGACCAAAACCGCGCTCATGCGGATCGCAAGCTTGATCGCCACCGGCCACAATCGTCCCGGTCGGAATTCCGCCCGCTCGCAAAATCGTCGAATCAATTTCCGCGCGCAGGATTTCCGAGGTCAATGTTTTGCCGGACCACCGCAATTTTTTGCCCGGGCCCGGCTTTGACGCCTTCAAAACGTCGATCGCGCGCTTGAGTCCCGCCTCAGTAATTCGTAATGCGTGGCCGATCATCTCGATTTCCTTGTCCGTCTTCGCTTCCCGCTCCGGCCAGAAAAGTCCGCTCGCCGGTTGCACACGAATTTTATGTCGGTCCAGCTCGCGCGCGTAACTGAGCGGAAAATTCGCGGGCACGATGGTCGAGCGTATGCCGCGTTTCCGGAGAAAATATCCAAGCACTTTTTCGTAAGGCGGCGCTTTCTTCGCGTTGCCCTGAGCTTCGCGTTCCAGCTGGTTGAACGAAACGAACTCATCGGCCTTGGCTTGCTTCCGTCCGCGACCAATTTCCAAATCGCTGAGAACGAGGGTTCGTTTGCCATTTCCTTGAAGGAAGATGAACGGGTCCGGCGCCCAAAATTTTGTCGCGTAAAGCATGTCGGGATCGACGTCGCTGGCAGCGACAATCAAGCGCGCTTTTGCATTTCGAATTTTCATTTAACTCCTTCGCACTTCCAGTTGCCGCCGCAGAATCCAGTGGAGCAGGCCAAGCAAACCCAGGGTCGAACCAATTAAAACGATCGTGTTAAAGACGAAGACGCCCACTTTAAGGCCAAGATAACGCTTTTCCGCTCCGAAGAAAACATTCGGCCGGTTGCTGCGGCGATAATCGCTCTGCTCCATCTCGGCGTTGGAAATCAGATCGGAGACTTTCTGATTCACATAAATTTGTTCGGCGGTGACAGGGCCCTTTGCACCCTTGAAAAGGGATTGATCAAACGGCCGCTTGCGATCCAGGACTTGATCGATCGCGCCGAGATAATGGTCGAGCTCGCTGGGCGATTTGGCTTCAAGCCCGGAAAGCATTGCCAGAACATCCTTGAGCTCATCCAGCCGCCTGTGCTCCTGCGGAGTTCTGACTTTGGGTGCGAGCTGCTGAATCTCAGCGTTCGCGCGGTCTTGCCGGCTCGTCAACGGATTGAGTTTCGCCTGTGCCACGATCATCTCTTCATACGACCAGCGCATCGGAATGAATTGGCAGATGAACGGGACCTGCAATTTGCTGTCCATTTTCTTGCCCCGTTCTTTCGTCGGGTGTTCCGAGAACCAGCGACTGAGCGAATAAACGAAGCCGAGGTTGCGGTTCATGTCCTCATATTTAATCAGGGCGCCGCTCATCAGGATCTGCGGAATCAAAACCAAGGGGACGATGTTGGCCGCCGTTTTCGCGTCGGAAACGAAGGAAGAAACAACCAGTCCGAGGGCGAGACTTCCGACCGCCGTCATGAACATGAGGCCGAGATGGATCCAGAACATGCCGCGAATTTCGAGCATGTAATTGCCGATCAAAACGAAAAGCACGCACTGGAGGAAGGCAAAGACAGCGAGGGACACCATCTTGGAAAAAATGTAATAAGGCAGCCGAACATCAAGATTGCGTTCGCGCTGCAACACCGGGCGGTCGCGAATAATGTCGTCGGCGCTGTTTGTAAGGGAGAGGAACATCGCCACGAGCAAACCAAGAAAAAGATAAGTTGGAACGTGAAAGGCCGAGGCAAAATCATACCTGCCGCTTTCGGAGTAACGCAGCAAGCTGCCGATCAATAACGCCAGCACCGGCGCCGCACCCATCGTAATCCAGATATTGGCGCGGTTACGCAGTTTGCTGATGAAAGAGCGCCGCAGCAGCGTGCGAAACTGCGTCCATTCATTATGCCATCGAATTGGTATACGCTTTCCTTTTTGCGCTGGAGCGGAGGGCAAGGGAGGAACTTGTTCCTTGCGCAGCGAAACCTGTTTGACGTCCTGAATCAGGCGGAAGGCCTCGTATTTGTCGCGCCAGAATTCCGGGGAGTAACGCCGCGCGGCGACCAGTTGTCCGCGGGTGTTTTCCTCATAGATGACGTCGCCGCTCAAATCGCGCAGTGGCGTTTCGAGCACGTCGAAAATAAACTCGGGCCGCGTCGTTCCGCAGGCCGGGCAGGCGCCCAACTCGGCGCCGAATTGATGTTGGTGCTCGGCCTCAGCAAAATAGCGCAGCATCTCGGAAGGTGTCCCGAAAAAAACGAGCCGTCCGCCTTTGTCGAGCAGGATCGCCTTGTGAAACATCTGGAAAAGCTTCGAGCTCGGCTGGTGAATCGTCACCATGATGATCTTGTTGTGGGCCATGCCCCGAATGATCTCGATGACGTGTTCGGAATCCTTCGAGGAAAGGCCGGAAGTCGGCTCATCGAACAGGTAAACGTCCGACATCCCGATCATGTCGAGCCCGATGTTCAAACGTTTCCGTTCGCCGCCGCTCAAAGTCTTTTTCACCGCACTGCCGACGACGGCATCGCGCCGTTCGCCCAATCCGAGCTCGAGCAGCTTTGCCTCCAGCCGGCGCATCCGGTCGCGCCGTGAAAGGTGCGGTGAGCGAATTGCTGCGGCGAATTGCAAATTTTCACCAATCGTGAGTTGCTCGTCGAACGCGTCCTCCTGCGGAATGTAACTAAGGTAGCGCTTGAGCGCGTCGAGGTTCGGATAAAGCGATCGTCCATTTAGAAAAACGTCGCCGCTCGTGGGCTGAAGTTGTCCAGCGAGCACTTTGAGCAGTGTGCTCTTGCCTGAGCCGCTGGCGCCCATCACGCAAACCAGTTCGCCGCGCGTGATCGTGAAGGAAATTCCTTCGAGACCGGTGTCGCCGCTGCTGAAGCGATGCGTCACCTCGCACACCTCGAGCGAGCGGATGATGTTTCGCTCTTCTTCGATGATTCGTTCGGAAAAATTGCAGCGCAGGAACTGCCCGATGTCGATCCTGATCGTGTCCCCGTCCCTCAACGGTGCAGTCGTACGCACGGTAGTGTCACCGACCATGATCGGACGGTCAGCCTCGATCACTTCCAGTTGACCAACGCGTTTATCATAGTCGCAAAAGATTTTGAGCAAAACGTCCCCACTCGTTCCCGGAGAAAGCAAAATGTCGTCCGACTGGAGCAGGCTCGGATTATTCGAAACCAAATACTCGGACTTGGATGCTTTAAGTTGAAACCGGCCGCCAAAAGCGCGGGCGCGCCGGCGAAGGTCGATCAAATCCATCTCGCTGTCGTTGTGGAAAATGATCTTGTCCTCGAGCGCCGCCTCGACTTGCGCGCCGGTCTTGAGTTTCACGCCGTTAAGGACGGCATCGACATCTCGCAACGCTTTCACCCGCACCTTCAACCCAAATGCAATTTCGAGCGCGCTTTCGCGGGTCCGCGCGCGCTCCAGCCCCACTTCATCCGCGTCCTTGTTTACCCGAATAAAAATTTGCGGGACCGAAACGTTTTTCTTGGCGTTGAAATACTGGGCCAGCTCTTGATAACTGAGCACCTGGTCGCCTACCAGGATGCGCTGGCCCGGATAGATTCGGCAAAATCCACCGCGGGCGAGCGGGCGTCCACGAACGGACACGCTCTTGCCGCTGTAATTTTTCAGCAAAATCAAATCGTGATAACGAAAAGCGAGCAGGCGGTCGGTATCCGCAAGGCTTCTCATTACCACGTCCGCTTTGCCGTTGTTGGCAAAGGAGAGCGATTCGAGGGGCGAGGCGCCGCGCTGATAAATTGATGGATCGGAATCTTCGGAAGCATTGAGCTGATAAACGATGTCGATGGCCTGTGCGGCCATGCCGAGTTGGGACATGAACGAGTAAAACGCAACCACCTGCTCCTGCTTCAGGCCTGCTTGCGAAATCAGGTCGTAAAGCTGGACCCCGAGCATGATCTTGCGCTCGGTGCTCAACTGCGCGCTGAGCTTCTGCGCCATCGCCCCAAGGTCCTGTTGTTCGTAGAGCGCCTGCCGAAAAAGCTGGCGCAACTCCGAGTAAACTGCCTCCGGATAATCGTACCGCAGGAACCCGAGGCTCGAGTCGATCTCCTCTTCCAGCAAAACTCCGTCGGCTTTCGAAAAACTCGCCAGCACCTGAATGAGCAACGGCAAAAGATTCGGCCCTTCCGAAACGCTGCGCGGCTTGCGCAAGGCGCGCCGAACCAGGCGACGCCCCTGTCGCCGCACCCGATAGGCGAACGGAGTGACCTTCTGCACTGCGCGGTCGATCTTGTCCGCGACTGATGAAACCAACTGCGTCATGTCAATATTGAGGTCAAAATTTTACCGAAATTGAGGAACTACGCAATCGAGGCTGCCGGCCTCGATCGCGTCGCCAGTTTAGCGATTTAAAGATTCAACGATTTAGCCTTTCACGATGTCGATCTTGAAAACCTCTCGATCTTACCGTTCACTTTTCAATAATTACCGATCACTTTCTGCTCCCGGCTCGCCTCCTGCTTTTGCAATGCCGAAGCACTCATGTTAGCCTGTATTTGCGATTAAATCGCACAGTTTATGCCACAACCTGATCGCAACCCCCAACGCGAAAACAAGCCTCGCGGGAACGAGCCCAATTTCAACTGGCGCGGCGTGATCCTGGTCGCGATCGCCTTTGGTTTTTTCGGACTGGCGATGCTTTTTTATCGCGGCGGGTATCAACAGTTCGAAGATGTCCCCTACAATCGATTCCTTGAGCTGCTCGACAATAAACAAATCGACAAAAACTCCCAGCTCCAGCTCGTGGTCAGCGAAGGCCAACCCACCCAGACGTTGCGCGGCACTTATTTTAAACAAGGCGTTAGCGGCGAGGCGGCCCAGAAAGTGCCATTTCAGACAACGATTTACCTGAATTTCACCAGCAACCTGCAGGACAAACTCGCGGCCTCGGGGATTCAACCCGCGATTCGGACCGAGTCCCATTTGCTCGGTCAAACCATTCTGAGCTTTCTCCCGATCGCGCTTTTCCTCGGGCTGCTTTATTTCCTTTTCCGTCAGCAAATTCGCATGGCCGGCAAAGGCGCCCTCAATTTCGGTAAATCCAAAGCACGGATGCTCGCGCGTGACAAAAACAAAATCACTTTTCGCGACGTCGCCGGCGTCGAGGAAGCGAAGGACGAAGTGCAGGAGCTGGTTGAGTTTCTGCGCGACCCGAAGAAATTTCAAAAACTCGGCGGCCGTATTCCGAAAGGCGTGCTCCTCGTCGGTCCGCCCGGCACCGGCAAGACCTTGCTCGCACGCGCAATCGCCGGCGAAGCCGACGTGCCATTCTTCTCCATTAGCGGTTCCGATTTCGTAGAAATGTTTGTCGGCGTCGGCGCGTCACGCGTGCGCGACATGTTCGAGCAAGGCAAGAAATCCGCGCCGTGCATTATCTTCATCGACGAAATTGACGCGGTCGGCCGTCATCGCGGTCACGGTGTCGGCGGCGGACACGATGAACGCGAGCAAACTTTAAATGCGTTGCTTGTCGAGATGGACGGCTTCGACACCCAGGAGGGCGTGATCATCATCGCGGCAACCAATCGGCCCGACGTTCTCGATCCCGCGTTGCTGCGCCCGGGACGTTTCGACCGACAAATCACCGTCAACCTGCCCGATGTGAAAGGCCGCGAAGAAATTTTGCGGGTGCATTCGAAGAAAGTGAAACTTGCCGAAGGCGTCGATCTTGCCGTGGTCGCACGCGGCACACCGGGTTATTCCGGCGCGGAGCTGGCCAACGTCATCAACGAAGCGGCGTTGCTCGCCGCGCGTCGTGGATTAAAAGGAATCACCCTCGCCGAATTGGAAGAAGCGCGCGACAAAGTCCGCTGGGGCAAGGAGCGCCGCAGCCTCGCGCTCAGCGAAAAGGAAAAGACAAACACCGCCTATCATGAAGCCGGTCACGCGTTGTTGCTCGAACTTCTTCCGCACACGGAGCCGCTCCACAAAGTCACCATTATTCCGCGCGGTCCCTCGCTTGGATCGACAATGTGGTTGCCGGAGGAAGACAAGTACACCAATCGCAAGAACGAGTTGCTCGCCAGTCTCGCCGTGAAGATGGGTGGCCGCGTGGCCGAAGAAATTACTTTTGGCGATGTCACCAATGGCGCCGCCGGCGACATCAAGATGGCGACGGCCGTGGCGCGCAAGATGGTTTGCGAATGGGGCATGAGCGAAAAGCTCGGGATGGTCGAGTACGGCGAACACGAAGATTACGTTTTCCTCGGCCGCGATATTTCACGGGCGCGCGATTACAGTGAAGCCACCGCCGAAGAGATCGATCGCGAAGTGCGCCGTTTGCTCGATGAAGCGTATCAGACCGCGAAACAAACTTTGATGGCCAATCGCCACTCGCTCGATGTGATCGCGAAAGCGCTCCTCGAGTTCGAAACGCTCGATGGCTCGCAGATCAAGGAAATCGTCGAGCACGGCCGGTTGATTAATCCGCCGCCCAGCGTCACACCTTCCTCGGGCGAGAAAATGCCGCCCGAAAAACCGCCACGACAGGTTGTCGTCGGTCCCGACGTCGCCCCGCCCCTGCCCGGCGCCCTCGGCGGCGCGCCGGCCTAGTCCAAGCCGGACTGGCGGTCGAATAGTCCGACGATTGCAGGGCGTCAGTGTCAGACGCCGACTCATTCCTGTAGCGGCAGCCGTGTCGGCTGCGTGCGTTCCGCATTAAATATTGGGCGTTAAGCGTCGGGAGTTTGCTTCGCCCTCTCTCAACCGTCAGCCCTTCACGCTAATCTATTCTGCTATCCAGCGGACTCTTCACCCCGATCCCCGGCTTATTGAGCACATGCGTGTAATCATCGTTGTGCTTACATCTTTGTGTCCTAACAACTCCTGCACCGTACGGATGTCGTAGCCAAAAAGCAAAAGGCCTAACCAGTCGATGAAGCCTGTATCTTCTTTAAAGGCATCCTGATTCTGGGCAAAACAGAGGCAGGTGCGAGATCCGCGATGAAGCTGCTTCTGATCGAGAGGTCGAGAGCGTCCGTTAGTTTGATCCGCGCCTGCCCTTGGGCGTGGAAAAGAAACTCGAACAGTTACTGGAGCGACCAAGCCGTCCGACCCCGAGGGCAGGACCGGCTTGGCCAGCTCGCATCTTACAAGCAGGAGTTATTTATCACGTGAAAGAGGAGCTTGTCTACTTATGAGTGGATATCGCCAAGTCTTACTTGGATGCGGCGATTGGAAATGAGAAGCGTCGTTTTAGTAACGACGCGCTTGGTCATGGGCAATTAAGCAAGTGGGTTAAACGCCTGGAAAAGCCAGTGCAGGTGATCTGTGAACCGAGCGGAGGTTACGAGCGAGCATTGGTTCGAGCGCTGGTGGTGCGCAGCTAAAGGTGAGTTTGGCGCCAGCCAATCGGGTCCGCCAGTTTGCGCGGGCGGCGGGTATTTTGGCCAAGACCGACCGGATCGATGCCGAGGTGCTGTGCGCCTTTGGAGAAGCGATGCGGCCACAGACAGTCGGTGTCACGGAGTTGGAGCAAGAGCAGTTGCGCGAACTGGAGAGTCAACGCCGGCATTTAACTCGACTGCTGGTGATGGAGCTAAATCGAGGCGCGCGACTGAGCGATGTGTGCGTGCGCAGACTAAATCGCAGTTTGACTAACCAAATCAAAAAGCAGATCGGGCAACTCGATCTGCTCATTAAAAATCATATCCAACAATCGGCTGAACTGTCGGCCAAAGCAGCCAAATTGACGGCGATCAGTGGGGTTGGTGAGCGGACAGTGGCCTTGCTCCTGGCGCAGATGCCAGAGTTGGGACAACTCAACCGTCGTGAAGTCGCCGCCCTGGCTGGAGTCGCGCCGTTTAATCGCGACAGCGGAAAACTGCGCGGCAAACGTGCGATCTACGGTGGCCGCCGCCCGGTCCGTCATGGAATTTACATGGCCGCGTTGGTGGCTGCGCGTCACAATCCAATCCTGCGCAATTTTTACCAGCGATTGCGCGCCGGCGGCAAACCCGCCAAAGTCGCTCTGACTGCCACGATGCGAAAACTCCTGATCGTGCTCAATAGTGCGCTCAAACCCGATCTAAGTTATGCTTGAAATCAAGACAGTTACTAACGGCCCCTGATCCAATAACCCCGAGCGTGCTTGCCGTCGACCCCTGGGTTTCATACAGGCGCCCGGCTTCCCTAGTGCGATTCGCGTCTTCGCGCTCACGCACTCCCGCCGTAATGTTGTTCAACGCTACCCATGGCTTATCTCTTTCTCGTTAGGCGGAGAAAATTGCTTGTGATTCAGCGGCGATCCGCACAAAAGAAATCATGCCCGCCAAGCCGAGGACCATTGATGACTATCTCGCACGCGTGAACGACAGGCAGCGAGCCGCACTTCAGAAGCTTCGTCGAGACATCAAAGCCGCCGCGCCGGCCGCCGAAGAGTGCATCAGCTACGACATCCCAGGCTACCGCCTTGGCTCGAGGCTGGTGGTCTCCTTCGGCGCTGCGAAGAACCATGGCGCCTTCTATCCCGGTGCTCACCCCATCAGGGCACACGAGGACGAACTTGCCGGATATGATCTCGCAAAGGGCACGATTCGGTTTCCCGCCGAAAGACCGCTTCCCGCCGGACTCGTGAAGAAGCTTGTGAAGACGCGCATGGCCCAATACTCCGCCTAAACCCTTTGCGCGCCGCACCGGTGGCGGCTGCGCCACCGACCCGAGTTAAATAATTTGCGAGACAGAGTCTTGGGCGCCAGCTAATCTTTGAGCATGCTTACCGATCACTGGTTGAAGGTCGCCGTAATCAGCTTAATCGCGCTGCAAGCTGGCCTGTCGTCTACACATGCGCAGCGGCGCGGTTTGGAGGCACAAGTACAGACAGGAACGCCGCCGGGTTTAATCAAACGGGTGGAACCCGAGTATCCTCCCGACGTCGTGTTGCGCCACGCGGATGGCAGAGGTCTTTTTCGGATTACAATAAACCCCAGGAGCGGCGAAGTGGATGAAGTCAAAATCGTAAAAAGCTGTGGCTACAAAATCCTAAACGAATTGGCCGCCAAAGCTCTCTTGCAATGGCGGTTTCAGCCCGGAACTCGCGGGCCTGTCGAAGTCCCGGTGGACTTCTACATTCACGGCGGCGATCGCGTCTTGCACTGACGTCGCTCGATTGGCAAAACGCCTAATAGCGAAGTCCAATTTTTTGTGCCAACTTGCAATGGGGGATTACCCATTTGTGAAGTGCATACTCCTCCCATATTTTGGTACATCGGCATATTCGAACTCGCGAACGGCGGCGATCATCAATGGGCCTACAATGTTCAATTCACTTCTGACGTACCTGAGGCAGAGACCGTAGTTGTGACGATGGACGGCGAGGTTCTTGTTCCGGTGAAGCAACCTAGGAGGCAGCATTAGCACCTAACCAGTCGCTGAAGAAGCCTCCACACCTCTCACATAAGCCAACGGCCCCTTGGCGATGCAAATTCAGCATGTTTGCCACCGACCCCTGGATTTCATCCAGGTACCCGGCTTCCCTAGTGCGATTCGCGTCTTCGCGCTCACGCACTCCCGCCGTAATGTTGTTCAACGCTAGCCATGGCTCATCTCTTTCTCGTTAGCCAGCAGAAAAGAGTGAGTGCGACTTGAACGTCCTTGAGACAGAGCGGTTGGTTCTTCGCGAGTTATGCGCCGATGATGCGGTATTCATCCTCCAGCTCGTGAATGAGCCGTCGTGGCTGCGCTTTATTGGAGATAAGGGCATCAAGACGCTTGAAGCTGCTCGGAATTATATTCTGAAAGGCCCGGTAGAAATGTGTGGCCGGCTAGGCTTTGGGCTATGGCTCGTAGAGTTGAAAGAGGGGGGCATTCCCGTTGGCATTTGCGGCCTGATCAAACGCGAATCGCTGGAAGATATAGACATCGGCTTTGCTTTTCTCCCAGCCTACTGGAGAAGAGGCCATGCTTTAGAGGCGGCTTCAGCGGCAATGTCGTATGGGAAGAAAGCGTTGCGGCTCAAAAGAATCGTCGCCGTCATGTCGCCAGACAATTATGCTTCGGACCGGCTGCTTGAAAAACTCGGTTTTCGTTTTGAGCGCATGGTCCGGCTTTCCAGCGGTGCGCCGGAGATTAAGCTGTATGCGGCTGCCGTCTAACAAGGCGCTGCACGCAACCGCCGCCGCGCCGAGCAGTTGACCAATTATGGAAACTCGGACATCATCATGCAGTCCACGTCCCCGCTCCGGCGGCTGTGCCTGAGCTTGGTCGTTAGACCGCATGCTCACATCGTCTGTTCTCGAGAAATCGCTCCAGGAGCTTGAGCACTCAGATTGGGGCGAGCCCACCTACGATTCACACTTAGTCACGACCATCCATCGATTGCGCCGCGTTCCGTTGCGCCAGTATACCGTCGAAGATCTACGCATCATGATCGGCCAGAACATCGGCCTTCAGTATTTGATTCCCTCGCACTCGAACATCTGCGCAAGGGTCCGCTTGCCGAAGGCGACCTTTATCCAGGCGATCTACTGAAAATGGTGCTTACATCTGATCCGAACTTTTGGCAGGCTCATCCGCAGTGGCGCAAGGAAGTTGAAGAGATTGCACAACGCGCACATGCAGTCTAACCAATCGCTGGAGCCCCCTATGAGAGTTGTCAATCGTAGGATGAGCGTTGTTTGTTTTTTTGTCTTTTTCCTTTCCCGCTGTTTCTAAATTGTTAGTTGGACGCGCAGGGCGCAGCTTCCCGGTCTCGTGTTTCCCGCCGCGGCGGGTCACCAGCTCCTATTCGAGCATCGCTTGTAATGCGAGCCCATGATGTCGTGCTTGACTTTGGGAAGCCGCCTTGGGCGGAACGCGCCCCATCTAAGCGATGATCCTTTGCGGACCAGCTGCAGCGTCGAGCAGCGTTCCACCCTGCGGCCAAATCAAATTGGAAATTGCGTTTCGTAGAAGTTGAGAGTTAAGGAGTTTTTTTCTTCCAGACTCACACTTGGGATGTAGAGAAGGTCCAGCCCAGTTCGTCGGCGGTGGCCCGGCCCGTTCTCCAGCGCCAAATGTCTATGGCCAGTTGCCGGGCCAGGGCCACGGCCATTTTCTTTTTCAATGAGGCTCCATGTCTGAGCTTGTACAGATACTTCTGGCGAGCGTGCCAGTTAGGCTGCCACCTTAAGAGCCGCCACACGGCCTCGACTAACAGTACCCGCAGGTGTTTGTTGCCATACCGATCAATGACGCCGAAGCGTTGCACCCCGCCCGAGCTGTATTCGCTCGGACAACAGCCCGTATAACTGCCCACCGCTTTGCGATGCCTGAAGCGCTGCCAATCGCACACCTCCCCTTCGATCAGCGATACCGTTAAGGCGCCCAGACCGGCCGGGATTTTTTCCTCTGCCACCAGCGCCTCGATTTGCTGGCTTAAATGCTCCAGTTGCGTTTTGGCGGCGCGGATCTGTTCCACCACCGGGGCAAGTTGAGCGCGCACAAACTCACTGCACCGCGGCGCGATTTGTTTCCACTTGCGCGGCCCGGCCCACCCCGCGCTCAAAGTCTCGTGCTCATGCTCGATGCGCAGAGCGCGACCATGATTTTCCAGCCGGCGCAACTGCTTCTTCCAAAACTCCCGCTGCCGTCCCAACTCACGGCGCTGTTGCTCCGCACGGGTGGGAATGCGAATCGGGTTTAACTCATCCCTGTGCCCATCCAGATAACGCGACAGCCGCACGCACAACTCCCGCGCATCCATCCGGTCGTTCTTGCGCCGCCGCTCCAGATTCAAACGCAGCGGTGTCGTGATGATGCTCTTTGCTCCCGCCCCAATAAGTTGCTCATGTAGCGTATAGCCAAAGCCACAGCACTCCGACACCGCGTGGACTACGTGGCCTCGGGCGACCTTTTGCTTCACCCAGATGATGAGTTGCTCACGGGAAAACTTCCGGGCCGGTCCAATCGTGCCCCGCTCACATTGGGTCGCCACCGCGATGTTGCGCAGGTCCACGTCCAGACCCAGCTTCAATACCGGGCCCACTGCATGTTTGCCAGCAGGGCCCCAATTGTTAAGCTCAATTTCGTCATGAAGGGTTGGATTGTTTTTCATAATAACAATGCGTGTGCCCGTTTTGCCCACGCTTTACAACCCTTCATGGCATCTAACCACTGGCCGTTGTACGAAACGCAGTTGATAGTCTTTAGATGAGAGTTGAGAGTCCAGCAAAGCTCGCTCCCGCCAGTCGAAGACTCGACGCGGCGAGCGGTGGCTGATCTTGTTCTCGCTAGGCATCTCTTATGACACCGCTTGATGGATATTTTGTAATTCAACCGGATGATCTCTCCTGGAGACCTTCCAACATGATGAAAATTCCGAACGCGGATTTTCTTGAGCGGACAAAGAGCGAGATTCTCGGGGCCAGACTTTGGCGCCTTCCGCCAAAGAGCGCCATGACTCTTCATCGGCATCCCAAAATGGAAGAGTTTTATTTTGTGCTCGAAGGGGTCGGACGCATCCGTATCAATGAGCAGACGATCACCATTCAAAAATACGGTGGAGTGCTCGTTGGTCCCCAGCTGTTACGACAGGTGTTCAATGATACGGAAAGCGAATCGCTTTGGCTTATCGTTGGCGCTCCGGAGGCCGAACTGGAACCCGGCCAGGAAATCGACAAAACCGTTTATTACCCGACAGATCCAAAGCAACTGCCGAAAGAGTTGGACGGCGCAGTTTGGCCGCCAACCGTTGACACGTGAAATGCTTAACGAGAGCGCAGAGGTCGGCGTCGGTGGCCAAGGCCACGGCAAGCCAGGGAGGGCAGAGTTAGACGCCGGCGCTATTGTCGATGCCGATCTTATTTCGGCGAGCGCGACTTGGCGTGCGTTTTGATTTCGCGCCGTTGAATGTCGACGAGGTGGCGCAACTGGCGTTCCATCGTTTTGAACGCGTCGTGGATGACTTTGTTGATCGGTTCGTGTGAACCGTTGTCCATTTGTTTTTCGTCGGCGACCAGCTCGTGCCGGGGCGCCACGGTGACGTCGATACGGCACCGGTAGGGATTTCCCTTGTGATGGGTGTGGTTCGGCTGCTCAATCGCCACGTCGCAGCGGTTGATGTGGTCGCAAAATTTTTCCAGTCGCGAGGCGTACCCTAAAACGAGGTTGTCGATCTTCTCTGATTTATCCAGGCCGCGATAGGTAATCTTAACAGGCAGTTGCATACTGAAATTATGCCTGCTCAGATCGGTCGAAGCGAACGAAAATGTGTATGTAACTTTGCCGGCTCCACTTTGACGAGATCAGATTTCACGTGCTCGACAATTCGGTTCCGGGCGGTGGCAGGCAGAAGATCGACAATCGCCGCGTGAATCTCGGCCGGCGCGGCGAACGACCAGCCCTCCTTGCCGCTGCGATCGGTGATCTTGGCGATTTGATCGGCTAGTTGTTTGCAAATGCGCCGGTCGGTTTCGGTCTCGAGTTTGCTTTCCGCGATTGAAGCCCGGTGATGGGTGCCGGATCCGTCGGTAACCGGAAATCGGCCGGCTAAATCTGTGACTTTGTCGATAAGCCTTCCATGTGCATCGGTCACATCGAACGCCTGGATCAATTGCAAACTTGGCCCGCGGGTAGGCGTCTCCTTCACCTGGTAAGCTTTTAAGCTGCCGCGATCTGTTACGATAACGAGTGAAGCCGGAATCATAAGCAACTTGAATGATGGTGATCCGGGCGCATCGAGAAAGCGCTCATCAACTTTCTATAATAGAATCGCCGCTGGTTGCAATGCCGCGCTCATCAGAATTTGGAGGAACACGCGCCGTCGTGTACCAAATCCGGGCTAACGGCGCGGCGCCCTCAAAGTTTTCGCTCAGGCTTATTGTTTCCCGCCTTGCGCTCCTCTTCCGCGCTCACTGCGCCAGGAAGTTCGACGGGGCGTTTTCTCCACGATTCATGTCGCGCCTGGGGTTGTAATCCGCGCGTGAGCTTCAACAAACAAGCGGAGCGCGCGCCAAGATCGACATCTTCACCTGACGGAATTTTTTTCGGTTCTGTGACAAATCCATCCTCGTCCATCGTATCGAGAATCAGCTCCCACTCGAGGTGCTCCTGACCGGGAAGCAAGAACGGGATCGGTTCGTGGTATGCATTGACCAGCAGCAGGAAAGTATCGTCCCGGAGCGCTTCGCCTTGAAAATTCAAAACGTCGGTCGCGTCGCCGCTCAGGAGGATCCCGAGACAGCGCAGCACCGGCGAATTCCACTCTCCCTCCTCCATTTCGTTTCCGCCTGGATTGAACCACATCACGTCCTTGATCTCCGATTCGCGAACCCGACGGCCTCGAAAAAACTTCGAGCGCCGAAAAACCGGGTGCTCGCGCCGGAGTTGAATTAACTTTTTGGTAAAATCGAACAATCGATTTTGCTTTTCGTCGCGCTCCCACTTGAACCAGCTCAGCTCATTGTCCTGGCAGTAGGCGTTGTTATTTCCGTTTTGGGTCCGGCCCCACTCGTCGCCACCCAACAGCATCGGCACGCCTTGCGACAAGAAAAGGGTCGTCAAAAAGTTCCGGCGCTGCCGCCGGCGCAACATGTCGATCTTGGGATCGTCGGTAGGCCCTTCCGCGCCGCAATTCCAGGAGAGATTGTTTCCTTCGCCGTCGCGGTTTTCGTCGCCGTTGGCTTCGTTATGTTTCTCGTTGTAGCTGACGAGATCGTTCAACGTGAATCCGTCGTGCGCGGTGATGAAGTTGACGCTCGCGTCCGGACGACGGCCATCGTGCTGATAAAGATCAGGGCTGCCGGTGAGCCGATAAGCCACTTCGCCAATGCGGCGCTCGTCGCCTCTCCAAAAACTGCGGACGGCGTCGCGATATTTCCCGTTCCACTCCGACCATAACACCGGAAAATTTCCGACCTGATAGCCCCCCTCGCCCATGTCCCACGGTTCCGCGATTAATTTCGCCTGCGAAATAACCGGGTCCTGCTGAATCGCCTGGAAAAACGAATGGAACTTGTTCACGCCCTGCGCGTCGCGTGCGAGCGCACTCGCGAGATCGAACCGGAAACCATCGACGTGCATTTCGGTCACCCAGTATCGCAAACTGTCCATGACCAGTTGGAGCGTGCGCGGGTGAAGCAGATTGAACGTGTTTCCGGTGCCGGTGAAATCGAGATAGAGCCGCGGAGTTTCGGATGAGAGCCGGTAGTACGAGATGTTATCGATGCCGCGGAAGCTAAGCGTCGGCCCGAGATGATTTCCTTCGCCAGTGTGATTGTAGACAACATCGAGAATCACTTCGATGCCGGCGGCGTGAAAGTTTCGCACCATCCATTTGAATTCGTTCACCTGGCCGCCAAGATCGCCGCTGCTCGAGTAATCGGCGTGCGGCGCAAAGAAACCGATTGTGTTGTAGCCCCAGTAATTCGTTAGGCCGCGGTCGAGCAAACCTTTGTCGTCAATGTGCGCGTGCACCGGCAGGAGTTCCACCGCCGTCACGCCGAGACTTCCTAAATAATCGACCGCCGCCGCGCTGCCGAGTCCGGCATAAGTGCCGCGCACGTCTCCCGGCACACCCGGGCAAAGTTTCGTGAAACCTTTCACGTGCATTTCGTAAATCACCGATTCGTGTAGCGGCGTGCCCGGCCGTTTGTCTTCCCCCCAATCAAACGCATTGTCGATCACGACCGATTTAGGCATTCCCCACGCGTCATCCCGGAAATCGCGCGCCAGATCCTGGTTCGCATCTCCCACGACGTAACCAAACATCTCGTCCGCCCAATTCACCGCGCCGGCGATCGCTTTTGCGTAGGGATCGATTAATAACTTCGAGTTATTGAAACGCAGGCCGTGCTCCGGAGCGTACGGACCGGTAACGCGATAACCGTAAAGCTGACCCGGCCGGGCATCGGACAGAAACACGTGCCACACCTGATCGGTTTGCTCGACCATCGGGATCCGAATGTTTTCCTGACCCGCGTCAACATTGTCGAACAAACAAAGATCGACCGCAGCCGCGTGCTCGGAAAAAATGGCAAAGTTTACGCCATTGCCGAGCCAGGTTGCGCCCAGCGGATAGGGATGCCCGAGCCAGGCTTTAACTGTTGTCATAAATCGCGAGTTCCCTATCCAATACCGAACGCGCGTTGGCAATTCATTAAACGCAATCTGCCCGATGCCGATCGGCGCTTCGTGCCGGTGAATCTTGCTCGTTAGGCGTTACAAATCTCGCAAAGCGCGCTGCGCTTTTTCGACATCGGAGGGGCGCAGGACCATGAGGCCCTTGGGCAATTTGGCGCCCGTGGCCAGGTAGGCGTATTCGATGTTCACCTTCGCGCGCGAAAGGCAATTTTTCCGAGCACGCCCATTTCGTTGGGTGCGTCGATTAGGAAAACGTCGTTCTCGAAGGCAAGCACGCCGCGCTCCCGAGCAGCATGAGCGCTTTGGTCGGGTCGTTTACCACCATGCGCACGACCGAATGATCGACCGTATCCGAAATCGTGAGTGCATGAATGTTGACTCCCGCTTTCGCGAGGGCTTCGCATACCCGGGCCAATGTCCCGGGCCGATTTTCGAGAAAAATTGCAAGCTGGGTGGCCGCTTCGACCGAGAGTTTGGATTGTGATTTCATGGCGCTTTCAAGGTGATGCCGGGCGACGCTTCTGACAACTCAGCAATACAAACGGCGGAAGGCGCTCTCATTCAAATGCGCGCCTGTTCAAGTCCATTAGCCAACCTCGGTGGCGAATGCAATTGTCGATCCAACTTATGACCGGCGTCACCGAACTTCCCGCAGTGAAAACGACGGCCGCACGCCGGAACATCGGCTTTTTCACGGCCTGCGGGATTGTGATTGCGAACATCATCGGAACGGGCGTTTTTACGAGCCTAGGATTTCAGTTGGCGGACGTTCATTCTGGCTTCGCCTTGCTGATGCTGTGGGTGGTCGGCGGAATCGCCGCTCTTTGCGGCGCGCTTTGCTATGGCGAACTGAGCGCGACGCTGCCGCGTTCCGGCGGCGAATATCATTTTCTCTCTCAAATTTATCATCCCGCCCTCGGTTTCATGGCAGGCTTTGTTTCCGCCACCGTGGGATTCGCGGCACCGATCGCGCTCGCCGCCATGGCGTTCGGCAAATATTTCAACGGCGTCTTTGCTTGGGGCTCGCCCGTGGTGCTCTCCTTTGCCGTTGTCTGGATCGTTGCCCTCTTTCATTTCGGAAATCTGCGCATCGGCAGTGCGTTCCAAAATCTTTGGACGCTGTTGAAATTGCTCGTTATCTCTGTCCTCATTGCCGCCGGATTTTTTGTTCGCTCCAAGCAACCAATCAGTTTTCTGCCGGCGTCCGGCGACGTGATGTCGATCTTCGCGCCGCCGTTCGCGGTCGCCCTCGTTTTCGTGATGTATTCCTATTCTGGCTGGAACGCAGCGAGTTATATAACGAGCGAAATCAAGAAGCCGGAAAGAAATGTTCCTCGCTCGCTGCTTGCCGGCACGCTGGTTGTGATTGCGGCTTACGTTCTCCTGAACGCCGTTTTTCTCCTGACTACACCGCAGCAAGAAATGCGCGGTCAAATCGAAGTCGGTTTAATCGCGGGCAAGCATATTTTCGGCCCCGGCGGCGGCCGGATTGTGGGCGCGATCATTTGCCTCGGTCTGGTTTCTTCGATCAGCTCGATGACATGGATCGGTCCGCGCGTGACAATGTCGATGGGCGAAGACCATTGGCTTCTTCGCCTGCTCGGGCAAAAGAACGAGCAGGGCGTGCCGACCAACGCCGTCGTTCTGCAATTGCTGGTCGTAAATCTGCTCTTGCTGACGGGAAGCTTTGATCTCGTGGTCATTTACATTCAATTCGGTCTGCTGCTTTGCTCGTTGCTTACGGTGCTCGGCGTGATCGTGCTCCGCGCGACTCGTCCCGAAATTGCACGGCCATATCGGGTTTGGCTTTATCCCTTGCCGCCAATCGTCTTCGCTACGATTACGCTTTGGATGATGATTTATCTTTTGCGCGTACACACGATGGAATCGCTGGCTGGACTGGCGACAGCAATCCTCGGTCTGTTCGTTTACTTTTGCGCGCGGCAACGCGTCAATCGCTCCGGATGAAGCCTGCATCTGTAACAGAAACAATTCGGACGACCGCATTGTCGATCCTCGCGTTCTCGATCTTCGCATCGGCGCCCACCCTTCCGGCACAACCGCCGCCTAACGATACCGCGCGTTTTCTCGCCGGGATGCCGCTTCCGAAGGATTCACCACTCGAGCCGCTTACGCACGATCCGGCCTGGCAGGAACACTCCGCGGCATTCGAGCAAGCTTTTGCCAAACTCAACACCCGGCAACTCCAGAAACTGCACGTTTGGGAAGCTCAATATCTTCCAGAAGCGACACAGTCCGTTCCGGTCGCATTCTACATGTTCAGTGGTCCGGATTTTCTCTACGTCGATCAATTCTTCCCGAAAGCGTCCGTTTACGTTCTGTGCGGCAAGGAATCGCTGGGGCCGCCGCCCGATCCACTGCGCGTCGCGAACATGGGCGCCGCGCTGCACAATCTCGAGGAAGCGATGTACTCCTCGTTGCGCTTTAGCTTCTTCATCACCAAGGACATGAAGGTCGATTTGCAATCGCAGCAGCTCAACGGCACGCTGCCGATCTTTTATGTTTTTCTCGCCCGGGCAGATAAAACCATCACCGACGTCACTTACGGCTCGTTAAATGGAAGCGGCGCTTTCCAGCGCGGCGGCGGCGGCACGCCCGGTGTGCGCATCGATTACACCGATAACCAGTCGGGTAACGCGCAGACGCTGTATTATTTCACGACCGATATTTCCGATGGCGGAATTGGATCGAATCCGGGATTTCTAAAATTCTGCGAACATTTCGGAGTCGGCTGCAGTTTTCTCAAGTCATCGTCCTACCTGATGTTTGAAGAAGGGTTCAATCGGATCCGCAATTTCATCCTCGATCACAGCAGCACGATCGTGCAGGACGACGCGGGAATTCCGCTCGCATCTCTCAATCGCGATAAATGGAACATCCGCGTTTTTGGCAACTACATCGGCCCGATTGAGATTTTCAAACAGCACTATCAGCCAAAATTGATGGAGCTCTATCAGCAGAGCAATCCATCGCCACTCGAATTCAATTTCGGTTATCGCTGGAATTACAAAGAGAGCAATCTGATGGTGGTGCGGCGCAACTGATTTGGAAAGCGTTCGCTCGTTGAAGTGTTAAGCAGGTGAAGCGATGGAAGCGGCTGCCGCTTTAATCCGTTCATCCCTTCAGCGCTTTAACGTTCTGTTACTCCTGAAATCTTCGGAACCAGGAATAGGGAAAGACGTCGCCGGGGCAATCGGTCGGCCAGCGCGGCGGATTCATTTCGCGATGCGGTTTCACAATCGGGTAATGGTCGCCCACCTTGCCGCAGCGCTGGCGCAGATAGCGGATTAATTCTTCGCAGCAATCGAGCTGCGCCCGGGTCGGTTGATCGCGATTAAAATCGCCGACCAAACAAATCCCAAGCGCGATGTTGTTCAGGTAATCGCTGTGGACGTGGCCGCCGTTTATTTGGCGGCGCCACCGATCGCCCACCTCGATCTGGCCGTTGCCGGTCGATGTTCCGTTACCGATGACGAAATGATAAGCGAGCCCGTTTTGCATGCGGCGAACATGTCGATGGTAATAATCGAAAGCGGCGGCGTTGCCCTGTCGAGTGCCGCTGTTGTGAACGACAATGTATTGCCAGCGAGCGTGTGCGACCGGTGCGCGATCGATCTGGTCGCGCACGGAACGAGTGAGATAACGATACCCAACCCCGGTGCGGCCCCGGCTACCGCCGCCGCCGAAAAGTCTCGCCCAAAACCCGCGCGGTTTTTCGTAGCCATATTTTTCGATGGTTAATTGCTCCGGCTCCTCGACCGGCGCTCCGGATGTAGCGGTCGACCTCGGCGCGGGCGGCGCGCTTGGGCTGGGAACCGCGATGGCGCGCGGCGGCGGCGCCGGCCGCGCCAATGGAGTTTCCGAAGGTCTTGGCGAAGCAGATTTTCGAGGCGAGGGCGATTTTTCGGGCTTTGGGGTTGCCTTTTGTTTTTTCTTCTTTTTCGGCGTCCCTTCTTTCTCAGCTGATCTCTTTTTCGCCGATTTCGTCCGGGCAGTTGGGCTCGGCGTTTTTTTTGGCGTCGCTGACGGTGTTGCTTCTTCCGTTTTCTTAGACTTCGGTTTCGGTGACGGCGAAACAGCCTTACGTTTGTGCGGCGAACCTTTCGGGCTCGGGGTCGGTGATTCGTCAGGCGCGGCGGACGTCGCCCCGCGCGCTTTGAGAAATTGTGCGCGCTTCTCGTCGTCGGTTAGTTGAGCGTGGAGGACGACGGTAGCGATGATTCCGCTTAACGCGAGCGAAGCAACAAGCAAGAGGCGAAAACGCACCACCGCAGCGGAGCGTAACAGAGTGCGCCACGCGATCAACTGGCGAAAACGTTTAGAGTCAGGCTGCCTGCGTCGCGGGAACCGGCGGTGGCGTTGTTTCCACCCGTTCCCGTTCGCGACCAAGAATGGCGTTCAATTTTCCACCGAGGAGCAGAAGCAAACAGGTGAGATACATCCAGGTCAGAAGAATGATGATCGAGGCGAGCGCGAGATAAGTCGGATTGTAGCGATCGTATTTCGCGACATACAACTGGAACAGCTTCGTCACGACGATCCAACCGGAAGAGAAAAAGACGGCTCCCGGCAGCGCCTGGCGGATGGTGAGATAATTCTCCGGCGTGAGCAAATACAACACCAGGGCCAGTCCAATAAGAGCGAGCCACGTAAACGGCAGATTGAGTGCGGCAACCCATTCCTGCAGCGGAATTTTCAGTTGAAAATTCACCTCCGCGATGCCGGCGAGGGTTTCACCAAAGACAATGGCGTTAAAGCAAAGAAGGATGATGATACCAAACCAGAAGAGCAGCAAAAACGAGACGATGTACTTCGACCACCAGGGGCGGCTCCCGGCAACGCCATGCGTTTCGCTTAATGCGCGCGAGATTGTCGCGATAAAAACAGTGCCGAAATAAATTCCGAGAATGATTCCGGCGTTTGCGAGCAGGCCGCTGGAGCCCGTCACCACAACGCTGGCCGCGGCGGCATCGAGGATGTCCTGCACTTTGGGGTCGGGCGGAAGAAAACTTTTCAAGACGCCGAACATTCCGTGGAGCTTCGCCGGATCGGTGCCGAAGAGGCCGAGCAAATGCCAAAGGAAAAGCAACCCCGGCGCGAGCGCGATTAGCTGGAGATACGCCATCTGGCCGGCAAGACCGGTTGTGTTGTCGGTTGCGGTTTCCCACACCAGGCGGCGGGAAATTCTCCAGATAAAGCGCAACACCTTCACGCGAGCGAGAGTTTACTTTGCCCGGAACAAATATCCATTAAACTTCCCGTCCGCCGCGCCTGACTTTGCGTCGTGAAAATTCTGGTACGGTTGTAGCCGCCCCGCTCTGTCGGGGCGAACGTCGAGAGGCACGGCGACAGAGCGCCGTGGCTACAATATTTATTTGCTTGGCCTAACGAATCATGAAAAAGCTCCTGATCCTGACGGCGGGTTATGGCGAAGGTCATAACAGCGCGGCGCGCGGTGTTCGCGATGGCCTCGCCCGCGTGGCGCCGGATGCGACTGTGGAGTTGCGCGATCTTTTTGCCGAAAGCTATGGCGTCGTGCACGAGATCATCCGCAAAGCGTATTTAGCGTTGATCAATCGTTGGCCGCGATCGTGGGGTTACGTTTACCAATGGCTCGATCACAAAGAGAGTTTCGATAACAATTTCCGGAGCTTTCTCCCGCTCAAAAGACATCTCGGGAGCTTGCTTGACCGCTTTCAACCGGACGCGGTCGTTTCGACATTCCCACCCTACCCGTATTTACTGGAGCAAATCCTCGGACCGGGCAGACGATGCAAGAGCATCGTCGTTGTCACCGATTCGATCACAGTGAATGCGATCTGGTACCGCTGCGCCGCCGATTATTTTCTTGTTCCAAACGAACAAAGCGCCGCTGTCGTGCGGGCCGGCGGAATCGCGCCGGAAAAAATCAAAACATTCGGATTTCCGGTCAGTCCAAAATTTGCCGATCTCGCGCGCGATCGCCAACCGCCGTCGAATCAATCTGGCCGGCGCGTCCTCTATGTAATCAATGCCGGCACGGCCCGCGCGCCGGGATTGGTAAGAAAGCTTCTCGACCTCGACGTTGATTTGACCGTGACGGTTGGCCGCGATGATAAACTTCGGCAGGCAATCGAAGCGGCCGCCGGAGATCGCAAGATCGATATCCTTGGCTGGACAGATCAACTTCCGCGCCTGCTTTGTGAGAGTCACTTGCTCATCGGCAAAGCCGGCGGCGCCACCGTGCAGGAAACCATCGCGGCCGGCTGCCCCATGATTGTCAATCACGTTGTGTCGGGCCAGGAAGAAGGAAACGCGCGTCTGATCGTCACAACCAATTCAGGCGCGATCGTCGATTCGCCGGATGAAGTTGTCACGCAAACAAGGCGAGCATTCGCCAACGACGCAAAGCAATGGCGCGAATGGTCAACGAATATCAGCAAACTCAGCCGGCCGCGGGCCTCGCTCGATATCGCGCAATTTATATTGGCGTTCTAACAAGCGTAGATTTGCTCGCCGCCAACAATCGTTCGCAAGACTTCCAGCGCCGGTGAAATCACAACGAAATCGGCGTCTCCTCCGATTATGAATTGACCTTTTGAAGTGAGGCCAACTGCATGTGCCGGCGTGTCGGTCGCCATTGCGACTGCCTCATGCAACGGGACATTCACTCTCGCGACCATCGTCCGCACGAGATCGATCATACGCGCGGCGCCGCCCGCGAGAGCGGAACGATCGGCCAGCAGACAAACGCCCTCTTCCACGATGCATTTCCTGCCATATAGCGAAAATTTTGAGCCGTCCGGCAAACCCGCACCGGCAGTCGCATCGCTCACAAGAGAAATTCCGCGCGATCCTTTTGCGCGATACAACATTTTCATCAACGTCGTCGACACGTGATGACCATCAGCGATCAACTCGCAGAGAATTTCCGACTCGCTCAAGGCAAACTCAAGCAATCCAGCGACACGATCGCCGCCTCGCCGGCGGGACATCGACATGCAATTAAATGTGTGCGTCACACTGCGCATCCCGTGGTCGAACGCCGCTCGGGCATCTTCCTCCCACGCATCGCTGTGACCACCACTGGGACCGATATTGTGATTGCGCAATGCGTCGATGAGATCGATCGCCCCCGGCAATTCTGGCGCGAGCGTCACTCGCTTGATCACGTCGCCGTGTTCAAGCAGCAGCGCATATGCTTTCGGCGTCGGCTTGCGGATCAAAGTTGCTCGCTGCGCGCCAGCTTTCGCTTTCGAAATGAACGGACCTTCGACATGAACACCGGCGATTTGTGGAATGGAAGATCGACAATCACGCACCGCGTTCAGGACATCGACAATCGCTTTGATTGGCGCTGTGGCAGTGGTTAGAAGCAGCGAAGTCGTGCCGCCGCCAGCGTGATAATCGCAAATCGCGCGAAATGCGCCGGCCGATGCTTCCATCGTATCGCGCCCGACCGCGCCGTGCAGGTGCAGATCGACAAAGCCGGGCGCAAGATAGTTTCCCGCGAGATCGACATCGTCATTTCCGCTCGAACCTGTCTGGCTGCGAATCGCCATGATCTTCCCGTTTTCGACAACGACTTCGAGGCCGTCGCGAATACCGTCAGGAAAAATCAAACGCGCGTTTGTGAGAATCATCCTATTGGGAACACAATTGCGTTTGCGACCGGCAAAGTCCATTCTCTCTGCAGGCAACGGATTTCGATTACGATGTCGTGATCATCGTTGGCGCATTCTCCGGAGCGGCGGCGGCGCTTAGGAGGGATTAAGCAGCCCTAGATACCAACGAACAAAAGCGTCGCCGAAGAACATCCAAATCAACGCGCCAAACGCAAGATAAGGGCCGAACGGCAACCTTGCCGACCAGACCCGTTTTCCCACCAGGAGCGTGATCAATCCCACTGCGGACCCAAGAATTGAGCCAGCCAAGATGCTAAACAGAACAGCGCGCCAGCCGAGAAACGCGCCGATTGCCGCGAGAAATTTCAAGTCGCCCCGACCCATCGCCTCGCGCGGAATTTCCAGCTCGCACGCCACCCCCGAAATCCGGGCAACGTGATCAAGCACAAACTCTTCGCCCTCCACAGTGGCGCGATTATAATGAAATTCGAGAGTCGTGTTCCCAAAAGAGTGATTGTCGATCTTCGCTTCCTCGCAATGGACGAGCAACCGGTCCTTGTCGCGAGCGAAGTGATCGCTCCACAAACTTTGCTCTTCGCCTACGACGAAATCGGCATCATCGCCGCGCCTTGTCCACGTGAATGGTGTCGGCCGATCGAGCCGGATGCGTTTTTTGCCGAAAGCGACTTTGCCCGCTTCTAGGACAATCCAGAGAATGACGTAACCGAGCGCGGCTGCGAGCAGTGACCGGATGACCGCCGCGAGCCGCGAGTCGGCATTCATCAACTGAGGAACGACGAAACTGGCGATGACTCCTGCGGTTGCCCCGCCGATCGTCACCTGATCCGGGATGATGAAATGTTCCAAATCGACAAACGTTGCAACGACGAGGATTGAGGCAAAGATCCAATACGCGATCGCAATTTGCCAGGGAAAGAACCGCCAGATCGCCAAAAAGAGCAGCGGCGTGAGCAATTCCACGCCGAAATAGCGGAATGAAATCTTACTTCTGCAATTTGCGCAGCGGCCGCGAAGGAGGAGCCAGCTAACAAGCGGAATATTCTGGCACCACGGAATCGGGCTCTTGCAGACAGGGCAGAACGAACGGCGCGGCTTGTTAATCGAAAGCTCGAGGGGCAGCCGGTAAATGCAGACGTTCAGGAATGAGCCGATAGCGGCGCCGAGGATAAACACAAAAACGCCAAAGAGAAGAGAGTAGCGGGAAATTGCCACGCGATTTAGGCGCCAGATGGCGATGTTCGCCGCTCCATGAACCACGCGATCCAGATGCAGCTCTCGTAAAGCAAACACATCGGCAGCGCCATCGCGATCAAAGTCAGGAGGTCCGGCGTCGGCGCAATGATGGTTGCAAGCACGAAAATGAGTACGATCGCGTAGGGCCTGGTGCGGGCCATGAATTTATAGGTGACAAGGCCGAAGTAGACGAGCGCCAGGACCACAACCGGCAATTCGAAAGCGAGACCGAAGCCGAGCGTGAAGCGAGTCGCAAACGAATAATACTGCTGCACCGTCCAGGTCGGCGCCCAGCCAAGCGATTGTGTGTCGCGAAAGAAGAAAAGGATCGTTTTCGGAAGTAACCAAAAATAGCAGACCAGGACGCCGAGCAGGAAAAGCGCGAAGCTGGCGAAGATGGCCGGGAACAGAAAGCGTTTCTCCACTGCGGTGAGTGCGGGCAGAACAAATTCCGCCAGGAAATAAAGCAGCAACGGAAAGCAGAGAACGATTCCCGCGTAGAACGCGAGATGAAACGAAATCACAATCGAATCAGTAATTCCCAACGCCTTCAGCGACCCCACCTGAGTCTCGACATCGTGCAACGGCGCCTGCATCACCCGGACGAGTGTCGACCGAAACCCGAAACAGATAATCATCGCGAGCACGAGCGTGATCGACATCTTGACGACCATCCATCGCAAGTCTTCAAGATGCTCGAGAAACGGCTTCGAAGTCTCGGTTTCGGGGTGCTCCCGAAATTTGAAAATGTCCCGCAGCGCCATGGGATTGACAGTCAATCAGGGGGAACGTTGAGAGAAATGAAGCCGCGTGCAGCAAGCCGTGCGCACATCCCCAGTGTGTTCGCGTCGCGAATTTCGTTCTCGGCGATCATTCGTCGAATTTCAGAAATGCTGAAGGCGCGGCAATCCAGGATGGACTCAGTTTCATCCTGCGCGCTGCCTTCTGCGCACTTCTTCACCGGTCGCGCCAGAAAAAGGTAACCATGCTCGTCTGTAAATCCCGGCGACGAAAAATAATGACCGAGCGCAATCAACTCGCCTTTGTGCGCCAACTCATATCCTGTCTCTTCGCGAAGTTCACGCAGGGCGACTTTTCTAATCTCATCTTCATCGGCTTGGTGACTGTCGATCTGACCAGACGGCATTTCCCAAATTACCGTTCGGATTGGAATTCGCTCCTGAAGAATGAGAACAATTTTTCCGTCGCTCGTCATTGGTGCCACGATGACCGCCGCTTTACGATGCACAATTGTCCAGGAGCGGGGCTTTAGGCGTGCCGGTGTTCGCACCTGATCGGTGACGACTTCGAGGTGTGCGTTCGCGAAATGATGATCGCTCGAGACGGTTTCCCACGCTTCCCTGCCGCGAATGACTTTGCTTCTCTCCACCCGGAAAGATTATGAAGCGAAAGCCGAAAAGCGAGTACTAGAGTTTAAGACGCGCGCGCCAATGCTCCATCTGCGCCGAGACGTTTTTGGGGGAAGGCGCGCCCACAGCCGTCCGTTGCGCAAGGGAGCGCCGGACGTCGAATACGTTTACAACGTCGACACCGAACAACGGCGAGGACTTCTTTAATTCCGCGAGCGGGATTTGGTTGAGCCGCACCTCCTTTTTCGCGCCATGCGCGACAATTTTGCCAACGATCTCGTGGGCCTCACGAAACGGCGCGCCTTTCTTGACAAGATATTCCGCCAGATCGGTAGCAAGAAGATTCGGATCGTCCGCCGCACCTTCCATCCGGGCGCGATTGATTTTTATTTCCGGCAACATCGCTGCGCAGACTTCGAGAGCGAGGCGAACCGTATCGACGGAATCAAAAAGGGCTTCCTTATCTTCCTGCATGTCTCGATTATACGACGACCGCAGTGCTTTCAGCGTGGTTAGGATGGACAATAAGTTTCCGTAAAGCCGGCCGGTCTTGCCGCGGGTGAGCTCGGCCATGTCCGGATTCTTCTTTTGCGGCATCAAACTCGAGCCGGTGGAAAAGGCGTCACTGAACTCGAGAAATCCGAATTCGCTCGTGCTCCAGGTGATCAAATCTTCGCTCAAACGTGAGAGATGCATCCCGATCATGGCGAGAGAGAACAAAAATTCGCAGACGAAATCGCGGTCGCTTACCGCATCGAGGCTGTTTTGGCTGATCTGTGCGAAACCGAGTTCCTCCGCGATGAATTTTCGATCTAACACGATTGTCGATCCGGCGAGCGCGCCGGCGCCGAGAGGAAGAACATCGGTGCGCGCGAGGCAATCGCGAAGGCGATCGGCGTCGCGCTCGAAAGCTTCGATCTGGCCTAACAAGTAATGGGCGAAAAAGACAGGCTGGGCGCGCTGCAAATGAGTGTAGCCTGGCATGACAACATCGACATGTTGCTGGGCGAGATTGAGCAACACGGCCTGTAATCTTTTGAGGCGCGTTGAGACTTGTTCAATCTCCGCTTTGACATAGAGACGCAGATCAAGCGCGACCTGGTCGTTACGGCTGCGGGCCGTGTGCAGCTTCCCGCCGGCAGCTCCGATTCGGTGCGTTAACGCGGTTTCAATATTCATGTGCACGTCTTCGAGCAGCGGATCCCACCGAAATTTTCCGGACTCGATTTCCCGTTCGATTGCGCGCAATCCATCCTCGATCTTGCCGCTCTCGGCGGCGGAAATGATTCCGGCCCGGGCAAGAGCGCTTGCGTGCGCGACCGATCCCGCGATGTCGTAAGGATAGAGTCGCCAATCAAACGAAACCGACTCGCTGTAGCGCTGCGCAATTTCTGCCACCGGTTTGTTTAACCTGCCTTTTCGCATGATCAATTACTTTGCCGGCGACACGCCCTGCCGCTACAGCCTTTTTCTCAACTAACAGCAGCGGTCCGGGTCACGGTAACCGAGACGTAGTCCGTGTCAGGCAAAACAAACTTACGCAGCTCCACGGTGATTTTTGAAATAGCAAATTTCTTCAACAAATATGTCGCGATGCCATCCCCGAGCGTCTCGATGAGGCTGTCTGACCGGTCCTTCACGAACCTTTTTGTCTCCTCACAGACGGCCGAGTAATTGACGGCCTTGCCGATATCGTCGCGCAAATCGCTCGCCTGAGCGCGCGGCCAGAGCGTAATGTTAACAGTGATACGCTGCGGTTTCTCCCGCTCCATCGGCGGAACACCAACCCGCGAGAAGATTTTGAGTTGCTCGATGTGAATCTGGTCGTCATCTCTCATCAAGGACCCAGCATTCCCCAGCATTGGGAAGGAATCGAGAAATTCTTCCTGCCACAAAGCTTTTCATTTTTCGAGAACTTCAGCGCGGCGTTTCCGTAGAAGGCAAGTGACAGGGTTATTGCCGATGAAGAATTGCTTGGAGACCCTCTGCAGGCGGCACGGAGCTTCAGGCTTGTGTGTTACTCGGGTAGATAGAATCATCGCCGCCTGTGAAATACGAGGCGCCCAGGAAGGGCGAGGGCAGCTCGAATCGATTCGTAACCACGTGCTGGAGCGTGGTTTTATCCTGCGCAAAGGAAGGAGCCACCGAGGACCGAGGGCGCGAGGCGCTCGCCCAACTTTGCCGCACCTACTGGCGGCCAATTTTCGCCTTTATTTGTCGTCGCGGTTATTTCCCCGGAATTATTAAAGTGTCTTAACCAACGCGAAATCGAATGTCACGGATGACTTTGCCGCCGAAGCGTTGCTTTAATTTCCGCAACACGTCGATCTTCGAGACCTGTTCGAGCTCGTAGTGCAGGGCTGGCTGGAGCACGCGCACATAGAGCACGCCCTCGCGCAATGCAACCGGCGCTGAATGGGCAGCGATAAATTCGCCAACTATCTTCGCCCATGCTTCGATTACTTCGGTTTCATGCAGGCGCTCCTTCAACCCTAGCTTTTGCATCAATTTGGGCAACACGTCGGCTGGCGCCTGCCACCGGTCCGGCCTTGAGTATTTTTCCGGCAGCCCGCGCCATTCGGCGATAGCGATGGCGCGAAGGACGGGATTCATGGGTTCGTTAAAACGTTACAAGCGCCTACAAAGTTACAATGGCGGAAAAGCATTGCACCGATTTAACAATGTAACGGTTGCAACCTTTTTAACGAAGTATTGACGCTCGGCATCAATACTTCCGCCGCATGTTGCTGGGCAAAATATTCAGCTCCGTCCGGTACTTCGCCACCGTGCGCCTCGCGATCGGGATACCGCGCTTACTCAAGATTTCGACGATTTCCTTGTCACTCAATGGCGCATTTCCATCCTCGTTCTTGACCAGATCCAGAATCGCTTCCTTCACGCTTGTGTTACTCATCGACTCGCCAGTAGCAGTTTGATAACCGGGCGTGAAAAAGTATTTCATCTCAAAAACGCCCTGCGGCGTGGACATGTATTTGCCGGAAATAGCCCGACTCACCGTCGTTTCATGTACACCCACCGCGTCGGCGATCTGTACCATTGTCATCGGCTTGAGATAAGAGGATCCTCTTTCGAAAAACTCATGCTGACGTTGCACGATCTGATGCGCGATGTTGGAGATGGTTTGCTGGCGTTGATGGATCGATTTAATTAAGAATTTCCCGCTCCGAATCTTGTCCCGGATATAATCCTTGACCTCGCTCCCGTTACTGTCCTGCGCCATGATGTCTTTATAGGTGTTGCTGATCCGCAAGTGCGGGATTTGTTCGCCGTTTAGGATGACCTGGTAATTGCCGTTTACTTTTTCGACGGTGACATCGGGCAAAACATAATTTTGCGGCGCTTGGGCGAAGATCGCACCCGGCCGCGGGTCGAGCTGTGCAATACTGTTGGCGCATTTTTGGACCTGTTCGACGCTGACGCCGATGCGGCGTGCAATCTCGGGGAAACGTCGCTTTCCGAGGTCCTGCATGTGCTCGGAGATCATCTTGTACTCGAGACTGTTTTGTTTGCCCTCGCGCTTCAGCTGAATGAGCAAACACTCGCGCAAGTCGCGCGCGCCCACGCCCGGCGGATGAAAACTCTGAATGAGAGTGAGCATGTGCTCGAAATCTTCCTTGGGAATGCCGGTGTTGAGCGCCATCTCTTCGGGCGTGGTCTGGAGAAATCCATTATCGTCGATGTTGCCAATAATGAGCTCAGCGGTTTTGCGGTCGTCGCCGTTTAGCACATTTTGATTGAGTTGCCCCATGAGATGCTGTTGCAGCGTTTCCTGCGTCGGGATCGAATCAAAAAAGAACTGGCGCTTATCTTCGGCTTCCTGGGAACGGCCGGTGTAGCTGCTCGATTGCGCCATGTAATCGCGCCATTCTTCATCGAGTTTTGCCAGCTTATCGAATTCCTCCTTGAACTTCTCGTCCTTGGCAACATCCGAATCGCCTGGTTCATCCGGATTCGGTTCGTCAGCCAGTTCTTCCAGGACAGGATTGGTTTCCATTTCCTGCTGAACGAGATTGCGCAGCTCGAGTAGCGGCGCTTGCAGGATGAGGAGACTTTGCTGGAGCTGCGGCGCAAGGACCTGTTGCAGAGAGAGATTCTGCGTTTGATGCATGCCTTGGCCTGCCATGAGCGGAGGATACCAATTTTGACGGGCACAGGCAAGCAATTTGCGGACCGCGGATGTCAATCTGAGCCACTTCGTGCTGACAGGTGCGAAACGCGGAACACGACTTGCTACTTGGTTGATCGAGTCGAGTGCTTCAAAATGAAACGAATTCTTCTCACGATTTTACTTCCCGTTACGCTCCTCGTCATTTCATCCAGCGTCGCGCAGACACCAGAATCGAACGACGAGAGGAGACTGCTTACACTCATTAAAGAGGTGCAGGTCCAGCAAGGTCAAATCGCCGATAACCAGGCCAAGGTCGACGCCAAGTTAGCCGACGTCGCCGAGACAATTCGCACGGCACGGATCTTCGCCTCGCGAAGCCAATAATGAAGACCATTGTACGATCCATTTTGTCTGCGGCTATCTTCGCAACGATCCCGTTAGCTGCACAAGGACCCGACGCTGAAGATCAACAACTTCTTATGTTGGTAAAAGAACTTACGGTTACACAGGCCCAAATCGCCGATAACGAATCCAAAATCGAAACGAAGGTCACCGACCTCGCCGAAGCTCTTCGGGTCGCTCGAATCCTCATGAGTAGAGCCGGCGGCGCACATAAGCCACCGCTACCTCCAAAAAAATGATCACAAAACGCCAAATTCTTTTCATCACGTTAATCGCGACCTGGTCGTTGATTGCCACAATGGCTAATGTGAAGAGTCAGTCGCCGCAGCCGATCGTAGTCCAGGCAGCTACGGCTCCGACCGCAACGTCAACATCAACCGCTGTGTCTTCCGCTGTCCCGTCCAATTCGGGATCCATCGAAGCAGCGATCAAAACGCTGGAGAAAGTGAAAGCGGCCAACGACGAACTTCTCAAACGGCAGCAAGCTACGCTCCAGCAACTGGACGACATGCAGCAAGCCGCTGAAGAACTGAAAATCTTTAGCAAACGGGGCTAAGGCTTTTCTCTTTAGCGGCGGCCCATGACCGCCGAAAGCAGAAAGAACGGCGCTACAACAAGATCGGCCGACTGCGGTCACAAGCCGGCCATGTCCCACTTCTTAATCGTCTCCTGGATCAAGCCCGCGATCTTGTCGTTGACCTTCGCGAAATAGGTCTTCGCCTTCGCCAGATCGAACTGCGGATAACCCTGGCCCTCCTTGTAAAGCATGATGCTCGAAGGGAACGGATACGCGCTCCAGGTGTTGGGAGCGGGAAGCGGCGTGGCCATGTCCGGATTGTATTGTTCCTTTCGCACGAGCGAAGGGTCTATTGCCATAACGTAAGCCGTTTCGTTCTCGCCGGCGTGGCCGCCTTCTTGACCGAAAACTTCTAACGTCAGATCGCTACAATATGACCACCAATTCACCGCCAAGATTCGCGCGCCGGTCTCGCGACCCACTTCCTGCACGAGCCCGCTCAAGATCGCGGTCTGTCCGCCACCGTGACCGTTTAGCAAAATGATGTTCTTGAATTTGTTCCTCGCCAAACCAACCAATACCGCGCGGACGTAGGCCCGATATGCGTCTTCCGGGATCGTGAAGCCCCCGGGATACGCATCCAAAACTCCGGTGAATCCGTAGGGAACGACCGGCGCGATCATTGCATCGAGCCGCGGCGCAATTTCGCGCGCCATCGCCACCGGCGCGATAATGTCGGCGCCGTTGGCCGCGACTCCGTGCGCTTCGATCGTCCCCAGCGGAAGCAACACCGTGTTGATTTTCGCCGGGACCCAATCGCGAAACTCCATCCAATTCACGCGCTCCATCTCACGCGCGCTCGGACCGGGATCGTTCATTTCCATCTAAGCTATCCAAGGAGCCGCGATTTGAAATCGCCCTGCCTTGTTACTTTTTATTTTTTGGCTCAACTTTCCGATAAAGCGTGGCCATGCTGATGTCGAGCATGCTCGCAGCTTTCTCGCGTGAGCCGCCATAGTGAGCAAGCGTGGCTTCGATGTAGGTGCGTTCCTGTTGCTGAATGAACTGGTCGAGTGTTTGTCCGACCGGCATCGATGCTATCGCCTGGTCGGCTTTATCGCCTTTGGCGTAGCTGACGATGTGCGGCGGCAAATCACTTGGCAGAATCAGATCATTCTCGCACAGCGCGCACGCGCGCTCGATGGCGTTCTCCAATTCGCGCACGTTTCCCGGATAATCGTAGTGGCACAAAATGTCCACTGCCTGCGATTCGATCTTTTTTGGCTCGCCTCCCGTCGCGCTGGCCTGTTTTTGCAGAAAATGATTCACCAACAGGGGCACGTCCTCGAGACGCTCGCGCAATGGCGGGATCTCAACTGGAATAACCGCCAGCCGGTAATACAAATCTTCGCGAAACGTTCCGTCCTTAAGCTTTGGCTGCAGGGGTTCGTTGGTCGCGCCCACCACGCGCACGTTGACCGGTGAGCTTTTGTTGTCGCCCACCCGCCGCACCTCGCGCTCCTGCAACACTCGAAGCAATTTCGTCTGCAATGGCGGAGCCATCGAGTTCACCTCGTCGAGAAAAATCGTGCCCAGGTTCGCTTCCTCGAACAAGCCGCGCTTGTCCGCAACTGCCCCGGTGAAAGAGCCTTTCTTATGACCAAACAACTCCGACTCGAGGAAATTTTCGGGCAGCGCGCTGCAATTGATCGCGACGAACGGATGATGCTGTCGATTGCTGTTGAAATGCAGACCGCGCGCGACCAGCTCCTTGCCCGTGCCGCTTTCACCGACGATCAGGACCGTGCTATCTGTGTCGGCGACCTTGTTGATCAAGCTATAAACTTCCTGCATCCGCGCGCTCGTGCCGATGATGTTCTCGAATCGGTAGCGGTTCTTGAGCTCCTTGCGTAGATAGACGTTCTCACGCAGCGCCGCCTGGTAATCGAGCGCCCGTTGCACAGTCAATTGCAGCTCGTCGATCTTAAACGGCTTGGTTACGTAATCGTAGGCGCCCATCTTCATCGCCTCGACCGCCGTTTCCACCGTTCCGTAGGCGGTGATTAGAATCACAGTCGTCTGCCGATGATGTTCACGCACGTGCCTCAAGACATCAAAGCCGGTCATTGTCTCCATCTTGATGTCGGCGATCACCACCTGCGGCGCGATGCTGTCGAGCTGCTCGACCGCTTTCGCTGCGGAATTAAACGGGAAAACCTGGTGCCCTTTCTCGCGACAAAGCGTCACGATCACCTCAACCATTGCCGGCTCATCATCAATAATTACAATCTTTGCCATGAAATCTCAGCGCGGAGAATATTTCACTTTTGAGAAAAAGAAAGCGGAAATGAGAATCCCGCTCGCTAGGCGATTTTTTGCACAGTGCCGTCCAGCATCAACCAATTTACCCCCTGATCGAACGCCAAAATTTCCTCAGACACATTTGTTGGTCTTGCACATGGAACAGCAATTAAGTCGGCATAAAAGCCTGGCCTAATTTTGCCAAGCACGTCCTCCTGCCGCAACACTTCCGCTGAATTCGCCGTTACCATCGACAAAATTTTTTCGGGTGAAACTGCTGGAAAATTCTGGCGAAATTGCCGCATCTCGGCGAACAAACTCAAATTATCGTTGCTCGCGAGGCTGTCCGTTCCGAGACAAACGTTGAATCCGAGCGAACGCAATCTCTCAAACTGAAACGGGGAATGTCCGAAATACCCGTGACTGCGCGGACAATGAACGATCGAAAACTTCGTTGCCAATCCTGCCATTAAATCGAAGTCGCTCGCGGTTAGCTCGTTGAGGTGGGCGACGATCCAAGGTAGAGCGCGACGGCCGGTTGCGCCGACAAATTTTTCAAGCGGCGTCCCATGCCTATTGCAATCGCTCAGATCCCGCCCCGTCTGCTTTATCAACTCGTAGAGCGGCCCTGAACCGTTGCGAAACATTGACATCTCCTCAAGCGACTCAGCCAGATGCGTCGTGAGCAAAACATTTTTTTTGGCACCCGCAATTTCTTCGCATCGCCGATACAAATTCACTGATGCCGTGAACGGTGCGTGCGGCGCCAGCCCCCAATGCTCTGCCGATTTCAACCATTCGACGGCAAGGTTGACCATTTCATCGGCACGCTCAGGCGTACGAACGTCGATCAGTTCTCCGAACCACCAGGTCCGAATCGGCGACTGCACCTGCGAAATCAAATCCGGAAATGCTGTCAGGTTTGCAATCGTCGTGGTTCCAAACCTTTTCGCTTCCGCAAAACCCCGGTTGATCGAGGCGACATAATCCTCCGGACCTAGCTTTTCTTTGGCTGCGTTAATCGCTCGAATCCAATCCGCGAACGATCGCTGCCACGGAATTTTGCCGCGGAGACAAGTGTAATCGAGATGACAATGCGCATTGATTAAGCCTGGCAACAGCGCTTGCTCGCCAAGGTCGACAACTTGTTCCCCCGAATGCCGAGCGGCGATTTCTGGAAATCTTCCGACTTCATCAATTCGATTTCCCGAAATGGCAACCGCCCCGTTTTCGGTCAGCGGACCATCCATAGTAACGACAACGCGCGCGCGAAGAATCATCTCTATTAATTGGAAAGACGACGCGTGTCGTCGTGTCCCATTACTTCGGCGCTGACAACGCAGCCTCCATTTTCACAACCTTGCGACATTCCGCCACGAGCAAATTGCACGCTTCCTGACACAGGAGCGGGATCGTTCGTTCGCCGCCGCCGGTTTGGTCGTGCACCGGATCAAATTTTTCCGGCGGCAATTTTGTCGATCCAACGGTGCCGCCTGTATCTCGCTTCCACAAAATCGTCCGCAAGCAGCCGCCGTCAGACGTGCAAAAATTTGCCACGACGTCTCTAATCTGCTCATCCGAAATTTTTGCCGCGACGCGATACATTCCCGATTGTCGATTCAAAGTCGCGCGCAGCGGAATAGTTGTAAGTCGGCTTTCTTTCCACACTCCGAACATCGCGAGTCTGGCAGGGTAAAAATAATCGAGCGCGCGCCGCAGCTCGCCAAGGTCGGCAATCTCCAGGCGCCAGCCGTGGCGCAGATTTGGCGCGGTCTTGAGCGGCCGATAATTTCCGTTGTCATCGTAGCGCACGATCTCCCGGGCGTCTTCGGGATCTCTGAAAACTCGAAGATCATCACGGCCTTCGTCATCTCGGTGACGAAGGACAAAACCGCCGGTGGCTGTTCGTTGGATCAGAACTTGACCAAACCAGCACGAACCGACCAGCGCTTGTTCGAGCGCCTTCGCGATTGAATCGGGCATCGCGCGAGTTACGCGAGGCAGTGGGCGATTAGACCGGCCGCGCGCTCGAGAAATTGCCGATCTTCTTCGCCGAATGCCTTCACTTTGTCGCTCTCCGCGTCCAGCATCCCGAGGATTTTTCGGTGTTCGTTTCTCATCGGCACGATGATCTCCGACCGGGTGGTGTGAAACGTGGGCAGATATCGTGCATCTTTCTGCACGTCGCCCACGACGATCGGCTTGCCCGACTCGAGCGCCGCGGCGCAAAGACCTTGTGTGATCGGAAAACGCGGATAAGCCGGCGGCTCACCACCGGTGCCAGTCAGAATCACGAAGTCCTTCTTCACAATTTTGTAAATGCCAACCCAGCGGTAATCGCGCGCCGAGCGAATCATCTCTGCCACCTTATTGATCCGCTTTGCGGTGCAGCCCCCGGCGAGAACGAACGCGCCGATTTCCTGGAGGACTTTGCACGTCTCGGATTTCATCGCGGGGCAATAATCTCGCGTAGAAAACTGAGAACGCGAGCGGGATTGTCAACTGTCGAACTGCAACGTTTGCTCGACAATGATGTCCGCGACCCGCGGCTCGGTGCCGATGGAGCTGGCGTAAAAGAGCGAGCGATCGTCAATCTTGTACGGATTGCCCTGGAAAATTTCCCCCCGTGGCGCCAGAGAAGAAGATGTCGATCTTTTCTCTGCGATTCCAAGCAGCACGGGAATGTCTTCGTAGCTGTGCAAGCCATCCGAAATGAAAAACGGCACTACCACTACGTTTGGCGTGCTGGTCAAGCTCTGCCAATCGGAAACCAAAGGAAACTCTTCCATGTAAACGTTGAGAACATTGGCGTATCGACCAAGACCTCGAATCTTTTCCGCTTCGCGCTTCGCCGCTACCGCGCTGTTTTCATTCAAATCGGTCCCGTGGGCCACGATCAAGAGACTCGTTTCAGATTCCGGCACACCCGGCGCGATTTCACGCGCCCGTTGCACGAGCAATGCGGTCATGAGCGGATGGCTCCCGACCGGCTCGCAGTATTTCCAAACCTGGCCATCCGCGCGTTTCGTCGTTCGCGCGCTTAGCTCCAGCTCGCGCGGAATCACCGTCTGGGTAAAATAGCCTTCGCTGATGAAGTTCGGCACCACGTAAACCTCGCTAACAGTTGCCGGATCGAACAAGAGAGCGGCATCGCGCAAACTCGGTTCCTCTTTCCAAAACGCGCAACCAACATCGGTAAAAACTTTTCGCCGCCGAATCTCGGCAGCGTGCGCCAACGTTGGCGCGCTCGAATCCGGATTTACCGTTGATCCGTGCCCGACGATTAGAAGCGCGCGATTCTCAATCACTTGGAAAAGTAAGCACACTTCGATCCGGTCGCAGAACCGAATTACGCTTGCTTCTTCTTGGTGCTAAACAGCACCGCCACGAAAAAAGTGACGATTGTTCCGAAACAAATCCACCACGGAAATTCCATGGTCGGGAGCCAATCGGGCTTAACGTAGGCAACCTCGCCGAACAATCGCGCGATCGTATTCAGCAGATCGCTCAAAATTGTGACGACGACAAAGCCGGTAACCATGGCGATGATGTTGCCACGATTGTTACCGCGCGATTTTGTGAGCATGCCGGCTAGGAAAATGCCGAGCACCGAACCGTAGGTGTAACCATAAATTCCGATCACGATCGGAATGATGCGGACGTTTGGCAGCGCGATCACAAAATAAGAAGTGGCCGACGCTACGATGATCATGAGGCCGGAAAAGCCGACCGTGGCCCAGCGAACGGCGCGCAGACTCTCTTCGCCGGTCGCGCTCGGATTGATGTAAGGCTCATACCAATCGCGCGTGAAACTCGTGGCGAGCGCGTTGATCGCGGTGCTGAGCGAACCCATCGCTGTGGCAAAAATTCCTGCGATCAGCAAACCGCGCAGGCCGATCGGCATTTCGTAGAGAATGAAATGGCAAAACATATCGTTCGGCGATTTCGGAAGATTCGGATCGAAGTGTGTCTGGTAATAAACCCAGAGCAGCAGGCCGATGCTCAAAAATGTGAGCGCGATCGGAATGTCGGCGATGCCAGAAAGAATGAGCGAGCGCCGGCTGCGCCGAATATCCACGGCCGTCAACATGCGTTGGACCATGTCTTGGTCGGTTCCGTGCGTGGCCATGGTGATGAATGTCGATCCTATGAGTCCGGCAAAAATTGTGTACTCGATCTCGAACATGCCTTTCCATTTGTCCCACCCACTTTTCGCGGGATCGAGTCCGGTCGTGATGATGTCGGATAAATGAAAACCGCCGTGGAGCTCTGCGACTTTGTGCCAGCCTCCGGGAATCGCGCTGTAAAGCAGACCAAGCGCAACGAGTGCGCTGCCCATCATGATGGAAGCCTGAATGAAGTCCGTCCAAACCACCGCTTTGATTCCGCCGATGGTCGTGTAGATCGCAGTCAGAATCACGATCACGACCGTCGCGCCGATGTAGATAAGAAGGGTTTCAGTTTGTCCGGGCCGCGTGCCGCGAATCATTTCGTAAGCGAGCACGAGCGCAATGGCGGCGACGTAAAGCCGCGCGCCCGAAGCGAGCAAGCGGGTGAACATAAACACTGCGGAGGCGGCGTTCTTGGTCGCAACGCCAAACCGGGCGGTCAGATATTCGTAGATCGAGAAGACTTTGTAGTCGTAGTACGGCTTGATGAAAATGTAACTGACGAGAAGGCGCGCCAGGATTGTGCCGAAGGCCAGCTGGATGTAAGTGTAATTCCGCAGCGCAAAACCTTCGCCCGGCGTTCCGAAAAAAGTGCCGGCGCTCGTTTCGGCGGCGATGATCGAGGCGAGCACTGCCCACCACGGGATTTGCCGGCGACCGAGAGCGAAATCTTCCAGGTCGCGTTCCTTGCGGCCCATGCGCAGGCCGATGAAAATGATTACAAAGAAATAAAGAAGCAAGACTCCGCTGTCGATCGCAAGCCGCGCGTCCATGTCGATCTTACTTAGCCACAGATGAACACAGATTTACACAGATAAAGAAATGGAACGTCCGATTCCAACATCTGTGTTTCATCCGTGTTAATCTGTGGCCGGAAAACGCGATGAAACTGAATGAGATTTCAGCGTCGGATTTCAATCTGGCGATGACGCTCAATTCCGGGCAGGTCTTCCATTGGGAAAAAACCGCCGCTGGATTCATCGGCGCGATTGGTGAGCGCCCAGTTTATGTCGAACAACAGGGCAACTTGCTGTTTATCAGCCCGGCCAGCGCAGATGTTGTTCGGAACTATTTGGCACTCGATCATCCGCTCGCAAGAATTTGCGCTTCCTTTCCGGACGATCCGGTCATGAACGTGGCGCGAGATTTTTGTCGCGGCTTGCGGATCATCCGGCAACCGAAGTGGGAATGCCTGGCGACATTCATCTGCTCTTCGATGAAGCAGATCGTCCATATCCGGCAGATTTCCCGAGCGTTGCGTAATCGTTTCGGCAACGCTCGCAAGATCGACAAATATGTAGTTCATGCATTTCCTTCGGCGGAGCGCCTTGCCCAAAGTTCCGAAAAACAACTCCGCGAATGCGCGCTCGGTTATCGGGCGAAGAACCTCCTCGCGACCGCTCGGCTTGTCAGCTCAGGCAACGCCGATCTGGAAGCTTGGTCCGCGCTTTCCGATCTTGATCTTCAAGCAAAACTTTCCGGGCTCCCCGGCGTGGGCGCAAAGGTTGCTAATTGTGTGATGCTCTTTGCCTACGAGCGCCTCAGTGCCTTCCCGATCGACGTCTGGGTCGAGCGCGTTTTACGCGAAAAGTATTTTCCAGGCGCTCGAAAATTGAACGCCGCCCGGCTGCGAAGGTTCACAGAAGAATACTTTGGCAAGCAGGGCGGCTACGCCCAGCAATACTTATTTCATCATGCACGAACTACGGTGCGAAGGTCCAAGCTTTGAGGCGAATTCGGGGAGGCAGCTAATTTGTCACCGTGGCACGTCTGAGATAGTGTTTCGCCCCCTAAATTCATGACCACAGCGGAATTCATCATCGGCCATTCCGCGGACGACGCGGCCGAAAGAAAACAGGAGTTCCGAAAGATACTTTGGGCTCTGCTGGCCGCGCTCTTCATTCATCTGGTAATCGCGTCCTTGGTCGCGGTTTTTGGCGGGATGTTGTCGTCGCCGATTTCGATCGAGGAAGACAAGCCGGTCGAACTCACATTTGTCGATCTTGCGACGCCGGCGCCAATAACTCCAAAGAACACAATGTTCATGGAAACGGACGAATCGAAACAATCGGCCGAGCAACCAAAAGAGAAAACGTTCGAATCGAACGCAAACTCGATCGGGGCGAGCCAGCTTGCGCCAACCGGAAGCATGCCCGTTCCGTCGCAACAGGGAAAAGACCGGCCCGCACTTGATTTGGAAACACAACAATACGCCTTGCCGAACGATGGGGCCCAACCGCAACCGAGCGTGCAGCCCCAGGAGAGCCCGCGCCCCTCCCAAACACCACAGCCGACCCCGCAATCGACGCCAATTTCCGAGTCGGAGCAATTTGCGATGCTGACCTCGACGCCGACTCCGGCAATTCAACCGACCGCTGCCGCAACACCGCGACAGCCGAAATCAACCTATCGTCCACAAAGGGAAAAGACGCGCGTATCGGGATCGATCACAAACCGTGGCGCGTCATCGGTCAACGCGATCGGGACACCGCTTGGTCGCTACCAAAAAATGGTTTACGATGCGATCGGATCGCGTTGGTATCAGTATGTCGCTGAAAAAGGCGATCTGATCAGCATTGGCACAGCACATGTTGTCTTTTCGGTTGACCGCAGCGGCCGGGTGAGGAACGGATCAGTGAAGGTGATCCAAAATAGTTCCAACGAGGCTTTCGCCAACGTGTGCCTTCAATCGATCATCGAGATCCAGTTGCCGCCCATTCCCGAAGACGTGGCAAGCACGCTTCCGCCCGAAGGTTTGGATCAAGACATCACATTTACGATGTTTCCCAATTAATCATCGCCGAAATGTCCGAAGTCTTTCAAAGCGTCAGCGGATTTTTTGTGAAGGGCGGCATTTTTATGTGGCCGCTGCTTGTCTGCTCGATCGTCTCGCTTACGATCATTATTCTGCGGACTCTCGCGTTGCGGGAAAAAAATGTGTTGCCGTTACCGATTGAGAGCGAGATGGAACGGCTGGCCCCGGGCGCCAATCCGGAGCGGCTTTACCGCATGGTCAATCACGATCCGTCGTCGCTCGCTCGGATTGTCCGCGTGGCCCTGGCGAATCTGCGCTGGCCGCGTTCGGAAAACGTGGAAGCCGTGCAAACTCGCGCGCGTCACGAAATGGTGCGCCTGGAGCGCGGCTTGGTTGTACTTGAAGTAATCATTGGCATTGCGCCGTTGATTGGATTGATCGGCACGGTCTCGGGCCTTGTTCACGTTTTCGCCAGCCTCGGCTTGAGCGCGGGCGCGGCGGACGCAAAACAAATTGCCCGCGGAATTTCGGAAGCGCTTAACTGCACGGTATTCGGGTTGGGAATCGCCGTACCGAGCCTCGTTGGCTTCGTCTATTTTTCAAAAAAAGTGGAAGTCCTCTCGGTTGAAATGGAATCGCTGGTCACCGACCTCCTTTCCAAATGCTATTACGGTCGCTTCGCGCCGCAACCGCCGCCGCCCAAGCCGGTGCCGCCGCCTGAGCCCGCCCCGGTGGCGTGAAGCAAGCTCGCCATCTCGCGTCATGAAATTCGCGGTCAAGAAGCGGCGCGCGCCTTCCATCATTATTGTCTCGCTGGTCGATATTCTGACAATCTTGCTGATCTTTTTCGTCGTCTCGACCACGTTCAAAAAGGATCAGCCCGAAGTGCAAATCAATCTGCCGGAATCGAAAACCGCCACCAACAACCCGGCCGAGCTCGAGCACGCCATTGTGACGGTCGATAAAGACAACAACATCAAATTGGATGGTAAAAGTGTGAGCGGTGATGAACTCGAGGAGGCGGTCCGTAATCTGCCTCCGACGCGAAAATCTTCGCTCGTGCTGCAAGCTGCCGACGAAGCGTCGTGGCAGACGATCGTGAAGGTAATGGACGCATTGAAACTTGCCGGGGTGAAAAATTTGCCGGCCTTCACTCGCGAACAAAAATGAGATTATCAATCTTGCAGTACGGCGATCCGGTTCTGCGCGCAAAAGGCAAACGCGTGGACAAGATCGACAATCACGTTCGCGAGCTTGCCCAGAACATGATCGAGACAATGCATGCAGCCAACGGCGTCGGCCTTGCCGCACAACAAGTGGGTGAAGCGCTCCAACTCACCGTTCTCGACATTTCGCAGGTGGAAGACCGGCCGAGCAAGATGAAGCTCCACCGCCAGGATGTCGATCCCAAGGAGATGATGCCGCTTGTCTTGATCAATCCCGAGGTCGAGTTGGGCAACGAAACAGAATTTGGAACCGAAGGTTGTTTAAGCTTTCCGGAGATTGACGGCGAAATCGAACGGGCAAAATCGGTCTCAGTGCGAGCACTGAATTTGGAAGGCAAGCCGAGTGAAATTGAAGCGAGCGGATTCCTGGCACGCGCCATTCAGCACGAGGTCGATCACTTGAACGGAATTCTTTTTATCGATCGGATGAGCTCGGCCGCGAAAGTGGCGTTATCAAGCCGACTCAAGCGATTGCAAAAGGAAACGCAGCGCGGCGCGCGACACCGGCAGGTGCCTGTGGGCGAAGCTACGCTTTGAGCCTCGCGTCTCGAAGTGGCTCGCTCTCGCTGATGGCTGAGGCGCGATAGACAGACCGCCACGCATACAGAGTTAGAGCGCCTTGTAATCGACCGAAATCGTCCGAAAAAGTAGCGTATCGTGTTGCGCGGAAAAATAGAAAAGCTCCAGCATTGTCGCGCCGATCGTCCACTGATAACCGACAAGCGTTTGGATGACGTCAGAATCGGTATCGCGGGTGCGAGAAACTAATTTGCCGGTGCCGTATTTGGAATCGAAATAACGCCGGATCTCTCCCATTCGCTCGTTGTAACGCTCGATCGTCCAGTCAGGATATTCGTATTGCAACTCCACACCAAAGAGCGCGCCGCCTTTGAAAGTGAAGAGCGTACGTTTCAAACCGGGATGAACAAGACCTTCCACGGTCCAGATTTCGCGGTTTTCCTTCTTTTCCCGTGAAACGATTTGCGCTTTAGCACCCTTGAGCACCGCTTCCACTCGCGACATCGGATCGTTCCAACGAAAACCGAACGGCGGAAGCAATTCCTCCACGGCGCACGCGGACGAGCTCAAAAGAGCAAACACGACAAACGAAAAAAGAAGGCCGCGCATGGTCACTCGAGATTGGAACTGAGAATCAAGGGCGCTCTAAGGAAAATAAAGATGCGCGGGTCTGCGGATGCGGTCAATCGCGAAAGCGGAGCCAAAAGCGAGCAGGCGCGGCGTTTTGTAATTTTTGGGCAATGTCGATTTGCTTTTTTCAGTCAAGAATTTTTTGACCGGAAATGAAAAATAAAGTTCAGATTTTTTCTTGTCGATTTTGAACGCGGTTTCTAATCTCAAGCCGCTGGCAGGGGAGCGAAAGGCGGGGGCATGTGAATAAGATGTGAACATTTCCAAAAAACATTGACCGCTAAGAATGAATGAGGCCTTAACCCCATTGAATCGACGACTCAACCAACAGGCCGATCTTGCTGCGGCCAACCGTGTCCTCTCCGGGCAAAAGTCATTTTTCCATCGTATTTCGCAGATTTTCACGCCTTTCGGCGCCCCTTGGTTCTCGCAGCCCACACTGCGTCGGCGGGACGCCGCCGGTGCCGGATCTGTCGATTTTCACCACAACCGCCTTTATGGCGATTGTGTAACACTGTTAACAAGTCGCTATGGACAAGAAGTGTACGCAACTTTGGCAGAGACTCTCGGCGGCATTAAAACCGCAGGTCAGTGCCGACACATTTAAGCGATGGTTTTCTGCGCTTGAACTGGTCGAAGCCACCGACAACGCACTCACATTTCGGGTCCCAAACAACATCTACCAATATTGGATCGAGAGTAATCATATGGCGGCGCTGCACGCGGCAATCGAAACGGCCTTGGGCGAGCCCCACAAAGTAAGATTCCTCTCACCGTCGGAACCGTCGATCGAATCCACGATTGAAAAAGGTGTCACGAAGGAAACTGATTCGGGGCGCGAGATTAAAGCCGCCGGCATCACGCTCGGGCTTAATCCGCGAAACACTTTCGAATCGTTTGTCGTCGGGCCAAACAACGAGATCGCGCATGCCGCCAGTCTCGCGGTCGCGCAATCGCCGGCCCGCACTTACAATCCGCTTTTCATTTACGGCGGCGTAGGACTCGGAAAGACGCACCTAATGCAGGCGATTGGCCAAAACGTGGTGGCGAAAAAGAAAAATACCAAGGTGATCTATCTCTCGAGCGAGCTGTTCATCAATGAATTCATCGACGCGATCCAGCACAACAATTTGGTCAAATTCCGAAAGCGTTATCGCCAGGCCGACTTGCTTTGGATCGACGACATTCAGTTCCTGGGCGGGAAGGAACGTTCGCAGGAAGAATTTTTCCACACCTTCAACACGCTGTTTGACGGACATAAACAGATCGTGCTCTCGTGCGATCGCCCCGCTTCGGAAATCGCCGAATCTCGAGCACCGGCTGGTCTCACGTTTCGAATGGGGCCTGACTGCGGAGCTTCAGCCGCCAGCGATCGAAACACGCCTGGCCATCTTGCGCAAGAAAGCGCGCACGATGCAGATCAAGCTGTCCGATGAGGTATTCGAGTTTCTCGGCAGCCGGATTCGGACAAATGTTCGCCGGCTGGAAGGGGCGCTTATGCGGGTGGCGTCATTCGCGTCACTCAGCGGAAAAGAGCTGACCCAGGAGGTGATCGAGCATTTGCTCAAAGACATTTTGCAGGAGGAGGCTCGCAACTCCATCACGATCGAACAAATTCAGCGACGAGTGGCCGAGCATTTCGACGTGCGCCTGGCCGATATGACTAGCAAACGTCGTCCTGCCAGCATCGCTTTCCCACGGCAGGTGGCCATGTATCTGGCGCGCGAGCTAACTAAGTCTTCCCTAAACGAAATCGGCGACGCTTTTGGCGGACGCGATCACGGCACAGTGCTGCACGCCTGCAAACTGGTGAAAAAACGCATGAAAGAACAGGACAACATCCGCCAGACGATTTCGTTCATCGACAGTTCCCTGCAACGCTGATTGGCCACCGAGACTTTACGGTTGCCGAACAAAATCGGAGGCTTTACATCTTAAGCGCGTCTCTCTCATGAAATTCAGCGCTACCAAAGAAAAATTGCTCGAAGGCCTGCAACAGGTTCAAAACGTCGTCAGCACCCGAACGACGCTGCCGATTCTTTCCAACGTGCTTTTGCAAGCCAATGGCAACGAAGTTCATCTCACTACCACTGATCTTGACGTAGGCGTGCGCGGAAGTTTTGAAGCCCAAGTAGAAAAGGGAGGCGCCACGACCCTGCCGGCGCGTCGCCTTTTCAATATCGTGCGCGAATTGCCCTCCAGCGAAATCCTGGTCGACGTCGATGGAAAAAACGCGGCCTCCATTCGCAGCGGGCAAAGTTTCTTCAAGATTCTCGGGCTGCCCGAGGAAGAATTTCCTCCGCTCCCAAAATTTGAGAACGCCAAGGTCGTCACCATTCGGCAAAAGGATTTACATGACGGTTTGCGAAAAACATCCTACGCCATTTCGACCGATGAGACACGCTATGTGCTCAACGGCGTCCTGTTTAGCTTCAAGGAAAACAAGCTCACCCTTGTGGCAACGGACGGACGGCGGTTGGCCATGCTTGACATCGAGCTGGAATTCCCGCGCAGTCATGAGGCCGACATCATCGTTCCGACCAAAGCCGTGACCGAATTGCAGCGACTGCTGACGGATGACGGCGAAGTAAAAGTCAGCGTGGGCAGTGGCCAGATTGCATTCGATCTGAACAAGACCCTGCTCGTGTCTAAATTGATCGAGGGCAATTATCCAAATTACCGGCAGGTCATTCCGTCGGAAGCAAAAGAGCGCGTCACGCTCGAACGCGAAACATTTTTGAATTCGTTGCGACGTGTCTCGCTTCTCGCCAGTGATAAGTCCAATTCGATCAAGCTCAATTTCAGTAAGAACAACATCGACATCACTGCGAACACGCCGGAAGTGGGCGAAGCGAAAGAGTCGCTCCCGGTCAATTACAAAGGCCGCGATTTTTCCATCGCGTTCAATCCGGAGTTTCTGATGGCGCCGTTGCGTAATCTGACCGAAGACGAAGTCTTTCTCGACCTCATCGACGAAATGAGCCCGGGCGTCTTGAAGATTCAGACCCCGTTTCTCTACGTCCTGATGCCGATGCGAATCAGCGCGTGACCAAGCGCATCGCAAACAACATCGACGTCCAGCCGGCGCAAATCCCGCTCCGGCGCGTGCAGGACACAAACGTTCTCATTTAACGGAGCCCAAATCGCCGGATCGGTCGGCCCGAAAAGCAAAATGCAATTTGCGCCGGCAGCGGCTGCCAAATGTGAGATTCCGCTGTCGTGCCCAATGAAGATTGTTCCCTCGAGGACTGCCGCGAGATGCGGCAAGGGCAAATTCTCTACAAGTCGAACGCGTAGGCTTTCCCAAATCGATCCAAGTCGTGTTATCTGACGTTTGTCCGCTTCACCGAAAACGATCACGAATCGAGCCGCTGAAATCGGTCGAAGCAAGCAAACGATTTCCGATCTCAATCCAGTTTTCGACCGGCCAGTTTTTCGTCTCACTTCCGCTTCCCGGATGAAAGGCCACGATCGGCCGCGCCAGATCGCTAAGAACCTTAGCCGCGGCGTGTCGATCTTCGCTCGAAGGATAAAGTCGCGCGGCGAAGTCTTCCACGCGCGCGCCCAGCTCTTCGATCGGTTGGGCGAGCTGGCGCGCCGCATGTAAACAACCGTCGATCTTCGCCCGGCCGCGAATCAGATTTTTGACCCCGCAGCGCCGCAAGTTTTCTTCGAAGATTCCATCCGGGTCGTAGAGATAGCTGATGATTAAATCAAAACTCGCGAAGTAACTCGCAAGCTCGTTAGACAGCGTTGAATTTTTCGCAAAGAAACTCGAGAAGCGCACCGTATTCTATCGAGCGGACTGCTTGCGCGTAAAACCGGTCCTCGGCGAGCACGGCGATGTGCTCGTTGCCGAGAATCTCGATCTGCGCCTGCGGACACGAATCACGCAACGCTTTCAGCGCCGGCAGCGTCAGGATGAAATCGCCTATCGCGCCTCCGCGGGCCACCAGAATCCGGTTCAATATTGAAATCAATATTGAGCGAACGCGAAGACCAAGACGATCGCGCCATACAGCACGGCGATGCCATGGATAGTGCGCCAGCGAGCGTCGGTGCAGGCGCTCCAATCGATCTGATCGCGCAGCAAATACGGCATCGTGACCCAGAAAAGGCCGGCGATCACGAGCAGATAGGAGAAAATCGTGACGAGTAACCGGCTAGCTTCGTAACGAAAAAACGCGGCTTCCAGCAGCGGTTCGGCGGCAAGCAAAGAAAGAATTCCAAGAGCACGGACGGCGAGAAACTCTGCAACGAAAAAGATAACGAGCAGGTAGCCGATCGGCAACACGATAAGGAGCGGCCTGCGAAAGCTGGCGAATTCGCCCATCTCCATCGTCGCCAGCAGCCAAAAAGTCCAGACGAAGGCGAGAGTCAAAAGAACAATTCCTGCCACCCGCGAACGCGGCAATTGTTTCGCCCAACTTTGGACGAGCGCCGGTTTGAGCAATCCCGGCAAACCGATCAAGACGAGGAACACGCCGACGAAGAAGCCAACGGTTTGCAAAGTTAAATGGTAAATCATGCTGCGATTGTAGCGGGCGTTTCAGATTGCGTGAGCGGCGTTCCATGCAAGCTGAATCCAGTCGCGCGGTCGATCCGAACATCAAGGAGTTCGCCCACGAACTCGACGCCGCCTTCAAAGATGACGATCTTGTTTGTCCGTGTTCGCCCCATTAATCGCTTCGAATTCGTTTTGCTCGGGCCTTCGCAAAGAATTTCCAGCTCGCGACCGATCAGTCCCTCGTTTGCGCGGCGCGCGGATTCATTCACGACTTCGAGCAAATCGCGGTTGCGCTTTTCCTTGAAGTCCTCATTAACTTGCTCGGACATCTCGGCGGCGGGCGTGGCGCGGCGAGGCGAGTATCGAAACACGAACGCGTTATCGAATTGAAGGTGCTCGACCAGATCGCGCGTCTCTTTGTAATCGCCTTCGGTCTCACCGGGAAACCCGACGATGATGTCAGTGGTAATTGCAATTCCTTGGCGGGCATTCCGGATACGCTGAACAACATCGACATATTTCTCCACCGTGTAAGTGCGGTGCATCGCTTTGAGGATTTTGTTCGAGCCGGATTGCAACGGAAGATGAACGTGCTCCACCAGTTTCGGCAACCGCGCAAATGCATTAATCAAATCGTCCCGGAAACCGATCGGATGCGGCGAAGTGAATCGGAGCCGTTCGAGTCCATCAAGCTCGTGCACCGCCTCAAGTAACTGCACGAATGGACTTTTGTTGTCGATCTTCGGAAATTCGTGGCGACCGTACAAATTCACTATCTGTCCGAGCAGCGTGACCTCCTGTACGCCGCATGAAACCAGGTCGCGGATTTCGCGCACAATTTCGTCAATCGAACGGCTGCGCTCCGACCCACGCGTTTGCGGAACGATACAAAACGTGCAGCGCATGTTGCAACCTTGCATGATCGAAACGAAAGCAGTCGCCTGTTTGGGCACGAGCTGTTGTTCGCGAATTGTCGATTGCGATCCGATCTCTTCGCTAACATCGACGATGGAAAACCGCGGGTCATCCATTCCACGATGCCGTTTTTTCTCGATAGCCTCTTCCACGTAATCGGCAACGCGATGAAATTTCTGGGTGCCAACAACAATATCGAGATGCGGTAAATTCCTCAGCAAGGAAGCGCCCCGCGCTTGGGCCATGCAACCCAGAAAACCGAAAACAACCTGCGGCCGCTCTTTCGCAATGCCACCGAGCATTCCCATCTTGCCAAGCGCCTTCTGGTCGGCCATGTCGCGGACGCTGCAAGTGTTGAGTAGCACGACGTCGGCGTCCGCTTCCCTTTCCACCCGTTCGTAACCGCGCGCGACCAGCGAGTGCGCGACTTGTTCGGAGTCGCGTTCGTTCATCTGGCAGCCGTAAGTCTTGATGAAAAATTTCGGCATCGGCGGGCAAAATAATACACCGGCACGCACCCTTGGCTACGACTGTTCGCGCTGGCACGTCGCTGAGCTAGGGCGGCATCGCAAATTGGCCCGGAAACGGGTTCGCCCGCAAACGCTTTTCCACTTCCCGCTCGGTCCATGGGTTTGTTCCGCGCTCGTTGAACACGGCCGCGCCGATCACGCCAACATTTTGCGTGTTACGATATTTCTCGTGCGCGTACGATTCACGCACCGGGCTAAAGCGGAAAGCCGCGACAGCGTCGGTGCTTTGACGAAAACCTTCCACAACGATTTGGGAGCGCGGCATGATGAGGCAACCGCGCTTGAGCAACGATGCTTTGCGCCCATCGGTTCTGTGACATTGATAATCCGCTTTTCAACGTGTCTAGCTTTCGGATTTAATCGCGACACAAATGAAGAACGAAATGCCAGCGATCGGCATCATCGGCGGCAGCGGTTTGTATCAAATGGAAGAGCTGCGCGACGCGACGGAGCACAAAGTCGAGACACCGTTTGGAGCCCCTTCGGACGCCCTCGTCGGGGGTAAAATCCGCGGGCGACAGGTTTATTTCTTGCCCAGACACGGCCGCGGTCATCAGATTCTGCCGCACGAGCTGAATCATCGCGCCAACATTTACGCGCTCCGTTCGCTCAATGTGCGCTGGATCATCTCGGTCACCGCGGTCGGCAGTTTGCAGGAAAGATACGCGCCGCGGGACATTTTGCTGCCATCGCAATTCTACGATCGCACCAGTTTGCGCGCAGAACACACGTTTTTCGGAGACGGGATTGTAGCCCACATCTCATTTGCGGAACCGATCAGCACGCATTTGCGCAACCTGCTTGCCGAGTCGGCGTTATCACTTGGCGTCGCCGTGCATAATGGCGGCACTTATGTGAACATGGACGGCCCGGCATTCTCTACCCGGGCGGAATCAGAGCTCAACCGCCGGAATGGTTTTGACGTCATCGGGATGACGAACCTGCCGGAAGCGAAATTGGCACGTGAAGCCGAGATCGCGCTCGCGACGATGGCGATGATCACCGATTACGATTGCTGGAAAATAGAGGAAGAACCGGTGTCGGCCCAGACGGTTTTCGGACATTTGACCGCGAATGCGCAAACCGCCAAGAAGGTGCTCCTCGATGTAATCCCACGGCTACCGGCCAAGCCGAACTGGCCGGAGCATTTTTCGCTCGACTGTGCTTTAGTGACCGCTCGACAGCTATGGCCGCCGGCGGTGGTGAAGAAGCTCGGGGCAATTTTGGGGCGGTTTTCGTGAAAGCAAAAAAGCACTTGCCTTTTGGCCGCAGATTATAGTAATTATAAGAGCAGGCAAAGGATTGCTAAGCCATATACGGACTCCGAAGAATGAAAATCCACATCGGCATTTCCCTTCTCAGCCTCGCACTGCTTCCGGCCTGTTCGACCACCTCGCAAACCACCGCCGAACATCAGACCCTCGAGCAAAGGTTGAATGCGAAATACGCAAGCGCCGGTACGGCCGAGGAACCGGCGCCGCCGGCGGAAGGCCCTGAGGACGTTGCTGCCGATGCGCCCAGCAGCGTCGATCGCAACCCAAGCCTGATGCCTTCGCCGTTGCTCCGTTATTGGGCTTCGTCACGGACGCCGTAAAGAGGATCTGCAGCTTTATTTTCGAGCAGCAAGCCGCTTGATCGCGTTCGCGAACGAGCAAATCTGGTCTTCGTTGTGGGTTGCTGCCACGGTAATGCGCAAACGCGCGGCGCCTTTGGCCACCGTCGGGTAACGAATCGCCGGAACGAAAAATCCTTCTGCTTGAAGTGCACGCGCCAAATCTAGCGCCGCTTGTTCGTCTCCAACGATCCACGGTAAAATTGCGCTCTCCGATTTCAGGGAAAGCTTGTCGCGCAACATGTCGATGTTGCGCCAGAGCAGACGGCGACGCTCTTCCCCTTCCGCTGATGAAAGAAAATCGACCGCGACCTGCGCGGCGGCTGCCAGCGCCGGGGGCGGCGCCGTCGAAAAGATAAAAGAGCGCGCTCGATTGATAAGCCAGTCGATCAAACTCCGTGCGCCGCAGATGTAACCGCCACTTGCACCCAGAGCTTTGCTCAGTGTTCCCATTTGGACGTCGATGTTTTCGCTTGAATTTTCCTCCGCGGCCGGACCACGCCCGTTCGGCCCGATCACGCCAACAGCGTGCGCTTCATCGAGCATGAGCAATGCGCCGAATCGTTTCTTCAGTTCGATCAATTCGGGTAACGGCGCGCGGTCGCCATCCATGGAAAAAACCGATTCGGTCACAATGAGAAGCCGGGCATCAGGATGTTCCCGCCGCGCCCACTCTAGGTGGCTCTCCAATTTGCCAAGGTGGTTGTGCGGAAAGACGCGCAGGACCGCGCCACTCAGCTTCGCCCCGTCAATGAGCGATGCGTGGCATAATTTATCGAGCAGCGCGACGTCGCTCTTCGTGACCAGCGACGGAATTGTGCCGAGCGCTGCCGCGTAGCCGCTGCTGAAACAAAGCGCTGCTTCCGTCCCCTTCCATTTCGCGAGCGCGCTCTCCAGGCGGAGATGCGGAGATTGCGTCCCGCTGATTAATCGCGACGCGCCTGCGCCAACACCGAACTCGCCGATCGCACCAATCGCGGCTTCCCGCAGGCGCGAATCATTGGCGAGACCGAGATAGTCGTTCGACGAAAAATTAACCAGGCGTTTTCCTACCAGATCGACAATCGGACCCTGGGCAGTGCCAATCTCGCGCAGATGCCGATCCAACGAGCGAGCGCGCAGCGCTTGCAATTGCTGCGCGAAGAGATTGCTCATCCCGCGGAGGCGTTCCAAAGGCCCCAGGCGAGTAGAGCGGAAGCGTCACGCCAGACGCGGCTCGTGCTATCACCAAGAACAACCACGATGATGTCCTTGCCTGGTCGCGAGCCGCTGGCGATCAAGCATTTTCCGGCAGCTTCAGTATAACCGGTCTTCATCCCGTTGCAGTACGGGAGGCGTCTAAGAAGCTTGTTCGTGTTCTCCAGTTCACGTGTTCGACCATTCGCGAATCGAAACACTAGCTCCGGCAGACAGACAATTGAACGAATGGTCGGATTCGCGTAAGCGGTGCGGGCAATAATCGACAGATCGCGCGCGGTGGAATACTGCCCGGGTACCGGCAAGCCGTTTGGATTGACAAAATGCGAATGCGTTGCGCCGAGCTCTCGCGCGCGCCGGTTCATCACTTCGGCGAAAGCTTCAATGCTGCCGGCGTGATCACGGGCAAGACAGCGCGCGACATCGTTGGGGCTCTTGACAAGCAGCGCACGGAGCAAATCAATGCGTTGATAGGTGTCGCCCGGCCTGATGTTCAATTTCACCGGCTCGGCCAGTGTGTCGATCGATTCGACTCGGACCGGTTGATCAAGATAACCATGCTCCGCGACGATCAGCGCCGTCAGCAACTTTTGGGTGCTGGCTGGCGCCCGCATCTCATCCGCATTCTTTTCGTACAATGTTTCTCCGGTGCGCGCATTCACCATAATGACAGACCTCGCGCTGGTTGCCGGGATCCCTCCCGAAATTCGTGTCGGCAAAAAATCATCGCTCTCTTCATTCGGTGAGGCCTTCGCCTTCACGTGGTGAACGCGTGGGGTACGAGCTGCCGTCGCTTTCGGCGACGAGGACTCTCTCGGGGGTGATTCTGGGATTCCAGTCGCCGGACAGTCTCTTGCGCTTGGACAGAGAGCGTGAGCGACAACGCAAACACGCAAAAACAAGCGAACCAATTGCGTCTCAATTTCATCGGCTGGCAAATTACGAGCAAGAAATTGCAACGCGCAAGCAAATGACCAGCGAGTTTATGAATCACGGGCCACGCTGGATCAGTTCGATTTCGTAACCTTCCGGCGCATCGATAAAGGCGATGACGCTTCCCCCTGAACTCCGATGCGGCCCGTCGGAAAGCGGGTAGCCTTTGGCCGCCGCCTCGCGTGCGAACTGGTCCAGATCATCCACTTCAAACGCAAGATGGGTGAGATCGGGCCCAACCACAACCGGCCCGCTTTCGTCGAATTTGCACAGCTCTATTTCCTCCTCGCTCTCGGGCGCTTTCAGGAAAACCAGCTGCGAGCCACGACCCGAAGTATGTCGCCGGAGCTCCTTCAGCCCGAGAATGTCTTTGTAAAACGAGACCGTTTGCTCCAAATCGGTCACGCGGTAGCGGGTGTGTAAAAGTTTTTTGACCATGGCATATCTTATTGCTCCGGCCTGCGATCAAATTCAAACTCCGCCTGCAAATTAATTCATGCTTTGTCTCGGCATCGATAGCGGCACTAAAAGCACAAAGGCGCTCGTTCTTGACCTCGAGTCGAGGAAAATCGTCGCCTTTGCGCAAAAATCGTACGAGACGATCGCCGGTTTACCACACGGGCACGTTGAGCAAGCGCCTCAGACATGGATCGACGCGGCGGATGCGACGATTCGCGAATGCATCGCGAGGATCGACAAGCGCAAGGTCGACATTGTTGCAATCGGAGTCGCGGCGCAGCAGCATGGTCTCGTCGCGCTCGACGCAAAAAACGAGCCGATTCGGCCGGCGAAACTTTGGTGCGACATTTCGACCGCCGCACAATCGGAAAAACTCAACAAGGCATTCGGCAGCGCCGATGAACTGATCGAGCGCACCGGCAACGCGATGTTTCCCGGTTACACCGCATCGAAATTGTTATGGCTCAAGGAAAACGAACCGCAAAACTTTCGGCGCATCCGGTCGATTCTACTTCCGCACGATTACATCAATTTTTGGCTCACCGGCGAAAAGCGGATGGAGCACGGCGATGCCTCCGGCACCGGCCTCATGGATGTGCGCGCGCGCAAGTGGTACGCGCCACTGATGGACTTCATCGACAAAAATCTCGCCGCGAAATTTCCGCCACTGCGTTCATCGACACGACCAGTCGGTCTGCTTCGCAATGTTCACCGGGAAGGATGGGGACTGGGCCACGATGTCCTGGTCAGCGCGGGCGGCGGCGACAATATGCTTGGCGCGCTCGGCACGGGAAACATCAAGCCAAATATGGTCACAGTCAGTCTCGGCAACTTCCGGAACGGTGTATGGGTTCACACAAAAACCAATTGTCGATCCAAAAGGCGAGATGGCGACTTTTTGCGACAGCACCGAACATTGGCTCCTGCTCGCGTGCACGATGAATGTCGCCTTCGTGAGCGAGCAACTCATGAGGTTGTTTCAGTGGGACGAGGCAAAGTTGGAAGAAAAAGTTGCAGCCGTTCCAACGGGTGCGCGGGATTTGCTCTTTCTCCCATATTTGCAAGGTGAGCGTCTCCCAAACCTACCGGGCGGCTCCGGCGTCTTGCATGGATTGAACCTGCAAAGTATGAACCCGCCCGAGATTGCGCGCGCTGTTGTCGAAGGCGTCACAATGGGCCTCGCTTACGGATTGAAACGCATCGTCGATTTTGGAATCGTGCCCAACGAACTGCGCCTTACCGGCGGCGCCAGCCGGAGTCCTGTCTGGCGGCAAATTATGGCGGACGTTTTTGGCTATCCCGTCATTGCATCAAAAATTTCCGAAGGCGCAGCGCTTGGCGCGGCGATTCAGGCAGCCTGGACATATTGCCAGGTCAAAGGCAAACCGATCGCGCTCGACAAATTAGTCCGCGACGCCGTCAAGCTCGACCGGAAAACTCGGGCCGAGCCGGACAAAGAAAATCACGCGTTCTATACCGAACTGCTTGGCCGCCAAACCGATCTTACACGAAAACTGACCACCGGCGGTTATCTCTGATTGTCGAGCGCCGCGAAGAGTTGTAGTTCTGTAGCCCGATGAAGCTTGTCATTGCGGCGACCGGCGCCAGCGGCGCGATCTATTTGCAACGATTGCTCGAGCAGATCGATTGCACCGCGCACGAGGTTCATCTCGTCATGAGTGCGCATGCCAAACTAGTCGCGAAGCAAGAGCTCGACCGCTCGAAAATACCGAAAGGAGTCACGCAACATTCCGAGGACGATCTCAATGTCCCTTTCGTGAGCGGCTCGGCCAAGTTTGACGCGATGGCAATCGTTCCTTGCTCGATGGCGACGATTGGCCGGATTGCCGCCGGTTCGAGCGACACCGCCCTCTTGCGCGCGGCGGACGTTTTTTTGAAAGAACGCCGTAAGTTAATTCTCGTTCCGCGCGAGACGCCGTGGAACCTGATTCACGCGCGCAACATTGTCACATTGCTGGAAGCCGGTGCGGTTGTTCTGCCGGCGATTCCGTCTTTTTACAGCCGGCCAAGTTCGCTTCTCGATGTCGTCGATACGGTCGTGTGGCGGATTCTCGATCAACTCGGCCTGCCCAATTCCCGCGCCTATCGCTGGTCCGCCACAGGACGGATTCGCCGCAGCGAACAAGAACGAACCGCGAAAACCTCGCGCAAGAAAAATTGAAGATCGAAGGCTGGCGGGCGCGGTGGCTGATCGCGTTTGGATTTCGTTTGCTCCAAGTCTGGGAGCGTACGCTCCGTTATGAAATGGACGACCGCGCGATTGTCGTTGGCAAGCCGGTAAAGGAAAATTACATCGCCGCGCTTTGGCATAATCGACTCTTGCTCATCTCGTTTGTTTTGAAGAAATTTGTACCGCAACGGCTCGGCGCTGGTCTAATTAGCGCCAGCCGCGACGGCGACCTGGTAGCGGATCTAACCCAGCGTTTCGGTTTTCACGTCGTGCGCGGTTCCAGCTCACGAATGGGAGCCAGTGCAATTCTGGAGCTCAGCAATGTGCTTGCATCCGGTCGTGATATTTTAATCACCCCGGACGGCCCACGCGGGCCGGCGTATGAACTTGGCCCGGGCATAATTTTCCTTGCCCAAAAAACCGGCGCCGCTGTCGTGCCCGTTAACATGGAATATTCGAGCTGCTGGCGCGTAAAGAGCTGGGACAGATTCATCCTGCCGCGTCCCTTTTCCAAAGTGCGGGTGATTTTCGGTCCACCACATCGCGTTAGACCGACAACGACGCCAGAAGAATTCGAGACCGAGCGATTGCGTTTGCAAAACGCAATGATGTCGCTGGTTGAACGGCGCTGAGTCATTTAAGTTCGGTACATGGCGCATCTGATCGATGGCCGCGCGATCGCCGAAAAGGTTTATGTCGATCTCCGCCGTGAGATTGCAGAATTGAAATCGCGCGGGCAAACACCGGGCCTTGCTGTCGTTCTCGTCGGCGATAATCCTGCGTCGCGTGCTTATGTTCGATCAAAAGATAGGATGAGTCGCGAGCTCGGCCTGCATTCCGTAAAGCTCGAATTGCCGGCGACGACTGCACAAAATGAGTTGCTCGCGCGTGTCGAAGAGTTGAACGACGACCCACAAGTTCACGGAATTCTCGTGCAATCGCCGCCGCCGAAACAAATCGATGAAGCCGCGATCGTCCGCGCGCTCGACCCGAATAAAGATGTCGATGGTTTTCATCCGCTCAACGTCGCAAAACTGGCGCTCGGCGATCCGACTGGTTTCGTCCCATGCACGCCGCTCGGGGTTCAGCGCTTGCTCATCGAAAGCAAAATCGACATCTCCGGTGCACACGTCGTCATTCTTGGCCGAAGCATGATCGTCGGAAAACCGCTTGCGCTTTTGTTAATGCAGAAGGCCAAAGGAGGCGATGCGACCGTAACAGTGGCGCATTCGCGCAGCCGGAATCTCGAAGCGATAACGCGCTCAGCCGATGTTCTCATTGCCGCGATTGGGCGCGCTGAGTTTGTGACGGCTGACCACGTTCGTGACGGTGCGGTGCTTGTCGATGTTGGGATTAATCGCGTGGAAGACTCGACAAGCGATCGCGGTTATCGACTTGTTGGCGATGTCGCGTTTGATGAAGTCGCGAAAAAAGCTGCTGCGATTACGCCAGTGCCGGGTGGCGTCGGGCCAATGACGATTGCGATGTTGATGTCAAACACAGTGAAGGCATGCCGACAATTGTTGTAGCTGCCGCTGTCCTCGGCGGCAGAGTGCAGGCGCAGTTCGATGCTGCCGCCAGAGACGGCGGCAGCTTACAACGTCTTCGTTATCTTCGCGGTCAGCAATCGCAGAATCGCCGGCTGAAATCGCGCGGCAGATAAAAGCATCGATCCAAATCGCGGGGACAGAGCCGCAGCACGTGCCAGGCGATTGATCCAAAGTCGCCCGCGATACATGGCGGCGTGCGTACGTGCGAACTCCAGCAAAGCTGATTGTCGATCTTGTCCCCGAATGATTTCCACGATCGTTTTCGCGGCCAACTCGCCCGAACGCAGCGCGTAATAAATACCTTCGCCAGTGAAAGGCTCGACCACGCGAGCGGCGTCGCCGATGAAAAAAAGTTCTTCCCGGGCAAATGGAATTGGCGCGCGCGTCAGCGGTGTAACCGTGCGCCAGGCCTGATCGCTCCCGATTCCAAAATGTCGCTCCGCCCAACGCCGCAGCGATGAAATAGTCGGTGGTGTGCCGACGAGACAGAGGTTGAGCTCGCCCTCATTTACCGGCGCCTGGCCGGAATAACCTTCCGGCAGAAATTGGAGGACGACGCGATTGCCAAAATTCCGCGGCAACGGGATGTGCGCCTGGAACGCAACCCGCTCCCGCGCCGGTCGCGGGAGTAAATTGCAAAGCCGCGCCACGGTGGAATTGCGGCCATCGGCGCCAACAACGACGTGGGCTTCGATGGGTTGGTCGCCGATGTCGATTTTCCAACTGCGCGCCCTGCTTCTATGTAAGGCTGTGACTGTCGATTCTTGGCGAATCCCTACACCGAGTTCGCGTGCGCGAGACAGCAAAACATCGTCGAAGAGACTGCGTTTGATCGCGATCTCGGCCTCATCGCCAGACGGAAGATCGACAATTACGTTTCGGCCGCCAATGGCGATAAACTCAACCGTGTCGAGTCGCCCATGCGGCGAGCTGCAAACTCGTTCTGCGACCGCAAGTCGGCGCAAGACCGGCCAGCACGCCGGATTGATACAATCGCCGCAAACCTTTTCGCGCGGAAATTTTTCGCGTTCCAGCAAAATGGTGTGCAATCCCGCGGCGGCGCAAAAAGCGGCACAGGTCGATCCGGCGGGTCCGCCGCCGACAATTGCAACATCGAAAATTTCCATCCGTGGGCAGTCTCCAAGAAAGATGCACGGGATAAAGGCATTTCGCGCGATCAGGTTTCAGCGTAGGCTGATTAAGTCATGAGCTGGTCGCTTCCCATCTTTCGCATCGCAGGCATCCAGCTACGGATTCACGTCACGTTCCTGCTGCTGATCGGCTGGCTCGCGTTCGGCTATTATGCTGAAGGCGGATCGGCTGCTGCCCTGGGACGTGTTTTCTTCATTCTCCTGCTCTTCCTGTGCGTGGTCTTGCATGAGTTCGGCCACGCCTTTGCGGCAAAGGGATTCGGCATCAACACGCCCGACATTACCCTGCTTCCGATCGGCGGTGTGGCGCGTTTGGAACGAATGCCAGAGGAACCCGCGCAGGAATTAGTCATCGCCATAGCCGGACCGGCCGTGAATGTGATTATCGCGATCTGTTTGTTCTTGGTGATCGGCGCTCGCGGGCTCACCAATCCGGCGACAGTCGAAGGCGGTGATTTGATTGCTCAATTATTGATGATCAACATTGGATTGGTTCTTTTTAACCTGCTGCCGGCCTTTCCGATGGATGGTGGTCGAGTTTTGCGCGCAATGCTGGCCACGCGATTGAATTACGCGCGCGCCACACAAATCGCGGCGAGCATCGGGCAGGGCTGCGCATTTGTTTTTGGTTTCATCGGTCTTCTTTGGAACCCATTTTTAATTTTCATCGCGTTATTTGTTTACATCGGCGCGTCGCAGGAGGCGGCGCTCGCGCAAATGAAAGATGTTTCGCGCCGATTTCCGGTTTCGAGTGCGATGGTGCGCGAATTCCGCACGCTTGCGGAAAGTGCGACCCTGGAAGAGGCGGTGGACGCATTGCTCGCGACATCGCAACACGATTTTCCAGTAGTCGGTGAAAACGGAAATGTCGCCGGCATACTGACGCGGCACGATCTCATTGCCGCATTGCACAAAAATGATCCGCAGATACGCGTAGGCGATGTGATGCGGCGAGATATTCCGACAGTGACAACCGGCACACGATTCGAAGAAGCATTTCGGATCATGCAGGAGTGCAATTGTCCGGCTGTGCCGGTGCTCGACAGCATGAAGCGTTTGGTGGGCCTGTTAACGCCGGAAAACGTGAGCGAGCTGATGATGGTGCAATCCGCGCTGCCGCGCCGTCGCGCGGTGTAGGTGGATCGGCCGCTCCGCCGGCGATTTATTGATGCCGCGTACAATGACGCTTGATCGCATGGCGTTAGTGACAAAAGAAAAACCGGATTTGCAAAAGAAAGTGCAGGAAGTGCCTCACAAGCCCGGCGTGTATCTGATGCGCGACCGGTTTAGCCGGGTGATTTACGTGGGCAAAGCGCGCGATCTGCGCAAACGAGTAAGCTCCTATTTTCTCCCCTCGAAAATGGCGCAGGCCGATTTGAAAACGCGCGCTTTACTCGATGCGACCTGGGATTTTGAGACCCACGTCGTGCGAAGCGAAGCCGAATCGCTTCTGCTCGAGGGCAAACTGATCAAGGAATACCGACCCCGTTACAACATTTCATTTCGCGACGACAAACGCTTCCTCCTGGTCAAGGTCGACATGGCGGAAGAATGGCCGCGCTTTCGCCTGGCCCGATTCAAGAAAAATGACAGCGCCCGGTATTTTGGACCATATGCCGATGCCGGCGCGTTACGACAGACTTTGAATTTGATGCGGAAAAAATTTGGCGTCCTTACGTTTGGCCGCGGGGCGCCAAGCGAGCGTGAATTAAAGTCGGCCACTTATCAGGTGCCGGTGCGTTTGAGCGAGATCACGGCGGAGCAATACCGCGAACGGGCCGTGCAAGCGTGTGAATTTCTAGAGGGCCATTCGCGGGAAATGATCGACGCGCTGGAAGAGCAAATGCGCAAAGCCGCCGAGAAAACGGATTTCGAAAAAGCGGCCGAGTTACGCAACATGATCGAAGATGTGCGCCGGACCACCAAACCGATCCGGCGTTTTACGCGACACAGTTTGCCGAGCGCGATTGATCCGATGGCCGACGTCAACGCGCTGGCCGAGGCTCTGCGGCTTCCGCGACTGCCACGGGTGATGGAATGCTTCGATATCTCCAACATTTCGACGACGCACGTTGTCGCCTCGATGGTTTGTTTCCGCGACGGTGTCCCGGACAAAGATTGTTATCGGCGATACCGGGTGCGAACCGTCGAAGGCCAGGACGACTTCGCGAGCATGGCCGAAGTCGTCCGCAGGCGTTACTCTCGGGTGTTGCTCGAAGCGAAATCGGAAATCGGAAACCGGAAACCGGAAAGCAAAGAAATCGGCATTGATCTCTCCGGCGACTTCTCACAGGAGAATCCGCTCGAAGTTGTTCGGCGATTGGAAAACGAAATCTCTCCGGTATCCGCTTTCCGCTCTCCGGTCTCGGCGGTTCGCTTACCCGACTTGATCATCGTCGACGGTGGGAAAGGCCAGCTTTCGTCTGCCTGTCGCGAACTGCAACGGCTTGGTCTGCACGATTTGCCCATCATCGGCCTGGCCAAGGAGCACGAAGAAATCTACCGGCCGGGCCGCGCGTTGCCTTTACAATTGCCGGAGGACTCCGGCGCGTTGCGACTGGTCCAGCGGATCCGGGACGAAGCGCATCGTTTCGCCAACGCGTATCATCAGTTGCTTATGAAGAAGCGCATTGGCGAAAGCATCCTCGACGATTGTCCGGGCGTGAGCCAGAACCGGAAGAATTTGTTGTTGCGAAAGTTCGGTTCGGTAAACCGCTTGCGCAAAGCAAGCATTGAGGAGATTGCAGAGACGGAAGGAATCGGACGCAAACTCGCCGAAGAAGTGCAGCGCTTCTTGCATCGGAATTGACGCAGCGGACTCGCGAACGAAGATGTCGATCCTGTAATGAGCCGTTGCGGACTTCTCGTTTTGCTTTTCCTGGCCTCGCCGGCGTTTGGCCAGATATCACCAACTCCGGCCCCGAGCGCTGGCCCCACCGGTGAAGAAGAGACGATTGTCCCCACATTTGAAACGCAAAAGCTCGCGCGCACTTACATTCTCGATATTCCCGCCCCTCGCGGCCAGATTACAGATCGCAACGGCGCGCCGCTTGCGCAAAACAAAGTCTGTTACAATCTCGCGATCAATTTTCCCACACCGCTCGATTTTTCCGATCCAAAAGCGATCAGTTTTGCCCGGGAGAAAATCGAGAGCGCGGCGAAATTGATTGGGCGCTCGATCAAAATCTCCGACGAAGCGATCCTGCGCCATTATCGCAACCGCGGAGTTTTACCGTTCGAGATCGCGCAGAACCTTAACCAGTCCGAGTATGACGCGGTCAAAGACCTTTCGAAAGACGGGATGGTCGTGCGATCGATCTACGTGCGTACTTATCCAAATGGAAAATTAGCGGGGCAGATCATCGGTTACACCGGAAAGACCGGCCGCAATCTGGACGGCATTATCGACAATCACGAAACGCTTTGGCCGGAGACCGAGGGACGCGAAGGCCTCGAACAAACATTCAATGAGATGCTTACCGGTAAGCACGGCGAATACAAAATCACGTTCGACAAGGACGGCCGCAAAACTTCCGAGAAACTTATCTCTCCGCCGGTGCCGGGTTACAATGTGGTCACGACGCTGGATCTCCGTCTCCAGGAACTCGCGGAAAAGGCGCTTCAGGCAAAGGCGAAGCGCGGCGCTATCGTGATTGTCGATCCAAATAGTGGCGACATCCTTGCGATGGCGTCATGGCCAACCTACGATCCGAATCTCTTTGTTCCCGCCATCTCAACGGAAAAATTCAAGGCATTGCAGGATGACCCAAACATCCCACTGTTGCCGCGCGCATTTCGTTCGGCCTATCCCCCCGGATCGACATTCAAAATCGCGGTCGGTATGGCAGCGCTGGAGACGGGTGCGGTCAAGTCCGACGATTTGTATCAATGCGTGCCTGCGATCGAGATCGGCAATCTCACCTTTCACAATTGGAAGAAAGGCGACCAGGGTGCGCTGAATTTCGTGCAGGCGCTCACTCAGTCGTGCGACACCTGGTTTTATCAAGTTGGAATTAAAACCGGCGCCGACCCGATCATTGATTGGGCCCTCAAGTTGGGATTTGGCGCAAAATGTGGCATTCCGTTGCGCGGTGAAGCCGAAGGGCGCGTGCCGAACGACGAATACATGAAAGCGACGCACGGCCGCAGATTACTCAACGGCGATATTGCCAACCTCTCGATAGGCCAGGGCGACACCCAAGTGACGCCGTTGCAAATGGCGCAAGCCATGGCCGTAGTGGCCAACGGCGGCACGCTTTATCAGGCCCGGCTCGTCCGCCAGGTGCAATCGCTCGACGACGAAATTGTGAGCGCCTACCAGGTGCGCGAAAAGAGAACGCTTGACGTTTCATCTGCAACATTGGACGAACTGCGCACCGGAATGATCGATGTCGTGAACGGCGCCGGTGGCACCGCGCACGAGGCTGAGCTCGACAATGTCGAAGTCGCGGGCAAGACCGGAACCGCCCAGTGGGGGCCGAAAAACAGAGAACGCACCGCTGCGTGGTTTGCGGGTTTTCTGCCGGCCGATCAACCGCAGTACGCCTTCTCTGCGCTCTACGAAGGCGACGTCGGCAGCAAAATCCACGGCGGAACAGTTGCCGCGCCGATGATTGCGGACATTTTCAAGGACGTTTACAAAGAGGCACACACGAAAAATAAGGGTCGTCGCGAACCCGGGCCGCAAGTCCGGCGCGCGCAACCGGTCGAAGAGGACGAATCGGACTAGAACTATATCGGCGCTCTATCAGAGCCGAAGCTTCGTGGATCGGCGGTCATAGACCGCCGCTGCAATTACGCTGCGCTCGCTTCTGCCGGCAGCTCCATCGTACCCTTAAATTTCGGCTCTTCGGATTCGAGACCAAAGTTGCCGGCATAAAGGTTGTCGATCTTGGCCAAGTCGTCGTCGGTGAGCGGTGGACATTCGGGCGCTTTGGCGAATTCAACAAGCTGTTCTTCGTTGTAAATGTTCGGCAACGTCGAGGCAACGCGATCGTCGGCGAGCAACCATTGTAAAGCAGCCTGGCCCAACGAACGTTCTGAATTTTCGAGAAAACGCAACTGGTCGATCTTCTTGATCCCGTTGAGCAGCCAACTCCGCGGGCGATGACTGCGATGATCGGTCGGCGGGAAAGCTGTGTCGGCGGTGTATTTACCTTCGAGCATGCCGGATGAATGCGTCACGCGAATCAAAAACATCGTGTCTTTACCCGCCTCAGTCGCGGCATCATGCATGGCGCGACCAGGATGCTGCTCGAGCATGTTGTAAATGTGCTGTAAGCTGGTGATGTCGCGCTCGCGAATGCAATTGACGCCTTCGTAAAGCCACCCGATAGCGGGCCCGAGCGCAACACCGTAGTAGCGAATTTTTCCGGCAGACTTTAACTGCCCGAGCCTTTTCCAAAGCAGGTCATCGTCCACCTGCTCCATCCGAATGTTGTGCAACTGCAAGAGATCGACATGATCGGTCTTGAGCCGTTTGAGCGCCGCATCGGTGGCGCGCGTAATCGCTTCCGGCGAAAAATCCTGCGGAATTTCGCGCTGGCCGCGCCCGCGCGCTTCGCCATGATGAACAAAATCGTAGCCAACCTTCGTTGCGATCACGATTTCATCGCGTTGATTCGGAAATGCCTTCGCAATTAACTCCTCACTTAATCCGTTGCCATAAGTGTCGGCGGCGTCAAAAAGCGTGACCCCGAGATCGAACGCCTTATGCATAAGCGCAATCGCTTCGCCCTCGGTAAAATTTCCCCACCAGCCGGTCGAAATCGTCCAGAGCCCGAAGCCGACCTCGCTGATTTTGAGGTCGGTGTTTTTGTAGGTGCGAAATTTCATCCTGGGAACACAAACTTTGCGCCCGGCTGGGCCATAGTCAAAGTCGATGCAATTCGTGGCCGCTCATTTTTTGTCGGCCGCAAGTTTGATCGACAAGTCACGCAACTGCCTCGGATCGACCTCGGCCGGCGACTGCGTCATCAAGTCGATGCCGCGATTGTTTTTCGGGAACGCCATCACGTCGCGAATGCTTTCTTCGCTGCAGACCAGCATGACAAGGCGATCGAGCCCGAGCGCAATCCCGCCATGCGGCGGCGCGCCAAGCCGCAACGCGCGCAACAAATGTCCGAAGAGTGATTGTCGATCCTCCGCGCTGACCCCGAGCGCTTCGAACATTTTCTCCTGCAACTCCGGCTCGTGAATTCGCATGCTCCCGCCGCCGATCTCGACGCCGTTTAGAACAACGTCGTAAGCTTCGGCACGGATTTCCGAGAATTTTTTACCCTCGAGCAGGTGGAGATCGTCAGATTTTGGCCGGGTGAACGGATGATGCACGGCGTTCCATTTGTTCTCTTCGGCGCTCCACTGCATGAGCGGAAAATCGGTGACCCACAGAAAATCCCAGACCTCCGATTCGGGGATCAGTTTTTGAATTTCGGCGACGCGCGACCGGATTCGCCCCAGCACTTCGCAGGCGATCTCCCATTTGTCCGCACCGAAAAGAATCAAATCGCCTTCTTCAATTTGTAATTTTGATTGCAGTGCTTTCTTCTCCGAGTCGCTAAAAAATTTCACGATCGGCGATTTCCATTCGCCATTCTCGACCTTGATAAAGGCGAGCCCTTTCCCACCGAAGACTTTTGCCGTCTCGGTCAGCTCTTCGATCTGTCCGGTCGTAATGCCGGCAAATCCTTTCGCGTTGATCGCTTTGACGACTCCGCCGGAATCGAGCGCGCTCCGAAAGACTTTGAAACCGCTCACCCTAAAATCGTCGCTCAGATCGACAAGTTGGACGCCGAATCGGCGATCCGGCTTGTCGCTGCCGTAAAGATTGATCGCTTCCCGGTAAGTAAGCCGGTCAAACGGCGTCTTGATGTCGATGTTTCGCGCGGCCTTAAAGATCGCGGCCAGCATTCCTTCGGTCAGCTTGAAAATATCGTCCGGCGTTACAAACGACGCTTCGATGTCGATCTGGGTGAATTCCGGTTGGCGGTCTGCGCGCAAATCTTCGTCGCGGAAACATTTCGCGATCTGGAAATATTTTTCCACGCCTGCGACCATGAGCAGTTGCTTGTATTGCTGTGGCGCCTGCGGCAGCGCATAGAATTTTCCCGGCATCAGCCGGCTCGGCACCAAAAAGTCGCGCGCGCCTTCCGGGGTGCTTTTTGACAGAATCGGCGTTTCCACTTCAACATAACCCTGGGCGTCGAGATAGTCGCGCGTCGCTTTGGCGGCGCGATGGCGCAGGCGCAGATTTCGCGCGAAACGAGGGCGACGCAGATCGAAATAACGATAAGTCAGCCGCAAATCTTCATTGTGAATCTCGGTGTCCAGTTGGAAGGGAAGATCGTCCGCGCGATTGAGAATCCTCAAACGATTCGGGATTAATTCGATCTCGCCGGTCGCCAGTTTTGGATTTTCCGTCCCCGGCACACGCGCAGCCACCTTGCCAGAAACTTCGATCACATCTTCGCTGCTGAGGCTGTGCGCGTCTTTTGTGAGCTCCGCGTTCTCCTCCGGGCGAAATACCACTTGCGTAACACCTTCGCGGTCACGCAGATCAATGAAAATGACGCCTCCGTGATCACGCGAGACGTGCACCCAGCCGGCAAGCGTCACTTGCTTGCCGATGTCGCTCTTACGCAATGAATTGCAATCTGTGTCGCGATACATAATCAGGCGGAAGCGGAGACGTTGATGAATTTCGCCACGCTGTCGAGCAAGACTTCGTGAGCGATGAGCGATTCTTCGCGCGTTGCGAGCTTCTTTACTTTCAGCTGCGGCCATTCGTCGCCGTAAAGCAGCGTAATCGCCGCGCCCGCGTCTTCTGCGGTTTGAAATTGCTTCGGAACTTTTGTGGCCGTCAGCGGATAATCGACACGATAACCGCGATCCCGAAGTTGCTGAATTTGCCCAAGAGCGTCGGCGCGGCGTTCTTCCTTCGCGATCACTACGTAAATGTCGATCTTGCGCTCAGCGATGATCGCATTTTGCATCATTTCTCGGGCTCTCGAGGTTTCCTTGATTAATTCGCCGAGGACGACGTCGCCCATGGCAAAGCCGAGCGCCGGCATCGAGACAGCGCCATCGCTCAATTGCGCGATTAAATTGTCGTAGCGACCACCGCCGGCAATCGCCCGAAATCTTCCCGCACGATCGAAGACTTCGAAAACAATCCCGGTATAATACGCCAGTCCGCGGACGATTCGGACGTCGACATCGACAAAGTCAGCCAAGCCCCGCATTCGAAGGGCATCGACAACCCGTCCGAGCCTTTCGCTTTCGCCGCCGCGATCCAGGACCGCAAATATAGAGTCGGCCAGCTTGCCAAGTTTTTCGGCCGTTTTCGCGCGCGGTTCGCGCCCTGACTTATCGATTGTTTGGAGCAACTCGTCCCAGCGCTCCGGCGCAACCTCATTGTCACGCAAAAAATCGGTCCAGAATTCGCGGTCGCTCATGCGGACGACAAAATCGCCCTCGGCGAGACCGAATGCGCGCAAATTGTCGATACAAAGGGCGACAAGTTCAATGTCGGCGGTGATGTCCGCTTCGCCCACGATGTCACAGTTGAGCTGGAAATGTTCGCGCAACCGGCCACGCTGTTGCTTCTCATAGCGAAAGAACTGCCCGATCGAAAACCACTTGAGCGGTTTTCTGAATTCGCGCTCGTGGGTTGCAACCACCCGGGCCAACGTGGGTGTGAGTTCCGGGCGAAGGGCGACTTCGCGGTCGCCTTTGTCGGTGAAATTGAAAAGCTGATCGACAATCTCGGCGCCGCTTTTTTTCCGGTAGAGGTCGGTCGCCTCGAGTACGGGACCGTCCCATTCTACGAAGCCATAACGACGCGCCACCTCGCGCCAGCGCCTAAAAACGTAATTACGCGCCGCGCAATCGTCCGGCAGAAAATCGCGAAAGCCTGGAAGCGATTGCATCATTTTAAAAACCGATCGCCCTCCAGCGCGCAAAGTAATAGTGCGGTCGAATAAAGCCCTGCCGGTAAGAGTCAAATCTATCTACGAAAGAAGGCATTGGTTAACCAAAGCAGAGGACAAATATGAAACAAACGAGATTACTGAAAATATTGGCCGCGGTTTTTGCGGCGGGATTGAGCACGGCGCTCGCCCAGCAAAGCACAACCACGACCACGTCAACGAATCCTGTGACCGGCACAACGACGACTGAAGCGTCTACGACAACCAGCGCAGGAACTATCACGACCTACACACCGGGGAGCGATTACATAACGTTCCGCACAACCACGGATGCGGCGCCGGCGCGTTACTACTACACGAAAGACACGACCATTCTTGATCCGGAGGGTCACGTCGTGACATGGTCGGCGGTTCGACCAGACTTGCCCGCCACGGTTTATTACGTACGGGACGGCGACCGCATGATTGTGCGCAAGATCGTGCTGAGCCAACCGAGCGTAATCGAGAAGAAAGACACGACCACAACAACTACGACTCGGCCCTAGGGGCGATTGGCCGATAGTTCGATAATTCCAAAGCGCTCGCGAGGACCTTTCGCGGGCGCTTTGCGTCTATGCGTCTATAAGCACGAACCACGATGCCGATCTTCCGGTTGTCGTTTTTCAATCGCCGTAGCCACGCGGAAATTTTTGGTGCCATTTCCACGCGCTCTCGATTATCGCTTGAAGCGATTGAAATTGCGGTTGCCAGTCGAGTTCGCGTTTGACCTTTTCCGACGAAGCAACCAGCCGCGGCGGGTCGCCTGGCCGGCGCGGTTTTTCGACGATCTCGATCTTGCGCCCCGTAACTTTGCGGCAGGCGTCGATCACTTCGCGAACGCTTGCCCCGCCGCCGGTCCCCAGATTGTAGAATTCACTTTTTGAAGAATTGAGCGCGAGGATGTGGGCACGGGCAAGATCGATAATGTGAATATAGTCACGGATGCAGGTGCCATCCGGCGTCTCATAATCAGTGCCGAAGATTTCCACCTCCGGTTTTTCCCCGAGCGCGACCTTGAGCACGTTCGGAATAAGATGCGTTTCTACTCGATGGTCCTCGCCAAATTTTTTGGAAGCGCCGGCCGCGTTGAAATAACGGAGCGAAACAAATCGCAAATCGTGGATCTGATCGTACCAGCGCAGGATTTTCTCGAAAGCGAGCTTCGATTCCCCATAGGGGTTGATCGGTCGCTGTGGCAACGTTTCATCGATGGGCAAACGGTCCGGCGGCCCGAAGATAGCGCAGGTCGATGAAAAAATGAGACGGCGCACGCCGGCTGCTATCATCACATCAAGAAGGTTCAGGCCGTTCGCGACATTGTTGCGAAAATATTTCGACGGATTTTGCATCGATTCGCCAACCAGGGCGCTGGCGGCAAAATGCATGACCGCGTCGGGCTTTGTTTGCGCGATCGTCGATCCTATTTTGGCAACGTCGGCGAGGTCGCCCTCGAAGAATTTGGCTCGCGGATCAACCGCGTTGCGATGGCCTTCCGTGAGATTATCGAAAATGATTACCTCGTGGCCCTCATCGAGGAGGAGTTCCGCACAAACACTCCCAATGTAGCCCGCGCCGCCAACGACGAGAATTTTCATTCCCGGGAAAGTCGCAAGGCCGGGCGCTTAATCAATCCAAAGTGCGAATTGAGGCTTGTGCGGGTACCGCCGGCTTTTTCTGCAACTTGGCGACAGCGGATACGGTCGTCTTTTTCTGCAAGCCGGCGATCATCTGCCGGACGCAACGATGTTTACCGCGCGGGCCAAGGACCTTCAGGCTTTCCGCCTCCGAGCCCCACTGGAGGATGTCGATATCGACATTCCGCACGCCCCAGCGTTTCATTTCCAACCCACTCGGCTTATATAAATCGATCGTGTTCGTCCCGACGAGGGCGGTCCCGTAATCGTCGATGATGTATTCTTCTTTCGTATCGACAACGCGGAAGCGTGTCCCGAGCGGAAAACGGGACCAATCCGAGGCGGCGCTCATCACGTGGCGGCCAGAGAGATAAGTGCCAAGCGCGTTGTGACCTCCCCCGCTTTCGCGCGTATAGGCCGTCGTCCGCACTTTTTGCATGCGGCGGAGGTTCGCGGCGGCGGCAGTAGCTGAACGCGACTGTAACGCAGGCTGCTCGGCGCAACTAACAAGAAAGCAACCAACGACAACAGGAAGTGTAAGGTTAAGGCACTTCGGCATTTGCAACACCGCGGCCTCAAATAGCATCGAAGTTCGACCTGGCAAGGAAATAATTTGCCCCCGAGAGCTCAGGCGCGCCCCTGGCCGGAAAGCTCGGTCGTGCAATGCGGACAGCGCGTGGCCTTGATCGGGATCGACATGGTGCAGGCAGGGCAATCCTTCACGATCGGCTCGACGTTGGGCTTCGGACGCTTCATGTTGTTGAAAATGCGCACGACGAGAAAGATCGAAAAGGCAACGATGACAAAATTGATTATGAGCGTAACGAAGTTCCCGTAATTCCAGGTGATCGCCTTCGCCGCCAGTGCTTCGGCCGGCGTGGCGAAATTGGTCGCGCCATTTGCCCCTGCTCTGAGCACGATAAACTTGTTTGAAAAATCGAGGCCGCCCGAAAGCAGGCCAATCGGCGGCATGATGATGTCTTTGACCAGCGACGTGATGATTGAGCCGAACGCTGCGCCGATGATGACGCCGATGGCGAGATCGAATGCATTTCCTTTAACGGCAAATTCCTTGAACTCTTTCCAAACGTTTTTCATATAACGATGTTGACGAGTTTTTTCGGAACGATCACCAAGTTTCGAATTGTTTTACCGGCGATGAGTTCTTTGATTTTTGGCGACGCGACCGCCGCTGCTTTAAGCTCTTCTTCGGTCGCATGGATCGACATCTTCACTCGGTCGCGCACCTTGCCGTTTATCTGAATGACGATTTCGACTTCGTCTTCGACTAGTAATTTTTCATCATAACTCGGCCAAGATTGCCGGGTGATTTCGCCGCGAATGTTTTTGAACTTTGCGCTCAACCCTTCCCAAAGCTCGGACGCGATGTGCGGCGCGAACGGATTGAGCAGAATCAGAAATGTTTGCATCGCCGAAACGGGAACCGTTTCCGCATTCGTGAACGCGTTCACAAAGATCATCATCTGCGCGATGGCCGTGTTGAAGGCGAGTGTCTCAATGTCTTCGGTCACTTTCTTGATCGTAGCGTGCAAAATCTTCCGCTGCGCCTTTGTTGGATCGACATCTTGCACCGAGGCGGCGATCTCCCATTCGCCGGACTGATTCTCATTCATCATTAAGCGCCAAACGCGCGCAAGAAAGCGCGAAATGCCTTCAACGCCACGCATGCTCCACGGCTTCATCTGCTCGAGCGGTCCCATAAACATTTCGTAGCAGCGAAACGCATCCGCGCCGTATTGCTCAATAACGTCATCAGGATTCACGATGTTCCCGCGGGACTTCGACATTTTCTGGTTGTCTTCTCCGAGAATGACTCCCTGATTCACCAAACGCTGAAACGGCTCGGGCTTCGACAAATGGCCGAGATCAAAAAGCACCTTGTGCCAGAAGCGCGCGTAAAGCAGATGCAACACCGCGTGCTCGGTTCCACCGACATACAAATCGACTCCGCCAGGTGTCGATTTGAATGACGAATGACGAGTGACTAATGACGAATCAATGTTCGAATGACGAACTCTTTCGCCTGCGTTTCGTGCTTCGTCCTTCGTCATTCCTTCGTGATTCGTCATTCGTGCTTCGTCATTCTCCCCACCTCCCAGCCAATAACGCTCCGCTTCCTCGCCAACGAAGCGCTGATCATTTTGCGGATCGCAAAATCGAATGTAGTACCAGCACGAGCCGGCCCATTGCGGCATTACGTTGGTTTCCCGTGTAGCTTTGTCGGAATAACGAATCCAATCTTTCGCCTTCGCCAGCGGCGGCTCGCCCGTGCCGGTCGGTTTGTAATCCTCTAGCGGCGGCGGGACCACCGGCAATTCGCTCTCGCCGAGCGCGCGGTGCTTCCCATTCTCCCAAACGATCGGGAACGGTTCGCCCCAATAACGCTGCCGGGAAAACAACCAGTCGCGCAATTTGTAATTGATCGCGCCTTTGCCGAGACCACGCTCTTCGAGCCACGCGGTGATTTTGCGAATCGCTTCGCGTGAGGGCAACCCGTCGATCACGGGCGAATTAATCGCGATGCCGTCGCCGACAAATCCGATTGGCTCTTCCCCGCCAAGTGGCCGAACAACCCGGCGAATCGTCAGATCAAATTTTCGGGCGAACTCGAGATCGCGTTCATCGTGCGCGGGCACGCCCATGATGGCGCCCGTGCCGTAGCCGACGAGGACGTAATCCGCGATCCAGATTGGAATTTTCTCATTGTTCGCCGGATTAATAGCGTAAGCGCCGGTGAAAACGCCGCTTTTTTCTTTTGCGAGCTCGGTCCGCTCCAGATCGCTCTTGCGCGCTGTCCGCTCGCGATACTCGCGGACCGCAGGCCACTGTTCTTCGGTCACGATAAGATCGACAAGTGAATGTTCCGGCGCGAGGACCATGTAAGTTGCGCCGTAGAGCGTGTCCGGGCGCGTAGTGAAAACGCGGATTTTTTGCTCGACGTTGTCTATCTTGAAATCGACTTCGGCGCCTTCGCTGCGACCGATCCAATTGCGCTGGAGCAATTTGATTCCATCCGGCCAATCGAGCCCTTCGAGTTCATTGAGTAGTCGCTCCGCGTAGGCTGTTATCCGCAGCATCCATTGCCGCATCGGCCGCCTAACGACCGGAAATCCGCCGACCTCGCTTTTTCCATCCACAACCTCCTCATTGGCCAAAACCGTTCCGAGCTCGGGGCACCAGTTCACCGGAACGTCCGCGACGTAGGCAAGCCGGACTTCATCCGGATTGTCGCCGTGATAAGTCGAGATCGGCTCGGCCTTGTTTGCTTTCGAATTGAACCACGAATTGTAAAGCTGCAGAAAAATCCACTGCGTCCATTTGTAGTAACGCGGATCGGTCGTGTTAATTTCGCGCTGCCAATCGTAGGAAAAGCCGATGCGTTTGAGTTGCGATTTGAACTTGGCAACATTCTCCCGCGTGGTGATCGCCGGATGCTGGCCGCTCTTAATCGCGTATTGCTCCGCGGGCAATCCGAATGCGTCCCAGCCCATCGGATGCAGGACGTTGAAACCGCGCATCCGTTTGTAGCGCGCGATAATGTCGGTCGCGGTGTATCCTTCCGGATGGCCGACGTGCAGACCGGTGCCGCTCGGATATGGAAACATGTCGAGAATGTAAAATTTCGGCTGAGCTGGATCGAAATTTCTATCGCCCGGATTCAATGCATGAAAAATTTGACGCTCCTCCCAGATCGCCTGCCATTTAGGCTCGATCCGATCGAATGGGTAAGCTTTGCGCCGCTCCGTACTCATAAAACAACGAATCAGGAAAGCAGGAAATCAGGAAAAGGAAATTCGCAGATTTAGTTTGTTCAAATGCAGCTCCTTCTGGCCACCCGCAATTCTAACAAGACCCGCGAATTCCGTGAATTGCTCGGACAGGACTTTGAGGTGATTGATCTCAACGCTTTTGCTGAAACCGCGACTCTGGAAGAGACCGGCCATACATTTGAGGAAAACGCGGCCATAAAAGCAATCGTCGCTTCGCGAGATCGACACCTGCTCGCGGTGGCTGACGATTCCGGGCTCGAAGTGAATGCGCTCGGGGACGCGCCGGGCATTTATTCCGCCCGCTACGCCGGTGAAAACGCGAGCGACAAGGAGAACATCGACAAGTTGCTTCGCGCACTCGAGACCGAAAATGTGCCGGTCAATCACCGGTCAGCGCGATTTCGCTGCGCGATCGCGCTGGCAGGCGACGGCCAGCTGCTCAAGACATTCGAAGGCGCTGTGGAAGGAACAATCGTCGATCCACCGCGCGGGCGGCACGGCTTCGGTTACGATCCGATCTTTCAACCGATTGGTTTCGATCGGACCTTCGCGGAGTTACCAACAGAAACAAAAAACACGATTAGCCACCGCGCGGTGGCGGCCCGGCAGTTGCGCGACTTCCTTTACGCAAACCGGCTCAGTATTGCGGGCCGGTCAGTGTAAACGTGATCGGTACTCTCACGCTCGATGCTGTGACGGGTTTGAAGCGCCAGCGACGGAAGGCGCTCACCGCCGAGTTGTCGAGGACGGAGCTTCCGGTGCTCTCCGTGACCGCGACATCGCTCACATTGCCTGACATTAGGTCGACGGTCATGACACAGACGCCGCTGCCCATAATGTGACGCGAACGCGCTTCGTAGGAATATTCCGGCCTCGGTGCGCTGATCGCGACGATTTTTGCGGCTGAAATGGACATTGCGCCAGAAATTTTGCCGAGACTTTGAGATAACGATGGATTTCGGCGCGGCTTGCCTGCCCGTGGAGTCAGCAGTGAGTTTTCGTCTGTGAAATCTGAGGTTGTTTTGGGAACAGGCAACGATGTGCGATCCGCCTCCGGCTCAGATTCTTGCGGCGGCGCAATGGGTGGATCAATCGTGCCAGTTACTTCTCCAGGGAAATCTGTTAGAGCCTCGGTTACCGGATGTTTAACGTTGGCAAACGCGACGGCCCCGAGATGCAGCACAATCGCCAGGCCCAAAGCGATCCAGATTTGCCATCGAGGAGACTTCCAATAAAGCAATGTTTTCGACGTATGATTCGCGGTTCATTAAGAAAGACCCGCGGGTCGCCGAAAACTTAACGGCCAAGATCGAGAAGCGCTTTGGGCGCAGCCGCTCAGCGGAAATGACCTCGAAGAAAAGATTTCGTTCGGCTAATGCGGCGGCGCCCCACCCTGCGCCGGCGCAGCCCGAATCTGATAGCCGACTTTGGTAATCCCGGCGTTGCGCACCTTGTCGAGCACGCTAATCACGTCGCCATGCATCGACAGCATTTCTGCGCTAATGGAAACCTTGATGTTGGGATTCGCTGCATGCAGTTGGAAAAGACGCGGCAGCACCTGATCATCCGACACCAACTGGCCATCGAAGTAGACCTGATTGCCAGCGCGCACTTGAATCGAGACATAATCTTTCTGCTGGTTCGGCGGCGGCGCGGCTGTCGACGGCAAACCCACCCGGATGCCTTTCATATGGGTCTGGCTCAGGCTTACCATCATGAAACTGGCGAGGAGGAAGAACATGACATCGATCAACGGGATGATCTCGATTCGAGCTCTTTTGTGCGGAATAGGTGAAGTAACTCGCATAAATGGATCAGTAGGAAGCGCCGCTCATGGTGTAAGTGATGGGAACTTTCACTTTAGGAGCAGCAGCTCCAGCTCTAAATCGCCATCGTCTAAATGTACTGGTGGTTGAGTTATCCAAAATCGGATTCCCGATGCTTTGTGCCATGGTGGCATCAGTCACATTGCCGCTCGCAACATCCACAGATAACACGCAAACACCGCTCCCAGTGACGTGGCGACTGCGCGCTTCGTAGGGATATTCCGGCTTAGGAGCAAAAATCGCGGCTGCTTTCGCACCACTAATTGACATCGTGCTGGGGTGACCGGCGACCTGTGGAGCTTTGATGGGAGCGACTTGCGCATTCGGTCGGCGCGGCGGTGGCGTCACCTCTTCATGGAATTCCGGTTGGATCTCTGGTTCTGGCGGCGGCGGTGGCAGCGGAACATCCTCCGGCGGTGGAGTTGGCTGATCTTGCGGCGCTTCGAGCGTGGCAACGACTTCCGCCGTTGGAATCTGGGACAGATCGACAGGCGGCGGTTCGTGCTTGATACCGGCGATCACCACAGAAGCGAACTCGATAGCGAGCGCACCACCGATAGCCAACCAGACATGCCGCCTCGGCGGCGGGTTATAAAGTAGGGGCTTAGGCAGTGGTTTAGGCGCCGGTTTAGACATAAATTTCAACGGACAGGCGGTCCAGGTACGTTTTTCAACGCCTCGCTCTTGATCTCGAACGCAACTTTGTAGAAACCGGCGGAACGCAAAAGATCGAGCAACCGGATAATGTTGCCGTGAGGTGTATCGCGATCGCCGCGGATGAACACTTTCGCCTCGGGATTCTCTTGGTGAACCTTTTGCAAGAGCGGCAGCATGTCGTCGTACTTAATCAGGCCCTTATCGAAGTAGAACTCACCGTTGCTATCCACCGAGAGGCTGATGTAATCGCGCTTGCTTTGAGTCTCGCCCGAAACGCCCGTGGGCAGATTCACTTTGATGCCTTTCATGTGCACCTGGCTCAAGCTCACCATCATAAAGCTGGCGAGGAGAAAGAACATGACGTCGATCAACGGAATGATCTCAATCCGTGCTTTCTTGTGCGGAATTGGCGAGCTTACTTGCATTGGATACCTTTAGATGGATGAGCCTTTCCCAGAGGCTGGGGTTCCTCCTGCGATTTCCATCTCGCGCGCCGCGGTTTGTGCTCCTAGCATAACTTCCAGGTTCGTGGCTGCCGTCTGCAGTTCGAACTCTAAGTTAGACACTCGCGAAGTGAAAAAGTTAAACGGAATCAACGCGAAGATAGCAATGGCAAGTCCGCACGCCGTGGCGATGAGCGCTTCGGCGATACCGCCCGTGACCTGCTGCACCGCCAGCTCTTCATTTCCGAGAAAGCTGAATGAGCGAATCAAACCGGTGATCGTTCCCAACAGGCCGAGCAGCGGAGCCAGGGTTACCAACGTGTCCATCACGACGAGGAAGCGACCGGCCCTCTTGATCTCGATGCCCGCGGCGACTTGCAACGCACCTTGCAGTGAAGCGTGCTGGTGATTGAGTCCGTTCCACATCATGCGCAAAACCGGATCACGCGAATCGCGGGACAACCGCGAAGCTTCGGTGACATCGCTCATCTCGATGGCAGTAAACACTTTCTCGATCCGTTTGGGATCGCGCCGGAACCAGCGGCCGCTCCACCAAAAAATTCGCTCGATCACAACCGTCAACGCCACGAGTGACACGATCAGGATCGGCCACATGACCGGGCCGCCCTTGTTGAAATTATCCACCAAAAAATTCCCGCTGAAAACGCTGCCGCTGGGCGCGGGCGTGGCGCTCGCAGCCGGAGACGCGCTCACAGCAGGACTCAGAGTCGCTGTCACGCTGGCGCCCGGCGCCGCCGGTGAAGCGCCAATCGGCCCAGCTGGAGAAGTTCCCAGCGCGGGGGCGGGCGACATCCCAACGGCGGGCGGCGGAATTGGTGCGCCAGGTTGTGCCGGCTGCGCCGGGTTTACCGGCGCAGCTGTGGCGGGCGCATTCGCAGGAGGAGGAGGAGGCGCCGCTGGCCGTTGTTGCGCAAAAGCAGTCATGGCGATCAAACCAATACAGAGAGTAAGCAATGTTTTCATAGTAACAGCTCAGTTATTTTACGTGCTCGGAAGGAACTACTTATCCCAAACGAATTGGCGATCAGTCGAGCAAAACTTTTCACTTTTTCTTCCGGCGACACTTCACCCATCGAAGGCCGACTCTAGTATTTCGAATTACCTGTCGCGAAGGGATGTAGGCAAGTTCGTGAAATGTGACAATCACATTTGGCCCGACCCCGTTCGGACCCCTTCATCAACCGCCATTCACCACGCTGTTCCGCAACGCCGGCCAATCGCCGATCTTCGCTTCCAATTCGTCTCCCTCGCGGATCGGCCCCACGCCTGACGGTGTTCCCGTCAGGATCATATCGCCTGGCAAAAGCATCAGCGATTGGCTCGCGAAAGAAACGATTTCCGCGACCGGATAAATCATCTGGCTCGTCCGCGCCCGCTGCCGCAGTTTGCCGTTTTGCCGCAGCTCGAGCGGCAGATCGCTAACATCGACATCCGCATAGACGAACGGGCCGGCTGGCGTGTAAGTGTCGAAAGATTTACAGCGCCCGAATTGCTTTTCCGATTTCTGCAAATCGCGATCGCTAATGTCGAGCCCGACGGTGTAACCAAAAACAAAATCCAGTGCGCGCTCAGGCATTACATTTTTCGCGGTTTTGCCAATAATAACGGCAAGCTCGGCCTCGAAATCGGTTTCGTGTTCTGGAAACGCGATCTCGATCTTGCCGCTGTGCGGCAAAAGCGAGCTGGGCGCTTTGAACCAAATCAATGGAGTGCCAAGAGGGGTCCGCTTCATCTCCGCGATGTGATCGGCGTAATTCAAACCGACCGCGATCAATTTTGACGGCGCGACGGCAAGATCGACATCCACGTTTGCGAGCTTAAAAACTTCGCTCGTCGGCTCGATGTCGATCCAGTACGGCTTGGCCAGCGCGTGCACTTCGTCGTCGCGCAGTTCTCCGTAAAAAAATCGAGCGCCAGATTTGAAACCACCAAAGGTGCGCATCGGAAAAATTATTTTGGCACAATAGTTACGAAATCGCGCACGTTCTTTTCCTCGGAAATCGAGAACGCGCTGCCGTTTCGGCGCTTGAACCAGAACGCGCTGGAGGAGCCGCCATCGAGATTGAGCGCGCGTTGAATCTTGAAATCGCTTGCGAATGGGAGCGCGAGAATAGTAGCGAGATCGGCCAGAGTAACGTCCGAACAAAATCCCAGTGCGGCGCGCTCGCCAGTGGCGACGGCGGCAAACGTCCGGCGCGCCGGCCGGGTCGATTCAAGGCCGTGCACGGCTTTGCCCAGATCGATAATCATTGGACCGCATTCGACTGCTGCATCAGCCTTCTGTTGTCGCGCAAACTCGCCAACCCTCAAGATTTGAACTTTGCCCGGAACCGCGCTGAGTACTCCAGTGAGCAATCGCGCACTTTGCAATGGCGCGATTGTTTTTCCGTCGACGGTCAGCAGTCCGATCGCTCTGTAGTCTGGGTCGAAATAGCCACCGTTAACTCCAGCAAGACATTTCTCCCGAATCATCACTTCCTCGAGATCGGCCCGCGGCTCGGTCGGCTGATCAATCACGCGGAGCTTGCATGATTTCACCGAGAAGAGCGCGAGTTCCAACGAGACGCGCTCGCCAGTGACGGAATTTTCCAGAATTACATATCGATGTTCGAGGCCTCTCACGGGTGACGGTTCGGTCTGTGCGGAAATCGCATTCCAATCCGCGTGCGCCGCCGGAGCGACGATGAGGAGCAGAATCGCCGCGCTAACCTGCATTTTTCGCCCCCGAAGCGAAAAATGCGCCCGAAGGGCAGCTACTTCTTTAATTAGCTGGGTAGCCCAGCCCTTTCCACCAAGCGAGCGGTTCCGGCCAAGATGTAATTGGAGCAACACCCCGGAGAAAATCCAAACCTGGCTTGTCCTGAAGGGGCTGCTCGGCTGCCCGCCGAGCGGACATGAAATGTCCGGGCTAAGTTTTCGCACCGTACTTGTCGATCAAAGCTTGGAAGCGCGGGTCGTTTCGCAGCGCATCCCATACCGGGTCAAGCTTAAGAAGCGCGACCGAGATGCCCGCCGGCGTGGAGAGCGAATGTTCGAGCAACTGCAGCGCCTTATCTTTTTCACCAGTCCAGGCGTAAATCTGCGCGAGTGCAACCGTGAGCTGTGGACCATCAAAGGCATCTTTCGATTCCGGCACCAGTTCCACGGCGCGTGTGCCTTCCTTGATCGCTTCTTCATTTCGGCCTAGGTAGGCGAGGATCCCACCCAGCATGGCATGCCGCGAAGCGTCGTCGGGACTTTCCTGGACGGCTCGCTCGGTAATTTGCCGCGCGTTCTCCAGGGCGGGGCGCGCCTTCTTTTCGTCCTTCAACCCGAGATAGGTGATGCCTTCAATAAGCGATTTCGGGAGCGGCGCGGTGCCTTCGGTATGGAATATTTCGCCGTGCAGTTGCTGCAAAATGGTGAGGATGTCGGTAAATTTTCGCTGCAACAGGAGCAGGTTGATGCGACTGGACGTGATCACACCGTCCGGATCGACGCCGGGCGGTACTTGCGCCAACATTTTCTCCGCCACGCTGAGGTCGCCTTTCCAATCGATTGCTAGCTTGGCTTTCGACCCCCGCGCGCTAAACGACAACGGCTCCGCCTCGATTGCACGGTCAAAGATTTTGTCGGCTGTCTCGTAATTTCTTGTCGCCATATAGTTGTCGGCGAGATTTACGAGCAGGAAGGCATCCTTCGGACTGAGCGCAGCGGCCTTTTCTAAATTGGCGGTCGATTCAGCCCATTTTCCCTGGCGCCGCTCGATCGCGCCAACCGCCACGTAACAATCGGCGCAGTTCGGCAAACTTTTCTGCGCTATCGCAAATTCGTTCAGCGCTCCCTGATAATCGCGTTCGCAATAGTACTGGTAAAAGCCAAGCGCAAGATGCGCTTCGGGCAAGTCCGGTTGCAAGCGGATCGCTTCGTTTGCAGCCGCTCGCGCCTTTTCCTTTCGCGCGGGAGTCGGATCGAAGCTGTGATATATCCAATCTTCGACCAAGGCCAATCCCGCAAACGCGCCAGCAAAGTTCGGGTCGAGCCTGGTTGCTTGCTCAAAAAGCTGCTCAGCTTTCTCGGTTTCCGCGCGGAATTTGTCCGGCCGCGTGAAAAGATCGTGCGCCTGCACAAATGCCAAATAAGCTTCGCTGTTCTGCGTCGGCTTGTGCTCGATTTGCGCCTTTTCCGTAGGCGAAAGCTTCGCTTGTAATTCGCTCGCGATCTTTTGGGCGAGATCGGTTTGGATCGCGAAGACATCCGTCAAATCGCGGTCGTAATCGTTTGCCCAAAGATGCTCATCGGTTGTCGCGTCAATCAGTTGTACGTTCACCCTGACGCGATTGCCAGAACGGCGGACGCTGCCTTCGAGAATCGTCGAGACGCCAAGGGTCTTTCCGATTTCGCGGACATTCGGCGTGGTTCCGCGGTATGACATGACCGACGTGCGCGAGATTACCTTCAGATCTCCGATTTTCGAAAGGTTCGTAAGAATGTCGTCCTGGATTCCGTCAGCGAAATAAGCGTTCTCTTTTGCGTCACTCAGATTCTCGAACGGCAGAACGGCGATCGACTTGTCGATCTTGTACGCCGATGCGCGTGGTAATAAGAAGAATCCGGCGGCCGCAGAAATGACCACCCCTGTCGCGACCAGCATGATTATGTTGCGACGGCGATGCGCTCCCGGCACCGCAGGAGCCGGCGTAGTCTTTATGCCTTGCGGAGTGACATCAAAAGCCCAGGCGAGAATTAGCGCGATCGGGAAACCGATAAGCAATAGCACGATCACCAAACGCAACGCCCAGTTTGGTAATTCCCAGGCCGGAAATGCAGCGGAGGCCAGTTGGATAATGCCGCCGGCCGCGATGATGTAGGCCGCAGCCACGCGATAAACCTTGCGCCGCTTCACCTCCTCGAAGAAGCCACTCATAATAAGAGATTTGGACGCGTCGGGATTATAGTTCAACGGCAAAGTTTAGACAGAAAAACGCTACGCGGCGTTCAGTCGCTTAACGCCGGTGGCAAAGACGGTCTGAAAATGCGGGCTCGGTTTTTCGCGTGCCACCACGCTCACTTCGATATCGCGAAAGCGGCTTTTTTCCAGAAGCTCGTGCAACCTCACTTCGCTGAAACCAAGCCAATGATCCGCGTAAAGTTCGCGCGCTTGTTCAAAACCGTGACTGAGCAAATCAAGCACGACAATGCGGCCATTCTTCTTTAAAATGCGATGCGCCGCCTCGATCGCGCGTTCCGGCTTGATCGCGTGATGCAGGGCCTGGCTCAAAATGGCAAGATCGACACTGTCTTTCGCGATCGGCGGGTTTTCAATGTCGCCAAGCCGATATTCCAGATTTTTGACGCCGTGCTTTTTCGCGAGCTTTGCTCCGAATTTCACCATTTTGGGCGAATTATCGATCGCTATGACCCTGCGCGCGCGTTTCGCGAGCAGCTGCGAAAGCGTGCCCTCGCCCGCCCCGAGGTCGGCCACTGTCAACGGCGGCAGCAAGGTTATGAGCGTGTGCGCGAGCGCTTTCCACGAACGTCCCGGGACATAACTGCGGCCGAATCTTCCGGCCAGCTCATCGAAATATTCGCGCGCTTTGTCCTGGCGTTTGCGCAACGTCAGTTTCAACGCTGTCCGATCACGCGCGGTCTCCGGAATCTCGCGGGCAAGTGTTCGCATTACCTCTCTCACCCGCTCCCGCGTGCCGTTTCGGCCCGCAATCCTTTTCGCGCCATAATAGACATTCTTGCCTGCGCGCCGGTCTTCGACCACGCCGGCCCGTTTCAGTTGCGCGAGCTGAGTCGAGATGCGCGATTGGCCCATGCCCAAAATCTCCTGTAATTCGGCCACGGAAAGCTCTTCCTGTTCGAGCACGAGCAATAGCCGCAACCGCGTCGGATCGGCCAAAAGACGCAGCAAATTAATGGTTGACGTTGCCAAGATGGTCAACGATATATCGACGCATCATGATTGGTCAATATGTTGTTGAAACGTTGAACCGTTACGACAGCTGAACATAATCCGTTCTCTGAACCGATTTAACGATTTAACCTTTAGCGAATCACGTTCACCATGCCGCATCGCTATATTTTCTCCTCCGAATCGGTGACGGAAGGTCATCCAGATAAAGTTTGCGACACGATTAGCGATTACATTCTGGATGCGTGCCTGGAACAGGACCCGCTTAGTCGCGTCGCTTGCGAGACGCTCGCCAAAGGCAACCTCGTCGTCCTGGCTGGCGAGATCACGAGCAATGCAAAGTTCGATTTTGAAGAACGAGTGCGCGATGCGATCCGAAGCATCGGATATGTGAACGGCGATTGCATTTTTCACACCGACACCTGTCGCGTCATTTGCGAGATGAGCGAGCAATCGCGCGATATCAAACAAGGTGTCGATAGCACTGCGGCCGAAGGCAAAGGAACGGCCGAGCAAGGGGCCGGCGATCAAGGATTGATGTTCGGTTTTGCCTGCACTGAAACGCCGGAGCTGATGCCGGCGCCGATTTCATTCGCGCACAAACTTGGCCGCGAACTGACCCGGTTGCGCAAGTCGGGCGAGATCCCGTGGTTGCGACCGGATGCCAAGACCCAGGTCTCGATCCAGTACGATGGCTACAAGCCAGTGCGCATCAGCACAGTGGTCGTCTCTTCGCAGCATGCCGCTGAGGTCAAACAAAAGGAAGTGCGCGAGACCCTCATCGAGTTGCTCATCAAAAAGGTGATGCCGGCCGAATTGCTCGACGCGAAGACGGCCTACCTGATTAATCCGACCGGTCGCTTTGTCATCGGCGGGCCGGAAGGTGACGCCGGGATTACCGGTCGCAAGATTATTTGCGATACCTACGGCGGGATGGGCCGCCACGGCGGCGGCGCATTTTCCGGCAAGGATCCAAGCAAAGTCGATCGGAGCGCGGCCTACATGGGCCGTTGGGTCGCGAAAAATGTTGTCGCATCAGGCCTGGCCGATCGCTGCGAAGTGCAATTTGCCTACGCCATCGGACATCCCGAACCGGTCAGCGTCAGTATCGACACTTTCTGCACGGGCAAAGTGGATGACGAAAAACTCGAACGCGCCGTATGCAAAGTTTTTAGTTTCAAACCGGCCGAAATCATCAAGCAGCTCAACTTGCTCCGTCCGATCTATCGCAAGACGACAAATTACGGCCATTTCGGCCGCGTCGATGATCTCGATGCGCTGACCTGGGAGCGAACCGACAAAGCCGATGCCCTGAAAAGCGCAGTGAGATAAACCGCAGATTTGTTTGGCAGAAATTTATGAGCACGACAACTCGGATGGAAAAGAAACAGGATTATAAAGTTGCCGATATTTCTTTGGCGGACTTTGGTCGCAAAGAGATTTCGATCGCGGAAAAGGAGATGCCGGGACTGATGGCGATCCGCAAGAAGTACGCGCCGCAAAAACCGCTCCAAGATGTGCGGGTGACCGGTTCGTTGCACATGACGATCCAAACGGCCGTTCTCATCGAGACGCTTGTCGATCTTGGCGCAAGCGTGCGTTGGGCGAGCTGTAACATTTTTTCAACGCAAGACCACGCCGCAGCGGCGATCGCAAAATCAGGCAACCCTGTTTTCGCGTGGAAAGGCGAATCGCTCGAGGAATATTGGTGGTGCACTTACCGGGCGATCTCGCATCCGGACGGAAAGGGACCGCAACTCGTTGTCGATGACGGCGGCGACGCGACGCTGCTTATTCACAAAGGTTACGAGCTCGAAGAAGGCAGTGATTGGGCCAAGACAAGGTCGGCGAACAAGGAAGAGCAGGTCATCAAGGATTTGCTCCTCGAAATCCAACGCGAAAATCCGTATCGCTGGCACGAGATCGTGAAGGATTGGCGCGGCGTTTCCGAGGAAACGACCACTGGCGTGCATCGTCTTTACAAGATGCACCAGGAAAACCGGCTGCTCGTTCCAGCGATCAACGTCAACGATTCGGTCACGAAATCGAAGTTCGACAACCTCTACGGTTGCCGGCATTCGCTGGTCGACGGATTGAACCGCGCGCTCGACGTCATGGTCGCAGGGAAGGTCGCGGTTGTATGCGGCTACGGCGATGTCGGCAAAGGTTGCGTGCAATCGCTTCGCGGCCAGGGCGCACGTGTCGTTATCACCGAAATCGATCCAATCAACGCCTTGCAAGCCGCGATGGAAGGCTATGAAGTCACGACCATAGAAGAGACCCTGGGCCGCGGCGACATTTACATCGCCGCGACGGGAAACGTCGATGTCATCAAACTCGAACACATCGAGCGGATGAAAGACCAGGCAATTGTCGCTAACATCGGCCATTTCGATAACGAGGTGCAGGTCGAGGCGCTCAACACCGCCAAAGGCGTCAAACGCACAAATATCAAGCCACAGGTCGATAAATACACGTTTCCCGACGGCCACGAGATTTTTCTGCTCGCCGAAGGCCGGTTAGTGAACCTCGGCTGCGCCACTGGTCACCCGAGCTTCGTCATGTCGAACTCATTCTCCAATCAAGTGCTCGCTCAACTCGATCTCTGGAAAAATCGGGACGCCTACAAGGTTGGCGTTTACGTCTTGTCGAAGAAACTTGATGAAGAAGTGGCACGCCTGCACCTGGAAAAAATCGGCGTCAAGCTGACCAAGCTCACGCAAGAACAAGCAAATTATCTCGGCGTTCCAGTCGAAGGTCCGTTTAAGTCCGAGCATTATCGCTACTAGCAATCGGCGGTACGCGCAGAAAATAATCGACGGCGTTAAGCTGCTTTTGCTCCGCCCCGTCGGCTGGAAGAGATTTTTCGAAACCCTTTAGCTGGCGGCATTGCGCTTCTCTTCGATCTTTTTAGCGAGATAGGTCGAAAAAAAACCAGCATAGCGCTCCTGCAACTCCGGACGCCGCCAGTCTTTGCCGGTGAGAATTTTCCGGCAATTGGGCGCACCGCATTTGCATTCAATCGAGTAATCGTCGTTGTCAGTCGTGCACCAATCGTGAGTTAATTCTTCACCGGCACGAATGTCACGGATGGCGGCGAACGTGATTTCGCCGCGGATGCCGAGGTTGGCGTCGCAGGAGTGATTGCTGTACAACATCGACAACTCGCGCTCCTCGTCTGTGACCGGTGCGATGAACAAATCGTCATCGATCTGGATTTCCACTGGCCCGAGCCGGGGCGTGATTTTTTCCCGCAACATTTCGCGATCGACAATGTGCCCGCCTTTCACCGCCACGATTTCATCCTTGGCGATGTCCGCCGTCGCGAACAAACCGCGTCCGTGAATCTTGCTTTCACGCACTTCGGTTTTCGGCGAGAGGTAAGAAAGTCGAATCACAATCGCGCTTGAAATAAACTGCGCGCCACGTAGTTCGATGTCGATCTTGTTTGTGATGTTCAAATGAAGAACCGCAAGGCCGCGATCACGTTCATTCTCGTCACCGTGACGCTCGATATTCTGGCGATGGGTCTGATCATCCCCGTTTTGCCAAAATTGATCCTCGATTTTCTGGGCGGCGAGATGACAGAGGCAGCGAAATGGAGCGCTCGGTTCGCCGTCGTCTTCGCCCTGATGCAGTTTTTCTGTTCGCCGCTCCTCGGCGTTTTGTCAGACCGCTTTGGCAGACGTCCAATCATTTTGCTCTCCAATCTCGGTCTTGGGTTGGACTACATCGTGATGGCATTGGCGCCGACCCTTAGCTGGCTTTTTCTCGGTCGAATCATTTCCGGCGTCACCACTTCCAGCATTCCGACGGCGATGGCCTACATCGCAGATGTCACACCAAGGGAAAAACGGGCGGGAGCTTTCGGCCTGATCGGAGTTGCCTTCGGGATCGGATTTACTTTTGGTCCGGGCATTGGCGGCTTGTTGAGCAATTTCAATCCGCGCCTCGCTTTCTGGGTCGCTGCCGGACTTAGCCTGGCGAATTGGCTCTGGGGCTATTTTTTCGTTCCGGAGTCCCTCGCCCTGGAGCAGCGCAAAAGATTCGCGTTGCGCCGCGCCAATCCTGTCGGCTCACTCAAATTGCTTCGCTCACATCACGAACTTTGGCGACTGACCACCATCCAGTTTCTCGCCTACATGGCGCACAACGTCTTTAGTGTTTGGGCGCTCTACGGCATCTATCGCTACAATTGGAGTCAGGGAATGATTGGGATATCGCTCATGATCGTCGGAATCGTCACGGCCGTCATTTCCGGGGGGCTAACCGGGCTGATGGTGAAGCGCTTCGGTGAAAAGCATACGCTTTATATTGGCCAGTTTTTCGGCTCTTCCGGTATGTTTGTTGCCGGACTTGCCAAAACCGGGGCCTGGCTATTGGCGTCGATTCCAATCATTTCTCTCTGGAACATTTCGATGCCCGCAGCGCAAAGCATGATGACGCATCGCGTGAGCGAACGCGAACAGGGTGAGTTGCAAGGCGCGCTCCAGAGCATGCGCTCCATCACGTTCATTGTCGGCCCGTTTTTGTTCCTGCGAATTTTTGGCTGGTTTATCGACCCAAAGCACTCGATTCACTTGCCGGGCGCTCCGTATTTCCTCGCCGCGGGGATGTTGTTTGCTGCGATGTTAATGGCGACGCGTGTCGAACAACCGCAGCTCCCGCGAACAGCGGCCGGCGAAATTCCGGACGTTGTGCCACCAGAAAGCATTCCTTCAGGGCCGATCGCGCCGATCATGGATTCGCAAAAAAACATTTGAGGATTCAACGCGATTCAGCGATGAACCAAACAGTGAACGCGATGAAGATTGCAACGCGCAGCATCGTCACGATCATTGCCGTTTTTTCCTGGCTCGCGATCTCGAATCACTGTGCGCTCGCCGTCACTGCTTCCCAACGACTGGTCGCACAGAGCGAATGCCCATTTCATTCCCATCGCGACTCGAAACCTGTCGAGCCGAAAAATTCGCAAGCTCAACCGTGCAGCAAAATTTTGCGCGCGATCATGGCCAAGTCGACCAAAAATCTCACCCCTGCGATTGTCGATCTTATCGACGTCGATTTTGCAGTCCTCCTCGTCTTCGCACCGTCAAGAATTTCGCTCGATCCGATATCGCTCGATACCGGACCACCCGGTTCGATTTCATTCGCTGAATCAGTCCTGCAGCGGAGTATTCTCGCGCATGCTCCGCCACTTTCGGCCTAACGAGTAACGATCCACCATCGTGGATCGGTAACTGTAGCGGCAGGCGTGTCGCCTGCGCTCAATTCTCCAGCTCGACGCGGCTGCCTCTACAGAAATTCAATATGCAGAAACAGATTCTAATGTTGATTGGCGTCCTCGCGCTTAGTTCGGCCAGCGACGCGATCGCGCAGGTAGGGGCGATTGACCTCAATCGCCCGAGCCATGGCCAAGAGCAGAAGAAAGAGCAAGAGGAACTGAAATACACCTGCGTGATGCACCCCGAAGTTGTGGTCGATCATCCTGGTAAATGTCCAAAATGCGGGATGGAACTCGTTCCACTGAAATCCGACAAAAAACGTCCAACTCCGAACGCCGAGCATCCGTCACACGACGCGAATGGAATGGCGATGCCTCAGCACGAACACACCGGAGTCGGCGAGCACGAGATGCACATGGACATGCAATCGTCGGTGAACATTGCCGATCCGATGAGCCGCGAAAGCTCCGGGACATCGTGGGTCCCGGATTCAACGCCGATATATGGCAGGATGTTCATGCTCGACGAGGACATGCTGATGTTGCACGGCGCGATCTTTCCCCGATACACCAACGTGAGCACGCGCCGCGGCGATGACCGGATCGATGCGCCGAACTGGATCATGGCAATGTTTTCGCATTCGTTGAGCGAAAACACGCAGCTCGGCTTGCGCGCGATGATGAGTCTCGATCCGCTCACCGAAGGCGGACGCGGTTATCCGTTGCTCTTTCAAAGCGGCGAATCATGGCACGACCAGCCGCTGCATGATCGCCAGCATCCGCATGATTTGTTCGATGAATTATCGCTTTCCATCTCGCAAAGATTCGATCTCGATCTTAGCGCGTATTTTTATTTCGGTTATCCGGGCGAACCGGCGCTGGGTCCGCCCACGTTCATGCACCGTCCATCCGCAATGGACGATCCGGACGCGCCGATAGGTCATCATTGGCAGGATTCAACACATGTCACATTCGGCGTCGCGACCGCAGGATTGCAATGGAGCAACGTGAAGATGGAAGGCAGCGTTTTCACCGGCCGTGAGCCGGACGAGAACCGCTACGATTTCGATCGTCCGCGCTTCGATTCGTTCAGCGGCCGCGTTTCGTGGAATCCGACGCAAAATATCGCGCTGCAAGTCTCGCACGGTTATATCAAAAGCCCGGAAGCACTCGAGCCGAATGGGAAACGCCATCGCACAACCGCATCGGCAATTTACAACCAGCCGCTCGGTAAGGATTCAAATTGGTCGACGAGTTTTGTTTGGGGACAAAACCACGACACGAACGAAGGAACGACTGAATCGCTCCTGCTCGAGACCGATTTACAGCATGGCCGCGACACCGTTTACGGGCGCTGGGAACGCGTGGAAAAGTCAGGACACGAGCTTGTCCTTGCCCACGGCGACCTCGACGAGATTTTCCCGGTCAACGCCGCGACCATCGGTTACGTGCACGATCTCTCGCACGGAAATAACATCGACATTGGCCTGGGCGGGCAATTTACCGTCGACTTCTGGCCTAACGAGCTTGATCGCTACTACGGTGGCGGCCCCGGCTACGCCTTCGAGATTTTTCTGCGGATTCGTCCGTCGCAAAACGCCAATCTTGCCATGCGGGACGCGGTTGAGACGAAATGAGATTTGTTAAGGCGGAAAGCTTTTTGTCATTTGCACGATCTGTAAGCTCAAATTGTTGGGCAACGGAACGTCTGATCGTTGGCTGGCAACATAACCGCACGCGGCATAGAACGGCACCCCCGGTAATGTCGCCGCAAGTTCGATTGATTTGAATTTCGCCGCGCGGATCGCCCTTTCGCATTCGTCCAAAATCGCGCGTCCGATCCCGCGACGCGCCCAGGCTGGGTGAATGAAGAACGCCCGGATGCGCGCCGCGTCGCTCTCTGGATTTAGCTCGGTATCGTCGCGGTTCGTTTGATGGTCACTGCCGAAAAGTGTTTTGCGTTTGTTCCAACCGCCACAGCCAATGAGTTCGCCCTGCTGCTCGACGACGTAGTAAGTTCCGTCCCGAATTAATTGCCGGTCTACGCCAAAGACCGCCAAAGACGGAACCGAGCGCAGCTTCCATTTGCGAGGCGGAATAATAATCGGTCTGCAATCCACGAACGGAAAGCGGGATCAGTTCTTTAATTGCGGGAACGTCAGCCTCGCGCGCGATGCGCAACCGCCGGTCATTCTTCACCGGTTTGCGCCGCTCATGCGTTCTATCATCAGGTCGATAATCCGCGCCAAAGCGACAAGGGCGACGGCGCAAAAGATTCCTTTGGCCGGAATGTACCAGGTGATCGCTTCGTTCTCGAACTTGCCGTCGAAACCTTGTTCCCGAGGAGGAAGGAATAGACGCACCTGAGCAAGACGACAACGGCGGAAGTCGAAGCCAGTGGTCGAATGGACTTCATATGTAAGATCGACATCTACCAACTTCTTAGCGAATGCCCAGCACGTTGTAGCTGCCGCCGTCTCTGGCGGCAGATTTTATTTGAAAGCATCCCGTCTGCCGCTGAAGACAGCGGCAGCTACAACACCTTGTCATCGCGGATGACTAATGGGAATCTTATTGCCGCTCATGCACCGATTGCCGAAGCAAAATTATCACGACATCGAACGAATCATTGAGTTCGATTTTGTCCGCGCCACGGAAGCCGCGGCGCTGAATTCGTTGCGCTGGCTCGGCCGTGGCGAAAAGGAAAAAGCCGATGAAGCCGCATGCGACGCAATGCGCGGCATGTTCGATCTCATGAACATCTGCGGCGAGGTTGTAATCGGCGAAGGAATCAAAGACGACGCGCCCGGCATTTTCAAAGGCGAGCAACTCGGTACTTGGATTCCCGGTTCCCCGCCGTTCGACATCGCGATCGATCCGATCGACGGCACGACCAACATTTCCAAAGGCGCGCCGAACTCGATCAGTTGCATCGCGGCGGCGAGTCCTGAGGAGGGCGTGAAGGTCGCGCTGCGCGATGTGCCGTCGTTCTATATGTCGAAGCTCGCCTACGGCCCCCGTGTGATTCAATACACGCAGAAGCGGGGCGACTCCCTCAACATCGATGCGCCAATTGCGGAGACGCTCGCGATCGTGGCGCGAGCGGTGGACAAACGGGTGCAGGACGTGGTCGTGATGATGCTCGACCGGCCGCGGCACAAGGAAATCGTCGAACAGATTCGCGCCGCTGGCGCGTCGTTGCGCATGATCGGCGACGGCGACATCGCGGCGGCCATGGCGCCGTCATTGCCGGAAAGCGACGTCGATCTTTACATGGGCATCGGCGGCTCGCCAGAAGCGGTCCTCGCCGCGGCCGGGATCAAATGTCTCGGCGGCGAAATGCAATGCAAAATGTGGCCGCGAGACGAAAAGGAGCGCAAAAAATTGGTCGACGAAGGTTACAAGGAAGACCTTGGACGCGTTTTTTCGGCTGACGATCTCGCGCAAGGAGAGAACATGATCTTCTGCGCAACTGGGATCAGTGACAGCGCGCTTCTTCACGGCGTGAAATCAAAAGGCACAACGGCCATTACTCATTCGCTTTTGATGCGCGCCAAAAGCAAGACCGTGCGTTTCATCCGGGCGATGCACAATTTGCAACACAAAACCATTCGCCTTCGTTCGGATAAACGGGAACATCTGATCTGAATTTTTGACCGCCTTTGCCAAAAAACAGGGCTGGAGCGCGGACTTAGCTTGCGTCCTTGTTCTAGCTTCTGTTGCGTTCGCTATTGGTTTGCCGCGGTACCGTGTGGGCATCGATTGGCAGGATGAAGGATTCCTCGCTTACGGAGCGGTTCGGGTCATGGAGGGCCAGGTGCCGAATCGCGACTTCGTAAGTTTGCAACCGCCGCTCTCTTTTTATGTTGGCGCGGCGATCTTTAAATTGTTCGGAACGTCGCTGGGGTCGTTACGCATTTGGGGATTATCGATTCACGTCTTGATGCCGCTGCTGATTTATGTCGTTAGTCGGAATTTTATGAACTGCCTTTTATCCATGGCGGCAGCTCTGCCGGCGGTGATCATGGGAATGCCATATTATGGTTTTGTTCCGCTGGCAGTGTGGCAAGGAATCGCCGCCTCGCTTGTTGCATGCGCTCTTTACATTCCGGCCGCTTTGGCGCAGCGACGCTGGCTCGCATTCTGTGCCGGAGTTGTGACGGCGCTATCTGTTTTCTTGCGACACGATCAAGGGCTCTACCTGTGTGTATCAATCGCCGTCCTGACTGTCGCGCTTCGGTACGCCGCCGACTCACGAATTGCAAAGTCGGAGTTGAAAACCATTTTCGGCGTTTGGTTGGCCGGCGCCGGGATCGTGGCGACCGCGTTGGTGATTTTCTGGCACGGAGAGAAAGCGTTGCCGGAAATGTTCAAGCAATTGGTCGTTTTTCCGATGAAGACTTACGTGAAGACAAGCGCGCGCCCGTTTCCAATGTTCAATGCCCAATCGCCGCTCGCGCAAAACGCGATGACGCTTCTTTACTATGTTCCGCCGGTACTGGCAGGACTCGCCGCCGTCTGGATCATTGGGCAAACTATGCATCGACGATTTCTCCGACGGGAGGCGTTCCTGGCGTTCTTGGCGGTGTGGTCGGTGCTTTTCTATTGCCAGGTGCTGACGCGGTCAGATCCGGTTCATTTATTAATCGCGCTGCCGCCGTTTTTCATCTTGTTGACATACAGTTGGGGAATTTTCCTGGCGGATTTTTGCGCGAAAAAATTCGTGAAAATATCTAGCTCGCTGATCGCTGCTACCGCAGCGGTTTGTTTTCTGTGCATCGTTCGTCCGGTAGTTTTGCCCGATTTGAGGAAAATGAACGAAGCGCTGGAGTTGCCGCGCGGCGGTGTTCGGATTGAAAACGGAGCGTTCCTTACAGATCTTATCCGCAGAGTGCAAAGCTACGTGCCGCCGGATCGCTCGATCCTGGCCTTACCGTACGAGCCGATGTTTTATTTCTTGTGTGAGCGACGAAATCCCACGCGATGGAACTACTTATGGCCTGGAGATCAAACACTCGTTGACCATGCGGCCTTTGTTGAGCAGGCAAAGAACGATCCCCCGGCCGTCGTGCTGTTGAACAACGAGAAACAAGCCACCTACATTCCGGGAATTCTCGACTACGTGCACCACGAATACCGCCTCGTTCAAAACGTCTCTTCGCTGTCAATCTATGTTCCGGCCCAGTCTAGGCCTTGACTCCGGCTGGCTCCTTCGGTTGCGCATGGGAAAACGCTGTCCGATCGGCTCCGCTCGGGCAATCGGGGACACTTGATCTGAACAATACGAGACAGGATTTACGCGATTACTTGGGTTAAAGAAGGAGCCTCCTCGAAGTTTCTTTGGTTAAACCCCTCAGAATCCAGTTACCCCCTGTCAAAGAACTCGACATTGCCGCGGCTCCTGGTTCAAAGTCGACACACAACCTTTCCCGCTTATGAGACAAATACCGAAAACAGAACTGTCGCCGGACAACGGCTGCATTATCGACACGAAATGGAAACTCGGCCCGCTTGGTTATCACGCTTCAGCCGCCGGCAAAGTAAAAGTGGAACCGTCGAAAGAAATTATCCGGCTGCCGGAGCTGGTAGTTTACGATCACACTGGATTCAAAGGCGCTTACGCGCGCACCAATCTGAGCTTCCATTACATCGGCGATTTCTGGAACGATCGGATCAGCTGCCTCATCGTGGTCAGCGGTGTCTGGCGTTTTTATCGCGACGAATATTACAAAGGCCCATCCTGGGATCTCGGTCCAGGCTACTACGAGAGCTTCTTTACGTCCAAAGGCCCGGACGACGTCGTTAGCTCGTTTCAAGCCGTCGCGCTGACGTAAAAAACTGTCGGTAAGCGCACCGGGCTGGAGATTTCACAGGGGAACGATTATTGCCAGCGCGGTATGTCTCGCAAACGACAATACTTCGTTGCCGGTTCGCTCTGCTTTTTTTCATTTCTCCTCTTCTACGGAATAACGTCGAGAGGAAAATTGCAGGCCTCAGATGAGGCCGCGGTTTTTGCGACTGGCGTCTCACTGGCAACGCGCGGCCATTTGGCCATCGACGATTTCCAGTGGCTGCAAGATCGCGTCAATATTGGCACCAAAGGACCGGATGGTCATTTATATACCAAATATTTTCCGGGGAACGTCTTCGCCGTCGCTCTGGTCTACAAGTTGACAGCGCGGCCGAACGATCAGCCGTACGTTTGGGTCACTGAAATGGCGCCTTCGGCAACCGGCGCGAGATGGGCGCTGCGCCTCAATGCGTTATGGGGCGCACTTGGAATGACATTTCTTCTCGTATCATTGCGCCGTTATTTTCCTTGGCGAACGGCGGTGCTGACTGTGGTGCTGGTCGGGCTGTGCTCTGATTGGTGGTATCAATCTCGAGGCCTGTATTCCGAAGTTGCCGCGGGCGCGTTTTTGATCGCGAGTTTGTGCTTCGCCGTTTATGACAAGCCGTACGGCAGCAGTAGCGCGCTCGCTATTTCCATTCTGTTTCGACCAACAAACCTGCTTGCTTTGCCTTTTTGGGGAAAAGCGGTGTGGCGCAGAAACGTCAAAGCGCTGGCCTCCGGCGCGATCATCGCGACAGGAGGATTGGCTCTAGCCGCATATAATTGCGCCCGGTTTGGCTCGCCACTGAATTTTGGTTATCCAAGTGGCAACTTCAGCGTGCCGCTGCTGACCGGCTTGTACGCCATGTTTCTGAGCCCAGGGCGCTCACTTTTTGTTTATTCGCCCGTCCTCTTGCTCGCTATTCCGGGCGCGTGGCTTTTGTACCAAAGAGAAAAGCTGCTGACGGTTCTCTGCCTAATTCTCATCGTGAGCTATGCAATGGTCGTAGCGCCCTGGGGTCCATTGGGATGGGGTTTGAGTTGGGGAATGCGATTAATGACGCCGATCCTGCCGGTGCTCGGATTTCTTGCCGCTGCGGTCCTTGAATGTGTTTGGCGAAACAAATGGATCAGCTTGGTGTCGTTGTTTCTCGCTGTCATCGGACTTTCGATTCAAGTGTTAGCGCTGCTCCGTGATCCAACTCACGCGCTGATTGATCGAGTCTCGACGGGAGAAGTTAAATACGAAGACACGATTTATTCGGTACGCAATTCCTGGCCCGCTTTGCAAATCCGCATGCTGCCCAACTGGAAACCGTGCGACCTGGATTCGTACACTCTGCGGCATTTACTCACGAAGTGCCCAGACTAAAAACGCTTGCGGCGCACCCCCAGGAGAGCGTGAAGCCGGAGCCGCCGTGGCCGTAGTTATGGATAACGGTGCGGCCGTCGCTCAAACGATCGGGTTCGAGCCGAACGCCTGATTTGCGAAAAGGGCGGAGGCCGACGCGCTCGACCAGAACTCGCGGGTTCTCGACGTTTAAAACGCGGCTGCATTCGGCGAAGATGCGCGATGTCGATGTTGGATCGACATTAAGATTGTCGCTGAGTTCGTTCGTGCCGCCGAAGACGCAATCGTTTGTGCGGGGGATCGCGTACATGAGAGGCGCGTCATCGCAGACGATCGCGCGGGAGAGATTGTCAATCTTCGGCACGATGGCGACCTGGCCGCGATGCGGCTCAAGATCGAGATCGTAGACGAGCGAGCGAGCGCCAATCCCGGCGCAGTTGATCACGAGATCGAATTTTGGATCGACAGCCTCGGGCTTTTCGAAGCGGACGTTCCCGTTAAACTCGCCGCCGGCGGCGACAAAACGATTTGCGAGATAATCGAGATAGATGGTCGTGTCCATCAGCGGAACCCCGAGCGCGAAGCCGCTGGCAAACGCAGACACGACTTCGTCGCCATTTAACCGCCGCGCGCCTAACGAATTCGCCCAATCTGGAATTGGAATTTCGCCGAAACGCGAAAATTGACAGAGCTCGATTCTTGAAACTCCGCTGCTCGCTTCGTCGCTAAGCTCGATAAGCACCTTATATGTCTCGAGCGCCCACTCAATCACCTTGTCGACGGGCCGGGCATCGTAGGGGAACCAAAGGGCGCCTGCCGCCGCAGATGTCGTGCGCTGGCCGGTTTCCTGAGCAAAGATTGCGCTGCGAAACCCGCGTTCGGCAAAAACAACGCCGCAGGTGAGGCCTGAAACCCCCGCACCAATGACGGCGACAGATTGAGTCATTATTGAAATGGTAAGGACGGCTCGCCGAGCTATTGGTCAAATAACTCGGTGCATCGAAGCGCTCGCGCCTCACCCTCGTTCAGGATAAAGAATGGGCAATCCAAGGGTTTGACCTACAATTTAAACGCAAACATGCGTGCGGAGTGCCAACCGATCATATAGGATTAGATCGCGATGGTGGCCTTAAACCGAGAGGGGTTGACTGAAAAAGTACCTGGCCGGTGAACGAATCTCACCGGAAGAAGCCCTACAACTTTATCGATTACCGCTCGAAGAACTCGGTGTGCTGGCACATGCACGACGCGATCTGGCAAAAAGCAAAAGTTACGGCGGCCGCGGGCGCGAGATCGTGACTTACATTGTCGATCGCAACATTAATTACACAAACGTTTGTAATGTTTACTGTAAGTTCTGCGCGTTTTATCGAACAGAGCGCGACGAAGATCATTACGTTCTCTCGCTCGAGCAGCTCGACAAAAAACTGGACGAACTTTCGGCAGCGGGCGGTGTTCAAATTCTGATGCAGGGCGGGCATCATCCGAAATTGGGTTTCGACTGGTATGTCGATCTTTTGCGGCACATCCGGAAACAATATCCGCACATCAACATCCATGGATTCAGTCCGCCCGAGTTCCAGCATTTCGCGGAAACCTTCCGGAGGCCGCTGCGCGAAGTGATTTCGGAATTCAAGAACGCCGGGCTCGGCTCAATTCCGGGTGGCGGCGGCGAGATTCTAGTCGATCGGGTGCGGAAAAGAATTTCGCCGTTGAAGATTAACAGCGATCAATGGCTGGAAGTGATGCAGATTGCGCACGAACTCGGGTTGAAATCGAGCGCAACGATGATGTTTGGCCACGTCGAGACGATCAAGGACCGGATCGAACATTTGCAAAGAATCCGGGACCAGCAAGACCGGAGCGGCGGATTCACTGCATTCATCTGCTGGACATTCCAGCCGCAACACACCGCGCTCAAAGTAAAACAGCCGACCGGCGTAGCGGAATATCTCCGGACGCAGGCGTTGGCCCGCATTTTTTTGGACAATATCGAGAACATGCAAAGCTCCTGGGTGACGCAAGGACCGGACATCGGGCAGGTGGCGCTCAAGTACGGGGCGAATGATTTCGGTTCAGTGATGATGGAGGAGAATGTGGTAAGCGCCGCAGGCACCACGTTTCGTTTGAATGCCGCACAAATTGAATCGCTAATCCGCGATGCCGGCTACGAACCGCGACGCCGAAATAATTGGTACGAACTGTTGAACTGACCTGCATCTGGCGTTGTCTATGGACAAACGCCCTTAGCCGCCTGGAAAGAATCCTGCCCTTGACGATCCCGCTCTTCTCCTCTAATAGCCGCGTGTCCCGCCCCAGTTTATCGCTGCGCGGGATTCGGCATCTTAGTTTATGAGACAATTTCAGGGATCGGTCGGGCTCCGCGCATCTGCAATTTTGCTTACGGCGGTCGCGGCATTGTTCGGGGCTGCGTCCACGCGTGGGCAAGGGACCCCGATTGTCCGTTCGATCGACGTCCAGTATTCCGGGCCGGCCACAGTGGCGAAGGAACGAATTCTGGTACAGATGCGGACGGCCGTAGGCCAACCGTATTCGGACCAGGTAGTTGAAGACGACATCCGCAATCTTTACAAGACCGGGGCGATCCAAAACGTCCGCATCTTCGCCCAACCGGAAGGCGATGGAGTAAAGGTAATTGTGGCGGTGCAGACCCGCCCGGTTATGCGCGAGATCGTTATCGACGGCGCGCAGCGAGTCACAGCGAAGAAAATTCGGAAAGAAATCGGAGTGAGACTGAACTCGCCGGTGAGCGAAGACGAGCTCCAGAAAGCCCGGCAGAAAATTATCGACATCTATCAGAGCAAGGGTTTCACCGATATCAGTGTGGAGTTTCGGGTTGAGCCAATCGAGGAGAAGCGCGGCACGGCGCGCATAATTTACACAATTAACGAAGGCGTAAGGGGCGCTGTCCGGCAGATTCGCTTCGAGGGCAACGAACATTTCAGCGAAAAGATTTTGCGGAAGCAGATAAAAACACGGGGCAAAACGCTGATCGCGTTTATCGACAAATCAGGACGCCTGGATGAAGTCCAACTCCAACAAGATCTCGATAGCATCAAAGAGTTCTACCAAAACCACGGTTACATCGATGCCGAGGTGAATGAGGTTCGAAAGGAAAGGAAAAACGGACCGCTAATCATCACGATTGGGGTAAACGAAGGCATTCAGTATCACGTCAACAAACTCACGGTCTCAGGTTACAAAGAGACGACAGAACAGAAAATTCGGGGCCTTCTGAAGATGAAGGAAGGGAGCGTTTATTCGCCAAAAGCGCTACATGACGATGCTAAGGCGATCGCCGATGCATATGGCAGCGGTGGATACGTCGATCTCGTCGTCGTACCGCAAGGTGCGCCCGCGGGTCCAGCCCAGATCGACGTGCATTACAAAATCGAGGAAGGCAACCGCTCATTTGTCGAGCGGATCAATATCATCGGGAACACCCGGACCAAGGACAAAGTGATTCGTCGCGAAGTTCTTATCGCCCCGGGCGACGTCTTTAACACGGTCCGGGTGGAGACGACGAAGAAGCGCCTCGAGAACCTTGGCTACTTTTCAAAAGTGGACGCTTACCCGGAAGACACAGGCATCGAAGGCCGCAAGGACCTCGTAGTCCAGGTGGAAGAGAAGCGGACCGGCTCACTCAATTTTGGCGTCGGCTTCAGCACAGTCGATCAATTGGTCGGTTTCGTCGAATTAACACAAGGCAACTTCGATCTCATGAACTGGCCGGGCTTTACCGGCGCAGGTCAAAAGTTTAGGGCCCGTGCGCAGGTCGGTAATCAGCGAAAGGATTTCGTTCTGGCATTGACCGAACCGTGGTTCCTCGATCGCCGGCTTTCCCTCGGCGGTCAGGCATTTTACAGCGAAGCAAATTACCTGAGTTCCGTTTACGATCAGCGCAATTACGGGGGCTCGGTTGAGTTACGAAAGCCACTTTTTCCGTGGATCTACGGGACGCTGGACTATGGTTTGCAAAACACTCAGATCTACAACGTTGCAGCTGGAGTTTCGCCACAGATTGCGGCGGAGGCGGGCACGACCACTAAGAGCGAAATTACAACCAGCCTCGTTTACGATCGGCGCGATAATCCGTTCCTGACACGGCGCGGGGAGCGCATTTCGATAACGCCATACGTGGCGGGCGGCCCTCTCGGGGGAAACGAACAGATTTACGGGTGGGACGTACAAGCGTCCAAGTATTTTCATCTTCCGGGGGACCTCATTCTATTATTCGACGCCGAAGCGGCGACTGTGGATGTTTGGGACAGCCCGGAGACAAAGACCTTTATTGAAATTGGAGTGCCTCCTGTAACCACGGCGGACCCAACGCCATCGCCTGTCTCAATTCCAGTGGAAGTTCCCTCAGTGCCGATTTTTGATCGTCTCTATCTCGGCGGCTCAAACAACCTGCGCGGTTTCAGTTTTCGCGATGTCGGTCCAAAAGATTCTCATAATCAGCCCATCGGCGGTCAATCCATGGCGCGTAGCACGGTGGAGTTAACACTTCCGATAGTTGAAAAGGCGCGCGGCGCGGTCTTTTATGATGCCGGTTTCGTCAATCCCGATGCATGGGATTTCAGTCTCCAGGATCTGGCAATTCCGCGCGGTGCGAATGCCCTTGCCAGCGGTAAAACCGGACCGCGCCGTACTTACTGACAATCTCGCGGAGGATGTCGGTGTTGGCATTCGCCTGGACCTGCCAATCGGTCCGCTGCGCCTCGACTACGGATATCCCATTGAGACGGCGGGAAATGGCAAGCATGGGCACCTTAATTTCAGCGTCGGCTATCAATTTTGAGCAAATATTGATACTTGCACTCTGACGGTTTCCGGCGACCTGTTTACCTCTGTCTATGAAAAAACTGCTCTCTCTGACCCTCGCTTCCATGTTCGTGCTCCCGATCGCGGCGCTCGCACAGGGTAATATAAAAATCGGCACGGTTGATATGAACCGCACCTTCCGGGAATATAACAAGACCAAGGATGCCGAGGCGAAAATCAACGACGCCAAAAATCAGGCTAAAAAAGAATACGACGAACGCGCCGACGCATACAAAAAGGCTCTCGACGATATCAACAATCTCAACAAACAGTTGGACGCTCCGGCCTTGAGCGCTGACGCCAAGACACAAAAAGCCAAGGAGCGCGATGACAAAATCGCCAACATCAAGAACATGGAGCGCGAGATCACCGAGTTTCGCCAGACTCGCGAGCGCCAACTCCAGGAGCAGGCGCTCCGGATGCGCGAGGGAATCGTGAAAGAAATCACTGACGTAGTAATGGATAAGGTCAAATCCAATAATCTGGACCTGGTCTTCGACAAATCTGGCAATAGTCTTAACGGTGTGCCGGTCCTCATGTATTCCCGTGACAGTGTCGATTTCACCAACGATGTGATCGCGGCCTTGAACAAGCCGGGCCGCACCGCCAGCACCGGAGCGGCTCCCGCCACGAGTGCTTCGCCCACGCCGAGAAAACCCTAATTTTAGTTCGCCGGTTTCAAAAACACACGCGGGCAGAACTCGCGTGTGTTTTTTTCGTACACGCTCGAGATTCAATCGCTCTACGTTTCCCCAATTGAACGACGTGAAAGCTGAACTTCGAGAAGGGTGGGAGATTCCGGCCCTGCGCGGCGCAGTAGATCGAGGCCTTTGCTCCGGCGTCATCGCGGCAGCATTGTTTTTTGCTTTCGTCGCGACGTCATTTTCTGCCGCAACTTGGCAGTCGACCGTGACCAAGGAGCCGCCCGGCGATTTCGCCGGACCTCGACCACTTCATGCGCTGTATCATTTCGGCTGGAGCGGTTTTACCGCGGCCACCGGCGAGGTGCATTTCAACAAACTCACCGGCAACCGTTTTCAGCTTGAAGCAGCGGGGCGGACCACGGGTTTAGTGCGGGCTTTGTGGAAGCTGGACGTAAACTACCACGCTCTGGCCGATGGGGAGACGCTTCGCCCGATCGAGAGCACGCAAACTGAGGCCTATCGTTTCAAGAAAATCGTCACCCATCTCGTGTTCACCAACTCTGGAGTCGCTCGCACCCGAACCGAAGGGCCTGGCGCCAGCACAGCCAAGGCGCGAGAATTCGCCTTCCCAAGTCTCTTCGATCTGCACACGGCGCTGCTTTATTTACGAAGTCAACAGCTGAAAGATCACAGCATTTATCGAATCGTCGTGTATCCAGCCACTTCGGCTTATCTTGCGACCATAACCGTGGTCGGCCGCGAAAAGATCGCGGTCCACGCCGGCACTTACAATGCCATCAAGGCTGATCTCCAACTTAAGCGCCTGGGCAAAAATCTCGAGTTGGAACCGCACCGGAAATTCCATCGCGCGACGGTCTGGATTTCTGACGATGCGGACCGGATTCCGCTTCGTGCTGAGGCGCAGATTTTTGTCGGCACCGTCTTTGCCGATTTGCATTCGGTGGAGTTCGAAGGCGGCAGACCTTGACCCGGCGACGTTGCTGAAATCGGCCGCAGTTCGGTTGCTGGAAGACCGATATCTACTCGCGAATCCATTCGCCGCGCACTGGTGGCAAAACCCGGCGGCGCGGCGGGTAAACTGGCGCATTCGCTCCGGGCAAAAGTTTCAGCGCCGCGAGAGTTCCTAAATCGAGCCGCCCCGTCACTGGAAGCCCGACGCGCGATTGATAGGCGCGCAAAGAAAACTCCAGATTGGGGCCGACAAGACCATCAATTTCCCCACGGTAAAGACCGCGCCGGGCCAAAACAGTCTGCGCGGAGACTACTACGTTTTGCTGGATTTCAGGTGAAGCAGCTTCGTAGGGCGTGCCGGCGAATAAGCTGCGGGTCGCAGGCGAAGCAGGCGCGGGATTACTTGGATAGGCGTCTCGATCTTCAGGCGCAACAGGAAAAGGTTGAACAGGCCTCGGGTTCTGAGGAACGGTTGTTCCGCGCGGCGCCTCGCCCCGCAGATCGGAAGTGTCCGGAGTTGCTGAAGGCGAGGCTTTCGCCACCGGTTGGGAAGAGGCGGAAGAAGCGACCCCAAGCGCACGAATTGTTTCATCGTTGAGATCGCCGGTAACTTGCAAGCCGTTCCGGATTTGATAACGCCGGATCGCCGCGGTTGTATCCGCGTTTTTCTCGCCAGTAATCTCGCCGTAATAAAACCCCTGATCCTTCAAAGCTTGTTGCGCGTTCTCAATTACCTGGTCCGCTCCAACCAATCCCGCCGATGCCAGCAAAAACAAAACCGCAAATTTAATTCTCATGTCGATGTTCCTTTGACGCCGCAATTTTCTCGCCTATTCAGTGCCGTCCGGTGCGGTAACGGCAACAGTCTGTTGACGTTGCTTCAGTAAATCGCGATAACGAAGGATTCCTTCGCCGATGCCCACAGCCATTTGCTCGCGATACCCGTCATTGGTCAACTTGGCGATGTCTTCCTTGTTGCTGAGAAATCCTCCTTCCACCAATACAGCCGGTGCCTGCACGTTTGTGATTACAAAAAATGGCGCGGCCTTCGTTCCACGGTTGGCCGCCTGAGTCCGGGCTACCATCGCTTCTTGAATAAATCCGGCCAGGCTTTGGCTCTCCAGGTTCGGGGCCTCCGCGGTCGTGCGCCGCAAGAATGGGAACCACGCGATAACCGGCGTCACCGCCGCAATCTGATGGTCAGCATAATACGTTTCCACGCCGCTGGTTACTTTCTTGTTCCCCTCGTTGAAATGGATACTGACGAAAACGCAAGCGCGAGAGCGATTCGCAAGCGCGGCACGATCGGGCAGCGACACGTAGCTGTCGCCCACTCGCGTCATCAGAGTGGCCAGACCTTGCGCCTGCAACAAACGATCAACCCGCTGTGCGATATCCAGCGTTAGATCTTTCTCCAGAACCCCGGCGCACATCGCACCAGAATCTTGGCCACCATGGCCGGGATCGAGGACCACTAGCGCAAACGGCGCTGGCGCCGCCGGGCCCGCCCCGGTAGGGGTCGCAGCTGGCTTCGAAATCAATTGCCACCAGACAAACGACGCGACCATGAGGAACAATCCAAGCCAGGCCACCAAATTCTTGGTCGCCCTGCCAATCCACAGCCGGCCTCGAAACATGCTGCTTAATCCTCCGTCGACGCGCGCACTTCTTCATCAGGTAAAGTTCGGTAACGCATCGGCGTTTTGCGGTCTCGCTCCAAAACGGCCGCTTCAACCCCAGCACCGGCGAGCTGCTCTTTTCGATGCTTGACCACCGCCGCGCGCTCCGGCAGTGCCTTCACTCCGTCCTCGCCCATGGTCATGTGACCGACGCTCCATGCGTCCAGCGCCGCTCTGATTGCGTCTTTGAAAGCTGCGTCCCCCGAGTGCTCTTTTTCCAAAAATGATTCCATCAGCTCGGCTGATTGCCGGGTTGCGCTCAAGACTGCAAAATGCTGGCGTGTTTTTGAAACTGCCGCGCCATTGGTCGCGATCGCTCCATCATACTCGACGCGCAGAAACAAATCCTCTTCCGGTTTTACGCCAACTTCGGCAAAGAGGAGCCGCGCCAAAAACGGCGGCCCGTAAACTTGCTCGAAGGCATTCTTCATCACCGGGCTAAGCGAATAATGGGCAAGACGGCGCAGCGACACGTCCGCCGCCGAACGGGTGAAACCCTCCGTGCTCGCGAGCTCAATCGCCGCCATGCGCAAGCGCTCGATGTCGCCCGGGTGGCCAATCGCGCCCATCGCGATGCGGTCGTAAATCTCGAAAATCTTTTGCCGCCCACGGCCGAGTGTGACAAACAATATGCCATCCCGGTAACCGACTGCCGCAATCGGGCTGCCCGCGGCCAGTTGCGTCTCGATGTACTCGCGCCGGTTCGCGATCGCTTCTACCCAGCGATATGGCTCCTCGATCATGCGACGGTTTGCTTGAAGATTTGTGCGATCTTTTCTTCCGGAAAGGTGTTGATCCCTTCTCGTGAAACAACTTTTATCAGCGGATAAATTTTTCCGCTTCGATCAACCCCGCCAGTGGACGTGTCTGCCTCGGCTGCGGTGTCGAGCGCGCGCAGCGCGACGGTGACCGCTTCGTCCTCGCTCAATTTTTGCAACGGTTTTTCGCCCCAACTGTTTTGGTAATAAAGAATTCCCCGCACCGCCGGCGATCCCGAGCCGGTAGCGGCATAATCGGTCACTTCGAATTGCGCGCCCATCGCATCGTAAAAGTAGAGGCGCCCACCGGGCTCGGAATTCGGATCGTAGGTTGCGAAAATCGGAACCACCACACCCACGCCCTGGATGACGAAACCGAAGTTGTCGCGCAACAGTTTCGAAAGGGCGCGCACTTTTCCATCCACGCTCATCTCCTGTAGTTGCGTACGCCGAAAATATTGAAACGAATGTTCAAGCACCCGTGCCATTTCCCAGGCCGTGGCCGGCACGCCCGCAATTGCCATGATCGAATGTCGATCTATCTCAAGCACTTTGTCTGCGCGGTCGTAAACAACGGTGTTGCCAGCCGTCGCCCGCCGATCGCCCGCCACCAGTACGCCACCGACAAACTTAAATGCGAGGATCGTAGTCGATTCCGTCGGAACAAAGGATCCTTTGCTGGCGGAAGCAGTCAGTTCCGGCGCACGATCAAGCAATCCTTTGCGCCGCAGAAGTGCTGGAAAATCCTCATTCGTGCCGGAAAAATTCTGGCCCAACGCCGCAAGCAACTTATCCATTACTCGCCCGTGCGCTGCCGATAGCGCTTGGATTGGTTAGGGTCGACCTTGCGCATTTTTTTTAGGAGATCCTTCGTGTCCGGCCGCGAAATATCCGGCGACCGAGGACCCCCTCCATCTCCCTCCTTCGGACCCCACGGCGCGGGGTCGATCGGCTTTTGCACGCGTTCTGGCATATGAAAAAATTAAAGAGAAACGCAGCAAAGGCAAGCTGGCCGGATGTCTGATTTCGACCGGCTTGCCAGCTAAAGCCGCTAGTGTCAAAATTAGAGTGAATGAAGTTACCCGTTGTCTGCGTTGTCGCTTTCTTCCTCGCGGCGCTTGTGGGTTCGATTGCATCGGCGCAAACGTCTGCGCCAACACCGGCCAAATCGTCTGAAGCTGCGCAGCTTCAGGCTTTGGCGAAGAAAATCGACGATCAGAACGCGAAGATCGACACCCTTTCGCAACAAATTCTCAAACTCCAGCAGCAACTTGCCAACACACGTCCCGGTATCATGATCGGCGAAGGTCCGGCGTCACCGAGCACGAGCCCCGCCCCGGTTGAAACTCCCCGAGCCGCTAACGGCAACACTCACACCGTGCAGCGCGGCGAAACGCTCACTTCCATCGCTAAGATGCACGGCGTCGCCGTGAGCGAGCTGCAAAAATACAACCACATCGAAAACCCGTTGAAATTGCAGGCTGGCCAGATGCTTTTGATTCCATCCTCGCCATCCCCGGCCCCTTCCGCGTCTTCTTCGGGCGAATGACTGGTGGACGCCGTCTGGAAAGCAAATATCAGGAATTTCTGCGACGACGACGCGGATAATCCGGACCGAGCAGTCCAATGCTCGACGCTAAATGACGCGCCTGCGGCGCCACGGTTGCCATCCCGGGCTTAGCGCGCGATCGACCCTAGATCGATAATTGTTCGTCGGGCGCAGGAACGGAAGGCGGCGCCAGGTCTGTTCCACCGCCCTCTTCGGCTTCCTTTGGCATCTCGAGCAAACTCTGTTCGCAGAGCCGGGTGTATTTTCCGCCGCGCGCGATCAATTCTTCATGAGTGCCGCGTTCGATGATTCGCCCGTGATCGAGCACTAGAATTTGGTCCGCGCGCACAATCGTGGAAAGGCGGTGCGCAATCACAATCGACGTCCGATTAGCCATCAAATGCTCGAGCGCCTCCTGAATTAATCGCTCCGTCGCTGTGTCCACGCTTGCGGTCGCTTCGTCGAGAATCAGAATCGGCGGATCTTTCAAGAGCGCGCGCGCAATCGAGAGCCGTTGCTTTTCGCCCACACTCAATTTTACGCCGCGTTCGCCCACCAGGCTTTCCAAGCCGTCCGGCAGACGTTCGATGAATTGTCGAGCATTGGCCGCTTCGACGGCGCGCCACAATTCCGCGTCAGTCGCACTCGGTTTTCCCATCAGCAAATTTTCCCTGATCGATCCGTTGAAAAGAAAACTTTCCTGTGTCACCAAACCAATGTTTTCGCGTAACGTCCGGACGCCGTATTCGCGAATCGGTTTCCCATCGACATAAATTTGGCCTTCGGCGAGCTCGTAAAACCGCGCGAGCAAACTAGCCAGCGTCGATTTGCCCGCGCCGGTCGCACCGACTAGCGCAATCGTTTCGCCGGGTCGCGCGTGCAAGGAGATATGGCGCAGCGCGGGCAAGCCCTCCGCATAACTGAAACTGACGTTTTCGTAACGAATGTCGCCCGCGACCCGCACACTCGTCTTCCCTTCGCTCCAGCCAGGCTCGATCGGTTCGTCCAAAATCTCGAAGACGCGTTCGCCCGCCGCCCGACCGGCTTGAACAAGCTGGTTGAGCTGATGCAACCGGCTCACCGGATCGTAGAGAAACGCGGTGAGCATCAGAAACGCAACCAGATCGCCGATTTGCATCGCGCCCGCGAGCACCGCCTGACCGCCGAACGCGAGCACGATCACCGCGCCGCACGCTTCAAACATAGACATCGACGGACTGTAGATAGCCCAAACCCGCATCACCACGAGTGTCGCGTGCCGCAGTTGATCGCTCACTCGGTTGAACCGCGCGTGCTCTTCTCTTTCGCGGACGAAGCTTTTGATCTGGCGAATGCCGGAAAGATTGTCGTGCAAAAGCGCATTCATCGCTGAGGCCGCGCGCCGTTGCAGCCGATAGCGCCGATGCGCTGTCAGCGTGTAAGTCAGCGCGCCCGCGATCAAAAACGGAAATGGAACCAACGCGAGCAACGCCAGCTTTGCGTTGAAATAAAACATAACGCCAATCACGATGAGCACTTGCAGAACCGCGACGACACCTTGCTCGATCCCGTCGATCAGGACGCGCTCGACAGAGTTTACGTCTTCGATCACTCGCGTCATCAAATCGCCAGTGGCGCGATTGTCGAACCAGCGCAATGGCAGCAATTGAATGTGCGAGTAAAGATCGCTCCGCAAATCGAATATCACTCTTTGTTCGAACGTATTGTTCAAAATAAGCCGCAGAGTGTTAAAGCCGTGCTGAACGAGAAACGCCAATGCCGCGAGCAAAACGAGTGGCAGCAATTTCTCCGGATGATTTTGCCGAACGACATCGTCGATGATCCGCTTCGTTACCGCCGGGAACACGATCACCATCAGTGTGCCGGTGATCGCGCAGGCGAGCGTGCCGCTCGCCAGCCATGGGTACCGCTTCAGATAAGCAAAAACGCGCCAGACCGTTTTCATTTTCGCGTAGTCAACGTGCCCCGCGATGATTCGTCGCGCAATGCTCGCTCACGCTCGATCGCCCGAATGTTTATGTCGCCGAACCCGGCTAAGCCGGGCAGCTCCTTCTCATTTTGGCGTTGAATTTCACTTGAGCACTGAAAAGAAGGAGCTGGGCGATCCAGCTGATTGTTTCAATCGGCTGCCTTCTGGCGCGAAGCGGATCGATCTTTGAAGGTGAGCTCGGCAATGCCGGATTTGTCGAGCTCGCCTAAACCTTCCGTTATCATGCGATCGTACTGTTCCTTGGTTGCGCGTGCTAATGGCAACTCAATGCTTCGCGCAAGTTCGAGGGCGATACCGCTGTCTTTCGCAGCGTGCGCCGCAGAGAAAAAACAGCTGTGCTCGCGGTTTTGCATATCTTCACCGTCGGTTTCAAGCACACGCGACGCCGCGCCCGTTTCCGAAAAGACTTCGCGCAACATTTTTAAATCGAGACCAAGCGCGGCGCCAAGCCCGAGTCCTTCCGCCAGGCCCGCGGTGTTAATGTTCATCACCATGTTTACCAGCGCTTTCACCTTCGCCGCTTCGCCCGCTTTGCCTATGAATCGCACTGTCGACCCAAGCTCTTTTAAAATCGGTTCGGCTTTTCGAAATGCCTCTTTGCTTCCGCCACACATCAAATAAAGCGAACCTTCCCGGGCCTGGGTAATGCTGCTTGCCATGCAAGCCTCGAGCGATTGCGCGCCGGCCTTTTCGGCGAGCTTTTCAACATCGACATGCACTTGGGGCGAAATTGTCGCGCAGTTTATGAACAACTTGCCCCTCCCGCCCACGAGCAAATTGTCTCCGCTTCCGGCGAAGATTTCACGCATCGAATTGTCATCAGTCACGACGGTGAAAATGATTTCCGCGCTCGCCGTCACTTCCGACAAATCCTGACATGCCGCGCAACCGAGTTCCGCCGCCAAAGCGATCGCGGCCGGGCGATTGGTGTCGTAAACCGCCGTCACCTGAAGATGTTGATCTTTCAACCGGCGCGCCATGTTCGCGCCCATTCGCCCAACGCCGACAAAGCCAACGTTCATGTGAGATGGAAGATGTTGGATTTAAGATGTTTCATTGTTTCGTGACCGACTTGCGGCCAGCGGCAACAATGGCCGTTAGTTCATCAGCTTCCTTCAAGAAGAGAAATCTTTGCCTCCGGGATCAGCTTCGCGTCTCGGATCATTTCCAGCCAATACAAACTCTCGTCCGCTTCTTCAAGCACTGTGCCGAGTTTGGCAGCAAATTCGACGCGCGAACGAGCGCGACGCGCAGCACGATAGTTTGCGCCAACGGACATTGCGCTACGAACGAGTTGATTTGAAATCGCGCGTCCAGCAGCAGTATTCGGAAGCGCATCAACCAGCTTCAGAATCCGGAGCGCGAACTGTCGCGTGCGCTGTTGAAGCTCGCGTTTATCCACCTCGCGACCTTACATCATCCATCTTACATCTGAAATCTTACATCAGAGCCTTCCGGCAAAGAATGGGTTGTGTTGCTTTTCTTCGCCAACCGTCGTCATCGGCCCGTGTCCGGGACAAATAATCGTTTCATCGGGGAGAGTGAGAATTTTCTCGAGATTATTTTGGAGCGCATTTTCGTAGGAAACATTCCCGCCGCCCATCGAGCCTGCGAAAAGGGAGTCACCGACGATTGCAACTTTGCGGGCGAGACCCGTGACAACATAAGTCATTCCACCGCGGGAATGTCCCCAGGTTAACCGCGTATCGATATCGAGCTTGCCAAGCTGAAAGCGTTTTCCTTCTTCGAACAGTTCCGCTCCCGGGATTGCTTCATCCGACGAAATAAAAATCTGCGCTCCGGTTTCTTCGCGAAGTTGCGGTAGCGCTGCGATATGGTCGGCATGGGCGTGCGTGAGCAGGATCATTTTCACAGTGAGCTTGTTTTTGTTGACAAGACGCAGCATTGCAGCGCAATCAGCTCCAGTATCAAAAGCGGCCGCAACTTTCGTTGCCGGGTCCCAGACGAGATACGAGTTCACGGCAACATCGTGGTAGCGGGTGTTGAAGGCGGCGAGACCATCAAGGTCTTCAATCTTCTTCGGCTGCCAGGCACTGGTCGCCAGTTCACTCAACGCCCGCCCGGCGAGCCCAAGTACTGGCGCAATGCGCAATAACGCCAGCTCGTCGAATTCGCCCCGGCGCAATTTGCGAATTGTTTGCGAGCTGACGCGCGCTTTTTCCGCGAGCTGAGTATCAGAAAGACGCAGCCCGCGCTGCGCTTTATCGATGATGTCGCCGAAATTATCTTCCAGAGGAATCATTTGTCAGGTAATCACCGTTTCTCTCACGACGACCAAATCCCGGATGCGGCGGCGAGCCAGTCTTTCAAATGGGTCCGCAACGTCGACAACGGAAAATGATTTGGCTGCCTCCTTCTCCATCGAAGTCATTGTGACATTATTAATCCCGCAGGGAACAATGAAATTAAATGGAGAGAGATCGCCGCAAACATTAAGCGCGAAACCATGCATCGTGATCCAGTGACGCACGCCGACGCCGATGGACGCGATTTTGCGGTTGTCGATCCAAACGCCGGTAAGCCCTTCACGCCGGGCGGCAACAATTTGGTAATCTCCAAGCAAGTCGATGAGCAATTGCTCGAGCCAGCGCAGATATCGATGCAAATCCTGGCCGCGACGGCTAAGATCGATGATCGGGTAGCCGACCAACTGACCAGGACCATGATAAGTGGCCTGCCCGCCCCGGTTGATGGGAAAAAGCGGATGCGGCAAATGCGTTGTGCCGAGCAAGCTCGATTTGTCCGGCGTCCGTCCGATTGTGTAAACCGGTTCGTGCTCCAGCAGAAGCAATTCGTCGCCTAACGAGCGGTCTTCTCTCTTCCGAGCGACGATTTCTTCCTGCAAGGCCAGTGCGTCGGCAAAATTCATTCGCCCAAGCCAATGCACATGAAGATCGGGATCATTCATACTTGCGTCGCGCCCGGAACTCCAAGTCGCGCTGCTTCTTCCGAACGGAGATGTGTCAATCCAATGGCGAGCGCATCGGCAGCGTCCGGACCCGGAGTTTCGGCGAGCCCCAGAAGCGCGCGCACCATAAATGCGATTTGATTTTTCCCCGCCCCGCCCCGCCCCACGGTCGCCTGTTTGATTCGCTTGGGCGCGTATTCAAAAACCGGCAAACCGTTCTCAGCCGCGGCGAGAATGGCCGCGCCGCGGGCCGCGCCGAGGAGGATCGCGGTTTTGTAACTCTGCACGTAAATCACTGACTCGAGCGCACAGCAATCGGGTTCATGTTCCCGAATTAACTCCGCCAGCCGGTCACGGATCGCGACCAGACAAGATGAGGAGCGAAGGGAACCCGGATTGTGAATCGTGCCGAAGTAAAGCGCACGCGCCTTACCGTTGCTTGCATCGACAATCGCGACACCGGTGCTGCGCAAGGAAGCATCGATGGCCAAAACGCGCATAGAAATCAATGAGCGACTGCGCCGAGAAAGAGGAAAACACAACCGGCCGCTCCGAAAAGTAAACTCACCACCCAGAATCGCCGTTTTTTCGTCAGCGCGGAAATCGCGGCGATGGCGATCGCGATTTGAAACATGGTTACGGCGCGCGCGTAAACTTCATGCCGACGGAAATTCGATTTCGCTTCCGATTGTTTGCGCTCTGCTTCAGATTTGATTTCGGACTGCTCTTCTTCATAGCGCGCAGCTTTTTCTCGATCCTTGTCATTGGCTGCCGTCGCTAGCGATATCTTCGCGTCGAGCACCGAGGCCTTAATGCTTTTCGCCTGGTAAAAACCCCATTGATCGGACGCTTCGATCTGGCTCATCATCGCTTCGTTGGCGTGTTTGCCGGAAAGAAGTCCGGCGATGGCGGCCAGAACGGCGAGAATAGCCGTGCTCAAGGCGACCCAGGAGATCCAAGTTTCGCCGCTGTGTTTGGCGGTGTGATGCACATTCTCCTGCAAATTCTCCAAGGGAACTTCCGCCTCTTCCATGAGGCAATCTTAAGATCGGGAATCAGCCGTTCAAGACGGAATCGAGGCGCCTGAGAACGAACTTCTATTATAAAATAAACATTGCGATCGCGGCGACAAACATCGCCAGCATGGTAACGGCGACAGCGATTCGCGAAATCCAAGAACTCGGTTGGCCGTTCATTAACTTGCGGTCACACGCTACAAATAGAATGCCGATCAACAAAAACGGCGCGAGCACGCCGTTGATCACTGCCGTCCAAAAGAGCGCTTTGACTGGATTGATGTTGCAAAAATCCATCGCAATCCCGACCACAGTGGAAAGAACTATCACACCGTAAAAATAACGCGCGCCTCTGAACCGCTCGTCCAACCCTTGCCGCCATTTGAACGTTTCCGCAAAGGCGTAGGCTGCTGAGCCGGTCAGCGTTGGAATGGCCAGCAATCCGACGCCGATCAAACCAACCGTGTAGAGCGTGTAGGCAAGAACACCGGCGAGCGGTTTGAGTGCTTCGGCCGCTTGCTTCGAGGTCTCGATGTTTGTATTGCCGTGCGCGTGGAGCGTAAGCGCGGTGGTTAGGATGATGAAATACATCACGAAATTAGAAAAAAACGTTCCTGTACCGACATCGAGTTTTCGGTCGATGATCTCTCGCTTGGTCGCGCCTTCACGCTGCCGCAGCATGCGATGGCCCATCGCTTTTTCTTCTTCAACTTCCTGCGATGTCTGCCAGAAAAATAAGTATGGGCTGATTGTTGTCCCGAGAATCGCGACAAGATTTTGCCACGCAACGTGTCCGTTCGGCCAGGAGGGAATAAACGTGTCATGCAACACGGTTTTCCAGTCAGGGACCACAATGAACGCGGTCGCCACGTAGGCAAACAAACATAGCGCAAGCCATTTCAGAATCATCGCGATCTGGTAATAACGAAAACGAATTGTCGCGAAGGCAATTCCGAGTCCGAAAAGCACCACGAACCAATGCGAGTTGAACCCGGTCAGCATCGCGGCCGCGTCGGCCATACCGGAAAGGTCCGCGCCCACGTTGATCGTGTTCGCGGCGAGGAGCGCCAGCGATGCGAGGATGAGAAACGGGCGAGGAAACTTGCGACCAAACGCGGCACCTAAACCTTGGCCCGTAACCATTCCGATTCGCGCGCACATGAACTGCACGCAAGCCATGAGTGGCCAAGTAATGAATGCGGTCCACAAGAGCGCGGTGCCGAGCTGAGCGCCGGCGATAGAATAAGTCGCGACGCCCGATGGATCGTCGTCGGCCGCGCCCGTGATCAATCCCGGGCCGAGCGTTGAAAAAAATCGCACGATGAAGTTGCGACTTTTTTCCCCGGACTCGTCTTGATGATCCGTCATTGCCGCCTGCTACCGCACACGAGTATCACTATCCGGAGAATTTCGCGCCGATGTCCGCATTCATCGCTATAATGTCGTCCAGTCCCTTCTTGATCGGCAGTGTCACTCCACGCTGCCCGAGCGTTTCGAGGACCACTTCGGTAGGAATATTTCCAACGAGCGCGTCCTGCGCGAAAGGACACCCGCCGAGGCCGCCGACGGCCGCGTCGAACCGCCGACACCCTGCCTCGTAAGCGGCCCACACCTTCTCTGCTGCGCCTGCGCGCGTGCTGTGCATGTGAACGCCGATGTCGCACTCAGCATGGTCGCGCATCACCGCAGTCATCACGCGACTAATCAGCTCTGGTTCGGCGAGACCGACCGTATCCGCCAGCGAAACCGAGCGGATCCCGAGGTCGCCGATGTTCCCTGCCGCTTGCACCACTTTGTCCTCGCTCCATGGATCGCCGTATGGATTGCCGAATGCCATTGAGATGTAGACCACTACACCGAGCCCGGCTGCGTCGACGCGTTTCTTAATCGTCTCCAATACCTTGTAATTCTCTTCCGGCGATTGACTCTGGTTCTTGCGCAAGAAGGTCTCCGAGATGGAAAAGGGATAGCCGAGCGTGCTCACAGCCCCGGTAGCGATGGCGCGGTCCGCGCCTTTCTCGTTTACAACGATGCCGATGATCTCCACATCATCCGGCGCTTCGAGTTGTTCGAGCACCTTTTCGCTGTCGGCCATCTGCGGCACGACCTTCGGCGAAACGAAGCTCGCGGCGTCGATCTGCTTGAAACCCGCGCCGATGAGAGCGCGCAAATATTGAACCTTAACTTCCGTCGGAATTTGTCGCTCAAGCCCCTGCCAGGCGTCGCGCGGGCATTCGACGAGCTTTGCGGTATCGTTCGGCATGGGTGAAAATGCAGCGCTTGGCTGTTAACTCATTGCTTTTAGCGAAATTACCCGTCCTCACAAGCGGCCGGACGTTGATCGCGCTTTCCGGTTGCGGTTGAGCCGTTGGGAAGACTGATGGCGACGTTTAAGAAACTCGATGTTCGCTCTCCAATTACGGGAACAGTTTCGAATCCACCGAGCCTACATTTGCTCATCTGCGTGTCGGCAATTTTTTTCCAAATTGCTGGTGAGGGACATATAGCGCAACCTCAGCAGATTGTAATCGTGCCATATGACTCCTGCTTTAGCTGAAAAACCGGTTGGCGATCGAGCGTTAGCGTTTTCCACCCCACCGGACCGCGCCGATGAAATATTTCTGCAAGGGCCGCACTCACGCTTTGATGAATTCCTTACGTTATTGCGCGTGATGCGCGATTTCCTGCGCGGTTTTCGCGTCCTTCACTTCGTCGGTCCGTGCGTCACCGTTTTCGGATCGGCCCGGATCAAGATCGACAACCCACATTACGAACTGGCGCGGCAGATGGGCGCGGCAATTGCGCGCCTCGGTTTCACTGTCATGACCGGCGGCGGTCCTGGCATCATGGAAGCGGCAAACCGCGGCGCAAAAGAAATCGGCGGTCGCTCCGTCGGTTGCAATATCGAGCTTCCATTCGAGCAAAGTCCAAATGCGTATCTGGATCGCTGCGTGACGTTACATTACTTTTTCGTCCGCAAGACGCTGCTCGTAAAATACTCGTATGCTTTTGTTTTTATGCCGGGCGGCGCCGGCACACTCGACGAACTGTTCGAAGCGCTCACGCTCGTCCAAACCGGAAAGATTAAAAATTTTCCAATCGTCATCATGGGAACCGATTACTGGCGCGAACTCATCGGTTTCATCGAAAAGATGGCGCAGCTCGGAATGATCAGTCCGCATGATCCAACCCTGATTTTCGCAACCGACTCCGTTGATGAAGCGATTGCGCATATTCGCAGCAAAGCGATCGAACCTTTCGGGCTAAAGCTGGTGCGACGCGTGCGACGGCATCTGCCGTGGCTGGGCGAACGCGGTTTATCGTCGTGAATGTCTCAAGACTTTAAATCGAAACGATCCCAGATCAGCGCCGGCCTGCTGATGTTTCGGCGCGCTGGCGACAATCTCGACGTCCTCCTCGCCCATCCGGGCGGCCCATTCTTCGTTAAAAAAGATGACGGCGTCTGGACAATTCCAAAAGGCGAAGCCGCTCCGGGCGAAGATTTGCTCGATCGCGCCCGAATTGAATTCGAGGAAGAAATCGGCCTCCGCCCGGTTGGAGATTGGATTCCGCTTGGCTCGATCAAGCAAAAAGGCGGCAAGACAGTGCACGCCTGGGCGTTCGAAGGCAATTTGCCGGAGGGATTTCAGCCGAAATCAAACTTGTTCGAGATCGAATGGCCGCCGCGCTCTGGAAAATTGGAAACCTTTCCAGAAGTCGATCGTGCGGAATTTCTTCCGCTGGAAATCGCCCGACAGAAAATCAAATCCGCGCAACTACAGTTGCTCGATCGCCTCCGCGACGCCGTCAGACCAGAATAGCTCGCCCTCGAACGTCGATCCCAACGATTGTCAGCACCACTTTCCGGCGCGAGCTGCCTAAAAACCGGCGGGGACGGCGGCAGCTAGAACATCGTTCAGATTTGCGCGGACAGGTTTGCTGCGGTTCTTTCCGCAATCCGGTTTCCGCAATCCACAATCATTCCATGTCCCGCCAATACACGCTCCAACGCGCGCCAAGATCGACATCGATCCATATCGATTACACCGCCGAGCTGAACGAACAACAGTTCGCGGCCGTAACGGCGCCACCGGGGCCGTTGCTCGTCATCGCTGGAGCGGGCTCGGGAAAAACGCGCACGCTCACGTATCGGGTCGCCTACTTGCTCGAGAACGGAATCGATCCCCGAAACATTTTGCTGCTCACGTTTACGAACAAGGCTGCGCGCCAAATGCTCGATCGCGTCGCGAACCTCTTGCCGGTCGATGCCAGCGGAATTTGGGGCGGAACGTTTCATTCCATCGGCAACCGGATGCTGCGCCGCCATGGCAGCGCCCTCGGTTATTCCAGCGGGTTCACGATCATGGACCGGGAAGATCAAAAAGATTTGATCAACGCGGTGGTTGCGAGCGCAGGCATCGACCCGAAAGAAATCCGATTCCCGAAGGGCGACGTGCTGGCGGAGATTTTCAGTTTTGTGGTCAACACCGAGACGCCGATGGAAGAGCTGCTCGCCGAAAGATTTCCCTACTTCCTTCCGTTGCTTGAAAAAATCAATGACGTGCAGGCGCGCTACCAGAAAAAGAAGAAGGCGACCAACTCGATGGACTTCGATGATTTGCTCGAGAAAACATTGTCGATGTTGCGCCAGCACGACCGGATCGCCGGATTTTATCGGCGGCAGTTCCAATTCATTCTGGTGGATGAATATCAGGATACGAACAAGATCCAGGCCGACTTGATCGATACGCTCGCGCGCGACCATCGCAACCTCATGGTAGTGGGCGACGACGCGCAGTCGATCTACTCGTGGCGCGGCGCGAATTTTCAAAACATTCTCGAATTTCCGAAACGTTACCCGGACGCACAGGTTTTTAAGATCGAGATGAACTATCGGAGCGTACCGGAGATTCTCGAAGCCGCCAACGCGGCGATCGCGGCGAACGTCGCTCAGTTCCGTAAACATCTCAGCGCGACCCGCGAATCAAAGGGAGTAAAGCCCGGAGTGGTTGCGCTGAACGATGGAGCGGAGCAAGCGCAGTTTGTCGCGCAACGGATTCTCGAGCTGCGCGATGAGGATGTCGATCTTGCCCAGATCGCGGTGCTTTATCGCGCGCATTATCACGCGATCGAGCTGCAATTGGAACTGTCGCGCCGCGGAATTCCTTACCAAATCACGAGCGGCGTTCGTTTTTTCGAGCAAGCGCACATCAAAGACGTGACCGCATTCATCCGTTTCGTCGCCAACCCACGCGATGAAGTCGCATTCAAGCGAATGGTGAAATTGCTTCCCGGCATCGGCAATCGCAGCGCGGAGAATCTTTGGAGCGCGTGGGAGAAGTCGATCGATACTGTAGCCGCGGTCGCCGACCGCGGTTCTGAGAATACATCGGCGTCAACCGGGGTCAGCGACCCCGGCTACAACTTCGGCGAGCGCTTGCTAACGATGCACGTCAGCCCGAAATCCAAGAAAATGTGGACCCAGCTGGCGCACACCCTGGATGAGATCGCGCCGGCGGCTGCCGAATCCGCCGGCGGAAATGATCACCTCGGTTGTCGAGGCGATATACGACGATTATGCGAAAGTAAATTTCACCAATTACCAATTGCGCCGTGAAGACCTCGACCAGCTCGCTGTTTTTGCGCGCCAATTCAAGGACCTGGACGAATTCCTTTCGCAATTGGCGCTCATCAGCAATGTCGATGCGGAAGCGGCGCCCAATCAGACGGCAGACAAAGAGGCAGTCAATCTTTCCACGGTCCATCAGGCAAAGGGGCTCGAGTTTCATACCGTTTTCGTGATTTGGCTGGCCGACGGCATGTTCCCGAGCAGCCGTTCGCTGGAGACGCGCGATGCGCTGGAAGAAGAGCGCCGCCTCTTTTACGTCGCTATAACGCGGGCGCGCGACGAACTTTATCTCTCTTATCCGCACATGCGGCTGAATGCCGGCTACGGCGACGTTTTTCAACGGCCATCGCGGTTCTTGAACGAAATTCCGAACCCGCTCGTCGAAGACTGGCAGGTGCAAAGACAATGACGAAGCACGAATTCCGAATGTCGAAGGAAGCCCGAATGGTTGAATGAGCGAAAACGGGCCGATGTTTTTTTCGTCATTCGTCATTTTCCCGTGAATCTTTCGCCGGAAAAGCGAATCGCTGGAATCCTCGCGCCGCTTTTTGGCTTGCGCAGCGAAAACGATCTCGGCGTCGGGGACGTCGCCGTGCTGCGGGAGTTCATCGACTGGGCGGCCGAGGTCGGTTTTAAACTGGTTCAGCTTTTGCCGATCAACGAGATGGGCAGCGATAACAGCCCTTACAACGCCATCAGCGCAATCGCGATCGAGCCGTCTACCCTCCATCTCGCCCCGGGCGACCCGACCGATTTAACAACTGCCGATTTCGATTCCGCTGTCACCGGTATCGATTTTGGAAAACTGCGTCAGGGCGGGGTGAAATACGATCGGGTCAAAAAACTCAAACGTCGCTTGTTTGAAATGGCTTTCGCCAATTTCCTGATACGCGCCTCCTGGGATCGACAATCAGATTTCGCGAATTTTTCCAGGAAAGAAGCCGGTTGGCTCAATCATTATGCGTTTTTTCGCGCGCTCGTGGACGAAAACAACCAAAGCGAAGCGTGGGACAAGTGGCCGATCGAACAGCGCACGATGGAATCCGCTCGCGTCTGGTTAGATCGACAGCTGCCCGAGAAAAAGGAAAGCTTTGCTAAGCGCGAAGCGTTTTTCCGTTACGTCCAATGGGTCGCGCACCAACAGTGGGCTGCAATTAAATCATATGCCGAGAAACGCAATGTCGCGCTGATGGGGGATATCCCGTTTGGGATCAGTTATTACAGCGCAGACGTTTTTGCGCGCCCGACAGAATTTAGGCTGGATTGGTGTGGCGGCGCGCCGCCAGAATCCTATTTCAAAGAAGACGCGTTCACCCAAAGATGGGGACAAAATTGGGGCATTCCACTTTTCCGCTGGGACGTTATGCGAGAAAGGAATTTCGATTGGTGGCGGCAGCGGGTCCGCAGTGTGCGGCGCAGCTTTCATCTTTTTCGTATCGATCATGTGCTCGGCTTCTACCGCATCTATGCATTCCCCTGGCGACCGCAGCAAAACCGCGAGTTTCTTCCACTCGAATGGAGCCAGATGCTTGATCGAACCGGCGGCCGCGCGCCGCATTTCTCGCTGCGCGATGATTCCAACCCGGAGAACTGCGAGTCGAACCGGCGGGATGGCGAGCAATTTTTACGTGTGGTCCTGGAAGAATCGGGCGACGCCCGGATGATTGGCGAAGATCTGGGGACTGTGCCGGACTATGTCCGTCCAAGCTTGCATTCGCTCGGCATCGCTGGTTTCAAAATCCCGCAATGGGAATTTTATAACGGTCGCGTCACGCCGGGCGGCGAATACCAACGGTTATCGGTTGCGACTTATGCGACTCACGATCACAAGCCGATCCGCAAATTGTGGGAGGAAGCATTCGAGCAGGCGACAGCGACATCGGAGCAGGCGCGGTTTGAACTCGAGAAGATCGCCCGCTTCGCCGGATTTGAGCGAACCACCGAGCAAACCAATTTCGAAAAAGACTTTTATCCTGCGATCATGAAAGCGCTGTTCGGCAGCGAAGCCTGGATTGCAACCGTCATGATCACGGACCTGCTCGCGCGCAAGTATCGGTTCAACGTTCCGGGCACGGCGGCGAGATCAAATTGGGCGCGGCGAATGCAGCGCTCGATTGCGCAGCTTCGGCGCAGCCGGAAGGAGCGCGAGCGCATGAGATTAATTCGAGCGTTGCTGGAAAAAACGGGACGAACATAAATGTCAAAGCACGAATGAAAATCGAATGCCTAAATGACGAAAAGACGACCGCGCCGTGCATTTGTCATTCCTTCGTCATTCGTCCTTCGTCCTTCGTCCTTTTTGATCCTCGGTATTGCTCGCACCAACGCCTGTGGCTAATTGGATCATGAAGTCTCCAATTAAGATCGCTGTCACCGGTGCGGCCGGACAGATTGGCTACTCGCTTATCTTTCGCATCGGCTCGGGCGAAATGTTCGGTCCCGACCAGCCGCTTGCCTTGCATTTGATCGAGATCCCGGCCGCCCTTGGCACGCTTGATGGCGTCGTGATGGAATTGCACGATTGCGCCTTCCCACTTTTGCAATCGATCGTACCCACCGCCGATCTCGATGAAGGCTTCCGCGACATCCACTGGGCCTTGCTCGTCGGCAGCGTGCCGCGCAAGGCCGGAATGGAACGCAAAGATTTGTTAGGTATCAACGGCAAGATTTTCATCGGCCAGGGTCAGGCCATCGAACGCAACGCCGCGCAAGACGTACGGATTCTCGTCATTGGAAATCCGTGCAACACCAATTGTTTGATCGCGATGAACAATGCAAAAGAGATCCCGCGTCATCGCTGGTTCGCCATGACCCGGCTCGACGAAAACCGAGCCCGCGCCCAGCTTGCCCACAAAGCCGGCGTCGAAATCACGCGTGTAACTAACATGACCATCTGGGGCAATCATTCCTCGACCCAGTATCCCGACTTTTACAACGCCAAGATCGACAACCGTCCGGCCAACGAAGTGATCGGCGACGAGAAATGGCTGAAGGAGGAATTTATCGCAAGCGTGCAACAACGCGGCGCCGCGGTGATTAAGGCGCGGGGATCGTCGTCGGCGGGTTCCGCCGCAAACGCGATTGTCGACACGGTTCGTTTTTTGACCAACGACACGCCGCCGGAGGATTGGCACAGCGTCGCGGTTTGCTCCGATGGAAGTTACAAGGTCGATGAAGGATTGATTTCCTCTTTTCCCGTCCGCGTTTGCGAGGGCAAATGGGAGATCGTTCAAAAACTTCCACTCAACGATTTCAGCCGCGGCAAGATCGACAAATCGGTAGCGGAGTTGAAAGAAGAGAAATCGCTCGTGAGCGATTTGCTCAAATGATTGGAGGGCGCCGCGCTGTCGGCACCGTCAATTCTGGACACGACAGCGCGTGTCCCCCCAATTTATTTTAATTTTTCGCCGGTCAATTTCTCGAACGCTTCCACGTATTTTGCGGCGGTTCGGGCAATCACATCCCCGGGCAATTTTGGCCCGGGCGGCGTTTTGTTCCAATCGAGCGTCTCGAGATAATCGCGGACGAATTGCTTGTCGAAACTCGGCGGACTTTTGCCGACAACGTATTGCTCTTTCGGCCAAAAGCGCGACGAATCCGGGGTAAGGCATTCGTCGATCAACAACAATTGTCCGTCGACCGTTCCAAACTCGAATTTCGTGTCGGCGACAATGATGCCGCGTTGCGCCGCGTGATCACGACCCGCGGAATAGATTTTCAAACTGAGATCTTTGACCCGCGTTGCGACATCCTCATCGAGAATGCGGCGGCATTCGTTCATGTCGATGTTGAGATCGTGCCCAGTGTCGCTCTTGGTCGCCGGGGTAAAGATTGGTTCCGCTAATTGCGAGGCTAGCTGCAAACCGGCGGCCAATTTGATTCCGCAAACGCTCTGCGATTCCTGATATTCTTTCCAGCCGGAGCCGGCCAGATAACCGCGCACCACGCATTCGACCGGCAACGGCTTCGTTTTGCGTACAATCATCGAGCGACCGGCAAGCTGTCGTCGAAAGGAATGCAGTTCCTTCGGGAATTCGTCGAATTTCGCGGTGACAAAGTGGTTGTCGATTTTTTCAAAACGTTTGAACCAAAAGGCGGAAAGCTGATTCAAAACCGCGCCCTTTTTCGGAATCGGGTCGGGCAAAATCACGTCAAAGGCCGAGATCCGATCGGTCGCAACAAAGAGCAACGTTTCACCGAGATCGAAAACTTCGCGCACTTTCCCGCTGCGCAGTTTTTTTATTCCGGGAAGATCGACAATCGATTGTGGCGAAGTTTGCATTTAACATTCTTGGCTATGGCAGGTCTTGTCGTCAAACCCCGCGCTCGAATTTTACATGGACACGATTGGATTTTTTCCAGCGAAGTCCTGAAAATCTTCGGAGACCCCAAGGATGGCGACGTAATTTCGCTCAAAGATGGCAGGGACCGTCTGATCGGCAGCGCGATTTATAATTCGAAATCGCAAATCGTGGCGCGCCGTTTTTCGCGACAGCGACAAGATCTCGACCTCGATTTCTTCAAGCGCCGGATCGCCCAGGCCGCCGAATATCGCGATCGGCGGGATGTCGATGCAAGATTACGTCGCGTCGTTTGGAGCGAGAGCGACGGATTGCCGGGCGTAATTATCGACCGCTACGGAGATCATTTTGTTCTGCAAACGCTGACGCTCGCGATGGACATGCGCAAAGATCTGATCGCCACCGCGATTGTCGATCTTTTCAAAAGTGCGCCACTTACAGTCATCGAGCGAAATGACGCGCCTGTCCGCCGAGCGGAAGGGCTTGAGTTGCGCAGTGGTGTCCTGGAGGGCCCCGCGCCGTCGGGGCCAGCCGTGATTGAGATCGGGCGGTCTAGAGTTCGATGTCGATCTCTTGCAGGCGCAAAAGACCGGCTTCTATCTCGACCAAAGACAAAATTATGGAGTCGTCGGACAATACGCCGCCGGACGCCGGGTCCTCGACTGTTTTGCAAACCAAGGCGCATTCGCGCTGACCTGTGCGCGCGCCGGCGCGATCGACGTTGTCGCAGTGGAGGAAAATTCCGAGAACATCGAAGCCGGAAAACGAAACGCGGCGCGAAATGGATTGGAGGTGCGCTGGATCGAGCAGGACGTTTTTCAATTTTTGCGCGCAGCAGAGAAAGCAGAAGCGGAATACGATCTGATCGTTCTCGATCCGCCGTCGTTTACGAAAACAAAAAGTGGATTGCGTGACGCCTTACGCGGTTATCGCGAGTTGCACCTGCGCGCGTTCAAACTCTTGTCCAAGAACGGAATCCTCGCGACCTTCTCCTGCTCGCATCATGTGAGCGAAGCCGCATTTGCGCAAACAATCGCCGATGCGCTGGTCGATGCCCGCCGTTCGGCCCGGCGACTGCGTCGATTCGAGCAAGCGCCCGATCATCCGGTGGTCCCAACATTCCGGAAACCGAATATTTCAAAGGCATCCTTCTCGAAATGATGCCAGGGCGCTGAATTTAAATTGTAAAATTCTTGGAAAATTCTGGAATTCTGAACGCTCTTCACTAATGTTCGCCTCGGCGGCGTGGGCGCGCGAGGAAGCAGAGTTGAAAAAGTTTGACATGCCGGAGAAAATTCGACCGATCGAACAGATGCTGGAGCTGAGCGAAGAAGAGCCGCTATCGTCTGAGCATCTTGATTCGCAAGTGCAGAAAGCCCAGGAGCAACTGCTTCAGCTCAAGCGTCAGCAGGAACAGATTGAAAAACAAAAGCGCGAGCTGGAAGAACTGAGTCGGAAACAGGAAGAGCTCGAGCGTGGCCGTGCGGAAATTACCGATAAGCTGACGCGGTCCCTGGTTGTTCTGGAGCGCGAAGCCTATGACGCGCAAAGACGGCTCGAGCAACTGCGCGCAATGCGGGAAAGCTTCGGTCAGCATCTGGAATTGATCGAAGCGATCGATCCGAAGAGCTGGAACCCGGGGGATTTGCACAAGGAACTGAGCCGGGCGCTGAGCACGGTCGAAAGCGCGCAAGTCGAATTCAGTCAGCAACGCAGCCGGCTGCAAGCCGCCGGCGACAGCACGGGCGATGAAGCCCTCCCGGAGGTCGGGCCCGGGTTTTCCGGAGTCGACGGCGGCCGCTCGCTCTTGCAGTGGGTGAAAATCGGTTTCGCATTTAGCCTGCCGCTAATCATTTTTGGATTTATCGCGCTCTTCCTCTTCTTCTGGATGGCGTCAACGAGCCGGTGATGCCGCATGCTTCGTCGTCCGCCTAGATCGGCTACCGCGCTCGATCAGAAACAGGAGGAATTGGTTCGCCGCGAATCGGAGCTGCGCAACCAGGTCGAAAAACTGGAGCGCATGCTCGCCGACGCGCCGCGGGTTGCGAAAGAAGTTGGGCGGCGTCAGCGCGAGGAGTTACTCATGCGAGCCAGCGAAGAGCGCCTGGATGTTTCGCTCGCGTTGCAGGACAAACGCTACGGCGATGACGCCGGAAAAGCGCGGCCACGCGGTTCCCTGCGCAAAGCGCGGCGCGAAGGCCGCATCCTCTTTCTTGTTCTCATCATCGCGGTTCTTGCGGCGGGGGCTTGGTTACTCAATCATTTTCATTTTTAAACATGGCCGAAACACCCGATCTCGATGTTGCCTATGTCGCGAAACTTGCCCGCTTGAATCTGAGCGACGAGGAAACGCGGCTTTTTCAAAAACAACTCGCCGATGTCTTGAAATACGCGGAAAAATTGCGCGAGGTCGATGTCAGCACCGTCGAAGCCGCGGCCCACGCGATCCCGGTGTTCAACGTCTTTCGTGAAGATGAGCCGCGCGATTGGTTCACCGCCGAGGAGGCGCTGAGCAACGCGCCGCAAAAAGCGAACAATCTTTTCATCGTCACCAAAGTCGTCGAATGAGCCGGTCTGATCTGCCGGCGCTCACCATCGCCGAACTACAATCTCTGCTTCGGCGCCGCGAGATCTCACCGCGCGAAGTGCTCGACGCGCTCCGCGCGCGAATCGAAGAGGTCGAACCAAAAATCGATGCCTATCTCTCGATCGATTTCGATGCGGCCGCCAAAGAAGCCGAGAAAGTAAATACCGACCTTCCGCTCGGCGGCGTCCCGATCGCGATCAAGGACATTATTAACGTCGCCGGGCAACCGTGCACTTGCGCGTCGAAAATTCTGGCGAACTATCGCTCGCCTTACGATTCGACCGTAATTACCAAACTGCGCGCGGCGGGCGCGATTCCGTTCGGCAAAACGAACATGGACGAATTCGCCATGGGTTCGTCCACCGAGAACTCCAGCGTAAAACTGACTCATAACCCGTGGGATTTGTCGCGCGTCCCTGGCGGTTCCAGCGGCGGTTCCGCCGCCGCCGTCGCAGCCGATGCAGCTTTCGGCGGTCTGGGCACCGACACCGGCGGTTCGATTCGACAACCCGCCGCGGTCTCCGGCGTTGTCGGCGTAAAACCAAGTTATGGCCGCGTCTCCCGGTTTGGGGTGACGGCGTTCGCGTCCTCGCTCGACCAAGTCGGTCCGCTTAGCAAAACCGTGCGCGACTCCGCCCTGATCATGAATGCGATGGCCGGTCACGATCCGTACGATTCGACATCGTTGAACGAGCCGGTGCCCGATTACACGGCGGCGCTCGGTCGTGATTTGAAGGGAATTCGTCTGGGTTTGCCAAAGGAGTACATGATCGAAGGAATCGATCCGAGGTGAAATCGGCGCTCGATGTCGCGCTAAAACAATTGCAATCGCTCGGCGCCGAAATTGTCGATGTCAGTTTGCCGCACACTGATTACGGCATCGCCGTTTATTATTTTCTGGCGACCGCGGAAGCGTCCGCGAATCTCGCCCGCTTCGATGGCGTGCGTTACGGGTATCGCGCCAAGGATCCAAAGGATTTGCTCGATCACTACGGTCGCACCCGCGAAGAAGGTTTCGGCGCGGAAGTGAAACGCCGCATCATTCTCGGCACATACGTTTTGAGCTCCGGCTATTACGACGCCTATTACTTGCGCGCCCAAAAAGTGCGCGAGCTGATCCGCCAGGATTTCGCCCAGGCGTTCGAAAAGGTCGATGCGATCGTTTCGCCGACTTCGCCCGTGCCGGCGTTCAAACTTGGCGAGCGCACGGCCGATCCGTTGGCAATGTATCTTGCCGACATTTTCACTAACACCGGCAACCTCGCCGGCATTTGCGGCATCAGCGTGCCGTGCGGTTTTGCGAACGTCGATGGGAAGCGCCTGCCCATCGGCCTCCAATTGTTAGGCAAAGCACTCGACGAAGCGCGTATTTTCCAAATCGCGCACGCCTACGAGCAAAGCACGGACTGGCATAAAGTGCGCCCAAGCCTGTAGCGGCGGTCTATGACCGCCGAATTCGCCGCGTTTTATCTGCCGTCCACTTGGACCGGTAACAATGGCGTCTGATCCAGGCGCTGATTCACATTCTGGATTTGCGATGTCTGCTCTTTCAGGCCTGCGATGAGGGTTTGAATTTCTTTCTGCTGCTCCGCAACAGTCGATCGAAAATTCTTTTGTTGTTGCGCAACAGTTGCTTCCAATTCTTCGACCTTCTTGTGCTCTTTGAGGAACTCGTTTAGCAACATCGCGTTCACTGCTTCGTAGCGGACAGTGTTAATCCTTCCGTCAGCATCGCGAACTACCAGGTCGGGATTTACCTTTTCCACTTCCTCAGCCACGAGGCCAAATTGCGGGATGCCCTCTGGATCAAGCTCGTGCTTGTAGCGAAAGGTTACCGGTTTGAGCGCGAGAATCGCTTCGCTCGCTTTATCCATCGGCTTGATCTCGTCCTTGAAGCGAGCTGAAGAGGTGACTGTGCCGAGATGACCATTAACATCGACAACCACTCCCACCGCGCTTGCCACGGTCACCCCATGAATTCCGGCGACAAAAGTGGCAGTCTGCGTTCCTACCGTGCCGATGCGGATAGTGTTTCCCTCGGCCGCAACACCTTGATTGCCAATATCGATGTTGTTACTGCCGGTGGTGAGATTTACACCGGCTGAAACGCCCAATGCGATGTTGCTGCTGCCGGTTGTGTTGTAAAAAAGCGCACTATCACCTTCGGCCGTGTTGTCGTTGCCCTTTGTGTTGCTGTAGAGCGCACTAACACCGTTGGCCGTGTTGTCGAGGCCGATTGTGTTGCTAAAGAGCGCTTGAACGCCGTTGGCCGTGTCGCTGCCGCCGGTTGTGTTGCTATGGAGCGCATTAAGACCGTTGGCCGTGTTGTCGCTGCCGGTTGTGTTGCTAAAGAGCGCTTCCCAACCGTTGGCCGTGTTGTTGGTGCCGGTTGTGTTGCTAAAGAGCGCTTCCCAACCGTTGGCCGCGTTGTCGTTGCCGGTTGTGTTGTTTTCGAGCGCTTGAAAACCGCTGGCCGTGTTGTCGCTGGCGGTTGTATTGAAAAAGAGCGCACCAGTGCCGTTGGCCGTGTTGTCGCCGCCGGTTGTGTTTCTATTGAGCGCATTAAGACCGCTAGCCGTGTTGTTGGTGCCGGTTGTGTTGCTTTTGAGCGCATTAAGACCGTTCGCCGTGTTGTTGGTGCCGGTTGTGTTGTTTTCGAGCGCTTGAAAACCGCTGGCCGTGTTGGCGCTGCCTGTTGTGTTGGAAGTGAGCGCAAAAGCACCGGTGGCCGTGTTGTTACCGCCGGTTGTGTTGTTCAAGAGCGTCGAATAACCGCTGGCAGTGTTGGTTTGGCCGCTTGTGTTGAATTTGAGCGCACCAACGCCATCGGCCGTGTTGCTATTGCCGGTTGTGTTAGTAAAGAGTGCAACATCACCGGTGGCCGTGTTGTTGCTGCCGCTTGTGTTCTGAAAGAGCGCGAAAGCACCGTTCGCCGTGTTGAAGGTGCCGGTTGTGAGGCCACCAAGCGCATCTTCGCCCTCGGCCGTGTTCTGGCCGGGGTAGCCTCCGTCCGGTGCTGGGGTAACCCCGAAAGCGTTCGGGGCCGGCGAAAGCCCAAAGCATGCAAGGGCAAGGGCGAGAACTGTGAGAAGTGAATAGTGAGAAGTGATTAGTGACCCGCCTTCGCTAAAGCTACGGCGCGGCAGGGGCGATCGGCCAATCGAATCTGTTACAGGTAGAGTTGTCATTTGTTTTGCTTTCATTTTTTGTTTTTGTTGAGGCGGATTTGTTAGGCTGGGCTGCTTTACTGATTGTTAGCCACCATTTGGGTTGCAGACTTGTTCGCTTCGACCTGGGCGCTCACTTTCTGGATCTGCGACGCCTGCTCCTTCAGGCTCGCGATGAGAGCTTTGATTTCGTTCTGCTGTTGCGCGGAAGTTGACTGGAAGTCCTTCCGCTGCTGCCCGATGGTCGCTTCCTGTTTTGCGACAGTAGAGTTTAGTCGAGTGATCGCCGCTTCTTGCTCCTCGACCTTCTTGTGCTCCTTAAGGAACTCGTTCAGCAACATCGCATTCACCGCTTCATAGCGAACAGTAAAGACTTTTCCCTCCGCGTCGCGCACGACCAGATCGGGGTTCACCTTTTCTACTTGCTCGGCCACCAAGCCGAACTGCGGGACGCCCTTGGGATCAAGCTCTTTCTTGTAGCGGAAGGTGACCGGTTTGAGCGCCAGAATCGCGTCGCTCGCTTTATCCATCGGCTTGATCTCATCCTTAAACCGCTCGGAGGAAACTACCGTGCCGAGCTGGCCGGTGGTGGCATCTATCATTACTGCGGATCCTGTAACGGTTGCCCCATTAATACCAGCGATAAAGGTAGCCGTCTGCGTCCCCACCCGGCCGATGCGGATAGTGTCGGACTCGCCAGCGCCCCCCTCAACAAGGTTGCCGATATCGATATTGTTACTGCCCGTGGTGAGAGCGTCACCAGCTGCAACGCCCAATGCGGTGTTGCTGCTGCCGGTTGTGTTGCTTTGGAGCGCATTAAGACCCTCCGCCACGTTGTCGATGCCGGTTGTGTTGCTAAAGAGTGCATTAAAACCGTTGGCCGTGTTGCCGCCGCCGGTTGTGTTGCTAAAGAGCGCATTAAAACCGTTGGCCGTGTTGTCGGGGCCGGTTGTGTTGCTAAAGAGTGCCTCAAAACCGTTGGCCGCGTTGTCGTTGCCGGTTGTGTTTTTTTCGAGCGCCTGAAAACCGTTAGCCGTGTTGTCGTTGCCGGTTGTATTGAAAAAGAGCGCACCAGTGCCGTTGGCCGTGTTGTCGCCGCCGCTTGTGTTTCTATTGAGCGCATTAAGACCGTTGGCTGTGTTGTTGCTGCCGGTTGTGTTGTTGTAGAGCGCTTGAAAACCGTTGGCCGTGTTGTTGTGGCCGTTGTTGTTAAGGAGCGCATTAACACCGTTGGCCGTGTTGGCGCTGCCGGTTGTGTTAAATTGGAGCGCACCAGTGCCGTTGGCCGTGTTTTGGCTGCCGGTTGTGTTTTGCCAGAGCGCTAGAAAACCGTTGGCCGTGTTGGCGCCGCCCTTTGTGTTGTTTACGAGCGCCTGAGAGCCCGTGGCCGTGTTGTAGCTGCCGGTTGCGTTCAAGAGCGCAAAATAACCGATTGCCGTGTTGTCGTGGCCGGTTGTGAGGTTCAAGAGCGCATTAAAACCGATTGCCGTGTTGGATTGGCCGGTTGTGAGGAGCAAGAGCGCATTCTCACCCTCAGCAGTGTTGTAGTTTATATAGCCGCCGTCCGGTGCCGGGGTAACCGCTTGCGCCGTCGTGGAAAGTGCAAACCAGCCAAGCGTGAGCGGGATGAGAAGGAAAGCGAGCCGCAAAGGCGACCGGCTGATTAAATTTGGGACGGGTAGAGTTGTCATTTTTGTCTCATTTCTCTTGGATTGTTGACTGCATTAACTGCAATCCAGTTCCGCGCGGAACCAAGAACCACCCTTATGAGAGCGCATCTGCAGAAGTGCGACCTCACTTCGGCTGACTCTCGGCTCCAGTTGAACCTGGAGATTGCGTTAAACGGCGGCCCCAGCCCCGAATGCTTTCGGGGTTGAAACGTCGGGTGACGTAATCGGTTTTATTCTGAAACCGTTGCCTAACGAATGTCGAGCTATTTACGGGTAGGGCATAACCTCACAACGCTCATCACCTCTTACCAGCAACTGCGGCGGGATTAGCAATCGGTTTGCAGTTGTTAGGCAAAAGCGCGGCCAAGCCTGTAGGAAAAATGCCGAACGCTCAACGCCGAACGTCCAATCAATCCGCATTCCGCAATCCAAAATCCGAAATCGAAACAGCCGACGACGGGATTCGAACCCGTGACCTACGGTTTACGAAACCGTTGCTCTACCAGCTGAGCTACGTCGGCGCGTTCGCTTAAAATACGAGGGTAAACCGTGCAATCTGTAAGCGAAAATCAATGCTGCCGCAAATGGCAGCTTGGCAAAAGCTTGGCAGAACCGGCCTGTTTTGTGCCCGTCAGGCGGCTTTTGGAAGCACGATAATCTTCTCCTGCTTGGCGGCAGGCAGGATATTCCAGTAACACTTGGCCTCTTTTGGCTTCACCAACTCGCGGTAGTGTTGAAACACGAGATTTGCGTTTGTGTGTCCCATTTCCAACGCCAATTCGGCGACCCCTGACCTTCTAAAGTGCGCGAGATAATAACTCGCAAAACTGTGGCGCAGCGCATTATTGGGCCACGGTTCAATACCAGCGGCTCTTCGCGCCTTATCGAGAAGCTTGCGATAACCGGCAGGCGCGACCAATCCCCTTGGTTGGATATGTGGTTTCAGCCATTGTAACAAGTTCGGCTTTATCTTCACAAAGCGTCGGCGGGCACTCTTCGCTTTGCTCGCCGTTACTTCGATGAGGCGTGATTGTAAGTCGATTTCCTTCCAATCCAGACGCTCAAGCTCAGCCCGCCGTAGCCCCGCGAAGGCACCAATCGCGACATAAGGAACGAGCTTGTTGTGCGCCTTTTCCAGCAGGAGTTTCGATAACCTTTGCTTTCGCCGTCTTCCCGACAGGGTTGGACGCACAATAGCCCCGATCAAGCGCGAAATTGAACGCGACGTTCAAGACCTGGCGGAAGTTATTGCGAGTGATCGCCGCAACTGGCTTGCCCGTTTCCGAGTCTGTGAGTCCGCGAAGCCATTGATCAATGTCTGCGGTCGTAAACTCCGCGATTGGTTTACCATCAAAGTCGTCAGCAAATTTCTTCAAGCGGCCTCGTAGGTCGCTCGTATAACGCTTGCTCGCTCCATCGGCTGTTTTCGCTTTCACAATCTCATCGACAAGCTGTTTTGCCGTGCAGGTCCGATTCGTTGCTTTTAGGTGTGGCAAGTAGAAGTCAACCGCATCGCGAAGCGTCGCATTGAACGGCGCAAGCTTGTCGGCGCACTCCAAATACTCCGCACGCTGGCGCAAGTCGAAGGCCATACCGGAAATTCCATAGTTCTCCTGCTCGATGAGTTTATGCCCAAGAAATGTTTTCGCCTCCGACTTGTCTTTGAAAAATTGCCGGTTGCGTCCTTTGCCGGGTTTCGGCCACGTTACACACGAGAATTGGCTTCCCTGGGTCGTTACTTCCGTGAGTTTCGTCGAGGTCTTTCTCATATACCTAATGGAGAAATGTCCGAATGAGCCAAAAACTTCCGATTTGAGACCTTGATCGATAAGAGGCCTTGATGCAGAGCCCGGGGGATCGGCTGCCACTTTTGCGCGCAATGACCATTAACAAACCTCCGAGATTACCGTTTTTCCCATGCCCCTCTTGCGCAACGACTTCGTCGTCACCTATGCGCGCGTGGGGCGCAGTGCAAAAGCGGCTATTTCGGGTGTCATAGTTATGACAGCTCTTCATGAACGTTTCGAATACGGAAGTGGCTCGCAATGAGCATCATACATCGCTGCGCGGCAGAGCGTGTTCCGTCCGCTCGGTTTCATTTTGCGTAGCGGCACAATTCGCTGTTAAACGCGACGGGCGCGATTGTGATGATTGAGCCGTTCGTGACGACGCGAACTTTCTGGCCGGACGCAAAACCGAGCGCAGCCAACCATTTCCCATTTAGGCGGAGACTCGGAACAACGCATTCGTTTTTCCGATGGGCCTCGCCCTATTGCCGATACAGACTTGAGACGGTTAGTGTCCGTTGGCGGCTCGATCCAAGTTGAGCCTGTGCTTGTTGTTTGGCGGTTTCCATACCGCTTTCGCGCGACGGCTTTGCCGTCGTGCCAGCACATTGGAATGCTTTTCGTAAAAACACTGACTCAGGGCTGCGGTTGCCTTAGACATTTGAATTTTTTCGGCGCGATAATGAGAGGCCCTCCCTGCCGCCGGGCGCCCCTCAGACAAAAGACCGCGTCAATCTATATAGAAGCGCGAAAAAAATTTGCCCAAAAACATCGGGAGCGGCAACGCCCTGCTTAACGAATCAGGGCTGATCGGTTAGAGTAGCAGATTGTCACCGGACGACTCTACTTCCTTGCCGCAAGGATTCCGAGCAGCACGCTCCAAGAAATCATCATAATAGTTCGACTGCTAAGGTTGTTTCGAGCGCACCGAGTTGGCTGCAGCCCTAATCACTTGCCATGATGAATAGCGGCTGCATTTCGAAATCGGTGTAGAGTGGACGCAGGCGCTCCTTGTTATAGTATTTGTCGACGTTGACCGTTTTCTTGGTGCTGGTCACCACTTCGATCGGCACGTTGTCATAGCGCCCATTCTTCAAGACGACGAGGCGGCCTTGGCTGCCACGCAGGATGAGATCGAGGGCGAGGTTTCCGTACGCCATGGGCACAATCGAATCAATCGCGTCGGGATCGCCGCCGCGCACCATATAGCCGAGACGCTGGTTGATGACATGGATCGGCTTGCCCTTGTTATATTTGGCGGAGCGATCTTTGAGTTCTGCCGAGACCAGGTCGCCGATGCCGCCGAGTTTCACGTGCCCGAACGCGTCGGTCGTCTTATCGGAGAACACCATCTCGCCGCCTTCGAACATTGCCCCTTCTGAAACGATGACGACTGAATATTTGCTCGGATGGCGCGCGCGGTCATAGCACAACAATTCGGTCAGATGCTCGATGTCGAATTTGTATTCGGGGATGACGCACCGATTCGCCGCGCCAGCCATTGTCGGCAGCATCGCGGTGAACCCCGCGTAGCGTCCGAACACTTCCATAACGAGAAATCGTTCGTGAGACCCGGCCGACGTGCGGAGGCGATTCGACAACTCAATCGTGCGGCTGACGCAGGTGCTAAATCCGATACAATAATCGGTGCCCGGCACGTCATTATCCATCGTCTTGGGTATCGCGACGACCTTGACGCCTTCCTTGTGCAATCGGGTCGCAAAAGAAAGCGTGTCGTCGCCGCCGATCGGAATCAGATAGTCAATGCCCAGCCAATCCAGGTTCTTGATGACTTCGGGAGTGAGATCGTTCTTGTCTTGATTGTAACGTTGCGCGCAGCGGCTCAGGCACATCTTCTTTTTTCACGGCTGGCGGGTTCGTACGCGAGGTATGTAGAAACGTGCCGCCGGTGCGTGCCGCACGATTGACAATCTCGTCCGTCAGGATTTGAACGTGCTCAGTGTTGTCGGCGTGCTCATCGCGCAGGATGCTGATCGCGCCAAGCCAGCCACGGCGGAGACCGACGACCTGATAGCCTTCGCGCAGGGCGCGAATGGTGACGGCGCGGATCGCGGGATTCAGCCCCGGCACATCCCCTCCGCCGGTGAGAATACCGATCACGCCCTTCTTGGTGTTCATGCGACCGCTTTCTTGGTTTCCATTTCTTCGGTGTATTTGCCGAAGCGCGCTTTACTATTGCACCAGGCGCGATGATGGAACGCCCGTTGCGCGTCAGCAACATTCGTCGGATCACCTTTCCAGACTTTGAGCACGGGAGCTTGCAGGGCGCGCCCAAACGAAAAACTCAGTTCCCATGGCACGCGATCCAGACGATTCATCGCGTTGAGATGTTCCGTGGCTTGCAAATCAGTTTGCCCGCCCGAGAGAAACACAAGCCCGGGGACAGCGGCGGGGACCACGCGCTTCATGCAGCGCAAAGTGGCTTCAGCGACTTCCTGCACCGAAACTTGGTGCGGGCAATCTTTTCCCGAAAGCACCATGTTCGGTTTCAATAGCATCGCTTCCAGTGCAACGCGGTACTCGGCCAAAGCATGGAAAACGATTTGCAGTGTTTGCTCGGTGACTTCGAAATGCCGTTCAATAGTGTGCGCGCCATCCATGAGCACTTCCGGTTCAACGATCGGCACCAAATCCGCTTCCTGGCTCAGTGCCGCGTAGCGCGCCAGCAACTCTGCGTTTGTCTCGATGCATCTTCGTGTAGGAATTTTCTCGCCGATCCCGATCACCGCGCGCCATTTGGTGAAGCGCGCTCCCAACTGCCGGTATCCCGCCAGCCGCTCGCGCAGCCCATCAAGACCCTCGGTGATTTTCTCGCCGGGGAAATTCGCCATAGGCTTCGCGCCTTTGTCCACTTTGATGCCGGGTATAACCGCTTGCTGCTCCAGCGCTTCGACGAAGGTGCGACCGTCGCGAGTTTTCTGCCGAATCGTCTCGTCAAAGAGAATCACGCCGCTGATAAATTCGCCTACGCCAGCTGTGGTAAATAAAACTTCACGGTATGCGCGCCGGTTCTCCCCCGTTGAAGCAACGTCGATGCTTTTCAATCGCTTTTCGATGGTCGGCAAACTTTCATCCGCTGCCAGGATTCCCTTGCCCGCCGCGACGAGCTTTCTCGCCACCGATTCCGAATTTTCATTTTTCATGGTTCTCTCCTTACTAGATGTGGAAGAAATTAGTTTAACGTTGACCATATTTCTGATTTTTTCAGAGTTTTGTGGCCAATTTTGACAAAGTCGATTCTTCACGACGCTTCGGAGCCATCGCTGCGCTTTCTTTGTGAAAGTCAAAGTCTCGAATCGACATTTTCCTTGTACTTCTGAGACGAATTGGCGACAATGCCGGAATGCTTATTGGATATGCCAGAGTTTCCACCGCCGAACAAAATCTAGACCTTCAAACAGATGCCCTAACGAAAGCAGGCTGCGGAAAAATCTTTACCGACACAGCGGGCGGAGCGAAATCGGAGCGAGCGGGACTGGCCGAAGCGTTAAACTTCATGCGAGAGGGCGATGTGCTCGTGGTTTGGAAGCTAGACAGACTCGGACGCTCGCTAAAGCATCTAATTGAGACCGTTCTTGCCCTTCAAAAGGCACAGAAAGGTTTTCGAAGTCTGCAAGAAAACATTGATACGAGCACCAGCGGCGGAAAACTGTTTTTTCATATCTTTGGGGCGCTGGCAGAATTTGAGCGCGACATTATCCGAGATCGAACGAAGGCTGGACTGGCATCCGCTCGAACTCGGGGCCGTCTTGGCGGTCGGCCAAGCGTAATGGATACCAAGAAACTCAAAATGGCTCGCTCGCTTTACGCTGACGCCAAGACTCAGGTTGCCGAGATTTGCGAAGGATTGGGGATTTCTAGAGCGACATTTTACCGTCACATTCTTCCGAGTGATAGGCAGCGTCTGCTGATGCAATCCTGACGCATTTACGCACTGCGCTACTGTCTCCCGATTGCACTGACGCTCTGTTTCCAAGTCGCAGGGCGCAGGGCATCGAGAGAATGGCGACAGCCTAACGCGGTCCATCAATCACGCGCGGAGCCTAACAAACATGCTTCGAGGGCCATCCCTACCGGGGCAGGGCCCCTGTGCGGACCGACGGTGGTCGTGCATTATCGATCTCTCTTCTCCAAAAAAATTTTGAAAAGATTTCAGAATTCCAGCCTTCAATTCAATCCAGCCCCAATTGGTCTTGCCTTCTCGTGCCGTATTTGTTTCAATTACTTTAGGAATGGGCGCCGCATACCAAAGCCTTTCCCCAGTGCCTCCACGGAAACGTTACCAAGAGCGGTAATAATTGCTAGACAGCCGTATGCTCATCAAGCTCAAGGGCAGAGCCCGCTGTCTTCTGCTGATGGTAGTATTGCTAAATTGCGACCTGCGCGGCGCCATTGCGCAGAATAGCGCTGCCCGACCCAGTGCGAGCGAAACAGAGGCGGATAGCCAAGGGGAAACGCTTTTACTGAGCAACTCTATCGCTGTCGTCGTGGAAAAGAGCCGATGGTCTTTTAGTTTTGAGTCGATATACACCTTCGAGGACATTCCGAATCCATGGTTCATTACCTTTCTGCATCCTCACAAAAAAAATTTTCGCGATTATAAATTCGCCACGGAAATCCTGTCCGTGCGATACCGGGTAACAGATACCTTTGGCCCTCTGTTTCTGCGTGGAAATCTAGAATTAAGTATCGGGCCCATTGCGACCGCTATCGTAAGTGGGCCTGAGTCATATTTTGCAGGTGCTGTTACCGGTTTTCGCTACAATTTTGTTCAGCCGCGAGCGCGCCTCATTCCTTACTTCGAGCTTCGAGGGGCGCTCGGGTTGTCCGATTCAAAGAAACTGTACAAATCACTGCAAAGCGACGCCACCTTCTCCTATCTCATCGGTACCTGGGCTGCGCTACCAGATAAATCCCCGCTGGAGCTTTGCTGTGGGCGCGATGGACCAGCATTTGTCCAACGGTTTCTTCGCTAGTCGGGATTATGGAACCGACTCACTCGGCATCAACGTAGGCATCGAACTGCGCTATTGATATTATCGGAGAGCAAAAATGGATCTGCCTGCAAGCATCTAGCCGCTGCCAATCTCCCAAGTCTTCGGACGCCTCAAGATGTGTAGCCATATCCCAACGGTCGTAGCCAGTGGCATGAGTGTAAACGTCGGATGCCGCCATGCGAGCAGAAGCATACGATCTATAGCACTCGTCGCCAACCCAAAGCTCCACTCTGGCCGGGTTGGTTTGCTATGGCCGAATGACGGATGTGCCGACTTGGGTTTTGTAGGAGTAGGTCATAATTCAGCGTGTGCGTTTAAGTGGCCTAACGAGAACAAAGCTCAGCTTGCGGCTCCGGGAAGCGCAAGTGGCAGCCGCTTGATTCGCTCTAGCTAAGATCGACATCGAAAACATACGCCCGACGCACCCGGCCCCGAATCCCGAACGCACGAAACCCCGATTGCCCGAGACCATGGACACAGGATTGTTGGGATGCACGGGCGCGCAAGGGTCGTTGCAATCCTCGGGGCCGCAAGAAGACACGGAATCATTGCTGCCAAGTTGCTGGGAATCTTTAATCACATACGCGGGGGCCAGCAATTTGCGCCTAGCCAGAAAGCGAAAGGCCGAATCCATTGCTGAATCCGGCCTTTCCCAATCATGAACTATGCCTACTTCTTCTGAAATCATTAAGAGCAATTGGTAACTGGGTCAGTTTGAAATCTAGCGTGCAACCCACGCGACTACGAACCCCACGAAACCTACGATAAACACGATGCAGCCTAATCTGGGAGAAACGCGAGACATCCAGAGGCCAAACCCTGTGGCTATGAAGATGAATCCGCATATTGCTGGCACACGTCGCATGAAGCCCTTCATAGCAAATTGATAATTTCTTCCAAGCTCCCAACGTGATCGGAAAATGCCTGTTTCCATCGCTGGCCTAACGCGGAGCGACTGGTGAATGCGCCCCTAAAACACGAAATTCGGTTCCCCGAAACTTTTGGGATCGGGCTGTTGGCGTGCACGAATTCGACCGAAGCGTGACCGAGCGATGCAAGCCGTTCCTTGTGGACGACTTCCGGGCAAGCCCGGAACACCACCGTGCAAGTCTGGACAGTTGGAGAAGGATTTGGGATTGGAGGTGAGTTCCGCCAGACAGGCTGCGCGGCTAATAATTTTCGAGATCATGAGGTCCTTTTTCGTTGGTTCAACTGCTCCAGTCGCTCACCTTTTTCTGGATCTGCGATACACTGGGGCTAACGCACGGAACCCTCCGCACGCTCGCCGCCAGTGTTAGAGCATTACGCCACTTTAACTTCGATAGCTTTTGATTTTGCTATCGGCGTTATCGGGAGGTGCACTTTGAGCACTCCGTCGCGGAAGTCCGCCGTCACTTTCGAGCCATTGGTGTCTTCAGGCAGCGTGAAGCTGCGTCGGAAATTGCCATAGGATCGCTCGATGCGATGGAATTTTCTTTTCTGATCTTCCTTCTCGCTTTTGCGTTCTCCGGAAACGCTGAGGATGCCGTCTTCGACTGTTACCCTAACGTCTTCCTTCTTCATTTCAGGCAGGTCAGCTTTGAGGAGATACCCGTGATCATCCTCACTGATATCAACCTCTGGTGACCAATCTGCGACCGCCAGGCTGTCCATCTCGCCACTGCCCATTCTATTCGGAATATTCGGAAATCCGCCCAAGAACGGATGGAAGCGATTTTGCGCTTCCATGTCTCTAAGCTGATTCCATGTTATTAATGTATTCATATTTTACCTTTCTGGATTTAGTTAAAGCCATCTTGGTGCATCGCGCTCACCGCTTATTGTCAGAGTCGACCCTAATCTTGTGCACGTTGAGGAACACCGCCCGGTGGGAGGCAAACGCCCAGTGGACTTCAACGGGATTGCGAAGTATTCCGGAGCCGATCGTGTTCCCGATCAGAACAGCGATTCCTAACCAACCCGAGAATCGAATGAGCGGCACCATTGATGTGCCCATCTCGACCATGGCCACCCCTGCTCAAATGCTCCCGAAAGCCCGGTAGGTTATAGCATTGCCGCCCCGTTGCACAAAGGCACTGAATCATTGCTGCCGAGTTATCGGGAAGCAGAGTTGAAAGGTCGCAGGGTCGCAAAAAGCGTTCGCGTGCCAGGAGTCACTATGTCGATATTTAGGGATGCACCGTAGACAAATCTTCTCTCAGTTGCTCACGAGATGAGCCCGTATCCAAATCCGACTGCATCCGATTTACTAATTCGTGTGCCTGTTGGCGATCTTCCCACTCAACTCGCTGTTGCCGATCTTCCTCCCCAACCTCTGGGATTAAGCCCTTCTTACACCATTCCCTCATTGTGCGTTGGGAGCAGCCCTGAAGTTTCGCTAATCCAGCGAGTGAGCCCTTGGAAAACTGATTTTCAGAGGGAATTCGTGGACGAGTCGATTTTGCCTCTCAACGTCTTACGAAACCGTTGCTCTACCAGCTGAGCTACGTCGGCACGAAGCGGCCAAAGTTACATTGGTAGGCGCTTGGCACAAGCGCCTCTACAACACGGCGACAGAGCGCCGTGGCTACAACGGTACCACAAACGTTTCGCCGATTTCGCGGAGAGCGATGCGCTCCGGAGTTTCGCGCAGCGCGGCTTCGAAGCGCTCGATCGGTTCGCGGAACGGTTCGAAGCTGAGCCGGAACGTTTGATGGTGCACAGGCATGATGAAGTTCGCACCGGCGTCGTTGGCCATTTGAATGGCTTGCTCCGGATTGCAGTGAGTCCGGATCCAGGGGTTGTAACAGCCGATGGACATAATCGCGAGATCGATGGGGCCGAAACTGCGCAGTTCGGCGAAGCTTTCCGTCAGCGCGGTGTCGCCGCCGAAAAGAATCCGCCGGCCATTTCGCTCGATGAGGTAACCGTTGTAGCCGCGATAATCATCGTGCTGCATCCGCGCGCCCCAGTGTTTCACGCGGAAGGCGACGATGTCGATCGCCCCGCCGGGAGTTTCGATTGATTTGTGTTCCCCCCAGCGCAGCCCGGTGATATCGCGCAAGCGCGTCCAGCGAAGCAAATCGCGTGTGCGCGGCGCAGTGACGACTTTCGTCGAATCATCGAACCCATGAAGCGTGCGCAGATCGAAGTGATCGAAGTGCGCGTGCGACAAAAGGATAATGTCGATTCTCGGCAGCTCATCGATTGTCAAAGCGGGCGCGGTCAATCGTTTCGGGCCGAGCGTGAATCCGGGTAATCGGATTCCGATCCGTGGAAAAAGGACGGGATCGGTTAGAATTTTGACGCCAAAGAAATTGATGAGCACAGTGGCATGACCAATCCAGGCCGCGGTCACGCGCTCGTCGCTCCACTCCGCCGGATTTGGTTTGGCGAAAGCAGGAGCAACCGGGCGCCCGCTCTCACGTATTGCTTCGCGCCACAGATACGCTACCCAGCGGCGCACGCGCGAGCTTCGGTAGCTCGGCTGGACGGATTTTTGTTCCATTGTTGGAAAGAATAAATCAGGAACCCAGGAAGACAGGAAAAGACGAACTTAACATTTCCTGCTGCAATCGTTTCCTGTTTTGCTTCTTCCCACTGGCGCGCGCCAATCAGGATAAGAAAGTTGGTGACGGCGAGGCCGCCGTCACCAACACGCGAGCCGCGTGCGCTCCCCAGAAACTCCCCAATTATACGGTAATTGAACAAAATGTGACATCTCGTGTCCAATTGCCCGTGGCCAGGGGCGAATACGGGCGTTACAAGAATTCGAGCGCCCCGACGCCCCATCTTCGTGGCAGCCACTTTCGCTCCGTTTTCGTGACCGATTAATAGCGTGCCCGTAGAAAAAAACATTGGGATCGTCGGAGGCGGGATCGGCGGAATCGCTGCAGCGGTGGCTCTTCGGCAAGTTGGCGTCGACGTCGTGGTCTATGAAAAGGCTCCACGGCTACGCGAGGTCGGCGCAGGAATGATGCTGTGGCCAAATGCCACCCGTGTTCTGCGCGAGATGGGCTTGCTCGAAAGCGTCCTCGACGCGGAGCGGCCCGAATACTCATTTTCTCGTGAGAACGAGCCGCGGGAAGATCTTGATGAACATTGCGCTTGGGCAGTTTGATGTTCCCGCAATATGCACGCGCAGGAGTGATCTGCTGGGAGTGCTTCTGGCCGCTCTCCCCCCGGAATGCGTCCGCCTGGGACACCAGTTGCACGATTTGGAGCAGTCCGACGGCAAGGTGCGACTCTATTTTGAAGGCGGCCTGGTAAAGGAACACGACGCCGTAATCGGCGCCGACGGAATCCGGTCGCGCGTGCGGTCGAAGTTGTTTGGCGCTTCCGATCCGATCTATCGAGGTTACACGGTCTGGCGCGGTTTGGCCCAATACGATGGCAATGCAATTCCCCCGGGTTGCAACAGCGAGACGTGGGGTAACGGAAAGCGATTCGGAATTCTCAACACCGGTCACCGTCGATTCACATGGTATGCGACGTCGAATGTGCCTCCACATCATCTCGACGCGGCCTGCGGAAGGAAACGCGAACTCCAACAGATGTTCCGCGGATGGCACGAGCCGATTGCCGATTTCATCGACGCGACGGATGAATCTGAAATTTTAAAAAATAGAGCGTGCGACTTCGCCCCTTTGCGCTGCTGGGGCCGTGGGCTGGTCACATTACTCGGAGACGCAGCGCATTCTTGTACGCCAAATCTCGGGCAAGGCGGATGCATGGCGCTGGAAGATGCGCTGGTTCTGGCCAAATGCGTGAAGAGAGAGCCCGATCTAAGAACCGCGCTCCGCCATTACGAATCGTTGCGATATCAAGCGGACGCGGCGCATCCAGAAAAGATCGCGCTTAATTGGCCGAATCGGGCAATGGCAAAATCCGCTCTTCGTCACCGGACGGCGTGTTGTTACAAGCTTGCTTTCACCAAAACTGATCGAACACAACTTGCGCCGCGTCTATGCTTACGAGACTTAGTTTGCAATGCGTGTTGTCAGCCTGGGCGCTCTTCTGATTTTTATCGCTTCCGCCGGCCGGCCCTGGCCGTCGATTCCAATCTCAAATCGGAGGAAATTTATTCGGCCTGGTTGCAAATGTACGACCTAAAATTTGAAGAGGCCCATCGCGCGTTGGAGCGATGGCAAAAAGACCACCCGGACGATTCGCTTGGGCCGGCCTCGGACGCAGCCGCCTATTTGTTTTCCGAGCTGAATCGCCTGGGATCCCTCGAAGCCGAGCTATTTGTCGATGACAACCGCTTCAAGAATCGAAAGAAGCTGGATCCTGATGCTCGAGCGAAGGCCCTTTTCATCGAACGAGTCGAGCAGGCGGATCGACTGGCCGATTCAACGTTGGAAAAATCGAATGCGGATGCCCGTGCGCTATTCGTTAAAACACTGACCCACGGACTTCGCGCGGATTATGTTGCGCTGATTGACGGACGCGGTTTGAAAGCGCTCAGCTATACAAAATCGGGTCGGGTTTACGCCGACCGACTTTTGGCCGCCGACCCGCAGGCATTTGACGCCTACCTCGGGCCAGGGCTTGAGAATTATGTGCTTAGTTTAAAACCGATCGCGCTACGGGTGCTTCTTCGATGGACTGGTTCTCAAGTTGATCGCGAGACGGGACTCGAAAAATTACGGAAAACTGCTTCCCAAGGGTATTATCTCGAGCCATTCGCGAAGCTGTTGCTGGGGGTCGCGGCCTTGCGTGATAATAATCGAGACAAGGCGCGTGAAATATTGACCGAGCTGCACAATCGCTTTCCGGATAACCAGCTCTATGCGGTTGAGCTGAGCCGTCTCGCCGCCGCCCCCGACCAGGTAATCCGGCAAAACTAGCAAGCCTGACGATGAATACCGTCGCAGAATTCGACGTCGAGATCGACCGCATTCGCAAACATTACGATCGATTGTCTTTTCTTTATCGGCTCTTCTGGGGAGAACATCTTCATCACGGATATTGGGACGCCGATCTTTCATCAGCCCAAGCCCAGGTGAGATTGATGGAGCGCCTGGCCGAGCGGGCTCGCGTTCCGCGGAGCGCGAGCGTGCTGGATATTGGCTGCGGCCTCGGAGGCTCCGCCTTCTGGCTAGCTGATCAGTTCGATTGCACTGTGACCGGCATGACGATCAGTCCGGTTCAAGCCAGGATGGCAAACAAAAGGGCGAAGGCGCGAGGTCTGAGCGATCGGGTCCAGTTTCAAGTGAAGGATGCCAATCAATGGCAGCCCGAGCCCGAAAGCGTGGACATGGTCTGGATCATGGAAAGCAGCGAGCACTTTCGGAACAAGAAAGAGTTTTTCGAGCGCTGCGCGTCCGCGTTGAAGCCAGGCGGTGTCCTTGCTGTCTGTGCCTGGCTGCGGCGGGACGGGCCGCCTATGTCGGAAGACGAACAAAAGCTGGTGGTGACGATCGGAGAGGCGATGTTGAGCGCCAGTTTGGATGGTCTTAGTGATTACCAAAGATGGATGCAAGAGGCTGGTCTCATTGTAGACGTGGCCGAAGACATTACCCGGTACGTTGAGCGCACCTGGGAGCAATGCACCCGCATGTCTGAACGTCCGCCCATAAAGTATCTGCTGTGCTTCACCAGCGCTTCCACGCGACGTTTCGTTCGGTCGTTTCCTCTAATGAAACAAGCTTACGCTGAAGGAGCCATGGCTTTTGGTCTCTTCGTTGCGAGAAAGCGTTTTGCCCACTAAACACCCGCCTTCGCACGGCTTCGGCGCGGCAGGCGCGAAAGGACGCTAAAATTCAGAGAACAATTGCTGTTAACCCAAACTCTTTCGTGTATTTGGCGTGTTTCGTGGGTTAAAAGCTCGGTTCTCTTCGTCATCTTCTGTCCGGATTTTTCTTCGATTCAACAGGCAGGATGCGTGTTGGCCGCACAGCCTGGAAAGCTATGTTCCTATTAGAGTGAATCGGCTTGAAGAAATCCTACAGACAAAGCGCGCCGAGATCGAGGGACTGCGGCCGCGCGCTGCAGAATTGGATCGACAAGCGCGAGCACGAAACGATTTCCGCCGTTTCCGATCGGCGCTCACACGTGCGGACGGCGCACTCGCGATCATTGGCGAAATCAAAAAAGGGTCGCCTTCTGCCGGCCTGATCGCGGAATCGTTCGATCCGGTCCTAATCGCGCAGCATTACGAACGAACCGGCGCCGATGCCATTTCGGTTTTGACCGACCAACAATTCTTCCAAGGCAAACTGGACCATCTTGTCGATGTCCGGCGCGCGGTTTCGCCGCCGCTACTGCGGAAAGATTTCGTTCTCGATGAAATTCAAATCGCAGAATCGTCGGCAAGCGGCGCGGACGCGATCTTGTTGATCGTCGCAGCGCTCGATCAAAAACGACTTATCCATCTTCTTGCGGCGGCGGCGGATTATCGGCTCGATCCGCTGGTTGAAGTACACACGCGCGAAGAACTGGATCGCGCGCTTGATACCGGCGCGAAAATTATCGGAATCAACAATCGCGATCTGGCGACGTTCGATGTCGATCTTTCCGTCACGGAGAAGTTATGCCGGCATGTTCCGGACGATGTCGTGCTCGTGAGCGAGAGCGGAATTAAAAGCGCCGAAGATGTCGCGCGCCTCCAGGGGTGCGGCGTAGATGCAGTTCTGATTGGCGAAGCGCTGATGCGCGGCGACGTATCGATGGAAGATTTGCGCGCGTTGTAGCGGCGTTCGCCGCGGCGAACGCCGAGACTATGCGAGCTCGGCAGAAGCGCCCCCACATCATTTGACCACACCGATTTCGGCGCGGCGATTTTTCGCCCAGGCCGACTCGCTGTGACCGGGATCGGCGGGCATTTCCATACCAAAGCTCACAGTCTGAATCCGATTTCCTTCCACGCCTTGTGAAATCAGGCTCTCGCGCACGGCGCCGGCCCGCCGGTCACCCAGGCCGCGATTATATTCCGCGGTGCCGCGTTCATCCGTGAAACCGGCGATAATGATCTGGGACGAACCGCCTTTCATGAATTCGGCAATTTGTTGAATTTTTCCCGTCTCAGACGAACGAACCGTCTGGCTATCGAAATCGAAATAGATTGGCTGAAATTGTCCGCGCTCAACGTTACCGCCAAAAAACGACGTCCCCTCACGGCGTTCCGGCAGCGGCGTGCCCGTGACATAGTCGCCGGTCGCGCCCGCGGTTTGGCCTCCGCCTTTCTTTTCGCAACCGGCGATCGCAAAAAGCAGAGCGAGAAACACGGTAGGCGGAAACGAAATGAGAAATTGTCGACGGAGCGAGGGCGACTTGATCATGACGCGCTCGGAGAATAACGCCAGAGAACCGGCGCGCAAGCCGGCCTCATTTTTGGCCGCGGCCGAAGAGCTGCGCGAGCGAGCGCGACAAAGTTCTGGCTCCGGCTGCCTTGCCGGCACGCGTCACCAACACGGGGCAAGTTGCCAAGTTCAAAATGCTCCGGGTGACATCGCCCATGATGTAGTGACGGAGCAACCCGCGCGCTTGCGACGAACCGGTGACGATCAAATCGTACTCGCCCTGTCGCACTTCAGCGAAAACCTGATCTAGGACGATGCCGTGGCGCAAGCGCACTTCAGTAGGGACCCCGATGCGCTCGAGATTTTTCTTTTGCCGGCCCAGATTCACTCCGAGCTCGGACCGGGATTCCAATAATCGATCGACGTCTTCCTCCAGCCGCACCAAATCGGCGTACATTGCCGGCGGCTCGGCCATCACGTGAAGGAGAGTGACCGAAGCTCCCACAGCCGCCGCGAGCTTGCCGGTAAGTTGCACTGCTTCGTCGACGAATTCTTTTCCGCCCGTGCAAACGAGAAAATGCTTCAATCGATCGCACTCTCCGATCGCCACCAGCACCGGCGGCTGGATCGCCTTGATCACCTCGTAAGTTTTTTCCGAGCGCCAGTAGGGACCGGTCGCATCTCTTTGGCGCGATCCGATCACGACAAGATCGTAGTGCGCTTTCGATGTTTGATTCAGAATTTGCCGGACGGGTTCGCCAACCCGGAAAATGATCTCCGGCTCAGATGCTGCTCGCGGAGCTGTCGCGCCTGCTTTTCGAGTGCTTCGCGCAAGACCGGTTCGTCGCGCGCTTTCTCCGCGATGCGAAGAAGTGTGGTCTCGGCATTCAGCGGCACGGCGAGAAGCGCACCGATCCGGATCGCGTTCTCCGCCGCCTCGGTGCCGTCACTGCAAATCTAAAATGTTCATGGAATTCAAACTTTGTGCCCGGTCATCAAAGTATAAATGACAATGGCCGCGCCGATGAGTGGCAGTGGCACAAACGCCATCCGAATTTTCGGGCCGGCGAAATATTGAGTGGAAATGGCGCCGATCTGCGCGCCGATGGCCGCGCCGGTGTTCATAACGAGCGCAATCAGGATGTCCACGTTGCCTTTGACTGCGTGGGTGAAGGTTCCATAACTCGCAGAGATAATGATCTCGAAAAGATCGGTCCCGACTGCGAGATGCGTCGGGATTCCCAAAACGTAAACCATCGACGGCATCCGAATGTACCCGGCGCCTCCGCCAAGAAAACCGCTGAACAATCCGCCGACGAAGGCGACCAGCAGAATGATCCAAAGCGAAATTGCTTATGCCAGACACTGGCAGCTTGATGATGGGCCAGATTTTAAGGCGTTGAATTCCGCGAGTCACGTGCCTGAAGGCGGAATGATCCCGTTTTGCCTTGCTGCCTTTGACCATTCCCTGCGGCCGCTTCCTTTGGCGACATCAAGCGTTTTCCGAGCTTTCCCAGAGCATGAAAGATGAGATGCTAAGGTAAACGGCGATGGAAACGACGCTGACGACGAGGTTCACATTGCCGGCGCGCTTCAACATCTGAATCAACTGCGCGCCGACTTCTGCGCCGGCAATCGTGCCGATAGCCATGATCAATCCAAGCTTAAGATCGACATTACCGAAAGCGCGATGCTGCTTGAACGGCCACGACCGATTTGCCGACGATATGCGCTAGATCGGTTCCGACCGCGAAATTCCAATCCAGACCGACGGCGCGCAGCGCCGGGCCCGCGATGAAACTGCCGCCGACCCCAAAGAATCCGCCCAGGATACCGATCAGGAATCCGACGATGACGAGATAAATCGGGCTGATGTGCGCGCCGGAGATTGGAAAAAACATAGTTTATTCTGAGCGGCCGCGAATCATTCGCAGCAAGAGCGTGGTCACATTTTCGAGAAGGACAGCCTGACCGATGATGAGCAGGATGGCGACGCCGGCATACTAGTATCGGTGATGAGCTTCGAGCTCATGGAGCCATCCGCCCAGAAAATGCAGCACTAGAAAAAAATAACCGACGACGAGCACTGCATAGATGGCCAACTCAATCGCAAAAGCTCGCAGTGTCTTGAGCGTTTCCTTTTTCATCGGAGTCGTGGCATCGCTTCAACCCTTCATCGCTTCAACCCTCTCTGCCGGTTGCGTGCATCCCGCGTCAACGAGCAAATTCCATTGCACCTCCATCGTTTCTTCTTAACGTTCCATCCCACTCTAAAACGGAGAACCATGGCCGACGCTGCAAACAAATATCCAGAGAACGTAGCGGGGAAATTCTACGTCGATGATCAATGCATCGATTGCGATTTGTGCCGCGAAACCGCGCCTGCCAATTTTAAGCGCAACGACGACGGCGGCCATTCCTACGTTTACAAACAACCGGAGAGTCCGGAGGAAGAAGCGCTCTGCAAGGAAGCGATGGAAGGCTGCCCGGTCGAAGCGATCGGGGATAACGGAGCGTAAGTTCTGTAGCGGCGGTCTATGACCGCCGAATCCGATGGGAAAGCAAGATGACCGGCGCTCAACCGCCTCCGCAACGTTCGGCGTCGCAGGCAGAGCGCCGCTACAATTCCGGTCGCGCTCACTATCGCCGGATCGGACAGCAGCGCCGGCGCCGGGATCCAAGCCGACCTCAAAACCTTCAGCGCGTTCGACGTTTACGGCTTGACCGCCGTAACCTGCGTGGTGGCGGAAATACCCGGGAAGGTTTCACGGATCGAGCCGGTCAGCCCGGAAATGGTTCGCGAACAAATCGAAGTGCTCGCGGGAAATTTCCCGATCGCCGCGATCAAAACCGGATTGCTTTGTTCGGGCGAAATTATTTCCACGGTCGCGCAGGCAATTGTCGATCTTCGCCGCCAGATCGGAAAGGTACCGCTCGTTGTCGATCCGGTCATCGTGGCGACTAGCGGCGACCCGTTGCTTCAGATGGACGCAATTGAAATTTACAAAAGCGAATTGTTTCCGCTCGCGACCTTGATCACGCCGAATCTGGATGAGGCCGAAAGAATTCTCGGCGAACCAATTCCCGATTTGGAATCGATGCGCGAGCGCCGGCCACAAGCTCGCAAAACAATTCGAGCGACCCATCTTGCTCAAAGGCGGCCACCTCAGCGGCGATCACGCTGTCGATCTTTTTTCGCTGATGGAAGAATCATCGAGTTCTCGGCGCCGTTTGTTCGCGACGTGGCGACGCACGGCACCGGTTGCACTTATTCCGCCGCCATCACGGCCGGTCTCGCCTCCGGCTTAACACTGGAAGATTCGCAATCCGCCGCGCGAAAAAATTTGTGATCGCCGTCCATCAAGCAGAGATTTCGTTGGAAATCGAAAGCGGGCAGAAATCTCGACGCGCTCAATCACTTCGGCGGTACCGGGAACGAATAGCGACCTTTGGGGTTTTCTTTTCCGATTTTCCTGCCGGGCGCGATGGACTACTTTTTTCCAGCGCTTTAACTCCATTGCTTCGTCGCGGCGGCGGTTTCTGCCTGTTTTTTACTCCGGCCGCTGCCCTGCCCGAGAACGATTCCTTCCCAAACCGCCTTGACGACGAACGTTTTGTCGTGCTCCGGCCCGCTCTGCGAAACCAGTTCATAGACCGGGCTGCGCGGGGAAATGCTTTGCAGCAATTCCTGTAAATGTCCTTTTGGGTTGATGTCGACCGGTTCTTCGGCCAGTTGCGCGAGATCTTCCTGCGCTTGCGCCAAGAATAAATTTTCGCGCCTTCTCCAGACCGCTATCGAGATAAATCGCGCCGATCAGCGCCTCGAACGCGTCGGCCAATGTGGATGTCCGGGCGCGACCGCCGCTTGCTTCTTCGCCGCGTCCCATCAGGAGAAAACGCCCGAGATCGAGCGCGGCGGCGTGGGTTTTCAGAGCTTCTCGCGAAACCAGGCGCGAACGCAATTTGGTCAGTTGCCCTTCCGGCGCTTCGCTAAAATGTTCAAAGAGATATTCGGTGATGACGAGTTGAAGGATCGCGTCGCCCAAGAACTCCAGACGCTGATTATCGAAATGGTGCTGCTGTGTCTCGTGCCCGAGGCTGGGATGGGTCAGCGCTTCCGCGAGCAAAAGTGGATTGCGAAACTTGTAGCCGATGCGTTCTTCGAGCGGGTTCACGTTACCGCTTCTGATAAATCTCGAGCGAAGTCACAAATCGAGAGCGCGCTGCAAGACCGGATCGCGCGCCGGCTGTTTTTCCCGGCCGCGGTTGCGCCGCTGCGCTTCAGCGGCGTCGATCTCGGGATTCGTTCCGGCGAGCAAGCGGCCTCGTTCAAGTGCGGCCGGTCCGTTTCGTAAACAAACGGGCCCATTCCTTTTTCGGCGCTCAACTGAAAGATCTGTCGCTTCTCCGCCATCGACATCTCGACCGGCAAATCTGGTTTCACGCCGTCAGGAAACAACGGCTGTCCTTCCGGCAGGACCACTTCCGCCACGGCCACGCGCAAAATTTTCCCACTTGGTAACGGCAGATCCGAATATTCGACCGCGCGTCCGGCGGTCGGCTGCCCGATGACCAATGCTTTGTCATAAAGCCGGAGCGCGCCGGCGAGCGCTTCGGCTCCGCCCGCGGTGTCGCCATCGGCCAGGACGACAATCAATCCTTGAAACGCCGGGTCGCGGTCCGAGTTGAAGGCGCGATCCTGGCGCGCCGCCGGTTTACGCAACGTGAAAAGCGGCTTGCCTTTCGGGCAAAACCGTTTCGCGAATTCCGCCGCCAGCGCGAAATCGCTCGCCGGCTCGCTGTCGCGAAGATCGACAATCAGCGCGTCCACTTTTTTCGAGGCAAAATTTTCCAGCTTTTTGTCCATGGTTTTGAGATTCGCGCTGTTGAGCGCGCCGAGACGCAAGGTAACCGATATGCCCCTCGAAAATCTCGCTGTAAAAGGGGCTCTCAGCCGGCGCGGCTTCGGCGCTCGGGCAAGAGCATCAGGCCGCGGGATTGCCGATCGAGCAAGCCTTCAAGCGTGGCGCGATTCAATTCGGTCTCGTTAATTGCGTCCGGACTTGTGAAATTGTTTTTCAAGAGCGTGATGGCGGCCTGCAAATCGGCTGCGCCTAACGAATTGATCAACTCTTCCGTGCTCGGCGTTGCCGAAGGCGATCGGCGAGGGCGATGCAATTGGAGCTGCGCTTTTAGCGGGCGTCGGCGGCTTGGTTGCAGATGGCGTCGCCGAAGGCGACGAGGCAGGCGATTGCGCGAGAGCGTGCGCCAAGCAACGCAACTGAAACGAGTATTGCCAGACATGAGACAAATCGAATCATCAATGAGATGTCGATCTTAGCGTGCAATCGCGCTCAGAGCAATATCGCGCCGGAAATGGCAACCCTCGAAATGAATCCGCGAAACCGCTTCGTAGGCGCGCTCACGGGCGGCTTCGATCGTCTGGCCAAGCGCGGTCACCGCCAGAACCCGACCGCCGGAAGTCACTGTTCCGCCGTTGGCGCGCTTTGTTCCCGCGTGAAAAATCTGAACGTCATCAAGACTTCGCCGCCTCATCGAGACCGGAAATTGTTTTGCCGGTTTCGTATTTGCCAGGATAACCGCCCGAAGCGAGCACAACTGTGACCGATGCGCGCTGCGTCCCATTCGATTGCGTAATTGTCGATCTTGCCGTCGATCGTCGCCTCCAGCAGCGGCAGCAGATCGGATTTCATTCGCGGCAAAATCGCCTGCGTCTCCGGATCGCCGAACCGGCAATTGAATTCGAGCACGCGCGCGCCCTCCCCGTGATCATCAAGCCGGGATAAAGCAAACCGCGAAATGTAATTCCCTCTCCGTCCAAACCGCGCAGCAGCGGCCGCATGATATTTTCTTCGAATTGCGATTGCAACTCGCCGTTCCAATTGTTGGCCGGACTGAACGCGCCCATCCCGCCGGTGTTCGGCCCTAGATCGCCATCGAAGACCCGCTTGTGATCGCGCGCGGATTCCAGCAGCCGATAATTCTTCTCCATCAACGAGCGCGTGCAGCGAACATTCCGTGCCGCGCAAAAATTCTTCGATCACGATCCGGCGGCCGGCCTCGCCGAAGCGGCTCTCATTCATCATCGCTTCGATTGTCGATCTTGCCGTCGCGGCGTCGGGCGCGATGATCACGCCTTTGCCGAGCGCGAGCCCGTCGGCCTTGATCACCACCGGGAAATTCAGGTGTTCGCAATAGCGGAGCGCCTCGTCGCTGTCGGAAAATGTGTGCGCTTCGGCGGTCGGGAATTCTTTGTGCGCGCATCAACTCTTTTGCGAAAATTTTCGAGGACTCGATGCGGGCGGCCGATTTGGTCGGACCGAAGACGCGCAATTTCTCGCCTGTAAAGAGATCGACAATCCCGAGGGCCAGCGGATCGTCCGGGCCGACGACGGTCAGATCGACAGCGTTCTCCTTCGCGAATCGAAGCAATGCCGGCAAGTCGGTCGCTGGGATCGCAACGTTCTCCGCGACCTGCGCCGTGCCGGCGTTCCCCGGCGCGCAAAACATCTGATCGACGCCCGCCGATTGCTTCAGTTTCCAGACAAGCGCGTGTTCGCGGCCGCCGCTCCCAACCACAAGAATTTTCACAGCGAATCGCGAGCGTGCGCCAGCATCGGCTGGAAGGCAAGCCGGCGATCAAGCATGCGAATGCGATTCCGCCGGTAAGATTGACAATTCCAATTTCTCGGTGTGGCGAATGATCAAGATCTTTGCCTCGACGCCGATTTGTTCACCCATGAGCATCTTGTGCAATTCGTGAATGCTGCCAATCGGTTTCTCGTTGAATGCGACAATCACGTCGCCTTCGCGCAGGCCGGCCGTTTCCGCGGGGCTGCCTTTTTCCACTGAGACAACGAGCACGCCTGTTTCCCGTGGCAAATTGTAAAAGCGCACGATCCGCCGATGGATCGGCACATTTTGTCCTGCTACGCCGATGTAACTGCGCCGGATTTTTCCATCTTTAATCAACCAGCCGGCGACGAACTTCGCGGTGTTGCTCGCGATTGCGAAGCAGATTCCCTGCGCCGGTCGAATCATGGCCGTGTTGACGCCGATCACTTCACCGGCCGAATTCACCAGCGGCCCGCCCGAGTTGCCGGGATTCAAAGCGGCATCGGTTTGAATGATATTGTCGATCAAGCGGCCAGACATGCGAATGCATCGAGCGCCCGAGCGCGCTGATCACGCCAGCGGTCACGCTGGCTTGAAAACCGAGCGGGTTTCCGATCGCGACGACCAGCTGCCCAACGCGCAAATTTTCCGAATCAGCGAGCCGGACGTGGACAAGGTTCGGCGCATCAATTCGAATGGCAGCGAGATCGGTATCGGGATCGTCGCCGACTAATTGCGCCGGATATTCGCGCCCGTCGGGCAGGTTGACCGTAATCTGAGTCGCGCCGTGCACGACGTGGCTGTTCGTCAAAATGAATCCGTCGGGCGCAATAATGAAACCCGAGCCACTCCCGCCGATTTCGCGCGGCCCCCGTCGCGCGTTTACGTGTTGTTTAATCTCGATGTTAACGACGGCCGGGGCAACGCGCTCCGCTACGCTGACCACGGTCCGCGAGTATTCGTCGAGCAAGGCCGAGTCATTCGGCACCGAAGGTTCGGTTACGGGTTGAGAGTAAACCCCCGAGTTTGCATCGTTTAAGAGATGCTCGATCGGCGCAGCCGCCTCATTTGAAAGAGTCATCGTTGTCATGCCTAGAATTTCGAGTTGGCCGAACCAACAGTCAACTACAGATCGATTTACCCATACATACTGATAGGTGGGTTACTCTCTCCTTGCGCCTAGGCTCGGATCGTTCTACAAAAAAGAATGCGAAAAGTTTCTTCCTCCGCTTCGGTCATGGATGCGCAATGTCCTTCCCGGCTCGTCCTCGACCGGATCGCGGACAAATGGACCGCGCTGATCATTCAGATTCTCGCCCATGGCACGATCCGCTACGCGGCGCTACAACGGGAGATTGGCGGGATCTCGCAAAAGATGTTGACCCAAACACTTCGCAGCCTTGAGCGTGATGGACTCGTGCAGCGCACGGTACATCCAGTCGTTCCACCGAAGGTCGAGTACGCGTTGACCCGTCTTGGTCGAACGTTGATCGAGCCTTTGCACGCCCTTTGTCGCTGGTCCGAAAAACATTTGGCAGAACTGGAAGCAAATCGAGCGCGTTCCCGGGCACAGGCGGCACAAGACCGTTCCGCGGCAGCATAACGCGATTTGTTGATCAACAATGCAACAGGCGGAAACGATTGTTCTGTTGTTAGGCTTGGTGGCGGCGCTAGTCGTCGTCGCCCAAAAAATCGACATGCCGTATCCGGTCCTGCTGGTGCTCGCCGGATTGGTTTTGAGTTTCATTCCGCATTTGCCGGAGGTGAAATTAAATCCAGATGTCGTTTTCTATTTCTTTTTGCCGCCGCTCATTTATCCGGCGGCTCTTTTCACTTCCTGGCGCGATTTCAGGAGAAACCTGCGCCCGATCTTACTGCTCGCGATCGGATTGGTCCTGACCACGATGGTGGGCGTGGCGTGGGTCGCCCATTCGCTCGTCCCCGCTTTACCCTGGGCAGCTGCTTTTGCCCTCGGAGCAATCGTTTCGCCGCCGGACGCGGTTGCGGCGACGAGTGTGATCCGACGGCTTCGAGTGCCCCGCCGAATCGAAGTCGTGCTTGAAGGCGAAAGCCTGGTGAACGACGCGACCGCGCTGGTCGCGCTCCAATTTGCGGTGGCGGCGTTGATGACGGGAACATTTTCGTTAGGCCAGGCAACGGAACGTTTCGTCATCGTCGCCCTCGGCGGCATCGCTCTCGGTCTGGTAATCGGATTTATCGCGCGCTGGATACATCAACACCTTGATGATCCACCGGTTCAAATGACGATTTCTTTGCTGACGCCATTCGCCGCATATCTTCCAGCGGAACGGCTGCACGTTTCGGGAATTCTCGCGGTCGTAACCGCGGGAATTTATCTTGGCTGGCATGGACCGATCGTGTTGAGCTCGCGCCTCCGGCTGCAAGCCTCCGCTGTTTGGGAAATGGTCGTGTTCCTGCTCAACGGTTTCGTTTTCATCACGATTGGGCTGCAGCTTCCCGGGATTTTGCGCGAGTTGCGCGGGGAATCCGTGACCGCGCTGATCGATGACGCTTTGCTGGTAAGCGGGGCGGCAGTTTTGGTTCGCATTGGTTGGGTTTTCGCGGCGACCTATTTGCCGCGCTCCCTGAGCAAGAGAGTGCGACAACGCGACCCGTATCCGAGCTGGCAAAATGTGGCAGTGGTGGCCTGGGCGGGAATGCGTGGCGTCATCTCACTGGCCGCAGCGTTCGCGTTGCCGTTTGTTTTGCCGAGTGGCAGCCCGTTTCCCGGCCGCAATTACATTTTGTTTTTCACCTTCTGCGTCATTCTGGTCACCCTGGTTTTTCAGGGTCTCACTCTGCCGATCCTGATTCGGAAGCTTGGAATCAAAGACGACGGCTCGACCGACGCAGAAGAGCGCAACGCACGCGTCGAAGCCAACAAAGCCGCACTCGGCCTGGTCGAGAGCCTCGCGAGCAATGGCGATTTCTCGGCAGATGCAATAAGCCGTTTGCGCGCAGAGTACGATGATCGCCTCGCGCAACTCGAACTCTGTGCGCAAAGCGACGAAGATTGCAGCGGCGGAATTGCCACGCCGCAATACCAGCGTCTTCAGCAACAAGCTCTAAATACCGAACGTCAAACCATCATTCGTCTGCGCAATCAGCAGGTCATTAACGACGACGCGCTGCGTCGCATTCAGCGCGACCTCGATCTCGCGGAAGCGCGCCTGACGGGGAACTAACTTCACTCCGGTGAATTCTAACATTGACCAGCGTATTTTTTTGCTTTCGCCCGCATACACTGGAGGAAAACGCGCGCAGATGATTTTGAGCGAACGAGCAGAGTTCGACCTTGCCAAAAAATTGCGCAGCAAACACGGCGCGACCATCGCCGAAGTCTTTACTTTTCTCAGCGGCCTCTATTTTCGCGGAAAGATCGCCTACGCAAATGCGTTCGGGCGTTGTGCGAATGGAAGCTGCGCCGTTTTCGTGATCGCACCAACGCGCGGATTGCTTGACGCAAAAACGTTCATCACGCTTGATGACTTGCACGAATTCGCCGCTGTCGATATCGACGAAGACGATCCGCGCTATCGAAAACCTCTCGAGCGCCACGCGCGCCGGCTCGCCAAAAAATTGTCGGCGCAATCGGAGGTCATTCTGCTCGGTAGCATCGCCACCGGAAAATATGTCGATGTCTTGCTCAAGAATTTTCGGAACCGCTTGCGTTTTCCCGCCGATTTCGTCGGACGAGGCGACATGAGCCGGGGCGGACTGATGCTCCGCTGCGCGGCAGATCGAAAGGAACTTCACTACGTTTCAGTCGCCGGCGCTGTTTTGAACGGCAAACGGCCGCCAAGGCTTGCGCCCCGCCGTTATTCTAAAGGATCGATCGCGCTGCTGTAGCAACGGTCTATGACCGCCGAATTTAGAGGCCAACGCTCATAGAGCGCCCCTACAAGATTACCGCGACCAGCTTGGCTCGGTGATTTTGCCAAGGCCATCGAGAATTTTGCTGCGATGGGCGTTGACCGTGTCGACCATGTAGATCGCGGCGCCTTCGGTGAAGATAATGTGGCGAGAGTCAGCGCCCCAAACCGGGTTTTCGCCGGCACAAACAACCCGCGATCCGCCACTCCCAAGATCGACAATCGCAACCTCGAATCCTCCGCCACCGCGTACGTTGAACGCAATTTTCTTTCCGTCTGGCGACCAGTTTGGTTCCGTGCAATACCCGCGGCCGGTAGCGATGGGTTGGCCGTTTCCGCCGCCCGCTGAGATCCGATAAAGTTGCGGGCCGCGACCGTCATCAAACGAATAAACAATTTCGTCGCCGCTTGGCGACCACGACGGACCAGATTCAACGCCACGGGTGTGGGTCAAGCGCCGCGCGCCGCCCCCGCTTGCGCTCACGGTATAAAGTTCCGGGTTGCCATCTTTGCTCACGCTGAGCGCGATCCGGTTGCCGTCGGGCGAAAATGCGGCTCCGCTGTTTGTGCCGGGAAAATTGACAATCTTGCTTCGCGCGCCGCTGGCAAGATCGATCACGTAAACATCCGGGTAACCGCTTTGGTAGCCGGTGTAAGCGATGCTGCGCCCATCCGGACTGATTGATGGATGCACACTAATCACGCCATCGTGCGTCATTTGTCGCGTATTTGAACCGTCGTAGTCGGCAAGGTAAACTTCCTTCTTGCCGCTGCGTGTGGCGATGAATGCGATTTTGCTCGTCGCGAGACCTTTGTTGCCGGTGAGCGTTTCGATGATGTCGTCGGCAAACCGGTGCGCGTTCTCCCGGCTGCCGCCGGAGTAGCTCTTCGAAAGCACCGTGCCGCCGCTACGGTCGACTACTTGTCCCTGCAAATTGCCGCCACTCGCTGTCCCGCGCGCAGTGTAAGCTGCGCTGCCGCTCAAGATGAAATAACCGGAGAGTGTCAGATCGTTTTGCAAAGTCTTCGTGGCGGCGGCGGCTTCACTTCCGCCGAGCGGCGAAACGGTCAGATTAATTTTGTCGCCTTTGCTGACAGTAATGGTCGGAACGTCCTGGGCAGAGATCGATCCGCCTGAGGCGGACAAGATCGATATCGTGATCACAACAGACACGATGGTGGATCGCGATCTCCGAGCGCGATGGCAGATTCCACCCGCCGCAGGCGCCATTACTTTAACATCGTGCCCGGAGGTCACGATCCACCTCCTCAAGAACACTTTCATTGCTCGGAGTTTAATTCGAAATTGATTTTCACGTCGTAATGATCGCCGTTGCCGAGTCCGGCCGGCAGAGGATCAACCTGCGTGACGCGCCTGCCCGCGGCAGCGACTGATTCATCGATCTCCGCGTTACCCGAGGGCCTAATGACTTCGAAGTTGGAAACGCGACCGTCTTTCTCGATTCGAATTTTCACGAGAACGGAATTGTTTGCACCGGTCGATGCGAGCGATGTCGGCTGCACCCATTCGCTGTAAAAACGATCGTGCAACATGCTCCCATACCAACCGAACTGCGATTCACCACCCGCGCCGCCGGCATGCCCGCCTGAACCGGGTGAAGTTCCCTTGCCGCCGCCTGGCGGAGCGCTCGTTTTCTTTGCCGGATTCTCAGATGAATCGCCCTCGCCGCCGTCACTTTTTGCCAGCGCTGCTTTTGCTATCTTCTTCTTGTCGGCCTCAACGTCGGCCTGCTCATCGCTCTCATCCGCTTCCTCCGGAGTAGGCTTTACTTTCGGTGACGCTTTCGGCGAAGCTTTGGCTAGGACAAGTTTCTTTGGAGAAGGCTTGGGCGTGGGTTTTGGCCTTGGCTTGGGCGTCGGTTTCGGGGTCACTTTTACTTTCGGAGTTGGCCTTGGTTTGGGAGTCGACGCAGGCGAAAGCTTGGGCGGTGCGGCCGGCATTTGAATGTCGCTCTTCACTGAAGTCAGAACCGGCCGTTCCTCTTCCGGTTCTTCTTTTACCTCCGTTTTCGGCTCAGGCGCAGGCGTTGAGATTTTCGTCGGCTTCGGCGGCGGAGCCGGTGTCGTCGGCATGGTAGCGCCGTCGCCGGCGCCGCCATTCATCCAGACGATGCTCTGCGCGTTCGTATTCTTCGCTGCGCGACTCCAGCGCACCAAGCCAACGATCAGCGCGACATGCGCCAGTGCAATCAGCGTGACGTTGCGCCAAAAGCGCACATTTTTCGGCATTCTCTATTTCGCCTCGGCTTTCGTTGCGATCCCGACCTTCGTGATTTCTGCGCGCTGTAAGGCGTCCATCAGGCTGACCAATTTTTGAACGGGCAATTCCCGGTCCGGCCGGATCACGACCGCCACTTCCGGATTCGCCCGCTTTAGTTCGATCAACTGCGTCGCGAGCGCGTCAGGATCAACAATTTGATTGTTGAATCTGATCGTCTCGGTGCGGTCGATCGAGATGGTTTGCACCTGCGAGGAATTGATTGGCGGATTTTTTTCACCGCTCGATGGGATTACCAAATTCATGCTGCTCTCGAGCAAGGGCGTCGTGATCATGAAAATGATCAGCAAAACGAAAGCGAGATCGAGCAACGGCGTGATATTAATCTCGCTCAGCGTCGTCAGGCTGTTGCGCTGCGAGTAACGTCTCATCTTCGAAACGCCGGATCCCGCGCGCCGTGATCGACATACTTGTGCTCGAAATCGGACGCCAACTCAGCCGCGAAGTTATCCATCTCGACGATCATGCCGCGAATGCGCGTGACCAAAAAGTTGTAGCCGAACATCGCCGGGATCGCGACGCAGAGCGCAGTCACGGTCGTGATAAGCGCGCCGGAAACGCCGGGCGCCATCGATGCGAGATTGGGCGCGCCGGCCTCAGCCACACCGGTGAACGCGTCCATCACACCCCAGACCGTTCCGAGCAATCCGAGAAAGGGCGAACCGCTCACCGCGGTCGCGAGCAAAATCATTTGCGATTCGAGATCGAGCGCGGTTTCGCCGACCGCGCGTTCCATCGCAGCGGTGACCGCGCCCATTTGCGCAGGAGAAATTTTGTCTGCGATGTCGAGCCGCGCCCGAAACGTTTCGTCCACTTCGGCCGAGCCAAGCAAATGAAACGTCATCTCCTGGCAACCGGCGCGATAAACGTTGAAGACGGGCGAACCAGGAAACCGCGCGTTTTTTTCAAACAGGCGCAGTGGTTGCCGATCTTGCCGAAACGCGGCGAGAAACCTGGCATTTTGTTTCCGGGCAAATTGGACCACGCGCAGTTTCGTGATCATGACCGACCAACTGAAAATCGAGACGACGGCGAGAAGCGACAGGACGAGCTTGCCCGCGATCGTCGCGTGCTCGAACGCGAAAAGCAGACCGCCGGCCGCTAACAAATTGGGCATCTCCGCATCACCTGGGTAAGTAATAGCGTCGTTTCGTGGAAACGAAAGTCGGTTTCTTTCAAATGACTAAGCTCGAATCGAATATCGAATGAAGCTCGAACGCTCAAATGACAAAAGAGCAATCGGATTTCGTCATTTCTTGGTCATTAGGATATTCGTGCTTCGTCATTTTCCCGATATCTTCTTCGGAAAGGTCGGCCGCAGTTTAGCCGCAACGATAAACGCGAGGCCGATCGCGATCAGGAAAAATGAGAAGAACTGGCCGCGTGTGAACCCCGCAATCAGCGTCGCATCGGGCTCGCGAAAATATTCGATCACGATTCGAAAAACCGCGTAGCAAACCAAAAAGAGCCCGGTCAGAACTTCATTTGGTTGTCGCGTGCGCGTGCGCACAATCCACAAGATCGCAAACAAAACGATCCCTTCGAAAAAAGCTTCGTAAAGCTGAGACGGATGCCGGGGTGTCAAAATTGTGCGCAAGACTTCTTTCACCTGGGGTTGTCGATGGACAGCCGCGATAATTGCTTCCGGCGTGTCGAGCGAAGGATTGATCTGCGCGCAAGCTGAGATCGCTCGATCGGCTTCGGCTGGATGATCGAGCATCTCTTTCGGAAACTGCATCGCCCAGGGAACGTTTGTGGCGCGTCCGTAAAGTTCGCCATTGATGAAATTGGCGCACCGGCCAAAGAACAAACCAATCGGCGCGGTCACGACCAGGTTATCGCCCAAATTCGCCCAGGAAATTTTGTGCCGATGCGCGTAATAAAGGGTAAAGAGCAAGAGGCCGATAATGCCGCCGTGGCTCGACATCCCGCCTTCCCATACATAAAAAACCGTCCACGGCTCGCTTAACATCTCCGGCTTATAGAACAAGACGTAACCGAGCCGGCCACCGACAATCACTCCAAAGAGCGCTGCCAGAAAAATGAAGTCGCCCACCTTTTCAATCGGCAAATCCGAATAGCCGCGTTTCGCCAGCCAATGGTAAAGATAGTAAGCAGCGACAAACGCCAAAACGTAGGCAAGTCCGTACCACCGCGCCGCGAGATTTCCCCAGATATGAAAAATGACTGGATTCAGGTCGTGCAGGTAGTACGCGAGCATTCGTTAGGCAATAGCGCGATCAGCCGCGGTCGCCAAGGCGTGACGGCAGAAGGGTCTTCCGCAGAAAGGGCGCGGTTCTGCTGAGCCGGTTCTTGGCGACTTCCTCGGGCGTTCCAACCGCGACAACGTTGCCGCCATCGGCACCGGCCTCCGGACCAAGATCGACAATATAATCGGCCTCCGCGATCACGCTCAGGTTGTGCTCGATCACGATGACAGTATTCCCTTCGTCCACCAACCGATGCAAAACTTTGAGCAGAAGATCGACATCGGCCATGTGCAGACCAATCGTCGGCTCCTCGAGTAAATACAATGTCGATCCAGGCTTCCGCATTTTCCGGATCCGCTCGTTCTCTGCCCGACCAACGCCACGCTTCAATTGAGTGACGAGCTTAAGCCGTTGCGCTTCGCCGCCGCTCAACGTCGGACTCGGTTGGCCGAGTTTAAGATAACCAAGACCGGTATCGGCCAGCAATGAAAGCGCTCGCGCAATTTTCGGATGAACCGAGAAAAATTCGGCCGCCTCCTCGATCGTCATCTCCATTACATCGCCAATCGATCTCTCGTTGTAGAGAACTTCCAGCGTTTGCGGATTGTAACGCTTCCCGGCGCAATCCTCGCATGGCACATAAGTACTCGGCAGAAAATTCATCTCCAGCTTGATCACGCCCTGGCCTTTGCACGTTTCGCAACGGCCTCCTTCCGCGTTGAACGAAAACCGGCTCGCCGAATATCCGCGCACCCGCGAGACCGGCAATTGCGCGTAGAGATCGCGAATTTCATCGAACACCTTGATGTAAGTGCCGGGAGTCGAGCGCGACGTTTTCCCGATCGGCGATTGATCGACTTCGTAAACCGCTTCAATTTCATCCGCGCCACTGACCAGCTTAAAGAGCTCGCCGTTGCCGCTGCGTTTCTTATTTTCCAATTGTTCGCGCACCGCCGGCAGCAGCACATCGTGCATCAAGGTCGATTTCCCCGACCCGGATATTCCGGTAATCACCGACAGCCGATTAACCGGAAAGCGAACATCGACATCCTTCAAGTTGTTCGCTCGCGCGCCGCGAATTTGAATCCAACGATCGACATCGCGCAGGCTGCGTCGCGACTTCCGAGTGGGATGACGAAGCGGTGTTTTCAGACAACGACCGGTCTCGGATTTTGAGTTGCGTTCGATCTGGCGCAGCGTCCCGGTTGCGACCACTTCACCGCCGTGAACGCCAGCGCGCGGTCCGAGATCGACAATGTGGTCCGCACGCCGCATGGTTTCCTCGTCGTGCTCAACGATGACGAGCGAGTTTCCTTTTTCGCGCAGCGCCGTGAGCGTATCGAGCAAGCGCAAATTGTCGCGCGGATGCAATCCGATCGTCGGCTCATCCAGAACGTAAAGAACGCCGCGCAGATTGGACCCGAGTTGCGCCGCCAGGCGAATGCGCTGCGATTCGCCGCCGCTCAAAGTCTTGGCCGAACGGCCGAGCGCGAGATAACCGAGCCCGACACTCTCCATGAAACGCAATCGCTGTTGAATTTCGGGCAGCAGCTCGGACGCGATTGTCCTGTGCGTTCCGCGGAAACGGAGCCGTCCGATCTTACACGCCGCTTCCGCGGCTGATAAGTTCGTGAATTGATCGATCGAGCAACCCTGGACGCGGACGTGTCGTGCGACCGCGTTCAAGCGCGAGCCGTGGCAGATCGAGCACTCGCGGGCTTCATTCTCGTCGATCCATTCCGACTCGCGTTCCGCCGCGAGCTCACATTCCAAGACCGAGTCGCCGTCATCACTTCCACCTGTTTGCAGCTCACGGTCCCAAATTTCGCCGAACCCGCCGCATTCTTCGCACGCGCCGTGTGGCGAATTGAACGAGAACAAACGCGGATCGAGCTCTTCGAATGCGCGGCCACAACCGGGACAGCTCATCTCCGTGCTCATGACCGTGAGCCGATTCTTCGAATCGAGCAGATGCGCCGTGCCACGGCCAATCTCGATAGCGCGTTGGGTTAGATTGCGTGCTTTCAAGATTCGTTTCGCGTCGATCGTACCTACCACGACATCGATGGTGTGCTCCTTGAATCGTTCCAACTTTTGAAAATGCGAAACTGAAATGAGCTTCCCATCGACGTAGAGCGTGTCGAAACCTTGCCGCTCTGCCCAACGCGCTACATCGGCATGAAACCCTTTCCTTGCTTTCACCAATGGCGCGAGAACCTTGAGTTGGCCGCGTTTTGCGGCCGCTTCCACTTGTTTTACGATTGCGGCGAGACTTTGCTTCTCAACCGGCAAATCGCACTCCGGGCAAAATTGCGTCCCGGTCTTGGCAAAGAGCAATCGCAAGAAATGATAAACTTCCGTCACCGTCGCAACGGTCGATTTCCCGCCGCCGCGCGTGACGCGTTGCTCGATCGCCACGCTCGGCGGCAGACCGCTGACAAGATCGACATCAGGTTTTTCGAGTTGTTCGACAAATTGCCGCGCGTAAGGCGACATGCTGTCGAGAAATCGGCGCTGCCCTTCGGCGAACAAGATGTCGAACGCGAGTGTCGATTTCCCCGAGCCGCTCAAGCCGGTGATCACGACCATCTGGTCACGCGGGATTTTCACGTTGATGTTCTTCAGGTTGTGCTCGCGCGCGCCATGAACCGTGATCGCGCCGTCTTTTCTGGGGAGCGCACGCAGCTCGCGTGCTCCGTTTGATGCCTCGTCGAACGGTTCTTCAGCTGCTCGAGCAAACACTTCGTCCTCGTCGCCATTGGTGCGATAAGATGTTCGCGGCAAGCTGCCGCGAACAGGTCCGCCGCGGCGACCGCTCCCCAGAACTGCTTTCAGAAATTTCCCCGTGTGCGACTCGTCGATCTTTGCAACTTGCTCCGGCGTTCCGGCAGCAACCACTTCGCCACCCTCCTCGCCGGCTTCCGGACCAAGATCGACAATCCAATCCGCGCATTTAATCACTTCAAGATTGTGCTCGATCACGATGATGGAGTGGCCGCGATCGACCAGTCGCTGAAACAGACGCAAAAGCATCGCGACATCATCGAAATGCAAGCCGGTCGTCGGCTCGTCGAAAATAAACAGGTTTCCAATTGCGGTCCGACTCGGCCTGGCATTTTGCGATTTGCGAACTGGAGAATCTCCGTTCGTTCGATATTGACCCGATTCCGCGTTTTGCATCTCAGTCAGGTGCCTGACGAGTTTTAGTCGCTGCGATTCGCCGCCGGATAAGGTGTTAAGCGGTTGACCGAGCCGGAGATAACCAAGGCCCACTTCATCGAGAACATCGAGCGCGTCCGAGAGCGTTTTCGTCTCGCCGATTTGCGCGAAGAATTGAATCGCTTCGTTGACGGTCAGCTCGAGCATGTCATGAATCGATTTGCCGCCAACCGAACCCGCAGCACATGCGGTTGAAATCGCTTGCCTTCGCATTCTGCGCAGCGCACGTAAAGGTCGCTTAAAAATTGCATCTCGATCTTTTCAAAACCGGTCCCGGAGCAACGTTCACAACGACCGCTCCCCGAGTTGAATGAGAACGCGCTTGCAGTCAGGCCTTGCGACATCGCCTCTGGTTCGCGCGGCGAAAAGTTCGCGCACCCGATCGTAAAGCCCGAGATAAAGAATCGGGGTCGATCGTGGAGTGCGCGCGAGGGCCGCTTGATCGACCATTACCACATTGCCCATGCAACGCGCGCCAGTGACCGACTTGCATGCCCCCGGCTCCTGATCGGATGACTGACCTTTGGCCTGCAACAGATTTCGGTAAAGGACGTCGTGAATCAGCGTGGATTTGCCGGAGCCGGACACCCCCGTCACGCAGGTAAACACCCCAAGCGGAAGATCGACATCGACATTTTTCAAATTGTGCTCGCGTGCGCCGATGATCTTGATCGAGGACGTGGATCTTCGCCGCGATTTCGGAACGGGGATGGTTTTGCGACCGCCGAGATAATCACGCGTGAGTGATTGGTGGGTCGTGCTCTCCGAGCGCGATGTTAAGCCAGCAGCCGCGAAGCGGCTCATGTTTGATCGCTGCGCGATTTTCTTCGGCATCGTGCGTGGAGCGCCCGATCCACCTAAGAAGTCTCCGAGACTTCCGCTATACACCAAATCGCCGCCGCGTTCCCCGCGACCGGGCCCGATGTCGATTAAATTATCGGCTGCGCGAATAATTTGTTCCTCGTGCTCGACCACGAGCAGGGTGTTGCCTTTATCGCGCAAGTTATGCATCACCCGGACGAGCCGGCCAATATCGCGTGGATGCAGCCCGACGCTCGGCTCGTCCATGACGAAGAGCGTGTTCACTAGCGACGCGCCGAGACAGGTTGTGAGGTTTACGCGTTGCGTTTCGCCGCCGCTGAGCGTCCGGGTAGAGCGGTCGAGCGCGAGATAACCAACACCGACTTCGCAGAGATAGTCGAGTCGCGCGCGAATCTCATCGCGTAGCATCTGCGCAGTCGAATCGTCGGGCGAGATGTCGATCTCGCTGAGAAGATCGCAGGCCTTTGAAATCGACAGGGCGGCGAAATTCGGAAGCGTGAGCTGTAGCGGCGCTCTGCGGGCGCCGTCTCGGCGGTTATAGACCGCCGCTACAATCTTGAAATTGAGCGCCTCGGGCTGAAACCGCCCCCCGTTGCATTTCGGACACGTGGTGTAAGCGCGATAACGGCTAAGCAAAACGCGCATGTGCATTTTGTAGGTCTTGCTCTCGGCCCAGCGGAAAAACCCCCGGACTCCGTACCCAGCGATCGTCCTCGTAATCTTCGTCCGTGTAATCGCCGCGTTTCTCGCCGTTGACGACGAAGTCCTGATCGAACTTCGGCAACTTTTCGAATGGGACGTTGATGTCGATCTCTTCCCGGGCGCAGGCGCGAAGTAAATCCTTTTGCGATTCGCCAAACTCAAGGCCGCGGAACACGCGGACCACACCCTGCTTAATGCTGAGACTGCGATCCGGAATCGCTTTGTTGAAATCGATCGCGATAGTGCGGCCAAAGCCGCGGCATTCCGGACACGCGCCGAGCGGATTGTTGAAGCTGAAAAGTCCTGGAGATGGCGCGCGGATGTCGATGTCGCAGTGCGCGCAATGCCAGCCGGTAGAAAAAGGAAGTTGGTGCGATGCGGCGCCGTCGCTTATTCCGAGGGAGGAGCTTCTGCTTGTCCCTGGACGTGCGGAAGGACGTCCCTTCGGGATTGAATCGGCGCCATCTGGAAGCTTAATAACGTTTATTTTTCCCTTCCCGAATCGCAGAGCTGTTTCAAGCGCTTCGACCAAACGCGCGCGATTTGCTTCGTTGATTGTGATGCGGTCTTGAATGACCTGAACACGCGCGCCCAGTCGTTTGATTTCCTTTGAATCGACATCTACGCGCACAACTTCGTTGTCGATCCAAACGCGCAGATAACCTTGTTGTTGCAAGAATTCGAAGAACACGCGTGGCTCGGTTTTCACGGGAACCGAAACCCAAAAAGCAATGAGAACATTTTGGCCGGCGCACTCTCGCAGCACTTCATCCGCGATTGACCCGACCGTCTCCGGTCTAATCGCGCGCTTGCAGCTCGGGCAAAACGCGCGCGCGATCCGCGGCCAGAGCAATTTCAAGTAATCGTTGATCTCGGTCATCGTGCCGACGGTCGAACGCGACGATTTTACCGGGTTCGATTGCTCGACTGCGATGGCCGGCGGAATGCCGCGGATATCGTCCACGCGCGGCTTGTCCATGCGGTCGAGGAATTGCCGCACATACGGGCTGAATGTTTCGACATAACGGCGCTGGCCTTCGGCGTAAATGGTTTCAAAGGCGAGACTCGATTTGCCGCTGCCGCTCGGACCGGTGACGACGGTCAATTTCCCAAGCGGAAGATCGACATCGATCCCTTTGAGATTGTTCTGGCGTGCCCCGCGAATCTCAATGCAGTCATGCTTAGCCGGAGTAGTGACGCAGTTTTTATCGGCAAGCTTCGAACCCACTGGAGAGTATCCGAGCGGACGATACGATTGGCAAATTTGCCGGCCAAAAATCGCTACGGTTTAAGCGTTTTACCAGTGCTTCGCGCTGCCTGAGCAAAGTCTGTGCTATGGATTAATCGTAAACGTCTTCGGGTTCGATGTGCCTCCGCCAGGCGTGGGATTCACCACCGTCACTGAAGCTGATCCCTGCGTGGCGATGTCGGCCATGGAGATGGAAGCCGTCAGCTTCGTCTTACTAGAGAACGTTGTGGTGCGCGCGGCTCCATTCCAATTCACCACCGAGCCCGTAACGAAATTCGAGCCGTTGACGGTGAGCGTGAAGGCTGGGCCTCCGGCCGTGGCGCTGCTGGGCGAGATCGAACTGATCGCGGGCACTGGGTTGTTGATGGTAAACGTCATTGCGTTCGACGTGCCTCCGCCGGGCGCGACGTTCACCACCGTCACGGAAGCTGTGCCGGCGGTCTTGATGTCCAACGAAGGGACGGCGGCGGTGACTTTAGTGCTGCTGACAAAAGTAGTGGTCAAGGCCGAACTGTTCCAGTGCACTTTCGAGGCCGAAACGAAATTCGACCCATTGACGGTGAGCGTGACGGAGGCCCCCGGCCGTGGCGCTCGTGGGCGAGATCGAAGTAGTCGCGGGCACTGGGTTGTTGACGGTAAATGTCTTTGGAGCCGACGTGCCGCCGCCGGGGCCAGGATTCGTGACGGTCACCATGATTGTTTTAGCCGTGGCGATGTCCCCCGCTGAAATCGCAGCCGTCAGCTTGGTGCTACTGGAGAACGTTGTGGTGCGCGGGGCTCCATTCCACTTCACCACCGAGCTACTGAGGAAGTTCGAGCCGTTCACCGTGAGCGTGAAGCCAGCGCCGCCAGCCGTGGCGCTCGTCGGCGAGATGGAAGTTACCGTTGGTCTTGGATTGCTGACCGTGAACGTGAGCGAATTCGATGCGCCGCCGCCTGGGCCCGGATTTGTGACGATTACAGGCACCGTTTGTGCGTTAGCGAGATCCGTGCTCAGAATTTGGGCAGTCACCTTGATGCTGCTGACAAAGGTTGTGACTCGCACAGAGTTGTTCCAGCTTACGAGGGCTCCGTTCACGAAGTTCGAGCCGTTTAAGGTGAGTGTGAAGCCGGCCGAGCCCACGGCTTTGCTGCTGGGCGAAAGCGATGTCAGCACGGGCACGGGATTAGGTGTTGGCGTAGGAGTAGGTGTGGGTGTAGGAGTAGAGGAGTAGGAGTAGGAGTAGGAGTAGGAGTTGGAGTTGGAGTTGGAGTTGGCGTCGGCGTGGGCGTTGGAGTGGGAGTAGGTGTAGGACCAGTGGTGACGGTAAACGGAAGAGCAGCGATTGCGGCGCAGGTTGCTCCGCTGGGGAAGCTATCAGTCCAGATCTGGAAGGCGCCGGGAGTAGTGATCTGCGCCGCGGTTACGGGTACTGTTACCTGAGTGCTGTTGATGTACGTTACAGTTTGGAATGATCCGTTTACAGAGACAGCCATGTTTGGGGTAAAGCCTGTACCGTTCAGAGTCAGCGTAAAACCAGGGCCGCCGGCGGCGGCCAGGGCAGGGCTCAGACTGGTAAGGGTAAACGGCGTCGCGATCGTGTTGTAGTCGGCGGTGACGAGAACTTCATCGGTCACGGTCAGCTGTCCGGAACTCGAGGTTCCGCTAGGGCTAAGGTCGTATTGCCAGCCGGTGAAAAGCCAGCCCGAATTGGGAGTTTCGGTAAACGTGAGAACGTCGCCGGTGGGATAGAACCCGTCCATGGTGGGCGAGCCGGGAGTTACATTGATAGAGCCGGCGCAACCTTCGTTGACATAATCAGTGACGAAAAACTGAGGCGTGAGATTCGCGGTGTAGGTCTTGCCGCCGGTGGACGGGAGAATGACGGTGTCGGTAGTGTTAGTGGTGCCGTCGCTCCAGTTGTTGAAGGCGTAGCGGCTGTTAGAGCTGTAGGGGTATTCGGGGTTATCCACCCTGAGCGTGTGCGTGCTAGTGGCAGTCCAACTTGGATCGTACGTTTTAGAAAAGTTCTTCGGCGTTTCCCAGAACGTGCCGTCGACATAGACATATAGGTTCGAGCTGAAAGAGTTGGGCGCGACGTTCACGGTGTAGACTACGTTGCCAGAGAACTCGGCGGTAGTGTTGACCGTGAGACCGGTGTCCGGAACGTAGAAGGTCTTGGGATTGGCGCCGAGGCCGCCAGGAAGCCAGAAGGGCCCATTGTTGAACTCGTAGAAATTTGCCCCCGCCACCGGAGCGGCGGTGAGGGTGGCTTGCTGGCGGGCGGTATAGAAGACCAGAGAAGATCCGGGCTAGCTTTGGGGCGCCGGCGATGGAGTCACGGTTCCTTTGCCCGCGGGAAAAACCGTGGCGGAGTAGGGAACGAGCTGGATGAAGTTTGCCGTGTAAGTTGTTACCGCGGGAGAAGTGGAAGGTGTCTGAGGCGCTCCGTTACCGGGAGTGACAGTGATAGTATGGGAGGCGCCGGCGGAATCGTTCCAGCGTCCATAGGTGTAATAAAACATGGTGGGGTCGGTGCTGTTGACGATGTTGCCGGCCAGGCTCTGGACGCCAGTGGGAATATTGAGCGTGTGAGTGGAATTCAGCGCCCAGTTGAAAACCTGGGGCGTGGTGACGGGCGTGCCGCCATCGACAATGACTTGTAATCCGGGCGGATTACTCGTGACAGTAACGGCGGTGGGAGCATTGCCATACAGGCGTTCAATGCCGTCGATGTCGGCCGCGGTGTAACCGGTCAGGTTTGAGAGCGGGATCCCGGCGGGGACCGATTCGATGGCTGGACCGCCGTTGCGGGAGAAAGAGAACGGCGGATACTCCATGATCGACGCGTAATCGAACAATGTGGATTCCTGCGAGTTGTCGAAGATCTGGTTGAAGTTGGAGATCGAGCCTTTGATCAGATTGTTGTAATTGACCGAAACGAAAGTGTCGCGGTCGGGCCGGGATTGCTCGTGCCAGAGGCCGACGGTGTGTCCCATTTCGTGTAAGATGGTACCGACGGCGCAAGGATTAGACGTTCCGCCTGCGCCTCCGATCTGTTGCTCTCCCCCGGCGCGGCCGACAGTCGCTTCGCCCTGGCCATTGTTGTTGTTGGGATCGAAGAAGAAGTTGACGTAGTCGGTTTCAGTGGTGCGGGCGACGAATTGGATGTTGGGGAACGTGCTGTTGAACTGGGAGATAGCGGTATTGAGATTGGTCAGATCGCCGCTGTTGGACTGAATGACGTAGGGAATCTGGTACTGACTGCCAACCTTGGGCCACAGGTATTTGCTGTAAGCGATGCCGAAGGAGTCGATACCGAAGGAAGGCAGCTGGCGTTGGGAACCGATTGGATCGACTTTCTCGAGGACGATATCGCCCTGGAAAATGGCTTTGCCGTTCTTGACAACGTAGGTGACGGGCCTGCCGCGGTAAAGTCCCTGGCGGGCTTGCTGCGCGGTCGCAGAATCGCCTGAGGAGTTGGTATATCGAGGCTGTTACCCCGCCCGGTGGATTCGCGGCGAAACTGAGTATTGCCAGCCCCACCCCAGCCACGCAAAAAGTGAAAGCCACCAAGGCGCGCGGATTGAAGCGGCCTGATTGAGAAGCGGAATTTTTTATCGACATAACATCTTTTATTTTCCGAACGAAGCCGTTCGTTCAAGCCCGAGCGAGAAGAGGCTAAGGCGCGCTTATTACTCCTAAAAAGACGCCTAACGGACTTGACGTGCTATCAGATTGCCACCGTTTTTCGCCAAAAGTAAAGCTTAATCCACGCCCGGACGTTCGGCCTCTTGCGTGCCAAAGCCGCTACGACGGCTGAGCGAGAAACGTCCCTACCTATTTCGCGAAATCCGCGGCGACTTTCTCGCGCTGTTTCAACAGTTCCTCGGGCACAACGCCGCCGAGCGACTCGAAGAATTTTCCGTGCGACGCAAGCTCCTTTTGCCATTCCTCGTGGTCGATTCCGAGAAGTTCGGCGACATATTTGTGATCGATGTCGAGCTCGGCCAGATCGAGATCGTGCGGCCGCGGCAGCCAGCCGATCGGCGATTTGACCGCGTCGCCGGTTTGTTCGCAACGATCGATGATCCATTTGAGCACGCGCATGTTATCGCCGAAGCCCGGCCAGAGAAATTTTCCGTCCGCGCCTTTGCGGAACCAGTTCACGTTGAAAATGAGCGGCGGATTCGTCAGGCACTTCCCGATGTCGAGCCAATGCCGAAAATAATCGCCGATGTTGTAACCGCAGAACGGCAACATTGCCATTGGATCGCGCCGGACGCGCCCAACCGCACCGGTCGCGGCCGCAGTCGTTTCCGAAGCCATGGTCGCGCCCAGATAAACGCCGTGCTCCCAATCGAACGATTGGAAAACCAGCGGCATCGTGTCGCTCCGGCGTCCGCCGAAAATGATCGCGCTGATCGGCACGCCTTCGCCTTTTTCGACATCGGGATCGAGCACCGGGTTGTTGCGCATCGGCGTGGTGAAACGACTGTTCGGATGCGCCGCTTTCTCTTTTGAATCCGGCGTCCAATCGTTGCCGCGCCAATCAATCGCGTGTTTCGGCGGCGAGCCATCTTTGCCTTCCCACCAAACATCGCCGTCATCGGTTAGCGCGACATTCGTGTAAAGCGTGTCGTGCTCGATCGATTTCATCGCATTCGGATTCGATTTGTAACTCGTGCCCGGCACAACCCCAAAATAGCCGTTCTCCGGGTTGACCGCATGAAAACGGCCATCGCGAATTTGCATCCAGGCGATGTCGTCGCCCACAGTCGTGACTTTCCAGCCGGCGAAATGTTTCGGTGGAATGAGCATGGCGAAATTTGTTTTGCCGCATGCGCTCGGGAAAGCCGCGGCCACGTAATGCTTGTGGCCTTCTGGCGATTCGACGCCGAGGATCAACATGTGCTCGGCCATCCAACCTTGCTTGCGCGCGAAATAGGAACCGATGCGCAGGGCGAGACATTTTTTGCTGAGCAAAACGTTGCCGCCATAACCGGAGCCGACCGAAATGATCGCGTTGTCCTGTGGAAAATGGCAGATGAACCGCCGGGCAGGATCGACATCTAATAATGAGTGGACGCCGCGGTTCCATTCCGCTCCGCGAATCGTTGCCGAGCCGTTTGACGGCGACCTCGCCCATCCGCGCCATGATTCGCATACTGAGCACGACGTAAATCGAATCGGTGATTTCAAAGCCGACTTTGGTCAGCGGCGAATCGGGCGGTCCCATGATGTAGGGAATCACAAACATGGTGCGGCCGCGCATCGCGCCTTTGAGCAGGCCGTGCAGTTTCGAATACGTTTCCGCCGGTTCGGACCAATTGTTCGTCGGTCCGGCTTCTTCTTTTGTCGGCGTGCAAATGAAAGTGAATTGTTCGACCCGGGCAACGTCGTTTGGATTCGAGCGATGCAGATACGAACGCGGAATTTTCTTTCCGTTCAGCTTGATCAGCACGTTTTGCCGCTACTGCCTCCTCGAGGAGGAATTCATTTTCGCGATCCGAGCCGTCGCACCAAAAAATATTTTCAGGTTTGGGCAGAAGCTCGACTTCACGCACCCAATCGAGCACAGCACGGATCGCCGGTTTGGTGTCGCCGATTCCGGCCGGCGGCGAAATGGCAGGCGCGATGTCTTTCACGGATGAAGATGTCGATATTGCAATTGGAGCAGGGCCCGAATTTCTGCCGCTTCGCGCGCTTCTCCAAGAATTTTTTCTTCCGGCAGCGAACCTGGGCTTGCATGGGCAAAACGCTGGTTGTTATTTCAGCATGTTCGGGGTCACTACCTCCGATGATTACCGGCCGGTCGCGTGGATGGGCCGCTATCCCGTGGACGTCACGACGATGCTGGTCGGCCTGCACGTTGCACTCGCGATTATTACCTGCATTCTCGTCGCCTTGGGCGCCGGGTCCGTGCTCGACTATCTTCAATTCGACAGCGCACAAGTTTTGTATCTTGGCCAGGTCTGGCGAATTGCGACCTACGCGTTTGTTCACGCTCCGTCCATGCTGCTCTGGTTCGCGGTCGAGATGTATATGCTGTTCGTGTTCGGCCGCGAAGTGGAACGCTTCATCGGCCAGCGAGCTTACGTCGGGCTTTACGTTGTTTTGCTGATCGCGCCGACTGCGATATTGACAGCCTGGGGCTATTTGGCAGCGTTCCGGGTTGGCCGGCTCGCCCGCTTTGCACTTCGGAATTTTTGTGGCCTTCGCTACGATCTATCCACGGGTCGAACTTCTTCTTCGCATCACGGCGAAATGGTTCGCGTTGATTCTGGCTGCAATTTACACCTTTCAATTGCTCGCCTATCGCGCTTGGAGCGATCTGGCGGTCGTTTGGACAAGCATCGGCGCGGCTTTTTTGTTCGTCGAATTGTGCGGCGCCGGGCCGGAACTGGCGTGGTGGAATAACTTCAGGAGTCGGTTGCGGCCACGGCCCAAATTTCACGTCGTCCAGAAGCCCAAAGGCTCGACGCGTAGTCGAACCGGATGATGTCTACGCTTCGGTCGATCCGATTCTCGACAAAATCTCCAAATCCGGCATTGGCAGTTTGACCGCGAGCGAGCGTCGCATTCTTGACCGGGCGCGTAACCAGCTTCTCAAGAGAGAATAAGTGAACGGGCGGAAGGGTCGAACGGACCGCACGTTTTGTCGCGCGACGCGCTCTTTATCGCGGTCTATAAGCTAGGCGTTTCGCCAAATCGTTTGCACCGCTGGTATTACGGAGAGCAAACATCGACGACTTAACGGGAAGAACTACAGCGCAGTTCGGAGAACATCGGCAAATTCCCGAGGTGTCTGCGCCTGCATCAATGCCGCGCGGGTCGCATCGTCTTTGATGAGGCGGGCCAGTGCGCCGACGCAAATCAAGTAGTCGCTCGCCAAACGCTGCGGCACCCCGATAACGAAGGTGAGACGCGCACGTTCATCTTTGGCAAATGGCACCCCGGCGCGGCTCCGTCCGATTCCCAAGACGATGTGATCGACCAAATCCGTGCGGGCATGCGGAAAGGCAACGCCGCGCTCAACGACGCTCGGATTCGCCCGCTCCCGCGTGAGAAGTTGTTCGAGAAATTTCTCGGGATTGTCGATCTTGCCATTGGCCGCGAGCAAGTGGACTATCTCACGGAGGGCGTTGGGCAGCTTCCGCGCGCGCAACTGGAGCGCGACCTGTTTTTCATCGAGAAGATCGACAAGCGCGATGGCCATAAAAGGCAGCGAGATTTATTGGATTATCCGGGCAAAGCAGTTATCCAGTTAATCCAAGAGCCGTGGCAACCGAAAACACCCCGCAAATTTCGAGCGAGGAAACAACCGTCTCGCTCCAGCGAAGCATCTACGATCCAGGATACGTCAACGCGATGTCGCATTTTTATCGCGGGGAGATGGGGCGGATCATGGTATGGCGGCAACGGCTCGACATTACGACCAACTGGGCGATCACCAGCAGTACGGCCATCATTACCATCGCATTTGCAAATCGCGATGTGCCGCACATCATTTTCTTTTTCAATCTCGCCATCGTCTGGGTGATGCTTTGGATCGAGGCGCGGCGTTATCGGTTCTACGACGCTTTTCGGGCGCGCATCCGCATGCTGGAAGCGCATTTCCTCGTCCCGATGGTGATGGAAAATCGCGACCTGCTCCAAGGCGAATGGAAGAAACTCGTCTGCGAAGATCTCATATTGCCCTGCTTTAAGATCAGCAAGCTCGAAGCGATCGGGCGCCGCTTGAAACGAAATTACGTTTTCATTTTCATTCTCATCCTGGTGGCATGGGTAACAAAAATCTTCCTGCACGCGCCGGCGGCAATGGATAACCTACCCTCGTTTTATCACGCCCTGCGCGTTGGTCATATTCCCTCCTGGCTGGTCGCCTTCGTCTTTGTTGGCACTTTCGCGAGCGTGATTGGGATCACGATTTACGTCAGCAAGAAATCTTCCGGCGAAATTTCTGAGTTCGGCACGCACCGCTCGCTCTGGCGCATTTGATGAGCGAATTCGAGAAGTTGTGCGAAATCGTCGCGCGCTTGCGCGCACCGGGGGGTTGCCCATGGGACCGCGAGCAAACACACGAATCGCTTTTGCCAGCAACGATTGAAGAAGCGTACGAAGTGGCGGAGGCCGCCCGGGCGAAGAACGACGCGCGTCTTCGAGAAGAGCTCGGCGACCTTTTGTTGTTAGCAGTCATGCACGCCGAGATCGCGCGCGAAGCCGGCAGGTTCGACATCCACAATGTTGTCGCCGAGGTCAGCCAGAAGCTTGTCCGACGGCATCCGCACGTTTTTGGAAAGAGCGATGCGCGCGACAGCGGTGCGGTCTTAAAGCAATGGGAGGCGATCAAGCGCGAGGAAAAAAAGAGCGACTCGCATTATCTCGCCAGCCTGCCGAGAGCATTACCGGCGTTGATGCGTGCGCAAAAAACGCAAAGTAAAGTCGCACGGGTCAACTTTGATTGGACTGAGTTGCGCGACGTAATCGCGAAAGTCGAAGAGGAACTCGGAGAGCTGAAACGCGCGATCGGGAACGATGATCGACCAGCGATCGAGGACGAAATCGGTGATTTGCTCTTTGCCGTCGTTAATCTGGCGCGCAAATGCAAACTTGATGCGGAGGGCGCGTTGCAATCGTCCACAGACAAGTTCGTCTCGCGTTTTAACCAGCTGGAGGACGAACTTCGGGCGGGCGGCCAGCGACTCGGAGATGTCGATCTTGCCGAGCTGGATGAGATTTGGAACAAGATTAAGAACGATCGCGCTCGATGAATCGCTGCCAAAAAGAAAACGCTCAACGCTCAACTTCTCAAATTGAACGTTGTAAGTTGAATGTTGCGAGGTGAGAGTTTGCTTCTCCTCTCCCGTTAGCGATATTCCACGTCCCGATGTCGATTTTGATCAATTTTCTGCTCGCGATTTATGTCCTGGTCGCGTTGCTCATGATGCTGGTGATCTTGATGCAGCGTCCGAAAAGCGAGGGCCTGGGCGCGGCGTTCGGCGGCGGTGTGACGGAAAATATCTTCGGCGCCCAGACCACGAACGTGCTCGTGAAATTCACCGCCTGGATGGCCGGCTTTTTTTTCGCGCTCACCTTTGCGTTGTCGATCTTGTACGCGCACAAGACTAGCGGCGACAGCAGTCTGCGACGCGAGCTGATGAAACAGCAAGCAACTGCTCAACCTTCTCCAGCGTCCCAGCCGTCGCCGACGACATCAGCAATGCCTGATTCCGCGCTTGGCTTCACCCCCGCAGGCAGCGCGACACCAATCGCGTCGCCCATAGCGAGCGTGCCAAGTCCTGCGTCAGCGTCTCCAGCAGCTTCACCAAAACCGAAGCCGCGCTGAGAAATCCTGCGGTTTAACGCCCGCCGCCACCGCTCGACTTCTTCGAGCGGCTCGCGCCCGCGTGAGTTCACGCAATTGTTACTTCGCCGTCATCTGTCCGTAACAATCGTTCCCTACGTTCCGTCGCGTTCACCAGAAGCGATCGCAAAGATCAGTGTCACTGAAAACACCTTACCATAACTAGGAGAAACACATGCTAATCAAGAAATTGACGACCATTGCCGCCCTTCCGCTCGTATTGGTGGCCCTGCAACCGCTTGCAGCGCAGACATCGCCCGAGTCCGACCGACTCGGGAAACTCGAACGCGCAGTCGAGCAACTGCAAGAACGCAACGCCGAGCTCGAGAAGGAAGTGAGCAGTTTGAAAAAGCAGGCGACTTCTGCGTTCGCCGCTCCGGCGGAGGGGCCGACGAAGACGCAAACCACCTACGACGGGAAAACTTATGTGGAAAAAAGTGTTCCCGTTGAGAAGACCAGCGCCGACAAATGGAAGTTATCCACGCCGATCACAGAGTTGGAACTCTTTGGCGATGTGCGTTTGCGTTATGAATATCGTGGCGGGCAAACGGATGACAATTCGCCGCTGGCTAAATCCGCCCCCGGCGTAGCAGGCCGGGACGATTGGCAGGAGCGAGAGCGAGAGCGCTACCGGATCCGGCTGGGATTGCGCGGAACATTGCTGGATGATTGGTTTTTCGGAATCCGATTGGAAACTGGCCAAAGTCCGCGTTCGACGAACGTGACCTTCGGTGACGATACGTCGGGCAGCAGCACGGCTGCAAACAACGGCCCCTTCTCAAAAGTCAACGACGGCATCAGCGTCGGCCAGGCTTACATCGGCTACCGCGGTTTCCCGGACATCACGCTGACCGGCGGAAAAATGCCGAACCCGCTCATCACCTCACTCATGGTGTGGGACCCCGATATCAATCCAGAAGGATTAGCTGAACAGTGGAAACACACTTTTGTCTTCGGCGGTGGACAAGTTGCCCCCGCTTCCTACAGCAAAGATAGCAAGATGATTGCGCCGGTTCAGCCCTCTGAGCCATTCCTAAAACTCGATCTGTTCGCTAACCTTGCTCAGTTTGTCTATGACGGGACACCGATGGAAAATCCGCTTGGACCGCGCCCAACTCATACCGAGCCTGGGCAGAGCGGAACAGAGCTTGTTCCGAACACGAATGCCTTTTTACTGGCGTGGCAGGTTGGCGCCAAGTTCAATTTCCCGAAGACGTTTTACTTCCAACTTGCCCCGACAATTTACAATTACACGGGGAACGGGGTTTCATTTGACACCCACTTCCAGGGCGGCGACCCCCATCTAACAAACAGCGCGTCCATGGCTGAGAATCAAACGGGCATCAACAGTCTGTTGGTGTTCGACGTACCGATGGAATTCGGTTTCAAGATCGATAAGCTGCCGATACGAATCTTTGGCGAGTTCGCCGACAATTTTGAGGGTGACGATCGCGCCACAGCCGCCGGGCATCCGGGCGAAGGCGGTCAGCGCTATGCCTTCAATGCCGGCGTCGGTGTCGGTCAGCTAAAGAAGAAGCACGATTGGGAAATCGACGCCTGGTGGCAGCACACTGAGCAGTATGCGCTCGATCCGAACCTGATCGACGATGACATCTTCGATGCTCGCACAAACATGCAGGGGGTGGCTGTGAAGGCCGGATACATGTTATCCGATGCCGTCAGCTTCAACATCACTTACTGTTATGGCTGGAGGGCCGATGGGAATCTCGGCACGGGCGGCAACGGCGGCGCAATCGGCATCAATCCGCTTGATCAATTTCAACTCCTTGACGTCGATCTGAATCTTAGATTCTAAGATACTCCTGCAAGACTTGCTCTGGTCAGACAAGAATAACTCGGTTAGGTCGGCGAAAGCCCGTCGGGAAAGCGTCCCGGCGGGCTTTCCGCCTGTATCGAACGGTGTTGTGCCGGAGTCGAGATTTTCCCTTGATTTAAGCGAAGCGCCCGCGTCGCAACCACGGCGTGTACGCGCGGCGTGGATTTCCGATGTTCATCTTGGCACGCGCGGCGCCAACGCTGCCGCGCTTCTCGATTTCCTGCGCGACTATGAAGAGGAAACCCTTTATGTCGTCGGAGATTTAATCGACATCTGGCAATTGCGCCGCAGCCGTTACTGGCCCCAGCAGCACAACGACGTCATCCAGAAAATTCTGCGGAAAGCGCGCAAGGGCACGCGTGTCATTTATATCCCGGGCAATCACGACGATTTGCTCGCGAAGTTCTACGGCGCTTACGGCAACATTACTGTCCAGCGGCACGCAATTCATCGCACAGCAGACGGACGCCGTGTCCTTGTTATTCACGGCCACGAACTCGACACCGTCGTGCAAAACGTGAAGTGGCTCGCCTTCGCCGGAGACGTTGGCTACCAGTTTTTGCTTTCATTGAATCCCGCGATCAATTTTGTCCGCCGCAGGTTCGGGCTCGGTTACTGGTCACTGAGCGCTTTCGCCAAACAACGCGTGAAAGACGCCGTCAGTTTTATCGGCCGATTCGAAGAAGAGATCGTTCGTTACGCGCAAAAGTTCTCGGTCGATGCCGTTCTGTGCGGTCACATCCACAGCGCGGCCAGGCGACAAATTGGCGACACAACCTATTACAACTGCGGTGACTGGGTCGAAACCTGCTCGGCGCTCGTCGAGCAGAGTGACGGCAAGATCGACATCGTCAAATACCTGCCGATGGCGCAGCGAGCGCAAACGCGCTCAGTAAAAATGAATCAGCGTTCCGCTAACGCCGAAGAAGTCGATTCCGTTCGCAGGAACGAATTAGTCGCGCGAACGCCAACGCCGATGCGAACACAAACCCAGCCGAACACGTCGCCAAACAGCGCATGAGGCCTGGGCGCCGCGGGGCCAATCGAAGCCTCCTGCGAGTGAATCCAATTTCATCGGGCCACTTTAACCGAAAAGAAGATCGACACCTAACGAGTCACGATTTCGTCACCGCAAACTTCGACGCACCAGCCCTCGATCTTTTTCCGAATCTCGTCCCGAATTTCGCGCACCTGCGCCAGTTTCGCGTCGTGTGTGCCGGTGACTTCTGACGGATCGGCAAAGCTCCAGTACAAGCGTTTGGTTGGCCCCGGGAAGATTGGACATTTCTCAGCGCTAGCCCAATCGCAGACGGTGATAACGTAACCAAACAGTTGTCCGGACTTGAATACATCGAACACCGCTTGCGTTTTCTTTTTCGAAATATTAATCCCAGCCTCGGTCATCACTTCGACGGCGAGCGGATTGAGTTTGCCGGGCTCGAGGCCGGCGCTCTGCGCCTCGAAGAATTCTCCGCAAATCTGATTGAGCCACGCCTCCGCCATCTGGCTGCGGGCGCTGTTGTGCACGCAAATGAAGAGCACTTTAAGTCTCATTGGTTGTCGATCTTAAGGCGCTGTCGCCGAGCAGGAAGTGACGTTTTTGTGACGAAACTAAGCCGCGTCACCGGTTCGTCACCCAAACTTTACGATTCGTAACCTGACGCGAGCAGCGCCGCGCATTATCGAATGTTCAATTATGAACGTGATTACAGTGAAACGGGTGATCCGACGTACGCCTAAGAAAACATCGGTAGTGCGCCGGTCGTTCCGCGAGTTAACACGGCGCTTTTTTGCGCATGAAATGAAGTGGCAGTTTGTCGTCGAGGCGTTGCTCTTCGCTATTATCGTGGTCATTTCTGCCTGGCCGGTCTTCGCCGTGGCGGATGCGCTGAACCGATTTCTTCAGCAGACAGCGAATTGAGGCCAATGGTCGCTGAAGAATCTTCGTAATCGTAACGCAGTCACCTCGCCTCGCTTTGCGACCGCGCGTGAACTTGAAATTTTCTCGCGGATAAATCTTGGCATTTTTGTCGGAAACGATTGAGTCGGTGGCATGCGCCGTTCCCATCACGTCTCGTCGCGCGAGATCGAGCGAAAATTCCTGATCAAACGTCTGCCGGTGGAAATCCTACGCTCGCGTCATTTTCAAATTGCGCAGGGCTATCTGGCAAACGAGCCCGGCGGTAGACATGTGCGCCTTCGTAAAAAAGCGAAGATCACCTCGCTCACATTCAAGGTTGGTCGCGGCTCAGCGCGGGAAGAGCGCGAAATCAGATTAAGCGGAAAACAGTTCGCTACGCTTTGGCCCGCGACCAGAGGCCGGCGATTACGCAAGGTCCGCTACGAAGTACCGTGGAAAAATCTGACAATCGAGATCGACATCTATCATGGCCGCAACCACGGTCTCATGGTTGCGGAGGTAGAGTTCCCCAACCAAGCGAGCTGCCGCAAATTCAAGCCGCCCGGCTGGTTTGGGCGGGAGGTGACCGGCGAAAAGCGTTATAGCAATGTAAGGCTGGCGACCGAGTAACAAACTGGCCGGGCCATGAGCTATCGATTAAAATCGCGCGAACCGGTTGCGGACGGACTGAAGCGAATTTTCCGCGAAGAAATTGACTCGGCGCTCAAACAAACGCGGCGGCGACCGCAGCATCGGGGCCAGTCCGTGCACGAGTTTCGCAAACATCTCAAGAAACTTCGGGCCGCGCTTTCCCTGGCCGCAGAAGGAGTTGGCAAAAATCGATCTGATCTTGAAGATCGCATCGTGCGCCAGGTAGCAAAGGTTGTTTCGAGCGTGCGGGATGCGCACGTGCGGTTGCAAACTGTTATTCAGATCCGCAAGCGGTTTTGCAACGACGACTTCGGAAAAGTGTTCCAGCGAATTGAAGGCTTGCTCGCGTTGGAAGCAGAAAGCTTTGCCGCCGCTGCGGCCGGTTGGGAAAAACAGGTAGTTCGTAAACTGAGAGGAGTCGAGAAGCGCGTATCGCAATGGCCTCTGGAAGATTTGATGCCGAAACAAATCTGCTCGGCCGTAGCAAAATCTTATCGGCGTGGCCGTGACCGATTGACAGATGCGCTCAAGAAACCGGAACCGGAAAATTTTCACAGCTGGCGCAAAGAAGTTAAACGGCTCTGGTATCAACTTCGAATCCTCGCGCCGCTCAACCGCGTAGTGTTGGAGGAGATCGCGCGCGATGCAAAAACCCTGGGCGAGTTGCTCGGCCAGCAGCATGATTTCGTGTTTCTTCTCTCTCGGCTCGACCAAGAACGCGACGACGAGTTGATCAGAAGCGAACGAACCAAGTTAGAAAAACTCATTCGCAAGCGGAACAGGAAATTGCAACGCGCTTCCACCGAGCTGGGCCGCCGTTTTTATGCGGAGTCGCCCAAAGCGTTGGCCAAACGCGTCTCAATCTTTATTAAAGATTGGGCGGGCGCGAAGAAAAAGTAAGTCACTATTTCTTACCCAGTCTCGGCGGAAAGAGCCAGAGTAGCTTTCCCTTGCGCGATGGAAGATCGACATCGACCAGCGCGACGCCGGCCTTGGAAAGTTTGAGCGACGCGCCGGTCAGCGCAGAAATTGTTTCTGTGAAACTTGGTTCATGACCGACGATCATCAAGCTTTTCTCCGGATACTTCTCGAACAATCGTTTGAGATGGTTGAGCCCAAACCCGGGCGCAAGGAGTTTGTCCGTTCGGCATTTTAGCTTCAAATGCTCGGCTGCGATCTCGGCGGTTTGCGATGCACGCGGCAGAGGGCTGCTGACAATCAGCGAAGGCTTCGCTTTAATACGGGCAAGGAATTTCGCCACGTCGTGCATTTCCTTTTTGCCGCGCTTGGTCAGCGGACGTTCGTCATCCGACTTTTTCCATTCCGGCCAATCGGCCTCGCCGTGTCTAAGAAAATAGAGGTGCATGTCAATTTCGACGATTATCGATCTTACGCCTGCGTCACAGGATGAGCCATTTCGGCCTTCGCGTTCGGGGTTCCATTTGCCAGAGGCGCGCCCCACCGAGAAATACGTTTCGATTGTGGCCGCGCTCCACTCCTGCCGGAAGCGAATTGAGCTTCTTCACGTTGCCGCCGCCGAGTACAACGTAGTCGGCAATCAGGGACTTTTTCAATTGTGTGACTGCGAATTCTACTTCGTGCTGCCACTCCTTCTCGCCAAGGCGTTCCAAACCAGACCGGCCAAGATAATCTTCGATGACTGTGCGAGCCCGATACGGCAAATCGCCGAGTTCGAGAGGGAGGACTGTATTGGTCCAAACAAAAGTCGACCCGAGCCCGGTCCCGAGTCCAAGGAAAAGCATTCGCCCGCCCCGGTAACTGCCGAGGGCTTGCATGGCCGCGTCATTGATCAAGCGGACCGGTTTACCGAACGCCTTCTCGAAGTTAAATCCGACCCAGCCTTTGCCGAGATGTTTGGGTTCGCTCGCGATGCGCCCGCTCACGACCGGCGATGGAAAGCCCATCGAGATCAAATCGAATTTCCAATCGGCAATCAATGATTTGACTTGCGACACCATTTGGCGCGGGGTCATGCCCGGGCCCGATTTGAATTTTCGTTTCTCGGCGCGCGAAATCATCAGCTTAACGTGCCTCCCACCGACATCGATCACCAAAACCTTCTTCACGATTGTTTTGGCGGCGCAACCTTGATTGGAACCAGCTTGTCAGCCGAAGGCGTCTTTTTGCGGCCAAGCTTTTTCGCGCGTTCGCGCGAACGCTCCCGGAAATGCCACTGCGCTTGGGCCCGCGCCTCGGGGCCTTCCGGTTTTAGTCGTCGATAACTTCCATCCGGCTGCAATTCGCGCGCTTTGACCCGGTCATTCAGAAACCGCGGAAGAACTTCGTTAATGATGTTGTCGCGCAACGCCGGGTTTTCTACGGGAAACGCCACTTCGATCCGACGCAAGAAATTTCGCGGCATCCAGTCCGCGCTCGATAAAAACAGATCGGGATGACCATCATTGGCAAAATAATAAATCCGGCTGTGTTCGAGAAAACGCCCGACAATACTCGTCACGCGGATGTTCTCACTCAGACCCGGAATCTTGGGCCGCAAGCAACAAATGCCGCGCACAATCAAATCGATCGTCACCTCCGCGCAGGAAGCCCCGTAAAGTTTCTCGATAATCTCCTGATCAACGAGTGAATTGAGTTTCGCGATGATCCGGGCCGGTTTTCCGGAAAGAGCGTGATCCCGCTCCCGCTCAATCAAGCCAATCAAACGTTGCTTCATGTCGAATGGCGCGACCATCAGCTTTTTCAAACCCGGATAACCGGCCAGGCCGGTTAGCGTGTTGAAAACGATGGCGACTTCTTCGGTCAATTGCGGCTCGGTCGTGAGAAAACTCCAATCGGTATAAATGCGCGCAGTTCGCGGATGATAATTCCCCGTCCCGAGATGGACATAATGCCGTATGCGATCGGTGTCGCGCCGCACGATCAACAACGCCTTGCAATGCGTTTTGAGACCGACCACGCCGTAAATGACGTGCGCACCGGCTTCTTCGAGACGGCGCGCCCATTGAATGTTCACAGCTTCATCAAAACGCGCGCGCAATTCAACAATCGCGGTTACTTGCTTCCCTGCGGTCGCGGCATCAATGAGCGCTTCCACGATCGGCGAGTCACCACTGGTTCTATAAAGCGTGATCTTGATCGCGAGGACCTGCGGATCCTGCGCTGCCTCCTCAATTAGATCGACGATCGGATCAAAGCTGTCGTAGGGATGATGCAGGAGCACATCCTGGCGACGTAGGACTTCAAACATGTCGGCATGCGGCGGCAGCGCTGGATCGCGGCCCGGTTGAAACGGGCGATCTTTCAACTTTGCAAAAGCATCATTTGTAATCAATGGCGTGAGATGCGTCATGGAAAGCGGACCGTCTACTTTGTAAACGTCGGCTTCGGTCAAATCGAAAAATTCAAGCAATAGATCGCGAAAATCTCGAGGGCAGTCGGTTTCCACTTCCAATCGCACCGCGTCGCCACGACTGGAGCGCCGTAGTTCCTGCTCAATCGTGCGCAACAAATTCTCCGCCTCTTCGTCGTCGATGTAGAGATCGCTGTTGCGTGTGACGCGGAAAGCATGCACGCCTTCGAGGATTAAACCGGGAAACAATTCGCCGATGTGCTGTTTGATAAGTGAGGCGAGGTAAATGTAATCCCAAGGCTCTTCCTCACCTTTATTCCGCGGCATCAAGATGAGCCTCGGCACAACGCGCGGCACCTGCACGATCGCGTGCAATGGTTCGCCACCACGCTGCGTTTTCGCGCGCACGAGCAAGTTATGACTCTTATTCAAGAGTTGGGGGAAGGGATGGCTGGCATCGACCGCGAGAGGCGTGAGCATCGGAAAGACTTCCTGCTGAAAATAGCGATGCGCCCAGGCCGCGCGTTTGGCGCCAAGCTCCGAGACCTCCCGGACCCGAATTCCATTTTTGGCAAGTTGCGGGAGCAACTCGTCGTTCCAAAGGGCGTACTGGGTCGCGACCAACTCAGTCACGACCCGGCGAATGTTATTAAATGTCTCGGTCGGGCTCAATCCATCCGGGCCAACGTCGCTCGTTTCGCTCTCGATCTGCTGCTTGATTCCAGCAACGCGAATCTCAAAGAATTCGTCCAGATTTGAGCTGAAAATCGTAAGAAACTTAACCCGCTCGATGAGTGGTTGGGTCGGGTCCTGTGCTTCTTCCAGTACCCGTCGATTAAACTCGAGCCAACTCAGCTCGCGATTAATGAAATTTTTCGGATCGGATAAGCGCTCGCCAGTTTGAGGCGGTATTTCAACCGCCTGGACTTTTTCCGTCGCGCCTTCGGCGCTGATTTTGGCGATCGCTTGTTGCATAGGCTATGTAATCTAAGACCAAAAGAACGCTCGCGAAACATCGCGCCCAAAAAATCAACCGGCCTTTCCCGGCTACCGGAAGCGGAGGGGGCGCCTAAGTCGGCGCAACGTACGGTTGGTGCCGGATATCTTCGGCGGCGGCGGCGTAAACCGCGTCCTCCGCAATGTTCGTGGCGTGATCGCCGACGCGTTCAAGATGGCGCGCGATGAACATTAAATTCAAATAGCCGCGGAGCTGATCGGGATCTTCACCCATTCGCTGGACTAAACGGCGGCTTGTCACGCGATTTAGCTCGTCCAATTTTTCGTCGCGCGGCACGATGGCGCGTCCGAGTTCCACGTCTTCGCGAACATAAGCGTCCAAGCTGTCCTTAAACATCGACATCGCTTGTTCCTGCATTGGCAAAATCAATTGCATCTCGGGCAGCGGCGGATGCCGATTCAATTTTCGGGCTCGGCGCGCGATGTTTGTCGCTTGATCGGCCATGCGCTCCAGATTCGAACTCAGTTTCATTGCCGAAACAACGCGGCGCAGATCGGACGCCACGGGTTGAAACCGGAGCAAAATGTCCACGCCGTCCTTGTCGATCTGTTTCTCGAGCTGGTCGATTTCCTCATCGTCGGCGATCGCAGTTGCGCAGAGATTGTCGTCCCTCTGAAACAAGCCTTTCATCGCGCGATCGAGGCTGCGCTCGGTCAGCCCCGCCATCATGAGCACATTATTGCGCAACGAAGCCAGCGCTTCGTCGAACGTCCCGAGAATATGTCTTGATGCAATCATGTCGATCCAACTTAACCGAACCGGCCGGTGATGTAATCCTCCGTCTGTTTTTCCTTTGGCTGGGTGAAGATTTGGGTCGTTTCGCCGAACTCGATCAACCTGCCGACATAAAAGAAAGCGGTCCGATCTGAAACGCGGCTGGCCTGCTGCATGTTGTGAGTGACAATCACGATCGTGTAATTGGCCACCAACTCATGAATCAATTCCTCAATTTTCATCGTCGCGATCGGATCGAGCGCAGAGGCCGGTTCGTCCATCAACAAAACTTCAGGTTCGACCGCGATGGCGCGGGCAATGCAGAGGCGCTGCTGTTGCCCGCCGGAAAGGCTCATTCCAGGTTTGTGCAGATCGTCCTTCACTTCATCCCAGAGGGCGGCCATACGCAACGATTTCTCCAGGCGTTCATCGAGCAACTTGCGATTGCGGACGCCGTTTAGCTTCAGACCGATGACGACATTCTCCTCAATCGACATGGTCGGGAACGGATTCGATTTCTGAAAGACCATGCCGATGCGCCTACGAACGATCGTCGGATCGGAACCGGCCGAATAAAGATCCTGGCCTTGAAACAGGACCTTTCCTTCAATGCGAGTCCGCGGGACGAGTTCGTGCATCCGATTCAGGCAGCGAAGAAATGTCGATTTGCCGCAACCGCTCGGACCAATGATCGCGGTGATGGTTTTGGAAGGAACGTTAATCGTCACATCCTGGATCGCCGGCTTTTCGCCGTACCAGATGGAAAGATTCGACACCTCAAAGGCTGGACGCGGCGGCGTCTCGGGTTCGGGCGATGACATGATGGATTGGGCGCGCTCCTGCGGGACGGAGTTTCGAAGCGCTGTTGGCGTTTCAATCATACTGGTTTAAGTCAAGCTTGCCATGCGGCCGCGGGTGAGAAATCGCACAAGCACGTTAATGAAAAAAATCGTGATTACGAGCACAAGTGCACCGGCCCAGGCCTGCCGGTGCCAGTCGTCGTAGGGAGAAATCGCGTAGCTGAAAATCTGCAATGGCAGCGCGGCGATCGGTTCGTTCAGACTGTGATTCCAAAAGCGGTTGCCGAACGCGGTGAAAAGAAGTGGGGCGGTTTCGCCGGCGACGCGGGCCAGTGCGAGCAGGATGCCGGTGATGATGCCTTTAGACGCGGTCTTCATCACTATGTGCACAATCGTTTTCCAGCGACTGATCCCGAGCGCGAGCGCGGCTTCGCGATAGCCGTTCGGCACGAGGAGGAGGACCTCTTCGGTCGTCCGCATGATTAATGGAACCATCATCAAGCCGAGAGCAAGTCCACCCGCGTAAGCGGAAAAGCCCTTGAAGCGCAAGACGACAAGTCCGTAGACAACAATTCCCCAAATAATAGAGGGAACGCCGTTCAGAACGTCCGCAACAAAGCGCAGCATGGCGTTGGCACGAGCAGAGCCATATTCCGCGAGATAGACTCCGCCTAACACGCCAATCGGCACGCCAATGATCGCCGCCAGCCCGAGCAATTCGAACGAGCCGACGATCGCGTTGGCCATGCCGCCGCCGATCGCGCCAACCGGAGCGGGCAGCCGGGTGAAGAAATTCCAGTTCACCGAACTCGCGCCGCTCCTCAATAGATGAAAGAAAACAAGACCGAGCGGCGCAATCACGAGGACCGCGGAGATGAATGCCACCGCGGAAGCGAGCGCGCTCTTAATTTTGCGCCAGGTATGATTCGCGGAGGTTGATTGCATTCTATTGAACGGCACGCGTCGTCATTTTCGTGCCCATGGTTTTCAAAAGAAGTTGCGCGACAAGATTAGCGAAAATCGTAATCCCGAAAAGAACAAGCCCGATCTCGAAGAGCGACTGCAGGTAAATATCGGTTGTGGCTTCAGTAAATTCGTTCGCGATCACGCTTGCCAGCGTGTAGCCAGGCGCGAATAGCGAGGCGACAATCTGCGGCGTATTACCGATTACCATCGTAACCGCCATCGTTTCACCAAGCGCGCGACCGAGGCCGAGAATGACTGCACCGAACAATCCTTTCTTCGCGTAACTTAAAACCGCAATCCGCGTCACCTCCCAGCGCGTCGCGCCGAGCGCGTAAGCCGCCTCGCGCTGAAGATTCGGGACACTGCGCAAAATCTCACGCGATACTGACGTGATGATCGGCAAAATCATGATCGCGATAATAATGCCGCCAGCCAGCATGCTGACGCCGTAAATCGGTCCACGGAAAAGCGGCGTCCAGCCGAAAAGTCTTTTCAGCAGTGGAAATGGATAATCACGGAGCCACGGGATCATTACAAAAATTCCCCACAACCCGAGGATCACGCTCGGGATTGCAGCGAGCATCTCGATGAGCGATACCAGCGGTTGACGGATCCAGAGCGGCGCGAGTTCGGTCAAATAAACGGCCGTCGCGATGCTGAGCGGCACGGCAATTATCAACCCGATGAGGGACGAAACGACCGTGCCGTAAATAAATGGGAGCGCGCCGAACTGTTCCGCAACAGGGTCCCACGTCGATGTTGCAAGAAAATGAAATCCAAATTTTTCGATCGCGAGTGACGAGCCGCGCGCCAATTGCCAGCCGACGAGAAAAACGAGCGCGACCACTGCCATCGCCATCGCCAGCGTGAGACACTCGAACGCTTTGTCGCCAAAGCGGGACGGCGGCGCCATTTCGTCAGCCGCCTGCCTCGATCGCGGGGATGGGAGCGACTATGGGCATATCCGCCTGACGGCCTTTCTTTCGGGCGCTCGGGAATTGCTAGTACTTTATTTCGTCCACTCGTTTCAGCACGCGATCTCGCAAATTATCTGGAAGCGGCGCGTACTCGAGGTCTTTCGCCATTTGCTCACCCTTGGTCTCCGCCCATTTCAAAAACTCGACCAGCTTCTTGCCTTTGGTCGCGTCTTTCTGCTGCTCGTAAACGAGCAGCCAAGTCGCGCCGGAAACCGGATACGCATTCTTTCCCGGCGCATTCGTGATCGAGAAGCGGAAGTCGTCCGGGATCTGTGCCGTCGCCATCGCAGCGGTGATCGACTCGAGCGATGCCTTCACGAATTCGCCGGACGCATTTTTCACATCCGCATACGGCATTTTATTCTGCATCGCGTAGATTAACTCGACGTAGCCGAGCGCGCCCGGCGTTTGCCTGATCTGGCCGGCGACACCTTCATTGCCCTTGCCGCCGAGCCCTGTCGGCCAGTTGACTGATGTGTTCGTGCCAACCTTTTGTTTCCACTCGGGACTGATCTTGCTCAGGTAATCAGTCCAAATATAGGTCGTGCCACTTCCATCCGAGCGATGCACAACTACGATTTCCCGGTCGGGAAGTTTTGCGCCGGGATTCAGCGCGGTGAGTCTGGGATCATTCCACTTTTTAATCTGACCGAGAAACACGCCCGCGATTGCATCAGCATCGAACCTTAACGCCGGATCGCCTGGTATATTGTAGGCCACCACATCGGCTCCGGCCACCGTCGGAATATGCAGCAGTTTTCCCGGCGCTCTTGCCAGGTTGTCATCGCTCATCGGACCGTCCGACGCGCCAAAATCGACCGTTTGCGCGAGAATTTGCTTTTGTCCCCCGCCCGAGCCGATCGATTGATAGTTGAAGCGCACTGAGGGGTCAACCTTCGCGTACTCGTCGAACCATTTTGAGTAAATCGGGTACGGAAAGGTTGCGCCTGCGCCGTTTATCGTCATCTGCGCGGACGCCGTCGCGCTCAGCCCGAACGCCAGGAGCAGCCCAAGAAGCTTGCCGCCGAGTTTATGAATTTCCGTCATCCGACGAAAGTGCCGCATTCGACTTCAACGGGTCAAAGTCTTTACTGTTACGTTTGTGTGACAGACTCGGCAGCATTTGATAGCTGTAGCGGCAGGAGCACGCGGATTGTCGTTCGCATTCCCAGCTCGCTTTCGGCTTCAACACGACCGCCGTGCAGTTGGGCAATGTGTTTGACGATAGAAAGACCGAGGCCGGTCCCGCCGAGTTCGCGGCTGCGCGCTTTGTCGACGCGATAAAAGCGTTCGAAGATACGCGGTAGATCGTCTCTGCTAATGCCAGCACCGTGGTCACTGACGCTGAGCGCGATTTCTTTGCCCCGTTGCTCGGCTTGGAGACGAATTTCGCCGTTTTTCGGCGAATATTTCACGGCGTTGTCGAGCAAATTGTAGAGAACCTCTTGAAGCCGCGTCTCGTCTCCGCGAACAATCGGCGCTTCCGCCGGTAGATCGACAATTACTTTTAGTCGCTTTTCCGCGAGCTTCTTTTCCCATTCGCGTGCAACGTCGGCAAAGAGCTTTGCTGGGTTGACGTCACTCAACTGTAGATTCGGAGTGGCCGACTCCAGTTGGGCAAGGGTGAGCAAATCGTCGACGAGCAGACCAAGACGCTTCGAATGCCGCTCCATCACTTCGAGAATGCGAGAAGATTCCTCGCGCGAGATTTTCGGATCGTCGAGCAGAGTCTCGATGTAGCCCCGCAAGATCGACAGCGGCGTGCGCAACTCGTGGGAAACATTCGCCACAAAATCGCTGCGCATTTGATCCACTCGCTTCAATTCGGTGATGTCATGAAACAAGATAACCGCGCCGCTTATTTCGCCGTGGCTATTCTTCATCGGGACGGCGCTGAGCTGGAGATAGCGAAGAATATTTTGGGCGTCGTTCACCGTTAATTGCCTTTGCACTGCCTCGCCTGTATGGAGTGTTTCCGTGATCGCTTGATCGATGTCGGCATCGCGCACGGTCTCGAGGAGGGGTGTACCTAACGACGTCTCCCGCAGCGCAAAAAAACGCCTGAACGTTTCGTTGACCAGCGTGATCCGCCGGTCGGCGTCGACCGCGAGCAAACCGTCCTGCATTGCGGAAAGAATTGTCTCAGTCCCGGACGCGCGTTTGCTGATTTGCTGATCGAGTTCCTGCTGACGATAGAAAAGACCCTCCAAAGCCAGGCCAACGCGACGCGGCTGCGTGCCGCCATCGACAAGAAATGTGCGCGGATTCTGACCGTGACCGACTTGCCTAACGAGCCGTTCGATTTGCCACCACGGCGCGATCCACAATCTCCAAGCCACCCAAGCGAATGCGAGTGTCGATCCAACAATCAGGTAAAGGAGAAACCACAACATCCGGGTCAATCCTCCCGGAAACGGTAACCAAATCCCCGGACTGTCTCAATCGCGCCGCCGGCCTTTCCGAGTTTTTCACGGAGACGGCGGACGTGGGTATCGACCGTGCGCGTGTCAATCACGCTTTCGTAGCCCCAAACTTCATTGAGCAGCCGATCGCGCTCCTGCACGCGACCGCGGCGCTGCATTAGCCTGCGGAGAAGTTTGAACTCGATGCTCGTTAGGTCGATGTCCTTGTTTCCGACAAGAACCTTGTGGCGCGCCGGATCGACAGTGATTGGGCCGGCGGTAAGACGGTCGTCAGTTTGTTCGGCTAGACCGCCGCGGCGCAAGATCGCATTAATGCGCAGGATTATTTCGCGCGGGCTGAACGGCTTCGTCACGTAATCATCTGCGCCAAATTCCAGCCCGACGATACGATCTATCTCTTCCGCTTTGGCGGTCAACATCAGAATCGGAATATGTCGCGTGGCCTGATCGGTCTTCAGAAGCTTGCAAACTTCAAGTCCCGGCATTTTCGGCAACATGAGATCGAGAATAATGAAGGCGGGCTTTTCCATGCGAGCTTTGGTCAGCCCAGTGGCACCGTCGCCGCCGTAGAAACAATAAAGCCGCCCGATTTGCGTAGATTGAGCGCGAGCAAATCAACAACGTCGCGCTCGTCCTCGATGATCAGGATGGTCTTGCCTGGCGCTGCATCCATGCGCTCCAGTTCTTTCTCGCCGCAACCGCTAGCTCGTCTTCCCGGAGACGCTTTCCGGTTTTATGCCCGCCTTCTCGTTCAGGGCCTGGGTGAATTCCTGCAAACTGGAAACGATCTGCGGTGCTTTGGAGAGGACGGTCGTGGCCAGCTTTTCCGCGTAATCCGGGCGGCGCTGCGACATCTCGGAGAGCGCCATCATTACGGCAAGCGCATTTCTAATCGAATGTTTGATCTCGCTGAATTTTCGCTGCAACTGCGCGAGTTCTTCCTGAGTAATAGTTGGGCCGGGATCGCTCATAAACGGGATTTTCGCTGGAGAAAATGGGCGGCTGTGCTTGACTTAAAGGTTCGCCATTTATCGTCAAGATGCCTGCGGAAGTTATCAAGATCAGTGGAGCGCGCCAGCACAATTTGAAGAATCTCCACGTGGAGATTCCGCGTGAGCAGTTGGTCGTCATTACCGGACTGAGCGGCTCGGGAAAGTCTTCCCTCGCCTTCGACACCCTCTACGCCGAAGGGCAGCGGCGTTACGTAGAAAGTCTCTCCGCTTACGCCCGGCAATTCCTCGACCAGATGGAAAAGCCGGATGTCGATTTCATCGAAGGACTATCTCCAGCGATCGCGATTGAGCAGCGCGGCGCCGGCGCCAATCCAAGGTCGACAATCGCGACAACGACTGAAGTTTACGATTACCTGCGCGTTCTCTTCTCCGCGATCGGCCAGCCGCACGATCCGCAGACCGGCAAACCAATCCATCGGCAAACGACGCAGCAGATTGTCGATCAAATTCTCCGCTTCGAACCGGAGACGAAGGTCGTTCTGCTGGCCCCGCTTGTGCAAAATCAAACCGGCGAATTTCGTGACATTATCGAAAAGGCGAAGCGCGAAGGCTTCGTCCGGGTGCGGATCGACGGAGAAATTCTTGAACTCAGCCGTCCCGAACCGATTCGCCTGAAAAAGAATGAGCGGCACACCATCGAGGCGGTGGTCGACCGATTGGTCGTACGGGAGGGAATTCGGGCTCGCCTGACCGACTCAGTCGAGACCGCGCTGAAGTGGGGCGGAAGCAAGATCGTAGTTCTGCGACAGAGCCGGCAAACGCCCGACACTCAACGTTCAGAACCCGGCGCTCAATTGAAAGAGACTTGGAGCGAGGTGCGCTACTCGACCGATTATGGCAGCGCGGAAACGGGTTTTTCGTTAGGCTTGCTGACGCCGAAACATTTCTCGTTCAATAGCCATCTCGGCGCCTGCCCGGCTTGCCACGGTTTGGGAACCCAATTGGTGTGCGATCCCGAGTTAATGATTCCCGACCCGGGCAAGACGCTTGCCGAGGGCGCAATCCGACCGTGGCGGCGCGGGACCAGAAGGATGCTGGCGTATTACCGCCATCTCGAAGGCGCGCTAGTTAAATATTTCCAGGTCAATAAAGACGTGCCGTTTTCCGATTTACCAGATGCATTTAAGAATGCGCTTTATTTCGGTACGAACGGCGAAGCTATCGAAATGAATTTCGGCGGAAATGGTGAAAAAAAAGCCGCGAAGCCATTCGAGGGGCTGGTACCGCAGATGCAACGGCTTTACGAACAAACGGTGAGCGAATTTACGCGCAGCCGAATCCGCGCGTTCATGACCCGGGTACCGTGCAAAACCTGCGATGGCGCGCGGCTCAAACCAGAGATTCTGGCGGTCACGATCAAAAATCGAGACGGGCGAGAGCTCAATATTCACGAGTTCAGCGAACTAACGACGGAGGCAGCTGCGCGTTACATCGACAATCTGGAATTGACGACGCATCAAAAGAAAATTGTCGCGGACGTCCTTCGGGAAATCCAATCGCGGCTGCAGTTTCTGGTTGAGGTCGGTCTGGGCTATCTCACGCTTGATCGCGAGAGCGGTACATTGAGCGGTGGCGAGGCACAGCGCATTCGGTTGGCGACGCAAATCGGCTCCGGACTCGCCGGTGTTCTATACGTATTGGACGAGCCGAGCATTGGATTGCATCAACGCGATAACGCGCAGCTTCTCCGCACTCTGCGACGTCTGCGCGACCTCGGCAATTCTGTAATCGTGGTCGAGCACGACGAGGAAACGATTCGCGCCGCCGATCACATTGTCGATCTTGGACCAGGCGCAGGGCCACGCGGGGGCGAGATCGTGGCCCAAGGCAAGCTTGAAGAGCTTCTGCGCGCAAAAAATTCGCTAACCGCGGATTACCTCATCGGCCGATTACGAATCGCGGTTCCTAAGCATCGTGCCAAGCCGCGTTCAATCCGAAGTCAAAAGATCAAAAATGAGGACGGCTGGCTGGTTCTCGAAGGCGCTACCGAGAATAATTTGAAGAATATTGAGGTTTCCTTTCCCCTCGGCTGTTTCACATGCGTGACGGGCGTTTCCGGAAGCGGAAAATCAACTTTGGTTGATAACATTCTTCGGCGGACATTGTTTCGGCGCTTTTATAATTCGAAGGAGAAGCCCGGTGCACATCGCGTCGTCCGCGGAATGGAGCAAATCGACAAAGCGATTGTCATCGATCAAAGCGCGATTGGGCGGACACCGCGCTCTAATCCGGTCACTTATACCGGCGCGTTCACGCCTATACGCGAATTGTTCGCGCAACTGCCGGCCGCGCGGGTCCGCGGTTACGACGCCGGGCGATTTAGTTTTAATGTGAAAGGCGGCCGCTGTGAGAATTGCGAAGGCGGCGGGTTAATCAAAATTGAGATGCACTTTTTGCCCGACGTCTACGTACAATGCGAAGTTTGTCGCGGCCAGCGTTACAACCGGGACACCCTCGAGATCACGTACAAAGGGAAAAATATTGCCGACGTGCTCGATTTGACCGTGGACGAAGCTGGGCGCTTTTTTCGCAACGTACCGAGCGTTTCGGACAAACTAAATGCGCTGCTAGACGTCGGCCTCGGTTATTTGCGGCTCGGCCAAGCCGGCACCACCCTTTCCGGTGGAGAAGCCCAACGGGTGAAGCTTGCGACCGAGCTTGCGAAGAAAGCGACCGGTCGCACACTCTACATCTTAGACGAGCCGACGACCGGTCTTCATTTTGCCGACATCGAGAAGCTGCTGCAAGTGCTGATGAAATTGCGCGACGCGGGCAATACGCTCATCGTGATCGAACACAACCTTGAAATGATCAAGTGCGCGGACTGGATCATTGATCTCGGTCCGGAAGGAGGGGACGGAGGAGGCGAGATCGTGGGCACGGGCACGCCTGAGGAGATTGTCGATCTCGCAAAAAGTCATACCGGGAAATTCTTGCGGCCGCTGCTAGAGAAGAGATGAATAAGAACAGCATCCCACCAATTCGACTTCGCTGCGCTTTGCTCAGGGCAGCTTCAATCTTCGAGGTTAAATCTATCCGAAATGCCGCCGTTATCATCCTTGGTACGTTGCCGGTCTTTCATTTGCAACAAGCGCGAAGCGAAGGTCCATCAAATCTCGCCAGTGCGACGGCACCTTTGGAGGACGGCATACCGGAAGTTGCGGTCGCGCGCTTGACCGGCTTGCTCGAGAAAAATCCGCCCGAGCAAGACTGGTGCGCGATTTCCGAAAAACTTGCCGAAGCCCTGATTGCGGCCAAACGACCGGCCGACGCACTTCATCTGCTTGAGGATCCCCGCTTGCAACAGATTCCATCGGCGAAGTTTTGGCGGGGGCAAGCGCTCGGCAGTCTGCATCGGCCGGCCGAGGCGCTCCAGCTGTATGAGGAAGTGGCCGCGAACGAAACTTCGCCTTTTCATGCAGATGCGGTCTTCGGGACCGCAGAAATGTTGCGGGCCGTGGGACGTCCGGCCGAAGCATTGGAGAAGTTTTCCTCACTCTTCCGCGATCCGCAATGGAGTGTCCAAGCGCAGTTGCGCGCGACCGAGCTGTTTCTCGATCAAGGAGATACTGCGAATGCAAGTCGTTTGCTCAACAGGATGCGCCCAAAAACTGCGGCCGATCGAAAAGAGCGACACTTCTTCCGCGGTCGCTTGGAAATGGTTTCTCACTGGCCCGAGAAAGCGGTCGCCACGTTTGAATCCATATTGAAACGACCAGAGGGGGCCAGTCACTCAGTGCTGATCGCCGCGCTTTTTCAGCTTGCCGATGCACACTTGCAATTGAAGACCCCGGAGACGGGCGATGACGTGCTAGAGGAGTTTATCGAGCACCATCCTCAAGATGGGGACATTGGGCGCATTTTTGCGAAATTGGACGAGCTTTACCGCGCAGAGCGAAAGCCGGCACGGAGCGAACTCGAGCGCTGGGCTCGTGCTTCCGAACAGCCGCGGCGCGCTTTTGCCCAATGGTATCTGGCGCGTCTCGATCTGCGGGCCGGACGTCGTGAGCGCGCCTTAGAATTGTTCGGCGCGTTGCGCCAGAGTCAGCCAAGATTCGCCGAGCTTGCCCCGGCGCTTCTAGAGTTCGCCGAGCTCGAATTGGAAGATGGACATTTTGACGAGGCAATCGCGATCTTGAACGACGCGCGAGCATTGGAGCCGGGAGCCCAGCTCGATCGGATTAACTTACTGGCCGCCCAGGCGCAGTATCGGGCGAAGCGGTTCGATATTGCCACGGTTGCCTTTGAACAGGTTGGGCACTCGACTTCGCCCTTCGCTAAAATGTCGTTGTTCAACGCGTCACTAGGCTGGTTGCAGCTCGGCGACCGTGCCCGCTTCCTCGCCGACTATGGAGAATTGGCGAAGCAAGGTGGCGACGAAGAATCGCGCGCCGAGCTGCGTCTGGAAGAAGGATTGGTGGAGGCGGCGAATCGAGACAAGCGGGCATCCGATTCGCTACAGAACTTCCTCCGCGATTTTCCACGGAACAGGCGAGCGTCGGAAGCCTGGGTCGCCCTGGCGGAGTTGGCATTTCACGCTTCCCCGCCGCGACTCGACGAAGCGCGCAAGGACTTGTCACGGGCTGCCTCATCGAAGCCGACGCCGGTTGCCGAAGAACACGGCGATTATCTCGCGATTTGGATTGAGGACGCCGACCCGAATGACGCGAAAGTGATCGAGCTGGCCAAGCGGTTTCTCGAACGGCACGGCACGTCGACCTTGGGACCAGAAGTGCGCATGAAATTGGCGGAGGTTTATTATCGCGAGCAGGATTTCGCCGACGCGCAAACCGAATTCGAGATTCTGGCGGAAGAAAATCCAACAGGACGCTTCACCGAGAAAGCTCTTTTCTTCGCGGCTGAATCCGCCATGGCGAGCATGGGGGCTCTCTCGCTCGATCACGCGCTTGTTCTTTTCGATCGGGTCGTGCAATTGAACGGTGAATTGAAATGGGCGGCGCGCGACGAAGAAGCGGTGATCGAACGTAAACTGGGCAAACCGCAGGATGCGCTCGTCTTATATGAAGAGGTCTTGAAAAGCGACGCGCGCCGGCCGAAAAACGCGAGGCACTTTGCGGCAAGGGCGACATTTTCTTCGAAATGGGAACGAGTGATCCAAAAAATTATCAACGCGCAGTCGAAGCATACGATCAGCTCGCGGCGGACAACGGCGAGCCACTTCACTGGCGCAACCAGGCGCTATTCAAGAAAGGCGTGTGCCTGGAAAAAGAATTGGACCGCAGCGCTGCGTTGGCCGCATTTTACACAGTGCTTGAAAATGAAACACGACCGGACCGGCCGCACGAGTTTTTCTGGTTCTACAAAGCGGGATTTAATGCCGGCCGGATTTTGGAAGCTGACGCAAAATGGCAATCGGCGGCCGCGGTTTATCAAAGGCTAGCTGCGGCTGGAGGAAATCGGAGCGATGAAGCCCGGGAACGCCTCGACCGGCTCCGCTTGGAACATTTTCTTTGGGAAGAATGACTCGGAAAACCTGCGCCAGTTGAGCGCGATGATATTGTTTTCCGCTTGCCTTTCACGGGAAAAAGGCACAAACTAATTCCATGACAACTATAAAGAAGCCGTTTGGCTTTTGCGGTTGGTCGATCCGGTGCGCAAGCGTCGTGCTCTCGCTCGCTTTTTGCGCATCGGCCTTCGCTGATCCGAGTAAGAACGTAGTTACATCCGTGAAACAGCAGCCTGCTGCGACAAAGACTCACAAAGTGTGCTACGCATTAATCACGGGCTCCGCTATTCCGCAGCCCTGTGAAAGGCTCAGCGTCATCCCGACCACCTCATACCAACTGGATCGAGTCGGCGGCAGCCACTAAAGAACAAGTGTAAGTTTTTCGCGAAGCGACTTCGCTGAGAAGGTTCGCTGCCCGCGCGGCAGCGGCGGTCGATTGTTTTCATTTCCAATTCATCAAGCCGCGTAATTTTCGTCCCACCTTCTCGATGGCGTGTTTCTCCGCAGCTCGGAGCAACTTAGTGTAATGTTTCCGGCCGGTTTTCATTTCCCGAATAAATTCGCGCGCAAATTTTCCCGAGCGAATTTCGTGCAGCGCCGCGTCCATATTTTTTCGCACGTTTGCATCGACAATCTTGGGGCCCACGGCCAACTCCCCCCATTTCGCCGTGTCCGAAATCCGCGCCCGCATCCCGCTAAGGCCGGCCTCGTGGATAAGATCGACAATGAATTTGAGCTCGTGCAGACACTCGAAATAAGCGAGTTCATGCGGATAACCCGCTCGCACCAGGGTATCAAATCCTGCACGGATTAGGCAGCTCATTCCGCCGCACAGCACCGCTTGTTCACCAAAAAGGTCCGTCTCCGTTTCCTCGCGGAAGGTTGTTTCGATCACACCTGCGCGTGTGCAGCCAATCCCTTTCGCCCAGGCCAGCGCCGTTCGTTTGCCTCGCCGGCTGGGATTTTGGTGAATCGCGATGAGTCCTGGCACCCCGCGACCATTTACGAATTCGCGGCGCACCATCGGGCCGAGACCTTTCGGCGCGACCATCACCACATCGATATCTTTTCGCGGCACGATCGTCCGGTAATAAATCGCGAAGCCATGCGCAAAGAGTAACGTTTGACCTGAACACAGATTCGGCGCGATTTCATTCTTATAGATCGCAGGCATTTTTGTGTCGGGCAGCGCCAGAAAAATAACGTCCGCGCGGCGGACCGCTTCGGGTGTTGCCAGAACTTTAAAACCGGCTCGTCGCGCGATCGCGCGTGATTTGCTTTCCCGATAAAGACCGACCACCACTCGAATCCCGCTGTCGCGCAAATTCAAGGCGTGGGCTTGGCCCTGCGCACCAAAGCCGATCACCGCGCACGTTTTCCGCTTCAACCAAGCAAAATCGACATCCTTATCGCTGTAAATGCGTACGGGTCTGAGACGGCGACGAGGTTTGCGCATCGCGTGTTGTTGTACCCGAGGTCGGCGGCCTCGGCCAGTCCCAAGGTCTTCCAGCAAAACGGCAGGTCAGCGAACACCAGCTTTTCAGGCTAGGCGCCTAGTCGACAACGGTCTGCACCTTTGCGAGCGTCTGGAGGCGGTTCACTTGAGCGAGCGCGGCATGCGCTTCATCGTCGCGGCCCATTTTCTCGAGGATTTGAGCAAGCAAGATGTATTGGCGCGGTTCATCCGGCTGGCGTGCGATGGCCCGCTCCTGCATCCGAAATGCTTCGTCCAGACGGTTCTGTCTTAATCGCATCAAGACCATCAGGTCCAACGCTTCTACATCGTGCACATCGAGCCAGCTGGCGTGGCGCAGCGCTGCTTCCGCGCGGTTTGTGTCACCCTTCTCGGCATACAAGCGCCCGAGTGCAAGGGACGCTCCGTGGTGCCACCAATTATCGCGGGCGAAGTTTTCAACGAGGCGCAACGCAGTGTCGGGTTGCTCCGCTCGACGCCAGATCTCGGATTCTAGGCTTATGAGTTCCCAAACGTCCGGGTAATCCAGTCGGGCTTTATCGAGAATCGCGATTGCGGATTCGTCTTCGTGGGCGTTGTGACGGATCGCGGCAAGGTTTCGGGCGCCGATCCATGTGCGCGGATATTCCTGGCGAGTTCTCGCGGAGCCTTTTTCGATCTGCGCAAAGAGAATTTCGGCCTCCTTTTTCTTGCCTTGGCGCCAGAGGGCATCGGCCAGATCATTTTGAGCGAGCGGATAGTCTGGGGTTACCTCGAGCGCCCTTCGGTATATCTTTTCGGCTTCGGCGTATGCCCCGCGGGCGGCCAGGCATTGGCCGAGATTGACTGCGACCCGTGCACTAGTTCCCCCAGCTGCAAAGGTCCGTTTGTAGAACGTTTCTTCGTTCGCCCAATCGCTGCTACGCACAAAGCTGCGGAACCCCAGGCCAATCACCGCGAGGGCAACGAACAGTGCGCCAAGCTGACGGAACCGCGTAGGCAATTCAAGCGCGCAACCGAAGAAAAAAACCAGGAACCCAACGCTCGGTAAATATAGCCAATGCTCCGCGACCGTTGCATTCAGGTCGATCAAATTTGAAATCGGCAGATACGCGATCAGAAACCAAGCCGCTCCAAAAGCGCGCGTGACCTGGCCGCGGCCTTTCTTCATGCTCCCAAAGACCAGAGCAGCAAGCAGCAGCAGACCCAAGATCGACAAGTATTCAACGCCGATTCCTGCTCGCCACCCGGAATTGGTCCAAAGGCTTGCTGGAGCAAATACTGTTCGCTCCATGTGCAAGTTGACTGGAAAGATCATGAGCCGCCCATAGTCACCGAGAGCTCGTAGCATCAACACAGCTCGCACGGGGGCGGCCCAACCGGCGTGGGATGCTACGATCAATCGCTGCTCCGGTAACTGGCGGAGCCCTAGATAAATCACGATGAGGCCCACACAGGAGAGCAACGCGTCCGTACGTAGGCGAAATGGAAGGCGCCTCTCCACGACGAACAGATGCGCCAGGAAAAGAATGATCCAGACACCGGCGATCTCGCGCGAAAGCAATGCAAGCAAACCACAGATTGCCGCCAGAAAATAGACTGAGGTGCGGGCTAATGGCCGCGCCACCCGCTGGGCGTGCAAGAACAAGAGCCAACCTGCTGCCGCGAAGAAAAATGCCAGGCTGTCAGCTCGACCGGAGATGTAATCGATCGCCGCGCTATGAACCGGATGGACGGTCCAAAGCAGCGCGATTACAAACGCGCCGTCGGATATCCACGGTAATCGTCTTGACGCGCGCTCGCGCACAGCCAGCGGGATCCGGCGCAGGCAGAGTGAAGCGAATAGCTTTCGCAAGAGAAAATAAAGCAGGATGCCACTGCCGACGTGCAGAAGCACATTGGTGACGTGAAAACCGAACTCGTTGGTGTTCCAGAAAAAGTAATCGGCGACGAACGAGATGCTTTGGACCGGTCGATAATGTGGTGAAAACGAATCTAGAAATAGATAATGCCGAAACGTCTCGAGGATCAGGAGCGGACTTTTGATGAAGGGATTGTCGTGCGACAGATATTGGTCGTCCCAAATGCGCTGACCTTGCAGCGCGGGCGAGCGCACGATGAATCCTAACAGCGCCAAAAATGAACAGCGGAACCAGTCCGCGCGAAGATACCGAGCTGGGTTCGGCCAGCGAAGGATCGCGGCAGAGGTTTGCGCGCGAATTCCTTTCTCCTTTGCCTGATCTATTCCAAGCCTAACGAGTGGGATTGTGAAGGCCGGCATTGGGACGTTTGCTTCCAATAAAATGCTGGAGCGTCCTTTCGCTTAGGAAAGGACGCTTCGGCCATGGAGCTAAAGGTTGTGACTAGGGTCCGTAAGGCGACCAGAAGCCGGTACCGGCGACATCGGACAACACGATGAGGTCCGCGTTAGGAACCTGTGGAATTGTGTCCACGGTCTGAGGACCGTAGCTACTGCCCAGGAGGCTGTTGCCGTTGTTGTAAAGGAGCGTACCCTTTTTCAGGTAGTTCGTCCAATCGGTGACAGCAACCACATCGTTGGTTTTTCTGTTGGTCTCGACCGCGTACTGGTCAACCGCTGAGTCGATCATTCGCAGATCGTTCAGGATACGGCTGGCTTGCGAGCGTTTGCGGGCCCGGAGGAATCCAGGCACCGCGATCGCCGCGAGTAACGCGATGATCGCAACTACGATCATGATTTCCACGAGAGTGAAGCCCCCGCGTTTCGTTTGAAGTTTCTTTAGCATAAGTGCGTTTTGTCTTTTTTTATTATTTTTGCCAAGGAGTTGCGCGAGCTGGACTCGTGTCTTTTTCTCACAACTCACTCCCTGCCACTCCCGCGAGTTGCAGGAATGACAGGCGAATGAATCGTCAGATTCCTTTAGGGTCCGTAGGGCGACCAAAAGCCGGTTCCGGCGACATCGGACAACACGATGAGGTCCGCGTTAGGAACCTGTGGAATCGTGTCCACGGTCTGCGCACCGTAGGAAGTGCCCAGGAGGCTCTTGCCGTTGTTGTAAAGGAGCGAACCCTTTTTCAGGTAGTTCGTCCAATCGGTGACAGCAACCACGTCGTTGGTTTTTCTGTTGGTCTCGATCGCGTACTGGTCAACCGCTGAGTCGATCATTCGCAGATCGTTCAGGATACGGCTGGCTTGCGAGCGTTTGCGGGCCCGGAGGAATCCAGGCACCGCGATCGCCGCGAGTAACGCGATGATCGCAACTACGATCATGATTTCCACGAGAGTGAAGCCCCCGCGTTTCGTTTGAAGTTTCTTTAGCATAAGTGCGTTTTGTCTTTTTTTATTATTTTTGCCAAGGAGTTGCGCGAGCTGGACTCGTGTCTTTTTCTCACAACTCACTCCCTGCCACTCCCGCGAGTTGCAGGAATGACAGGCGAATGAATCGTCAGATTCCTTTAGGGTCCGTAGGGCGACCAAAAGCCGGTTCCGGCGACATCGGACAACACGATGAGGTCCGCGTTAGGAACCTGTGGAATCGTGTCCACGGTCTGCGCACCGTAGGAAGTGCCCAGGAGGCTCTTGCCGTTGTTGTAAAGGAGCGAACCCTTTTTCAGGTAGTTCGTCCAATCGGTGACAGCAACCACGTCGTTGGTTTTTCTGTTGGTCTCGATCGCGTACTGGTCAACCGCTGAGTCGATCATTCGCAGATCGTTCAGGATACGGCTGGCTTGCGAGCGTTTGCGGGCCCGGAGGAATCCAGGCACCGCGATCGCCGCGAGTAACGCGATGATCGCAACTACGATCATGATTTCCACGAGAGTGAAGCCCCCGCGTTTCGTTTGAAGTTTCTTTAGCATAAGTGCGTTTTGTCTTTTTTTATTATTTTTGCCAAGGAGTTGCGCGAGCTGGACTCGTGTCCTTTTCTCACAACTCATTCCCTGCCACTCCCGCGAGTTGCAGGAATGACAGGCGAATGAATCGTCAGATTCCTTTAGGGTCCGTAGGGCGACCAAAAGCCGGTTCCGGCGACATCGGACAACACGATGAGGTCCGCGTTAGGAACCTGTGGAATCGTGTCCACGGTCTGCGCACCGTAGGAAGTGCCCAGGAGGCTCTTGCCGCTGTTGTAAAGGAGCGAACCCTTTTTCAGGTAGTTCGTCCAATCGGTGACAGCAACCACATCGTTGGTTTTCCGGTTGGTCTCGATCGCGTACTGGTCAACCGCTGAGTCGATCATTCGCAGATCGTTCAGGATACGGCTGGCTTGCGAGCGTTTGCGGGCCCGGAGGAATCCAGGCACCGCGATCGCCGCGAGTAACGCGATGATCGCGACTACGATCATGATTTCCACGAGAGTGAAGCCCCCGCGGCGTTTATTGATGGCGTTTAACATGCTATTGCTTTCTTTATCTTTTGTTTGTTTGTTTGACTGCGCTCCGCGATTTAGATCCGCGGAATTGACCTTTATTGAGCAGTGTTAATGCCAAACCCGGCGTTTTTTAGAATTTCTAGAATCGTGCGAACCAGGCTCGCGGAAGGTTTCTGACGTGAAATCCGAGCTGCGAATCGGGCGCTACTCCTTCGGGCTGAGCCATTTCATCTTTGCCGTCGTTTTCGTCTTGCGATTGCTCGTTCTGGCCCGCCTCAGCCGTTCGCCGTTTTTACTCCCGTCGCGGGGGGACATGCATTTTTATAACGATTGGGCGCAACGCATTCTGCACGGACAGACCACTGACCACGTCGCTTTTTACGGGTTGCCGGGTTACGCCTACCTGCTCGCATTCCTCTACAAAATCTTCGGTTACAATCCGTTCGTCCTCGGCCTTCTCCAGGCCGGCTTGGACGCCGGCATTGCCGTTCTGATCTACGGTCTGGCGCTCCGAACGTCCCGGGTGACCAGCCGGCTTTGGAAATTCGCGATCCAAGACCAAGCGCGCGGCGTTGCCACGGTCGCCGCACTCGGCTGGGGCCTGTTTGTGCCCGCCCAGGCTTATTCCGTCATCCTCATGCCCACGGTCTGGATTGTGTTCGCGTTTTGGCTTGTCGTCTGGCGGATCGTGAAGAACGATGGCACGCCGACGAGAAGAGAATGTTTCTGGCTCGGTTTACTCATCGGCGTCACTGCGATAGGCGTCGCTACCATTCTCATTGTTCTCCCGCTGGTTTTCGCGGCATTGCTTCTCAAATCCAAAATCGACCCGCAACGGCGCTGGCAAACTCTCCTATTTGGCGCGGCGCTCTTGCTCGGTGGCGTCGGCCTCGGCACCTCCCCGTGTTGGATTCACAACTATTTTATCGCGCGGGATCCTGTTTTTCTCTCGGCGCACAGCGGCATCAACTTCTGGATCGGCAACAACCCGACTGCCAATGGCTACCCGCGTTTCCCGCCCGGGTCTGCGTGCCGGGCAGGCGGCGATGCTCGAGGATTCAGTCACTCAAGCCGAGGCGGCGGCGGCCATCCGTTAAAGCGCGCCGAGGTTTCCGATTACTGGTCGGCCAAGGCAAAGCAATACATTCGCCGGTCATTTCGCCGATTGGTTGAAATTGCTCGTCGCTCAAGCTGCGCAACTTCTGGAACGCGTTTCAATATGACGATCTGAGCATCATCACGAATTTGCGTGAGCAAGGCGTGATTTTGCCCGGGACTTTATTTTGGAGTGGTCGCTGCGCTTGCTGATTCCCGGATTGATTCTCGCTTGCTGGCTGCGCCTCAATCGCGCTGGATCGTCGCGGCAATCTTATTGTCGATGTTCGGCGCTCCTCCCGGTTTTCATCACCGAACGTTATCGACTCGTGGCAGTGCCCGGCTTGCTGATTTTCGCTGCGTTTGGATTGTTGCTCTTGTGGCAGAGACTCGCGTCCGGCGAATTAGCTTCGCGTCGCGGCTTATCTCGCCTCCTGATCGTTGGATCGACAATTTTCGTTGCCTGGCCGCAGCACGATCCATCCCTCTGGGCGCTGGATGCTTACAATTCCGGCTGGCAGGCGCTCGAATCAAACAATCTGCCGCTCGCGGAAAAGAAACTCGCTCTCGCCTACGCTTACGTTCCCGGCAATGCCGAGACCAACTTCGCGCTCGGTAATCTGCGTTTGGCCGAAGATAATGTGTCGACGCGCAAGCATTTTATCGCGCCGTGCTCGCAATCGATCCGCAACACAAAGGCGCGCTCAACAATCTGGGCGTGGTCGCTCTGGAAGATAAGCGCTGGCGCGATGCGCAATCGTTTTTCTCGCGGCCCTGAAACAGGAACCGCGCAATCCAAAGACCCATTACTTGCTGGCAAGGGCGCTATTGAAGCAAGGTAACATCGACCGCGCGCGCGCGGAAATCGAGGTGGCGCTCCAACTCAAGCCGAATCAACCGGAGTTCCTCGCCCTGCAGACGGAAATTTCAAAAGATTCCAACAACGGGGAGTGACTTCGCTGTCTCATTTCCGGCGCCCGGGTTCTGCGCATCCAGTTTGCCCCCCTTTAGAGCAAATAAGAGGAACTGATCTTTAGTTAAGATTACGTCCGGCGGGTGACCGATTGGAACGAAGAATTTGTCCGTCTTGGAAAACGGACGGTAATTTTCCTCGAACCACTTCAGCACAGGATTGGCGCGCGGCGTGTTCGCCAGTGTCAGACCATCGACGACGATCAAATCCGATCTGTTCCGCTCGAGGTCACAAAGCAAACGCTGTGACAACTTCGGTGCCAGCGGCCCATCCAACATTGGATACGCAAAGATCACCCCGGAAGGCGGCCTCCGCCCACTCGTGAAATAAAGTCCACTCTACGCGCCCCATTCGTAGAAGGTTTCGCTGGGTGATAGCAAATTGTCGATCTTGTATGCCAGTTTATCCGTCTCCAGAAAAATGTTCCCGTACTTTTGCGCGGACCAATCTGCTGCGGAAAGGCGATAATACGGCAACTCAAGAGCAATCAGAACGGCACAAGCCGCACCCGCAACTCCGTAGGAAAGATGTGATAAGCGCGCTGGCAGAATGCGCTTCATTAACGCTACCGCCCAGGCCGCGCCGATAGCCAATGGCGGCAACCAAAGCTGATAGTAATGCGGGAAAGACCGTCCCGGCAGCAGGACACAAATATGCGTTGCAACGCAAAATGCGATAAACAAGATCCACTGACGCCGTGGACCGAAGACTAGGCCCAAAACGATCCCCCCAACCGATAAAGCCGCCATCGAAACCATCACGGCCAGAACGTCTGCTGAAACACTAGGCCAGCTCAGCATCTCGCTGAGATTCTCCCAAATGCTTCCCGAGTAATAATGGTTGTAAGTGAACACCACTTCTCTAAATGCATCGCCGTGCCCCTTCGCAACAAAGTAACTAATCACCAATGCCCACGCCGCCACGCCGATCGCGGCAAGAATTGCCATCTCCGCCAGCGCCTTTTTGCGCGAGCCAGCCCGCGACGATGCGAAATACGCGATTGCAAGCAGAGCGGCCTGCACCACCGCAACCTGTTTGTAAAGCGACGCGACCGCAAACAGAACTCCAGCGAGCGCCGCGCCGCGCAACCCGAGGCCGTTTTTTTCTTTTCGCACAAAGACCGCAAACCCGGTCGCGAGAAAGGCATTGAGAAAGAGTTCCGTGTTTGGCTGATTGCCCTGGAGAGCCAGGTCACCCGACGCGTGCGCCCAGAGCCCCGCCGCGACAAATCCGCCCATTCGTCCACCACCCGATGCCGAGCCTGCGAAGTAGCAGCCAAGAAGAGCTGCGAACGCAGCAGCGATGTTCAGTAGGAAGATCGAATCGCGCCCCGTAGCCCGCGATGAGTTCCGCGGCGGCATAGGTCACGTAGATGGCTGGGGGCTTATGGTCCCAAAGATCGGTGTAGAGCGTTTTGCCGTTAAGCATCTCGTGCGCGATTACTGCGTAGATGGTAGCATCGCGCTCGAGCGGCTCCTCGTAAGTGTGCAATCGCAGGAAAAAAATTAGAGCACAAAGTCCGAGCAGCGCTGCAACAGGCAGCGTCTTGTTCAACTTGTTCATCCCTCAGAGCGAAACCGGCGCTTTCTGATGGAGACGTGAAACGCACTGTGGGGACGAGTTCATCTGCTCTTGAGCAAGCAGGTTCTTGGCCTCTGTTTTCCCTTTTCCTGAGAAATCGTGAATCATGACGGACAAGCGGGAGGTTTGAAATTTGCTCTCAGCCTCCAGGGCTCCTAATTGAGTTGCCCGAAGTCGCCCAATTTATTCAATCAATGCCTGCCCAAGAATCGAGCCGCCGAAAGATCGAGATCTTCGCCCTCGCGATCATACTCGCACTCGGAATTCTCCTCCGTCTGCCGCCGGACACATTCGCGCCGGGCGGGGCGCTGCATTCGATCGCCGCGCTCCACCCAAACCCCTCGTATATGCGAATGGGTTTCGACGAAGGTCTTTATCGCGATTACGTCAACGCTCTCGCCAATGAGGGAATCGCGTCATATCCAAACATCGTCGAAGGTTACATCACGGCGCAAAGCGAATTGACCGGTGCGATTCTTCCTCCGGTTCGATTTCTCTACATTTTCACGGCTTATGTTTGGCATTCGGTCTTCGGTTGCGAAGCACTCCAAGCCCTGCGTGACGTCGCCGCCTTTTTCAGCATGCTGACGCTTGTTCTCGCCATGAATTTCGCCTGGCGATTGCGCGGATCGATATGGTCACTCGGAATTGGCGCGCTCATGGCCCTTGCGCCGACGCAAATCCACATGTCGCAGCACGCGTTCGTGGACGGTTTCTTCACATTTTGGGCGCTGCTTTGTCTTTGGCTTCTTTGGGAAACTTTGCAGGCGCCGCGCGATTGGCGTTGGTTGGTCGGCTATGGACTCGCGCTTGCCCTGCTCGTCATCACTAAGGAGAACTCCTTTTTTGTTTGGCTCGCCGTCGTCGTCCTCATCCTGGCAAATCGCTGGCTGAAATTTGGGACCGTCACCCGCGAACTCCTTCTCGGAACGATTGCCGGGCCGTTGCTCGGCGTCGTCATTCTGGTGTTTCTGGCCGGGGGTTTGACGAATCTAGTCGAAACCTATCGATTGCTCGTAAGCAAAGCTTCCCAGGCGCCTTACGCCATCCTGACCGGTGACGGGCCGTGGTATCGCTACCTTGTCGATCTTTTGCTCGTCAGTCCGGTCATTCTAATTTTCGCGCTGGGAGCAATCTTTCGGATGGATCGAACGAAAAAAACCGAGCTCTACATGTCGGTCTTTATCGCGGCGAGTTATCTCGTGATGTGCAACGTAAAATACGGAATGAACCTCCGCTACGCCAATATCTGGGACATGCCGTTGCGATTCCTCGCCTTCAGCTCACTTGTCGGGCTCGTCGCGCCGCTCGGGCGCTATCGGAACATCGTTCTCGGCGTCGCCGTCATCTTGATCTGCGCAATCGAACTTCGGCAATATTGCATTCTCGCTGTCCAATATCCGCTTTACGAGCTAATCACGGACCACCTCGTGCGCGCGCTGCACATTTTGAAATCGCCCTAGCGCGCAATCAAGCCGCTTGGCCGAGGACCGCTGTCCTCAATGCCTCGCTGCTCGAGATCGTTTCATGCAGCAAATTGTTGACCGTCGGCATGGCTTCGGCGCGAATGAAAATTTGATAGGCAAAAAGCCCTTTGCTGATCCGGATTAACGCGATGTTGAGCCGAAGCAAGGCGCGCGATACGATATTATTTCCGATCGCCACCGGAAATGGCGCCGGGATTCCGCGCACTTCCAGAATTTTGTAGCCTGACTGCATTAACAATTCGCGCATCGAGCGAAATGTGAACAGGCGCGTGTGTGTGATGTCGAGGATTCCTTTTTTGCCGTAATTGAACTGGCCGAACAACAACATTAGGCGTGTTGCGAAAAAGCCGACATTCGCGGTTGTCAGGATGATTTCAGGACGTTTGCAACCGGTGGCAAAGCGCAACTCATCCATAAAATGGCCGGGCTCTTTCAAGTGTTCGATGATGTCGAGCAGAAAAATCTGGTCGAATTGAGAAACATTCACTGGGAACTCGCGACGATCGAGATCCCACCGGATGAATTGAATTTGTTCCGGCGCGTTGTTTGTCGGCGGCGCATGACGATCCATCCCGGTGACCCGGCAACCTTTCTTCGCTAGCTCAACCGCCAGCAACCCCTGCCCGCAACCGACATCGAGAATTTTGCCTCCCGATTTCGCTGCCTTGATCGCGGCGGTGTGCGATGACGTAAAGCCAAGCTTCAGATCGTAAACTTCTTCCACCGACTGCACGTCAAATTTTCGATCGTAGAAAAGATGAAGACGGCAGAGCCGCGCTCTAATTGTCGATTTAAAGACGTTCCACGCGTATCTCAGCCCGTTTACGTAGCAAATTTCGTCGCCATAAAATGTCGGGATCGCCAACTCGACGAGACGCAGTTTTTTCAACAAAAGCTGAATGATGATCTCAGTATCGAAATGAAAATCGTTCGTGTTTCTTTCAAATGGAATCTGTGCGAGCGCTCTTATGGAATAGAGCCGGTACCCGAATGAAATTCCGAAAGCCGGGTACCGAGCACGAGGTTTTGAAATGCGGTAAGAATTTGGTTACCGATCCATTTGTAAAACGGCATCCCGCCGCGGCGCGCAGCCCGTTTGTCGATCATGCGCGAGCCGAGGACGGCATCGACTTTTCCGAGAACGAGTGGCTCAAGTAATTCCGGCAATTTCTCGGGGGCGAACTGACCATCGCCGTGGATCAGCGCAACAATGTCGAATCCGTTGTCGATCGCGTAACGATAACCAAGCTTCTGGTTGCCGCCGTAACCTTGATTTTCCGGAGCGCGCAAAACCCTAAGTTTGAATTCGGAATTGCGCTGTTGATACCGCAAACCCTTGGCAAACGTGGCGTCCTTGGACGAATCGTCGATGATTAGAACTTCGACATCATCAGAACGCAACGCGGCAGGGATGCGGCTCAGGTCCTTTTTCGATCGTCGTTTCCGCGTTGTAAGCGACGATGAAAATAAGCAGCCGCTTGCCGTCAAGATCGACATCTTGGGACGCGATGCGCTCCAGCTTTTCAAGACGCATGCCCTTTTGGCAGCTAGAATTGCGCCATCTGTGACTTTGCATCGCTCCGGAAGCGGGAGCCGCGGATAAGTTTAGCCAAGAACCGAATCGGCCGCCGCTCGCGATGCTTTGTCGTTGTTGTCGTTCAATTCGGCGAGGAAACCGCAAAAACGCCGGAAAGATTGGCAGGCGGCAAGAGACTTACCACGCCGCGCCCGTGCCTAACCTGGACGCAGCCGACAACTATTTGATCAGCTTCGAAGCGTAAAAAAGCTGGAAGGTCACCGGATCGTAGATGCCCGCGTTAACGAAATAGCGCCAGTACCTGAAATAGGTCCACGGCTGCCAAGATCAAAATCGCAGCAGCGAGGATGAGAACCGGCTTTATTCGTGGGAACTTCCCGGGGAGCTGCAGCACCTGTGACGCCGCCAGCCAACGCAACGGAAAGTCCCAATACGCCGCAAACCGCAAACTCATTCCATAAGAGACGGCGGACATCGTAAGAAAGCTAAAACCAAGTACCAGCGCCCAAAAGAAATCTACCCGCGACTCCTTGTCGATCTCGAAAATGCGTCCGAACACAAGCGCGACGATGCAAGGCGAAAGCAGGGTGAAATCGACCAAATAGCGATACCACGCGCCGTCTTGAAACTGAACGACGTATGGAATACCGGCCGATTTTGTCGCGTACATGCGATAGAATGTGATCCACTCACCGAGGCCTCCTAACAACGAGGCGAGAATGATCACCGCCAGCGCTCCCGCGATAAATGTCACCAGCAGCAACGCGAAGCTCGGGCGTCCAACGCGCGTGGCAAAAAAACAGATCCAGGTCCCCGCCAAGGCGACGCAAACAAAGGCGGCGTTTTCTTTGGTCAGCACGAGAAGGACAAAGACGAAGCCGTAGGCAACAAGCCAACCGCTCGATTGCGGAGCGTGGAGGCTTTCGAGAAAAAACCAGGCGCAGAGAACAGCCAGAAACGCGAAGTAACCGTCGGCCAACGCCCGTTGCGCGAGAAAAATTTGCAGCGGCGCGACCGCCATCAATATCGTGACGACCAGCATCTGACGCACGCCACCGAAGCGGTAGCCGACAATCGCCGTCGCAATGAGCAGCAAAATGGCCGAGCCGTGCGACATCAAACGCAACGCATCAAGCGGATTGAGATTGCCAATGCGCGCCAGGAGAGTCGCCGGCCAAATAAGCCCGATGCGCGTCGCGGGAATGACCGCCTGCGCTTGCTTGACCTGAGACACAATAAATTCATCGACCACCCGGCCGTAATTACTTAGACCGTATTTCATCCCCTTTTCGACGTAGATGGCGTAGTTGTGCTCGTCGATCGAGATACCTTTGAGGCCGGCACTCGGCCAGACGCGCAGAAAAATGCCTGCGCTCAGGATGACAATCAGCAGAGCGAGGGACCATTTCGTTAGCCGAAGTGATGCTTGTTCTTCCATGTCCGTGCCCAATGACACTGCACTTCCCGTGCGCAAAATGTCGATCTTTTCAATCGCAGTTCTGGGGAGCAGCCAAGCGCTCGTGGCCCAGTGACTGCTTCCCGGTCATGTATCAACCCTTTCCGTCGATGGTGTCCATATCTCCACCTCACACCGCAGTTCTCACCGAATTTCCGCTAGTTTCATCGGAAACGAAGGTTGGCGGAATCGGCGAAGGATCGATGCGCATTCCAGCGCGGCCACCGATCGGAATCCTTTGCGGATTGGGCGTCTTCTGCCTGATCGGAATTGCGTTCTCTTTGTGGTTGCGAACTATTCCGGCCGGCAACCCCGATCCGCAGTTCCTTTTTAATGCTTTTTATGTCTTGTTTGCGCGAAACGAACCGGCGGGACTCGCAATTGTGGCGGTATTCAGCCTCATTGCTGCTGTCGGTCTACTTCGCGGCGACGATAAAGCAGGCCGGCAATGCGATCAAAATCCGAATCGGGCGGGATTGCTTTGCGTTTTGCTCGCGGCAATTGCTTTCGTCTTTGCCGCTCTCGGGACACAAATCGTGTTTCATGGCTATGCCCTAACGGCTGACGAGTACCTGGCGGATTTCCAGGCAAAGATTTTTTTGCACGGAAAACTTCAAGCCGAAGTGCCGTCCGGCTGGGTGAGCGCAGAGCGCTTCTTGAACTTGCCATTCTTCGTTCAGTATTTTCCAACGACGCATTCGTGGAATTCAGTTTATCTGCCAGTTTACGCCGCGATGCGGGCGGTGTTTCAAAGTGTCGGTCTTCAAAGTTTTCTTAACCCGTTCCTCGCTGCCCTAACCGTGCTCGCGCTTTACGGCACGGCGCGAAATATCTGGCCGGAATCGAAAATGAATGCGCTGGTCGCAATTGGCCTGCTCGTGAGTTCATCGCAATTTTTGGTTATGTCGATGACCGCGTATTCGATGCCGGCGCATCTCGCACTCAATGCCATTTGGCTTTGGCTTTATTCACGACCGGACCGGGGTTGGTTTTACCTGGCGCCATTGGTCGGTGTACTGGCGATTGGCTTGCATCAGCCCATCGTTCACGCGCTGTTTGCTCTTCCGTTTCTACTTCGGCTGTTATTACAGCGCCGCTGGCGCGCCGTTCTGATTTTTGCGCCAATCTATGTTGCCGGCTGCGCTCTGTGGTTTGCTTGGCGAGCCCGTTATCAACTCGGGACCAGTGATGGGATTGGCTCCTTTTTTAAGATCCTCAATCCGCGGATGCCAATCATTCAGTCAATGAATCTGCTCTTGATCATCGGGTGGGCATCGTTGGCCACTCCGCTTCTGGCGGTTCTAGGAGCAAGTCAGTTCTTTAAGGTTCGACCGATCATTCAAGATTCAATTTTAAGCTGCCTGCTGACCTTCGGATTCTATTTCTTCTTCTATCTCGATCAAGCCCATGGCTGGGGCTACCGTTACTTCCATGGCGCTATCGCATGTCTCGTTATTGTCGCCGTTGCCGGCTTTAACCGGTTATCGAACCTAGTTGGACAGTATCGCGCGACCAAATTCGTCTTGGTGGGCATTGCGGCCTCCTTGTTGATTCAATTCCCGCTGCGTTGCTTCGAAGCGGAGCGGTTTGTTCGGCCCTATGCCCGTACTGCCGCAGTTCTTCATGCAATCCCGAAGGACATCGTCGCGTTCGATTGGCGCGATGCCTGGTACTCGGCCGATCTCATTCGTAACGATCCTTTCCTTGAGCAGCGCCCGGTTATCGTTTCGATTTTCCAACTTACTCCAGCGGCGGTCACCGCGCTGGAGAAAAACGGCACAGCGCGCTTCGTCACTCGTGATGACTTAACGCGACTTGGCATGTTCACAGCCCGCGGCAATGACTACGCACGCGATCCTTTCCAACTCGGCCGAGGCAAATGACGGTCGCCATAGCGATTATAATGTCGCGGCTTCATGCGAGTACACTCATTGGCCGAACGCCGTCGGTACAATCGTGAACCGCGCTTTAAAGTGTCTTGTTCGCGCAAAGAAGCGATTTGTTCCTGCGCTAAGACTTGAATCCTTTCCATTTTATGTGCTCCTCAAGCGATGGCTCTTCAGCAAACTGCGACAAACGGAAGTTGTCGCGCACGGTTTCCGGCTAAAGCTCGACCCACTTGATTCCCTGGAATTGTCGATCTTCCAGGATTACGAGCCATTTGAAACGGACCTCCTCAGACAGGAAATATCTCCGGGGCAAACCGTCGTCGATATCGGCGCAAACATTGGTTATTACGCATTGCTCTTTTCCAAACTGGTCGGCGACACGGGGCAAGTTTTTGCTTTTGAACCGGAACCTTCCAATTACGAAATCTTACGAGAGAACATTATCCGGAATGATCGTCACAACGTCACACCTTTTAATTTGGCGGCTAGCGACGTGACCGGAAAGTCTTTTCTTTATCTTTCAACTGACAATTACGGCGATCACCAAGCTTATCCTTCCAGCGAATCACGGAAGAAAATTCAGATCGAGGCTGTTTGCATTGATGATTTGGACTTGCCTCCGGTCGATGTAGTTAAAATTGATGTCCAAGGTTTTGAGTTCCGCGCTTTAAAGGGCATGGAGCAAACCTTGCGGTCCAACCGCGCTCTGACAGTTTTCACAGAATTTTGGCCGCAAGGACTTCGACGTGCAGGCGCGAGCGCAGAAAAGTTTCTCGATTTTCTGTGCTCGCTAGGCTTTGATATCTTCTACATTAACGAATACGCGAACAAGCTGGAACTCGCGCAAGATCGACACCTTCTCCGGCGCTACACCGTCGAAGCCGGCCCCCACACTAACTTGCTGTGCCGGCGCGCAAGGTCATGACAAATAACCACACTGCCAGCCGCCTTGGTTACGACACGCGCTCGCTGCGGAGCGCATTGGTGATGCGGGCCATCGACATGCTCAATCCGCTTAAGCGCGCCGAGCCGCTTCAGTGGCGCGGCCCCGTTGTGGTTTCATCCATCGCAGGTCTTGGCGATCTTTTCGTTCATCTGCCGCTCATCAGCGGAATCGTGGACACGTGTCGCGAACGCGGATTGTCGATCAAAGTTGCGCTCCGCCCAGCGCATGTAGAAATCGGGCGGCGATGCGGGTGGCATATTCTGCCGTTCGATAGCGGCCTGGAAGATTTTTTTAAAAATCCGCGAGCGTTTCGATTCTTGCAGTTCGCAACAACAATTCGCGATGCGCGAAAGATCGCGCCGGCGCTTTGGATTGATCTCACCGGCAGCGCCATCAGCGCGGTGGCAATCAAAATGTCTGGCGCGAAAAATTTAGCGGCACGAGTCACACGTGGCGGAAAAAGTTTGGTCGATCATCCGCTGCCGCATGTGGTCCAGGAGAATGAATATGCAAATCGGCAACGAGTTGCGAACTACCTGGGCTGCGATGTCGATCTTGCATTGGCCGAACGAATGACGGTGAAATCGCCGGCGGATTCATCCAATTGGGTCGTTATCTGCATCACGACAGCGAGCCGGTGGAAAAACTGGCCGCTCGCGAATTTCCGTTCGTTAGTCGAAACATTTCCGCAGACGCACTTCGCGATTGTCGGATTTCGACGGGAAGTTTTGCTGGAAGAATTGCAAGAGCTCGACCGTATTGTCCAACAGCCAAACGCGAGTGGTTGCATGGATCGATTGTCGGCGGAAGAACTCGTCGACCTGGTTGCGAATTGCCGCGCGGTTGTGACCAACGATACGAGCGCGGCGCACATCGCGAATTTTTTCGGCAAACCAGGCGCGGTGCTGTTCGGACCGGTCAGCCCAAAAACGTTTGCCGCGCCGGAGGGTCTGCGTGTCTTCCACGATGCCACATGTCCATTTCATCCTTGTGTGCAGTGGCGCTGCAATAATCAGGCGAATTGGTGCATGCGCAAGATCGACGTGGACGACGTTGCCGCACATCTAGCCAATGTCCTCGGCTTCAGCGCAAGATCGATATCGCCGGATCGAGGTTCGTCCCGCTGCGCGAATGGCAGCAAAAACTTTCGCCCTCAGCTTGGGCGGATTGAAAATGATGAAGACTACCGGAGTATTTGGCCGCGCTAGCCATTGGGCAGTATCAATCCATTCTCGATTCGCGACCAATTCGCGGGTGATCGCGCCCGCTCGCTACCGTACACGGCGCGCAATGCCGGCACGAGCAGGATCGACATCAACTGCATGCGAAGAATGGGACGGGTTCGCGAATGGAGCACGTTCAACAAAACCGACGAGAAAATCTGCGCGACCAGCGTGGCCACGGCCGAGCCAACTGCGCCATATCGCGGGATGAAAATCAAATTCAAAATAATATTGAGCGATGCTCCGACCAAAGTTCGGAAAGTAGCGAACCAGGTGAGCCCTTCGGTGACATCGTACCCGCTCTGAGTTATGCCGATGAAAATGAACAGCGTCGTCCACCCATGAATGACAAGGACATGGACAGCACCGAGATAATTCGATCCGAACAGCAGCGTGATGATGGGCGCTGCACCGAAAGTCAGCGTCAGCGACGCGACAAGTCCTCCCGCAACTGCGGCGAGAAATAGCCGCTCGAACTGTCGTTTATAAAAACCGTCGCCCAGCCGCCGCCATCGCACCAAAACGGGAAACAGCGCTGGCATCAACGCCATCGGGAGCAACGCGCACGCTTCAGAAATTTGCGACGCGGCGGCGTAAATTCCGGCGGTCTGATAGCCGGCCATTTTACCGAGCATGATAACATCGGAGCGCATGTAGATCATGACGCCAAGGGCGGCCAGAAGCAGTGGCAAGCCTTCCGCGAGAAGGCGTGACCATGTGACGGTTGTCGGCGTGATCGATATCGTTGTTCGCGAATTCGTTTGCCGATAAACGAAGTAAAGAGTGATTCCGATCACAGCTGCTTCAACGGTCTCGAGCGCGGCGAAAGCAAGAAGCGGCGCGTTTGCGAATATTGCGGCAAGTTTTAAAGCCGTGCTCAACAGAATCGGGACGCCGCGCCCGAAAAAGCTCAGGCGAAATCGTCCCTGCGCTTGGAAAGCATAGTCAAACACATCGCAGGCTTGGAAGAGCAAACCGCCACCTGCGAGCGCGGCGATTGCAAAGAGCAGGTTGTCGTTGCCTTGAAAGATTAGAATTAGTCCGAGCATCGCCACGTAACTCACAAATGCGATTGCAAGCTTCAGCCAGAATCCCTCGCGCATGATGGCGGTGCCGCGTTCTGCTTCGTCGACAAGACGGCGGACGATGACGCGATCGAGGCCGAACGTGGCGACTACGGCAAAGATTCGAACGAGCGCCAGCCCGACAGCGAGCGAGCCAAAGCGTTGCGGACCGAAATGGCGGCCCAACGCAATGATGACGAGCGCGAGTGAGCCGACGCGGACGATTTGATTCAGTAGCGACCACGCGCCATTTCGCGCGAGCATCGTAGGAGAATCTTTCATACTAGCGCCGTTGGTTGCAGTTCGGGACGCACCGGCGCGAGACTCGAAACTTCCGCGCTCGTCAGCGACTGCGGGCACGTCGCAAGATCGACAAGCAGCCGCGTCCATTGCTCAAGGTGTGAACCAAACGGCGCGCGTTTTGTCTCCTCGAGCTCAGTCGTCATTTCGCCGGCGAATCCGGTGCAAATCAGACGTCGCCCCGCCGCGATGCTGTTCCAGATTTTGGAGGGAAAAATGGCGCGCTGAATCTTCGGATGGCCGGCGATCAAATGCACTTCGTGACGGAGTAGGTCGCGTTTTAATTTTTCCGGATCATTGTGCAACGGCTGCACGAGCAGCCACGAAGGAAGCTGGCGCGCGCCGCGACCGTCCGCACGAATCGTTAGGTGGTAACCAGCGTCCCGCAATTCTTCGCAGGCTACAACCAAAAGATCGACATCGTGACCATAACCGAGGTTGCCAGAGTAAAGAGCAGTCCGTGGTTCAGGCTCAGTAATATTTTCAAACGTAAACGTCGGCCAGTTGCGAATGATAACGGAATTTTGCGATGGCCCGGCGAGATTGCTGCCAATCTTAACCACGCGGTCCCATCGGACAAGAAGCCGATCCCAATAGCGGCTGAAAGCACGCCGGAGCGTCGCCGGATACTCGTGAATGCCGCGGATCAGTTCCGGGTAGTAATCTTGCAGCCAGTAAACCGCGTGCGCGCCGCGGCGCTTGATGCGTTCGGCGAGCTGCACGGTGTTCGGCGGCGCCGTCGTGACAATGACGACATCGCCTCGCCTAACGAAATTGTCGATGTAATCGGCGAAGCCGCCTTTGATCGAAGCGTACTCCCTGAAGACCTGCGTGAGACTTCCGCGGCGGCCACGATAATGATCGAGGTGGAGAATTGGCGCTGGCGGTCTCTCGCGCTCGAGCGCGCGATAGTTTCCATTCCCGCCGACAAGACGGACATCCCAGCCCTGTTGGTGCAGGCGCGTGGCAAGATGTTCCGCGTAAAGTCCGGTCGGAGCGGCGTCCGGCCAAATGTACTGGCTAAGAATGTGAAACGTCGCCATCCTGTGCCGTCAGCTCGCGAGCACGCGCGGATACGATCGCGAAGGTTTCTGCACCGGTGCGCGAAATTTTCGTATCTGAATGTGATAGGCCTCGCGATGATACCGGAGGTTGGCTTCGAGAAGCACTCCAGCGAGGGCGACGAAGATCGACAATGTCATCAGGCTCGCGGCCAGCACCGCCAGCGGAAGGCGGTTGACCAAACCCGTGTGAAAATATTCGAAGATCGGCGCTGAGCCCGCAGCCAAGCCCGCAGTCGCTACGATTGCCCCGAGGGTTCCAAAAAATGCCAGCGGCCGATAATCGCGAAAGAGAACGGCGAGCAACCGCAGAATCCGCAGCCCATCGCGCACCGTTCTGAGCTTTGAGTCCGAACCATTCGTGCGACCCCGGAACGGCACCGGGATTTCAGTCATCGAGAAACTTTTGTCGACCGCTTGAATGGTCAGTTCGATTTCCAATTCGAAGCCGCGCGAGAGCACTGGCACGTGTTGGTAAAACCGCCTGGAAAAAAGTCGCAGCCCGGAAAACAAATCAAGTGGCTTAAAACGGAAGACGAAGTTCAGAACTGCAGCAAAGATCGACATCCCCCATTGGTGCATCGGCCGAAAGATTTGCGTGGCGTTTTGCGCGCTGCGAATGCCGGTAATCATATCGACTGGCTCGCGCAAATATTCTTCGACCAGAAACTTTGCGCCTTCGGCTGGATAACTTCCATCGCCGTCGACCATTAACACCAAGTCGGTATCGATCGCAGCGAGCGCTGTCGCCACCGCACGCGCTTTCCCGCGACGCTTTTCGGTTATGAGTGTAGCGCCAGCTAATCGAGCTGCGGCCGCGGTCCCATCTTCCGAGCCATTATCGACAACCAAAATATCAGCCTGCGGAAAGGCCATCGCATATTCGCGCACGACGGATGCGACCCCGAGCTCTTCGTTCAAGCACGGGACGAGAATGGTGAGAGAGGGCGAAGCCATACACTGAGTAATCCGTGCGTGCTTTTGAACCATTTTTCATGCCGTTTTCGCCAGTTTCTCGCTTGGAAAACGGGCCCGCGATACGCGACTAGACGCGGCGTTTTGCCGATGCGTTTCAGCTTCCCAGACGCATACGTTTTCGCAGCTAGAATTGCGTCACTGGCGCAATCGCCCTACAACTCAGACCGGCCGTGGCGGATCAGTTTCAATTAAGCGTTAGCTCCACCCCTGAGCGCACCGCCTTGTCCTTGTTCTCGCGGCAGTCGAATCTCCTCAATACCTGGTATTAGCCGTGCCGCTTCCGCTTTACGAAATGGCAGCAGATTTGCTCACTCGAGCACTGCACATCGTGAAATCCCCCGACCAGCCGTGAACGAACATCCATCGTCCGGTTCAATGAACCCGCCAGAGACGTCACCTAATCTAAGTCCGAATGCCGGTCAACGATATCTAGTACTCGCTATTTATATGACGCTAGCTGCTCTGACGTGGATCGGTTTTGGCCAAACCCTTGGCCATGAATTCCTCGCCTACGACGATCAGACCTACGTTTATGAGAATCCTCAGATCACGAGCGGTATAACTGTTCACGGTGTCCTGGCGGCGTTTACACACGCTCATGCCAGAAACTGGCATCCGATAACAACGATTTCGCACATGCTGGATTGTCAGCTATTCGGACTCGACCCTGCCGGTCCCCATCTCGTTAATGTGCTGCTCCATGCGGCGGCAGTCTTGCTCTTGTTTTCGGTGTTGCATGCGATGACTGGCGCGCTTTGGCGTAGCGCGTTTGTCGCCGCCGTTTTTGCCATCCATCCTTTGCGGGCAGAATCAGTTGCCTGGATAGCAGAGCGGAAAGATGTATTGAGTGGCGTTTTCTTCATGCTGACGCTCGCGGCCTACGTGCATTATGTGCGCCGGCCGTCGGTCAAACGTTATCTGTGTATCGCCCTGGTCTTTACCTGTGGCCTGATGTCCAAGCCGATGCTCGTGACCGTGCCGCTGCTATTGCTGTTGCTGGACTATTGGCCTTTAAACAGATTTAGCCGCCAACAATTGGCTTGGCGGTCATTGGCAAAGACTTCGCTTTTCGAAAAGCTCCCACTTCTGCTTTTTTCCGCCATATCGAGCGCTGCGACGTTGATTGTCCAAAAAACCACGATCGATTACAGCAACCAGCTGCCATTTATGGCGAGGCTTAGCAACGGGCTGATTAGCTATGTCATATACGTTAGACAGATGATTTGGCCGGCGAGACTGGCCGTTTTCTATCCACATCAAAGTGAGGCTGCGGGATTCGAGGCGGCGCTTGCGCTTGTCTTCATTTCGGCAATAACTGCGCTCGCAATCGCACTGCGTCGACAAGCTCCCTATATTTTAGTCGGTTGGTGTTGGTACCTGATTTCCCTTTTGCCAGTGATCGGCCTGATCCCGGTCGGATTGCAGGGGCATGCCGATCGATACACCTACTTGTCACAAATCGGCCTAGCAATCTCGCTAACCTGGGCCGCAGCTGACTTCCTAAAGCCGATTAGCAAACGCCAAGAGGTATTGGCTGGTTTAGCGGCAGTCGTCATTGGGCTTTTGACCTGGCGCGGTTGGATCCAAACATCCTACTGGAAGAGCACCCAGTCACTCTGGAGCCATGTCCTTGCCGTGGCTCCAGATAATGCCGTGGCCAACTATAACATTGCGGAGCAGCTATGCGCCCACAACCGAGTGGATGAGGCAATTGCGCATTACGAGAAGGCACTAAACGCATCGTCGAATAATTCAGCTAGTTACTGTCAGCTGAGTCCAGCCATTATCCATAGCGGACTTGGAAACGCGCTTGCGAAAAAAGGCCTCTTCGATGAGGCGCTCCTTCACTACCGCAAGGCAGTGGAATTGCAGGAGGATTGCGCCGATGCCCATTCCAATGTCGCGGCGATGTTAGTTCGGCGAGGTGAGCTCGCTGAAGCGATTACAGAATATCAGAGAGCTCTCGAGATACCTCCTGAAGACGCCGCCGGCCACGTGCAGTTGGCGGCGCTACTCTCAAAGACTGGTCGAGACGATCTTGCTATCGTCCATTACCGCCGCGCATTGGAGATCGCCCCGGATTGCGTTGCCGCGCTGAATGCATTCGCGCGGATCTTGGCAACCAATAACCATTTTGACTGCAGAAATGGCGAAGATGCGGTCGCACTCGCAGAAAGAGCTAACCAATGCACAAGCGCCAGAAACCCATACGTGCTTCGGACATTGGCCGCCAGTTACGCAAAAGCCGGCCGGTTGTCAGACGCGATTGCAACGGCTGGGCGCGCGCTGGAGTTAACCGACGATTGCAGCCTGGCCGAGCAGCTTACGAGCGACATCACCAATTATCGAGCCGAGATGCACGCACCTCCGTTCCGCCCGAACCGGACAACCGACGCTAGCAGCGCGTCGCTAAACTTCGCCGAGTTCTGAATCCGCTACGGCAAGCACGATCTTATCGTCGTTATCTGTCAATCCTGCCAGAAATCGACGGATTCTCCGGAACGATTGCCGGAGAAAAAGTTCGGCCTCGCGATTCGTCTTGATCGCTACACCTCCATTTCGCTGCGCAAACTGAACCTGCGAGTCCCAACGGCTCAATGTACAGGTCGATGCGAATAGATCCATTGCTGCGCCGGCAATTCGCTCCTGAATGAGCTGCATATCGAGGATTGGCTCCCGATAAGCGATTAGCGACCGGTTCACGGCAATATTGAAACGCCGGATCAGTCGGCCGAGCTGATTCGCAAACGACTTCAACTCCGCGCTCCGCACCGGCACATCCGGAACGCGCACAGTTGCGCCGAGCCGGTGCATTCCCGCCGTCCACGCCCGGCCGATTCCCGCGCGCGAGGGCTTCAACATTGTGTCGTAGATTTCCTTAAACTCCATACCCGGGCCGCGCATGCCCACGAGTGCGATGAACGAGGTCAGCACTTCGTTGCTGCCTTCGCCGATCTGATTGATCCGCGCGTCGCGCACCATGCGCTCGAGCGGAAGATCGATAAAGTAGGCCGAGCCGCCGTAAATCTGGAAGGTCTCGTTGATGATTTCCCAGAGTCGTTCGGTCGTGAAGACCTTGAGCATGGCGGTCTCCAGCATGTAATCTTCCAAGCCACGATCGATCAGTGACGCGGTGATCGTGGTCATGGCTTCCATCGCGTAAGCGTCCGCCGCGATCCGCGCGATTTTCTTTTTTACGAGATGAAAGTTGCCAAGAGTCTTGTTGAATTGCGTGCGCGTGTTGGCGTGTTCGACCGCCAGGCGCAAACACGTCTTGGCTGCGCCCGTGCAACACGCACCGAACGTGGTCCGGCCAAAATCGAGCACGGTCAGCGCGACCTTGAGACCTTTGCCCAGCGGCCCAAGAATATTTTCCTTTGGAATTTTGACGTCGCGCAACGCGAATCGGCCAGTGGCCGTGCCGCGGATGCCCATTTTCGGCATGCGCGCTTCGAGAATTTCAAAACCGGGCATGTCTGGCGTAACCAGGAACGCAGTGACCGCCGTCTTGTCTGTTCCCGGCATCGGCGTGCGTGCCATCACCGTGAGCACGTGCGCGATAGCGGCGTTGGTGATGTAGCGCTTCTCACCGTTCAAAATGAAATGCGAACCGTCTTCGCTCGGGTGCGCCTGCATTTGAACGTTGGCAGCGTCGGAACCGGCCTCCTTCTCGGTGAGCGCAAACGCGCCAAGCTGTTCGCCTGTCACCAGTTTCGGCAACCATTTCCGTTTTTGTTCGTGCGTTCCGAATAGCAACAGCGCCCGAATCCCAATCGAATGATGGGCGTTGACAAAAACTGAGGTCGACGCGCACCGGCGGCCAATTTCCTCGAGTACTCTGCAATTTGCCATCTGGGTGAAACTGCGACCGCCATATTCCGCCGGCGCGGTCATCCCGAGCACACCTACGCGTCCCAAACCATCAATCACCTCGCGTGGAATGTCTGCTTCTCGATCTATTGCGACGGGATCGAGCTTCGCGTCGAGAAATTCGCGCAACTCGGCGAGTGCTTGGTCCAGCTCGCTTTGTTGCGCCGCCGGGATGCGCGGATACGGCATCACCCAATCGGAGACGAAGTGGCCTTGGAACAACCCTTTGGCAAAACCGACCGCTTGCGGGCCGGCGAAGAGCAGTTCCTCAGCCTGCTGAATTTCTTTTTGCCGCTGCGCTTCAGTTTTAGTCATCGCAAAACAAGGTGATTCCGCCAGACGAACGGCGGGTCACGCACTTTAGCCAGACGCGTGCGCGTGTCCAACCCGGCCACAATGGGCTTTCGCTCGTTAGCTACAGCCCTGGCTCGTTCCGCATTCGGTGCAAACGCCGCATGCACCGGCGCGAATCACCTTGTCGCTGCCGCAATGCGAACAGACAATGTCCATGAACATGTTGCCGAGCGCTTCTTGCACGCGATCGGCGTGGCTGCTGCCGTTGGTTGCGACCTGAGGCGAACCATCGTTAGGCGAATGGCTCGTGATTACATCGATCAATTCTCTTTCGCCCGTGCGCGCCAAATCCGAAACCGGACGATTGAGCGCCTTCTTTTCCATTTCAGGAATTTCCTTTAACGGCAACTCCGGCTGTCCACGTCCCGGCGAAGTTGCTTCTTTGTAGCCTTTGATGAATTGGCAGGCGAGCCAGCGAAATACGTAATCGGTAATGCTGGTTGCGTTGCGAATATCCGGATTCTTCGTGAAGCCGCTTGGTTCGAAGCGTTGATAAGCGAACTTTTTGACAAGGCTTTCCAGCGGCACGCCGTACTGAAGCGCGATCGAGGTAAGCGTCCCAACGGTGTCCATTAACCCACCAATCGTGCTTCCTTCTTTCGACATCGTGATGAAGAGCTCGCCGGGCTGGCCGTCTTCGTACAGACCAACCGTGATGTAACCCTCGTGTCCCGCAATCTCGAACCGGTGAGTGAGCGACATCCGCGTGTCGGGCATGCGATGGCGGATCGGCTTATCGAGTTTGCCACGCACCATCGCCAACTCTTCCTCGAGTTCGAGGACACGCTTCTGAAAATCGTCCCGCTCGAGCGTCACATCGAGCGCAACATCGACATCTCCAGCCGTGCCCATGTCGCGCGTCTTACGCGTGTTGAGCGGCGCCGATCGTTTCGAGCCTTCACGGTAAATCGCGATCGATTTCAAGCCGAGCCGCCAGCCCTCCACATAGTGTTCATGATATCGTCAACCGTGGCCGCTTCGGGCAAGGTTGACCGTCTTGGAAATCGCGCCGCTCAGGAACGGTTGCGCCGCGGCCATCATTCGCAGATGTGCCATATAATTGAGCGACCGCTCTCCTTTGAACGGCTTGAACGCGCAATCAAAGATCGACAAGTGCTCCGGCTTCAGCCCGGATGAGATTGTCGATCCATCCGAATCAAGAACATCCTCTATCGTGTCGAACGCGTCGATGTGCGCAATGATGCGCTCGACCTCCTCGGAGTTGTATCCAAGTTTCTCCAGCGCCGGTTTGACCGTTTGGTTGACAATTTTCAACATTCCGCCGCCAGCAAGCAGCTTGTATTTCACCAATGCGATGTCGGGCTCAATCCCGGTCGTGTCGCAATCCATCAGAAAACTGATCGTCCCAGTCGGAGCCAGGACGGTCACTTGCGCGTTACGATAACCGTGCCGCTTACCGAGATCGGCCGCGCGTTTCCATGTTTTGACGGCATCTTTCTTTAAATACGCGAATTCATCGGCATCAGGAATGTCGTCCACCGCACCTCTGTGCAAATCCATGACTTCCAGCGTCGAAGCGACATTGCTCTTCCCGACCGGTTTCGCCACGCCGCTGCAACGTGCGTCCTTGTATCCCGGGAACGGTCCGATTGCTTGCGCCAGCCGGGCACTTTGCTCGTAGGCTTCGCCGGTCATGATCGCGGTGACAGCGCCGCACAGCGCGCGGCCTTCCACGCTGTCGTAACCGTATCCATAACTCATGATCAGCGATCCCAGATTCGCGTAGCCGAGCCCGAGGGTGCGAAAGATGTGCGAATTCTCCGCGATCTCTTTGATCGGATAACTTGCGTTATCGACGACGATCTCCTGCGCGGTGATGAAAATGCGCACCGCCGCTTTGAATCGCTCAACATCGAATGCGCCGTCCACCCTTTTAAACTTGAGCAAATTCAGAGACGCGAGGTTGCATGCGGTGTTGTCGAGAAAAAGATATTCACTGCACGGGTTCGTCGAATTTTGCCGCCCGGTGCCTTTGCAGGTGTGCCATTTGTGAATCGTCGTATCGAACTGCATCCCGGGATCGCCGCACACGTGTGTGCCTTCCGCGATTTTCCGCAAAAGCGTGCGCGCGTCCTTGCATTCGCACGGCTGGCTATCAGTCACGCGGCGCGTCCACCACTCCCGGCCTTCCAGCGCTGCCGCCATGAAGTCGTCGCTTACTCGCACGCTTAAGTTTTCGTTCTGATACATAACCGAGCCGTAGGCGTCGCCGTTGTAACTGCCGTCGTAACCTTGTTCGATCAGCGCCCACGCCTTTTTCTCTTCCTTCTGTTTGGCGTCGATGAACTCTTCAATGTCCGGGTGCCAATCTTTCAACGTGTTCATCTTCGCCGCACGCCGGGTTTTGCCGCCGCTCTTCACCACGTTCGCGACTTGATCGTACACTTTCAGGAACGAAAGCGGCCCGCTCGGCTTCCCGCCGCCGCTCAATTTTTCCCTTGTCGATCTTAACGTGGAAAGATCGGTCCCGGTGCCACTGCCAAATTTGAAGAGCATCGCTTCGCTCATGGCCAGTTGCATGATGTCTTCCATCGTGTCATCCACGCTTTGAATAAAACAGGCGCTGCTTTGCGGATACTCGTACTGGGTCGGCGCGCGCGCCGGCCTGCCCAGTCTCGCGATTGTAAAAATAATTACCCGCGCCCGCATTCCGGCCCACGCCGTACTCGTGATAGAGACCAACGTTGAACCACACCGGCGAATTAAATGCACCGTGCTGGTTCAAGCACAGCCAGGTCAGCTCATCATGAAAAATCTCCGCCGTCTCCGCTTCCGTAAAATATCCGTCCGCGATTCCCCAATCTGTGATTGTGCGCGTGACGCGATGAATCAGTTGCCTAACCGATGTTTCCCGGCCGCCTTTGTAAGGATCGGTTCCGTGCGCAATGTCTCCGTAGAAGTATTTGGAGACGGCGATTTTTGTCGCCAGCGCGCTCCAGCTTTTCGGAACTTCCACATTTTCCTGCTTAAAAATGATCTGGCCGCTGTCGTCCGTGATTTCCGCGGTCCGGCGTTCCCATTCGATTTGCTCGAATGGCGAAACCGCCGGATCACTAAAGACCCGCTCAAAATGCAAGCCACCGTTTTTCTTTTTCGGCGTGCGACCGCTTCTGCGATCGGATGACTTGCGCGGTTTGTTCAATGACGACGGCGGAAGACCGGGCTTAAGCTGAATCATGGTGGCGGGAGATGGCTGAAGTTGTGGATAAATTGTTAATTGGCGTGAGCAGCCCCGGCTAACAACCTGTTAATTTCAGCGAACAACAAGTAATAGCGGAGAAGCTCCGGCGGACATACAATATGCAGGGGGAATTGCCACCTAATCAAGCATAAATTTGTTACATTTTTAGGCTCATTCTGAAACGAAATGCAAGACCCTTACTAAAGCACCCCGGGAACCTCCCACCTCCCTCTTGACAGGGATTATATCGGACATTTACGGCATCCTCCTTCCCAAGTGTTTGCAAACTCTTCGCCGCGCCTCATAATTAACCCACTCTCGGCCGATCGATTGTGGGGCGATGCCGATCTTGCAAAACGGAAGGGTGGCTGAGTCCGGTTTAAGGCACTCGACTCGAAATCGAGCGTGGGCTTAAAACCCACCGTGGGTTCGAATCCCACCCCTTCCGCCATTTTGATTCCGCCAGTGGAAAGTTTACCACTGGCATTGGCGATGCTGATAACTGGGTTCCCGATGGTCACGCCCAAATGTAGAGGAACCAGTGCTCTTGGATCGACCTCCTGAGCGATTTAAGCTTTTCGCTGCACTGTTGGTTTTGTGCGCGATCATTGCTTACATTCCCGCGATCAGCGCGGGTTTTATATGGGATGACGACCTCTTGCTTACTGCGAATTCGCAGGTGCAAAGCGCCCATGGGCTAAAAGAAATCTGGCTGGGGAAAAACTCGTGTGATTACACGCCCCTAACGCTTACGACCTTTTGGCTGGAAAAGAGACTTTGGGACTACACGCCGACTGGCTATCATGTCGTCAACATTCTGCTTCACGCCGTTGCCGCGGTGCTGCTGTGGCAAACTTTGTCAATTCTCCGGATTCCCGGTTCATGGCTCGCGGCGCTGTTATTCGTGATTCATCCCGTGAACGTTGCCTCGGTGGCGTGGATTGCGGAGCGCAAGAACACACTTTCGGCCGCGTTGTTTTTTGCCTCGATTCTCACATTCTTAGTGTCCCATAAACGGGACAGTACAAGGCTTTACCTCTCATCGATCGCCCTGTTTTCATTGGCGGGACTGAGCAAAGGCACAGTCGTGACCATGCCCATCGTTCTGTGTGGCTGCATTCTCTGGATGAACAGAAGAACCGTGCCCCGCGATTTAGTACGCATGACGCCGTTCCTGCTTATCGCGCTGGCCATCTCGTTTTTCACCATTCGCTATCAGTCGAGCGCGGTCGACTATGGATTACTCTCTTCTAACCTTCCGTTCCGCCTTGCGCGCTCGGGCGCGGTGGTGTGGCTTTATTTGCGTGAAATCTTGTTTCCAATTGCCTTGAGCCCAATGCTTCCGCAATGGCAGCCAAACCTTCACTCCCCTTTTGTTTATCTGCCGGCCCTTCTTGTAGTGGTAACGCTGGGACTCTTTTTCTGGAAACGCAAAAGCTGGGGAAGGCCGTTCCTTTTCGCATCCGGCTATTATCTATGGATGCTGTTACCAGCTCTAGGTTTAATATGGATGGCATTGCAGCAAGAAACGCCGTGCGCCGACTGGTGGCAATATCTTGCCGCTCCAGGAGTATTTGCGGGCATCGCCGGAGGCTTTATCAAGGTTTCAAATGCCACCTCCAAAAACACACGAGTTGGTTTGCATGCCCTGGTCTGCGTCGTCCTGTCGCTGCTGCTCGTCCAGACATGGCGCCGAAGCGCCATCTATCAGTCCATGGAAACTTATTGTCGCGCGGTCCTCGCCGAGAATCCGCACGCATGGACTATACAAAATAATCTCGGCGTCGTGCTAGAACAACGCGGACAACTTGAGCAAGCAATCGCCTGTCATCGTCAAGCGCTGCTGGACAATCCGCGGTTCATGGAGGCCCATAATAATCTCGGTAACGCCCTAAGCGCGACATGCAATTGGCAGGAAGCGGAAGCGGAATTTCTCTCCGCATTGCAGTTCAGTCCGTCCAATGCCGAAGTTCTGGGCAATCTCGCTGACAATTATTTCCACCAGGGGAAAATCAGGGAGGCGTTCGCTGCCGACGCTGAAGCTATCAAGTCTGATCGTTACAATCCTCAGCGCTATGCTGAATTTGGCCGCAAGCTCGCTGCCAACAAGCAGTTCGAACAAGCGATAGTTTGCTTCAAAGACGCTTTGCTACTTAACCCAAGCGACATCGCCATCCAGGTAAATCTCGCGCAGGCATTGATTGCAGCAGGGCATCGCAAGGACGCAAGTGTCATTTGTGAGCGGGCTATGCAAACGGCAAAAGAATCCGGAGACAAACAAGTGATTCAAGCGCTCGCGTCATTTTGGAATCATTGCCATCCCCCGATGGAGAAATAGATTCTCCGTCCGGATTCGGTCATGCCGTATGGCAGGCGAGGATCGAACTCCCGTGCTAGAACTGTTCAATTGGAACCACGGCTGGATGATCGCGTGCGGCTGGAAAGGATTCGTCTCAGAAATTTTGCGCCGCTGAAGCGTCTTGCCTTTTGGCATCGCCGGTGCTTATGATGGGTTCCCGATGATCAGGGCGAATTGTCGCGCACGCTTCGTCGCGGCGGATTTTGATTTCATCGTCCGTACCCTCGCTCGCTCGCAGCCCGATGCCGTCTCGCTGGTCGATCTTTTGAGCGACGCGGAGACACGCGACTCCGTTCTCGATCATCCGCGTTTGGTTGATGCTATTCTTTCCAACGCAGGGCATTTGCACATCTCTTCTCAGTTTTATTTTTACGTTCTCGCCCGCCATGTCTTACAACAGGCAGGCATCTTTGATCGCAGGCTTTGCGATTACGTCGCATCCCTGCTTGAAACTTTTTCGCGCGCGAACAGGTTACAATCCCCGGCCAGGATCGACAGTCACGCACACGAATATATTTCCGACATGCTCATTGCGCTCACTCGCGCGACTCCGGAACAAGCTTTTCTCCTCCGCGCGCATGTCGGCAACTACTCGCTCTTCATCAGCGGCATCTTCCACGAGAATACGCAACGGCGCAGTTTGCGCGGCGCGCCCGACATCGGCTTCTATGAGCAAGTTGGGCGCACTAATTATCAGCTCGTCGCATCGCACGCAACCGCCCGACGTTGTGAACTGGACGACGTTTTCGCCGAACTGGCTGATCGTTTTCACGATGTCCGGCTCGCACTCAACGAGCTTTCCGATCGGCTGATCAATCTTGATGAAGACGCAGGGCCGTCGCTTGTTTTGTGAACGAGACGCTTTTCAGCCAAATTCAAAAGTTATTCGAGCGGACTTATGCGCGAGTCGGGATCAATCTCGAAGACTGCCTGATCGACCGCCAGCGTTGCGCCCAATTGTCGATCTTGGCCGGAAAATCCGCGCGCGAGCTGAGTGAATTGGCTCGCACTTTTCTACGCCGGGCAGATGACAGTCTCTATGTCGGGATTTATTATTCTTGTTGGTTAATTGAGCAACTAGAACGACATGATCCGCGAGCGGGGTTGAGCGAAAGAAATATTCGCTCGCTCATCATGTTCGTGGAGGAAATCAATCACGCCGTTCACGCCGCGCTCCAATTCAAGAGCGGCAGGCGCGAGATCGGGTCGGAAGATTTCGTGCGCAACCTGGAGCTGCAAGCGCAGGTCGATACCTATCTCGTCCTCCTTCTCTTCGTCGCTTTCTTCCGGAAAACGGAACGCGTTTCGCGTACCGATCGTCGATGGTTGCGCTTTCATTTGTTCGCCCGACAGTGTCCGGACGCGTTTCACGATCCAAACTTGCGCGGTCGCTATCTCGAAACAACTCAGCTTGCCTCGAGCTACACCCACTATCTCGATTCGCTAAACGGCATTCGCCGCCTCGAAGAGATTCGAACTTTTCGCTCACTCGACTACGGCGCCAAAAGGCAACGCGTACTCGCCTTGGCTAATCGCGCAATTTAATCGTCTAGTTCGCGAATTTAATTTGCGAAAACCGAAACGCAGTCGCTAAATACGACGTGTTCAGTTTGACCACGCTCGGGAGCGGTAGCGCCGGGAATAGCGCACTGGTCGCGACTGATCACTGCAAAGTCCTCATCGACGGCGGGCTAAGCGCGCGGCAAATCGTCCTGCGACTCCAGGAATGCGGCGTAACCCCGGAACAGCTCGATGGCGTTCTGCTCACGCACGAACACGGTGATCACGTCTGCGGTCTCCAAGTTCTCTGCCGCAAATTGGATCTTCCGATTTATTGTAACGCGCTCACCGCCGAAGCAATTCGGTGCGACGACGGGTTAGGTCGACATCGTAACTGGCGAATCTTTCGGACCGGCGCCGAATTTTCGATCTGCGACATTCTCGTGCAAACTTTTCCCGTGCCGCATGACGCGGTGGATCCGGTCGGGTTCGCATTTTACGCTGGCTCGAGCAGCTTGGGATTTGTCACCGATCTGGGCTATGCCACGAAGATGATCGTGGAGCGACTCAGACGCGTGCACACACTCGTAATCGAAACGAACCATGACGAACGGCTTTTGCAGCACGACAAGCACCGGCCTTGGCCGGTCAAGCAACGGATCCAATCGCGGCACGGCCATTTGTCGAACAACGCGGCTGCGACCGTAATCGAACAATTGATTCCCGGGAACATTGAGCGTGTCGTGCTCGGCCATCTCAGCCGCGATTGCAATACGCCCGCGCTCGCTCTGGGAACGGTCCACGCGCTGCTCGTCAAATCCGGCAAGATTGACCTGGAAGTTTTTTGCGCAACGCAGTCGAAAATCAGTCCGCGTTTTCAAATCGGCGAGACCGAACGCGGCGCGTTTCAGCCGACGTTTGAAAATGCATTTTTCCAAACTGCGCCAGACTGTAGCGGCGCTCTATGAGCGCCGTGATTTCTGATGGAAATCGGCGGTCGCAGACCGCCGCTACAAAGGAAATGAAAATTCGGGACGCAGTCGACGCGGATCTTCCAGCGATCATCGACATTTATAACGCGGCAGTCGCGACACGCATTGCAACCGCGCAACTCGAGCCGGTTACGCTGGAGGAGCGGCGCGATTGGCTGAAAGAACACTCACCCGATCGACACCCATTTTGGGTTTTGGAAATCGACAGCCAAGTCGCCGGCTGGCTGAGTTTGAAATCCTTCCTGCCGCGTTGCGCTTATCGTGGCACCGCCGAGGTCAGCGTGTACGTTGGTGAAACATTTCGGCGCTGCGGCATTGCGAGAAAATTGCTTGAGGAAGCGATTGCGCGGGGGCCGTCACGTGGAATCAACGCGATGGTCGGTCTGATTTTCGCGCACAACGAACCGAGCTTGAAACTATTTGAGCAACTCGGATTCAAGCGCTGGGGATTACTCCCGCGGATCGCGCGACTCGATGGCGTTGAGCACGATCTGATGATCATGGGCCGCCACGTTTGAGATCGACCGTCAGTGCCTCGAGCTTCGTCCGGTACAGGGCCTTTTCCTCTGGCGAAAGTTCATCGATGCTGTGTGCGAGTAAGGCTTGTGCCTGCACTCGGCTAATCATCGCTGCGCGGGTTTTTCCCGCGGCTTTGCTCACGTCCGCATCGTGCAAAAGCAATTCCGCCAAGAGCACCGCGCGAACGTACTGCGTTCCGCCGCCGCTCTCAAGCAACTGAAAAATTGTTTCCGGAGAGGAATGCTTCACCAGATCAAGTGGCAAACCGACTTCGCGCAAACAAATCGCGCTGATTCGCTCCGGTTTTTCACCTTGGCGCATACGGCTCAGTTCGGCCAGCATCAGCGACACCTGCTCGATTAGCCGCAGAATGTAATCTTGAGCCATCGAATCCTCATACTTCCTCAGGCCCGATGACGAGATGAATCACACCGGCGGGATCGGAGATGAAGAAGCCGTTGAAGTCTTCGCGTAACTGTTCGACCTCGTCGCGGCGCGCCACGCCGTGGACCTTTAGAAACGCCGTGGCCGCTTCGGTATCGTTCGTTTCCAGTTCCAACCAGATGTCCGGATGACTCAGGTTCGGGATCTTGTCGATCCAAAGTCGGATCGGGCCAAATTGAAAAATGCAACCGTCCGGTTCTTCTTCGATCAAAGGCAGCGCGAGCGTGTCACGATAAAAGGCGACGGTTTGTTCGTAGGTGTGACTGGGACATTTGATCGCGATGTTAGCGCCGCCCGAAAATTGCGGGCCGTCGAGTTTAGCAACCATCTTAAAAATCGTGTGTCGGTGCGGTTACAGGTGCTCGAGTAATTTTTTGCGCGACGCTCTTGGCTTTTTCCAGCGCTGCCGCTTCGTCTGGCATTCCACCAAGCCCGATCGTGATAAAGGCGCTGCCTTTTGCGACGTAAAGCATGAGCACGCGCGAGGCAAGGCCGCTGTCGCCGCCACTATTGGACATTTTCGCCTTGTCACCTAGACCTGGAACCGACTGCATCGCGCCGTTACTAGCCGCGATCAGTTCCAGCTCTTTCGCCGGGCCGATCGCATTCGGGGCTGGCTGGTAAACCCGAATCACAAGCGATTTTCCAAGATTCGCACCGTAATAATTGCACTTCGAATAATAACCATCTTGCCCATCGCCATTGCGCGGCGCCGGACCCTTAACTGGTTCGCCTAAAATCGACTCTGCTTCGGCTTTATCGATGATGCGTGAGACATCGATCCGCGCATCGCCACCAAGCGACGAACTCGTTACTGTAGCGGCGCCGGCAATCGCAATTGCGATTTTTTGCATCGACATCGTCACCGCCCGGTCAATCCAGCGCCCCCGGTTTGGTCATTGACACGGGATCGAGGGCGCGGTCCAATTCATCCTTCGGCAGAATTTTCTTCTCGAGACAAATTTCGCGCACAGTCTTGCCTGTCTTCGCGCTTTCCTTTGCGATTTCCGCCGCGCGATCATAACCGATCTTGGGCGCGAGGCCGGTCACCATCGCCATCGACAATTCGACCAATTCTTCGCAACGCGCCTTGTTTGCTTTGATTCCGGTCACGCAGTTCTCGCAAAAAACATCAACCACGTTAGCAAGCAGCCGGATCGATTCGAGAAGATCGTGCGCCATTACCGGCATCATGACGTTGAGTTCGAAATTGCCGTTCGCGCCCGACCAGGTAATGGCGGCGTCGTTCCCAATGACCTGCGCGCACACCATCATCATCGATTCGCACATGACCGGATTAACTTTGCCCGGCATAATCGAACTACCTGGTTGAGTCGCCGGGAAGTTGAATCTCGCCGATGCCGCAGCGCGGTCCGCTGCCGAGCAGGCGGACGTCGTTAGCGATCTTGAACAAACTGACAGCGATCGTTTTAAGCTGACCGCTCGCTTCCACCACCGCGTCTTTTGCCGCCTTGCGCTTCGAAATGATTTTTCGCTTCGTAAAATGCAATCCCGGTTCGTTGCTCGATATGCCGTATCATTTTTCCGGGAAGATCGACATGTCGGTTCAACCCGGTTCCGACCGCCGTGCCCCCGAGCGCGAGCTCGCGCAAAGCTTCGACCGCTTTTTCGCGCCCGGGCCCGGGCGTAAGCGATTTGTTGCGCATAACCGGAAAATTCCTGGCCGAGCCGCACCGGCGTGGCGTCCATCAAATGCGTTCGGCCGATCTTGATGATCTCCCAGAATTCTTCTACCTTCGCTTCGAGCGCACCCTGCAATTTTTCCAGTGCCGGCCCCAGAAAATCTTTTAGCTGTTCCGCGCCGCTGATGTGAATCGCGGACGGAATTACGTCGTTGCTCGATTGTCCCATGTTGACGTGATCGTTCGGATGGACTAGGTCTCGCGACCCGATTGGTTTTCCGGCAAGTTGCGCGCAACGGTTTGCGATCACTTCATTGGCATTCGTGTTCGTGCTCGTGCCGGAACCGGTCTGAAAAATGTCCAGCGGAAAATGTTCGTCGAGCTTTCCGTCGACAACTTCTTCGGCTGCTTGGACGATAAGCGCTGCGCGCTCGGAATTGAGCAAACCTAAATCATGATTGGCTTGCGCGGCCGCCCATTTGATCAAGCCGAGCGCGCGAATGAACGGGCGCGAAAAACGATAACCGCTGATCGGAAAATTGAGGACCGCCCGCTGGGTCGACGCGCCGTAGAGCGCTAATTCCGGGACGGACATCTCGCCCATCGAATCCTTCTCCATCCGCGTCCCGCCACCCGTCATGCCCGATGATTCGCGGAAACTCGTGGCTGCGGCACGGTCGGATGGACCTGGCCGTTTAGCATATACGATTTTTCAAAAACGGTGATGAACATCGGCGGAATGTTTTGCAGGAAATACTCTGACTCCGCCCGCGCGAAGAGTTTGGCATGCTGCTTAAGTTCGTTCGTCACTTGATAAATAATGAACCGCCCGCCGGGCGCGAGCGCGTCGTGTGTTTTCCGCAGCAGTGCGCGTTTCTTGTCGATCTTGAGAATGCTGAACGGGATGCCAGAAAGGATGTAATCGCAATACTTGATGCCACGCCGTCGCAACTCGGACGGAAGCCGGGCTGCGTCTAGATTAATCACATGTACGCGCGGATCGTCGGCGAATTGCCGCTCCAAGTCTCGCGAGAAAGCGGGATCGAGCTCGAAGAGAAGTAATTGCGAATCGGGACGCATCCGGCGCGCGATCTCGCGCGAGTGCACGCCTTCACCCGGCCCGTACTCGGCAATGACCCGGCCGCGGCCAAAATCGATCTTCTCTGCCACGCGCTCGACAAGCGCCCTCGAACTGGGCACGATCGAGGCAATTTGAAACGGGCGTTGCAGGAACCGCTTGAAAAACAGCGCGCTCATCGAAGTTCGAATAGTCACCCTCCACCCCCGCTGTTGTCCAGTCGCGAGTGTCTAGCCGGAAGAAGTTCCGCACAAAGACCGACCAGGTTGCTGGCGGCGATGAAAACACACATTCTCGAGCAAATCGAAAGAAGATATTGACATCGATTCTAGAATTTATAATGCTTGCTCGTGCGAAAAGTCTTGCCCATGTTCCCGCGAGTTGGTGATTTTCTCCCATGCATAACCTCCTGACGGTCAAGGAAACGGCCAAATACCTCCGTATCCCGTTGCCGACCGTTTATTATCTCGTCCAGCGCGGCCAGCTTCCCGCCATCCAAATCGGTGGCCGCTGGCGAATCAAGAAGTCTTCCCTCGACAAGGACATCCTCAAAGAGGACAAATCCGGTCAGCCGACGGTCCTCGTCGTTGACGACGACGAAAGTTTGCAAAATCTTTTCAAACTTTTCCTCCGAAAAATTGGCTTTAGTCGCGTCGTTGTCGGCACGGTCAAAGAAGCGCTGGCCGCGATCGAGAAACAGAAGTTCGATCTCGTTTTTCTCGATTTGAAATTGCCGGATGGCCCGGCCGATGACGTTTACGACGCGATCAAGAAGAACAACCCGATTGCCCCATCATCATCATTACCGGTTATCCCGACAGCGCAATGCTCGACCGGATTTTGGCCAAAGGTCCCATCACTGTTCTGAAAAAACCGCTCAAGGTCGAACAACTCAAAGAGACTGTCCGCATTCTCGGTCACAAAGAAGCCGTCAAACTGGCCGCCTAATTGCAGCCGGCTTCCGTGACGCCGGCTGACGCAAGACCGACATCTCGCTCTTGACTCGTTACGTTCACTTGTCACTTATAACTCCGTTTCAGCGCGCGGTTAGCTCAGTGGTAGAGCACTACCTTGACACGGTAGGGGTCAGAGGTTCGAAACCTCTACCGCGCACCACCGATTCTAGACACCGGCGAAGTCTTGCCGTAAACATCATCGTTGGAGCGTCAATATGCGTGTTGCATCGATCGTCTGTTTTCTCTTCTTATCGGCGTCGCTGCTCGCGCTCACACCAAACATTCCGGCCGGGACACTGGTTTCGAAAGACACGATCAATACGCGCGATGGCTCATTACACCATGCGGTCATTAACGCGCCGGACCCCGTCGTTCCCGACATGCCTCGTCAGGCGCGGCTTAGCGGTCGCGGCGTTTATGTAGTCGAAATCAGCGTGGCCAGCGGAATCGTTGATAATGTGCGCGTCCTCCAAAGCACGGGCCAAAGAATTCTCGATGACGCCGCCATCGACGCGTTCGCTCGAGTGGCGGTTCCGGCCCCGATCTGTTTACAAGCTTACGGTTCCAATCGACTTCGGAGCTTCCGGCCGGATAAAAGTTGGCTCCTGACTGGAATTCATGGCAACTGGAGCGTTTGCTGAATGCGTGCCTCGTCTGAAATCCTGAAACGCGCTGTGGGCGCTGCGACCGAGACCGTGCAATCGATTGCCGATCTTGATGCGGAAGTCGCGAGGGCCGCGGAGTTGATTGCCGATTGCCTAACGAGTGGAAATAAGCTGCTTGTTTGTGGAAACGGTGGGAGCGCGGCAGACGCAGCGGATTTTTGCACCGAGTTCGCGTGCAGGTTTGTGGAAGACCGCAAGCCCTATCCGGCGATCAACCTGGCGGAAGGTGGCAGCCTGCTGACTGCGACCGGGAACGACTATGGGTTCGAAGAAATCTTTGCCAGACAGGCGCGCGCGTTCGGAAAACCGGGCGACCTTCTCATCGCAATCACAACCAGCGGCAAATCGGAAAACATCCGGCGCGCGCTCGAAGCAGCGCGCGCTCGCAAGTTAAGAACGATTGCCTTGCTCGGTCGCGACGGAGGAACGGCCAAAAACATCGCCGATGTCGATCTGATCGTGAGAGGCGATTCCACAGCGCGCATTCAGGAAGCGCATAAGTTCATTTTGCATGTTCTGTGCGAAATCGCCGAAGGATCTCTCCCTCGCGAATAATCAACGCAGCCACGCGCTGCGCTGTTTCGTGCATTCATTGAAGCGGTCGCGATCACTGCCCAACCGGCGACAACACTCCTGCTACAATCGGCGCGTGCCTGCTCGTGCGATATCGCCAGATTGCGAATCCAACGAACAAAAGATCGAGAATCACAAACGCAGCGACGTACGTTTCGCCGCCGATGCCAAATCCGTAGCTGTGCAATCCTTTTCCGAGGACAAAATTCACGCCGTACCACGCCATTAATACGGCGAGGAAACAGACCACGCTCGCGACGACCAGGCCGAATTCCGTCCACCAACCGGCGAGCCGGCCGTGCAACGTCGTGATGTAACAGAGCAGCGCGATGAGGGCCCAGGTTTCTTTCGGGTCCCAGCCCCAGAATCGTCCCCAGGAATAATTCGCCCAGACGCCGCCAAGAATGGTTCCGGCCGCGAGCAGAATTACGCCAAGCTGTAGCACGCGATAGAGCCAAAAATGCATCGACGCATCCCTGCGCGTGTCATTCGGGTTGCGCACGTAACGCCAGAGCAAAATATGGCCGAAGCCCATAGCGAGGGCGAACGCCGCATAGCTGAGCGTGATCGTGAGCACATGAATCGTGAGCCAGAAATTATCACGGAGCACCGGCACGAGCGGATCGATGCTTGACGGCATCGCGATCGGCATTTGATGCACTAGCAAGAGCGCAGTGAGGGTGACCGGCAACGCCGCGAGCAGATAGACCGGCGTCCGGTAACGCGCGAAAAAGATCATCCCGAAGAATGAGACCGCAAACGAAACCCAGATAATCGATTCGTACATGTTCGTGACCGGGGGACGGCCTGCGATCAGACAGCGCATCACGATTCCACTAGCGTGAAAGGCGAGGCCGAGGACTGCAATCGCCACGCCGACATTGCGCAAAGCAACTCCGCGTTTTCGCAGATGCCCAACCAGCAAAACCAGAAACGCCAGGCTGTAAAACCAGATCGCACGATAAAAGCCTTCGAAATGATTGTAGAAGTACTCGAAGTGTAGTTGCCGATCCTGCGGATAAATCGACGCACTGAGGGCGCGCAGATTTTCGCGAAGCTTGCGCGCGGTTGAGCTGAAGTTGAACGCGTCGCCTTGCTGGTAGGCGCGCATCATTTCGGTGGCGGCCGCGAGTGCGGGCGCGAACTGCGTCTCATTATAGTAAGGCGCGACCGCGGCCGGATCCGGCACTGCCCAGGCATCGGTCTCATTTTGCGGGGCAGGCACGATGATCAGTGCGCTTCCATTCATCACGTTTGCGAACAATGCCAGCCGGTCGCTCACGCTGAGCGCCTCTTGCTGCACGCGGTCTAGCGGTTTCTCCGCGCGCTTCCGCGCGTGCGCCTCGTTCGTGATCCGCTGCAATTCGGGCAGAGCCGTTAATTGGGCAAACGAAAATTGCCGTTGCGTCTTATCCAGGCCGAGTTGCTCTTTTAATTTGCCTAACGATATAAGCACCATCGGCTCGTTCTTCCAATCGTACGTTTCCAGCAGCGCTGACAAAATGAAATCGTTCGGCTGCCATTCTCGACCGGCTTTGTTGGTATATGCTGATCTGCCGGTGATCCGGATTAGCGTTTCGCGCGTAAACGTGTCGATCGGTTTTCGCCGCCCGCCATCCTGGATCGCGAGCAGGCCGAACTGCTTGAAGTTTAATTCACGCGTGTCGGCAGCTACTATGTTCGGCTGTCGATCTTGTCCGGCCCCGCGGCTAATCATTACCGCGGAGACCAGGATCGTCGAAGCCAAAACAGCGGAGTTTTTCACGAGATTGGCAATCTACCCGAGTCGGCACCGTGCGACAAGGTCGGCCGCAACGTCACGGTCGATGCCTCCAGTAATGCTACTGTCAGCTGGCGATTCTGTCTTTGGACTGTCCGTCTATCGCTGTCGAGAAATCGGTCGAAACCATCGCTTGTATTTTCTCCAAAGCAGACGACATTGATGCTCTTATTGGATTAGTTCTGTTCTGTTCGTTGCATGGTAGATCGTCAGCTGGGACTTTCTCAGTGGTGATTTGAAACCCGACTCTCGGGAACGGCTCTGAAGCTGGCAGTTTTTCCAAAATCAAATCACAATGAAACTATACGTAGGAAATCTCTCCTTTGAGACTACCGAAAACGATCTTCAGGATCTTTTTGAACAACACGGAAAAGTCGGCGAAGTATCGCTTATGATGGACCGCATGACCGGCAAATCGCGCGGCTTTGCGTTCATCACAATGGATGACAACACCGAAGCCAACGCGGCCATGACCGCGCTGAACGGCAAGGAACTCAATGGCCGAGCGCTGAATGTGAACGAAGCGCGTCCCCGTGACACAACTCGTCCCCGTCCGTACGGAGCGAACCGTTCATTCACTGGCAACCGCCGGTAGATCCGGAATTGGTTCCCCAGATTCGGTCGGCGTTCATTCATTTGAGCGCCGGCTGGTCCGGGCTTCAAACTTCAACCGGTGAAATCTCGCGAACAAGCGATCAGAGCAACAATATGAATTCAGAAAAAGCCATCGAGATCGAGGGAACAATAACCTCCGTCCTTCCCGGCACGATGTTCCGGGTCGCGCTCGCAAACGAACACAATGTCCTGGCGCATATTTCGGGAAAGATGCGCAAACGATTTATCCGGCTTACGATTGGAGACCGCGTCAAGATGGAAATGTCACCTTACGATCTGGATAAAGCTCGCATCGTTTACCGCCTCGGTTAACAAATTTCTATGTCAATGTTTCTATCAAGAAGCGCACCGAAATCGAAGGGCCCGGTCATTAAACGCCTCCTCATCCGCTGCCCTTCTACCGCCAAGCTGACCCCGAGCGGCCAAACAATTCGGGAGGAATTGTGGGCTGCCGCCAAAATTAAGGGCCACAAAATGACCTGCCCACATTGCCGCCAGGTCCACACCTGGACAAAAAAGGACGTCGTCCTCGCCCGGTAAGTTCGTTCTGCAATCAAACGGCGAGACGAACGCCTAAATCGATGCGGGCCAAAAGAGAGTCCTTCTCGCGACCTGAATGACATGCGGACACTGCGCTCTGCCTGGTTCAGCTACGACCTTTGAGATTGCGCAGCTCGTTGCACACAAAATTGCCCGCTCGACGACCGCGGTTGCGGAGGAATCGCCACACGCCAGCATCGACGAAATAGGTCAGAAGAATACTGTCGCGTGTTTTCACTTCGGGTCCGACGGGGTCGGCGGAATGCCAGGTATTGTTTCCGACCGCGAATGCATAGCCGGTGTTGGGAGCAAACGGCAGCTGAGTCTTCTTCGACTTTCTTCCATCGGGCAAGAGCTCGTGGAAGATGGTGCCGACATGTGCGGTTGAGTTGTCGGCCGGCAAGTAAAGTTGCACCGTAATTCCTTTCCAAAGGCTGTCGGTATGTTTAAAGACGCGATATCCCGGAATATCGCGGGTCAAAATGGGGACGGGATACATTCTCACCCTCGCAAAGTTCGCGCCGAACCGTCGCTTCAAGCCGGGCGCAAGCAGCTCGATGAAGACCGCCTCTAACGCCTTGGAGCGCAGCACCCACCCCACCGCGTCCCAAATCGCACGTTTTTCCGGCGGCAAGTGCCGGATGTACTCAGGAAAGAGATCGATTTTCGTGCGAGTCGGCTTCCCATCCGGTCTGCTGCTTCCAAGTTTAGTTTTGCCGGACATGGCTCGATAATCAGTCTTTCCCGGCATCGCTTGCAGCATAGCCCAGTAAAAATCATCGGGGAAAACGCGGTCGAATCTCAAATGGTGGAACGGGATATCCTCCCCGCGTCCTGCTTGGGCCGACTCCACCACAGAATCGATCAAATTCTTAACTGATCGCAATTGCTCCATTGTCGCTTCCGTATTCATCCGGCCGCAACCATTCACCCAAAAGGTCAAATCATGTCAAGCTCGCTGGAATCGACATTCCGATCATGTTAAACACCGAAATCATGCATCGAAGCTTTACCATCTCCCTTTTGTTGATTGTCATAAGCGCTGCCCGAGGCGCCGATTATCCCGCCCCGAGTGAAGCTGATTACACGATTCGAGACTTCAAATTCACTTCCGGTGAAATCTTGCCGGAGCTGCGGATTCATTATCGGGCGCTTGGCAAGCCGCAAAAAGACGCGCTAGGGAAAACAATCAACGCCGTCCTCATCATGCACGGGACGACCGGGAGTGGAGGGCAATTTGTACGGCCGGAGTTTGCGGGCGAACTTTTCGGAAAAGACCAGCCACTTGATGCGACGAAGTTCTTCATCTTGCTGCCGGACGGAATCGGCCACGGTAAATCGAGCAAACCGAGTGACGGCATGCGCGCAAAGTTCCCCCGATACGGTTACGTCGACATGGTCGAGGCGCAGTATCGGTTGCTGACCGACGGACTGGGCGTGAATCACGCCCGATTGGTCATGGGCACATCCATGGGTGGGATGCATACCTGGCTGTGGGGTGAGAAGCATCCCGATTTCATGGACGCGCTCATGCCGGTGGCGAGCCTGCCGACGCAAATTTCCGGACGCAACCGCGCATGGCGTCGCATCATTATCGACGCAATTCGAAACGATGCCGCATGGAGCGGCGGCGAATACAAGACACAACCGCCGAGTCTACGTACCGCGGCCGAGATGCTTTGGTTCATGAGCAGCAATCCGCTGTTGCGACAGAAAGAAGCGCCAACTTTTGCTAAGACCGATGAAGCACTCGACAAGTTTGTTGACGGAATCGTGAAAGCCGATGACGCAAACGATGTGCTCTACGCACTGGAAGCGTCGCGCGACTACGATCCGGGACCAAACTTGGAAAAAATTCATGCAGGACTGCTCGCGATCAATTCCGCCGACGATCTGATTAATCCCCCCGAGCTCGGCATTCTCGAGAGCGAGATCAAGCGCGTGCCGCACGGCCGCGCAATGATCATCCCGGTCAGCGAGAAAACGCGCGGGCACGGTAGCCATACACTCGCGGCATTATGGAGAAACGATCTGGCGAAGCTGCTAGAAGAAACAGAAAGGTCCCCGGAAAAGTAGTGAAAGAGAGAGAAAACAAGCGAAACGGATTAGGGAAACTCTCCTTCAACAGTTGAAGTTTGCCGATTAGCTGCAAAAAAGGTCAGCCGATCCGTCCTACACTTCTCGTCTGCTCGTATGCGACATCGGCGGTGCGATCGAGGAATGGCTTCGCCGCGGATGCGATTGCGGATTGATGCGATGTCGCCTTCGGCGCGACGCAGCGCGTTTTAGAATCGACATCGAAACGTCCCACTTCTTGAATCGCGCGAATGAAGCATCGCTTTCCAGCAAGAGTTGCCTTGATCTCGACAATCGCATGCGGGACGCCGGCGCAAAGCCAATTTGTATCCCCGAGCCCATCCCAATTCGACGTCATCATAGAGAACGGCACGGTTTACGACGGAACTGGGGGTGAACCACAGCATATCGATCTTGCGATTCGCGGGGACCGGATCGCGGGCCTCGGCGATTTCAAGACCGCTAATGCTAAGACGACTGTTGACGCAAGCGGGCTCGCGGTCGGGCCCGGCTTTATCAATATGCTCTCGTGGTCAACGGAATCGTTGATTCAGGATGGCCGTTCGCAGAGTGAGATCCGGCAGGGCGTCACGACCGAGATCATGGGCGAAGGGGAATCGATGGGGCCGGTCAATGATCGCATTCGCAGGCACATGCTGAGTGATCAAAAGGACATTAAATACGAAGTCAAGTGGACCACACTCGCAGAATATTTGCGCTTTCTCGAGCACCGCGGAGTGTCGTGCAACGTCGCATCATTCCTAGGAGCGACGACGGTGCGTGAATATGTCATCGGCTTCGAAGACAAGGCACCGAGTCCTCAACAACTCGAGCAAATGCGCGAACTCGTGCGCAAAGAAATGGAAGCGGGCGCGCTCGGGATCGGCACGTCATTAATTTATCCGCCAGCGTTCTACGCCAAGACCGATGAATTGATCGAGCTATGCAAAGTCGCCGCAAAATACAAAGGCAAATACATTTCGCACATGCGCAGTGAAGGAAATCAGCTGCTCGAAGCGTTCGATGAATTGATCCGCATCAGCCGCGAAGCCGGAATTCCGGCGGAAGTCTATCACATCAAATCCGCCGGCCGACAAAACTGGCCAAAGATCGACACTCTGCTTTCGAAGATCGAATCGGCGCAGAAGGAAGGCCTGAAAATCACAGCCGACATGTACACCTATACGGCCGCCGGAACCGGTCTCGATGGTTGTTTGCCGCCGTGGACAGAGGACGGCGGTTACCCAGCGTTGTTCAAACGGTTGCGCGACCCGACGACGCGACAAAAAATCGCAGAGGAAGTAAGCAAGGATAGCGACGCCTGGGAAAATCTCTATGTCGCTGCCGGTTCGCCCGACAAAATTTTGCTGGTCGGTTTTAAATCAGAGAAATTGAAGCCGCTTACCGGGAAAACACTCGCAGAAGTTGCAAAGATACGCGGCAAGGATCCGATCACGACGATTATGGACCTGATCGCAGAGGACGAATCGCGGATCGAGGCAATTTATTTTCTGATGTCGGAAGAAAACGTGAAAAAAGAAATGGCCGAGCCGTGGATTTCGTTTTGTTCCGATGAAGCTTCGCAGGCGCCCGAAGGCGTCTTTTTGAAATCGAATCCGCACCCGCGCGCCTACGGAAGTTTTGCGCGCGTGCTAGGCAAATATGTGCGCGATGAAAACGTGATTCCCCTTACCGAAGCAATTCGTCGATTAAGCGCGCTGCCCGCGACGAACCTGGGTCTCGATCATCGAGGATTTTTGAAAGAGGGAATGTTCGCTGACATTGTCGTCTTTGACCCCGCAACGATCGCGGACCGCGCAACGTTCGAGAAACCTCATCAGTATGCGATCGGGATGAAACATGTCTTTGTCAACGGCGTGCCGGTAATAAAGGATGGCGAACACACAGGCGCAAAACCCGGCCGAGCCCTTTCGGGACCGGGCAAAGTCCGCTGACCGGCTGCCAGATCGACATCTAATCCAGTCGCCGCTGGGCGACGAACCGCGGGTCGACTTTTTTTCACAGGCTGAAAAGAAGCACGCGGAGGACGTGTTCTTGGCGTAATTATAATAGAATAGAAGTGATTCCCGATGGACCCAATAGGCAGCATTAAACTGCGCTGGCTGCATGGTGCACTGCAGGATGTGACTTACGAGCTGGCGCGCTCGCAATTTTCACAGTTTGCAGCGCACACGTGGGAACCGGCGATCAACGCCTATCGGTGCGAAAGTTGTGTTCGTATTTGCGTCGATCTCGCCGGCGTCGATCGCGCGCAAATCGATCTCACGGTTGAGCCGCGGCGGATCCTGATTCGGGGTTCTCGCGAACTGCCTGAGCCGACCAATGCGGAAGGACGCACGGTGCAACTACTCGCCTTAGAGATCGACTACGGGCCGTTCGAGCGCGAAGTGCCGTTGCCGACGGAAGTCAAGATTGACCAAGCGCACGCCGAACAGCGTAATGGCTTACTTTGGATTTCGTTGCCGCTGAAAGAATCATGAGCCGAGAAAAACAAATCAGCGCGTTGCAGCCAGGCAGGGAGGCCAAACCGGAAACCCAAAGCACAATCGCCGCAAACACCGCCGACGAGAGCCGGTTGCCGCAGATCCCAGAAACGCTCGCGATCCTGCCAGTACGCGGGTTTCGTTGTTTTTCCGGGAACGGTGGTGCCGCTGAATGTTCGCCGTCCTGCGACAATCAGACTTCTCGATGAGACATTGCCGCTGACAAAGGTCATTGGACTGGTGACCCAACGCGACGAAGGGAAAGAAAATCCTGAGCCGCAGGATCTTTACCAGGTGGGCACGGCCGCGCTCGTGCTCAAGCTTCTCCGCCAAGGGGAAGATCACGTCGTTGTCATCGCTCAAGGCCTGCGCCGGTTTTTGATTCGGAAAATCGTCGCCACAGATCCATTTTTGCGCGCAGAAGTCGATCTGGTGAATTCGGTCCCGCCAGCGGAGAGCAAGGAGTGGGAAGCCACCTTTAGAAACTTGCGCGACTCGGCGTCGAAACTTTTCGAACTAACGCCGGAAGCACCGGAACAGGCGCGCCTGATGGTACTGAATCATCGACAACCCCGAACAGCTCGCCGATTTCCTCGCGCCAAATCTGAATGTCGATGTTGCCCAAAAACAAGCGCTCCTTGAGGAAATCGACGTTGAAAAGCGGGTCCACGCGGTCCAAAAGCAAATTTCCGCGCAGCTCGAGATCGCGCAGATCCAACAAAAGCTGCAGCAAGATGTGGCGTCGCAGTTCTCGGATGCGCAACGCCGCGCTTACCTGCGTTCGCAAATCAGAGCGATCCAACATGAGTTGGGCGAAGCTGAGAGTGGCAGCGAAGAGCAGGTAAAGCAATTGCGCAAACGCCTCGAGCAAGCGAAACCGCCCGCCGAGGTCATGGCGCAAGCCGACCGCGAACTGAAGCGGCTCGACTTTATTCCCCCGGCGAGTCCGGAATTCTCCGTCATCGTCAGTTACATCGAGATTATCTCGGATTTGCCGTGGACGAAATTGAGCCAGGACAATCTCGACCTCGATCAAGCCCAGCAAATTCTCGATCGCGATCACTATGATCTCGAAAAAATAAAGAAGCGGCTCATCGAATATTTGGCCGTGCGCAAACTCAATCCAAAGGGGCATGGCCCGATCTTGTGTTTTCTCGGTCCACCCGGAGTCGGCAAGACCAGCCTTGGCCAATCGATCGCCGACGCGCTCGGGCGCAAATTTGTCAGAATCAGTCTCGGGGGAATGCGCGATGAAGCTGAGATCCGCGGGCATCGCCGCACTTACATCGGCTCAATGCCCGGCCGCATCATTCAGGAGCTGCGCCGTGCCGGGACACGCAATCCGGTTTTCATGCTCGATGAGGTCGATAAGATTGGCGCCGATTTTCGGGGTGACCCAGCGAGCGCGCTGCTCGAGGTGCTCGATCCGCGCCAGAAACAATGCCTTTGTCGATCGTTATCTCGACGTGCCGTTCGATCTCTCGCAAGTCAACTTCATAGCCACGGCGAATTATATCGACGGTGTGCCCGAACCGATGCGGGATCGGATGGAAGTGATCTCGCTACCGGGTTACACCGAGCGCGAGAAACTCGAGATCGCGAAAAGATATCTCGTCAAGCGGCAGCTCGAAGAAAACGGATTAAAACCCGAACAATGTGAGTGGCAGGAAGATGCATTTCGGCGAGTCATCAACGATTACACGCACGAAGCCGGCGTTCGCGAACTCGAGCGCCAGATCGCGGCGGTTTGCCGCGCGGTGGCGGCGAAATGCGCTCGCGGAGAATGCGACAAAGTCGTAATCACGCCTGAATTTGCTGCGCAAACTCTCGGCCCGGCCAAATACGTTCGTGAAACCAAGCTGCAAACGAGCAAGCCGGGCGTTGTCACCGGCCTAGCTTATACACCGGCCGGCGGCGAGGTGTTACATATCGAAGCGACGCGTTACCCCGGCAAAGGCAACGTCATTCTCACCGGTCACATCGGCGAAGTGATGAAGGAATCGGTCCAGGCAGCGCTGAGCCTCGTTCGCAGTCGCGATGGCGAGATTGGCGTAAAGCCGGACGACTTTCGCAACACCGACATCCATGTTCATGTCCCGGCTGGCGCTGTTCCGAAAGACGGCCCCTCTGCCGGCATCGCCATGTTCACCGCGCTCGCCTCGCTCTTCACCAATACGCCGGTGCGCTCCGATGTTGCGATGACCGGCGAAATCACTTTGCGCGGACTCGTTTTGCCGATCGGCGGCCTCAAAGAAAAAAGTCTGGCCGCAATGCGTGCCGGCATTTCGACCGTTATCATCCCGAAGCTCAACGAAAAAGATCTGGTCGATGTTCCCGAAGAAGCGAAACAGAAACTCAAATTTATTCCGGTCGAAAATGTGGACGAAGTTCTGAACGCCGCGTTGGAGAAGAACGGCGCTGCGTCTTAATCACAACGAACGCAAAAGTGTAGCGATTGGTCAGTGACCATCGGTGTTGGCGCGTTGATCGATTTGGTCGAGATTGGGATCGGTGTTCCGGATCCAATCGCGTGCTTCGTTGATCTCATTCGGATCCACCGGAGTGGCCCGGCGAATTTCTTCGGCTCGTGCCACCGTCTCGTCGCCGAGTTTTACTGGCTCGGCGCGCGGCGCCTTCCAGTGTCGCCCAAACTTATAAAGAGAGTAATACATCGTCTTCGCCTCGACCGCGCTGACACCGCTGCAGCGCATCGCGTTGTAAAACATGCGATCACAATCCTGCCAAGGCCGGTTCTGTTGCTCGTAAGCAACATCGTGTAGCACGGAAGCGTTTCGATATTTTCCTTCAAAGGGACCGCCCATAATCGACCAGAGTGATCGCGGAATGGATGCGCCATCGACCTGCGATCCGGTCGGCGCGATCCAGACGACGCCTTGTGGGTCGGTGTAACGCAACTCACTTAGGACGGTCATGGTGCGGCCATCCGGTTCCCAACGTGTCACGGGAGCGCCGCTGTAATAACCCCATTTGTTTGGCGTTCTTTCCGCCACGCGAAGCCAGTCTGGCTTTTTATCCGAGGCGCATCCGATCAAACCCGCGATGATACCGAGTGCCAACGGTTGGACGAATTTCTGATTTCTCATCTTGATTCCGTGACGGTTCAACGCCTTGCCCGAAGCTTCAACGCACAATTGCTGCCGGAACCGGCGGGGTTTCCCGTTGACGTTTCCGTGGTGTTGACCCGGAAGGAGTGATCGGTTCGCCTTCCGTTTGTTTTCGATACGGCTGGAGATAAAACATCATGAACACGCCAACGACAACGAGGAGCGAGCCGATCCATTTCAGCAACCAACCCGGGTCCCGCAAAATCTGGACCGTGCTTTGCCCAAGATTCTCCGGGTTCCAGGAGGCCTGCGAAATTTTGTAAGTCAATCCGGTCCAAGTTCGCAACCAGCCGCCGGGATAACTGAACGGGTTATTCATCCAACAGGAGCCGGTCGCAGTTTCGCCGTCCGAATTGGTTACCCGCAATCTGCTCTTAAATCCGGCAGGGCTATCGCTGCCTTCGTTGCGTTTCACTTCGAAATCGAGCAGCTCGAACCCGATCGGCAAGGGAATGGTTTTCCAGCCGTAGGCGAGCATCGTTTCGGCAGGCGAGGTTGGGACTGTAACCTGCCAACCGGCCGGGATCCATTGCTCAAACTTTTCGCTGTTTTGCGTGAGCCGAACACGCACGCCTTCGGGAAGATCCTCGAAAGATGTCGATGTTTTATCAGATTTAACGGGGGCGAAATCCACCCATTCTCCGGCATGCAACAGCATCTTATCGACGTTCAGTTGCCAATCAGCCCAACCGGTCGTGACCGGTTTGTTGATCTCGATCTTGCCCGATGATTTGCCGAGCGTACGCGATATCAATTCGTACGTGATCGCGTTCTCGGCGATGAAAAGTGTGAGATGATTCGGAGCTTCCGCGCCGGCCAGTGGCATCGCGGGCGGCCCGCCATTGGTGTCAAATTTGCTCCCGCCTCCGTGCAGATTTGGCGCAGCCTCGGCCACAGGAACGCCCTTGCCGCGAATTGTGACGAGCACGGCGGGATTGTTCGGCTGCTCAGTCAGCGAACTTGGTTTGCCATTCTCAATTCGGAAGTCTGGCCAGTAATCGTCGATCTTGAGCGCGAACGGCGAATTGTCGATCCTCACTTCGCGGCCAAGGTTTCCCGCGATATCGAAACTTGTCTCTTTTCCGCCTAACGAAATCACAACGCGCCCTTTATTCCCATCCTGGGGCTGTTCCATGCGTACTTTCACCCCAGCGCTACCGCCTCTGCGAACGCGGCCGATCTGTTCGCCGGGCGCTTTGCTAAATGCAAAAATCGCTTCCTCAAGATCGATTTCTTCATTTTTAGTCGCGCTCGATGGCGGACGATTCGGTGAATCGCCCTTACCTGTTGGCGCGATTCCACGCTTAAGTTCGATGTCAGCGAGGCCCATGGAAAAAGTCCGGTGCTGCGGATCGTCCGCGAGCAGCCAGCTTTCGAGATGCTGATTCATCATGGCCGTGTTCACCGTGAAATGTACCGCAGGCGCCCCTCCGTCTGGCAGCGGCCTCGGATTCAATTTGCCTTCGATAGCTGGCGCATAATCGATCACGCTCAGCCGCGCGCCGCTGGCGAGCGCCCCCAACTCGCGAGGATGACTCGGGTCGGGCGGATGATGCAGGAATTCCGCGGGAAATCCTTTCACGATTCCATCGACATCGTGGACGCGGAGCTGGTGCTGATCGATCAGAAGTCGACTGGTCGGTGGGTCGCCTTTGAAGAGCGTAATCGTTCCTTCGATTCCCCAGATCCGGCCGATAAGCGAGCCGATAAGCAGCGTGATGATGCCGAGATGCGTGATGAGAAACGCGGCGTGATATTTGCGCCACGGCCAGCGTGAAAGGGCGGAGACGGTCAGATTCGCCCCGAGCAACACGAGCCAAAAATTGAACCAGGGTGCACCGTAAATGTAAGTGCGCGCCACTTTCGCGTCGAAACTGGATTCGTAAATCGTGCCGGCGATCGCGGCAACAATCAGAACGACAAGCAAAACCACCGCTAGCTTGAGTGACGCAAAAAATTCGAAGACCGGGTTGCGTTGCCAGGCTGGTTGCTCGGATGAATTGGAATTCGCCATCTGCGGATCGACATTTTCCGCGAGAACGGGCGCACGTTCAAACGTGGAATTTCTTCACTACAGTTTGCCGCGAAACCCGCGCAAATGTCGTGACACAACGCGAGATTATCAAACGCGCCTCAAAAACAGTAAGAGATTTCTCGACTCCGCTCGAAATCAACAGGATCTGTTCGGCCAGGGCGCTGAACAGTGCATGCGAGGCGGCCGCGCTCCCGGGGGATCAATGCGTCCAGGCTTTCCAGCGTTTGCGGACCGGCTTGGCGTAACGGTCGATGTCGATTTCCCTCAGGCGATCGACACCTCCTTTGACGGCCTCAGTCGAGTCTTCGTACTTCTCTTTCAGTGATTTGAAGAACGGCCAGAGAAACGGGAGAGAAACAAAGCTCCAGTTCACGCGTCCGATGGGCGATTTGATCTCTTCTTCCTTGGAACTAGAGCTGAAGCCAATCGCCAGACCGATCGCGAGCCCGACCCCGAGGGCGCCGAGAATCATCGGAACCGGATTTTCGCGCAAAAATAATTCGGCGCGTTGGCGGGCGAGGCCGGCTTTTTCGCTTGCCTGCTGCCATGCCCCGCCAGCCGCGGCCGAGGCACGACGCGGCCTATCCAATGGATTGTCTTCGACAAAGTTGTCATCGTCGCTTGGATGGATCATATAATTAGTTCGCAACTCGGTGCAGGATCGCGTTTCTCGACTGTCCGCAGCAGGTTGACTCTCCAAACCATAGCAGAAAAGCGAAAGGAGCCAAAATGGCAGACCCGAAAAAAGAAGAGGAACATTGGCGGGAACATCACGCTAAACAACCATACGCCGACAAGAATCTTTCCTACGAACATTACGCGCCGGCGTGTCGCACCGGTGTCGAAGCGGCGAGAAAGTATCCGGGCAGGAGGTTCGAAGAGATTGAGGATGACGTCGCGCTCGACTACGAACGAAACAAAGCAGGATCGGCATTGCCGTGGGATCATGCCCGGCATGCGGTTCATGCAGCGTGGGCAAAGCTGATCCATGACATTGGGCCGCGCGACCCCGACCGCGGAATCCGTAGCGGCTTTTAATTAGCGATCGAGCAATTTCCAATACGCCTCGTGGATTTCGTCCGTTGCCAGGACAAATATCACTTCGTCGATCTTGTCGCTGCTTCCAAGAAACTCTCGCGTCGTCTCGACGGCATTCGCGCTGCCTCCGAAACAGGGTAGCGATAGGCGCCGCAACCGATCGCTGGAAATGCCGTCGTCTCGATCTTGTTCTCGACCGCGAGGCGCAAGGAGTTCCGATAACATTTCGCCAAAGTCTCTGCTTCGCCGTGTTTTCCTCCGCTCCAAAACGGTCCGACGGTGTGAATGACAAAGCGCGCCCGTAAGCGATAACCACGCGTCAATTTCGCTTCGCCAGGTTCACAACCACCGAGGCTACGAGCAACTCGGGCCCGGCGGCGCGATGGATCGCACCATCGACTCTGAGCCTTCGCTGAATACTTGAGTTATTTCGCTGAAAATCCAATCACTCCGGAGACACCTCGAAAAACCCTGGAAATCCGATACTACAGATTATGCAAATCTATGGTTGTTGTCGGAAATCTTTACAACACTATCATTTTCTCATGAATACAGTGTTTATACTTATAGCACGAATGATATTTGTTAAAATCTTCGCCGCCAGTCAGATGTGATCTGGCGGAAGGTGTTCCCGAATCACTACGGCACGTTGTATGCTAACAAGCTTGCCATGAAAAAGTTACAAATCATAACGTGTTTCATAGCAGTTGCCGTGTGTGGTTTTTTTGCAACCGGAGTAACGGGATGGGCCAATACCATTAGCATCACGTTCAATAGCCCAACGGGCACCCTCGGGACGTCACAAAGTTACTTGGTCTCCGGGGTACATCTGACCGCTTACGGTTACGATTCAGGTGGAGCGAGCGCTCTCTATGGGAAGAACGACGGCGGGGACGAGGTTGGGCTCGGCCTGGCAAACGATCCGCATGGGAACCACGAAATCATCAAGGGCAGCTTCGTCCAACTCGACATTAGCCAACTGAAGGGTTACACGTCGGCACAAATTTTTGTCGGAAGCACGCAAGGGGCAGATGAGCCGTGGGATTTTTTCGTGTCCAACACTCTAGGAACGCTGGGCGCGATGGCAATCAGCGGTAGCACGGCTGACTACCCGAACGGAGTTGATATCAGTTCCTGGCTCGGCTTCGAATATGTAGGCGTGAGCGCTCACAGTACAACTGGACCCGGCGATCAAAATGTTCTGCTTAGCGGGATCTCCGCCACATCGCCTCAAAGAGTCCCGGACTCAGGCACTTCGATCGGGTTTTTGTCGATAGGATTGGCGATGCTTCTGATCGGCCGCTGGAAAATTAACGCTGGCGCAAACTCTTGACCGTAAGCTTGGATTCCAAGCGAGGGATAATTTTCCCGCGCGCAAACACGAGCCAGTGTACCTGGTCTAGACGCGGGCCGACGATTACGTTCCCGGTTTCGCCTGACTTCAGCGCGAACTTACTTCTGCAGCAGCGCTGCGGCCGTGTTGCATAATCGCTTCTCCAGCCAGAGGCAGCGTGACATTCCGAGCGAGTTCAAACCCATCGCGGCAATGAACCCTCGATTTGCGTCGAATAATTACTCGCAAGACCCGAGTTTTTCCGATTTTTGGACATTGGACATGCCAAAGAGCCTCAAATATTCTGTGAAGTCCTGGCAGCGGGAGTTTTCAATTTATGGAGCAAGCCGGTCGATCGACCAGGAACCGTCGGCCAACCGCGTGTAACGAAAGCGATCGTGCAAGCGATCGGGACGGCCCTGCCAGAATTCGATTCGTTCCGGCTTGAGCCGATATCCGCCCCAATGCGGCGGCAACGAAATTTCCCCCTTGGCGAAGCGCTGCTTCATTTCTTCGAGGCGGGCACCAAGCACCCGCCGTGCATCGATCACTTCGCTCTGACGCGATGCCCAAGCGCCAAGCTGCGCGCCCGCTGCTCGGGTATGAAAATATTGCTCTGATTCTTCACGCAAAGTTTTTTCCACCACTCCCTCGATGCGAATTTGGCGTTCCACTTCCATCCAATAAAGGACAAGCGCCGCACGCGGATTTTTCTCCAACTGCCGACCTTTTTCGCTGGCGTAATTTGTGTAAAAAACAAATCCGCGCTCGTCGAAATCCTTGAGGAGAACAATCCGTGCAGATGGTTTTCCATCGAGTGTGGCGGTGGCAAGGGCCATGGCGTTGGCATCATGAATGCCCGCTTTGATGGCCGCCGCGAACCACACGTGAAATTGTTTGATCGGATCGGGATCGAGATCGCGGCGACGCAATCCTTCTCCGATGTATTCGTGACGAAAACCGGCTTGATCGAACCAAGGTTTTTCCATTACGTGAGTGGCAATCGCTCACGATATTTCGCATAAGCAAAGATGTCGATCTATTCGACCCCTCAGGACAAGCCCTGCGTTCCGTCAAGCGGCGTTGGCCTGAATCCGATCCGGCTCGCACGTACCCAACGCCGACCGCGCCGCGATTTCCCATCCGACAATCGCACGCTTCCGGATTGGGTCCCAATGATAGTGTCCAAGCGCGCCAGTCTCCCGAATGACGCGATGACACGGAATGATGAAGGCGACCGGATTCGCGCCAACTGCGCTGCCGACAGCGCGTGCCGCTTGCGGTTGACCGATCGCGGCGGAAAGCCGCCCGTAGGTCGTTAGCGACCCCGCCGGAACGCGCAGCAGCGCGCGCCAAACCCGCAATTGGAAAGGCGTTCCGCGGACAAACGCACGCAAACGCGGACGCCCTTGATGCTGTGAAGGCCGCGCAAAAATCTTCTCCGCTAATTCGTCGGCGCGGGCGTCGTTGCGATGCAATTTCGCGTTTGGCCATTGGCCGGCCAAAAAGTCACGCGCGCCGTTTCGGCCTTGGCCATCGACAAACGAGAGATGGCAGATTCCTCGCGCCGTTTCACCAATCAGCGCTTCGCCAAATGACGTGTCGGAGAAACCGTATTCAATAGTCATACCCGCGCCGCCATTTTTGATTTCGCCAGGAGACGCGGCATCGAGCGTGACGCAAAGATCGTGCAATCGACCGGGGCCGGATAGACCAACGTTCAATGCCGCGTCAAGGACACTATCACCCTCGCGCAAGAGCGCTTTCACATGCTCGAGCGTTAAACATTGCAAGAAATCTTTTGGCGTGACGCCGGCCCAGGTTGAAAAGAGCCGATGAAAATGAAACGGACTGAGTCGGGCGCCTTGCGCCAGCTCGGTGAGATCAGGTTGTTGAGTATGATGTCGATCCAAATAGCGGATCACGTTTGCCACGCGTTCGTAATCATTCATGTCAGCAGCTTGTCATCGGGCGGATCTCGCGCCCACCCGGTTCTTGCGGCGATTTTAAGCTACTGCCGGCCACGCCCGGAGTGAAGCGATTGTTTGCCGCCAAGACGTCGATTTTGGCGGCAGTCTAATCAACCGAGCCGGATGATCTGAGCGAGCTGACGCCGCAACACTTCATTGGCTGCATTGTCATCATCGTAACCCCACACAACTATTTCGAGCATTTGCGCGCCTAGCTCGCGCCGCCCGCGCAGAGCTGCGCGTAAGCGCCCCAGCGCTGTCCAATCCTCTTCCTCCGCGGCGGCAACGTTTTCATAAGAGGATCGCGCGTCCCAGTAACAATAGAAAACGTGCAGTGGCGCACCGTGATCATCGAAGCGGTAGGAACGAACGGGCAAACGCACGCCGTTGACCGCGAGAAGTTGCAATCCGTTGTCGCGCTCCATCGTTAGGCCGCTGGCGGGAAGGCAGATATCGGGTCGATGAACTTTGACAAAAAGGGCAGCGGTGCGTCCCGGAAACCAGCAAAAGAAATACATCATCCACTGGCGGCCGTCCGGCGTTTGCCAGGCCGCGCCGCCGCCTTCGTTGTAACGGAGCAAGCTTTCCGCTTCGGGCGCGATGGGCACCGATTTGTAATCGTTCTCGGAGTCCGGCCACTTTACCGTCCATCGCGAATTCGCGATCGACGATTGGTGAAGCCGATACCAACTTTGTATCCAGCCTCGGCCAGTACGAGCCAAAGCGTGAGCGATGCCAGCAACGGCCAAGAAAAACCAAACGATGACGGTTGATTGCCGGTGGACACTGAAGCAACAGAAACGCCCGCGCTACGCCGCATAATTAGGCTAAGCGCCCAAAGACCAAAGAGACACACGAGCAGGATCGTTAGGCCGGCGGGATCGTGCCAAGCTTCGATCGATTTCGGGCCGTTCTTTGCACCTATCCAAACGAGCAGCGCGGTGCGGACGACATTGCAAGAGAAGGCGAGCAAACCGCCCGCGATGATGAGAAGAACACGGCGCGGAAAAGCGAACGCGTAAAGGTCGCCAAGAAAAAGCGAAACCATCAGTGTGGCCTGAAGCGAACGCACACCGCTGCATGCTTCTTCGATTCCGACAAGCCCGGAGCCGACCTCGATGACGTTGCCGTGCTGGAGAGCGGGTACGCCGGCGATGTTCAGCAACGAGACGTTGATCGCGCTCACTAGGCGCATGAGGTCTTGCACCACGACCTGCTCGAATTGCGTCGGCCAGGGCACGGCGACGAGGAAAAAAACAAACGGAAAAGCGAAGTGGCGGAGCCAGGGCGCGCCGCCCACCAGAAAGATCCACAAGATCGACATCGTGACGGCAACGAGCGCGAACGACCAACTCAATAGACGCCAGTCGGGATTTGCCTCCGCCACGAATCGGATCGGGAAAAAAAGGAGCGCGCAAAAAACCATGAGCGCAGTCGCCCAAGCGCGCGAATCTGGCGGTGCTGGCGCAGGCCGCCCCAGCCACCGTTTCCAAAGCAGGTAAAGCGCGAGAAACGGGACGCTCCAGCCGTAGCCGTATTCAGGGTTGAGCGACCATTCAGCCTTTAAGTGATTAATCACTTCTAACCAGAGCAGCCCGAAAAAAACCAGCGCGACCCCGACCGGCCAAGCCGCGATTTGGGAAGTCGTCGATGAGACAACACCGGGGCGCGCGGCCATGACTTTCATTTCCGGCATAGGGTAGCGGACTCCGAGCAACTTGCGAGCCTCCGCGGCACAGGAATAATATCTGCTTAATCGTACTGCTCTCTCCTTTGCCGAGATGCTGCGCTCCAAATTCGCGAATCCAGTTTGAAATCGAACAAGACTGAAATCGAAACTATGCATGGCCGCGCCGAGCGCTTTTATTTAAAGTTGCTGCTCGGCAGCGTCATCGGAATCATTCTTCTGATCGCGGCGATTTGGGGCGGTCACGATGGTTACGTTCGCTGGCAGGAACGGCGGTTGGTTCGCCGCGCAGTGTTCGCGATCGAACAGGGAGACGCACGCACCGCGAGCCTGGCCGCGCGCAATGTCCTCGAGTTGAAACCATCGAGCGCCGCAGCCGCGCGAATCATGGCACAACTGGCCGAAAACAGCGGAGATCGCGTCGCGGTGGATTGGCGACGCAAGGTTGTGGAGCTCGAGCCAAAATCGACGGAGGACGCGCTGGCTTGGGCGCGATGCGCATTGCAGTTTAACGACGTTGGAACAGCTGAGCGAGCATTGGCGAGAATTAATGAAGCTGGACGGCAGACCGCTGGTTACCACGCTGTCGCAGCGCTTCTGGCACAGGCGCAGCAGCAAGGTGAGAAGGCGGATGGTGAATGGGCGGAAGCAGTGCGTCTTGCGCCTGACGAGAAGGCTTATCAACTGCAACTGGCCGTTTTGCGGGCCCACGCGCCTAACGCAGATCGACACGGTTGGGGCGAAGCAATGTTGAAGGCGTTGCGCGACGATCCAAAGCAGCGAGCGGCCGCGACGCGCGCTTTGATTAGCGATGGCGTTATGCGGCATGAGGCTGCCCCGCAACTGCTGGAGCTGGCAGGCGAGCTTCAGAATTATCCGGAGGCGACGCTCCGTGATCGGCTCTTGTTCCTCGACCTGCTTCATCAACTGCAGGATGCACACTTCACCTCGTATTTGACGGAGTTGGAGAAAAGCGCGGCCACGCGACCTTTGGATTTGACCGAGTTGCTTTCGTGGATGAGCCAAAACAACTTGAACGTCTTTGCGATTGATTTCATCCAAACTCTCTCGCGCGAGACGTTGGAAAAATGGCCGGTTCCGGTAGTGGTGGCCGACATTTATGTGCGGCTAACAGATTGGCGCAAACTCGAGAACGTTACGAAAACGGCGAATTGGCGGCAATTCGATTTCCTCCGGCACGCATATCTGGCGCGCGCGCTGCGCGCGGAAGACAAACCGGCCGCAGCAGAGCGCGAATGGGACTCTGCTCAAAAAGAAGCCTCCAGTCGGGCCGAATACCTTTCGATGCTTGCTCGGGCGGCGTCGGATTGGGGTTGGCAAAGAGAAACATTGGAATTGCTTTGGCTGCTAACGAAGCATCCCGAGAAGCAACTCGAAGCTTTGCAAGAGTTGTATCAAAAATATGCAGACGCGCGCGACACGCCCGGGTTGTATCGTGTGCTCGTTCAGCTCGGAGAAGTGGAACCGAGTGATTTGCGAATTCAAAACAACCTCGCCCAGATAAGTCTGCTTCTAAACGCCGACGTCGACCGAGCGCGAAGACTCGCCGCCGAGCTTTATCGGAAGGAAGGATCCAATCCGGCTTATGCCTCCACCTATGCATTTGCTCTATACAGAAAGGGTGATACGAATGGCGCATTGAAAGTAATGAACGGATTAAGTGACAGCCAACTGCGGGATCCTTCGGTGGCAGCCTACTACAGTGTTATCCTGGCCGAAGCTGGTGATATGGCCAGGGCACGGGAATACCTAAAACTTTCCGCGCCAGCGAAGCTTCTCCCCGAAGAGAAAGAACTGGTCGTAAAAGCGGAGGAGACAGTAAAATAGCGGCCTTAACTTTGCCATCTGGCCACGAAACTTGGAAAAGAAAAGCGGCCGTTTCCCATCCCAGGAAACGGCCGCTGCGGTCAAACAACGGCAAACATTTAAGCTCGCGTCCGACGACGGCGACGCGCCTCGAAGACGGTCACAGCTACAACTAAACACAGAGCCGGAACAAGGCTGGCCGCTTCTGGGATCGGGACAATCGACGCCTGAAATGCCACAGGAAGACAATCACCGACTGCTGCGACGACCGAAATAAATTTGTAGGTTCCGAAGTTAGGGACAGAGACGAACTGATCGTCAAAGGCGCTCCCATAGGGGGTACTGTTAAGTTCGGTGCCAAGCGTACCGAGTGTGTTCGAACCGTAAAGATTGAATGATTCTCCGGACTGTACGCTTCCAATTTCGATTTTGCCGTTAGTAAAGCCTTGGGAAAGGATCGAACGAAGATCCAGCTCGATGAACTGAAGCGGGGTGCCGCTGCTATCGACTTGGAGCTCGTTATTAACCGTGTTCACTAATCCGAGACCGATCTCGTCTCCGCCGCCATTCTTAAAGAATAAATCATGGGCTGTGCCGATGCCGCCAGAATTGTCGTAGCCGCGAGCGGTGATCGTGTAACCTGAGACTGTGTAGCTCAGGGAGCTCGATCCAACATCGGCATTTGCGCCGCTAGGATTCAGATTCCAGGTCACGAGCGTGGCCCAAGCGGAAGGGGCCATGAACGCGAAAATCGAGGCGACAAGGACGGTGATCTTGACAAGGGAATCAGATTTGACTGTCTTCATATCGGTTTAGCCGCTGGATTTGTGCTGATTTCCATAATTCCCATATTTGCGTCTCAACGTCAACAAAATTTTTATGCCACGCACAACTCTTTTTTCGCTACGTTGATTTTAGGGCTTTTCGCTTCTCGTAGTCAAGGAATTCGCACAGGAAGTACGCCCATTTAATCGTCATGCGATTCGCCTGGGGTTCCCGGAAGCGACAATTGGGCTTCGCCGACTCAACCCCGAGCCCTGGAAATCAGAAAACGGCAGGCCGCCGCTTGACCATGAACGTGATTCGATCGCGCCTATCGCGCCAAATTGTCGCGATCAGTCCGGATTACAGATTCCGCCAGGAATACTGGCTGTCCATAAAGGCTTTCTGCAACTCTTCGAAATCGGCCTGAAGACAGACCAGCTGAAATCGGATTTGTTCGTTGCCGCGGTTCAAGAACAGAATCGAGCGGCTGTAGCTCGCCCCGTGGAAATCATAAGTGAACGTTACTAGAAATGTTTCTTTGCGTTGAATTCGCAGTGGGTTTTTCTCTTGAGAGACGATCTGGATATTTGTGCTGTCCTTAGGCATCGACGCGATCGTCTCGTCCACAAGCTTCTTCAGGGTTGCATCGCCAAAACTGCCCGGCTGCTGGAGAGACACCTTGTAGATGATCGCTTCGGCTTGCGATTTGTTCGGCGGAAGCAAGGTTAACTGGCTGGCGCTTCCGGAATAATCCCATCCGCGCGGAGCCTGGTAGGTCACCTGTTTCGGGCCATCGGGAAATGCGAGTTGCTTTAACTTGACGCCATCAAGCTCGTATTGAACGACGCTGGGTGTAAGTTGCAACTCGGCTCGCGCCGAGGCAATTAATAACGCCGCGATTACTGCGTGAATTAAAGAACGTACCATCTGCCTTTAATGTAGCTGTAGATTGCGATCGAGCCGGGTGGCTGCGCCGTTTGGAATTTGTTATCGAAGTACCATTGCCGCGTGGGCGGAACATAGACATTCGCTTTTCCCCATTCACCGATCGATTGTTTGCTCTGATAAAGCTCTACCATCGACCCGTAATAGGTGAGCGTCTTACTTGTCCAATCCTCGAGAAAACGCGGAAGGTTCTCTGCCCCGCCGCTGTAAGCGCCATCGCCATAAGTATTGGTCGGAACGATACCCGCGATGATCGCCGCGTTGATGGTTGTCGGCGAAGCCGTCGGAACCGTACCCGAATTAGCGTCACTCCAACTGTTGGAAAGGATGTCCACCGCATCGGCGAGAATCGAAGTGGGCGCGCGGGTATAACCGGAGACTTGAGGGGCTGGTGGATTCGAAGGGTCAATGTACGTCCCATCTGAATTGAAGTTAGAAGGATTGTTTGATGGAACGGCGCTTCCGGTCCCGCCCGTGTTGAAGTCTCCCTGAAGATAAACCGGATTGTTGCTCGCAACAGTGAGTCCCCCTGTGGGAATTTTGCTCCCGTTTTTGATCCGAATTCCCCGCCTTGCACCGGAAGTCTCACTGCTGTCGTACATGTAAATGATGGGGGCAGCCGGGAGACCGCTTTTGTAGGCCGTTCCACTCGCATTTTCCACCTGGCTCACATCGAGTGTTGCAACGCGAATGGTGGCGCCCTCACGGTTATCCTGAATAGTTTGGTTCGTGGTGATTGCGCCAGCGAGCGCGTTGTAGAGCGAGCCGCTAGTTATCGGCACCGATAAAGTCCCAGTCAACGTATTGGTTACCGTATAGAACTTCACCGAATCGTCTCCGGGGTGACCGTCGAAACCTGGTACACCAGCGATCCCGTCCGTGACCTGGATAATAACGCTGGCCTGATCCCAGTAGCGTTGGCCCGCTAGCGGATCACTGAAAAGCGTGTTCGGCGGATCAATCAGTTCGTGGTAGCTGTCGTTATTCGGATTGGAATCGGTCGTGTTGAATATCAACGTGCTATCTATGCCGAATGGCTGCAGAGCTTGCTCGCGAGTTGGTGGAAGGTTAGAGGGCCAGTTTGGAGCGGTTGGAGTTTCCGTATGATAGGTGTCGCCCGGCATAAATCCATACGTTGGGTTCTGCGCCGTCGGATAGAACCAGTCTCCGCCAAACGTCACTTTGTCCGCGAACGTGAGCGTATTGTGGCCTGTGTAGAGATTGGAATTCGTGTTCACCCAGCCGGTCACGGTGAATAGTGGCCCCGGGTGAATCTCGAGAGGATCGACATAGAAAATCGCAAAGTTCCAGGGCGACATCTGTTGTTTTTGAAACACGCGCCGGATTTTTGCGACTACGGTTTTGTTCGCTCCCAGCGCTGGCAACGTCACATCGGCCGAAGCGATGTAATTATATGTTGCGGAGGTTGTGCTCGTTCCGATTGCTGGCGTAGGCGATGCACTCGCGCCCGAGAGTGCGGTCCATTCGGGACCAACCGCTACAACCTTATAATTGGAGATCGTATAGGTGGGATCGTAATCCGTTGCGTCGTCAGTGCTAGGATTGTAGCTTACCCCCCGTTTGACGAAATTCGCGACGCTAGGAAGATTTGGGAACTGCCCGGGACTTGGAGTTGGAGCGGCGGAAAAAGCGCTCGTCGCCAACGGCACGGTCGGAGTGGCCCGACAGGTTGTTCTCCAGCTGTTAAACAGAATTTCGATGCAACTGTCGCCAACCGCGATCGCGCTCTCCAGTGTGTTGTTGCGCTGCGCGTTTCGGTTGACGTTCATCGTGAATTCAGCCGCTATCCCAGCGATCACTATCAGAATTACCATGATGCAGATCACTACGGCGAGCGTGTTGCCGGAACGGTTATGACAAGAGATTGACTTCATTGGTAAGTAGTAAGCCGTGCTTTCATCGGAACCTGCCCGTTGAGTAAAATGTTTGCTGACTTGTAGCCGCGGTTGCTGTAAGCGAGATCGGACGTCGAAAGATTGAGTGCGGCTACGAAACGATAGTAAAGGGCTCCGGCGGGAGTAAGTGGTGTGTTGAACGGCGTGGCGTTGGTAATGTCATTGGCTGCTGTGCGCTGGTTGCCCTTCCAATTCCAGCTCAGCGTGCTGTTCGCGACGGTATAGGAACAGCGGTCCGTGACGAAGCAAATGACGTCTCCAGCAGTACTGCCTGTTCCATTAATTGCCACCGGCAGCGTACTCACCGGGTAAGCCACCGCAGGAGTCAAGGCAGGACCATATATATTACCAAGCGTCACCGTGAAACTATTGCTGGGTCCGCTGACCGCTGTGATGTCAGCTTCAATTTGATAGGCGGGAACAATCAAGTGTTGTCCCGCTACCGGCGTTGGGTTTCCCGTTCCTGTGGTGAGGTTTAATGTAATCTGATTCTGATTCGCGGCGGCGTTATTCTTGATCTGATGCGGACCGCTTGACCATTTCTGAAACGCAATTCCCTCAGCGTTGGCCGGAGCCGGCGATGGATAAGGCGTGCCGCTGGCGTTCGCCAGAGCTGGCAACGAGACGGAGGAATGCAGGTTTTGAATCATGTCCATCATGGCAATTCGAGCCTGTTGATGCGAAAAGTTCACCGCCGTGTTCTTGGCGCCCAGGACGGTGCTGACATACAGGACCGAATAAATAAGGAGACCTGGTACGCCGACCAAGATGAGCGCAAAGAGCATCTCGACCAGGGTGACGCCGCGGGCTCGTGGAGAGAGCTTCATATGTCGGAACTGCGGAGGGTGCTTATCGAGAACGAATATTGTCGCCCGCGGTAGGTGTAAGTCACTTGGAACAAAGCTTGATAGGGACCGCTACTAGGACTTGTGCCGGCGAAATTAAGGTCGGTCACCTGTTCCTGCACTTGTCCCTGAACAACGACCACAGTCCCAGTAGGATCCGTATATTGATATACCGGCACGTTGAAAGTCGTGCCATCGACAGAGATCGAACGCCATGTTCCTGCAGAGGTCGTGGTCATATCGTACATTGGATAACTACCATGGCATGCATCCTTCGGAATCTGCGCTGTAGTTAGACCGGAACACGGGTCGGCAGTCAGATTTGTTTTTTGGGGATTGAAAGGGGTCATCGATTGGAAGAGGTCGACCTGGTTCTCCAGAGTCTGGTAAGCGCCAGTGGTATTGCGAGCCGAGGCGGCGAGGGAATTCATCCTGATTAGTGCGCCGACGGTGGAAGCGACGCCAATACCGAGAACGACGATCGCGACGACGCACTCGACGATAGTGAAGCCTGCCGACCTGCCGGCGAGGTGTTTATGGCAAGTATGGCAATGGTTAGAACTCACCATCGCTGACGGAAGCAGCAAATGTGCCAAATGGTCGGGTTACGCGGCTCTAGCAGATCCTCGTAAATTCACGAGTAAAGAACGATTTAATCGAGATAACATGCTGACCACAAACTGTTTGTCTTACCGAGCCGGGAAGAGCTTGAGCGACCGAAAATCCCCGCCTATTACGGGGGGTTCTTCGTTCGGGCAGCAGCAAATGCGAAAGCTGCGCAGTTTCTGCAACTGGCAGACAAGGCAACCCTTCTCGCGGAGGAAAAAGCGCTCGTCGACGCCGCAAAGAAACAGGTGCCAAGCCCGGTTCTACGGGGTTAGCCCAACAGATGGATCCATGCAGAGCATTGCCATCGCTCCGCCGGGTGACGTTTATGCTACTATTTACGCGCCAAATGGCGTCATTACGCTGACGGGCAATCCCGATTGGTATGGCGCGGTCTTTGGTCGTAGCTTCAGTGGTAACGGAAACACCGGATTCCATTTCGACAAGGAAATCACCGGCGATGGAGTCGCAACTGATTACCAGATCGCCAGCTACATAGAAGATATCCGTTAGGCGGCGGGCCGGTACAAGCGGCCAGTTCGGATTCAGGCTGCCCTATCGCCCACCGACTGGGAGCAATTCGATTTCGCGCGCTGCTACACCAGCGAAAGCAAAGGCGGCGCTGGCTTCAACGCCGGCGCCCATAATTGCGGCTTTCACGGCCCGGCTTTTTACGGGGTTCCCACGCTGAAGACAAGAAAAAGATCGTTTCGGGCCAAGATCGCCGCGCCGCGGGAAACCGAAAGCCGCAACCCAACCACTGAGGACCCCAAAGGACTGTCAGGAAACCAAGGCCACAATCTGCGGCGTAAGAGCGGAAGTCGCAGAGAGTGGCCGTAGCTCGGCAGCGACCCTTGTGGTCAGGTCGTCGGCGTCGGAGACTATCGACAGTTCCGAGGCGAGTCCCGCTCAACGAGTCGGCGCGATCGTGCTATTACTGCCGCGCGCAAAGATCTGGTCGAGATCAGCAAGGACTTTGCCGGCATCGAACCCGCTTTCGCCGTTCCGGCTCCGGGAAAGGATCTTGCCGTTCGCATCTGCCAAAATGAGACACGGAATCTCGGACACGAAATTCTTCTGAATGTCCCCGGCTTTACCGCCCCGCTCGTCATAAGCTACCGCCGGCCACGGCATGTTGCTCTGGGCCATATACGTTTCCATTGCAAACCGCGAACGATCGGCGCTGAAAAAAATCGCTTCGAATTCTGGATGCTCCGGGGCGACCCTGTTGTAATACTCTACAAGCTGCGGAGTGAATTTGCGGCCTGGCACGGACCAATTCGCCGAGAAAAAGAGGAGGTACAGTTTTTTGTGCTCGAGGGCTTCGTCGTCGAAATGGCTCACACCGCCCTCGTGCCAATAGACCAGGTCGTCTTTGAGACGCTGGTAAACCGCGTCGCCCGGGTGCGCAGTAGCTGGCGCGGCATTTGATTGCGCAAGGGCATCCGCTTTCGCACTCTCGGCTGGCTTCGACTGTTCCAAGACTCCTCCAGCGCCTCTTTCCTGCGCCAAACGCTTATCCTTTGCCGCCGTAATTTCCGAAGCGGACAGCTGATATGCGCCGCTTCGGAGCGCCTGAATGAGTTCTGCATTCGCGCCCGCGTGAATCAGCCGTTTTTCCATTTCGGGATCAAGCGTATCGGCGAAATGTCGCGTCGAAAGTTCGCGGAGTACTGCTTCGCTGGAACAGCCGGAACGCAGCATCAGGCTAATGTCACTTGCCGTGAGCGGCACCACGCCTGAAACCACGGACAACGCGCTGGCAAAGGAGAAAGCCAGTACCAGTAGAAGCCGCATCCCTTCCTGCCAGCAGAAGGCGCGCCCTACAATCTCACCCGGCGGTAAATCGGCCGCGGATCGCTAGGTTAGGACACGGCAGTCCGCGCCGTTTCCGCGACGGCCGGAGGCAACTGGCGTAATTTCTCGATCACTTTCGGGACCGTCTCGATCGCTCGCTCGACATCTTCGTCTCCATTGAACCTGCCAAATGAGAATCGCAAACTGCCCCGGACGCGCTCATCTGATAAATTCATCGCGCGAAGCACATGTGACGCCTCCCCAGAACCAGTCCGACAGGCAGAGCCGGCCGAGCAACAAATATGATGTCGATCAAACAAGACAAGTGCCACTCCTGCTTCAATTCCATCAAACGAAACGCTCGAAGTGTTTGGCAATCGCGTGGCCCCCGCCCCGTTTATCGAGACGCCACGAACTTTTTCCAGAATCGCTTCTTCAAATCGATCGCGCATCGCGCGCACGCGCGTCTGTTCCTCGGAAAGAGATTCGGAGGACCGCTCGGCAGCTTTTCCAAGCGCCACAATTGAGGCGACGTTTTCCGTTCCGGCGCGTCGCCCGTTCTCCTGGCCGCCGCCGATGATCGATCCGCGAAAACGCGAGCGGCGATTCACGTAAAGCGCGCCCACGCCTTTCGGTCCGTGAAATTTGTGCGCAGAAAGGGCAAGAAAATTGATCGCGGAGTCGCGCAGGCGGATTGGGATTTTCCCGACCGCTTGGACAGCATCAGTGTGAAAAAGAACGCACTTTTCGCGACAAATCTCCGCGATCTTTTCCACTGGAAAGAGAACGCCGGTCTCATTGTTTGCCCACATCAGGGAAACGATTTTCGTGTCCGGCCTGATCGCTTTCTCCAGTTCCGCAAAATCGAGGTTTCCATCTCGATCCACACTAACAAACGTCACTTCGCAGCCCTGCCGCTCCAGCGCCTGGCAATGCCGCAGCACCGCACTGTGTTCCACCGCGCTGGTCACGACATGTTTTCCTCGCGGATCGAATTGCAACGCCGAATTGATCGCAGCATTGTTCGATTCTGTCCCGCAACTTGTGAACACGATTTCGCCTGGCTCGCAGCCAAGTGACGCCGCAAGCCTTTCCCGCGCGCGATCGATCGCCCGCCGCACTTGCCCGCCAAATTGGTAGCCACTCGAGGGATTTCCGTAAGACGCGGTCAGGAACGGCAACATTTCCTCCACCACAGCCGGATCGAGCTGCGTCGTCGCATTGTTATCGAGGTAGGTCATCTCCTCGCTCGGAATCATGCTTCGAGCTTACCGCACCGTCCGGCTATCGTAAAATCACTCCTCAACCCGTGGCGCAGCGCCCGCGTGTTTCGGTTTGTGATGAGTATAACGGAAATACAAGTTGCGAAGGTAAATTGGAAGAGGCATCGCGCTGCTCAAGACACCTACGGAATCGTGGCGATAAATTGCAAAATAACAGAGCAACAAGACCGAGCCGACGGCGCTGCATTCCCAAAATCCGAACGGAATCACGCTCTTGCGGGCCCGCTCGGACGCGATCCATTGAATCACGAAACGAATTCCGAAGATGATGTTGCCGGTCCAGCCGATGATCTTCCAAAACCAAAAACTGCCGACTCCGAAGAAAATTGTGTCGGCCACAAAGTGAAAGCTGTTCATAACTCCGAAAACGTGAGACAGATCGCGCGGCCTGAACAGCTTTTTGTTCATTCGGGCAATTTTGCCTAGATTGCGGGCATGAGTTCAATTTGGGACCAGGCGAGTCCACAACTACGCGATCTCGCCGTTTATGAGCCGGGTAAGCCAATCGAAGAAACCGCGCGCGAGCTCAAGGTCGATCCAAGTGAGATCATCAAGCTGGCCTCGAACGAAAACCCGCTCGGCCCATCGCCCAAGGCCCTCACCGCGATGCGGGCCGCCCTCGAGGCGGCGCAGCTTTATCCCGACGGCGGCGGTTTTCATTTGCGCAACGCGCTCGCGGAAGAACTTGGATTCGCACGCGAAAACATCATCCTCGGCAATGGCTCGAACGAAGTGATCGAATTTATCGGTCACGCCTTTCTCGATCGCGGCGATCACGTCATGACCTCCGAGCACGCTTTTATCGCTTACAAATTGATCGCCGCCCTCTTCGGCGCACGCACGATCGAGACGCCCAGCCCGAACTTTCAGCCCGATCTCAACGCCATCCTCGAAGCGATTACGGCCAAAACACGAATCATTTTCATCGCCAATCCGAACAATCCCACCGGCGCGTTGATTCCGCAGGACAAGGTTGACACCTTCGTTGCCCGCGTTCCAGAAAACATCGTCGTCGTCTTCGACGAAGCTTATTTCGAGTTCCTCGATCGTCCGCCTGATACACTTCGATACGTTCGCGGCGGCGCTAACGTCGTCATTCTGCGCACCTTTTCGAAAATCCACGGCCTCGCTAGCTTGCGCGTCGGTTACGGGATCGCGCGCCGCGAAATGATCGACGTGCTCCAGAAAACCCGGCAGCCGTTTAACGTGAACGGCATCGCGCAGATCGGCGCGCTCGCGGCGCTCGATGATAAACTCCATCAACGCAAAACGAAAGCGGTTACCGATGAAGGACGCGCGTATTTGGAGAAGCAATTTCGCGAAATGAAACT